>NZ_JACVAT010000005.1:0-641137 GCF_014851985.1 Pseudomonas sp. PDM17
GGAGCTGGTCGTTGACCTGGTAGTCGGCCTGGTAGGAGTCGAAGCGGTTGCCGGTGGTATCGCAGGCGTAGCGCTTGTTCTTGCAGTTCAGGCGCACGTCCTGGGCATCGGTGGAGTCGCGCGCGGTATAGCGCTCCAGGCGTGTGGCGGTGAACTTGAGGTGGGCGATTTCCTCGCTGGTCAGCTGCGCGCCGTGGAACATGTTGGGCAGCAGGCGGCCGTCGTTGTACTTGAGCAGCGGCATGTCCGGCAGCATCGCGCCGTACTTGAACTGGGTGTGGGAGACGCGCAGCTTGCCGGTGACGCCGGCCTTGGCGTACTGGTCCTCGGATTGACGCGGGTCGTGGCCGCTGGAGGGCAGCAGGCCGCTGTTGCTGTCGGCGGGGCTGGAGTCGAGCTTCACGCCGAGCATGGCCAGGGCATCGACACCGAAGCCGACGGTGCCTTCGGTGTAGCCCGACTGCAGGTTGAGAATGAAGCCCTGCGCGGTTTCCTCGCGCTTGGAGGCACCCTGCGGGTTGGACGAGCTGCCGTCGCGGAAGTCTCGGTTGAAGTAATAGGTGCGCGATTCCAGGCGCGCGCTGCTGTCCTTCAGGAAATCCGCGCGTACTGGCATGGCAAAGCTGCCGGCCAGTGCCAGGGCGCTGACGGCACAGCCGAGCGCACGCGGGGACGGGTTCAGGTTGAGGGCGGACATGCGATAGCTCCGTGAGCGTGAAAGATCGCAGCGAGATATCACGCGGGAACTCCGGCTGGTCGGCCTCAGAAAACAAATGATCCATTAATGAACGGGCAGACTCTCTGCTGTCCGTCTTCCGGTTCCGGGGCAGCCCTCGGCCAGGCTAACGGCCTCAGGCCTGCCGGGGCCTGGCGCTGTTTCTCCTCGCCTGTCAGAGGAGCGAGAAGTTGTAGGTGGCGATCAAGCGGGTTTCGTCGATATCCCGTGCGGACTCTTCGAAGTTGGTGCGGTAGGTCGCATTGCGCAGTCGGAGATTGAGGCCCTTGAAGGTGCCGTTCTGAACCACGTATTTGAACTCGACGTTGCGCTCCCACTCCCGGCCTTCCTGGTCGCCGGCTACCTCGATGTGGTCGCCGCTGACGTAGCGGGTGAGCAAGCTCAGGCCGGGAATGCCGAGACCGCGGAAGTCATAGTCGTAGCGCAGCTGCCAGGAGCGCTCCCCGGCATTGGCGAAATCGTTGTATTGCACGTAGTTGACCAGGTAAGGCGTGCTGCCATCTAGGTAGGGCATCGAGCTGTCGCCGGTAAGGCGTTGCCAGCCGACACTCAAGGTGTGATTGCCGAGGCTGTAGCCGAGCAGGGCGCTCAGGGTGCGATTGTCGATCCGGCCGGCTCGGGCGGCACCATCGTCGTCGCTGTCGAACCAGCGCAGATCCACGTTTGCCTGACCCGGACCGAGGGGCTGCCGGCCGACTACGCCGACGAAGCTCTGGCGATAGACGTTTTCCAGTCCGCCCCGGGCGTACTGCAACTGGAAGTGCTCGGTGATCTGATAGTCGGCCTGGTATGCGTCGAAACGGTTGCCGGTGGTGTCGCAGGTGTAGCGCTTGTTCTTGCAGTTCAGGCGGATGTCCTGCGCATCGGTGGAGTCGCGGCCGGTGTAACGCTCCAGGCGTGTCGCGGTGACTATCAGTCCGGGGATATCGGTGCTCGCCAGTTGCGTGCCGTGGAACATGGCCGGCAGTAGGCGCGTGTCGTCGTGCCGGAGCAGCGGCATATCCGGCAACAGGGCGCCGAACTTCAGACGGGTCTGGGCGAAGCGCAGTTTGCCGGCGACGCCTGCCTTGGCGTACTGATCGGCAGCGCCACGCGGTTGATGGCCGCTGGAGGGGAGCAGACCGCTGTTGCTGTCCGCGGGGCTGGAGTCGAGCTTCAGGCCCAGCATGCCCACGGCATCCACACCGAAGCCGATGGGGCCTTCGGTAAAGCCCGATTGCAGGTCGAGGATGAATCCCTGGGCAGATTCCTCGTGCTTGGAGGCACCCTGCGGATTGGCGGAGCTGCCGTCGCGCATGTCGCTGTTGAAGTAATAGGTCCTGGACTCGAGGTGCGCACTGCTGTCTGTGAGGAAGTCCGCGCGTGCCGGGCCGACGATCCCGGTGGAGAGGACCAGTGAGCCTATTGCCCACAGTGGGCGATAAAGGCGAGTGGTGAGCGTGGGGGAAATGACAGGCATTCGATGACTCCATGGCAACTGAATGGCCAGCGGAAATAGCACGGGGAGTCGAGGAAAACTTTGCCTGAATAATTAATGAGCCGATTAATGAGTCACGGCCTTCTTTGCTTTGCCCTGGCAGGAAATGAGCGCTGCTCAATGTCTCATTATTCGCTCTTGCCGGGCGTGGCGGATTTTCCTGTTAATGCCAGGGGCCTCGCGGTGCGACGCCTGGGGTGGTGGGGGCGGGTTTTCATTAGTCGGTTATTTGCAACCCTGAGCGGTTATCGCGCAGGCGTCAGCGGCGCACACTGATGGCAAGCATTGATCGATGTGGACAGGGCGCGACGGCCAAGGCCGAACGTCAGCCCAGCGATATTTCCTGCTTCCATTGGGTGTGGATAGACAAGATGAAAAAGACTCTGGCGATATCCGCTGTATGGCTTTGCTGCACTTTCCTCCTCGTGGGTTATACGGCCTCGGCCAGCGTGGAAAGTTGCGGCAAGGACGATCAATCCTGTGCAAGCAGCACGGCCTGGTATCGATTGCATGGCCTGGAAAAGCTATCCGAAGCCACCGGTAAGCTCTATTTCTAGATTTCCAGCTTCTTCGTGTATCGGCTGTATTTCGCCCTCCGGTCTGAGTCGTCCGCCGTGAATGCGGCTTCTAGTGTGCCGACTTCACGAGGAGGCTTTCCCGCTGGCTCTGTTGCGTGTTTGGTTGAGCGTAGTTAGGCGGCTTGCCGAGCTTTCGCTCTAACGATACCCACGCCAGGTACGAGTCATTGTCGTGGTTGCCAATGAGCGGAAACCCCCCCCGGGAAAAGACAAACCGGAAGGAGGGGAAGCGAATCGTTCGTTGTAGACAACGTAGACAACGGCTGATGGAAACCCATCGTCGCTCACCCGCTGCGAGGCGGCGTGTGAGCAGCTTTGCGCGGATCATCCTGGCGCCCGCTAGCCGGTCCAGTAAAGCGGTGGGCGCAAAGGCACAACGTTTAATCATCTACCCCGAGTACGGCACCATGGCCAACAAGCACCTGCGAATCCTGATTACCGAGAACCTGCATCGCGAGGCACTCTGGAAGGAGCAGATGCTGAACCAGTTGGGCTATTTCCGCATTGCAGTCGCCTCGTCGCTGCAGGAAATGCGCATTCTGGGTCGCTGCACATCCATGCCGTTCGATGTGATGATCAGTAGTTCCCGACTGCTCAACACCGAGCCGCTGCAGCGAGGTTCGACGGCCGGTGTCTACCGCAATGCGCTGTTCTACGACATGAAGTACCTCTGCACCGATCCGACACTGCTGGCCGCGCCAGGAACTGTCGTACAACTGCCTGGTCCCCTTGGCATCGCGAATCTCGACGCTTTCATGGCCCTGGTCAGCGCCTAAGGGCCGTACGCGGAGGCGTTCCTTCGCCAGCAATGGATTGCGATGGTTGAAATGCACAAGGCCCGCTACGAGCGGGCCTTGTGCATTCAGGGGCGTGGGTTTCCGGAAACGATATTCAGTGACGCGTGATCGGGCTGGTTCCGGAGCGGCAGCTGACGGATCACGGCTGCCACTCCGCAAGTTTGACCTCACGTCCTGACGATGTCTCAGGGCTGGTAGACGCTAACCGCCTTGAGCAGCAGATCGTTCATGAAGCGGGTCATTTTATCGAGTGTCGCAGTGTCGGTGATGCCGTACTTCTGCGACAGCTGGTCGAGGTTCTCGTAACCCGCCCAGACGCGGCCGCGCTCATCCTGCCAGACCGCGACGCGCAGGGGCAGGTCAAGTGCCGCGCCCTGCTTGTCGAGCATCACCTTGCTGCCGACGTTTGGGTTGCCCAGCACCAGGACCTTGGTCGGGCGCAATTGGCTACCGGTACCACGGGAGTTCTTCTCGTGGTCGAACTCGGCGAATACCGGCACTTTGTGCAGAGCGAGGTCTTCCTTCAGGCGGGTGATGGTTTCATCCACACTGAACTTGCTTTCCAGGTTGACCACCTTGTCCGAATCCAGTCCGGACCCAAGGCCCGGCTTGTACGCCTCGGCGATGTCTCGTCCCAGCGCAGTCATGTCGACATCCTGCTTGTTGGTGATCAGGGTGACGCAGACCAGTTCGTCGCCGGCGGTGAAGCGGCTCAGGTAGGCGCTGAAGCCAGCGTTGCTGCCCTTGATCTCGAGGAAGCCTGGATGACGGGTGAATTCCCACCCGGCCATCGCCGGAACTACGCTGCCGTTCTTCAGCTTGGCCGGTTTGTAGATGGTGTCGCGGTGAGCGGCGTCCTTGAGCAGAACGCTGCCGGCGAGGGCGATGTCCCAGCGGCTGATGTCTTCTGCGGAGGACCAGATGCCGCCATAGGCGTAGAGGTTCTTCGATTCATTGATGCCGACGGCCACGTTCTTGCCGTTTACGCTCCGGTAGCCAGTTGCCGCCTCGCTGGGGTCGATGAAGACCTGGTCAGCCTTGAATTTCGAGTGTTGATTACCGACCTTGGTCGGAGTGGGGCGGTCAAGGTGTACGCGGGTCGCCATGTCAGCCGGGAACATCGTGTTCTTGAGGTCCAGGGGCTTGATCTGGTACTTCCAGACGAAGTCCTCATAGGACATGCCGCTCACCTTCTCGACGATTTTGCCGAGCAGGATGAAGTCGGTGGCGCTGTCGCGCACGTTGGTACCCGGTTTGAACAGCAGGGAGCTGTCCTTCACCAGGTCGATCAGCTCTTCTGGGGTATACGCCTGGTCCGCCTTGTAGCCATGGTGGCGGAAGTCCGGGATTCCGGAAGCGTGCTGCATCAGTTCAAGGATCGTGATGTCATGCCAGCTGCGCGGGGCATCGGTGATGTAGCGGGAGACGGGTTCGGAAACGTCCAGCTTGCCCATTTCCACCAGCTGGAAAATAGCCACCGCGGTGAAGGCCTGGGTGATCTGGCCGACGTTCCAGGACGTCTTGATCGATGCCAGTTCATCGTTGCTTGCGGTTGCCAGGCCGTAACCGGCTGCGCGCGGGATATAGGGTGCCTGGACGATCGCCATCGACAGACCGGGCAGGTCGTTCTTCTTCATGAAGTCCGACACCATCTGGTCGATGTACTTGCCGCCAGCTTTGAGTGCAGGGTCACCGCGGTTCACCGAGTACAGGGTGGCATCAGCGGCCTGGGCGGCGAAAGTGTGCACAGGCAGCAGGGTAATGGAGGAGAGGAGGCAAACCGAGATCAGGGTCTTTCTGAGGGACGGGGTCATGTTGACGTTCCAGTTGAGAGAATGTGGGTCAGCTGCAGTAGTCACCGGTAGTGGGGCGTTGCTCGCGCCCGGCCGATTCCGATGACGAGGTATCGGGTGAAAGGTCGCTGGCGAGAGTCAGAGAGGGGCAGGGGCCAGGCGCTGGAGGATTTCGTCCGTACTGAGCACATCGCGCGCGAGATAGCGGAAGTTGATCTGTGCCGAGACATTGCCGTCACCCCATTCGGGATGGCGAGGGCCGGCAGTAGCATCGCGGGCGATGACCAGTTCGAAACCCTGTTCGATCAGCTCGCGGGCATGAGCCTCGACGCACATGTTGGCCAGCATTCCACCGAGGATGACGCGCTGGATGCCGCGCTTGCGCAATTGCAGGACCAGATCGTTGGTTTCCGGGCCGTACAGCTTGTGTGGTGAGACGACGATGGTCTTGCCGTCTTCGATATAGGGCCGCAGGGACGGTACCCAATCGGCTCCGGAACCTGCGAATCCTTCCAGGCTGAGAGGGCTGCGGCGTTCGAACATGTGGTTGAAGTGCATGACCTGGCCGAGAGGCTCGTGGAAATGCCAGTTATGATCGGTTGGGTAGTAATAGTGCGGGGAGACGAACACCTCATAGCTGTGGGCCTTTGCCGCCTTGAATAGCCGCTCGATGTTTTCCAGCGTACGGTTGGCTTCCACGGCCTCCTTCACGAAAGGCCAGGCGCCGCCATTCTCGGTCAGAACTTCAATTTGAGGGTCCGTGAACAGTAGTGCGGTGGTATTCGGATTGAAGCGATCCGAATCAGGGGCGTTTAGAACGTCAGTCATGGATATCTCCAGGGATGGCATCGATCATTTATCAATTCGGCGGCTAGCCTGGTCCGGTAGGGCGGATTTGCAGATTTCAGTTTTCGCCACGAATAACTCTTATGAAAACTGGAGCGCTGACTGCCAGCCGAAGTTGATGAGCAGGTGCTGGCGTAAACCAGACGGCTATTCCGTGTTCTCGCAGGGCCTGCAGTAACTCTGTATCACTGGCGTTGTCTGCGGCGGTAATAACGAAGTGCTCGTTCTGGGTGCAGTGCAACACCTGGAAGTTAATCGATGATTGGTTGGTAAAGAATTTAGGTGGCGTAGTCTCTACAGACTTGATGCTTCGGATGCTGTTGCCTCCTATGAATGCCGGAGCTCGCCTGGTTGGCGACGGAATCAAGCTAAGCCGGTTGCTCAAAGCCGACAACCCATTGCAACACTATTTGAAGTGATTGGTCTGAATAATGATTTCGTGAAATATTATTATGATTTCAAGGGCCGGGCTTTAATCTCGTGGTAAGGGATCTGGCTGGGTGGTCAGCGGTTCTCATTATCGATTTGTTGTTGCGTGCAGGCAGGCTGTTTGTCTTTGGCAAGGCGAATCGCTGGCGGTGTGTGATGTTTGCTGGCGTGGTTAGGGTAGATGGCTGGCGTGCACTGGGTGGTGGGTTTTAAGTTGTTTGGTTATTAATAATCTCCTGTGGTGAAGTAATGATGTGTCTTGTCTCCAAAGGCTGGGTAAGAGTTCTGAAGCTCACTGGCGTAGCCGGGAGCGGCGAAGTAACTCGTTGGTGTTGCCAATTCAACTAAAGGGTGGCCCACAGATGTTTTACTGAGCCTTGCCTGGGAGTTCGCCGACGAATCCATACCTGATGGGAGGAAGCACATCGTGTCCCGGACCAAGCCATTGCGCGCGCCACCCGCCACCTTGCAGACCCTGGCGTCGAATGCCGATGACGAATCGGCCATCTTGCAGGCCGCCAGTATTCCCATGGACTACAGGAACTACCGTACGCCGCAGGAGGCGCGCCAGGCGCTGGCTGACGCCCAAGCGGATTTCCTCGCCCGTGGTGGGGTGGTCACTGTGCTCGAGAGCTTTGTCTCCAAGCCACTTCCGCCTGCGAAGACGTTGACTGATCACAGCACCGGAAGGTCTGTGCCTGTGACTCGCGGCAACCTGGAGGCGGCTCGGCTCGACAGGGCAGCGAACACGAGGAGTGATCCATGATGTCGGCGAGGCGCCTGGTTGGCAGACACGCCGTGTGTTGGCCTCCGACCCGTATCGCGGAGGGAGTGTCCACTTTCCGTACGCTGCTCCGGGCCCGCGACAGACTTCAAGGGGGACACATGGCGATGCAGGTTTCTCTGGCAGTCTGTCGGCGACGGACTATCGTCTTCGTGGTTCCTTTTACCTGCGACTGCCGAGGCTGATCCATGGAACATCCATCACGCACACGGACGATTACCAGCCAATTCGACTTTGCCACCACGCTTTTGCGGCTCCACCAGACATTGCAGTCGCACGGAGTCACCATCTTCGCGGATATCGATCAGCGGGCCGCTGCACAGCAGGCCGGGACTACCCTGCGGCCGACCCAGCTCATCCTGTTCGGGAATCCCAGAGGCGGTACGCCTGCCATGCAGGCCAACCCCCACGCAGCGGTGGAGTTGCCGTTGCGCGCGGTGGTCTGGGAGGACGAGCAAGGCACTACCCACATCGACTATCAAGATGCTGCCGGGGTTCTCGCTGCGGAGTACGGCTTGCCGCAGGACCACGTGGCTGCGCTGGCTGTCCTGGAGCCTTTGCTTCAGGGCGTGGCTGGCTTGAGGTAGAGCTGGTCGACTTTTCGAGAAGTCGCAATTTCCATCCAATCTGAACATCGGCAAAGGTCCTCAGCCGAGGAGGAAACCCCATGTCTGTTCGCCCTTGGAATGCTCCTGTCCCCACTGCCAATGTCGTCTTCGCGCTGGGAGAGCAGCCCCCCTTCCGTGCCGGGGACCGGGTGCGTATTGCCACTCGCTCGCCAGTGGGGCACTACCGCGTGCCCACCTACATTCGCGGCAAGGTGGGCACCATCGAAGCTGTCGTCGAGCCTGTAGGTGTCGACAACGAGCAGGAAGGCTTTGGCCGCAACGCAGGTGCAAAGCGTCACTACTACCGTGTGGCATTCCCCATGACCGAAATCTGGCCGCACTACGCCGGCTCGGCCCATGACGGGCTACGGATCGAGGTCTACGAAACCTGGCTGGAGAGCATCGAGCAATGAGTAAGACAGGACATGGACACGACCATGGGCATGATCACGAACATGCCCACGAGGAGATCGCCGAGTCCGGCGGGCCAGGTTACTACGAGATCATGGAGACGGCCGTCCGGGAGCTCCTGGTGGCCAAGGGATACCTGGGCGCCGACGAGATCAGGCGGCAGATCGAAGTGCTGGACTCGCGCACGCCTGCTCTGGGTTCCATGGTTGTCGCGCGAGCATGGACCGACCCGGCGTTCAAGGCGCGCCTGCTGGCCAACGGCCGAGCCGCGTGCGAGGAGCTGGGGGTCAGCTTCTATGACGACACCCAGCTGATTGCACTGGAAAACACCGAGAAGGTGCACAACCTGATCGTCTGCACGCTCTGTTCCTGTTATCCCCGGCCACTCCTGGGGCTGCCGCCGGACTGGTACAAGCTCAAGCCCTACCGTGCGCGTGCAGTCAGTGAGCCGCGCCTGGTGCTTGCCGAATTCGGTACGTTGATTCCAGACGATGTCGAGATCCGCGTCAGTGACTCAACGGCGATGGTGCGATTCCTTGTCGTGCCAAGACGGCCAGAGGGAACGGATAACTTCAGCGAGAAAGAACTGGCAGATCTCGTGACGCGCGACTCGATGATCGGAGTCATTCCCGCCACTGCACCAACCGCAAGGAGCGCCCCATGACGCAGTCGGAAAACCTGGTCCGCAAACTCCCCAATGACATCGGTGGCGAGGAAGCGGGTCCGATCGATCGAAGTGAGCACGTACTGGAGCCCTGGGAGAAGCGTTGTCATGCCCTCGCGGACGTACTGGACTTCCACAAGATCATCAATACCGAAGAGAAGCGACGCGGCGTCGAAGCGCTCGGTGCTCAGATGATCTCGGCCCTCAGCTATTACGAGCGCTGGATAGTGGCATTCGCCAACATCTGCTTCGAGAAGCAAATCCTCACGCCCGAAGAGTTGGCGCGGAAGATGGACGAAGTGCAGAGCCGCAGCTCCACCTCATAGGTGGGAGCAGGTCATTGAATTTGCCGTCTGTATGCAGTGGGGACGGTCGTGAGCCGGGGAGTTCTGTCGTGCACCTTCAGCCAGGACTCAGCGCATCAGGACCGTCTGTCCGGAGGCAAAAAAAACGCTTCGATGCGTATTGACCTTGACCTTGTGTCAAGGTTGAAAGTGGCTCCATCCACTCAACAACTGGAGTCCCAGAGATGATCAGCATTGAAGTCAAAGACATGACCTGCGGCCACTGTGAAGCCACCCTGCGCAAGGCTGTCGCCGCGGTAGACGCTGGAGCCGGCGTGGTAGTCGACTTGCCAGCACGTCGACTGGAGATCGACTCCATCGTGGATTCGGAGCGCTTCTTCGAAGCGGTGCTTGCCGCCGGCTATACCCCGGAAAAAGTGGGCGCGAAGAACGCCAATGCCAATGGAAACGCGGTCAAGGAAAAACGCGGCTGCTGCTGCCGCTAACCGCAGCAGGGCGTCGGCAGGCTGCTGACGCCCAACCTCTCGAAAGGTGGACACGGATATGCCTCGTACGAAGCGTTCGGATGAATGCGCCCAGGATCATCCCGCAGCCCTGTTCAGGCGCTCGGAGATTCCACCACTCATAACCTTCACTCGTTGCCGACGGCTACGGCCTGCGCGATGTGCCCCGCTGCATCCCTGAGCCGGGAGAAGCAACCGGGCCGAGTTCGTCGGTGATGACCTCAAACAGATGACTGCGTCGGCTCGCTGATGAAGCCGGCGCAGACGAGTACCCGTTTCTCAACAAGGAGTGACCAACATGCAAAGCATCAAGAACAAGCTTCTGGCAGCCGTACAGATTGGCCTGCTGGCCTTCGCCGGAAGCGCCTTTGCCGCCGACAAGGTCTATACCGCCAACGAGGGCGCGGCCGTGGTCGACGTGCTGGACGCCGCTTCGCTGAAGCCGCTGAGCAGCATCCATGTCGGCATGAAGCCTCACAACGTGCAGGTATCGCCCGATGGGAAGTTCATCTGGGTGACCAACATGGGGGAGCCGAGCAAGGCAGGTAATGCCGAGGCGAAGAAGGAGGCCGAGGGCGGTCACGTGGACAAGCCTGGCGCGGTGTGGGTCATCGATGCCGGCAACGAAGCCATCGTCGCCAAGGTTCCGGTGGGCAAGCACCCGGCGCATGTGGTGGTATCCCCGGATGGCAGCACGGCCTACGTCACCAACAGCGGTGACAACACCATCAGCGTGATCGACGCGGTGAGCCGCAGCCCGGTGACGACCATCGCAGTCGGCAAGTTCCCGCATGGTCTGCGCATCAGCCCGGATGGCAAGGAAATCTACCTCGCCGACATGAAGGGCGGCACGGTGTCGGTGGTCGATACGGCCAGCCGCAAGGAAGTGGCACAGATTCCGGTAGGCAAGATGCCGGCGCAGGTCGGCTTCACGCCGGACGGGCGTCTGGTCGCTGTGTCGCTGGCTGGCGAGAACGCGGTCGCGGTGATCGACACCGCCACTCGCAAGGTGGTGCACAAGGTGAGCGTGGGCAACATGCCGATCCAGCTGTTCGCCACGCCGGATTCGCGCACTGTTGTGGTGGCGAACCAGGGCTCCCGTGAAAAACCTGGCAACTCGGTCAGCGTGATCGATCTGGAACACTTCAAGGTCGCAAAAACGGTGGAGACGGGTGCCGGTGCCCATGGGGTGGTGATCGATCGCGAAGGACGCTATGCCTACGTCACCAACTCCTTCGCTGATTCGGTGTCGATGGTCGACTTGAAGGAAGGCAAGGTGGTCAAGACCACGCCGGTCTCGAAGAACCCCAA
The DNA here is from genome assembly GCF_014851985.1 of Pseudomonas sp. PDM17. NCBI lineage: Bacteria > Pseudomonadati > Pseudomonadota > Gammaproteobacteria > Pseudomonadales > Pseudomonadaceae > Pseudomonas > Pseudomonas sp. PDM17. The sequence goes on from NZ_JACVAT010000005.1 coordinate 11,243, forward strand.
CGGCATCAACATGACGCCCTAACGCGCCGTCAGGCAGAAAAGCGCCGCTGTCAGATCTGCTCCATTCCCCCTCGCCCGATGCATTGCATCGGGCGTGTTGTTTCCGAGCAGATTCGGTCAACGTGCGGGGTGTGTCTGAGCGAGGCAGGGACGCTCCGCAGGACTGCTGATCGCAAGCCATCTTCGTTGATGGTCGGTCGTTGCATCTGGCGGCCTATAGCGGACTTTCACTCAATCAGCGCTGCGATGAAGTAGCCAGGCAATGACCCCTGCGAATGGAGCGAGCGGAACCGGGCCTCCGACAACGACTGCTGAGCCCCAGGCAAAGCCGCTTTCACCCTTGAACCGGCCACCGCGCAGAAAGCGCAATACGCGGGCACCGGCGCAATGCGTCAGATAGACGCGTATTCAGCCGTCAATGACGTCCATCCGGTCTTCAGGATCGCGAATGCGAGGTGGGCGAAAAGAGTAAAGCTCAGATGTCTGGTGGCAGTCGCCCGCTTCCGGGCCTGCCCCGTCGATCATGGTTTCAAACCATTCCGGTGAGATTCGCTGCAGTTGGTGGTCAGGACGAATGCAGGCGGATGGTTGACTGCAGTGCGATCCCGCACTCCGAGCCGGCTGCCGCAAGGTGTGGGTCGAAGTGTGGGTGCTATATCCCGAGCTTTCACGATGCCGCGCTCCGCAAGGCTTGCGGGCATTAAAAAAGCCGGCTTGTGGCCGGCTTTCAGGGGGTGGTCCAACCTTACTTCTGGTAGGGCGGACCGCCTTGATTCTGTGGCAGCGCAGCGAGCTGCGTGCGGGGCGAAGATGGTAGCAAAGTCGGGACGAAAAGCCTAATCCCAGTCATGAAAAAGCCCCGCCTGGGCGGGGCTCTTCACGGCGCGGTCACCCGCGCCACCATCACTTGGCCTGGAAGGCAGCGACGGCCTTGTTGATGTAGTCGTGAGCCTGGGCGGTGTCGCCCCAGCCTTCGACCTTCACCCACTTGCCCTTCTCGAGATCCTTGTAGTTCTCGAAGAAGTGCTTGATCTGCTCCAGCAGCAGGGCCGGCAGGTCAGTGTATTCCTTCACGTCGTGGTACAGCACGCTCAGCTTGTCGTGCGGCACGGCGATCAGCTTGGCGTCGCCGCCGGCTTCGTCGCTCATGTTCAGCACGCCAACCGGACGGGCGCGGATCACGGAACCCGGAGCGACCGGGTACGGGGTAACGACCAGCACGTCCAGGGGGTCACCGTCGTCGGCCAGGGTGTTCGGGATGAAACCGTAGTTGGCCGGGTAGAACATCGGGGTGGCCATGAAACGGTCGACGAACAGGCAGTCGGTGTCCTTGTCGATTTCGTACTTGATCGGCGCGTGGTTGGCCGGGATCTCGATGGCGACGTAAATGTCGTTCGGCAGGTCTTTGCCAGCCGGGATGCTGCTGTAGCTCATGGACGACTCCAGATAGTGGTCGGGCCGAAAAAGTGCGGCGGATTATAGGCAGATTGCCGTGTCCAAGCCACAGACATCGCCTAGTGCGCCTGAGTTTCCTGATATTCGGGGTGATCGGCCTGAAGCTTGTGCAGGCGCGAGAGCGGATCTTGCCGGTAGAACAGCGAAAGCTGTTCATAGACTTTGGGATAGGCCGCCCAAAGGAGGTCCGGAGCGGTAAAGAAGTACTCGCTGGTGACGGCAAAGAACTCGGCCGGATTTTCCGCCGCGTACGGGTCGATGGCGGTGTGCGCCTGCGGATTGTGGTCGAGCTGGCGGTTCAGGTCGTCGTAGGCGGCCTGCATGGCGGCGGCCCAGTCGGCGACGCGCATGTCGCGGTGCAGCGGTGGCATGCCGTTGGCATCGCCATTGAGCATGTCGAGCTTGTGGGCCAGTTCGTGGATCACCAGGTTATAGGCATCCCAGCCACCGCCGTTTTCCACGCCGGGCCAGGCGAGAATCACCGGGCCCTGCAACGAGGTCTCACCGGCGCGCTCGTCGTCGAATTCGTGCATGACGCCCGCCGGGTCGCGGTGCTTCTGCGGGCTGACGAAGTCGTCGGGATACAGGACCAGCTCATGGAAGCCGCCGTACCAGTTCAGGTCCGGCAGGTGCAGCAGTGGTAATTCTGCCTGGGTGGCCAGCAGCAGGCGGCGGTAGTCGTCCAGTTCGATGCCCGGCAGTGGCGAGAGGCGCTTGTCGCGCAGGAACAGCAGCGCCCGCTCGCCGAGCCGGCGCAGCTCTTCTTCGCTCAGACCGTCGAGGATCGGCAGGTGCCCGCGCACCTGCGCCCACAGCTCTGCGTCAAGCGGATAGCGGGCGAGGAAGCGCCGGCGGCGCCAGGCGCTGAACGACCACATGGGCGGATCAGTGCTCGCCGGGCTGGGCCTTGGCCGAGGGGCGCATCTTGTGGCGGATGAAACCGATCAGCATGGGCACCAGGGAGAAGGCGATGATGGCGACGATCATCACCGAGAGGTTCTGCTTGATGAACGGCACATTGCCGAAGAAGAAGCCCAGGGTGACCAGGCCGCCGACCCAGGCGATGCTGCCGGCCACGCTGAAGAACAGGAAGCGCGCATAGGGCATGTAGGCCATGCCGGCGACGAAGGGGGCGAAGGTCCGCACGATGGGCAGGAAGCGCGCCAGGGTCACGGTCTTGCCGCCGTGGCGTTCGTAGAAGGCGTGGGTCTGGTCCAGGTAGTCGCGGCGGAAGACTTTCGAGTCCGGGTTGCTGAACAGGCGTTTGCCCAGGGTTCGGCCGATCACGTAGTTGGTGCTGTCACCGCTGATCGCCGCGAGCAGCAGCAGGCCGCCGAGCATCCACGGGTCCATGCCGCCCGCGGCGCAGATGGCGCCGGCGATGAAGAGCAGGGAGTCGCCCGGCAGGAAGGGTGTCACCACCAGGCCGGTCTCGCAGAAGATCACCAGGAAGAGGATGGCGTAGATCCAGGTGCCATAGTTGGCCACCGCCAGCGACAGGTAGGTGTCGAGGTGGAGAATCAGGTCGATCGGGTTGAATTCCATGAGAAGCCTGTCTGACAACAAGGTGAACGGCCGGGCCGCCCATTATAAGGCGCGGCCGGGCTGCCGGGGGCGCGCTCCGTCGAATCCTGCGACGGAGGTCCGCGGGAGGATATTACAGCTTCTGCGTGAAAATCCTGTCGCTGTGAACGCGGCAATGCCTTGTGACAAATGCCCGGCGCACGGTCCTAGAGCAGGCTCGCCTGCCAGCTCAGCAGGTCCGTTGTCGTCCGGGGAGTCAGAGTGGCCCCGTGCTGATCGCTGGTCGCCGGCAACTGCTCGGCCAGCGGATGCGCAGCGACTTCGCGGGTGTTCATCGCGCTTTCCAGACGTGCCTCGGCGATCAGTTGCTGAAGACGGCCGCTGCGGCGCAGGGTGCGCAAGCCGCGATCGAGGCTGGCGGCCAGGGCTTCGCCTTCGGCGCGCTTCTTCGGCACCAGCACGTAGAGTGGCTTGATCTCCAGCGGAGGGTCGACGAACTCGAGTTGCTCGCGCAATGCCGGGGCGTTCTGGCTGAGCAACTGGTAGCCGGTGTAGCGGTCCACCACGGCCAGGTCGATACGCCCGCGCAGGAGTTTTTCCAGGTTCTGCCAGTCGCTGCTCACCACGTCCTTGTTGAGGAAGTCGGCGGCGTCAAAGCGCTCTTGATTGACGTAACCGCGCACTACGCCGATGCGGTAGGGTCGCAGAGTGTCGAGGTCGCGCGGGTTGATCGGCAGGGCGCGGTCGCGGCGGCGGAAGAAGCCGAGCTGGGAGTCCAGCAGTGGCATCGAGGTGTAGAAGTCCTGGCTGCGGTCTGGCGACAGGTAGGCCGGCATCAGTGCATCGAAACGGCCCTCGCGGGATTCGTTGAGGGCCCGTTGCCAGGGCAGAAAGACCAGTTCTGCCTTGTCGCCGTTAAGCGCCAGGGCTTCGTTCAGGATGCGGCTGGCCAGCCCGTTGCCCGGCAGGTCGCTGCCGACGTAGGGCGACCATTCCAGGGTGGCGATGCGCAGGGTCTGGGCCTGGGCGTTGGCGCCCAGGAAGGCGAGACAGAGACAGGCGGTGCGCAGAACAAGCAGGGAAATACGCATGGGATCCCTTCATGCGGAGGCCGCGGTGATTCCGCTGGTTGCACTCTAATGCGCCGGGCCCGCCGATGCCAGCGGGCCGCTCCGCACCGTGGATCAGCTCCTCAGTTGAGATCGTCGCTGATCGGCAGGATGTAGTTCTTGAACTCGCTGTCCTCGCGGAAACCGATGGACTCGTAGACCTTCTGCGCCACTTCGTTATTGACGCTGGTGGACACGCGCATGCGCACGGCCTGGGTCTCGCGGGCCATCTGCCGGGCGGTCTGCAGCAGGTGGTCAGCGACCAGCTGGCGTCGAGCCTCTTCGGCGACATAGATGTCGTTGAGGATCCATACGCGTTTGAGCGATAGCGAGGAGTAGCTCGGGTAGAGCTGGCAGAAGCCCAGCAGCTTGCTGTCGTCGTCATCCGGCAGGGCCAGGTAGATCACCGATTCCTTGCGGCGCAGGCGCTTCTCGAGGAATTTCCGCGAAGACTCGGGGTAGGGGAGCATGCCGTAGAACTCACGGTATTTGACGAACAGCGGCGCGAGCAGATCGAGGTGGTCGAGCGTGGCTTGCACGATGCGCATAAGCGGGCCTCGGCGGGAGGTGAGTGGGCTGGTATGGCGATGCAGGGGCTATGCCAGCGAATAGCCATTGGTCCGATGCTGCACTAGAAATTGTTGAAAGCGCAATCCAAGCGAGCGTTTGATCTGGAATGGTTGGCAGACGGGGCTTGAGACGCTGTAGGAGATAGCTTGCTTGGAAAGTTTTGTGGGGTGGTGACAGGGGAATGTTCAGGGGGCGACGGACTGTAGGAGCGAGCTTGCTCGCGAAACGCCTCGGCGACGGAGCTGCTGGAAACCCGTTCGCGAGCAAGGGCCAGGCGCCCCCTCGGTCCTACGAAGAGCCGCCCGTGCTGCTTTCAGGTCAGCAGGAAGTTCGCCCCCGGCCCGCCGCCCTCCAGCGTCGGCAACTCCGCCTCGTCCTTCAGGTTCACCCCCGACAGCTGCCGGCGGCAGGCCTCGCGCATCAGATACAGCAGCCGGTGCGTGGCGAGACCGTAGCTGAGGCCTTCCAGGCGCACGTTGGAGATGCAGTTGCGGTAGGCATCGTTCAGGCCGACCTTCGGCGCCCAGGTGAAGTACAGGCCGAGGCTGTCCGGCGAGGACAGGCCGGGGCGCTCTCCGATCAGGATCACCACCATCTTCGCCCGCAGCAGCTCGGCGACTTCGTCGGCCACGGCGACCCGGCCCTGCTGCACCAGCGCCACCGGGGAAAGATTCCAGCCTTCGTTGCGCGCCTGCTCCTCCATACGCTGAAGCAGGGGCAGGCTGTGACGTTGCACCGCGAGCGACGAGAGACCGTCGGCGATCACCACCGCCAGGTCATAACCCTGCGGGTGGCGGTCGGCGTGGCGACGCAGGGTCTCCACCGATTCCTCGTTCAGCCGGCGGCCCAGGTCAGGGCGTTGCAGGTAGGTGTCGCGGTCGGCGGCAGCGCTGTGCAGCAGCAAGGTGGCGCGGCCGTGTCCGGCCAGTTGCGCGGCGAGGCCCTCGCGGTCGAAGGGCAGGTGCACGGCGTCGCGCGCCTGGGCATGGGCGAACTGGAAGTCCAGTTGCGCGCCGGTCGGCAGGCTGGTGCCGGCGCGGCCCAGGGCGATGCGCGCGGCGGTCAGTCGACGCAGTTCCTGCCAGGGGTTGGGGGTGAAGCTGTCGCTCATCGAAAACTCCTCAACTCAGGACAGCTGCGCGAGCGCGTGGCGGAAGGCGCCGGGAAGCTGGCCGGCCATCTGCACGCGGCCATCCTGCTGGTGGAGGATTTCCATGCGCGCAAGCCACGCTTCGAATTCCGGCGCTGGCCGCAGGCCCAGCGTCTGGCGCGCGTAGAGCGCGTCGTGGAAGGAGGTGGTCTGGTAGTTGAGCATCACATCGTCGGAGCCGGGGATGCCCATGATGAAATTGATGCCGGCCACGCCCAGCAGGGTCAGGAGCATGTCCATGTCGTCCTGGTCGGCCTCGGCGTGGTTGGTGTAGCAGATGTCGCAACCCATGGGTACGCCGAGCAGCTTGGCGCAGAAGTGGTCTTCCAGCCCGGCGCGGATGATCTGCTTGCCGTTGTACAGGTATTCCGGGCCGATGAAGCCGACCACGGTGTTCACCAGGAACGGCTTGAAATGCCGCGCCACCGCGTAGGCGCGGGTCTCGCAGGTCTGCTGGTCGACGCCGTGGTGGGCGTTGGCCGACAGCGCGCTGCCCTGGCCGGTCTCGAAGTACATGAGGTTGTCGCCGAGCGTCCCGCGCTTCTGCGACAGCCCCGCTTCGTAGCCTTCCTTGAGGATCGACAGGCTCACGCCGAAGCTGGCGTTGGCCGCTTCGGTGCCGGCGATGGACTGGAACACCAGGTCCAGCGGCGCGCCGCGATTGATCGCCTCGATGGAGCTGGTGACGTGAGTGAGCACGCAGGACTGGGTGGGAATCTCGTAGCGCTGGATGATCGCGTCGAGCATCTCCAGCAGGGTGCAGATCGACTGCAGGCTGTCGGTGGCCGGGTTGATGCCGAGCATGGCGTCGCCGTTGCCGTAGAGCAGGCCGTCGAGCACGCTGGCGGCGATGCCGGCCGGATCGTCCGTCGGGTGGTTGGGCTGCAGCCGTGTGGACATGCGTCCGCGCAGCCCCATGGTGTTGCGGAAACGGGTGACCACGCGGATTTTCTGCGCGACCAGTACCAGGTCCTGCACACGCATGATCTTCGATACCGCGGCTGCCATTTCCGGTGTCAGCCCGGGCGCCAGGGCGCGCAGGCTGGCTTCGTCGGCGGCATCGCCGAGCAGCCAGTCGCGCAGGCCGCCCACCGTGAGGTGGCTGACCGGCGCAAAGGCCTGGCGGTCGTGGCTGTCGATGATCAGCCGGGTGACTTCGTCGCTCTCGTAGGGAATCAGCGCCTCGTCGAGGAAGTGCTTGAGCGGGATGTCGGCCAGCGCCATCTGCGCGGCGACGCGCTCGGCGTCGCTGCCGGCGGCGACCCCGGCGAGGCGGTCGCCGGAGCGCGCCGGGCTGGCCTTGGCCATCACCTCGCGCAGGCTGTCGAAGCGCCAGGTCTGGCCACCGACGCTGTGGACGAATCCGGACATGGCGCTACTCCTCAGCCCTGGCTGGCGAACGATGCGTCGGTGCCGCGGTTGAGGCTGATGACGATGCTGCAGATGGAGCAGCCGCCGATCATCAGCACCAGGAACACCGAGGCGATGACGTTGTTGAACCAGAGCATGGCGGCCAGGCAGACCAGCGCCAGGACCAGCGCGATGGCCGGCACCACCGGGTAGCCCGGTGCGCGGAAGCTGCGCTCCAGGTCCGGCTCGCTGCGGCGCAGCTTGAACAGGCTGAACATGCTCATGATGTACATGACGATGGCGCCGAACACGCTCATGGTGATCATCGCCGCCGTCAGGGTCATGCCTTGCAGGCTGATCAGGCCGTCGCTGAAGATCGCCGCGATGCCTACGGCGCCGCCGGCGAGGATGGCGCGGTGTGGAGTCTGGAAGCGCGACAGCTTGGCCAGGCCACGCGGCAGGAAGCCGGCGCGGGCCAGCGCGAAGAACTGCCGCGAGTAACCCAGGATGATGCCGTGGAAGCTCGCCACCAGGCCGAACAGGCCGATCCACACCAGCATGTGCATCCAGGTCGAGTTGTTGCCGACCACGGCTTTCATCGCCTGCGGCAGCGGGTCGTTGATGTTCGACAGGGCGCGCCAGTCGCCGACGCCGCCGGCGAAGATCATCACGCCGATGGCCAGGGTCACCAGGGTCAGGATGCCGGCGATGTAGGCGCGCGGAATGGTGCGTTTCGGGTCTTTCGCCTCTTCGGCCGCCATGGCCGCGCCCTCGATGGCGAGGAAGAACCAGATGGCGAACGGGATTGCGGCGAAGATGCCGGCCATGGCGGTGGAGCCGAATACATCCGAGCCGGCCCAGCCATTGAGCACGAAGTTGCTGAAGCTGAAGCCCGGTGCGACCACGCCCATGAACACCAGCAACTCGGCCACCGCCAGCACGGTCACCACCAGTTCGAAGGTGGCGGCGATGCTTACGCCGAGGATGTTCAGGGTCATGAAGATCACATAGGCGCCGGTGGCCGCCCACTTCGGATCGAGGCCGGGGAACTGCACGTTGAGGTAGGCGCCGATGGCCATGGCAATGGCCGGCGGGGCGAAGACGAACTCGATCAGGGTGGCGATGCCGGCGATCATCCCGCCGGTCTTGCCGAACGCCCGCAGGCTATAGGCGAAGGGCCCGCCAGCGTGGGGGATGGCGGTGGTCAGCTCGGTGTAGCTGAAGATGAAGCAGGTGTACATCACCGCGACGATCAGCGTGGTGACGAGGAAGCCCAGGGTACCGGCGGCGGCCCAGCCGTAGCTCCAGCCGAAGTACTCGCCGGAGATCACCAGGCCCACGGCGAGCCCCCAGAGGTGAAGGGTGCCAAGCGTTGGTTTGAGTTGTGATGCGCTCATTGTTGTTATTCCTCTCTCCGCAAGGGATAGGCCGCAAGTGGGGCGGGCCGCAGGGGCGTGGACGGATACCTGAGACTCGATGGTAGTGGCGCACTGCCGCGCAAGACTTGACCGCTGGAACCGGCTTTCGCCATGCAGAGTCAACTGGTTGTTACCCATCGCCCCACCGTGCGCGCGGTGCTCGCTTCTGGTGCTGGAAATCGCCCGCCTGCCCCGTGCTGTGGCAGCTGCAGGCCAGGCGTGGCGCCATGTCGGGGGGCGTTGGTAACGGATCGGCGAGGCATGGGATTTGCTTTGTTTTCTCGTTCCCTGTTCCCGCGTGCGACGTGCCCCGAGCACCTCATAACAAGATCGGTAACCGACATGAGCCAGCCTCTGTTTTCCCCGTCCGGCCTGAGCCTGCCCCTGGCCAGCAACATCGGCGTGCTGTCCGCTGCCGCCAGCGGCCTGGGTCGCTTCATCGGCGACCAGGGCGGCGACATCGACCGCGTCTTCGGTCGCGCCGGCATCGACCCGGAGCGCCTGCTGCATCCGACCCTGAGCCTGGCACTGACCAACTACTGCCAGGTGCTGGAGGAGGCTGCGCGACAGTCGGGCTGCGACAACTTCGGGCTGCGCTACGGTGAGCAATTCCGCCCCCGTGAGCTGGGCCTGCTGGGCTACGTCGGGCTGTGTTCGGAGACGCTGGAAGAGGCGCTGAAGAACTTCGCCGCCGCTTTCCCCTATCACCAGCACGACACCCTGATCCGCCTGGTGGATTGCGGGGAGTGCTATCGCTTCGACTACCAGGTTCGCCACGGCGCGATCCTTGACCGCCGCCAGGACGCCGAGCTGACCTTAGGGATGGCGCTGAACCTGATGCGCCACGCGCTCGGCTCCGAGTGGGCGCCGCGTGCGGTGAGCTTCGAGCACGCTCGGCCGGAAGGCTGGCAGGAACACGGGCGGGTGTTCGATGCGCCGGTGCTGTTCCAGCGCGGCTGCAATTCGATGCTGATTCCCAAGCGCGACCTCTACGGCCGGCAGATGCCCGAGCGCGATGCCAACTTGCTGTTCCTGGTGCAGGACGTCATCCGTCGGCTGGGCGAGCAGGGCAGTGCGCCCAATCTGGTGGAGGACGCCGGCACGCAGATTCGCCTGGCGTTGGCGGATGGCGAGCCGTCGCTGGAGATCATTGCCGAGCAGCTGGAGCTCACTACCGCCGGCCTGCAGCGGCGCTTGCGCGAGGCCGGGCTGAGCTTCAGTCAGCTGGTGGAAAACACCCGCCGTGAGCTGGCGTTGCACTACCTGCGCCAGCCGCAGCGGCCGATCTCCGAGTTGGCGCCGCTGCTGGGGTATTCCGAGACCAGTGCGTTCTCCCGCGCCTTCCGCCGGTGGTTCGGGGTGAGCCCTCTGCAGTGGCGTAGCGACGCCAGCTGAGTCTTTCCATTGTGTGGCCCGCTACATGAAACCCTGCGCGAGGGGCTGCCCTCTCCCTAACCCTCTCCCTGAAGGGAGAGGGGACTGTTCGGCGCTGGGTGAAACCACATCGTCAGCCGGCACGATCTGCTCCCTCTCCCTTCAGGGAGAGGGCAGGGGAGAGGGGAAGCCCCGGCGCGGGCTTTCATGAGAGGCCAGTTTCCCCCAGGCATAAAAAAGCGCGGCCCGTGGGCCGCGCAAGGATCGATGTGAGGAGGTGCCCGGCTCGCGCCGGGCGGGTGACTCAGAACAAACTCAGAAGAAGCCCAGCGGGTTGATGTCGTAGCTGACCAGCAGGTTCTTGGTCTGCTGGTAGTGGTCGAGCATCATCTTGTGGGTCTCGCGGCCCACGCCGGATTTCTTGTAGCCACCGAAGGCAGCATGCGCCGGGTACAGGTGGTAGCAGTTGGTCCACACGCGGCCAGCCTTGATGCCACGGCCCATGCGGTATGCACGGTTGATGTCGCGGGTCCAGACGCCCGCGCCCAGGCCGTACTCGGTGTCGTTGGCGATCGCCAGCGCTTCGGCTTCATCCTTGAAGGTGGTGACGCCCACCACCGGCCCGAAGATTTCCTCCTGGAACACGCGCATCTTGTTGCTGCCCTTGAGCAGGGTCGGCTGGATGTAATAGCCGGTGGAGAGGTTGCCGTCGAGCTTCTCGACCGAGCCGCCGACCAGGATCTGCGCGCCTTCCTGCTGGGCGATGTCGAGGTAGGAGAGGATCTTCTCGTACTGCTGCTGCGAGGCCTGGGCACCGACCATGGTGTCGGTGTCCAGCGGGTCGCCGCGCTTGATGGCCTTCACCTTCTTCATCACCACGTCCATGAACTGCGGGTAGATGGACTCCTGCACCAGCGCGCGAGAGGGGCAGGTGCACACCTCGCCCTGGTTGAAGAAGGCCAGCACCAGGCCCTCGGCGGCCTTCTCGATGAAGGTCGGCTCGGCCTGCATGATGTCTTCGAAGTAGATGTTCGGGCTCTTGCCGCCCAGTTCCACGGTGGACGGAATGATGTTCTCGGCAGCGCACTTGAGGATGTGCGAGCCCACCGGGGTCGAGCCGGTGAAGGCGATCTTGGCGATGCGCTTGCTGGTGGCCAGCGCTTCACCGGCTTCCTTGCCGAAGCCCTGGACGACGTTGAGCACGCCCTTGGGCAGCAGGTCGCCGATTACTTCCATCAGCACGCAGATGCCCAGCGGGGTCTGCTCGGCCGGCTTGAGCACGATGCAGTTGCCGGCGGCCAGTGCCGGGGCGAGCTTCCACGCCGCCATCAGCAGCGGGAAGTTCCACGGGATGATCTGCCCGACCACGCCCAGCGGTTCGTGGATGTGGTACGCGACAGTGCTGTCGTTGATCTCGGCGGCGCTGCCTTCCTGCGCGCGGATGCAGCCGGCGAAGTAGCGGAAGTGGTCGGCAGCCAGCGGGATGTCGGCGTTGAGGGTTTCGCGGATCGGCTTGCCGTTGTCCCAGGTCTCGGTGACGGCCAGCAGTTCCAGGTTCTGTTCGATACGGTCGGCGATCTTCAGCAGCACCAGCGAACGGTCCTGCACCGAGGTGCGGCCCCAGGCATCGGCGGCGGCGTGGGCGGCGTCCAGCGCCTTGTCGATGTCCTCGGCGGTGGAGCGGGGGAACTCGGCGATGGGCTGGCCGTTCACCGGCGAGGTGTTGGTGAAGTACTGACCCTTCACCGGCGGGACGAATTCGCCGCCGATGTAGTTGCCGTAGCGCGCCTTGAACGAAACGATGGCGCCTTCGCTACCGGGATGGGCATAACGCATGGTCGGATCTCCTGGGTCTTGTGCTTGTTGGGGAGGACGTTGAACAAGCGTAGAGCAAGGGCCGGGCCATGCCAGTGAAAGGCGCGCCGCGCATGGGCTGGGCGGGTGGCTGGTGATGCTCCGGAAAGTGCGCTGTTACGCCTCTGGCACAGTGCCTCGTGACACTTTGTCCCGTTTTCGTGACAGTCGTGACCTGACGGTCGGCCAGGCGTTGCATTGGGCTGGCGCGTGGGGGATGCTGTCCTGCGTTCCATCGCTTTCTGTAGGAAGAGAAAGGTCCTACAAGACTTCGTTGGAATTCGGGGCTGCCTCCCCGTCCCCAAGCGGAGAACAACAAGAATGCGCGCCAACGATTTGAGCCGCCACGCCCGCCAGGTCATGACCGTGGCCGAGGGCAAGGCCCCCGCCGGTGCCCCCGGCGCGGACCCATCGATCGCCCGCTCCTGGATGCGCTGCCTGGAGCAGTACCACCTCGACCCGGCGCAACCCATGGCGCCCGCCGTGCTCGAACACGCGCGCATGCTCGAGGTCCGCGAGCGCCACCGCCAGGTGCTGGAGATCGCCAGCGACGAGATGAACAGCCTGCACCAGCAGCTGTCCGGCGCCGGACACGCGGTGCTGCTCACCGATTCCCGTGGGGTGATCCTCAACTGCGTCAGCGAAGCCGCCGAGCGGCGTACCTTCGAGCAGGCCGGACTCTGGCTCGGCGCCGACTGGAGCGAGGCCCGCGAAGGCACCAACGGCATCGGCACCTGCCTGGTGGAGCGCCAGGCGCTGACCATTCACCAGGACGAACATTTCCGCAGCCGCCACACAGGCCTGACCTGCTCGGCCAGCCCGGTGTTCGACCCGCAGGGCGAACTGCTGGCGGTGCTCGACGTTTCCTCCGCGCGCCGCGACGTGTCGCGGCAGAGCCAGTTCCACACCATGGCGCTGGTCAACCTGTCGGCCAAGGCCATCGAGAGCTGCTACTTCCTGCGCCATTTCGAGGACCAGTGGCTGCTGCGCTTCCACCTGCAACCCGACGGCCTCGGGTTGTTCAGCGAAGGCATGCTGGCCTTCGGCGGCGATGGGCGCATCCGCGCGGCGAACCAGAGCGCCATCAACCTGCTCGGCAGCCGCCGGGAAAGCCTGATCGGCCGCTCGCTGGAACAGTGCTTCGATTGCCGGCTGGACGACCTGTTCAGCCGCGCCGACCCGCATCCCAACGCCAGCTGGCCGCTGCGCACCCAGGCCGGGCGCACGCTGTATGCGCTGCTGCGCGGCAAGCGGCCCATCGCCGCCGCGCCGGTCCTGCCGCGCGCGCCTCTGGCGAAAGGCTTGTGCATCGACGACCCGCAACTGGCCCACGATTTCCGCCGTGCGCTGAAGGTCTACGCCCACGACGTGCCACTGCTGCTGCAGGGCGAGACCGGCACCGGCAAGGAGGCTTTCGCCCGCGCCGTGCATCTGGGTGGCGAGCGCGTCGGCAAGAGCTTCGTTGCGCTGAACTGCGCGGCGATTCCCGAGACCCTGATCGAGAGCGAACTGTTCGGCTATCGTGGTGGCAGCTTCACCGGCGCGCGCAAGGAAGGCATGCGCGGCAAGCTGCAGCAGGCCGACGGCGGCACGCTGTTCCTCGACGAAATCGGCGACATGCCGCTGGCACTGCAGACCCGCCTGCTGCGTGTGCTGGAAGAGCGCCAGGTGGTGCCCATCGGTGGTGAGCCGCAGGATGTGGATATCCGCCTGATCAGCGCCAGCCACCGTGACCTGGAAGCGCTGGTAGCCGCCGGGCAGTTTCGCGAAGACCTCTACTACCGCCTCAACGGCCTGGTGGTCGCGCTGCCGCCACTGCGCGAGCGTGAAGACCGCGGCGCACTGCTCGACCACTTGCTGGCCGAGGAGAGCAAGGGCCGCAGCGTGCGCCTGGATGACGATGTGCGCCGGCACCTGCTGGACTTCCCCTGGCCGGGCAACGTGCGCCAGTTGCGCAACGTGCTGCGCACGCTCTGTGCGCTGTGCGACGGCGGCCGCATCCAGATGGCCGACCTGCCGCCGGACCTGCGTCGCGCGCCGGCTGCCGCTGCGGCTCCGGTCGCCTTGGCCGGGGAGGGCGGTGACACCCTCGGCGTGGCCGAGCGCAACGCGCTGCTGGAAGTGCTCGAAGCGCAGCGCTGGCACATCAGCCGTGCCGCGCAACAGCTGGGCATCAGCCGCAATACCCTGTACCGCAAGCTCAACCGTCACGGTCTGAACAGGAAGAGCCTCTCGTAGGATGACGTGGAGCGCAGCGATACCCGTCACTGTCCGGCGCCGGATCAGCCTGGGTATCGCTGCGCTCGACCCATCCTGCGTTTCACGCCCGTGACGACTTTTCCCGGCCTGCGGGAACCGCCTCCCCACCTCGTCGTCTGATGCCCCGGCGGCGGGCCGCGCGGGGGCGCGCTGTGCTACTCTGCCGCCCATTCGAAGTGCCTTCAAAGGCTTGATTGCAGGAGTCTGCATGCATATCCACATCCTCGGCATCTGCGGCACCTTCATGGGGTCGCTGGCCGTCCTGGCCAAGGAACTGGGCCACCGCGTGACCGGCTCCGACGCCAACGTCTACCCGCCCATGAGCACCCAGCTGCAAGCCCAGGGTATCGAGCTGATGCAGGGCTACGACCCTGCGCACCTGGAGCCGGCTCCGGACCTGGTAGTGGTCGGCAACGCGCTGTCGCGCGGCAACCCGGCAGTGGAATACGTGCTGAACAAGGGCCTGCCTTACGTCTCCGGCCCACAGTGGCTGGCCGACCACGTGCTGCAGGGGCGCTGGGTCCTGGCGGCCGCCGGCACCCACGGCAAGACCACCACCAGCAGCATGCTGGCCTGGGTACTGGAGCACGCCGGCATGAGCCCGGGCTTCCTGATCGGCGGCGTGCCGCAGAACTTCGGCGTCTCCGCACGCCTGGGCGGCACCCCGTTCTTCGTAGTCGAGGCTGACGAGTACGACAGCGCCTTCTTCGACAAGCGCTCCAAGTTCGTCCACTACCACCCGCGCACGGCGATCCTGAACAACCTGGAGTTCGACCACGCGGACATCTTCCCCGACCTCGCGGCCATCGAGCGGCAGTTCCACCATCTGGTGCGGACCATCCCCGGCGAAGGCCTGGTCATCCACCCGACGTCCGAGACCGCACTCAAGCGCGTGATCGACATGGGCTGCTGGACGCCGGTGCAGACCACCGGCGAAGGCGGCCAGTGGCAGGCGCGGCTGCTCAGCGAGGACGGCTCGCACTTCGAGGTGCTGTTCGACGGAAAACCGCAAGGCACCGTGGACTGGGAACTGACCGGCCAGCACAACGTCGCCAACGCTTTGGCCTGCCTTGCAGCGGCCCGTCATGTCGGCGTGGTGCCGGAGCTGGGTTGCGCCGCGCTGTCGGCCTTCAAGAGCGTCAAGCGGCGCATGGAGAAGGTCGCGGAAGTGCAGGGCGTGACTATCTATGACGACTTCGCCCACCACCCGACCGCCATCGCCACCACCCTCGACGGCCTGCGCAAGCGCGTCGGCGATGCCAGGGTGATCGCCGTGGTTGAACCGCGCTCCAACTCCATGAAGCTCGGTGCCCACCGCGACGGCCTGCCGGAGTCCGTTGTCCAGGCCGACAGCGTGTTCTGGTACGCGCCGCCCAACCTCGGCTGGGACCTGGCCGCCACCGTCGCCAGTTCGACCGTGCCGACGCAAGTGTGCGATTCGCTGGAAGCCATCATCGAGGGCGTGAAAGCCATCGCCACGCCGGGCACCCAGGTGGTGGTCATGAGCAACGGCGGGTTTGGCGGCCTGCACGGCAAGCTGGCCAAGGCGCTGGAGAGCTGAACATGGCCGGAGCCGAACGCGTCACCCTCGCCATGACCGGCGCCTCGGGCGCCCAGTACGGCCTGCGTCTGCTCGACTGCCTGGTGCAGGAAGACCGCGAGGTGCACTTCCTGATCTCCAAGGCCGCGCAACTGGTGGTGGCCACCGAGACCGACGTGACCCTGCCGAGCAAGCCGCAGGCGATGCAGGCTTTCCTCAGCGAGTACACCGGCGCCGCGCCGGGGCAGATTCGCGTCTACGGCAAGGAAGACTGGATGGCCCCGGTGGCCTCCGGTTCCGGGGCTCCCAGTGCGATGGTGGTGGTGCCCTGCTCGACGGGGACGCTCTCGGCCATCGCCACCGGCGCCTGCAACAACCTCATCGAACGTGCCGCCGACGTGGCGCTGAAGGAGCGCCGCCAGTTGATCCTGGTGCCGCGCGAGGCGCCGTTCTCCAGCATCCACCTGGAGAACATGCTCAAGCTGTCCAATATGGGCGCGGTGATCCTGCCGGCCGCTCCGGGCTTCTATCACCAGCCGCAGACGGTCGACGACCTGATCGACTTCGTCGTCGCGCGCATCCTCAACCAACTGGGTATTCCCCAGGACATGCTGCCGCGCTGGGGCGAACACCATCTTGTCAGCGACGAATAAGGTCCTCGCCGTCCTGTTGCTGTTGCAACTGGGCGGTTGTGCCACTGTGAAGACGCTCAACGACAGCCGGCCCGGCGACCCGCTGATCTATGCCGGCACCCGGCTGGACTGGTATTCGCTCAATGGCGGCTGCTGCCCGAAGGATCACTTTGGCACCGACGCGCCGGCCTACCCCGGCCTCGACCTGCCCGGCAGCGCGCTGCTGGATACCTTGTTGCTGCCGCTCTCGCTCGCCGCGGAGCTGGGCATCGGCCTGCAGGTGTGGGGCGGGAACTGACCCGCTTCTGCTGATTCCCCTGAAGAAAGATCAGGGAGGTCCTGCGTAGGATGGGGGGAGCGGAGCGATACCCATGCGGTCATTGTTGCGATTGATGGGTAACGCTTCGCTCCACACCATCCTACAAAAGCGCCCGGCGATCGTAGGCTTGCGTGGAGGGGGTTATTTGCCCAGCTTGCGCAGTTCGTCCGATTCGACGACGCGCACGCCCTTGCCCGGCTCCAGGGCCAGGCGCCACAGCGCGCGGGCCAGGGCGATGGCTTCGATGCCGTGGAGCTTGCCCGGCAGGATGCGCGAGAAGGGCGCGGCGAGCAGTTCGGCGAGGCGGATTTCCTCGCGCTGCCCCAGCAGCAGTGACGGCCGGGCGATGGTCAATTGCTGCCAGCCTTGCTGGCGCAGGGCATCTTCCAGCTCGCCCTTGGTCCGGCTGTAGAAGATCGATGACTTGCTGTCCGCACCCAGCGCGCTGACCACGATGTAGTGCCGCGCGCCCAGGGCCAGGCCGCGCTCGCCCAGGGCCAGCGGCAGGTCGTAGTCGACACTGCGGAAGGCCTCCTCGGAGCCGGCCTCCTTGAGCGTGGTGCCCAGGCAGCAGAACACCGTGTCCACCGGCTGGAGCAGGTGCGGGATGAGTTCGGCCAGCGGGCCGACGGGATTGTCCAGGCGTGGGTGCTCCGCCAGCTTCCTTCGGGCCGGGGCAATGACGCGCTTGACCGTGGGCTCGTTGAGCATGCGGTCGAGCAGATGCTCACCGGTCAGGCCGGTGGCGCCAGCTAGCAGGATATTCGTCGGTTTCGAGTACATCTGTGTTTCCCCTCTGACACACCTTCCAGCTTAGTTCTCGCCCTGTCCTTTTGCCTGCGCATCGTTGCTGCCGAGCGCCAGGGCTCCGTGCGTCTGTTGCGCACGCAGGGCCTGCCAGCGAGTAATGACCGCATCCGGCGCCCAGAGTTGCGGCTCCGATGGCTCGAACTCTTCCTCCTTCTCGCGCTTGGCCACGGTGACGCTGGCGAGCTTGAACGCCTGCCTGAGGTCGTCGGTCTGCTGGAAGGCCTTGGCAAAGAGCGCATCGCCGAAGTAGGTGAAGTCAGCCTCCTCGGAGCAACCGAAGGACACCCGGTCGGCGCGCGCGGCGGTCATGATCAGGGTCTTGTCGTCCTTGAGCGCGGGGATGAAGCCGCCGCTGTAGCAGGCGGAGATCACCAGCACCTTGGTGCGGTCCTTGAGCGGAGCGAGCAGCGTGGCGAGTTCGCTGGCCGGCAGGTCGTCGAGCTTCAGGCCCGGCATGTCCAGCACCAACTGGTGGTCATGGGAGCCGTGGCTGGTCAGGTAGATGAACACCAGGTCTTCCGGGCCGCTGCGCTCGGCGATGGTGCGCAGGGTGCGGGCGAGGGTTTCGCGGGTGGCCATGGGACGGTCGGCGAGGTGATCGCGGTGGTTCACCAGACGGACCACGCCGCGCGCGCCGAAGCGATCACCGAGCAGGTTGGCGACGTAGTCGGCCTCTCGCAGGAACACGCTCTGCTTGCCGTCGCCGCCCAGGCTGACGCCGTAGAGCTCGATTGCCGGGGTGGACTGCGGGATGGCGGACAGGGCTTTCTCCAGCATGGCGCCCTGTTCCAGCAAGCCGACTTCCAGCGGGTTGGGCAGTAGCTTGCCGGCGGCGTCCTGGCGCAACTGGCCGGCGCTCCAGGTGCCTTTCTGCACGGTGCCGTCATGGCGGGTTAGGGTGCCGGCACCGGAGTACTCGCCACGGGCGAAGCCACCGCTGTAGGTCTGGCCGTCGGCCTTGGTCAGGGTGCCCTGGCCGTCGAAGCGCCAGAAGCGGAAGTCGCCCTTGTAGCGGCTGCCATCGGTGCCGATGAACTCGCCCGGCCCGCTCAGCGCGCCGGCCTTGAAGCGACCGAACCAGACATCGCCGTCGGCGTTCTGGAAGCGTCCGGTGCCGTCGAACTGGTCGTTGCGGAACTCGCCGGCGTACTGGTCGCCCGCATCGTCGCGGAAGATGCCCTTGCCTTCGAGCACGCCGTTCTTGAACGGGCCGCTGTACTGGTTGCCGAGGCTGTCGCGGCGGGCGCCTTCGCCGTTGGCTTCGCCTCGGGCGAAGGCTCCCTGGTGGTGGGTGCCATCGGCTTGTACGAGGCTGCCCAGGCCCTCGTAGCGACCCTTGCGGAAGCCGCCGCTGTAGGTGGTGCCGCCCTGGGAAATCCGCCCTTCGCCGTCGAACTCGCCGCGCTTGAACTGGCCCTCGTAGAAGCTGCCGTCGGCGTACTGCAGGTGGCCACGCCCTTCGAACAGGCCGTCGCGGAACTCGCCTTCATAGCTCGTGCCGTTGCCGTCGCTCCACTTGCCCTGGCCGCTCTGCAGGCCCTTGTCGAAGCCGCCCTCGTACCAGGAACCATTGCTGTAATCCAGCCGACCCGGGCCCTGCAGTTGGCCGTTCACCAGCTCGCCACGGTAGCGCGCGCCGTCGGGCAGGCGGGCGTCCGGGGGTGTCAGCGGTTCGCCTTCGCCGCAGGCAGTCAGGAGCAGGGCGAGGCTCAAGGGCAGGAGTTGGCGTGGCATCGGGACTCTCGAATCGACGGTGGGTCGCAGAGTGAGTGTGACGTAAAAAAGCCCGCGGACGCGGGCTTTTTTCTCAACGCTGTGCCAGAGCCGTCAGACGAAGCACAGGCTCAGCGATTCGGCGATGTAGGCCGGCTTGGGCAGGCCTTCGATCTCCAGGGTGCAGCGTGCCTTGATCAGCCACTGGCCGGGGTTCTTCTCGGTGATGTCGGTGATGGTCACCTGCAGGCGCACGCGCGAGTCCACCGGTACCGGCTGGATGAAGCGCACGCTGTCGAGGCCGTAGTTGACCACCATCTTGGGGTTCTCCGGCAGGACCAGCAGGCCCTCGCAGAGTTTGGGGATCAGCGACAGCGACAGGAATCCGTGGGCGATGGTGCCGCCGAAGGGCGTCTTCTTCGCCTTCTCCGGATCGACGTGGATGAACTGGTGGTCCTCGGTGCACTCGGCGAACTGGTTGATGCGCTGTTGATCGACGGTGATCCACTGCGAATGACCCAGGTCCTTGCCGATGTAGTCCTTCAGTGCGCTTACGGGTACGAATGCCATGTTTCCTCCGGGGATATCGTTGTTCTTCTAGTGCGGCCTGCATGAGAGTCCGCCAACAGATCAGCATGGGGTCCGCGGCCGGTCAAGCCGCAGTGGCATTCATGCTTTGGGCGAATGCCGAGCCATAGCGGGTGCCGGGCGGGCATAATGGCGGTTCCTTGCGCTGGAGATGTTCCCTGATGTTGCTACGCGGCCTGACCTGGCTGGTGCTGTTCCAACTGCTCGGCACGGGCCTGAATGCTCTCATCCTGCACATGATTCCCGGCCCCATCATTGGGCTGGTGCTGCTGTTCGCCTTCCTGGTGTGGAACGGCGAGGTGAGCAAGCCGGTGAACGAGGCGGCCGCTTCGCTGCTGCGCTACCTGCCGTTGCTGCTGGTACCGGCGGCGGTGGGCGTGATGGCCTACGCGAAGCAGATCGCCGCGGACTTCTGGGCCATCGCCGGCGCCCTGGCGCTGTCGCTGCTGGTGTCTTTCGTGTTCGCCGGCTGGCTGATGCAGAAGCTCATCGACCGCCAGCGCAAGCAGAAGGAGGGCGCGTGATGTTCGACTGGCAAGGCGCGCTGAACTCCGTCATCCACCATCCGCTGTTCTGCGTCGGCGTTACCCTGGGCGCCTACCAGCTGGCGCTGGCGGCCTACGAGCGCACGCGCTGGGTGTTCCTGCAGCCGGTGCTGGTGTCGATGCTGATGGTCATCGCGGTGCTGCTGGCCTGTGGCATCGACTACGCGGAATACAGCAACAGCGCCAAGGTGCTGACCATCCTCCTCGGCCCCGCTACTGTCGCGCTGGCGGTGCCGCTGTTCCTCAACCTGAAGCGCATCCGCCAGCTGTTCTGGCCGACGCTGATCACCCTGCTGGTCGGCGGCCTGTTCGCCACCGCGCTGGGCATCGGCCTGGGCTGGCTGTTCGGCGTCGACCACGAATTGCTGATGAGCCTGGCGCCCAAGTCGGTGACCTCGCCCATCGCCATGCTGGTGGCCAGCCAGATCGGCGGCGTAGCGGCGCTGGCGGCGGT
The DNA here is from genome assembly GCF_014851985.1 of Pseudomonas sp. PDM17. Classification (NCBI taxonomy): domain Bacteria; kingdom Pseudomonadati; phylum Pseudomonadota; class Gammaproteobacteria; order Pseudomonadales; family Pseudomonadaceae; genus Pseudomonas; species Pseudomonas sp. PDM17. The sequence continues at coordinate 31,907 of NZ_JACVAT010000005.1, forward strand.
GTTCGTGTTGATTACCGGCGTGCTCGGCGCCATCCTCGGCCCGGAACTGCTGCGCCGCTTCGGCGTGCATCACCCCGCTGCGCAGGGCATGGCGCTGGGCATGACCGCCCACGCCGTGGGCACCTCCCGCGCCTTGCAGGAGGGCGAGGAGTGCGGCGCCTTCGCCGCCCTGGCCATGAGCCTGATGGGCGTGGCCACCGCTGTGCTGCTACCGTTGGCGGTAGCGCTGATCGCCTGACGAATCGACGGAGTGTCCATGAGTTTCCCGCTGTTCCCCCTCAACACCGTGCTGTTTCCCGGCTGCCGCCTCGACCTGCAGATCTTCGAGGCGCGTTACCTGGACATGATCGGCCGCTGCATGAAGCAGAGCGGCGGGTTCGGCGTGGTGGCCATCGTCGAGGGCGAGGAAGTCGGCGATGCGCCGGAGCGCTACAGCCTGGTCGGCTGCGAGGCGCATATCCGCGACTGGCAGCAGCGGCCAAATGGTTTGCTGGGTATCCGTGTCGAAGGTGGGCGGCGCTTCCGCGTGCTCTCCGCCAACGTGCAGACGGACCAGTTGACGGTGGCCGAAGTGCAGTGGCTGGACGAGCAGCCCGACCAGCCGCTGACCAAGGAGCACGACGACCTTGCGGCATTGCTCGAGGCGCTGTCCATGCACCCGATGGTCTCCGCGCTGGAGATGGGCGGGGAGGTCAACGGCCAGCAGGCACTGGCCTGCCAGCTCGCCTACCTGCTGCCCTTCGAGCGCGACCAGAAGCAGGTGCTGCTGGAGATGGACGACCCCACCGTACGCCTGGCGCGCATCCAGGTGCTGCTGGAGCAGTTGCAGGGCGACTTCGTTGCCTGACACGCCATCTCCTGCAGGGATACATCGGCGCGCTGGGGGAGGAAGAGCCCAGGCACGATTTCCCCATGAGAAACGACAAGGCCCGCAATCGCGGGCCTTGTGCTTTCACGGGTAGATCCAGCGATCAGAACGAATCGCCCGGCACCCGTACCCAGCCTTCCATCAGGATGCGCGAGCTGCGGCTCATGATGGCCTTGGTCACGGTCCACTCACCGTTAACCTGTTTCGCCTCGGCGCCTACGCGCAGGGTGCCGGAGGGGTGGCCGAAGCGCACGGCGCTGCGTTCGCCACCGCCGGCGGCGAGGTTCACCAGGGTGCCGGGGATGGCGGCTGCGGTGCCGATGGCCACGGCGGCGGTGCCCATCATGGCGTGGTGCAGCTTGCCCATGGACAGCGCGCGAACCAGCAGGTCGACATCGCCGGCCTGGACTTCCTTGCCGCTGGAGGTGACGTAGTTCTTCGCCGGTGCGACGAAGGCGATCTTCGGCGTGTGCTGGCGGGTCGCGGCTTCTTCCGGGGTCTTGATCAGGCCCATGCGCAGGGCCCCGGCGATGCGGAATTTCTCGAAACGCGCCAGTTGCTCGGGGTCGCCATTGATCGCTTCGCGCAGTTCGGCGCCGGTGTAGCCGATGTCCTGGGCGTTGACGAAGATGGTCGGGATGCCGGCGGTGATCATGGTCGCCTTGAAGGTGCCGATGCCGGGGACTTCCAGATCGTCCACCAGGTTGCCGGTGGGGAACATGGCGCCGCCGTCTTCACCGTCGTCGGACGGGTCGAGGAACTCCAGCACGATCTCGGCGGCGGGGAAGGTCACGCCGTCCAGCTCGAAGTCGCCGGTCTCCTGCACCTGGCCGTTGGTGACGGGCACGTGGGCGATGATGGTCTTCTGGATATTCGCTTGCCAGATACGCACCACGCAGGTGCCGTTGTCCGGGATGCGCGACGGGTCGACCAGGCCGGCGTGGATGGCGAAGGAGCCGGCGGCGGTGGAGAGGTTGCCGCAGTTGCCGCTCCAGTCGACGAAGGCCTTGTCGATGGAAATCTGCCCGTAGAGGTAGTCGACGTCGTGGTCCGGCTGGCTGCTCCTGGACAGGATCACGCACTTGCTGGTGCTGGAGGTCGCGCCGCCCATGCCATCAATGTGCGCGCTGTACGGATCGGGGCTGCCGATCACGCGCATGAACAGCTGGTCGCGGGCTGGGCCGGGCACCTGGCAGCGCTCGGGCAGGTCCTGCAGGCGGAAGAACACGCCCTTGCTGGTGCCGCCGCGGATGTAGGTGGCGGGGATCTTCACTTGAGGTACGTGGGGCATGGGTCGGGTCCGTGGGTGTTCGGTGGTGGGCTGCCCTCTCCCCCACCCTCTCCCTTCAGGGAGAGGGTGGGGGAGAGGGGCTTTCAACCCGGCCCGCCGCATGGCAAGCCGGGGCCGTTGCATCACGCCACGGACGACTCGAGGAAGTCCTTGGCGAAGCGCTGCAGCACGCCGCCGGCGTTGTACACCTTCACTTCGGCGGCGGTGTCCAGGCGGCAGGTGACCGGGACCTCGACCACTTCACCGTTGCGGCGATTGACCACCAGGGTCAGGTCGCAGCGCGGCGAGACGTCGCCCTTGATGTCGTAGGTCTCGGTGCCGTCCAGGCCCAGGGTCAGGCGGGTGGTGCCCGGCTTGAACTCCACCGGCAGCACGCCCATGCCCACCAGGTTGGTGCGGTGGATGCGCTCGAAGCCTTCGGCCACGATCACTTCCACGCCCGCCAGGCGAACGCCCTTGGCCGCCCAGTCGCGGGACGAGCCCTGGCCGTAGTCGGCACCGGCGACGATGATCAGGTTCTGCTTGCGGTTCATGTAGGTTTCGATGGCTTCCCACATGCGCATCACCTTGCCTTCGGGCTCGACGCGGGCCAGCGAACCCTTCTTCACCTCACCGTTGACCACGGCCATTTCGTTGACCAGTTGCGGGTTGGCGAAGGTGGCGCGCTGGGCGGTCAGGTGGTCGCCGCGGTGGGTGGCGTAGGAGTTGAAGTCCTCCTCCGGCAGGCCCATTTTCGCCAGGTATTCGCCGGCCGCGCTGTCCAGCAGGATGGCGTTGGACGGCGACAGGTGGTCGGTGGTGATGTTGTCCGGCAGGATCGCCAGCGGCAGCATGCCCTTGAGCGTGCGCTCGCCGGCCAGCGCGCCTTCCCAGTACGGCGGGCGGCGGATGTAGGTGGACATCGGGCGCCAGTCGTACAGCGGGCTTTCCGCTTCCTGCACGCTGCCCAGGTCGAACATCGGGATGTAGACCTGCTTGAACTGCTCGGGCTTGACGCTGGCGGCGACGATGGCGTCGATCTCTTCGTCGGAGGGCCAGAGGTCCTTCAGGGTGACGGGGTTGCCGTCCTTGTCGGTGCCCAGCGGGTCCTGCTCGATATCGAAGCGCACGGTGCCGGCGATGGCGTAGGCGACCACCAGCGGCGGCGAGGCGAGGAAGGCCTGCTTGGCGTACGGGTGGATACGCCCGTCGAAGTTGCGGTTGCCCGAGAGCACGGCGGTGGCGTACAGGTCGCGGTCGATGATCTCCTTCTGGATCACCGGGTCCAGCGCGCCGGACATGCCGTTACAGGTAGTGCAGGCATAGGCGACGATGCCGAAGCCGAGCTTCTCCAGCTCTGGCAGCAGGCCGGCTTCTTCCAGGTACAGCTTGGCGACTTTCGAGCCCGGCGCGAAGGAGGTCTTCACCCACGGCTTGCGCAGCATGCCCAGCGCATTGGCCTTCTTCGCCACCAGGCCGGCGGCGATGACGTTGCGCGGGTTGGAGGTGTTGGTGCAGCTGGTGATGGCGGCGATGATCACCGCGCCGTCGGGCATCAGGCCCTGGGCTTCTTCACCCTTGCCTTCCTGCAGCTTGGCTTCGTCGGCGATGCCGCGCTCGGCCAGTGCCGAAGTCGGCAGGCGGCGGTGCGGGTTGGACGGGCCGGCCATGTTGCGTACGACGCTACCCAGGTCGAACTCCAGCACGCGCTCGTACTCGGCGGTTTCCAGAGCGGTGCTCCAGAGGCCGAGGGTCTTCGCGTAGTTCTCCACCAGCTCCACCTGCTCGGGCTCGCGGCCGGTGAGCTTGAGGTAGTCGATGGTCTGGCCGTCGATGTAGAACATCGACGCGGTGGCGCCGTATTCCGGGCACATGTTGGAGATGGTCGCGCGGTCGCCGATGGAGAGGCTGTCCGCACCCTCGCCGAAGAACTCGACGTAGGCGCCGACCACGCGCTCCTTGCGCAGGAACTCGGTGATCGCCAGGACGATGTCGGTGGCGGTGATGCCCGGCTTGCGTTTGCCGGTGAGCTGCACGCCGACGATGTCGGGCAGGCGCATCATCGACGGGTGGCCGAGCATCACGGTCTCGGCCTCGAGGCCGCCGACGCCGATGGCGATCACGCCCAGGGCATCCACGTGCGGAGTGTGCGAGTCGGTGCCGACGCAGGTGTCGGGGAAGGCCACGCCACCGCGCGCCTGGATCACCGGGCTCATTTTCTCCAGGTTGATCTGGTGCATGATGCCGTTGCCGGCCGGGATCACATCGACGTTCTTGAACGCGGTCTTGGTCCAGTCGATGAAGTGGAAGCGGTCCTCGTTGCGGCGGTCCTCGATGGCGCGGTTCTTCTCGAACGCATCCGGGTCGAAGCCTGCGGCTTCCACGGCCAGCGAGTGGTCGACGATCAGCTGGGTCGGCACCACCGGGTTGACCTTGGACGGGTCGCCGCCTTTTTCGGCGATGGCGTCACGCAGGCCGGCGAGGTCGACCAGTGCGGTCTGGCCGAGGATGTCGTGGCAGACCACGCGCGCCGGGTACCAGGGGAAGTCGAGGTCGCGCTTGCGGTAGACCAGCTGCTCCAGGGAGGCGGTCAGGTCCGCCGGCTCGCAGCGGCGCACCAGCTGTTCGGCCAGCACGCGGGAGGTGTAGGGGAGCTTGTCCCAGGCGCCGGCCTGGATCGCTTCGACGGCCTCGCGGGCGTCGAAGTAATCCAGCGCGGTGCCGGGCAGGCGCTTGCGGAATTGGCTGTTCACGGTGGCGTTCATAGTTATTTACGGTCCTTGAGCGGCACGAACTTCAGGTCTTCAGGGCCTGTGTAGTTGGCGCTCGGGCGGATGATCTTGCCGTCGATGCGTTGCTCGATGACGTGAGCGGACCAGCCGGCGGTGCGGGCGATGACGAACAGCGGGGTGAACATCGCGGTGGGCACGCCCATCATGTGGTAGCTCACGGCGCTGAACCAATCGAGGTTGGGGAACATCTTCTTGATGTCCCACATGATGGTTTCCAGGCGCTCGGCGATGTCATACATCTTGGTGTTGGACTGCTCGTTCGACAGCTGGTGAGCGACTTCCTTGATCACCTTGTTGCGCGGGTCGGACACGGTGTAGACCGGGTGGCCGAAGCCGATCACGACTTCCTTCTTCTCGACGCGGGCGCGGATATCGGCCTCGGCTTCGTCCGGGTTGTCGTAGCGTTTCTGGATCTCGAAGGCCACCTCGTTGGCGCCGCCGTGTTTCGGGCCGCGCAGCGCGCCGATGGCGCCGGCGATGCAGGAGAACATGTCCGAACCGGTGCCGGCGATAACGCGGGAGGTGAAGGTGGAGGCGTTGAACTCGTGCTCGGCGTACAGGTTGAGCGAGGTGTGCATGGCGCGCACCCACGACTCGCGGGGCTTCTCACCGTGCAGCAGGTGCAGGAAGTGGCCGCCGATGGAGTCGTCGTCGGTCTCGACGTCGATGCGCTTGCCGTTGTGGCTGAAGTGGTACCAGTAGAGCAGTGCGGAGCCCAGGGAAGCCATCAGCTTGTCGGCGATGTCGCGGGCGCCCGGGTGGTTGTGGTCATCCTTCTCCGGCGACAGGCAACCGAGCACGGATACGGCGGTGCGCATCACGTCCATCGGGTGGGCCGAGGGCGGCAGGGTTTCCAGGGCGGCCTTGACGCCGGCCGGCAGGCCGCGCAGGGCTTTCAGCTTGGCCTTGTAGCCGGCCAGTTCGGCAGCGTTGGGCAGCTTGCCGTGGACCAGCAGGTGGGCGATTTCCTCGAAGTCGCAGCGGTTGGCGAAATCCAGGACGTCATAGCCACGGTAGTGCAGGTCATTGCCGGTACGGCCGACGGTGCACAGGGCGGTGTTGCCAGCGGCGGTGCCACTCAGGGCCACGGACTTCTTCGGCTTGAAGCCGGTGGTGGTTTCTGCGGTAGCGCTCATCGCGTGTCTCCTCATCAAATCCGGTTGCTTGTTCTTGTCCCCGGCGCGGGCCGGGATATCGGTTCGAATCTGGTTGGTCGGCTCCCGCGCGGGAGGCCGGCCTGGCGTAGGGCGAATAACGCGAAGCGTTATCCGCCGTCACCGCCAATGGTGGATAACGTCTGTGACGTTATGCACCCTGCGCTTCGTTCAGGCCTGGCCCGAGCGAAGGGGAAATCACTTCTTGCCAGCGGCAAACAGGGCGTCGAGCTTCTGCTCGAAGGCGTGATAGCCGATGCGGTCGTACAGCTCGGCACGGGTCTGCATCAGTTCGATCACGTTCTGCTGGTGACCTTCCTGGCGGATCGCGGTGTACACGGCTTCGGCGGCCTTGTTGGCGGCGCGGAAGGCGGACAGCGGATACAGCTGGATGGCCACGCCGACCGAGGCCAGCTCGTCACGGGTGAACAGCGGGGTTGCGCCGAACTCGGTGATGTTGGCCAGGATCGGCACGTTCAGCGCATCGACGAAGCGCTTGTAGGTCGGCAGGTCGTAGGCGGCTTCGGCGAAGATCGCATCGGCGCCGGCCTCGACGTAGCGCAGGCAACGCTCGATGGCGGCGTCCACGCCTTCGGCCTGGATGGCGTCGGTGCGGGCGATGAGGAAGAAGTTCGGGTCGGTCTTGGCGTCGGCGGCGGCCTTCACGCGGTCAGCCATTTCCTCGACGGAGACGATTTCCTTGCCCGGACGGTGACCGCAGCGCTTGGCGCCAACCTGGTCTTCGATGTGGGCGGCAGCGGCGCCGGCCTTGATCAGGTTCTTGACGGTGCGCTCGATGTTGAAGGCGCTGGGGCCGAAGCCGGTGTCGATGTCCACCAGCAGCGGCAGGTCGCAGACGTCGGTGATGCGGCGAACGTCGGTGAGCACGTCGTCCAGGGTGTTGATGCCCAGGTCCGGCAGGCCGAGGGAACCCGCCGCCACGCCGCCACCGGAGAGGTAGATGGCCTTGAAGCCGGCGCGCTTGGCCAGCAGGGCGTGGTTGGCGTTGATCGCGCCGATCACCTGCAGCGGCTTTTCTTCGGCAAGGGCTTCACGGAAACGTTGGCCGGCGGTCTTGTTGCTCATTGTTCACCTCGTTCGTTGGCTGTCTTGGCTTGGGCGTCCAGGTAGTGACGCTCCATATTGCGTTTCGAGGCGCCGATGTGACGGCGCATCAGCAACTCGGCCAGTTCGCCGTCACGATCGGCGATGGCATCGAGAATCCGGTGGTGCTCGGAGAAGGCCTGGCGCGGGCGGTTGGGCGTCGCCGAGAACTGCAGGCGGTACATGCGCACGAGCTGGTACAGCTCGCCGCAGAGCATGCGGGTGAGGGTGCGATTGCCGCTGCCCTGAATGATCCGGTAGTGGAAGTCGTAGTCGCCTTCCTGCTGGTAATAGCCGCGGCCGGCCTGGAACGCCTCGTCGCGCTCGTGGGTGTCGAGCACCCGGCGCAGCTCGTCGATCTCGGCCTGGCTCATGCGCTCGGCGGCCAGGCGGCAGGCCATGCCTTCGAGGGATTCGCGGATCTCGTAGAGCTCCAGCAGCTCCTCGTGGCTGAGCGAAACCACCCGCGCACCGACGTGCGGCACGCGCACCAGCAGCTTCTGGCCTTCCAGGCGGTGGATTGCCTCGCGCAGCGGGCCGCGGCTGATGCCGTAGGTGCGCGCCAGTTCCGGCTCGGAAATCTTGCTGCCGGGGGCGATCTCGCCCTTGACGATGGCCGACTGGATCTTGCGGAACACGTGTTCCGACAGGGTCTCGCCGTCGTCGCTGGCAGGGGGGGGGAGAATCAGGCTATCGCTCATGGTGTCGACAATCTTCTTGATGTGCGGCGAAAGCTACCCCCGGAAAAGTCTTCGGTCAATCAAGATCTGATGAATTGTCGACAATCGTCTAATGGGGACCTTTGGTTATGCCGAGGCGGGCGGCTCGCTGGGGGCCGTTGTACGGGAGAATGATGCGCGAGAATGGCGGATATCCCCTCGTCGGCTGCTGTGCCGGCGCGCTGCAGGCCCGCTAGGATCGGGGGAAACGCCGGAAGAACTGCCCATGCAACTCTATGACCGCTATGTGCTGCCCCGACTGATCGACTTCGCCTGCGGCATGGGTGATGTGATGAAGCAGCGCTCGCTGCTGGTGCCCCGTGCGCGCGGCCGGGTACTGGAGATCGGCATGGGCACCGGCCTGAACCTGTCGTTCTACGATCCGGCGAAAGTGTCGACAATTGTCGGCGTCGACCCGGCGGCGCAGATGCAGAAGCTCGCCCGCAGCCGGGCCGAGGCGATCGGCATTCCGGTGGACATGGTGGCGCTGGAGCTGGGGCAGATTCGTGCCGACGCCGGCAGCTTCGACAGCATCGTCTGCACCTTCACCCTGTGCAGCATCCCCGATGCGGTGGCGGCGCTGAAGGAAATGCGCCGGGTACTCAAGCCCGGTGGCGAGTTCCTCTTCTGTGAACATGGTCTGGCGCCGGATGCCGGCGTGCGGGCCTGGCAGCACCGCCTGACGCCGGTCTGGAAGCCGCTGGCCGGCGGCTGCCACCTGGACCGCGACATGCCGGCGCTGATCGAGTCCGGCGGCTTCCACCTGCGCGAACTGATCCAGGACTACCTGCCGGGGCCGCGGCCGATGACCTACGTCTACCGTGGCATGGCCGACTGACGCCCGGGCAGGCGGTCGAGCACCTCGATGCTGAGGATGTAGGCGCTGCGCACGTAGAGGTCTTCCGGTCGCAGGAGCAGCCCCATGTCCGACTGACAGTCGTTCATGCGCACCACGAAAGGCGCCTCGCCATCGCACAGCGCGCAATAGTCTCCCTGGCTGATCCAGCCCTGGAGCACAGAGGACTCGCGGTTGTGCGCGCGAACCACGACTTCGACCTTGAGCTGATTGTCCATTGCCACGTCACTCCACGGCGGGGAAAAGAGGTGGCAGACCTTAACGTCCGTCCTGAATGGTCTCTGTCAGGTTGTTCTGAATGGCCTGTGGGACTATCCCTGGCGTATCAGGCGACCCGGTCGGCCGGGGTGACGTTGAGGATGTGCGTGCCGCTGAGGAACAGGTCCTGCACCGGGCCGGTGGGGCAGTGGCGGCTCTGGCAATCACCCAGGCGCACCTCGAAGGGCGCGCGGCCGTCGCACAGGGCGAGGTAATCCTCGCGACTGATGCGGCCGTGGAGGATGCGTTGCGGGCGGTAGGGAGACCAGGTCTCCACATCGACCCAGAGACTGTCGGAAGCGAGGTTCATGGCAGTGGTCCGGCCGTTGGGAAAGGGGCGAGTACTCTAGACAGCGGACCAGCGCCAAATTCATCAGAACCTTCCGGGATATTTGTAGGAATTTATTTTTGGCTGACTGACGGCACCGTCTTACGGCAGCGCCCGGTAGGCCTCGGCCCAGTCCTGGGCGAAGTCTTCGAAGCGCGTCGACGTGGTATTGGCTGGCGAGCGCACCTCCTGCGCCCGAACCCGCCCGCTGTTGATCGCCTCGCCCAGTTCCGCGTAGCACGCGGCAACGCTGGCGGAGCAACCGGCTTCGCGCAGTGCGCTCTCCAGCTCCCGAGGCGAAACCGGTACGTAAGGCAGGTCCGGCCGGCCGATGGCCGCTCCCAGCAGCCGGGTTGCCTGGGCGTAGCTGATATCGCGCTGGCCGAGCACCTCGCGGGTCACGCGGCCCTGCCAGTCGCGGCCCAGCAGGGCGCGGCTGGCGGCATCGGCGACATCCCGGGTGGCGACCATCGGCACCGGCACATCCGGCGCCACTGCGTCGCTGTAGCAGTCGTAGGCGCGGACGATTTCCAGCGCACCGTACAGGTTCTCGAACAGCGCGCCGGAGCGCAGCATCAGCACATCCACCTCCGGCGGCAGCTCGCGCAGGCGCTGTTCCTGATCGTGCATGCTGATGATCGGCCCGGTTCCGGCGGGCACCTCGGCGCCCACGCTGCTCAGGAACACCACCCGGCGCACGCCGCTGTTGCGGATCGCGGCGAAGATCGCCTTGCCCTGGGCGGCCTGCTGCTGGCGATAGTCCTCGGTGTCCGGGCCGTAGGCGAGCAGGGTGTAGACCGCTTCCGAGCCGCGGAAGGCCTTGCTGAGGAAGGCGGCGTCGTGCGGCTCGCCCACGGCGATCTGCGCACCGGCGGCCGCCAGCGGCGCCAGGCGTTCGGCATTGCGGCCCAGGGCGCGAACGGGCACGCCGGCTTCCAGCAGGGTCTGGCAGATTCTCGAACCGGTGCGGCCGGTGGCTCCCATTACGGTAATCATGGCGGTGTCCTCGCTGTTGGCCGTCCCGCGGCGCCCGCCGTGGGTTCGTTGGCCCGGGTTCAGTTTCCTGCCAAAGAGCTGGACGGTTAATGCCTGGAAATCGCTTCTTCGTGCTTATTCGTCCAGGAGTGCTGGACGCCGCCGGACTGCCGGACCAGTCTCAAGACCATGAACGCTCCTACCGCCATTCAGGACCCGACCGACGCCTGGGTTTCCAACGATCCTCTGGGCGAAGCCCTGCATTTCCTGCGCATGAGCGGCACCTTCTATTGCCGCTCCGAATTCACCGCACCCTGGGGGCTGGACCTGCCAGCCATGCCGCAGTGTCTGATGTTCCATGTGCTGACTGTCGGCGAATGCTGGCTTGAAGCCGAGGGCGACGAGCCGCGCCGGCTGACGCCGGGCGACCTGGTGCTGGTGCCCCACGGCGAGGGCCACCGGCTGGTGAGCGCGCCGGGGGAAGCGGCGACGGCATTGTTCGACCTGCCGCGCGTCTACGCCAGCGACCGTTACGAAGTGCTGCGCCAGGGCGGAAGCGGGGCGCCGACGGCGATGATCTGTGGCGCGGTGCGCTTCGATCATCCCGCCGCGCTGCAACTGGTGCGCCTGCTGCCGCGGGTGCTGGAGGCGCAGGTGCGTGACCCCGGCCAGCGCGACTGGCTGATGAGTACCTTGAGGTTGATGGAAAACGAAGCACGGGCCATGCGCCCCGGCGGTGAAACGGTGATCACCCGGCTGGCCGACATCCTGGTGATCCAGGCCATCCGCGCCTGGATCGAGCAGGACCCGGCGGCCCAGACCGGCTGGCTCGGCGCCTTGCAGGATCGCCAGCTGGGCCGCGCGCTGAGCCTGGTCCACCGCGACCCGGCGCGGGACTGGAGCCTCGCGTCGCTGGCCGGCGCGGCGGCCATGTCGCGCTCCGCCTTTGCCGCCCGTTTCGCCGAAAAGGTCGGCATGCCGGCCATGCACTACGTCACCCGCTGGCGCATGCATGTGGCGCTGAGCTGGTTGCAGGAACGGGAGATTGCCGTGGCCGAACTGGCCGAGCGCCTCGGCTACCAGTCGGAGGCGGCGTTCAGCCGGGCGTTCAAGCGCTTTATCGGCGTCTCACCGGGCAGCGTGCGGCGCAGCCTGTAGGAGCGGGCCATGCGCGTGATCGCGGGCATGGCCCGCTCCTACAGGGTGATGCCGGTGCCGACGGTCGTGCTGCCCCGTAGGGCGCATGACGCGTCAGCGTTATCCGCCGCGGGGCTTCGACGGATAACCTGTTCCAGGTTATGCGCCCTACGTCTCTGCCGGCGGCAGGCGCGGCCCGGCAAGGGGTGGGTTCAGAGCTGGATATCGTCGCGGATCAACACGCAGGTGCAGCCGTCTTCGTCTTCGCGCCAGTCGTGGAGGAAGTACATCTGGATCTTGCCGCCGTCCATCACCGCCAGGTAGTCGCCCACTTCCGGGACGAAGAAGGCGGAAGTGCCGGGCTGTGCTTCGCACTCGATGCGGGCGCTGAAGAACAGCGCCGGGTCAGCGTCGTCGAAGAAGTCTTCGCGCTCGGCGGCGTCCCACTCGATGGGCGCTTCGAAGGGGCCGAGGAACAGCACCTTGGCGTCGCCCATGTCCAGCTCTTCGGCGTCCGGGTCGTTGTCGTCCGGGCGGTAGACGGTGGCGTCCAGCGCGCTGCTGTCGGCGAGGATGGCCTGGCGCGAGGCCATGCGCTGCTGCGGGTCGACGCCGGCGTCGGCGCAGAGCTGGTTCCAGAGGGTTTCGGCTTGGGTGGACATGATGGCTCCCGCTCGTGCGGCCGGTTCAAAGGCCGATAGTGTCCGGGACGGCGGAGCAGAGATCAACGCCCTGCGTCAGCGCGACCGAGGTCGTGCTGACGCATCACGATTCGCTCAGCGCGCGCTGATGCGGGTGCGCATCTGGTCCATGCGCTCGATCAGGCTGTCGACTTCCTGCTTGAGCAGGTCGAGGAAATCGGTCGGCTCGCAGCTTTCCAACTCGTAGCCGTCGTACAGCGCGAGGCTGCCGTCGGCGCGGAAGCCGTAGTAGCGCGGATCGCTCTGGACCTTGAGCACCGGCGCGAAGTCCACGATGCCCTGGCGGCGGACTTCGGCCAGCTGCACGCTCAGGCTCAGCCATTCAGGGATGTCCTCGGCCAGCCCGAACACCAGCAGGCCGCACCAGAAGGTCCAGGCGGGACCGACGTCGAAGGCCTTGGCCGCAGGCCAGGACTCCTCCCGTGCGGTGATGTACAGGCCACCAAGTTTGGATAGTGTCAGCAGACGGAAGGCCTCCGGCAGGGCGAAGCCCAATTCCGCTTCGTAGCGCTCCAGGGCGGCGGGCTCGGCCTTGCCGGCCACCACTTCGAAGTGCTCGATCTCGATGGGTTCGAGAATCTTCCAGATGTCTTGCAGCAGAGCGTCTTCAGTCATTGCCAATCCTTTTCCGAGTGACTGTCAGTCGTGTGCGAGGCGCGCCGTCACAGGCCGTACTTCTTCACCTTGTCGAACAGCGTGGTCTTGGCCATGCCCAGTGCGTGCGCGGCCTGGCTGAGGTTGCCGGCGTGGCGTTCGAGGGCGGTGGACAGCAGGCTCTTCTCGAAGGCTTCCACGGCCTCGGCGAAGCGCGGCTCGCCGGCGTCCGGGCCGAGGTTGCCGCCGGCCAGTACCGGCAGGCCGAGGGCGAAGCGTTCGGCGACGTTGCGCAACTCGCGCACGTTGCCCGGCCAGTCGTGGGCCATCAGGGTGGCGGCGGTGGCGTTGTCGATGGGGGGCGCCGGGCGGTCGAATCGCAGCGAGGACTGCTGCAGGAAGTGCTCGAAGAGCATCAGGATGTCTTCGCGGCGCTCGCGCAGCGGCGGCAGGTTCAGGGTGATGACGTTGAGGCGGTAGTAGAGGTCGCTGCGGAAGCTGCCTTCGCGGCCCATGGCGGCGAGGTCGGATTTGGTCGCGGCGATCACCCGGCAGTCCACGCGGATCAGTTCGTTGGAGCCCAGGCGTTCCAGCTGCTGTTCCTGCAGCACGCGCAGCAGTTTGATCTGCAGGTTCAGCGGCATGCTCTCGATCTCGTCAAGGAACAGGCTGCCGCCGTCGGCGTGCTCGATCTTGCCGATCCGCCGCTTACCGGCGCCGGTGAAGGCATGGGCCTCGTGGCCGAAGATTTCGCTGTCGATCAGGCTTTCCGGCAGGCCACCGCAGTTGAGCGCGACGAAGGGTTTGGGCTGGCGCCGGCTGGAGTCGTGCAGGCAGCGCGCGACCAGTTCCTTGCCGGTGCCGGTCTCGCCTTCGATGAGCACGTTGGCGGAGGTGTCGGCGACGTTGGCGATCAGTTCGCGCAGCGCCTGCATGGCCGGTGAGCGACCGATCAGCCGGCTTTCCAGGGCCTGTTTGCCGGCGAGCTGGCGCCGCAGCTGGCTGACTTCGCGGGTCAGGGCGCGCTGGGCGAGGGCGCGGCGCGCGGTGTCCACCAGCTTCTCGGGGGAGAAGGGTTTCTCCATGAAATCGTAGGCGCCGTCGCGCATGGCCTTGACCGCCATGGCGATGTCGCCGTGGCCGGTGATGAGCACCACCGGCAGGCTGGGGTCGCGCTCCTTGAGTTTCTCCAGCAATTGCAGGCCGTCCATGCCGGGCATGCGGATGTCGCTGACGACGATGCCGGGGAAGTCGGCGCCGACCTTCTTCAGCGCTTCCTCGGCACTGCCCACGCTGTCGGTCTCGATGTCTTCCAGGGCCAGCGCCTGCTGGCAGCCGAGGCGCACGTGGGGGTCGTCCTCGACGATCAATACGCGCAGGGAAGGGTCGCTCATGCGGGTGTCTCCATGGCGGGCAGCAGCGGCAGGTTCAGCTCGAAGGCGGTGCCGCCGGCCTCCGGGTAGGCCACGCCGAGGCTGCCGCCGGCGGCGGTGGCGAGGCTGGCCGATAGGGTCAGGCCCAGGCCCAGGCCGAGTTCGCCGGGCTTGGTGGTGAAGAAGGGTTCGAACAGGTGCTGGCGCGCATCCTGCGGGATGCCGGGGCCGTTGTCGCGGACCACCAGACGGTAGTGGCCGTCGCCTTCGCTGCGGCCTTCCAGCCAGAGCTGGCGGTCGACCTGCGGACCCATGGCGTCGAGGGCGTTGGCGATCAGGTTGACCAGGATCTGTTCCAGGCGCGTCTGGTCGATGGCCAGCTGCGCGTCGGGGTAGTCGCGGTGCAGGGTCACCGGCACTTCGGAGAGCCGCCCCTGCAGCACCATCACGGCGGCGTCCACCGCCTTGCTCAGGGTTGCCTGGCCGTGGTCGTCGGCGCGTCGGGCGAAGGCGCGCAGGCTGGCGGTGATGCGGCCCATGCGGTCGACCATTTCCGCGATGGCTTCGAGGTTGCTGCTGGCGACGTCCAGCTTGCCGCGTTCGAGGAAGCGCACGCTGTTGCTCGACAGGGTGCGCAGCGCCGCCAGCGGCTGGTTGAGTTCATGGGCGATGCTGGTGGACATCTGCCCGATCACCGCCAGCTTGCCGGCCTGGACCAGGCGGTCCTGGGCCTTGCGCAGGGTGTCCTCGGCCTGCCGGCGTTCGCGGATCTGCTCGCGCAGGTGCTGGTTGCTGGCGCGCAGGTCTGCGGTGCGGTCGGCGATACGCCGCTCCAGGGCGTTGTTGGCCTGCTCCAGTGCCTCACGGGCGGCGAGGCGGGTGGCGATGACCTTGCGCCGCTCATTCCAGGCGATCAGCAGGAAGGCGAACAGGGCGAAGCCGACGGCGGCCAGCACGCCGTGCATCAGTGCTTCGCGGCGCAGGTCGGCCAGCGGGGTGAGCAGGGTGAAATTCCACGGCGTGTCGCTCAAGCTGCGCGTCTGCATCAGGTAGCTGAGCGGCTTGTGGCTGTCGGCGTGCTCGCCCGGCGGGAAGCTGATTTCCTCGACGCCTTCACCGAGAGGTTTGCGCGCCAGCGGCTGCCATTCGTTGAGCGCCCACCAGTAGTACTGCAGGCTGCGGGCGAGGCGTTCCTTGTCCTGGTCGCTGAGCGGGCGCACGGCCTTCAGGCGCAGGGCCGGGTCGCTGGAGAGGATGATGATGCCGTTCTCGTCGCTGACGAAGGCTTGCAGGCGTGCCTTCTCCCAGCGTTCTTCGAGGGATTCCATGCGCACCTTGACCACCGCCACGCCGACGATCTTGCCGCCGTGAACGAGGCCATGGGCGAGGTAGTAACCGGGTTCGCCGGTGGTGCTGCCGATGCCGTAGAAGCGTCCGGGGCGGCCGCTCACCGCTTCCTGGAAGTAGGCGCGGAAGGACAGGTCTTCGCCCAGGTAGCTGTCGGCGTCCTGCCAGTTGCTGGTGGCGAGCACCCGGCCGGAGGTGTCCAGCAGGTACACGGCGCGGCTGCCGGCGCGGCGGTTGAGGCCTTCCAGGTAATGGTTGACGCGGTCGCGGTGCAGCGGCGTCGGGTCCACCAGCAGGCGGCTGACGCTGCCTTCGAGTTCCAGCAGGCTGGGCAGGTAGGTGTAGCGGCTGATCTCGCTTTCCACGCCACGGGCGTGCAGTTCCAGCTGGCGTTCGCCGGTCTCGATCAGGGTGCGGGTGCCGGCGCCTTCGCTGATCAGGTAGCCGCCATAGCCGAAGCCCAGGGTGAGCAGGAGCAGGAGGAAGGGCAACAGGTAGTTGCGCACGAGGCGTGGCTTCACGGTCAGCGGCGGCGGCAGTGGGCTGGAAGCGCATTGCAGCACAGTCGCCGAGGCCGAACCAGCCCAACGCCGGGGGGCGGCGATGGACTGGCTCGGGTACCACACGGTGCGTCCGCCGGGGCTTAGGGCTTGACCACCATGCCGATGCCGCGGCCGCGCGGATCGGAGGCGGTTTCCAGAGCCTTGCCGTTGACACGGATGGCCTGGATGTCACCCATGTTCCAGCCCTGGTCTTCCAGGGTGTAGCCCATGGCTTTGAGCTCGTCGGCAACCTTGCCGGTGAGCGGCGCGTATGCGTCGTAGTAGATGGTGTCCTTGGGCAGCAGCTGGTGATGCACGCGCTGCGCGGCGACTGCCTTTTCCAGGGGCAGCTTGTAGTCGTAGACGTTGTTCAGCACCTGGAAGATCGAGGTGAAGATCCGCGAGCCGCCGGGGGTGCCCAGCACCAGGCTGACGTGGCCGTCGCGGGTGACGATGCTCGGGCTCATGGAGGAGAGCATGCGCTTGCCCGGCTCGATGGCGTTGGCGTCGCTGCCCACTACGCCGAAGGCGTTGGCCACGCCCGGCTTGGAGCTGAAGTCATCCATCTCGTCGTTGAGCAGGAAGCCGGCGCCCTTGACCACCACGCCGCTGCCGAAGTCCCAGTTGAGGGTGTAGGTGTTGCTGACGGCGTTGCCGTCCTTGTCGACGATGGAGAAGTGCGTGGTCTGGTGCGGCTCCAGGCCGGGACGGACTTTCTCGGTGGCCGAGATGGCGTCCAGGTTCACTTCTTTGGCGCGCTTGGCGATGTACTTGGCGTCGGTCAGCTGGGCCACCGGCACCTTGGAGAACTGCGGGTCGCCCAGGTAGTCGGCGCGGTCGGCGAACACGCGCTTCTCGATTTCCGCGAGCAGGTGGATGTACTTGGCGGAGTTCAGCTCCACACCCTTGAAGTCGGCGGCGCGCTGTTCCTTGATGCCGATCAGCTGGGCCAGGGCAATACCGCCGGAGCTTGGCAGCGGCGCGGTGTAGAGGGTGTTGCCCTGCCAGTCGATGCGCATCGGTTCGCGCCACTTGGCTTGGTAGCTGGAGAGGTCATCGGCGCTGATCAGGCCGCCGTCCTGCTTCATCTGTGCGATCAGCAGCTTGGCGGTCTCGCCCTTGTAGAAGTCGTCCGGGCCCTTGTCGGCAATGCGCTCCAGGGTCTTGGCGAGCTCGGGCTGCTTGAAGGTCTCGCCCGGCTTCATGGTGCCGAAGTAGTCGCCGAAGTTGGTCTTGCCGTTGAACAGCGCGATGGCGTCCTGGCGGTACTGGTACTGCTGGTCGGCGACCCGGAAGCCGCTCTGCGCGTAGCCGATGGCCGGGGTCAGCAGCTCGCTCCACTTCAGCTTGCCGAAGCGCTTGTGCGCTTCCCACAGGCCCATCACGGTACCCGGCACGCCGGCGGCCTTGGCGCCGACCAGGCTGAGGTTCTCGATCACCTCGCCCTTGTCGTTCAGGTACATGGTCTTGGTCGCCGCCTTGGGGGCGATCTCGCGGTAGTCGAGGAAGTAGGGCTTGCCGTCGACGTACAGGGTCATGAAGCCGCCGCCGCCGATGTTGCCGGCTTCGGGGTAGGTGACCGCGAGGGTGAAGGCGGTGGCGACCGCGGCGTCGACGGCATTGCCGCCTTTCTTGAGGATCTCGGCGGCGACCTTCGCACCGTACTGGTCGGGGGATGCGACCGCGCCGCCGTCGAGAGTGACGGCGAACACCGAAGAACTCGCCGCGAGGATCGCGACGCCCAGGGGCATCTTGCTGAAGTGGAACACGCGCATGGAACTTCCTTATTTATTCTTGTGCTTGCGGTGAGGTTGAACGCCCCGGCGTACCGGGGCCTTCGGGTGAATCAGAACGGCTGGATCAGTGCGGCAGGATCTTGGCGAGGAACTGCTGGGTGCGCTCGGCGCGGTTCTGCAGGTCGCCGAAGAATTCCTCCTTCGGGCAGTCCTCGACGATCTGCCCGCGGTCCATGAAGATCACCCGGTCGGCGACCTTGCGCGCGAAGCCCATCTCGTGGGTCACGCACATCATGGTCATGCCTTCCTGGGCGAGCTGGACCATCACGTCGAGCACTTCGTTGACCATCTCCGGGTCGAGCGCCGAGGTCGGTTCGTCGAACAGCATGACGATCGGGTCCATCGCCAGCGCGCGGGCGATCGCCACGCGCTGCTGCTGGCCGCCGGAGAGCTGGCCGGGGTGTTTGTGCGCGTGAGCCTTGAGGCCGACGCGGTCGAGCAGCTTCATGCCCTTGTCCATCGCCTCTTCCTTGCTCCGCCCCAGTACCTTGCGCTGGGCGATGGTGAGGTTCTCGGTGATGGTCAGGTGCGGGAACAGCTCGAAGTGCTGGAACACCATGCCGACCCGCGAACGCAGTTTCGGCAGGTCGGTCTTCGGGTTGGCGATGGAGGTGCCGTCGACGGTGATATCGCCCTTCTGGAAGGGCTCCAGCGCATTGACGCACTTGATCAGGGTCGACTTGCCCGAGCCGGACGGCCCGCAGACCACCACCACTTCACCCTTGGACACCTTGGTGTTGCAGTCGGTGAGCACCTGGAAGTCGCCGTACCACTTGCTGACGTTATCGATGGAGATCATACGGTTAACCTTTTCTGCAGGCGCTTCACGCCGAAGGACGCGGCGAAGCTGATGACGAAGTAGACGAGTCCGGCGAAGATCAGGAACTCATGGGGCTGGCCGATGATGTCGCCACGGGAGCGGGCGGCGTTGAGGAAGTCCATCAGGCCGACGCTGTAGACCAGCGAGGTGTCCTGGAACAGGATGATGCTCTGCTGCAGCAGCAGCGGGGTCATCTTGCGGAATGCCTGGGGCAGGATGATCAGGCGCATGGACTGGCCGTAGGTCATGCCCAGCGCGTAGGACGCGCCGATCTGGCCCTTGGGGATGGCCTGGATGCCGGCGCGGACGATCTCGCAGTAGTACGCCGCCTCGAACATCATGAAGGCCACCAGGCACGAGGTGAACGCGCCCACGGGGGTGTCCTGACCGGTGATCCAGCGCAGGATGAACGGCACCGCGAAGTAGAACCAGGTGATCACCAGCAGCAGCGGGATCGAACGGAAGTAGTTCACGTAGAAGCCGGCGATGTTCGACAGCAGCTTGCTGTTGGACAGCCGCATCAGCGCGAGGATGGTGCCCAGTACCACGCCGCCCAGCACGCCCAGCACCATCAGTTGCAGGGTGGTGAGCATGCCTTCCCAGAGGCCGGGGAGGGCGGGGACGATCTGACTGAAGTCCATCATTTACCTCCCACGGAGATCAGGCCCGGCACCGCTACCTTGCGCTCGACGAAGCGCATGATCAGCATCAGGCTCATGTTCAGGGTGAAGTAGATCGCGGTGGCGAGGGTGAAGGCCTCGAACAGGTTGGCGCTGAATTCGGCGGTCTGCTTGGTCTGCGCCAGCAGCTCCATCAGGCCGATCAGCGAGGCCACCGAAGAGTTCTTGAAGACGTTGAGGAATTCCGAGGTCAGCGGCGGAATGATGATCCGGAAGGCCTGCGGCAACAGCACGTGACGGTAGATCGACGGCAGGCGGAAACCCACGGCGCTGGCGGCGGCGAGCTGGCCCTTGGGCAGCGCCTGGATGCCGGTTCGCACCTGTTCGCAGACCCGCGCGGCGGTGAACAGACCCAGGCACACGACGACGCTGATGAAGGCCGAGGTTTCCGGGGCGATGCCCAGCTTGAACCAGTCCTGGATCGGCTGCGGCAGGTAGTCGGGTACGAAGAAGTACCAGAGGAACAGCTGCACCAGCAGCGGCACGTTGCGGAACAGCTCCACGTAGGCCGTGGCAATGCCCGACAACCAGCGGTTGGGCAGGGTGCGCATCACGCCCAGCAGCGAGCCGAGCGCCAGGGCGATGACCCAGGCCGCGAGCGAGACGGCGATGGTCCAGCCAAGGCCGGTGATGTACCAGTCCAGGTAGCGTTCGTCGCCAATCCCGGTGGACTTGAAGAACACGCCCCAGTCCCAGTTGTAATCCATGACGGGTTTCCCCTCGATTGCTTTGCACGGTTGCTTGGTACGCTACGGGGCCGGACGCGGGCGCAAGGCCGCCCGCCACCCGCGGGTAGCGGGTGTTCCGGCATCGTCATCAGGAGTAGTGGGCTCGGGAGCGCTGGCTTGCGCTCCCGATCCCCCGCGTGGCTACGCCTTGTGGGCGCAGCCGCGCGCGACCGTTACATCTGCTCGGCAGACTTGTCGGTCGGATTGGCGATCAGCTTCTTGAGCTCATCACTCATCGGGAAGTTGAGGTTCAGGTTCTTCGGCGGGATGGGCTGCATGAACCACTTGTCGTAGATCTTGTTCACTTCACCCGAGGCGAAGGTGTCGGAAATGGCCTTGTCGACCACCTTCTTGAACGGTGCGTCGCCCTTGCGAACCATGCACGCGTAGATCTCGTAGGACTGCGGCTTGCCGACCACGTGCCAGTCGTCGGGCTTCTTGGCCTTGGCCATTTCGCCGTAGAGCAGCGCGTCGTCCATCATGAAGGCCACGGCGCGGCCGGACTCGAGCATCAGGAAGGACTCGCCATGGTCCTTGGCCGAGATGATGTTCATACCCATCTTCTGGTCGGCGTTCATCTGCTTGAGCAGGCGCTCGGAGGTGGTGCCGGCGGTGGTCACCACGTTCTTGCCCTTGAGGTCCGGGAAGTCGTTGATGCCCGAGCTGGTCTTGGTCAGCAGGCGGGTACCGACCTCGAAGATGCCGACGGAGAAGTCGACCTGCTTCTGGCGTTCGAGGTTGTTGGTGGTGGAGCCGCACTCGATGTCCACGGTGCCGTTCTGCACCAGCGGGATACGGGTCTGGGAGGTCACCAGGTTGTAGCGGACCTTGAGGTCGGGAACGTTCAGCTCTTTCTTCAGGGCTTCGACGACCTTGATCTGCAGGTCGTGGGAATAACCTTCCGGCTGACGCGGATCGCTGCCGAGGTAGGAGAAAGGAATGGAGGCGTCACGGTGGCCGAGGACGATGGTGCCGGAGTCCTTGATCTTCTTCAGGGTACCGGTGAGTTCTTCGGCGACGACGGGAGTGGCGAGCAGGGCCGCGACAATGGCGACGCCCAACGCACGGGGTGCGAAACGCATGGAGACTACCTCGACTGGTTGTGTTTGTTATTCAGTCCTGCGCCGACGAGGCTCACTCCAGGCCGGTCGCATGTTCGAGGTGGAGCAGAGCAGGCTCCGTGCCAAGCTTTTTATTTTTTGGTAACCGATTGAATTATAAGAATTAATTTTGATTTAACGACCGTGGCGAAGCGACGCCGCGTTCGGTCATCCGGAAATCTCTGGAATTCTCGTTCGGAAATCCGAACGAATCGCCCGTTCAGACGTCCGGCTGGCCGGCCCACTGGCCGCGCCGATATGGCTGGTCGCGATCGGCCAGGTGCGCGGCGATGCGCTCCAGTAACTGGTGCGTCGGGGCGCGCACGCCGGTGACCGCCTGGCCCAGCCCCAGCGCGATGATCAGCAGCAGAAGCGCGGGCTGGAAGGCCGGCAAGTGGATGCGCGTGGCGCCGAGGAAGGCTGCGCTGGTGCCCAGGCCCAGCGCCAGGCCGGCGTAGACTTCGGCCGGCGAGTGGACGTTGATCGCCAGCCGCGAGAGACCCACCAGCACCGCAATCAACGCCGCCAGCCCCGCAGCGGCGAGGCCGGCTCGCCGCGAGCTGAACAGCTGCGCGGCCAGGGTCGGCAGCACCGCGCCAGCCATCATGCTGTGACCGGAGATGCCGGTGAAATTCAGGTTCGGAATTCCGATTCCCCAGCCCATGAAGGCCAGCTTCGAACCCACCACCAGCGCGGTCGAGAGTCCGAACAGCAGCGCCCACAGCCCGGCCTTGGCGGTCTCGCGGCGGTACAGCAGCCAGCAGAAGACGAACACGGCGGCGGGCGCCAGCAGGGAGCTGTCGCCGAGGCGGGTGATCAGGGGCCAGAAGGTCATGGGGCGTCGGATGGGGGCGAAGGTTGGCAACGGTAGCACAGGCCGGCGCCGTCACTGGGCGCCAGGCGACGGGATGAGCCCTTGGCCGTTATCCGGGGGCTGGCCCACAATGTGGCCCTCAGCCCTCAGGAATGCCTGCCATGGAAATGGAAAACCCCTACCGCGCCCCGGAAGCCCCGCTGGTCGAGGAGCGTGCCGGCGCCGAGCAGGCCAATCGATTCTTCGTCATCTCCATCACCAAGATGATCGTGCTCTACGTGGCGACGCTGGGGCTGTTCAACCTGTACTGGATGTACAAGCACTGGTCGATCCAGAAACCGCACATGCCGGGCAAGATCAACCCGCCGCTGCGCAGCCTGTTCATGATCTTCTATATCCACTCCCTCGCCCGGCGTGTGCATGAGGCCTTGCCCGAAGAGCAGCGCAAGGGCTGGAGCTACAGCAGCGATGCCACCTGGGCGGTCGTGCTGCTGATCGTCTCCAATGTCGCCGACAAACTGACCAGCCGCATTCCCGAGCTCAGCCACTACAGCCTGCCGTTCATCGTCCTGGGGCTGGTGCCGCTCATTCCGCTGACGAACATCCAGCGCCGCGCCAATGAGGCCAGCGGTGATCCGCTGGGCCAGGGCAATGCTTCGATCACCCGCTACAACCTGCCATTCCTGATCCTCGGCGGTCTACTCTGGGTGCTGATCGTGATCGGCTCGGTGGCGGAGTTCGCCGGCGTCGCCTGAGTGACCCTCGCGGCGCAGCAGTTCGCGCTTGCGCGGCAGACCCCAGCGATAACCACCTTCGCCGGCGCCGCCGACCACGCGGTGGCAGGGCACCAGCAGGCCGACATTATTGCTGGCGCAGGCACGGGCGATGGCGCGTGGGTGCGTGCCCAACTGTTCGGCCAGTTCGCCATAGCGCCGCGTCTCGCCGCTGGGAATGCGCGTGAGGGCGCGCCAGACGCGCAGCTGGAAGGCGCTGCCGTGCAGGTCAAGCGGCAGGTGCGCGGCCTGTTCGGGTTCCTCCAGCTGGGTAATTACCTCGCGCAACCAGTCGCCCAGGCCGGCGTCGTCGCGGCTGCGTTCGGCGGCGCTGAAGCGCTCGGCCAGCTGGCGCTCCAGTTCGTCGGCCTCATCGGCGAAGAGCAGGGCGCACACGCCCTTGTCGGTGGCCGCCAGCAGCACCAGCCCGAGCGCGCAGGGCGCGATGGCGTAGCGCAGGCGCTCGCCGGCGCCTTTCTGACGGCGTTGCGCGGGGCTCAGCGGCGTGGCGCTTTCATACAGGGCGCGGGTGCCGGAGTAGCCGGCCTCAAGTGCAGCGTCGAGCACCGAGCGCGCTTGCGGCAGGACAGCGGCCAGGCGCTGCTCGCGGCGGGATTCCGCCCAGGCCCGTGGCGTGAGGCCGGTGCGGGCCTTGAAGGCGCGGGCCAGGTGCGAGGCGGACAGGCCGATGCGCCCGGCGAGCTCCTCCAGCGTCAGCGGCTTCTCGGCCTTGTCGAGCAGCGCGCAGGCCGCGGCGACCAGCGCATCCAGTTGTTCGCGCGGGCTCGGGCCGCGTGGCGAACAACGCTTGCAGGGGCGGAAGCCGGCGGCCTCGGCCGCTTCGGGCGCGGCGTGGAAGGCCACGTTTTCCCTTGATGGCCGGCGGGCCGGACAGTTCGGCCGACAGTAGACACCGGTGGAGCGCACGCTGAAGACGAAGCGCCCCTCGTAGCGTTCATCGCGCTCGCAGACCGCCTGCCAGCAGCGCTCGGGGTCAAGTCGGGTGATCGTCATGGCAGCTCTCCGGGGCAATGGCTGTTGGGGCGATTGTCCGTCCCGACACGAAGTGCAGCAATCCGCATCGCGTTTTCAAACTCGAAGCGCGGCGGCAGGGGCTACGCTTGCTGGGTATTCCCTGAAGAAGACCCCATGTCCTTGCGCCGATTCTGCCTGTGCTGCCTTCTGCTGCTGCTCGCGCTGAGCGCCCAGGCCCGTGCCGCGAGCCTGGCGCTGAGCGAGCAGGAGCGAGCCTTCATTTCAGCCCACGAGCCGATCCGCGTCGGCCTGTTCCGCGCCGGCTGGCCGCCGTTCGAGGTGATCGACGAGTTCGACCAGTTCCACGGCATCAGCGCCGATTACCTGCAGTTGCTGTCCGAGCGCCTGGGGATGAAGGTCCAGCCGGTGCTCTACAACACCTGGGAGGAGGTGCTGGCAGCGGTGAAGGCTGGCGAGGTGGATCTGCTGCCGTCCATGGCGGCTACCGAGGAACGCCAGCATTTCCTGAGTTTCACCCAGCCCTACGTCACCACCAGCAGCCTGATCTTCGCCCGGCGCGACAGCACCATCCGTACGCTGGACGACCTGTCCGGCCGCCGCGTGGCCGTTGAGCAGGGCTATGCCGTCCATGAACTGCTGACCAAGGCTGTGCCGGGGATCGACTTCGTGCTGGTGGAGGACTCACCCAGCGCGCTCAAGGCGGTCTCCACCGGGCGCGCCGATGCCTATGTCGGCAACCTCATCACCACCACCTTCCTGATCGAGCAGCTCAGCCTTTCCAACATGGAGGTGCGCGGCGACAGCGGGCTGGGCAACAGCCAGGTGCGCTTCGCCACGCGCAAGGCGCTGGAGCCGCTGGTGCCGCTGCTGGACCGCGCGCTGGGCAACATCACCCGCAACGAGCAGGAGGCGATCCAGGCGCGCTGGCTGCCGTCGCTGGATGTCTTCGACTGGATGAACCTGCTGCAGATCGCCTGGCCGTGGGTGGTGGGTTTCCTCGCCCTGCTGACCTTCGTTCTGGTGTGGAACCGCCGGCTGTCGATCCAGGTGACCGAGCGCGCCCGCGCCGAGGCGGAGGAGCGGCGCCAGCGCAGCACGCTGCTGGCACTGATCAACTCGATCCCCGATCCGATCTGGTTCAAGGACACCCAGGGCCGCTATCTGGGAGTCAACCAGGCGTTCGCCGACTGTCTGGGGCGCGCGCCGGAGGACATAGTCGGGCGCAGCGACCAGCAAATGTTCAGCCGTGCCGCCGGCACCGGACGCCAGGAGCGCGACCGCCAGGCGCTGACCGAGCGCGAGCCCTACGCCAGCGAAGGCTGGGTGGTCTATCCCGATGGCCGGCGGGTGCTCTTCGATACCCTGCGCAGCGCCTTTCATGACGATCAGGGCCGGTTGCTCGGGCTGGTGGGCGTCAGCCGTGACGTTACCGCGCGCAAGTCCACCGAGCTGGCACTGGCGGAGGCCCGTGACCTGGCCGAAGAGGCCGCGCAGCTCAAGAGCGACTTCCTGGCCAACATGAGCCATGAGATCCGCACGCCGCTGAACATCATCATCGGCCTGGCGCACCTGCTCCAGGAAACCACCCTGGACCCGCAGCAGGTGGACTACCTGGGCAAGATCCAGGGGTCGGGCCAGTACCTGCTGGAGCTGATCAGCGACATCCTCGACCTGTCCCGTGTGGAGGCCGGCAAGCTGGAGTTCGAACACATCGGCTTCGACCTTGAGCGCCTGCTCGGCGAACTGTTCGACCTGTTCAACATCCGTGCGGCGAGCAAGGGCCTGGCGGTGCGCTGCGAGATCGACCCACGGGTGCCCGCCCAGGTGGTAGGCGATTCGCTGCGCCTGCGGCAGATCCTGATGAACTATGGCAACAACGCGCTGAAGTTCACCGAGCAGGGCGAGGTGGTGCTGATCGTCCGCCTGGAAGACGAGGACGAAGACAGCCTGCAGCTCTACTTCGCCTTCCGCGACACCGGCATCGGCATCACCGAGCCGCAGCAGGAGCGCCTGTTCGAATCCTTCCAGCAGGCGGACAGCTCGATCACCCGCCGTTATGGCGGCTCCGGCCTGGGCCTGGCGATCTGCAAGAAACTGGCGGAGGCGATGGGCGGCAGCGTCGGGGTGGAAAGCGAGCCGAATCGCGGCAGCCTGTTCTGGTGCCGGCTGCCCATGGGCCGGGTGGACGACTCGGTCAGCCTGAGCCTGCAGAACATCAGCCACGAACCGCTGCCGGTGCCCATGTTGCCGGCGGCCTCGGCTGCTCCGGCGCTGCTGGAGAGCGGCAATGTCGCCGAAGTCGAGCAGGTCTGCCGGCGCCTGGCGCACCTGCTGGCGGCGGACGACCCGCGCGCCGGACGGTTGCTCGGCGAACGTGCAAGCCTGCTGCGCAGCGTCTTCAATGAGGGCTACGAAGGCATTGCCACGAGCGTGCGGCGTTTCGAATTCGAGCGGGCCCTGGAAAGTCTGGTGAATCTCGCGAGGGAGCGCGACATCCGGATCTGACGGGGCGGATAGACAAGAAAGGTGCGACAGGAACACGCGGACAGGGCCGTGGTCCGATCACCCATGGCATGTCACGAATCTGACCGATGCGAGGAGTTGCGATGGATAGCATGCTGGACCGGCCGGAGCAGGAGATGATCCTGGTGGTGGACGATCAGCCCGACAACCTGATGCTCATGAGCGAGCTGCTCATGGACCGCTATCAGGTGCGCGTCGCCTCCAGCGGGCCGAAGGCGCTGCGCCTGATGCAGAGCGACCCGCGCCCGGACCTGGTGCTGCTCGACATCATGATGCCGGAGATGGACGGCTACGAAGTCTGCCGCCAGCTCAAGGCCGACCCGCTGACCCGCGACATCCCGGTGATCTTCCTCACCGGCATGGTCAGCGCCGCCGATGAGCAGAAGGGCCTAGACCTGGGCGCGGTGGACTACCTGACCAAGCCGATCAGCCCGCCGGTGACCCTGGCGCGCATCCGCGCGCACCTGAGCCTCAAGGCCAACGCCGACTTCCTGCGCGACAAGAGTGAGTACCTGGAACTCGAGGTGCGCCGTCGCGCCCGCGAGCTGCAGGCCATTCAGGACGCCACCCTGGAAGCCATGGCGACCCTCTGCGACCTGCGCGACAACCCACACAGCAACCACCTGGTGCGCATCGAACACTACATGCGACTGCTGGGCAGCTCGCTGTCCCTGCACCACGAGTTCTCCACCGAACTGTCGGTGGAGAACATCGAGTTGCTGGTGCGCTCGGCGCAACTGCACGATATCGGCAAGGTCGCCGTGCCCGACCGCATCCTGCACAGCCCCGGCCAACTGGAAGAGGCCGACCGGCTGATCCTCGAAAGCCACACCACCGTCGGACGTGACGCCCTCGAGGCGGCCGAGCGCAAGCTGGGCTCCCCGGCGGAATTCCTGCGGTACGCCAAGGAGATCGCTTACAGCCATCATGAACACTGGGACGGCAGCGGCTTCCCCGAGGGGCTGGCCGGCGAGCAGATTCCGCTGGGCGCGCGGATGCTCTCGCTGATCGACTGCTACGACGAACTCACCTGCCGCCACGCCTACCGCACCTCGCTGACCCCGGAGGAAGCCGCCGGGCGCATCAAGGCGGGCGCCGGCAAGCAGTTCGACCCGCGCGTGGCCGAGGCCTTCAGCGAGGTCGCCGAAGGCTTCGCCAACATCGCCCAGCGCTACGCCGACAGCGACGAGGCGCTGGGGCTGGAGCTGCAGCGGCTGGAAGACGCGGTGGTGGAAAGCATCGAGCTGACGCCGCCTGAACCCTGATCGCGCTGGGCGGTTGTCGAGGATTGCCGTATAAGGAGCGCAGCGCCCCAGAGAGGTACGCCAGGAAGCCTGATGAAAACCCCGAAACGCCTGGAGCCGTTGATCGAAGACGGCCTGATCGATGAAGTATTGCGCCCGCTGATGAGCGGCAAGGAAGCAGCGGTCTACGTGGTGCGCTGCGGCGCCGAGCTGCGCTGCGCCAAGGTCTACAAGGAAGCCAACAAGCGCAGCTTCCGCCAGGCCGCCGAGTACCAGGAAGGCCGCAAGGTGCGCAACAGCCGCCAGGCCCGCGCCATGGCCAAGGGCACCAAGTACGGCCGCAAGGAGCAGGAAGACGCCTGGCAGAACGCCGAGGTGGCCGCGCTGTTCCGCCTGGCCAACGCCGGGGTGCGCGTCCCCAAGCCGTACGATTTCCTCGACGGCGTGCTGCTGATGGAGATGGTCGCCGACGAAGAGGGCGATGCCGCGCCGCGCCTGAACGACGTGGTGATGGAGCCTGAACTGGCCCGTGACTTCCACGAATTCCTCATCCGCCAGATCGTCATGATGCTCTGCGCGGGCCTCGTGCATGGCGACCTGTCGGAATTCAACGTGCTGGTCGGCCCGGACGGCCCGGTGATCATCGACCTGCCGCAGGCCGTGGACGCCGCCGGCAACAACCACGCCTTCCGCATGCTCGAGCGCGACGTGGGCAACATGGCCGCCTACTTCGGCCGCTTCGCCCCGGAGCTCAAGTACACCCACTACGCCAAGGAAATGTGGGCCCTCTACGAGGACGGCAAGCTGCAGCCGGACACCCCGCTGACCGGGCACTTCGACGATCCGGAAGACGAGGCGGACGTGGATTCGGTGCTGCGTGAGATTGCCGAGGCCATGCGCGAGCAGGAGCGCCGTGAAGCCGGCCGCGCCGCCCAGGATGCCCCGCAGCAACGCGACGAGCCTCCGCCTCCGCCGTGGGAGCAGGCCTGAACCCATTGCCCGGCGAATCTGAGCTGCTTGCACTGATCGCCGGGCAACCTGAACGCCTGCACCTGCTGCGCGTGGTGCGCGATCACGGCCCGCAAGGCGCCTGGGTCGCTGCCGGTTTCGTGCGCAACGCGGTGTGGGACGCCTTGCAGGGCTATGACGAGCCCACGCCGCTCAGCGATATCGATGTGTTGTACTTCGCGGCCGACAACCTGGAGCCCGAAGCGGACTGCGCCTGGGAGCTCCGGCTGCTGGAGGCCTGCCCGGACCAGCCCTGGTCGGTGCGCAACCAGGCGCGCATGCACCTGCGCAATGGCGATGCGCCCTACAGGGATTGCGCCGATGCGATGTGCCGCTGGCCGGAGGTCTGCACGGCGGTAGCGCTGCGACTGCGGGGGGATTCCCTGGAGCTGCTGGCGCCGTTGGGGATCGATGACCTCTGGGCGCTGCGGGTCCGGCCGACCGAGCATTTCCGCGCCAAACCGCACCTCTACCGCGAGCGTCTCGCCGCGAAGAACTGGCCGGCGCGCTGGCCGAAGCTGCGTATCGAGACCCTGTAAAGCCTTTTCGCCGAAATCGCCGTCATGCTCTGCGTAGGATGGGTGGCGCGCAGCGATACCCGTGCTGATGGTTTCCCGGGATTGATGGATATCGCTTCGCTCCACACCATCCTACGCACGGTTCCTTCTTGGGGCTGGGTACGGACTGTCTGGATTCCCGTCTGGTCCTGCGAAAGAACTGTAAGCCCACAACTGTATCCATACATTTCAGACGTGGGCTGTTAGTTTTGCCTCATCCCACCCCGAGCGCTCTGCCATGCCCCTCCGCCATGTTCTCCTCGCCCTGCTGGTCACCCTGATCTGGGGCGTCAACTTCGTCGTGATCAAGGTCGGCCTGCACGACTTCCCGCCGCTGCTGTTCTGCGCCTTGCGCTTCGCCCTGGCGGCGCTGCCGCTGATCTTCCTGCGCGGCCCGCTGCCGGCACCGTTCTGGCGTATCGTGCAGATCGGCGTGCTGCTGGGTGTGGTCAAGTTCGGCCTGCTGTTCGTCGGCATGCACATCGGCATGCCCGCCGGCCTGTCGTCGCTGGTGCTGCAGAGCCAGGTGTTCTTCACCGTGCTGATCGCCGCCGCCTTCCTCGGCGAGCGTCCCAGCCCTCGCGCACTGATCGGCCTGGTGCTGGCTGCCGGCGGTCTGCTGCTGATCGGCCTGGAGCGCCCCCTGGGCGACAGCCTGGTAGCCTTCCTGCTGGTGATTGCCGCCGCGCTGGCCTGGGCCTTCTCCAACATCGCCACCAAGCGATCCGGCGCCAGCGACATGCTGCGCCTGATCAGTTGGGTCAGCCTGATCCCGCCACTGCCGCTACTGGTCCTCTCGTGGATATTTGAAGGCCAGGAAGCCATCGAGCACGCCGTGCTGAACATCAACTGGACCGGCGCGGGAGCGCTGCTCTACATCGCTTTCCTCGCCACCACCGTCGGCTTCGGCCTGTGGAGCTTCCTGCTGCGCCGCTATCCGGCCAGCCAGGTCACGCCTTTCGCCCTGGCGGTACCGGTGTCGGGCCTGCTGTCGGGTTGGCTGTTCCTTGGCGAAGACCTCACCACCCAGGATTGGATGGCGTGCGTACTGGTCTTCGTCGGCCTGGCCGTGACGGTACTGCCGGCCTCGCTGTGGCGCCGCCGCGCGGTGGCCAGCGCGTAGGGCGGATAAAGCGGAGCGCTTTATCCGCCGTTATCCGGCATGGCGGATAACGCTTGCGGCGTTATGCACCTTACGGGATGGAATAGCCTTCAGTGACGGCAATTCCCCGACTCCAGGTCCTTGAGGATCGGGCAGTCCGGCCGGTGGTCGCCCTGGCAGTGGTCGCTCAGCTCCTGCAGGGTGTCGCGCAGGCTGCTGAGTTCGGCGATCTTGCGGTTGAGTTCGTCGATGTGCCGTGCGGCCAGGGCCTTCACGTCGGCGCTGGCGCGGGAGCGGTCCTGCCAGAGGGCGAGCAGTTGGCCGACCTCTTCCAGCGAGAAGCCGAAGTCCCGCGAGCGGCGGATGAACGCCAGGGTGTGCAGGTCCTGTTCCCTGTAGTGGCGGTAGCCGCTGGCGCTGCGGCCGGCGGGGGTGAGCAGGCCGGTGGATTCGTAGTAGCGGATCATCTTCGCGGTCAGGCCGCTCTTTTTCGCCGCTTCGCCGATGTTCATGCCGATGTCTCCTGAACGAACGCCCCCGCTTCTCGGGCGGGGGCGTGGGGCTTATTGGTGATCACGTGGTTTCCAGCGCTTGAGCAGCAGGGCGTTGCTCACCACGCTAACACTGGAGGCGGCCATCGCCGCGCCGGCGACCATGGGGTTGAGCAGGCCGAAGGCGGCCAGCGGGATGCCCACTAGGTTGTAGATGAAGGCCCAGAACAGGTTCTGGCGGATCTTCGCGTAGGTGCGCCGGGAGATGTCCAGGGCTGCCGGAACCAGGCGCGGGTCGCCGCGCATCAGGGTGATGCCGGCGGCGTGCATGGCGACGTCGGTGCCGCCACCCATGGCGATGCCCACATCTGCCGCGGCCAGTGCCGGGGCGTCGTTGATGCCGTCGCCGACCATCGCCACGACCTTCCCTTCCTGGCGCAGCGTGCCGACCACGGCAGCCTTGTCGCCGGGCAAAACCTCGGCGTGTACGTCGTCCAGGCCCAGGGCGTCGGCCACGACCTTGGCGCTGCCACGGTTGTCGCCGGTGATCAGGTGACTGGCGATGCCGCGCTCGCGCAGGGCGTCGATGGCGGTTTTCGCGCCTTCCTTGAGGCTGTCGCCGAAGGCGAACAGGGCGATCACCCGTGCCTGCGGCTCGCGTTCGATGAGCCAGGACAGGGTGCGGCCTTCTGCTTCCCAGCGCTGCGCCGACTCAGTGAGCGCGCCGGGTTGCAGCCGGGCTTCGTCGAGCATCCGGCGGTTGCCCAGGGCCAGCAGGCGACCGTCGATGCGGCCTTGAATACCCCGCCCGGTCAGGGCCTGGGTGGCCTCGGCGGCGGCTGGGTTCAGGCTGCGATCAGCGCAGGCGTCGAGTACGGCGCGGGCCAGCGGGTGTTCGCTGCCGCGCTGCAGGGCGCCGGCCAGGGCAAGGGCTTCGGCCTCGTCGCCGTTCGCCGCAAGGTTGGTGATGCGCGGCTGGCCGGAGGTCAGGGTGCCGGTCTTGTCGAAGGCCACGGCGGTCACGGCGTGGGCGACTTCCAGGGCTTCGGCGTCCTTGATCAGGATGCCGTATTTCGCCGCGACGCCGGTACCGGCCATGATCGCGGTCGGGGTGGCGAGGCCGAGGGCGCAGGGGCAGGCGATGACCAGCACGGCCACGGCGTTGATCAGTGCCTGTTCCCAGCCGGCGCCGGCGATCAGCCAGCCGACCAGGGTGAGCAGGGCGATGCCGATCACCACCGGGACGAACACGTTGCTGACCTTGTCCACCAGCTTCTGGATCGGCGCCTTGGCGGCCTGGGCGTCTTCCACCAGGCGGATGATTCTGGCCAGCACGGTCTCGCCGCCCAGCGCGGTGGTCTTCACGCGCAGCACGCCTTCGCCGTTGATCGCACCGCCGGTGACCGGATCGCCGACGTCCTTGGGCACCGGCAGGCTTTCGCCGGTGATCAGGGCTTCGTCGGCGTGGCTCTGCCCGGCGAGGACTTCGCCGTCCACCGGGAAGCGTTCGCCGGGGCGCACCAGCACTTCGTCACCCAGGCGCAGTTCGGCGATGGCGACGTCTTCCTCGACGCCGTCCCGCACGCGGGTGGCGCGCTCCGGGCGCAGGGCCTCGAGGGCACGGATAGCGGCGGCGGTCTGGCGCTTGGCGCGGCTTTCCAGGTACTTGCCGAGCAGGATCAGGGTGATGACCACGGCGCTGGCTTCGAAGTACAGGTGCGGCATCTGCCCCGGAGCGGCGGCATACCAGAGGTACAGGCTCAGACCGTAGCCGGCGCTGGTGCCGAGGGCGACCAGCAGGTCCATGTTGCCGCTGCGGGCGCGCACTGCCTTGTAGGCGGACACATAGAAGCGTGCGCCGATAAGGAATTGCACGGGCGTGGCGAGGAGAAATTGCACCCAGGCCGGCAGCATCCAGTGCTGGCCGAACCAGTCGCCCACCATCGGCAGCACCAGCGGCAGGGACAGCAGGATGGCGGCGGCCAGCCACCAGCGCTCGCGCGCCAGACGGGCCACGGCCGGATCCACGGCGGGCTGATCGGGTTCGATGGGGCGGGCCTTGTAGCCCGCCTTGTCGACGGCGGTGATCAGCGCGGCGGCGTCTACCGCGCCGAGCAGTTCGACGTGGGCGCGCTCGCTGGCCAGGTTGACGCTGGCCGTGCGTACGCCGGGGACCTTATTGAGGGCGCGTTCGACGCGGCCGACGCAGCTGGCGCAGGTCATGCCGTCGATGGCCAGTTCCAGGCTGTGGGCCGGTACCTGGTAGCCGGCCTGTTCGACAGCGGCGACCAGCGCCGGCAGGGTCTCACCGCTGGATGGCGCGGCGAGCTGCACACGGGCCTGCTCGCTGGCGAGGTTGACGCTGGCGTTCTGCACGCCGGGCACTTTGCGCAGGGCGCGCTCGACCCGGCCTGCGCAACTGGCGCAGGTCATCCCGGAGACGGGGAGGTCGAGTTCGATGGGGTTGGCGCTGTTCATGGGGCTTCTCCCTGAAGTTCCCCGATAGCATCAACCTTGACACAAGGGTAAGGTCAACCCTCGTTCGCTGCCAGCTTGTCGCAGGTCAAAGCCGAGGCCGGGATCAGCTGCCGCTGGAGACCGGCATGAGATACAGCCCGCTCTCGCTGTTGGCGATGCGGAACTTGCGTACTTCGCCTGCGTGCAACTGTACCGACTGTGCGCGCAGCGGCTGGATGCCGCTGCGGCAGAGGCCGGAGTTGGCGGTCTGCAGGCGCAGGGAGACCTCGCCCGGGGGCAGGTTGAGGGCGATTTCGCCTTCGGGCTGCAGGCGCGAGACCTTTTCGTCCTGCACATACAGGTCGATGTCGCAGGCAGTGCCGGTATCCAGCCGTTCGCGGCTGACGATCAGCACGGCATAGGCCACCGGCTGGGCGTCGGGCACCGGCCAGGAGCCGGGCGTGCTTGGCGGTGGCGTGGCCGGGGAGGTGGGTACGGGCGGCGCCGAGGGTTCCTCGGGCATGCCATCGGCCCAGGCGCTCGAAGGCGGTCCGGCGAAGGGCAGGACGGCGGCGAAACCGGCGGCGATAAAAAGGGAACGGCGCATGGCGTACTCCGACGAGTCAGCTGTTTCCGCAGCTTGGCTGAGAGCCTGACGTAGGACAAGTGCAAGACGAGTGCGACGCGAGAGGCTTGACCTTGCCACGGTGGCAAGGTCGAGACTGCATCTAATGCTTCAATCCATCAGAGGAGAGATTCCATGCACACCTTCAATGTCAAAGGCATGAGCTGCGGCCACTGCGTGCGGGCCATCACCCAGGCGGTACAGGCACTGGACGCCGCGGCGGACGTGCAGGTCGACCTGGGCGCCGGTGAAGTCCGCGTTGCCAGCCGGCTGGACGAACCCGCGATCCTCGCGGCGATCCGCGAGGAAGGCTACGAGGCCGAGGCGGCCTGAGGATTCACCCCTTCCGGGCCGGCGTTCTGCCGGCCCTCACGCCTGTGCCGGGTGCCAGTCGCGCACCAGGCCACGGAACACGGCGTCGAACAGTTCGCGGGTTTCCTGCAGCGGATCGAACAGGGCCGGGTCGCGCAGCCAGTCGCTGAGCAGGCCGAAGATCATCGCGTGCACCGCGCGCGAGGCAATCTTGGGTGTCACGCCGGGCATCAGGCGCGTGCGGCAATCCTCGCGGCTGAACAGTTGCTCGCACAGCTCGATGAACTGCCGGACGAACTGGTTGTGGCGTTCCTCGGCATCGCGCAGCTCATCGGTGAACTCGCAACGCTGCAGGAGGATGGTGAGGATGCGTCGGCGCTGCTCGTCGCGGGCGAGGTTCTCGACCACTTCCACGCTGAGCTGGAACAGCGATTCGATCGGGTCGTGACCGTCGCACCCGGACAGCCGCTGCGCCAACTGCTCAGGCGGCAGGCGGACCTGGTTGAGCATGTCGTTGAACAGGTGCGCCTTGTTCTGGAAGTGCCAGTACACCGCCCCGCGGGTGACGCCAGCGGCGCGCGCGATCTCTTCCAGGCTCGTATTTGAGACGCCTTTCGCAAAGAAAAGGCCTTCAGCCGAGTCGAGAATCGTCTGACGGGTTCGTTCCGAATCTTCTTTAGTTCTTCGCATGGCGCTTGGTGGTATACAGGCTAGGATCACTGGGTGACAGGCAGTTTACTGATTTTATTGCGCTAACAGTGCTTTACAGACACTGGCGTAGGTAAAAGTCACGCAGTCGTCGTCCTTTTGGGGTTCCGCCGTCAGTTATTTCCATGGAGAGGTTACATGCCGTTTGCCCGTCGTTTGCCCGTCGCGCTTGCTGTCGTTGGGTTGCCAGTCCTGTTCGCTGCCTGGGCCCAGGCCGAGGACAAACCAGCTACGGCAGCGCCTCCGCCCCCGGCAGTGATGGTCGAAGTGGCCAAGAGCGCCCCGGTGCCACTGACCTTCGAATACGCCGCGCGGACCGCCGGCTACCGCGAAGTGGAAGTGCGCGCCCAGGTCAGCGGCATCCTGCAGCGCCGCACCTACGAGGAAGGCCGGCCGGTGAAGGAAGGCCAGGTGCTGTTCCGCATCGACCCGCGCCCCTATCAGGCCGCGCTGGGCCAGGCCAAGGGGTCGCTGGCACAGACCCAGGCGCGCTACCGGCAGACCGAGCGTGACCTCAAGCGGATTCGCGAACTGCAGGCCAAGGGCTTTGCCAGCGAAAGCGAGCTGGACCGCTACACCTCCGATTTCGAACAGGCCAAGGCCGACGTCGAGGCCGCCCGCGCCAACGTCCAGGCCAAGCAGATCGACCTCAACTACACCACGGTCACCGCGCCGATTTCCGGCATGGCGAGCAAGGAAGTGCGCTCCGAAGGCAGCCTGGTGGTGGCCAGCGACCCGAATTCCAGCCTGCTGACCAAGCTCACCCAGCTCGACCCGGTGTACGTCAACTTCGCCTACCCCGACACCCAGGCGACGCAGATGAACGATGGCGTGAAGAGCGGCCGCTACCTCCTGCCCAAGGACGGCAAGCTGACCGCCGAGCTGCGCTTCGGCGACGGCAGCAAGTACCCCATCGAAGGCGTCGTCGACTTCACCGACAGTTTCGTCAATACCGGCACCGGCACGGTGAACGCCCGCGCCGTGGTGCCCAACCCGCACAACCTGCTGATCCCCGGCCAGTTCGTGCGCATCCTGATCACCGGCATCACCCAGAGCAACGCCGTGACCCTGCCCGAGCGTGCGCTGGCCCAGGGGCCGCGCGGCACCTTCGTCTACGTGGTGGACAAGGACGGTTTCGCCCGCGTGCGCCAGGTGACCACGACCAAGACCGTGGATGGCCGCTGGATCATCGATGCCGGTGTGGATGATGGTGATCGGGTGATAGTCGACGGGCTGCTCAAGGTCCGCCCCGACCAGCCGGTCAAGGCCGTGGAAGGTGGCGCGCAGGAATCTGCAGCCAATACCGCTTCGTCCCAGTCCTAAGGAGCGCCCATCGTGATTTCGCGCTTCTTCATCGAACGTCCGGTGTTCGCGATGGTGATTTCCATCGTGATCCTGCTCGCGGGCCTGGTGGCCATGCGCGCGCTGCCCATCGCCCAGTACCCGGAAATCGTGCCGCCGGAAGTGTCCGTGACGGCCTCCTACCCGGGCGCCAGCTCCCAGGTCATCGCCGAAACCGTGGCCGCTCCGCTGGAGCAGGAAATCAACGGCGTGGAGGGCATGATCTACCAGCTGTCCAACTCCGACGCCAGCGGCGCCATGAGCCTGACCGTGTACTTCGAGGTCGGCACCGACCCCGACCAGGCCACCATCGACGTCAACAACAAGGTGCAGGCGGCGCTTGCCAAGCTGCCCGAGGAAGTGCGCCGGCAGGGCGTGAAGGTGGAGAAGAAATCTTCCGACATCCTGCAGGTGGTGACGCTGTTCTCACCGGACAACTCCCGCGACCCGATCTTCATCAGCAACTACGCGCTGATCAACGTGATCGACGACCTCAAGCGGATTCCCGGTGTCGGCGACGTCAGCCAGTTCGGTTCCAAGGACTACTCCATGCGCATCTGGCTGCGGCCGGACAAGCTGGCGCAGTACAACCTTACGCCCACCGACGTGGTGAACGCGGTGCGCGAGCAGAACTCGCAGTTCGCCGCCGGCAGCTTCGGCCAGCAGCCGATGAAGGAGCCGCAGGACTTCACCTACATGGCCACCGCGCAGGGGCGCTTCACCGATCCGAAGGAGTTCGAGAACGTCATCCTGCGCAGTGATTCCACTGGCGCCAGCCTGCTGCTCAAGGACGTGGCGCGGGTCGAACTGGGCGCGCAGGACTACTCCCTGGTTACCTCGCTCAACGGCCAGCAGAACGCTGCCTTCGGTATCTACCTGCAACCGGGTGCCAACGCCCTGGACACCGCCGAGGCCGTGCGTACCCACATGGAAGCGCTGGCCAAGCGTTTCCCGCAGGGCATCGCCTTCAAGATTCCCTACGACACCACTACCTTCGTGAAGGTGTCCATCGAGGAGGTGATCCATACCTTCATCGAGGCGCTGATCCTGGTGATGGTGGTGGTGTTCATCTTCCTGCAGAACATCCGCGCCACGCTGATCCCGGTGCTGGCGATCCCGGTGTCGCTGGTCGGCACCTTCGCCGGCATGTACCTGATGGGCTTCTCCATCAACCTGTTGTCGCTGTTCGGCATGGTGCTGGCGATCGGCATCGTGGTGGACGACGCCATCGTGGTACTGGAGAACGTCGAGCGGGTAATGCGCACCGAGAAGCTCAGCCCGAAAGAGGCGGCGATCAAGGCCATGGAGGAAGTGACCGGGCCGATCATCGCCATCGTGCTGGTGCTTTGTGCGGTATTCATCCCGGTCGGTTTCCTCGGCGGTCTGGCTGGACAGATGTACAAGCAGTTCGCGATCACTATCGCTGTGTCGGTGGTGATCTCCGGCATCGTCGCGCTGACGCTCTCTCCTGCGCTCTGCGCGCTGATCCTCAAGCCCGAGCACAAGGAGCCGGCTGCGCCGTTCCGCTGGTTCAACAACGCCTTCGAACGCATCACCAATGGCTACGGCGCCGGGGTGCAGTTCTTCCTCAAGCGGGCGGCCCTCGGCCTGGTACTGTTCGGCGGCATGATCGCGCTGCTGGTCATCCTGTTCGGCCGGGTGCCTGGCTCGCTGGTGCCCGACGAAGACCAGGGCTACGTGCTCAACGCCTACTTCCTGCCGCCGGCGGCTTCGCTGAGCCGTACCGAGAAGCTCACCGGCGACGTGACCCAGGAGCTGATGAAGCATCCGGCCGTGGCCGACGTGGTGACCTTCGCCGGTTTCGACATCCTCACCTTCGGCACCCGCAGCAACGCCGGGGTCTCGTTCGTCACCCTCAAGGACTGGAAGGAGCGCAACACGCCTGAGCTGGACGCCCGCAACCTGACCCGCGAGTTCATGAAGATGGGGGCGGGCCAGGAAGACGGCGTGGTGATGTCCTTCAACCCGCCGCCGATCACCGGCATGAGTACCACCGGCGGCTTCGAGGCCTACATCCAGGACCGCAGCGGCGGCACCTCCGAGCAGCTCGAGGAGATCACCACCAAGTTCCTTGCAGCGGCCAGCAAGCGCCCTGAACTGGCGGGGCTGAACACTACCTTCAACGCCAACGTGCCGCAGTACTACGTCGACCTGGACCGCACCAAGGCGCGTTCACTGGGCGTGGCCATCGATGACGTGTTCACGGCCATGCAGTCCACCTTCGGCAGCTACTACGTCAACGACTTCACCCTCTACGGGCGGACCTGGCAGGTCTCCCTGGAATCGGAGCCGGAGTTCCGCCGCAAGCCGGACGACCTCAGCCAGGTCTTCGTCCGCTCGTCCACCGGCGATCTGGTGCCGCTGACCACGCTGGTCTCGGTCAAGCGCATCCTCGGCCCGGACTCCTACGCGCGCTTCAACGTGTTCCCGGCGGCCAAGCTGCTCGGCGGCCCGGCGCCCGGCTACAGCTCCGGCCAGGCGCTGGCGGCCATGCAGGAAGTGGCTGACCAGGTGCTGGGCGAGGACTACTCGCTGGCCTGG
The DNA here is from genome assembly GCF_014851985.1 of Pseudomonas sp. PDM17. Classification (NCBI taxonomy): domain Bacteria; kingdom Pseudomonadati; phylum Pseudomonadota; class Gammaproteobacteria; order Pseudomonadales; family Pseudomonadaceae; genus Pseudomonas; species Pseudomonas sp. PDM17. Next base: position 70,562 of record NZ_JACVAT010000005.1, read on the forward strand.
ATCGGCTCGGCCTACCAGGAGCTGGCGACCCAGGGTTCGGGCAGCACCGCGTTCATCTTCGGCCTGATCCTGGTGTTCCTCATCCTCGCCGCCCAGTACGAACGCTGGACCCTGCCGCTGGCGGTGGTCACTGCGGTGCCCTTCGCGGTGTTCGGTGCGATCCTGGCGATCTGGCTGCGTGGGCTGGATAACGACGTGTACTTCCAGGTCGGCCTGGTAACCCTGATCGGCCTGGCGGCGAAAAACGCCATCCTGATCATCGAGTTCGCCGTGCTGTGCCGCGAGGAGCAGGGCATGGGCCCGGTCGAGGCGGCGCTGGAGGCGGCCAAGCTGCGCTTCCGCCCCATCGTGATGACCTCGCTGGCCTTCATCCTGGGTTGCGTGCCGCTGGCCATCAGCACCGGCGCCGGCTCCGCGAGCCGCCATTCCATCGGCACCGGGGTGATCGGCGGGATGCTCGCCGCGACCCTGCTGGCGACCTTCCTCATCCCGATGTTCTACATGCTGGTGGAGTCGGCTGCGGACAAGGTCGGCGGCCGCAAGGCCAAGGCAAAGGCCAAGCCCGAGCCAGAGGGCGCGCACGAAGCCTGATGCGAAAGCGGGCCCGGCCGGTGTGGCCGGACCCGCTTCTCCCATTGTTTCGGGAGTTGCCTGGGGAGTTGCTTAGGGAGCTTGCTAATTTTCCGGCGCTCGCCACAATGCAAGGCTTCGCCGCGCCTTCCCTGCGCGCCAATCCGTTAGCCACACCTGCCTGCCTGCGGCCTCTGCCGCCCTTCGGTGGACGCGTGTGACCAGGTGATCCATGAACCTCCGCATCCTGCTGATCCTCGGCGCCCTCAGCGCCTTCGGGCCCATGGCCATCGACTTCTACCTGCCCAGCTTCCCGGCGCTGGCGCAGGCCTTCGGTACCGACGTCGAGCACATCCAGCTGAGCCTGTCGGCCTACTTCGCCGGCCTCGCCATCGGCCAGCTGCTCTACGGCCCGCTGGCCGACCGCATCGGCCGGCGTATCCCCTTGCTGCTGGGGGTGAGCATCTTCACCCTGGCGTCGCTCGCCTGCGCCTTCGCGCCGAACCTGGAATGGCTGATCGGCGCGCGCTTCGTCCAGGCCCTGGGTGGCTGCGCGGGGATGGTGATCTCGCGGGCTGTGGTGCGTGACCTGTGCGACCCGATCGCCGCCGCCAAGGCCTTCTCGCAGCTGATGCTGGTGATGGGCCTGGCGCCGATCCTCGCGCCGCTGGGTGGCGGGTTGCTGCTGAGCCTGTCCGGCTGGCAGTCGATCTTCTATTGCCTGACGCTGTTCAGCGCCCTGGCCGGCGGCGCCATCGCCCTGTGGCTGCCCGAGACCATCCCGAGCGGGCCTCGACCGCCGTTGCGCGGAGCACTGAAGCAGTACCGCGCGCTGTTCCGCGACCGCTCCTTCATCACCTACGCACTCACCGGTGGGGTCGCCATCGCCGGGATGTTCTCCTACATCGCCGGCTCGCCCTTTGTCTTCATCGAGCTCTACGGCGTGCCGGCCGAGCATTACGGCTGGATCTTCGGCAGCAACGCGGCGGGCTTCATCCTGATGGCGCAGGTCAACGCGCGGCTGCTGCGTTATCGCGGGCCGGGGTTCTGGCTGCGCCGGGCGGTGTGGGTGTACTTCGGCTGCGGCGTGGCGCTGCTGGCGATCACCCTGGCCAAGCCCGAGCACCTGTGGCCGCTGCTGGTACCGTTGTTCGGCGCCATCGCCAGCCTGGGCTTCCTGCTGCCCAACTCCTCGGCCTGCGCCATGGCCAGCCAGGGCCGGCACGCAGGCAGCGCGTCGGCGCTGATGGGCAGCCTGCAGTTCACCGTCGCGGCCTGCGCTTCGGCGCTGGTCGGTGCTTTGCACGACGGCTCGGCACTGCCGATGGCGGTGGTCATCACCGTCTGCGGCCTGGTAGCTGCGGTGCTCGGCTGGCTGAGCGGGCAGATCAGCGAACGCGCGGCCTGATCAGCTGGCGGCGCGTTGCACCAGCTCGGGTAGCCGGTGCGGGGCCTTCAGGCGGGCTTCGAGGGTAGCGACGAAACTGCGCGCCTCGAGCTCGCTGCGGAAGCCCACGGCCTGCTGGTCGAGGCAGACTTCCCACGGCTGGTCTTTGCGCAAGCGGGACGGACGGACGAGGATGTTCACGGTGCTCACCCCTGTGCTGTCAGGTGAAAAGGGACTCTCAGTGTAGTCCTGTCACATGGCGGTAGTAGGTGCGACCTGTGGTCGCCGACATGCGGTGGCGGCGCTGCCGGAAAACTCTCCAGCTACCGTGCCAGAGCGCTCCGTCCGCCGTTGTGCCGCCTCGCTGAAAAATCCTGCAAAGCATTACTGCCAGACCCGCTTGCGGGGCGGGCGGAAGGACTACGACCAAAGGTTGATGGTGGGGTGGCGATCCCCGTCCATACTCGTTGTTCGACCTCGATAACAACAATAAGAGGCAGTGACGATGAGTTACCGGCAGTCCCATGACCGCTCCATCGCGGAGCCTTCCGCCTTCTGGGCCGAACAGGCCGGCCGCGTTGCCTGGTACCGCGCGCCGCAGGACACCCTGCAGGCCCTGCCCGACGGCAGCCACCGCTGGTTCGCCGATGGCCGCCTGAACACCTGCTACCTCGCCCTCGACCGGCAGATCGAACTCGGCCGCGGCAACCAGGCCGCGCTGATCTACGACTCCCCCGTGACCAATACCCAGCAGCGCTTCAGCTACCTGGAGCTGCGCGATGAAGTCGCGCGCCTGGCTGGCGCCCTGCGCGCGCTGGGGGTAGAGAAGGGCGACGGGGTGATCATCTACATGCCGATGGTGCCCCAGGCTGCCATGGCCATGCTCGCCTGTGCCCGGCTCGGCGCGGTGCACTCGGTGGTTTTCGGTGGTTTTGCGCCCCACGAACTGGCGCTGCGCATTGACGACGCCAGACCCAAGCTGGTGCTCACCGCCTCCTGCGGCCTGGAGTTCGAACGGGTGATCGAATACAAGCCGCTGGTGGACAAGGCCCTGGAACTGGCCAGCCACCAGCCGGCCCATGTGCTGGTGCTACAACGTCCGCAGGCGATGGCCGAGTTGCAAGCCGGTCGCGATCTCGACTGGCGCGAAACCCTGGCCCACGCGCAACCGGCCGACCCGGTGGAAGTCGCCAGTGGCGACCCGCTGTACATCATGTACACCTCCGGCACCACCGGGAAACCCAAGGGCATCGTGCGCGACAATGGCGGCCACGCGGTAGCGCTGAGCTATGCACTGCCGGCCATCTTCGGCCTGCAGCCGGGGGATGTCTGGTGGGGCGTTTCCGATGTCGGCTGGGTGGTCGGCCATTCGCTGATCGTCTACGGACCGCTGATGAATGGCTGCACCACGGTGTTCTACGAAGGCAAGCCGGTGCGCACGCCCGACGCCGGCAGCTACTGGCGGGTGATCGAGGAGCACAAGGTCAACAGCCTGTTCTGTGCGCCCACGGCAATCCGCGCGATCCGCAAGGAAGACCCCCAGGGCGATCTGCTCAAACGCTACGACCTGAGCTCGCTGCGCCACCTGTTCCTCGCTGGCGAGAAGCTCGACAGCAGCACTCAGCACTGGCTGGAGGAACTCACCGGCAAGCCGGTGCACGACCACTGGTGGCAGACCGAGACCGGCTGGCCGGTGACCGCGCCCTGCACCGGCCTGGGCGACCACGACCTGCGCGCCGGCTCCACCAACCGCGCAGTGCCCGGATACCACGTCCAGGTGGTGGACGACGAGGGCCGCTTGCTCGGGCCGAACGAGCAGGGCTCCATCGTCATCGCCCTGCCGTTGCCGCCCGGCTGCGCGCAGACGCTGTGGAACGATCACCCGCGCTACCTGCATGCGTACCTGAAGACCTACCCCGGCTACTACCACACCGGCGACGGCGGCTATGTGGACGAGGAGGGCTTCGTCTACATCATGGGCCGCACTGACGACGTGATTAACGTCTCCGGCCACCGTCTTTCCACCGGCGAGATGGAGGAGCTGCTGGCGCTGCACGAGGCCGTTGCCGAGTGCGCGGTGATCGCCGTGCAGGACGACCTCAAGGGGCATGTGCCGCTGGGGCTGGTGGTGCTCAAGGACGGCGCGCAGGCGACCGAGGCCAACCTGCAGCGCGAGCTGGTGGCGCTGGTGCGCGAGCGCATCGGCGCGCTGGCCTGCTTCCAGCGCGCGGTGGTGGTCAAGCGCCTGCCCAAGACCCGCTCGGGCAAGATCCTGCGCGCGGTGCTGCGCAAGGTCGCCGACGGCGAGAGCTATGCGCCGCCTTCCACCATCGACGACCCGGCGATCCTCGGCGAGATCGTCGAGCGCCTCGGTCAGGCCGGCCTGGCAAAGGCAGGCTGATATCCCACGACGCCGGTACTGCCGGCGTATTTCCAGGGCCGCACTCGTTGCGGCCCTTTTTTATCTGCAGGTTGACCGCGGGACGGCAGGAATAAAGGCCAGTTGCCATCTAGACTGATATCAACGAGCCTCTACTTGCGGTGTGGCGTTCATGGTCAATCCTGTGGTCCTCGACGAGGAGGAGCTCGAAGCGCTGCGCGAAGTTACCGCGCGGACGCCGCGCAAGCCGCTGGTGCTGGTGGTCGATGACGACCTCGAAGTACTGGCCGAGATGCGCGAGCTGATCGAGGGGGCGAACCTGCGCTGCCTGACTGCCGGCAGCGCCGCTGAAGCGCTGCGGCGCATCCGTCGCGACGAGTCGGACATCGACCTGCTGGTCACCGACCTGCGCATGGAGCATGAGGGCGCGGGGTTGGACCTGATCCGCGAACTGAACGAGGTCGGCACCTTCCTGCCGATCATCGTCCTGTCTGGCCAGGCTGACGCCCGCGACGTGATCGAGGCGATGCGGCTCAACGTGCTGGATTTCATGGTCAAGCCGCTGGACCCGCTGTACTTCCTCGACCTGCTCAGCCGTTATCTGTAGGACTGTGCAACGGGCGAGCCCGATAACGGCGTTATAGCGTCTGCGCCTTGAAGGTATCGCACTTGCCCGGCGCACCGCTCTCGAAGCCGATCTTGAACCAGCGCACGCGCTGCGCGGACGAGCCGTGGGTGAAGGAATCGGGCATCACCGTGCCGCGCGCCTGGCGCTGCAGGTGGTCGTCGCCGATGGCGTTGGCGGCGTTCAGAGCCTCTTCCACGTCGCCCGGCTCCAGCCAGTTCAGGCGCTGCTGGGCGTGATTGGCCCAGACACCGGCAAAGCAGTCAGCCTGCAGTTCCTGGCGTACCGAAAGCCCGTTGGCGCCTTCCATGCGCGCGCCGCGCTGGCGGGCGGCGTTGATCTTCGCGGAGATGCCCAGCAGGTTCTGCACGTGATGGCCGACCTCATGGGCGATCACGTAGGCCTGGGCGAAGTCGCCGGCAGCGGAGAACTTCTGTTCCATCTCGCGGAAGAAACCGAGGTCGAGGTACACGCGGTGGTCGCCCGGACAGTAGAACGGTCCGACCGCCGAGGAGGCGAAGCCGCACGCCGAGTTCACCCCGCCGTTGAACAGGATCAGCTTGGGCTGCTCGTACTGCTGGTTGCTGCGGGCGAAGATCTCACCCCAGGTGTCCTCGGTATCGCCGAGAATCGAGCGGACGAAATCCACCTGCGGATCGTTGCCGGTGGCCGGCTTGCCTTGCGTCGGCCGCGCCGGCGCCTGTTGCTGGGAGACGTCCATCTGGCCGAGCAGCGAGCCGAGGATGGTCATCGGGTCTTGCCCGGAGAGCAGGCCGATCACCACCACGATGGCCACGCCGCCCAGGCTCAGGCCGCGGCCGCCGATGCGCATGCCTCCGCCACCGCCCATGCCACCACCGCCGCTGTCATCGCGGGCATCCACTACGTTGTCGCTGCGTCGTCCTTTGCGCCATTGCATGGCGGCATCTCCATCGAACAGGTGGGTTCAGTGTTGTCGCGGGTGGGGCTGGCCGCCAGCCCGGTCGTCAGGCGAAACGCTGCAGCAGCTCGGCGCGGGCGAGCAGTTGCACGTCGCCGCCGACGCGGACCTCATCGTCCTGGCCGACCTGCACGTCAAGCCGACTGGGGCGGCCGACGAAGCGGCCCTGGGCCAGCTGGAACAGCTCGCCCCGGCGGGCCTTGCCCAGTTCCACCAGGTAGGCGGCAACGGGGCCGGCGGCGCTGCCGGTGGCGATGTCCTCGATGATCCCGGCGCCGTCCCAGGTACGCCCCTCGCGATTATCCACATCCAGCACGAAAACGAAGGCAGCGTTGAGTTTGGCCAGCTCGGCTGCCAGATCCGTGCGCTGGCGCACGCGGCCCAGGGCCTCGCTGCGTACCGGCAGCAGCAGGTAGGGCAGGCCGGTGCTGACCACGGCGGCGGGGTAGTCGGCGAGATCGCTGGGGCTCAGCGAGAAGGCCTCGGCGAACCAGCGGCGCGCGTCATCGTCGAGCACGCTGCCGAAGTCGGCGGCGCCCTGGTTCATCTCGGCGTGGAAGCCGGTGGCGCGGCGGCGCGTGGTGACCTTCACGGCCTTGGCCGGCAGCTCCAGCGTCCAGTGTTCTTCCTCGCCGCGCTGGTGCAGGTGGTGCAGCAGTGCTGCCGCGCCCAGCACCGGGTGACCGGCGAAGGGCAGCTCCTCGTCGACGGTGAAGATGCGCGCCGAGTAAGTGTCCAGTGAGGCGGACGGGAACAGGAAGATCGACTCGAACTGGCGCAGCTCCTGGGTCAGCGCCAGCAGGGTCTGGTCGGGGATGCCACGGGCATCGGGGAATACCGCCAGGCCATTGCCGGTGAGCGGTTGGTCGGCGAAGACGTCGAGCTGCCAGTACTGTTGCGCGGACATGGGCCTCCAGATGCCGCCCTTGAGCGGCGCAAAGAAAAACTCGACAGCCAGCCTAGCGAGCTATATGTTCGCCGACAAGAAAGCGTCGGTCACAGCACCGCGGTTTCCAGGCCACCGCAGTGGCCGGCGTCGCTCGGACGGTTCCGGGCGCCTACGTTCATCAGAGGACACCATGACTGAACCCCGTTCAGCTCGTCGCTTTGCGCGCATCGATCGCCTGCCCCCCTACGTTTTCAACATTACCGCTGAGCTGAAGATGGCCGCCCGCCGCCGTGGCGAGGACATCATCGACCTGTCCATGGGCAACCCGGACGGGGCCACGCCGCCGCACATCGTGGAGAAGCTCTGTCAGGTCGCCCAGCGCGAAGACACCCACGGCTACTCCACGTCCCGTGGTATCCCGCGCCTGCGCCGCGCCATCTCGCACTGGTACCGCGACCGCTACGAGGTCGAGATCGACCCGGAATCCGAGGCCATCGTCACCATCGGTTCCAAGGAAGGCCTGGCGCACCTGATGCTGGCCACCCTGGACCACGGCGACACCATCCTGGTGCCCAACCCCAGCTACCCGATCCACATCTATGGCGCGGTGATCGCCGGCGCCCAGGTGCGCTCGGTGCCGCTGGTGCCGGGGATCGACTTCTTCAACGAACTGGAGCGGGCGATCCGCGAATCGATCCCCAAGCCGAAGATGATGATCCTCGGCTTCCCCTCCAACCCTACCGCGCAGTGCGTGGAGCTGGACTTCTTCGAGCGCGTGGTCGATCTCGCCAAGCGCTATGACGTGCTGGTGGTGCACGACCTGGCCTACGCGGACATCACCTTCGATGGCTGGAAAGCTCCGTCGATCATGCAGGTGCCGGGCGCCAAGGACATCGCGGTGGAGTTCTTCACCCTGTCCAAGAGCTACAACATGGCCGGCTGGCGCATCGGCTTCATGGTCGGCAACCCGGAGCTGGTCTCGGCCCTGGCGCGGATCAAGAGCTACCACGACTACGGCACCTTCACCCCGCTGCAGGTGGCGGCCATCGCTGCGCTGGAAGGCGACCAGCAGTGCGTGCGCGACATCGCCGATCAGTACCAGAAGCGCCGCGACGTGCTGGTGAAGGGCCTCCACGAAGCTGGCTGGATGGTGGAGAACCCCAAGGCCTCCATGTACATCTGGGCGAAGATCCCGCCGGCCTATGCGCATCTGGGTTCGCTGGAGTTCGCCAAGAAGCTGCTCAAGGACGCCAAGGTCTCGGTGTCGCCGGGTATCGGCTTCGGCGACTACGGCGACGACCACGTGCGCTTCGCCCTGATCGAGAACCGCGACCGCCTGCGTCAGGCCGTGCGCGGGATCAAGGCGATGTTCCGCGCCGACGGCCTGTTGCCGGCCAAGGGCGAGTGACGGGATCCGGATAACGAGAAAGGCGGCCAGATGGCCGCCTTTTTCGTTGTGGAGTCCCTCACCCCATCCTGCTCGTGGAGCCATGTCGCGCGGGAACCTGGAGAGTGCCCCGCGCGTCGGAAGCCCCATCCCATCTCCACTAGCGTTCAGGGGGGAGGGAGTACCTGGGTGTCAGGTCAGTGAGCGGGATAGTCCGCCAGCACCTCGCGCTGGCCGGCCTTGTTCAGTCCGACCACCTGGTAGGCGTCATGCCGGTCGCCCATCTCCATGCCCGGCGAGCCCATCGGCATGCCCGGCACGGCGGCGCCGACCAGATCGGCCCGTTCGCGCAGCTTGAGCACGTCGGCCGCCGGTACGTGGCCCTCGACAAACTTGCCGTCGATCACGCCGGTGTGGCATGAGCCCATGCTGTAAGGCACGCCGAGTTTGGTCTTCACTGCACTCATGTCCGCCTCGACATGGTCGTTGACGGTGAAGCCGTTGCTTTCCAGGTGCTTGATCCAGTCCTTGCAGCAGCTGCAGTTGGCATCGCGGTGCACGTCGATGGTCAGCGGCTCGGCGGCCTGGGCGGCGCCGGCGACAAGGGCGGTGAGCAGAAGCAGGGTGCGCATGGTTGGAACCTCGAAATACGAACGCGACCGAGCATACTCCCGAGCGTCTTCGGCCCCCACCGGGTGTTTGTTTCCCCATATGACGCGCCGGCCCGAACTTGCCGCGCCGTGCGGGGTCTTTAGCTGATCGGTGGTGCGTCCGCGACTCCCGGTCGCAGGTCAGGACGCTCGGCAATGGCTGCAAGGCCAAGGAGAAATCGGATGCTCTTCGCCCGTCTCGTCCTGCTGGTCCAGGCTCTGGTCTGGGGTGGCCTGGGACTGCTCTACTGGATTCGCCCCTACGAGATGGCCAACCTCAGCGGCATGCTGCTGATGGAGCCGTCGTCGGTAAGCGACGCCCGCGTCTTCTATGGCGGCCACCAGTTCGCTCTCGCGCTGTTCCTCGTCTTTGCCCTGCGTCGTCGCCTGCTGGTGCGGCCGGCGCTGATCCTGGTGATCCTGGTGCAACTGACCCTGACACTGTCGCGCCTGCTGATCGCCTGGACCGAAGGCGGCATGGAGTGGGACGCGCAACTGGCCGGCGTGGTCTACCGCGGGGTGATCTCGGCACTGGCGATCTTCGCCCTCTACTGGCTGGAGCGGCAGTCGCGCCATCGCGCCGTGGTGGTGCGCGAACCGGAAGAGCCGGAGGAGCGCAAGGCGGACTTCGAAGGGCTGTGAGCTTCGGATAGGCGGCGCGGCCTGCCGGCGGCAGCGCTGCCGGGTACCCCCGCTCCGTGCTATCGTATTGATTTCGCGGTAGAAGCAAGGCGGAGCCAGCATGAAGTTCGTACATCAACGTGAGCACCTGAACGAAGGCGACCTGGTCGTCATCGAGTGCTCCATGACCTGCAACATCCGCCTGATGACCGATGCCGCCTTCCGCAGCTTCAAGAATGGCGGGCGCCACGTCTACCACGGTGGCGCGTTCGACCGGTTCCCGGCCAAGATCAAGGTGCCCAGCACCGGCAACTGGAACATCACCATCGACACCGTCACCCGCCGCGCCATCAGCGTCACGCGCAAGGCCGACTTCAAGTACAGCATCAAGTTCGTGCGCAAGTCGCCGTCGAACTACAGCTGATCCTCAGTTCCCCGCGTGCGCGGGGAAGTCCCTGAGCAGACGGGCGATGCCTTCGTCCACGGCCTGCTGGGTGATCTTCGGATCGTGCAGCTGGCGCGCCACCTGCGCCTGATAGAGCACCTGTCCGCTCGCCTCGTCGAGAATCTGCAGCGCCAGGCGCGCCTGTTCCTGGTCAGTGATCTGCGTCTGGGTCATCACCCCCGCACCGGTCACCACCGGACGCTGGACGATGCCGGTCTGGCTGTCCAGGCCGACGGCGTAGATCACCCGCAGCTCCCCTGAATTGTCCTGATAGCGGTAGCCCTTGGCTTCCAGCGCGCGGCGCACGGCGAGATCGAAGCGATCTTCCAGGTCCTCGCGGTGGCCCTGTGCGCGCACGGCCTGGATGAAGAAGGTGCTTTGCCTACCGTTGGCGGCAGGGGAGACGCTGATGCTGGCGGGGTCGGTGCCGGCGCAGGCGGCCAGCAGCAGGCAGAGCAGGGGAAGGATCAGGCGGGACATGGACGTGCCTCTTGTCATTGTCCCGCAAGCGTAGCCGCCTGGCGCTGGCCCGCCGCCCAACCCTTGGTTGGGCGGCGGGTGAGCAGGCTTCAGCGCCGGGTCAGCAGGACGCCGGCTTCCATGTGGTGCGTGTAGGGGAACTGGTCGAACAGTGCGCAGCGGCTCACCTGATGGGTGTCGTGCAACTGGGCGATGTTCTGCGCCAGGGTCTCCGGGTTGCAGGAGATGTACAGGATGTTGTCGAAGCGCCGGGTCAGCTCGCAGGTGTCCGGGTCCATGCCGGCGCGCGGCGGGTCGACGAACACGCTGCCGAACGCGTAGGACTTCAGGTCGACATCGGCCAGGCGGCGGAACGGGCGCACGTCATTCAGCGCCTGGGTCAGCTCCTCGGCAGAGAGACGCACCAGGGTGACGTTGTCCACGGCGTTGTCGGCGAGGTTCGCCAGCGCGGCGTTTACCGAGGTCTTGCTGATCTCGGTGGCCAGTACCTTGCGCACGCGGGTGGCCAGCGGCAGGGTGAAGTTGCCGTTGCCGCAGTAGAGCTCCAGCAGGTCGTCCTGGCGTTGGCCCAGGGCTTCGTACGCCCAGTTGAGCATCTTCTGGCAGACCTCGCCGTTGGGCTGGGTAAAGGCGCCCTCCGGCTGGCGGTAGCGGAAAGTACGGCCGGCGACGGTCAGTTCTTCGCTGACGTAGTCACGGCCGACGACCAGGCGCTTGCCACGGGAGCGGCCGACGATGCTCACGCCCAGTTCGGCGGCCAGTTTCTCGGCGGCGGCCTGCCAGGCGGCGTCCACCGGGCGGTGGTAGCACAGGGTGATCATGGCGTCGCCCGCCAGCGTGGTGAGGAACTCCACCTGGAACAGCTTGTGGCCGAGCGTCGGCTCGGCCCAGGCGGCCTTCAGGCGCGGCATCAGTTCGTTGATGCGCTGGCTGGCGATGGGGAATTCCTCGATGAGGATCGGCGTGTGCTTGTCGCCCTGCTCGAACATTGCATAGTGGCGGGCTTCGCCCTCGCGCCACAGGCGGAATTCGGCGCGCAGGCGGTAATGCTCGCGGGGCGAATCGAACACCTCCGGCTCTGGCGCGGCGAAGGGCGCCAGCAGCTCGCGCAGGCGCGCGGCCTTGTCGGCCAGTTGGCTGTCGTAGTGGGAGGGATCGAAACGCGGACTGCTCATAGGGAAAACTCTTCAAAGGGCCCGGAGTTGCCGGGCCGCTTTTCATCTAATGACAACTCGGAAGCATCGGGGCTCGCGAGCTAGGTCAGACAAGGCGCCAGGTCGATTCGGAAGCGGAGTTTACGACTGTAAATGAGCATTCCGGATTGACCTGGCAACGCAGTATGGCCGACGCGCAGCAGCCCCCTTCACTCAAGCGTTGAACCAGCCCAGCTTGATCACGAAAAGAATCGACAGGATGACCAGCGCCGGGTTCAGCTCGCGGAAGCGGCCGGACAGCAGCTTGCAGGCGGTCCAGGTGATGAAGCCGAAGGCGATGCCGTTGGCGATGGAGAAGGTCAGCGGCATGGCCAGTGCGGTCACTACCACCGGGGCGGCGACGGTCAGGTCGTCCCAGTCGATTTCGGCCAGGCCCGAAGCCATCAGCACGGCGACGAAGAACAGCGCCGGGGCGGTGGCGAAGGCCGGCACGTTGCCCGCCAGCGGGGCGAAGAACAGTGCCAGCAGGAACAGCACGGCGACCACGATGGCGGTCAGGCCGGTGCGGCCGCCAGCGGAAACGCCCGCCGCCGACTCGATGTAGCTGGTGGTGGTGGAGGTGCCCAGCAGCGAGCCGACCATGGCAGCGGAGCTGTCGGCGATCAGGGCGCGTCCCATCTTCGGCATGTGCCCGTCCTTGCCCATCAGGCCGGCGCGCTTGGCCACGCCGATCAGGGTGCCGGAGTTGTCGAACAGATCGACGAAGAGGAAGGCGAAGATCACGCTGAACAGGCCGATATCCAGCGCGCCCTTGATATCCAGCTGCAGGAAGGTCGGCGCCAGCGACGGCGGCATCGACACCACGCCACCGAACTGGGAGACGCCGATGGCGATGGAGATGAAGGTCACCACCAGGATGCCGATCATCACCGCGCCGGTCACGCGACGGGCTTCCAGGGCGACGATCAGGATGAAACCGAGGATCGCCAGCAGCGGTGCCGGCTTGGCCAGGTCACCCATGCCCACCAGGGTGGCCTGGTTGGCGACGACGATGCCCGACTCCTTCAGCGCGATCAGCGCAAGGAACAGGCCGATGCCGGCGGCGATGGCCGAGCGTAGTGCCAGGGGAATGCTGTTGATGATCCATTCGCGGATGCGGAAGATCGAAATGATGAAGAACATGCACGCGGAGAGGAACACCGCGCCGAGGGCCACCTGCCAGGTGTGGCCCATGTGCAGGACCACGGTGTAGGTGAAGAAGGCGTTCAGGCCCATGCCGGGAGCCAGGGCGATCGGGTAGTTGGCGATCAGGCCCATCACCGCCGAGCCGATGGCCGCGGCCAGGCAGGTCGCCACGAAGATCGCGCCCTTATCCATGCCCGTCTCGCCGAGAATGCTCGGGTTGACGAAAAGGATGTAGGCCATGGTCAGGAAGGTAGTGATACCCGCCAGGATCTCGGTGCGCACAGTGGTGTTGTGCGCCTTGAGTTGGAACAGCTTTTCCAGCATGTTTGGCTCCCCGTGACGCTCTCGCGCCGTTATCGTTCTGGCCGGGAAAAGCAAGGTGCATGCCCAGGTGGGCCGTGCGCCTTTTCTTGTGACCGGCAAAAGGCGCGCATGATACCAGCTCGTCCTGCGCCGGAGAATTTCTGACCGGACCGCCAGCATCCGTTCGTCTGCAAGCTTAGACGCGAGCGCCGACCAAGGGAGTGCAACTTGTGCGCTGATGGTGGTCTGACTGTTCATGACCTTGGCTATAACCCTGGCCCGACCGGGCCATCCTGTCCGATTCGCAGTCGATGAAACGCTCTATTCCGATCCTCCTTGCCTCATTGTTGGGCGCCGCTTTGCTGGGTGCGTGTGCCGGTGCGCCGCCGTCGGCCCCGCAGCACACGTTCGATGTCCATGCCGTGGCCGAGAAGCCCACGGCCAGCACCCGCACCCTGGCCGACCCACAGGGCAAGGCCGTGCTGGTGACCACTCACCCCGCCCTGACCCAGCGCGACGTGCAGCGGGCTGAACTGGCCAGCGTGGCCGACGGCACACCGGCCGTGCGCGTGCTGTTCACGCCCGAAGCCAGCCAGCGCCTGGCGAAACTGACCCAGGAAGAGCAGGGCAAGGCCCTGGCGGTGGTCATCGACGGACAGCTGCGCCTGCTGCCCAGGGTGACGCGGGTGGTGACCGATGGGCAGGTGCTGCTCAAGGGGTTCGCCAGCCCGGAGGAAGCCCAGACGCTGGTGCGTCGGCTCAATGAGCTGCGTGACGTGCCGGTGCAGCCGGAGCAGAAGTCCGGTGGGCAGCCGTAGCTTCTTTATAGGGGTTTGAAGAAGGTGGCACTGCGTAGGGCGAATAACCTGGGACAGGTTATCCGCCGATGCCCCAGCGGAGGATAACGCTGGCGCAATACGTGCCCCACAGGTCTGGACTCTGTGGACGACAGACATGAAAAAGCCCGGCATCTGCCGGGCTTTTTCGTTTTGCAGTTCGCGGGCTGGGCTTAGGCGCCGTAGACCGGGAACTTGGCGCAGATCGCCTTGACCTTCTCGCGCACGCCGTCCACCACGGACTCGTCGCCCATGTTGGTCAGGATGTCGCAGATCCAGCCAGCCAGCTCGCGGCACTCGGCTTCCTTGAAGCCACGAGTGGTGACAGCCGGGGTACCGATACGCAGGCCGGAGGTGACGAACGGGGAACGCGGGTCGTTCGGCACGCTGTTCTTGTTCACGGTGATGAAGGCACGACCCAGGGCAGCGTCGGCGTCCTTACCGGTGATGTCCTGCTTGATCAGGGACAGCAGGAACAGGTGGTTCTGGGTACCGCCGGACACCACGTCGAAGCCGCGCTCGATGAACACGCTGGCCATGGTCTGGGCGTTCTTCAGGACCTGCTGCTGGTAGGCCTTGAACTCGGGCTGCAGGGCTTCCTTGAAGCACACGGCCTTGGCGGCGATCACGTGTTCCAGCGGGCCACCCTGGGCACCCGGGAAGACAGCGGAGTTCAGCTTCTTCTCGATCTCTTCGTTCTTGCGAGCGAGGATCAGGCCGCCGCGCGGGCCGCGCAGGGTCTTGTGGGTGGTGGTGGTGACCACGTCGGCGAACGGCACCGGGTTCGGGTAGACGCCAGCGGCGACCAGACCGGCCACGTGGGCCATGTCGACGAACAGGTAGGCGCCAACCTTGTCGGCGATGGCGCGGAAGCGGGCGAAGTCCAGCACCTGGGAGTAGGCGGAGAAGCCGGCAACGATCATCTTCGGCTTGTGCTCGACGGCCAGGCGCTCGACTTCGTCGTAGTCGATCAGGCCGGCGTCGGTGATGCCGTACTGCACCGCGTTGTACAGCTTGCCGGAGGAGGAAACGCTGGCGCCATGGGTCAGGTGACCACCGTGGGCCAGGCTCATGCCCAGGATGGTGTCACCGGCCGACAGCAGGGCCAGGTAAACGGCGGCGTTGGCCTGGGAGCCGGCGTGCGGCTGGACGTTGGCATAGTCGGCGCCGAACAGTTCCTTGGCGCGGTCGATGGCCAGCTGCTCGACGACGTCGACGTACTCGCAACCGCCGTAGTAGCGCTTGCCCGGGTAGCCTTCGGCGTACTTGTTGGTCAGCACCGAACCCTGGGCTTCCATCACCGCCGGGCTGGTGTAGTTCTCGGAGGCGATGAGCTCGATGTGCTCTTCCTGGCGCTGGGCTTCCTGCTCCATCGCGGCGAAGAGTTCGGCATCGTAGCGGGCGAGGGTCAAATCACGGCTGAACATGGCGGTCCTCTTAAGGATCGGGTGCTGGGGAAAGGCGCGCATTCTAACCCAAGGCGCCGGTGCTGGCACATGAAAGGCGGTCATGTGGCTGACAAGCGGGGTTCAAGGCCCGGATCGCGTAGCCGAAGTAGCCTGGAGGAAGTGCAGGAAGAACTCGACGTAGGATGGCGTGGAGCGCAGCGATACCCATCGGTCCGCATTGCGACAGCATGCGTATCGCTGGGCTCTGCCCATCCCGCAAAGGCGCTCATTGGCGCCGTTGTGCAGTCAGCCCAGCAGGAACAGCGCGTTGCTGGCGAACAGTGCGGCGAACTGGTCGGCCGGCACCGGGCGGCCGAAGAGGAAGCCTTGTACCTCGTCACAGCCGTGTTCGCGCAGGAACTCGAGCTGCTCGTGGCTCTCCACGCCCTCGGCGATCACCATCAGGTTCAGGCTGTGGGCCATGGCGATGATGGCGCGGGCGATCTGCGCGTCCTGCTCGCCATGGGGCAGTCCGTCGACGAAGCTACGGTCGATCTTCAGCACGTCGATGGGGAACTGCTTCAGGTAGTTGAGCGAGGAGTAGCCGGTGCCGAAGTCGTCCACCGCAATCGCCAGGCCCAGGCGTTTCAGGCCCTGAAGTATCTGCATGGCCTGGGAGACGTCGCTCATCAGGATGCTTTCGGTCAGTTCCAGCTCCAGGCAGGCCGGGGCGATGCCGGTGTCTGCGAGGATACCGGCGATACGCTCGCCCAGCTGGCCGTCGGCGAACTGCCGGGCCGAGAGGTTCACGGAAATCTTCGGCACCCGCACCTTGTCCCGGTGCCAGGCGCGCAGTTGCAGGCAGGCCTGCTCCAGCAGCCAGTCGCCGACCTGGGCGACCAGGCCGAGTTCTTCCAGCACCGGAATGAACTCCGCCGGCGGGATCAGCCCGCGCTTGGGGTGCTGCCAGCGCAGCAGCGCCTCGGCACCGGTCAGGCGGCGGCCGTCGCCAGTGAACTGCGGCTGGTAGTGCAGGACGAATTCGTGCAGCTCGATGGCGCGGCGCAGGTCGCTTTCCAGTTCCAGGCGTTCCAGGGCGCGGGCGTTCATCTCGGCCTGGTAGAACTGGAAGTTGTTCTTGCCCATTTCCTTGGCGTGGTACATCGCCGTGTCGGCGTTCTTCATCAACTGGCTGAGCTCGGCGCCGTCCTGCGGCGAGAGCGCAACGCCGATGCTGGCGGTGACGAAGAACTCGCGGCCTTCCAGGGTGAAGGGGCGGGCGAGGCTGGAGAGAATCTGCTCGGCGACCTGGATCGCCTGGCGCAGCGCCTTCTCGCGGTCCTTCTGGCCGGGCAATAGCAGGGTGAACTCGTCACCGCCCATGCGCGCCACGGTGTCGTCGTCGCTGACGCAAAGGCTCAGGCGCTCGGCCACTTCCTTGAGCATGCGGTCGCCTGCGGCATGGCCCAGGGAGTCGTTGATCGGCTTGAATCGGTCGAGGTCGAGGAACATCAGCACCACCCACTGCTGGTGCCGTTCGGCCTGCAAAAGGGCGGTGTGCAGGCGGTCCTGGAACAGCGTGCGGTTGGGCAGGTGGGTCAGGGCGTCGTAGTAGGCCAGGCGATGGATGCGACGCTCGCTGGCCTTGCGCTCGCTGATGTCGCTGAAGAAACAGACGAAGCTGACCAGGTCGCCGTCCTCGTCGTGGACCGCGGTGATGCCGACCCAGCTGGGGTACAGCTCGCCGTTCTTGCGCTTCTGCAGAATCTCGCCTTCCCAGCTGCCGCTCTTGAGCAGGCTTTCCATCACATGCTTGAGCTGGTTGGCTTCCTGGCGGTCGGCGGTGAGCAGGCGCGGCAGTTGGTCCAGCACCTCCTCGGCGGAGTAGCCGGTGAGGCGGCTGAAGGAGTCGTTGATCTGCACGATGTAACCGGCCGGATCGGTGACCATGATCGCCGCCGTGGAGTGCTCGAATACCGTCGCCGCCATGCGCATCTCGCGCTCGGCGCGGCGTTGCTGGCTCACGTCGCGGGCGACGCCGAGCAGGCCTTCGAAGCGGCCGTGGTCGTCCCACATCAAAGCGATGCGCAGCTCCACGGGAATCTTGTGGCCGTCGGCGTGCAGGCAGTCGAGGCTGAACAGCTGCGGCTCGGCGCTTTCACGCAGTTCGGCCAGGCGCTTGGGCTCGCCGATGGCGCCCTGAACGCGGTTCAGCAGTTCATCCAGGCGCTCCAGCTGAGCCGGGTTGGCGGCCACCTGCTGGAAGCCGTTGGACAGCACCCACTCGGGGCTGTAGCCGAGCACCTGGTGGATCGATGGGCTGAGGTAGTTGAGCTTGACCTGGGCATCCGTGGAGAGGATCACGTCGCTGATGCTCTCGGCGAGCATGCGGTAGCGGCGGCCGCTCTCGCGCAGGGAGTTGTGCGCCTCGACCGTGTCGGTGATGTCCTTGGCCACGCCGATCAGCCGCGCCACGCGGCCGGAGGCGTCGCGGGTGAACGCCTGCTCGCGGATGTCGAACCAGTGCCAGCTGCCGTCGCGGTGGCGCCAGCGCAACTGGCTGTCCAGCAGCAGGCCATCGCCCACCACCTGCTGCAGGTTGCGCACGCGCCAGTAGTATTCGACGTCGTCCGGGTGCAGCACCTTCTCCCAGAAGCGCTCGCCCATCTCGCGCAGCTCGTCGTTGTCGTAGCCGAGCTGGTGGCCGAGGTTGTGGTTGCTGAAGATGACCCGGCGCGCGGCGATATCGTGGATATACAGGGTGTCGGGCACCGCGCGCACCGCGTCGGACCAGAACTTCTCGCGCTCGATCAGCGACAGCTCGACCTGCTTGCGGCTGGTGATGTCCGACAGGCTCAGGGTGACGGCGTGGAAGTCCTGGATCATCTCCGGCACGCGCAACTGCAGCCACAGATGGCGCTGCTCGCCCTGGCGGGTGTGGATGCAGGCTTCCAGCTCCACCATGCCATGGCCGTGCAGCACCGCTTCGAGCACCTTGCTGCGCACGCCGTCCGGGCGCATGCCGGTGCCGCCGACGAGAACCTGCCAGGCCTGTTCGGTGGTGCTCACGCCCATCAGGCGCTTGGCGACGTTGTTGATCTCGGTAATGCGTACCTGGCGCAGCAGCCAGGGCAGGCGCTCGGGCTGCGAGGCGATCCACTCGCGCAGGTCGCTCTGTCGGCGCAGGTTGAGATCCACCAGGCTCTGGCGCAGGGCGGAAAGGTCGAGCACGCAGAGGGCGACGCCGACACCGTCGAAGATGTCCTGGTAGCGTCGGCGGGTCTCCTCGAGGATGTGCAGCGCCTGCTGTTCCTCGGTGACGTCGCGCAGTACCCAGACCTGCCCGCCCTGGGGCAGGTTGCCGCGCAGCACCCAGGTCTGCTCCGGCGACAGCGGGCTGTCGTCCAGGGAATGGTGGCTGACGGCGAACAGCCGGGCCTGGCCGGTATCGTTGACGCGCACCAGTTCGGAGCCGTTTTCCGCCGCGGCATCGCTGCCATGCAGCAGGGCGCCCAGGCCGGGCAGCAACTCCAGCAGGTGATGCTCGCCGGCCTTGTCGGCGCTGACGCCGAACAGCTGCTCGGCCTGTGGATTGAGGTAGGCGAGGCGGCCGTCGGCGCGGGTCACCAGCACCCGCTCGTCGATCGCGCCGAGGGCCTGCGCGGCCTGGCGCAGACTCTGCTGCGATTCCACGGTCAGTGCCCGCAGGTTCTGCTGTTCTCGCTGCAGGCGCAGCAAGGCGGCGCCGGCGATGCCCGCCAGCACCAGCAGCAGGGATAGCTCACCGGCCAGGCGCGGCAGCAGGGTGGCGCGGATCTGCCGGTCGTCGAATTGCGGGTGCAACTGCCAGTCGGTGTTCTGGATGTCCAGGCCGTCCAGGCTCTGCGCCTGTTCCAGCGGCGAGGCGGCGGACAGCGGGCCGGGGCGGAAGCCGCTGGAACGGCCGAGGACCTTCTGCTGGACGTCGTCGACCAGGATCCAGTCCGGTGATTCGGGGCGGATCTGCGCCGCCCAGCCACGTCGGGCGACCTTTTCGTCGAGGCGGATGACGCTGTCGCCTTCGCCCGCCTCGGTGGCCTTCAGCCAGACATAGAAGTGGCCGCCGTTTTCCTCGCTGAAGGCATAGTGATAGGTCTGCTGCGCGCTGCGCTGGCGCAGGGCCTCGATGAACGCGGTGTCCTTGATGCCGCTGGCGGAGTCATGCACGGGCACGCCGCTGGCGCTCAGCCGGACCAGGCTGTGGAAGGACGGGTAGATGTGTGTCAGGCCAGCGATCAGCGGCGCGTGGACGTCGCCGGGGGCGCGGTCCTGTTCCTGCTGCAGCAGGGCCTGGGCCGCCACGGCCTTGAGCTCCAGGGTCAGGGAGATCCGCTGGGCCATCTGTTCGCCATGCAGCACCACCCGCTCACGCTCGAAGCGCTCCTGGCTACGAAACTCCTGATGCAGCTGCCAGCCCAGCAGGCCGAGCATGAACAGCACCAGCAGCACCAGCGCGGTCCGGGTCGCCACGCGGCCAGGCCTGGCCAGGGCGTCCGGAGGAGTACGGGGGAAAATAGACAAGGACTTAAGGACCTGGGGCGATACGGCTGAATTCGGCGCAGGCTAGGATGCCCGGAAAGGCGGCGAAGTGCCAGTATGGCCGACGAGCGTCGTTTGCCCTTCCTGACTCATTCCGGTAGCTTTGCCGCACGCGCGCGTGGTGTGGGTTGCATAAAGTACATCCGCGCAGAGTCCCGCGCGAAGGGCCGTCCATCGGCCGTTCGCGCCCGCCGGCAGCCCGCTCGCTAGCGTTCGAGCGCTGCCGCTCCGGCCAGTGAGCCGGCGTCCCGGAACCTGCCGTCGTTCGTTCCGGCCATCCCGATCACAATTCATCCCAGAAGTCAGGTATCCATGGCTCAATACGTCTATACCATGCACCGGGTCGGCAAGGTTGTGCCGCCCAAGCGTGAAATCCTCAAGAACATTTCCCTGTCGTTCTTCCCCGGCGCCAAGATTGGCGTGCTCGGCCTGAACGGCGCGGGTAAATCCACCCTGCTGCGCATCATGGCTGGCGTCGACACCGAGATCGAAGGTGAAGCCCGCCCGATGCCGGGTATCAACGTCGGCTACCTGCCGCAGGAGCCCAAGCTCGACCCGCAGGCCACCGTTCGCGAGATCGTCGAAGAAGCCGTCGGCCAGATTAAGGCTGCCCAGGCCCGCCTGGACGAGGTCTATGCCGCCTACGCCGAGCCGGATGCCGACTTCGACGCCCTGGCCGCCGAGCAGGCCAAGCTGGAGGCCATCCTCCAGGCTTCCGACGGCCACAACCTGGAGCGCCAGCTGGAAGTCGCCGCCGACGCCCTGCGCCTGCCGCCGTGGGACGCCAAGATCGAACACCTTTCCGGTGGTGAGAAGCGCCGCGTCGCCCTGTGCCGCCTGCTGCTGTCCGCTCCGGACATGCTGCTGCTGGACGAACCGACCAACCACCTGGACGCCGACTCCGTCGCCTGGCTGGAACACTTCCTCCACGACTTCCCGGGCACCGTGGTAGCGATCACCCACGACCGTTACTTCCTCGACAACGTCGCCGGCTGGATTCTCGAGCTGGACCGTGGCCAGGGCATCCCCTTCGAAGGCAACTACTCCGGCTGGCTGGAATCCAAGGCCAACCGCCTGGCCCAGGAAGCCAAGCAGGAAGCCTCCCATGCCAAGGCGATGAAGGCCGAACTGGAATGGGTTCGCCAGGGCGCCAAGGCTCGTCAGTCGAAGTCCAAGGCCCGTCTGCAACGCTTCGAGGAAATGCAATCGCAGGAATTCCAGAAGCGCAGCGAGACCAACGAAATCTACATCCCGGCAGGTCCGCGCCTGGGCGACAAGGTCATCGAGCTGCACAACGTCAGCAAGGGCTATGGCGATCGCCAGCTGATCGACGACCTGTCGCTGAGCATTCCCAAGGGCGCCATCGTCGGCGTGATTGGTGGCAACGGCGCGGGTAAGTCGACCCTGTTCCGCATGCTGACCGGCAAGGAGCAACCGGACTCGGGCAGCATCGAGATCGGCGAAACCGTGCAGATCGCCAGCGTCGACCAGAGCCGCGAAATCCTCGATGGCAACAAGACCGTGTGGGAGCAGGTGTCCGACGGCTTCGAGCAGATCAGGATCGGCAACTACGAAGTCCCGTCGCGCAGCTACGTCGGCCGCTTCAACTTCAAGGGCGGCGACCAGCAGAAGTTCGTCAAGGACCTCTCCGGTGGTGAGCGTGGCCGTCTGCACCTGGCCCTGACCCTGAAGCAGGGCGGCAACGTGCTGCTGCTCGACGAACCGTCCAACGACCTCGACGTGGAAACCCTGCGTGCGCTGGAAGAAGCGCTGCTGGACTTCCCCGGCGCCGCCATCGTGATCTCCCACGATCGCTGGTTCCTGGACCGCATCGCGACCCACATCCTCTCTTACGAGGACGACGGCAAGGTGGTCTTCTTCGAAGGCAACTACACCGAGTTCGAAGCCGATCGCAAGAAACGCCTGGGCGACGCTGCCTCGCAGCCGCACCGCGTGCGTTACAAGAAGCTGGCGTAAGCCGCTTCTGCAGGAAAACGGGGCCTTCGGGCCCCGTTTTTTTTGCGGCGCGCGCCGACAGCGGTCAGCGGCTGCGCTTGAGATCGTCCAGGGCGCGGCGCTGTTCCTCCAGCTGGCGCTGCAGTGTGTCGATTTGCCGCGCCTGGTCCTGCAGGGTGCGTTGCTGTTCTTCCAGCTGGCGCGCCATGCGCTCCAGGTCGTCGGTGCTGAACTTCGACTTGTGGATCACTTCGCTGTCGAATGTATCCGCTACCACCAGCGCGCCGGATTCGGTGAAGTTGCCCAGTTTCATGGCCCCGTGGGCGGGCAGGGCGAGAGTGCAGGTGAGGGCGGCGAGAAGTGCGAGGGGGCGTGCGAGCATCGGGATCGTCCTGATGGATTGAATGGTCTGCGTGCAACTACCTATTGATTTTGTATACAAAAATCTGTTTTTCTGCCGGTCCGGCAGAAGTGGGATTTATATTTTTGCACCATAAAGATTCATAAAAGCGTCACGCTGCACTATCTCGGGGCGGCGTGGGTTGTTAGAGTCTGCCGGCAAAAAAGCATCACATAATCAGAAAAGTACCGGTGTAGACATGACGCAATCCGTTGACTCGTTCCTCGAGCGCCTCAAGCGGCGCGACCCCGATCAGCCCGAATTCCACCAGGCGGTGGAAGAGGTGCTGCGCTCCCTCTGGCCCTTCCTCGAAGCCAATCCGCACTACCTGCAGGCCGGCATCGTCGAACGCATCGTCGAGCCCGAACGCGCGATCCTGTTCCGCGTACCGTGGGTGGATGATGCCGGACGAGTGCGGGTCAACCGCGGTTTCCGCATCCAGATGAGCAGCGCCATCGGCCCGTACAAGGGCGGCCTGCGCTTCCACCCCTCGGTGAACCTGGGCGTACTGAAGTTCCTGGCCTTCGAGCAGGTCTTCAAGAACTCCCTGACTTCGCTGCCCATGGGCGGCGGCAAGGGCGGCTCGGACTTCGATCCCAAGGGCAAGAGCGACGCCGAAGTCATGCGCTTCTGCCAGTCGTTCATGAGCGAGCTGTTCCGTCACGTCGGCGCTGACCTCGACGTGCCGGCCGGTGACATTGGCGTGGGCGCCCGCGAGATCGGCTACCTGTTCGGCCAGTACAAGCGCCTGTCCAACGAGTTCACCTCGGTGCTGACCGGCAAGGGCATGTCCTACGGCGGCAGCCTGATACGCCCTGAAGCCACCGGCTACGGCTGCGTGTACTTCGCCCAGGAGATGCTCAAGGCCCGCGAGAGCGGCTTCGACGGCCAACGCGTGGCCATCTCCGGTTCCGGCAACGTGGCCCAGTACGCCGCGCAGAAGGTCATGGAACTGGGCGGCAAGGTGATCTCGCTGTCCGATTCCGAAGGCACCCTGTTCTTCGAGGCCGGCCTGACCCTGGAACAGTGGGAAGCGGTGATGGAGCTGAAGAACGTCCGTCGCGGTCGCCTCAGCGAGATGACCGGCCCCGGCCTGCGCTTCATTGCCGGTGAGCGCCCGTGGTCGCTGGCCTGCGATATCGCGCTGCCCTGCGCTACCCAGAACGAGCTGGACGCCAACGACGCGCGCACCCTGCTGGCCAACGGCTGCGTCTGCGTGGCAGAAGGCGCGAACATGCCGTCGACCCTGGAGGCTGTGGATATCTTCCTCGAGGCCGGCATTCTCTACGCGCCGGGCAAGGCTTCCAACGCCGGCGGCGTCGCCACCAGCGGCCTGGAGATGAGCCAGAACGCCATGCGCCTGCTGTGGACCGCCGGTGAGGTGGACCAGCGCCTGCACGGCATCATGCAGAACATCCACCATGCCTGCGTCGCCTATGGCGAGGAGAATGGCCGGATCAACTACGTGAAGGGCGCCAACATCGCCGGCTTCGTCAAGGTCGCCGACGCGATGCTGGCCCAGGGCGTGGTCTGACCACTCCCCGGAAATGAAGAACGGGCCCGTCGGGCCCGTTTTTCATTTCGCTCAGTCCACCGGCTTCGGCGTGGTCGCCGTGCTTGGCGGCAGCAGCGGGTATTCCACCTTCGGCTGCTTGCCAGTGGCGGTCTTGAGGAAGGCGACGATGTCGCCGACTTCCTCGGCGTTCAACTGCTTGCCCAGTTGCGCGGTGCCCATGATCGCCACTGCTTCCTCCAGGTCCCAGACCTGCCCGCTGTGGAAGTACGGTGCGGTCAGCGCGATGTTGCGCAGGGGCGCGGCGCGGAACACGTACTGGTCGTTCTGCGTCTTGGTCACTTCGAAGCGGCCCTTGTCGCCGGTGGGCAGGATCTTGCCGTCGGGCTTCTTCACCAGACCGAACGGGAAATAGGCCTGGCCGCCCAGATTCACGCCGTTGTGGCAGCTGATGCAGCCTGAGCTCATGAAGGTCTGCAGGCCCTTTTTCTCCCTGGCATCGAGGGCGTTGTCGTCGCCCTTGAGGTAAAGGTCGAAGCGCGAGTTCGGGGTGATCAGGGTCGACTCGAAGGCTTGCAGTGCTCGGGCCATGTTGTCGAAGCTGACTGGTTGCTTGTCGCTGGGGAAGGCCTTTTCGAAGGAGGCAACGTACTCCGGCATGCTGCGCAGCGTGGCCTCGACGTTCTTCGGCGTGTTGTGCATCTCCACGGGGTTCTGCACCGGGCCCTTGGCCTGTTCTTCCAGGTCCTTGGCGCGGCCATCCCAGAACTGTGCGACGTTGAAGACCGCGTTGAATACGGTGGGCGAGTTGCGCGCGCCCTTCTGCCAGGCATGGCCGCTGGACGCGGGCACGTTGTCGGCGCCGCCGGTGCCGATGTTGTGGCAGGTGTTGCAGCTGATCACGTGGCTGGCGGACAGGCGTGGCTCGAAGAACAGCTGTCGGCCGAGTTCGATCTGGTTGGGGTCGAGCTTGTCGCTGGCCTGCTCCGGGATGGGCTTGAAGATGCTGTTGGCGTTGTCGCGCAGGACATCGGCGTTCGCTTGCGCCGCCGCCGTGCTCACGGCCAGCAGCAGACTGCCCAGTGCCAGTTTGATGGGCTGCATGTGGAGTCTCCTTTTTCTCAGGCTTTTTGGGTTTCTTCTGAGTTCAAGGAGAGGCCAGACGGACGGGGCGCGGCTTGACCGGAATCAAGCGCGCGGCGCCATACGGGTGTGGATGGTTGCCGCAGCGGTCAGTTGCCGCGCAGGGCATGGGACAGCGCGCGATCCTTCTGCTGTTCCCAGTCGCGGTCGCGGTCGCTGTTGCGCTGTTCTTCGTACTGCTGGCGCTCCTGGCTCACGCGCATGGCCTGGCATTGCTGGAAGCCGTCGTTCCAGCCCAGGGCGTACTTCGGCTCATCGAGGTAGCGCGGCACGTTCTTGCGGAACTCGCCGGTGATCGCGCCGGCCGCCTGGCGGCCGCTGCCGCAGCCGTCGTCATAGCCGTCGGCATAGGCCGGCGGATAGCCCTGGGCAATGAGGGTTTCATGGGTGGTTTCGCAGCCGGCGAGCAGCGCGGCGCAGAGCAGGACGACGGCGGCGCGGTGCGCCATGGAGACTCCCGTGTGCCGGTGAGGCGGGCACACGCGCCGGAAGAGGTAGCGCCACTCGAGGTGACATGGCGCGAATCTATTGGGCGGCTCGTGAGGAAAGCGTCAAGTCGGCGTGATGCGGATGTGCTGGCCAGCTGCCTGCCCTGCCGTGCAGTCGATCCGTACCGGCAGGAAGGCTTCGATCACCGCGCAGTTGCTCAAGAGATGGTCGCTCGCAACCGGCGTGGTGAAGCTGCCGCCACCGGCCAGCGCCATCGGTAGCACCAACTGGTCGGCGAGGTGTTCCTCGACGCTGGTGCCGCTGCGGCGCCAGTCATCGGCCTGGTGCAACGCCTGGCTGGCGACACGCTCGGCGCTGACCCCTGACTGGCCGAAGGCGCAGAACACCAGGGTGAGCTGCTCGCACTCGACTTCCAGCAGCAGGGCGTTGCCCGGGCCCTGGTCTTCCGGCAGGCGGACAACCTGTGCGGAGGCCGCGTGCCAGTCCTGATGCCGCTTCACCTTCTCCAGCTCGCGATCCGCCACGTGGCCGGGAATGGCCGCCAGCAGGGCGCGGGCCGAGCGCGAAAGCACGGCGCCGGCTTCCGGCAGATGCAGCGGCTGCAGCTCGCCGGGCGTGGTGCGCACCAGCAGCTCACCGCCGCCCGCCGGCATGAAGCCATGGCGCAGCAGCTCGAAGTCGACCTTCGCGCCCATGCGCCGCAGCAGCGGCAACCAGCTGCGCTCGATGAAGTCCGCCGGTGGCGCCAGCGGGTTGTGCGTGCCGCCGCTGATCGCCAGGCTGCTCGGCCCATCGGCGAACAGCAGGGCCGGCAACAGCGTCTGCAACACCAGCACGGCACTGCCCGCGCTGCCAATGGCGAAGCGGTAGTCGCCGCCGCGAATCGTGCCGGGGCGGAAGGTCAGGCTGCGCGATCCCAACTCGTCGCCTTCCACCGCCGCGCCGCAGATATCCACCGCTGTGCGCACGGCCGTCAGGTGCTGACGCAGCAGCCCCGACCGCGAGCGCCGGCCACGGATGTTGACGATACGCAGCGCCGTACCGGTGATCATCGACAGGCTCAGCGCACTGCGCAGAATCTGCCCGCCGCCTTCGGCGCCGTCGAGTTCGATCAGGTGCTTGTTCATTGCTTCGATCCTTGCAGCTTCAGTCCGTCGCGCTGGCGGCCAGCGCGGACAATGTCCGGCGTCGCGGGTTGTACAGGGTGAGGCACCAGATGCCCCACCATTCCTTGCCGTCATCGAAGTAGCAGCTCCAGTTGCTGCGATGCGGTTCGGCATCGCCGTCGCCGACCCAGTCGAGCACCTGCAGGCCTTCGTCCGGATTCAGCCGCAGCACCTGCAGCCATTCGCGGAAGTCCGCTACCTGCAGTTGGGTGCCATAGGGCGGGTCGCGGAAGGCGCGGCACAGCGGGCCGTCATCCCGAGCCAGCTCGCACACTGCTTCGGCACTGAGTGCCTGCGGGCGGGCCCGGGCCAGGTCCGGCGTCAGGTCCGCCCACTTGTGGTTGGCGTACTGCGGGTGGCGGGCGATGACTTCCGCCTGCCACTTGCGCGCGCGTTCCTGGATGGACTCGAACAGCCGCTGCAACGCCAGGCGATGTTCCGCCTCGCCGGGCATGGCGGTCGGGTCGAGCGTCAGCACGCGGAAGTCGAAGACGCAGCGCTCGTGTTCCAGGCGGCTGCGCAGTTCCTGCATGCGCTGGTTTTCCATGGGTTGCAGCATGTCCTCACCTCATCCTTTCACGCAGACCACCTGGCGCAGGGTATGCAGCACTTCCACCAGCTCGCGCTGGGCGTCCATCACGGCGTCGATGTCCTTGTAGGCCATCGGGATCTCGTCGATCACGTCGGCATCCTTGCGGCATTCGACGTGGGCGGTGGCGCGCACCTGGTCCTCGACGCTGAACAGCTTCTTCGCCTTGGTGCGGCTCATGGTCCGCCCGGCGCCGTGGCTGCACGAGCAGAACGCCTCTTCGTTGCCCAGGCCGCGGACGATGAAGCTCTTGGCGCCCATCGATCCCGGAATGATGCCGAGCTGGCCTTTCTGCGCAGACACCGCGCCTTTGCGCGTCACCAGTACCTCTTCGCCGAAATGGCGTTCCTTCTGCACGTAGTTGTGGTGGCAGTTCACCGCTTCCAGGCTCGCCTCGAACGGCTTGCGGATGATCTGCCGCGCCGCGGCGATCACCGATTGCATCATCAGCTCGCGGTTCTGCCGGGCGAAGTCCTGGGCCCAACCCACGGCTTCCACGTAGTCATCGAAGTGCTGGCTGCCTTCCTCGAAGTAGGCCAGGTCACGGTCCGGCAGGTTGGCGATGTGCTGGCGCATATCCGCCTGGGCCAGTTCGATGAACAGGTTGCCGATGGCGTTACCCACGCCGCGCGAGCCGCTGTGCAGCATGAACCAGACGCGGTCCGCTTCGTCGAGGCAGACCTCGATGAAGTGGTTGCCGGTACCGAGGGTTCCCAGGTGCTTGCGGTTGTTGGTTTTCTCCAGCTTCGGGTGCTTGTCGGTGATCACCTTGAAGCGGCCGGCCAGCGCGCGCCACGCGTCGTCGGCGTGATCGGGCACGTTTTCCCAGGCGCCCTTGTCGCGGCCTGCCCGGGTGTTGCTGCGACCGTGAGGTACGGCCTTCTCGATGGCGGTGCGCAGACCGTGCAGGTTATCCGGCAGGTCCGATGCCACCAGCGAGGTGCGTGCGGCGATCATGCCGCAGCCGATATCCACGCCCACGGCTGCCGGGATGATGGCGCCCCTGGTGGGAATCACGCTGCCGATGGTCGATCCCTTGCCCAGGTGCACGTCCGGCATCACGGCCAGGTGCTTGAAGATGAAGGGCATCTTCGCGGTGTTCATCAGTTGCTGCCTGGCGTCGTCTTCCACCGGCACGCCCTGGGTCCAGAGCTTGATCGGTTTGCCGTTGGCGACTTCCAGCAGTTGGAAGGTCTTGGTGCTCATGTTTCGACTCTCTTCATTTGCCTGGCGAGCTGGCCGGTAGCGGGTTGTGCCCGGCCATCGCGAATTCGTTTGTTCAATCGACAGGCGCGGCAGCGTATCGCCGTGGAAAACACCTGTCCCTTACAGTCTTCGTACCACCACTTCTGCTGGGCGGCGGTCCAGGTCTGCTCGGCGCCGCAGTCATGGCAGGTGAAATCCCGGTCCTCGTACCAGCCACGGCGCACGAACAACGGGTCGCCGTAGCTGTTGTAAGGCGCCAGGTTCGAGCGGTTGACCGGGACGCTGCCGGGCGGAGCGACCTGGCCCGAAGGATGCCAGGCGGGCGCGGCCTTCTTCGCCTTGCGTTGCTCGCGCGCCTGGCGGATTTCCCGGCGGCGTTGCTTGTTGCTCTTCACGGTGCCGACTCCTGCGCTGGGCAGGCCTTTGTCAGGCCTGCTTCAGCGTTACCAGTCCATTCAATACCTGATCCAGGCCGCCGAATACCGAGATGCGGTCGATTCGTTCGGCTACCCGCTCCAGGGTTTCCAGTTCCTTCAGGCGCAGGGCGGTGGGGTTGTCCTCCATCACCTTGGCTGTGTTCAGCAGCGAGCGGGTCGCCGAGGTTTCCTCGCGACGACGGATCACGTTCGCCTGCGCCGCCTTCTCCGCCTCCACCACCTGGGCCAGCAGGGTCTTCATCTCGCCCGGCAGGATGATGTCGCGCACGCCCAGGCCGCTGACCTCGATGCCGGTGCCCGGCAGTCGCTCCTTCAGGTAGGCGCCGACCGAGTCGTCGATGAGTTGCTTGTTCTCCAGCAACTCATCCAGCGAGCGGGTACCCACCGCCGCACGCAAACCGAATTGCAGCTCGCGGTAGAGGTGCTCCAGCGGCTTGGACAGGCTGGAAAACGCCGTCAGTACGTCGCTGTAACGCCAGTTGGCGGCCAGGTTCAGGCGCAGGCTCACCTTGTCGCGGGTGAGGATTTCCTGGCCGCTGACTTCCAGCGCCTGGATCCGCGTATCGATCAGCTCCACGCTCACCTGGCGGTTGTAGCGCCAGAAACCGTACTGGCCCGCGGGCAGGAGCTCGACCACCGCACCGTCGACCTTCAGCACGCCGACCTGGTAAGCCGGTACCAGGGTCACCAGCAGCGCCTCGACGCCGACCACGCTGCGACCGCGCAGGTTGCCCTGCATTTGCTGCAACAGCGCCGGAGCCACGCGGTACTCCTGGCTCAGGTCGATGCGCTCCAGGCGCTGTTCGGTCTGGCCTTTCCAGTACAGCCGGCGGCTGCCCGGCGCGAGGATTTCCGCCAGCACGCCGTCCTCGAAGCGCAGGCCGGCCTCGTTCTCGGCCAGGTCCATGCGGGTGAAGTAGCGTTCGACCAGCGCCGGTTCGGACTGGCGCAGGTAGCCAGCCAGGCGGTGTTCGAACAGCGGGGTGTTCAGGCTGAAGGTTTCCACGCTCAGGCGGTTGTACAGGTCCAGGTGACGGTGGATGCCCGGCTCGAGGATTGCCAGGAAATCGCCCTCGGAGTACAGCAGGCCGCGTTCGTTCTTCTTCACGGTAAAGCGCTTCAGCAGTTTCATCTCTCTTCCTTCTTCTGGTGTGCGTGCTTCTGTTGTGCTAGGTGCCGGTGTCCGCCAGCTCGTCGGGTGGCGAGGCGGGGGCCTGCGAGAGCCTGGTGCTGCGGACTGCCTGTCCATTGCGCCGAATCCATCGGCCAGCACTTGCCTTGTCGCGGGCCCGGTCCTCGTACCGGGCGGGCTGGCGGTGGCTTCGGGTCCCTGGCGCGTCCGGCCTTCCTGGCCTCTTTGCGCCTCTCCCGTCGCCCACCGGCGGGGTGTTGCCTTCATGAGTAGCTGCCTTAACAGGGCAGTGTTCGAGCGGGAGTCGAACCCGCGACAGGCCATTTCGTGGATGGCTGCTCTACCGGACTGAGCTATCGAACGGCGCGGGCAGGATTCGAACCTGCGACGGCTCCAGCGAAATGGAGTGCTCTACCGGGCTGAGCTACCGCGCCATCGACCGTGACTGCTGCAGCGGCATGCGCGAAGCCGACACCAGGGGTGGGCTCGGGCACCGGCGGGAGTGGTAGTCCCTGCCCGTGGGCTGCATCAGCGATGCGGTCGAGGGAGATATAGCGAGGGGCATGCCAGGTTTGTTTTTGGGTGTTGTTCTTTTCTTGTAACTAATTGATAAATAACGAATTAATTTTTTCTGGGTGCGGAAATCCATTCTCGATGATTGGCCGATCATGGATTTTATGGATATCCTGAGATCGTTATTTATCTTCATGGATAAAAGATGAAAACCAAGAAAACCGTCGCCATCGGCTTCCTCGGTTCTACCCTGGATCGCGTCGGCAAGGGCGCAGCGCGCTGGCAGAAATGGCGGCCCACGGTCGGCCTGTGCCAGCAGCAGGACCTGCTGGTCGACCGCCTGGAGCTGATCCACGGGCTGGACGCGCGGGATATCGGGCTGGCCGAGCGCATTGCCGCCGATGTGCGGCTCGTCTCCCCAGAGACCGAGGTGCGCTTGCAGCCCATGGCGCTGCGCAACCCGTGGGACTTCGAGGAGGTCTACGGCGCGTTGCACGATTTCGTCGGTAGCTACGCCTTCGATACCGAGCACGAGGACTATCTCGTGCACATCACCACCGGGACCCACGTCGCACAGATCTGCTGGTTCCTCCTTACCGAGGCGCGTTACCTGCCGGCGCGACTGGTGCAGGCTTCGCCGTCGCGGCGCAAGGACGAGGCGCGGCAGCCGGAAGGGACGGTCACGGTCATCGACCTCGACCTGTCGCGCTACGACCGCATCGCCACGCGCTTTCGTCGTGAACAGGAGGAAAGCCTGGCCTTCCTCAAGTCCGGCATCGCCACGCGCAACGCCGACTTCAACCGCTCCATCGAGCAGATCGAGCGGGTTGCCGGGCGCTCCCGCGCGCCGATGCTGCTGATCGGCCCGACCGGCGCCGGCAAGTCCTTCCTCGCTCGCCGCGTCTACGAACTCAAGCGTGCGCGGCACCAGTTCCAGGGTCGCTTCGTCGAGGTGAACTGCGCGACCTTGCGCGGCGACGGCGCCATGTCCGCGCTGTTCGGCCACATCAAGGGCGCTTTCACCGGTGCACAGAACGCTCGCGAAGGTCTGTTGCGCGCGGCGGATGGCGGCATGCTGTTCCTTGACGAGATCGGCGAACTGGGCCTGGACGAGCAGGCCATGCTGCTCAAGGCCATCGAAGAGAAGCGCTTCTTCCCGCTGGGCTCGGACCGCGAAGTGGGCAGCGACTTCCAGCTGATCGCCGGCACCCACCGTGACCTGCGCGAGCGGGTGGCCGAGGGGCTGTTCCGCGAAGACCTGTTCGCTCGCATCAACCTCTGGACCTTCGACCTGCCGGGGCTGGCCGGGCGCCGCGAAGACATCGAGCCGAACATCGATTTCGAGTTGGAACGCCACGCCCGCGAGCAGGGTCGCCTGGTGCGCTTCAACCGCGAGGCGCGCACGCGCTACCTGGCTTTCGCCAACTCGGCGCAAGCCTTGTGGAGCGGCAACTTCCGCGAGCTGTCGGCGTCCATCACGCGCATGGCGACCCTGGCCGATAGTGGACGGATCGACGAGGCGCTGGTGGAGGAAGAAATCGGCCGGCTGCGCCGCTCCTGGGGCGCTACCCAGACGCAGAGCGCGCTGGATCGCTTGCTGGGGGAGGAGGGCGCCGAGGCGCTGGACCTGTTCGACCGCCTGCAGCTGGAAGCGGTGGTCGACGTTTGCCGGCGGGCGCGCAGCCTGTCCGACGCCGGTCGCCAGCTGTTCGCCGTCTCGCGTCAGGAAAAGCAGAACCCCAACGACGCCGACCGCCTGCGCAAGTACCTGGCGCGCTTCGGTCTGGATTGGTCCGGGATCACTGACGGGGTGCGCTAGAATCGGCGTTTTGCGGTAGCGGCAAGGAGCCGATCATGGAAGAACCGATGAGTGTCGAGCAGCTGTGCCGACGCATCGAGGCGGGCGAGGCGTTCAAGTACCTGTACTTCTGGGGGCATCGCCCAAAGCACTCCGTGGAAGTCGACAAGAGCTGCTTCAGCCAGTGGTTCGAAGTGGCCTTCGAGATCGACGGAGTAACCTACACCAGTGCCGAGCACTACATGATGGCCGGCAAGGCCCGACTGTTCGGTGACGAGGCGGCGCTGGCGCGGATTCTCGCGGCGCGCACGCCGGCTGAGGCCAAATCCATCGGTCGCGAGATCCTCGGCTTCGACGAGGCCGCCTGGAACGCCGAGCGCCTGGCGATCGTCACCCGCGCCAACCACGCCAAGTTCGGACAGAACCCGGCCCTGCGCGAATTCCTGCTGGGCACGGGCGATCGCGTGCTGGTCGAGGCCAGCCCGGTGGATGCCATCTGGGGCATCGGTCTGGCGGTCGATCATCCCGATGCAGGCAATCCGGCGCGCTGGCGCGGGCTGAACTTGCTGGGTGTTGCCCTCATGAGTGCGCGCGATGCGCTGCGCCGGGAGGGCCGAAATGCCTGAGTTCACGGCTGCCCAGCAGCAACTGCTGCGCGATCACCGCCTCGCGTGGTTCGCCGGGCGCATTATCCATGACGCGCAGCCGCCGATCAGTGATGCGCAACTGGCCAAGGTCGAGCAACGCCTGGGCAGCCAGCTGCCACCCGAATTGGTCGCCCTGTGGCGCTGCAGCTTCGGTGGCCGGCTGGATTACGAGCTGTGCGTGGACTACGACGGCCACCTGCATCCCTACTCCTTCAACGAATTGTTCTATCCGGACAGCGACGGCTACAACGACCTCTGGGGCTGGCTGGCGCACGAGCAGGAGTGCGCCGAGGAAGTCGCCGAGGAGAATGGCCAGCAGTGGGACGGCCGCGTGGGCTTCCTGCCCATCGGTGGTTTCGAGTACCTGGAGCGGGTCTACGTCTGTGTCGAGCCGGAAGAGTTCGGCGCCATCTACGCCTGGAGCCGTGCGCTGCCGCCAGCCTGGCCGCTGCGTCTGCACCAGGATGCACTGACAAGGGTGGCCGACGACCTGTACGGCCTGTTCGCGCTGCTGGGCTTCGATGACGACCCGTTCGCCGAGGGGGCGGATGGCGGTCAGGAATTGCTCGAAGCTCTGGATGAACTGGCTGCCTCAGGCGCCGAGGGCGAAGCGCTGGTGCAGCTTCTGCAGGGCTCGCTGCGGCCGCTGATACGCGACTGGCGCGCGGCGCTGGAGCAGGGACGGATTGCCGGTGAGCCGGAGCTGCAACGCCTGGCGCTGACGCATGCGGTGCGCAGCGGCGATATTGCGCTGCTGGAACAGCTGCGCGACCGGGGTTGCGACCTTGGCCAGTTGCTGACTGGCGGTGGCAATGCGCCGGTGCATGCGCGGGTGATACAGCGCGAGACGGTGATCCGCTGGTTCGCCGAGCAGGGCATTGGGGAGTATCAGCTCGACGGAGATGTGGCATGACGCTGGCGACACGCTTGCCGGAATCGTTGGTCGAATTCCTGCGCCAGCCGGTGAGTGCGCCGGAGGATCGGGTCGAGGCGCAGGACTTCGTCCGCCGCACCGACGTTCGCGAGCTGTACCGCGAGACACTGGGTACGCCCCGCGCGGACGAGATGCTTGCCCTGTGCGCAGCATTGCTTCCCGAGCTCAGTCCCAACCGTGCGTCGTTGCTGGCGCTGTTCTGCGGTAGTTGGGTCGAGGGCGGCGCAAACCCGTGCATTGCCTTCGCGGCAGTGCTGGAAGCTTTGGCGCGGGCCCTCGCGACGCTGCGTCCGTATTGCGCCGATGAGGATGTCGAGGACGACGAGGAGGCGCAGGCCGCGGCGAGGCAGGCCCGCGAGCGGCTCGACAGCCTGACACCCGCGCAGTCGCTACTCATCGACAGCGCGCATCCGGCGGTCGATCTGCTGGTGCTGCCGCTGATGACCATGCTGATGCGTTCGCGGGAAAATCACCGCGATTTCCTGGCTAATGGCGAGCTGCTCCGCGATATCGACGCCATGGTGAAATCCAACACCACGCTGCCCTTCGAGAATCTGCACTTCCTCGACCATGCCGCGGCGCTGACCTACGAAGACGAGTTGGTGGTGGTGCTGCCCGCGACGCGCAGCGGTCTGGTGGTGAGCGCGCAGGGCATCAACTGCAACTTCCATGCGTTCTCACTGCTGCAGCCGCTGCTGGCGGTCCATGGTGAGCAACTCGGGTTGCGCGTCGCGGCACCTGTCGCGGGGCAGGAGGTACCACGGGAAGACAGCGCACAGTATTTGTGGTTGCAGGCGTTCGCCTTCGAGAAGGGCGAGCTGGTCAACAGTCTGGCCTGGGCGTGGGGCGAGGCGCCGCTGCGCAGCAATAGCCGCAAGCATGGCCACTGTGTGCTGATTGCGCTGGATACCGCAGAGGGGGTGTCGCGCTCCTGGTCGGGCTTCGCCGATCGCCTGCATGACGCACATCAGCCGTCGGTGGAGCTGGTGCGTTTTCTCAGCGAGGAAGAAGTGGCGGCCTATCTGGAGTGACGCTGGCAAAGGCGCGCCACGGCATTGGCCGCAGCGCGTCTTCCCCGGTCAGTAGTGGTACCAGCGCAGCTCCAGCATCACCTCACTGCGCGGGCTGGCCTCATGGCTGAACTCGCGCTGGGCCGACAGGCGCAGGCCGAGATTGCGGCCCAGTTCTACCTGCTGGCCGAAGCTCAGGGTGCGGCGCACTTCGCCGTTGTGGAAGTAGTCGCCCTTGCCTTCGAGGCTGAGGTTGCCCAGCGGGTTGCTCCATAGCACGCCGGTGTCGAAGCCCATGGCCGGGGCGATGGTGGCGGCGAAGTCCGGGTTGTTCTCGATGCGCGCTGTGCCCAGGGCATAGGCCTGCAAGTCGTCGGAGAGCTTCCAGCTGCCGCCAGCGCCGCCGTTGAGATGGCCGACCAGGGTGTCGTGGTCGTTGTCGCTGTGCTTGCCGATCACCCGTTCCCAGCCGCCGGCGACCTGCCAGGACAGCGGTTTCAGCAGCTCGTTGCGCGGCGTCATGGAGCGGATGGTGACCAGGTCCAGTTGCTGCAGCTGCCAGCGGTTGCCTTCGTACTGGCGCAGCTTGAGCTGGCCGATCTCGATCTGCGCGCCGAGGGGGAAGCCGTAGGCGTTGTCGTCGAGGTCGTGGTAGGCCATGCGCAGGCCGTACTGGGCGAAAGCCTCTCCGTCGCGACTGCCGGCACCCATCTGCCAGGTGCGCGATTCGTGGCCGTTCTCCGGCTGGCCGGGGCGTTCGACGTCCAGCGCCGGCGGCGGGTTCTTGTTGATCGCCTTGAGCAGGTTGTAGCTGCGCGAGGCGGTGGACTGGTCGCGTTCCTGGCCGGTGGCGCGGTAGCGCACCAGGCGGAACGCGGTGTCCTGCACCAGCGCCTGGCGGTCGGCGGGCAGGGCGGCGAACTCGGGGCTTTGCAGCTGACTGTCGTCGTCGGCGATGTGGCGGGCCAGCACCTTCTCGTCGTGGCTCAGCGGTTCGCCGCGGGCCAGCAACTCGCGCTCGCGGGAGGGGCGGTAGTCCACCCGGTCGATCAGCCCGGCGTCCTTTACTGCGCGCACCGTGTCGGTGGGGATGGCGGTGAGCGGGAAGTGGTCGGTGAGTTCGGTGCCGGGGCGGGCGATCTCCAGCAGCTCCAGCAGGCGGAAGGAGCAGTTCTCGTCGAAGAAGTAGTACTTGAAGCGGATCTGCTTCAGCTCCCAGACGTGCTCGACCATGCGCGCGGTTTCTTCCGGCGTCAGGTTCAGGCGGTATTCCCAGAGGTCGCGGTTCTCCAGGCGGCTGTATTCGGAGAGCTTCTCGCGGTAGGGCACCAGGGCGAACAGGCCGGGATAGCCGCCCATCAGGCCCTTCCAGGCGTAGAGGATGCTGTTGTCCATGCCCTCGATGTAGGCGCCGAAGTTGAGCGCGTAGCTGAGCAGGGCGGTGTTGTCGGAATCGACGTCGGCCTGGTCGATGCGCAGCAGGGTGTGGCCAAACATCGAGGACGGGCTGTTCAGGTAGGCGGCCGGGAACACCAGCACGGCGCTGTGCGGGTTGATGTCCTGGTACCAGGTGGTGAATTCCTTGCACTCCACCGTCGGCAGATCATCGAGCTGCAATTGCTGGCGCAGCCAGCGGGTACGCGCCGGGTACACGCACTGGGCGTGCTTGTCGCCGAGGCTGGCCGGTGCGTAGAGGGCCTGCACGGTGGCGGCCAGTTCGGATTGCGGGTGACGGTCTCCGTCCTTTGCGAGGAAGAATTTCGGATCATCGACGAAGCTGCGCCAGCCACCAAGCTTGGCGTGTTCGTAGTGACCCAGTGCCAGCCAGTAGGGCTCGTCGGCCAGGCTCTGCAGGCGTTGTGGGTCGATCGCCGGCGAAGCCAGCAGTGGGGTGCAGGCGCACAGCGCCATCCAGGGCAACAGGCGTTTGGGCATCGAGTGGGCTACTGGGAGGGAAGGGTGAGCCCGCCCTCAGGAGGCGGGCTCGCGTTGGCCATCAGGCCTGGTCGGCGTACTTGGCCAGGGTGCTGTCCTGTTTCAGGACGGCCTGGGTGTTGGTGTAGACGTCTTCGGCGGTGACGTCGGACTTGTTGAAGATCTGCGCGAAGTGCTCATGGGTGACCTGGGCGAAGTGCGCGCGGTCCTCGGGCTTCACGCCCAGCACGACGGCGTAGGTGGTCAGCGCTTCGCCGTCACCCTTGGCCATGTCTTCGGAGAGCTCGTCCATCATGCTGCTGAGCACGATCATCGGCTTGCCGCCGTAGGTCAGCGCACCGTTGGTGTGGCAGCCGTTGGTGCCGGTGGTCATGCCGAAGGTGTTGTTGCCGCTGGTGCCGTTGGTGGTCGCTGCCAGGACGTGGGTGGCGGTGCCGCGCTGGCCCTTGAACAGCATGTTGCCCCAGCCGCAGCCGTCGCTGCCGGGTGCATCGGCGAGGGCGCTCAGGGAGGCGGTGGCGAGGAGGGTACCGAGCAGAATCCTTTTCATCGTTTTTCTCTCTTTTTGAGGTCTTGCTTTATGAGATCGGGAAACGTTGAACAGTCGCTGACAGCCTAACAGCGCCTGGTCAGAGCTTTTCTCCAATGCCTTGCAGGTGTCAAGGCAACCGCTGCCGCAGTCAGTATGGCCGGTCCCGGCTGAATGGGCCGGGATGACCGGCAGTTGATCGGCATCAGCGGCGGAAGTCTTGGAACCGACCACACTTGAATCAGTTCCCCTTGCGAGGAAGTAGTCATGGTCGATTTCGATCCACGGCCAGCGCTGGACCAGTTGGCGGCCGAGTATTCCAAGCGTGCCGAAGCCATCCGCCGCGACCTCGGCCGCAGCCATTCGCCGGACTTCGCCGAGCAGGCCCAGCAGCGGCAGAACGACGACGTGCTGCGCGCGTTGCTCGCCGAAGCCGACGCGGGCATGCGCCTGGTGGGCCTGGCGCGCCTGCGCCTGGCTGACGGCACCTACGGCGAGTGCGCGCGTTGCGGCGAGGCCATCGAGGAGCGCCGCCTGCGCGCGCTGCCGGCCGCCGAGCACTGCCTGCGCTGCGCCGATGCGGTGGACTGAAACTGTCACCAATACTGCCTTGCCAGTGGCGCGCGGGCGGCGCGAGAATGCGGTCGAATCTCCGCGGCCTCGCGCCGCCCGAAGCAAGGACCTCCAATGCCCGATTCCGTTGCTGCCGGCCTGCGCCTGGCGCCCGATGAACTGACCCGCCCCTTCACCCCCGAACAGTTTCCCTTCAAGACCACCGAAGAACTGGAGCCTTTCCTGGGCGTGCTCGGACAGGAGCGCGCGGTCGAGGCGCTGCAGTTCGGCGTGGCGATGCCGCGTCCGGGGTACAACGTATTCGTCATGGGCGAACCGGGAACCGGTCGCTTCTCCTTTGTGCAGCGCTACCTGAAGGCCGAGGGCAAGCGCCTGCCGACGCCGGCCGACTGGGTCTACGTCAACAATTTCGACGATTCGCGCGAGCCGCGCGTGATCGAGCTGCCGCCGGGCAGCGCCGCCGAGTTCGGCACCGATATCGACCACCTGATCGACAACCTGCTCTCCACCTTCCCCTCGGTGTTCGAGAACCCGGCCTACCAACAGAAGAAGAGCGCCATCGACCGCGCCTTCAACCAGCGTTACGACAAGGCCCTGGACACCGTCGAACGCCTGGCCCTGGAGAAGGAGGTCGCCCTCTACCGCGACAGCTCCAACATCGCCTTCACCCCGATGAAGGACGGCAAGGCGCTGGATGAAGCCGATTTCGCCCAACTGCCGGAAGAGGAGCGCGAGCGCTTCCATGCCGACATCGCCGACCTGGAGGAGCACCTCAACGAGGAGCTTTCCAGCCTGCCGCAGTGGAAGCGCGAGTCGAGCAACCAGCTGCGCCAGCTCAACGAGGAAACCATCACCCTGGCGCTGCAGCCACTGCTGGCTCCGCTGGTGGAGAAGTACAACAACAACTCCGGGGTCAGTGCCTACCTGCAGGCCATGCAGCTCAACCTGCTGAAGACCGTGGTCGACCAGCTGGTGGACGCCGAGCGCACCGACCCGCAGCGCAAGCAGAGCCTGGAAGAGCAGTACGCGCCGAACCAGGCGATCGGCCACCATGCCACCAGCGGCGCGCCGGTGGTGTTCGAGTCGCACCCGACCTACGACAACCTGTTCGGACGCATCGAATACGCCTCCGACCAGGGCGCGCTCTACACCAGCTACCGCCAGTTGCGCCCCGGTGCTCTGCACCGCGCCAACGGCGGCTTCCTGGTGCTGGAGGCGGAGAAGCTGCTGAGCGAGCCGTTCGTCTGGGACGCCCTCAAGCGCGCGCTGCAGTCGCGCCAGCTGAAGATGGAATCGCCCCTGGCCGAACTCGGCCGCCTCACCGCCATGAGCCTCACGCCCCAGGTGATCCCGCTGAACATCAAGGTGATCATCATCGGCTCGCGGCAGATCTACTACACGCTGCAGGACCTCGATCCGGACTTCCAGGAGATGTTCCGCGTGCTGGTGGACTTCGACGAGGATATCCCGCTCGCCGAGGACAGCCTCGAACAGTTCGCCCAGCTGCTCAAGACCCGCACCTCGGAAGAGGGCCTGGCGCCGCTCAGCCGTGAAGCCGTGGCGCGCCTGGCGACCTACAGCGCCCGCCTGGCCGAACACCAGGGTCGCCTCTCGGCACGCATCGGCGACCTGTTCCAACTGGTCAGCGAAGCGGACTTCATCCGCCAGCTGGCCGGCCAGGAAGTGACCGACCTGGGGCACATCGAGCGTGCCCTGAAGGCCAAGGAAACCCGTACTGGCCGCGTGTCGGCGCGGATTCTCGACGACATCCTCGCCGGCATCATCCTGATCGACAGCGAAGGCGCCGCGGTGGGCAAGTGCAACGGCCTGACCGTGCTGGAAGTCGGCGACTCCGCCTTCGGTATGCCAGCGCGCATCTCCGCCACCGTCTATCCGGGTGGCAGTGGCATTGTCGACATCGAGCGCGAGGTCAACCTCGGCCAGCCGATCCACTCCAAGGGCGTGATGATCCTCACCGGCTACCTCGGCAGCCGCTACGCCCAGGAATTCCCCCTGGAGATATCCGCGAGCATCGCCCTGGAACAGTCCTACGGCTACGTGGACGGCGACAGCGCTTCGCTGGGCGAGGTCTGCACGCTGATCTCCGCCCTGTCGCGCACGCCGCTGCGGCAATGCTTCGCCATCACCGGCTCGATCAACCAGTTCGGTGAAGTGCAGGCGGTCGGTGGGGTCAATGAGAAGATCGAAGGCTTCTTCCGCCTCTGCGAGGCGCGTGGCCTGACCGGCGAGCAGGGGGTGATCATCCCGCGTGCCAACGTCGCCACCCTGATGCTCGACGAGCGCGTGCTGCAGGCGGTGCGCAACGGCCAGTTCCACATCTATGCCGTGCGCCAGGCCGACGAGGCGCTGAGCCTGCTGGTCGGCGAGCCAGCCGGTGCGCCGGATGCCAAGGGCCACTTCCCCAGGGGCAGCGTCAACGCCCGTGTCGTCGAGCGCCTGAAGGAAATCTCCGAGCTGGGCATGGACGAGGAAGAGAAGGAAAAACCGGCCAAGGAGCCCGCCGCCGCCAAGCCCGCCAGCAAGCCGAAGGCGGAGAAGGTGCCGGTGGAAAAGGCTCCTGTGGAGAAAGAGCGCGCCCGCAAGAAGAAGGACGTCGACTGATTGACGTCAGGACCGGGGCGTCGCTTCGGCGTCCTGTCCGCGCGTTTTACACCCCGTTGGCTGCAAGATGACGGGATAAATCCGCGCTTTCGCGTGTCGGAACCTGGGTGTAGTCTCGAACTCAGGACAACCGCGAGGGTGCCGCCATGCCGCGTAACCTCTGCCTTATCCGCCCCTGTCTGGGGCTGACCACGCGCATCGAGTGCGAGATCAGGCCGCTGGCCGGAGAGAATGGACTCTGGACCTTGTTGTGCGCTGCCGGGATGTCCGGCGCGCAGCCCACCGCCATCAAGGCGCAGGGCCCGTTCTGCGGGCCTTTCGTGGCCGAAGGCGTGCTTGAGGCAATCTCCGACTGCCTGGCCCAGCAGGGCTACATCGTGGCGGAAGATCCTCCCATCTGGCAGTTGCACCTGCAGGGCGAACTGCGCCGCCTGAACGGCGAACGTTCGCGCCATGTCGGCAATTTCCAGTTCCGCCCCGAAGGCTGACGGCCGCTTGCGCGGGCCCTGCACAATCCGCTGAAGCTCGCGGGGTGCCTGTTCGCTACGGTCCCACACCGTGGCCGTTGCCTAATGATCCACAGACATATTTATCCATAGAAAGCCGGGAAAACTCGCAAAAGCCATCCGCTATACTGCCGCGGCCCTTTTTCCCAATACTTCACCTGCGAGCACCATGGAACGATTCGTCGAAAACTCCCTGTACGCCGCGCGCTGGCTGCTGGCGCCGATCTACATCGGCCTGTCGCTGGCCCTGCTGGCGCTGACCATCAAATTCTTCCAGGAAATCTTCCACATCCTGCCCAGCATCTTCAGCATCGCCGAGGCGGACCTGATCCTGGTGCTGCTGTCGCTGATCGACATGGCGCTGGTCGGTGGCCTGCTGGTGATGGTGATGTTCTCCGGCTACGAGAACTTCGTCTCGCAGCTGGACATCGATGAAGGCAAGGAAAAGCTCAGCTGGCTGGGCAAGATGGACGCCAGTTCGCTGAAGAACAAGGTGGCCGCCTCCATCGTGGCGATCTCCTCGATCCACCTGCTGCGCATCTTCATGGACGCCAAGAACATCGAAGACAACAAGCTGATGTGGTACGTGATCATGCACCTCACCTTCGTCCTCTCGGCCTTCGCCATGGGCTACCTGGACAAGGCCACGCGCCACGACCACTAAGGCGTTGCTGCGTCATTCCCGCCGCCCGGCCGTTGCAAAACGGACGGGCGGTTGCGTTTTCGCCTTGCGGTGAGCGCCTGCTGTACAAGACTTTTTGCGTGGATCAATCCGCAGGAGGTGCAGCACATGAATCTGCAGGAACTGACCAGCCGCTCCGTCGCCGGCGACATCGACGAGATCAACCTGGTGTCGCTGGAAGGCGATATCTACGTGCTGGAGGCGCGGATGGGCGCGCGCTTCTATCCGGTCCAGGACGAGGCCGGGCATGTCATCAGCGTGCGTTCGGTCGCCCATGCGCGGGAGATGCTCAAGGCGCTGCCCAACGTCCCGTTCCATCTGGTGCATGCGGTGGTGCATGACGAGATGTGCGGCATGGACGACGAGCGCGACATCGGCGCCGGCGTGACCATCCCGTTGCACTGAGTCTGTTGCGCGGCGCGCTGCGCGGGGCTCGCGCGGTGGGGGAGGCGGTGCATCTGTGCTAGGCTGGCGGCCCTTTTTTGAACCCCCAGCGGAGCGCCGCCATGAGCGAACTCAACCTTTCCACCGACGAAGCCCGCGTCAGCTACGGCATCGGCCGTCAGCTGGGCGACCAGCTGCGCGAGAACCCGGTTCCGGGCATGACCCTGGACGCCATCGTGGCCGGCTTGTCCGACGCCTACGCCGGCGCTGAAAGCCGCGTTCCGGGCGAAGCCCTGTCCGCCAGCTTCCAGGTGATCCGCGAGCGCATGCAGGCCGAAGCCCAGGCGAAAGCCGAGGCCGCCGCAGCCGTAGGCCGCGAGTACCTGGTGGAAAACGCCAAGCGCGAAGGCGTGACCGTCCTGCCGTCCGGCCTGCAGTACGAAGTGCTGACCACCGGCGAAGGCGCCAAGCCGTCCCGCGAAGACACCGTGCGTACCCACTACCACGGCACCCTGGTCGACGGCACCGTCTTCGACAGCTCCTACGAGCGCGGCCAGCCGGCCGAATTCCCGGTGGGCGGTGTGATCGCCGGCTGGGTCGAGGCCCTGCAACTGATGAACGCCGGCAGCAAATGGCGCCTGCATGTGCCGAGCGAGCTGGCCTATGGTGGCCAGGCCGTCGGCAGCATTCCGCCGCACAGCGTGCTGGTGTTCGACGTCGAGCTGCTGGAAATCCTCTGATTCCCGAAGGTTCGCTGCGCAGTGCCATCCCTGGCAACTGCGCAGGAAAAGGGGCGCTCAGGCGCCCCTTTGTGCATCCGCCTCCCGGGCGGCGGAGCACCGATGGCGCTTCCTGCGCCATCGTAAAGTGCGTCTAGCGCAGCGCGCGGGCGTAACAGAACAGGAACAGGTTGCGCACCAGCTCCTTGAGCACCAGCGGTTCGCTGGTATTGAGCTCGGACAGCTCCAGGCCGCCCTGTTCGCGCAGTTCGTCCAGCGCTTCTTCTTCCAGCACTGCGCAGACTTCCCCGGTGTCCCGATGCAGGATGCGCAGGTAGGGATGCGGGCGATCCAGCCAGGCGTCGATCATG
Source organism: Pseudomonas sp. PDM17 (assembly GCF_014851985.1). Taxonomy (NCBI): domain Bacteria; kingdom Pseudomonadati; phylum Pseudomonadota; class Gammaproteobacteria; order Pseudomonadales; family Pseudomonadaceae; genus Pseudomonas; species Pseudomonas sp. PDM17. The sequence continues at coordinate 113,595 of NZ_JACVAT010000005.1, forward strand.
TAGGTCATGGCGTGTTCCTCCGTGCAGACCGTCTAATGAGAATAATTCTTATTATCTTAATAGCAAGCCTGAATTGGAAAAAATTTTACGCAGGCGACGATCTGTTGTTCCCGGTCAAAAGGCAGGCAACAAAAAGCCCGCCGCGGCGAACCGGGGCGGGCTTTGGTGAAGCGGCGGATCAGTGCGTGCGGGCGACGGCGAACTCGGCCAGTTCGATCAGCGCGGCGCGGTATTCGTTGTCCGGCAGCGCCTTCAGGCAGTCGATGGCGCGGGCAGCGTACTCGCGGGCCAGGTTGGCGGTGTAGTCCAGCGCGCCGGCGGCTTCCACGGCGGCGCGGATGCCTTCCAGATCCTGGCTGCCGCCCTGCTGGATGGCCTTGCGCACCAGTGCAGCCTGTTCCGGGGTGCCGTCGCGCATGGTGGCGATCAGCGGCAGGGTGGGCTTGCCTTCGGCGAGGTCGTCGCCGACGTTCTTGCCCAGGCTGGCGGCGTCGCCGCGGTAGTCGAGCAGGTCGTCCACCAGCTGGAAGGCGATCCCCAGGGCGTCACCGAACAGGCGCAGCGCCTCGGATTGCTCCGGCTGGGCGTTGGCCAGCGCGGCGGCGCTGTGGGTGGATGCTTCGAAGAGCATTGCGGTCTTGCCGCGGATGACTTCCATGTAGGTTTCTTCGGTGGTGCTGGCGTCGCGGACCTTGGACAGCTGCAGCACTTCGCCTTCGGCGATCACGCGGGTGGCCTGGGAGATGATGCGCATGACCGGCATGGAGCCCAGTTCGACCATCATTTCGAAGGAGCGCGCATAAAGGAAGTCGCCCACCAGCACGCTCGGCGCGTTGCCCCATTGGGCATTGGCGGTGGCGCGGCCGCGGCGCAGGCCGGAGGCGTCGACCACGTCGTCGTGCAGCAGGGTCGAGGTGTGCAGGAATTCGATGGTGGCGGCCAGCAGCTTCAGGTCATCGCCCGAATAGCCCAGGGCCTTGCCCGAGAGGAGCACCAGCAGCGGGCGAAGACGCTTGCCGCCGGCGGAGATGATGTAGTCGCCGATCTTTTCCACCAGGGGAACGCGGGAAGTGAGTTGGCGACGGATGATGCCGTCGACGGCGGTGAAGTCGTCCGCCACCACGCGATAGAAAGCCTGGGGTTGCATTAAAGACAGCGCTCCTCGTAGATTGCGCGGCATGCTAGGTGCCGCTGTTTGGGCTGTCAAGGCAAGGCCCCATGGGGCTTGATCCGCACCAGGGGTTTGCGTACAATCGCGGCCCCGAACTTCCCTGGCATATCCTGCCTTACGCAATTGCACGGGCGTCCTTTCCGGCCCCATGCAGCCATGCCGACCGATTCCTCTTTCTATAAAGCGTCGGGTGAGCAGGTCTAACGGAGACATCCAGATGTACGCAGTAATTGTTACTGGTGGCAAGCAATACAAAGTCACCGAAGGCGAATTCCTCAAGGTCGAGAAGCTCGACGTTGCCACCGGCGAAGCGATCAACCTGGATCGCATCCTGCTGGTCGCCAATGGCGATGACGTCAAGATCGGCCTGCCGGTGGTAGAAGGCGCGAAAGTGACCGCAGAAGTGGTTTCCCACGGTCGTCACGACAAAGTGCGCATCATCAAGTTCCGCCGCCGCAAGCACCACATGAAGCGTCAGGGCCACCGCCAGTGGTTCACTGAAATCAAAATCACCGGCATCCAGGCCTAATTCCTTTTTAGGGCTGCTTCCTGTTTTAGGAGAATTGACTCATGGCACACAAAAAAGCTGGCGGTAGTACCCGCAACGGCCGCGACTCAGAAAGCAAACGCCTTGGCGTGAAGCTGTTCGGTAGCCAGGCTGTGAAAGCAGGCAACATCATCGTGCGTCAGCGCGGTACCCAGTTCCACGCTGGCTACGGCGTTGGCATGGGCAAGGATCACACCCTGTTCGCTAAAGTCGACGGCGTGATCAAGTTCGAAGTGAAAGGCGCCTTTGGCCGTCGCTATGTAAGCGTCGTCGCTGCCTAAGCGAGCTCTCACTGAAAAAGCCCTGTCTCGCGACGGGGCTTTTTTGTTTCTGGCGTTTCCAGGCGAGGTGCTGCCGGTTCGGGCGTTTGCGCGGACTTGGCTGTATCCTATGCTCCTTTTCTTATTTTCAACCCGCAGCTGCTGCGGGAGGCGTTCGCAATGAAATTCGTCGACGAAGTATCCATCCACGTGAAAGCCGGTGACGGCGGCAACGGCCTCATGAGCTTCCGCCGCGAGAAGTTCATCGAGAAAGGCGGTCCCAACGGCGGTGACGGTGGTGACGGCGGCTCGGTGTACCTCGAGGCCGACGAGAACCTGAACACCCTGGTGGACTATCGCTACACCCGTCGTTTCGACGCCCAGCGTGGCGAGAACGGCGGCAGCAAGGACTGCACCGGCGCCAAGGGTGACGATCTCGTCCTGCCCGTACCGGTCGGTACCACCATCATCGATGCCAATACCCAGGAGATCATCGGTGACCTGACCACTGCCGGTCAGCGCATCATGGTTGCCCAGGGCGGCTGGCACGGCCTGGGTAATACCCGCTTCAAGTCCAGCACCAACCGTGCGCCGCGCCAGACCACGCCGGGCAAGCCCGGTGATGCGCGTGACCTCAAGCTGGAGCTGAAGGTCCTGGCGGACGTCGGTCTGCTCGGTCTGCCGAACGCGGGCAAGAGCACCTTCATCCGTGCGGTGTCCGCCGCCAAGCCGAAGGTCGCCGACTATCCCTTCACCACCCTGGTGCCGAACCTGGGCGTGGTCAGTGTGGGGCGCTTCAAGAGCTTCGTGGTCGCCGACATCCCCGGCCTGATCGAGGGTGCCGCCGAAGGCGCCGGCCTGGGTATCCGCTTCCTCAAGCACCTGGCGCGCACCCGTCTGCTGCTGCACATCGTCGACATGGCGCCGCTGGATGAGAGTGATCCTGCCGATGCCGCGGAAACCATCGTCCATGAGCTGGAAAAATTCAGCCCGGCGCTGACCGAGCGTGATCGCTGGCTGGTGCTGAACAAGATGGATCAGATCCTTGAGCCTGAGGAGCAGGAGCGTCGCAAGCAGGCCGTGGTCGAGCGTCTGGGCTGGGAAGGTCCGGTCTATGTGATCTCCGCCCTGGAGCGTGAAGGCACCGAGAAGCTGAGCCAGGACATCATGAAGTACCTCGACGAGCGCACCCTGCGCATCGAGGAGGAGCCGGCCTATGGCGAAGCCCTGGCGGCCCTGGATCAGCGCATCGAAGACGAGGCCCGTGCCCGTCTGCAGGCCCTGGACGATGCTCGTGCACTGCGTCGCTCCGGTCTGAAGAATGTCGATGATGCGGATGACGATGATTTCGAGGATGACGAAGACGACGGCGATGGGCCGGAAATCTTCTACGTGCCTTGATCGGAACGGCGCCCGCCGGTCCGGATGAAACGTGTGAAGCCTGACTTCTAAGGTTGAGGGTATGCGTGAGAAGGTCACTGGCGCCAAGCGCTGGGTAGTCAAGATTGGCAGTGCGTTGCTGACCGCCGATGGTCGCGGTCTGGATCGTGATGCCATGGCGGTATGGGTCGAGCAGATGGTCGCGCTGCATTGCGCGGGCGTTGAGCTGGTTCTTGTGTCCTCGGGCGCCGTCGCGGCGGGCATGAGCCGCCTGGGTTGGGTTTCCCGACCTAGTGACATGCACGAGCTGCAGGCGGCCGCCGCGGTGGGGCAGATGGGTCTGGTCCAGGCCTGGGAGTCCAGCTTCGGCGTACACGGCCTGCAGACCGCGCAGGTGCTGCTGACTCATGACGACCTGTCCGACCGCAAGCGCTACCTGAACGGGCGCAACACCCTGCGCACGCTGGTCGATCTCGGCGTGATCCCGGTGATCAACGAGAACGATACCGTCGTTACCGATGAGATCCGCTTCGGCGACAACGACACCCTGGCGGCGCTGGTGGCCAACCTGGTCGAGGCTGATCTGCTGGTGATCCTCACTGATCGCGATGGCATGTTCGACGCTGACCCGCGCAACAACCCCGATGCCGAGCTGATTTTCGAAGCTCGCGCCGATGATCCCGCCCTGGACGCGGTTGCTGGCGGTACCGGTGGTGCGCTGGGTCGTGGCGGCATGCAGACCAAGCTGCGCGCGGCTCGTCTGGCGGCGCGTTCTGGTGCGCATACCGTCATCGTTGGTGGTCGTATCGAGCGTGTGCTGGATCGCCTGCGTGTCGGTGAGCGGCTCGGCACGCTGCTGACTCCCGAGCAGAGTCGCAAGGCGGCGCGCAAACAGTGGCTGGCTGGTCACCTGCAGATGCGCGGCACGCTGGTGCTGGACGATGGTGCAGTGAAGGCCCTGTCGCAGGATCACAAGAGTCTGTTGCCGGTCGGCGTGAAGGCCGTGCAGGGCAGTTTCCGTCGCGGAGAGATGGTGGTCTGTGTGGATCAGCAGGGTCGCGAGATCGCTCGCGGTCTGGCGAACTACAGCGCTCTCGAGGCGCAGAAGATCATCGGCCAGCCGACCGATGCCATCGAAGGCATGCTTGGCTATGTCGATGGTCCGGAGCTGGTGCACCGCGACAACCTGGTGCTCGTCTGAGGAGATTCTTCATGCGCAAGGGATTGATGGCGGCGCTGATGCTGCTGCCGGCGCTGGCCCGGGCCGACGTGGTCGGTGAGGTGTCCACCGTCTTCAAATGGGTCGGGCCGAACGACAAGATCGTCGTCGAGGCTTTCGATGATCCGAAGGTGCAGGGTGTCAGTTGCTACCTGTCTCGCGCCAAGACGGGTGGCGTGAAGGGTGGGCTGGGGCTGGCGGAGGATCGTGCCGAGGCGTCGATCTCCTGTCGTCAGGTCGGGCCGATCCGTTTTGCCGGTGAGTTGAAGGATGGCGAGGTAGTCTTCCAGCAGCGCACTTCGCTGGTATTCAAGACCATGCAGGTGGTGCGCTTCTTCGACAAGAAGCGCAATGCGCTGGTCTATCTGGTCTACAGCGACCGGGTGATCGAAGGCAGTCCGCAGAATGCGGTGACGGCGATTCCGATCATGTCGTGGCCTGAGAAGTAAGAAAGAAAAGGGCGGGTGACCGCCCTTTCTTTTTGCCTGTGCAAAAGTGAGCGTGTGGATAACGCTGTGCTGAACAAATCGCAGGCAATAAAAAACCGGCCCTGAGGCCGGTTTTTCAAGAACGGAACGCTTACGCGGTGGCCAGGGCCTTCACGTGGGCGTTCAGGCGGCTCTTGTGGCGAGCGGCCTTGTTCTTGTGGATGATGCCTTTGTCGGCCATACGGTCGATGACCGGTACAGCGGCAACCAGAGCGGCCTGGGCCTTCGGCAGGTCCTTGGCGTCGACTGCTTTGACTACGTTCTTGATGTAGGTACGAACCATGGAACGCAGGCTGGCGTTGTGGCTGCGACGCTTCTCAGCCTGTTTGGCGCGTTTTTTGGCGGAAGGTGTGTTGGCCACCGTCGAGCTCCTCGAAAAAAACTTGGGATGTTGCGAATAAATTAAGGCCGCGAATAATGCCGTTGCATCAGGGCCTTGTCAAGGGTATGCGCGGCCTCCGACGAGTGGTGCGACGAGCGCACGCTGTCCGGCGGATGGGGTGATTTATTCCCCTCACGGCCCTACACTGCTGCGCTTCGCCTGACGGTCGAGCAATCGCTCTAGGCCAGGGCTGCACCCCGCAGGGGCGGCCATTCTACCAGTTCTGGACATTATGAACCTACTCAAGTCGCTGGCCGCGGTCAGCTCGATGACCATGATCTCGCGGGTGCTCGGCTTCGTGCGCGACACAATCGTTGCGCGCATGTTCGGTGCCGGCATGGCGACCGACGCTTTCTTCGTCGCCTTCAAACTGCCCAACCTGCTGCGCCGCATCTTCGCCGAGGGGGCGTTCTCCCAGGCGTTCGTGCCGATCCTGGCCGAGTACAAGACCCAGCAGGGCGAGGAGGCGACCCGTACCTTCATCGCCTATGTGTCCGGCCTGCTGACCCTGATCCTGGCGCTGGTCACCGCGCTGGGCATGCTCGCCGCGCCCTGGGTGATCTGGGTGACGGCGCCCGGCTTCGTCGATTCGCCGGAGAAATTCGAGCTCACCAGCGCCCTGCTGCGGGTGACCTTCCCTTATATCCTGCTGATCTCGCTGGCCTCGTTGGCGGGGGCGATCCTCAATACCTGGAATCGCTTCTCGGTGCCGGCCTTCGTGCCGACCCTGCTGAACGTCAGCATGATCCTCTTCGCGCTGTTCCTGACGCCGTACTTCGATCCGCCGATCATGGCGCTGGGCTGGGCGGTGCTGGCCGGCGGGCTGGCGCAGCTGCTTTACCAGCTGCCGCACCTGAAGAAGATCGGCATGCTCGTGCTGCCGCGCATCAATCTGCGCGATTCCGGCGTCTGGCGCGTGCTCAAGCAGATGGGGCCGGCGATCCTCGGTGTCTCGGTCAGCCAGATTTCGCTGATCATCAACACCATCTTCGCGTCCTTCCTGGTTGCCGGTTCCGTGTCCTGGATGTACTACGCAGACCGCCTGATGGAGCTGCCCTCCGGTGTGCTCGGCGTTGCGCTGGGCACCATCCTGCTGCCGTCGCTGGCCAAGACCTACGCCAGCGACGACCGTCACGAGTATTCGCGGCTGATGGACTGGGGTCTGCGCCTGTGCTTCCTGCTGGTGCTGCCGTGCTCCCTGGCGCTGGCGGTGATCGCCGAGCCGCTGACCGTCGCGCTGTTCCAGTACGGCAAGTTCAGCGCCCATGACGCCCAGATGACCCAGCATGCGCTGATCGCCTACGCGGTTGGCCTGCTCGGCATCATCCTGGTGAAGGTGCTGGCGCCGGGGTTTTATGCGCGGCAGAACATCAAGACACCGGTGAAAATCGCGCTGTTTACCCTGGTGTCCACCCAGCTGATGAACCTGGTGTTCATCGGCCCGCTCAAGCATGCGGGTCTGGCGCTGGCGATCAGCCTGGCGGCCTGTCTGAATGCGGGCCTGCTGTTCTGGCAACTGCGCAAGCAACAGTTGTTCGAGCCGCAGGCGGGCTGGGGCAAATTCATCGCCAAATTAGTCGTAGCTGTACTGGTGATGTGCGCGGTGCTGTTCGGCATGATGCATTTCATGCCGGCCTGGGATCAGGGCGGCATGCCGATCCGCCTGGCGCGCCTGGGCGCGCTGGTGGTGGCCGGTGTGGTCGCCTATTTCGGTATGCTGGCGATCCTCGGCTTCCGCTTGCGGGACTTCTCCCGCCGCGCGGTGCTGTAACCTTCGCGGGGCAAAGCATTGCATCGGTTTGCGGCGACGGCATTTTGCCTGTCGCATGGCAACGGGTGCAGGTATAATCGACCACTTTCTGAGCAATACGCGCGCTATGCAGCTGCTTCGAGGCCTTCACAACCTGCGGCCCCTGTCCGGGGGCTGTGTCGCCACCATCGGTAACTTCGACGGCGTCCATCTCGGCCACCAGGCGATCCTGGGGCGTCTGCGCGAGCGTTCGCTGGAGCTGGGTGTGCCCAGTTGCGTAGTGATCTTCGAGCCGCAGCCGCGCGAGTACTTCGCTCCCGATGCCGCTCCGGTGCGCCTGACGCGCCTGCGCGAGAAGCTCGAACTGCTGCGCCAGTACGGCGTCGACTTCGTGCTCTGCCTGGCCTTCAACCGCCGCCTGCGCGAGCTGTCGGCCGCCGAGTTCGTCCGCCAGGTGCTGGTCGAGGGTCTGCGGGTCCGCCATCTGGAAGTCGGCGACGATTTCCGCTTCGGCTGCGATCGTTCCGGTGACTTCGCCTTCCTGGTCAACGCCAGCGCGGAGCAGGGCTTCACCGTCGAAGCCGCGACCACCGTGGAAGTCGATGGCATGCGCGTGAGCAGCTCGCGTATCCGCAAGGACCTGGCCGACGGTGACCTGCACATGGTCGAGCGCCTGCTGGGTCGTCCGTACAGCCTGAGCGGCCGCGTGCTGCACGGGCAGAAGCTGGGTCGCACGCTGGGCTCGCCCACCGCGAATATCCAGCTCAAGCGCCGCAAGGCGCCGCTCAACGGCGTTTACCTGGTCAGCACGATGGTGGCTGGTCAGCGCCGCAACGGGGTTGCCAACATCGGCACCCGACCGTCTGTGAATGGCGACGGCCGGCCCCACCTGGAAGTGCATCTGCTGGATTTCGCTGGCGATCTCTACGGCCAGCATCTGGACATCACTTTCCACCAGAAGCTGCGTGATGAGCAGCGTTTCGCCTCGCTCGAGGCACTCAAGGCGGCCATCCTCGCCGACATCGCCGCCGCCCGGGCCTACTGGCTGGGCCAACCGCTTGATTGAAGATCCTGAACAGGCCCTGAGATGACCGATTACAAAGCCACTCTGAACCTTCCCGAAACCGACTTCCCGATGAAAGCCGGCCTGCCGCAGCGCGAGCCGCAGACCCTGAAACTCTGGAACGACATTGGCCTGTACCAGAAGCTGCGGAAGATTGGCGAAGGTCGCCCGAAATTCATCCTGCACGATGGCCCGCCCTACGCCAACGGCAGCATCCACATCGGTCACGCGGTCAACAAGATCCTCAAGGACATCATTGTCCGCTCCAAGACCCTGGCCGGCTATGACGCCCCCTATGTGCCGGGCTGGGACTGCCATGGCCTGCCGATCGAGCACAAGGTCGAGACCACCCACGGCAAGAACCTGCCGGCGGACAAGACCCGCGAACTGTGCCGCGAGTACGCCGCCGAACAGATCGAGGGGCAGAAGGCCGACTTCATCCGTCTGGGCGTGCTGGGCGAATGGGACAATCCCTACAAGACCATGAACTTCTCCAACGAGGCCGGGGAAATCCGCGCGCTCGCCGAGATGGTCAAGCAAGGCTTCGTGTTCAAGGGCCTGAAGCCGGTGAACTGGTGCTTCGACTGCGGCTCGGCCCTGGCCGAGGCGGAAGTCGAGTACGCCGACAAGAAATCCGACGCCATCGACGTCGCCTTCCCGGTGGAAGACGCTGACAAGCTGGCCGCCGCCTTCGGTCTGGCCAGCCTGCCCAAGCCGACTGCCATCGTCATCTGGACCACCACCCCCTGGACCATCCCGGCCAACCAGGCGCTGAACGTCCATCCCGAATTCACCTACGCACTGGTGGATGTCGGCGATCGCCTGCTGGTGCTGGCCGAGGAACTGGTCGAGTCGAGCCTGGCGCGCTACGGCCTGGAAGGCAAGGTCATCGCCACCGCCCAGGGCGAGGCGCTGGACCTGATCCGTTTCCGCCACCCGTTCTACGAGCGCTTCTCGCCGGTCTACCTGGCCGAGTACGTCGAGCTGGGCGCCGGCACCGGCGTGGTTCACTCCGCCCCGGCCTACGGCGAGGACGACTTCCGTACCTGCAAGCAGTACGGCATGAGCAACGACGACATCCTCAGCCCGGTGCAGAGCAATGGCGTCTATGTGGCCGACCTGCCGTTCTTCGGCGGCCAGTTCATCTGGAAGGCCAACCCGGCCATTGTCGCCAAGCTCGATGAAGTCGGCGCACTGCTCAAGCACGCCAGCATCAGCCACAGCTACATGCACTGCTGGCGCCACAAGACCCCGCTGATCTACCGCGCCACTGCGCAGTGGTTCGTCGGCATGGACAAGCAGCCGCAGACCGGCGCCACCCTGCGCGAGCGCGCACTGGAAGCCATCACCGAAACCGAGTTCGTGCCCAACTGGGGCCAGGCGCGCCTGCACGGCATGATCGCTGGCCGTCCGGACTGGTGCATCTCGCGTCAGCGCAACTGGGGCGTGCCGATCCCGTTCTTCCTGCACAAGGCCACCGGTGAGCTGCACCCGCGCACCGTCGAGCTGATGGAAGCCGTCGCCCAGCGCGTCGAGAAGGAAGGTATCGAGGCCTGGTTCAAGCTCGACGCTGCCGAACTGCTGGGCGACGAAGCCGCGCAGTACGACAAGATCAACGACACTCTGGACGTCTGGTTCGACTCCGGCACCACCCACTGGCACGTGCTGCGCGGCTCCCATGCCGAGTTGGGCCATGCCAGCGGTCCGGCCGCCGACCTCTATCTGGAAGGCTCCGACCAGCACCGCGGCTGGTTCCATTCCTCGCTGCTGACCGGCTGCGCCATCGACGGCCACGCGCCGTACCGTCAGCTGCTGACCCACGGCTTCACCGTGGACGAGTCCGGCCGCAAGATGTCCAAGTCCCTGGGCAACACCGTGGTGCCGCAGACCGTGATCGACAGCATGGGTGCTGACATCCTGCGCCTGTGGGTCGCGTCCACCGACTACTCCGGCGAGATCGCCGTTTCCCAGCAGATCCTCCAGCGCAGCGCCGACGCCTACCGTCGTATCCGCAATACCACGCGCTTCCTGCTGTCCAACCTGTCCGGCTTCGACCCGGCCAAGGACCTGCTGCCCAACGACCAGCTGCTGGCCCTGGACCGCTGGGCCATCGACCGCGCCCTGCAACTGCAGCGCGAGCTGGAAGAGGCCTACCGCGACTACCGCTTCTGGAACGTCTACTCCAAGGTGCACAACTTCTGCGTGCAGGAGCTGGGTGGCTTCTACCTGGACATCATCAAGGACCGCCAGTACACCACCCAGGAGAACAGCGTCGCCCGCCGTTCCTGCCAGACCGCGCTGTTCCACATCGCCGAGGCCCTGGTGCGCTGGATCGCGCCGATCATGGCCTTCACCGCCGAAGAGATCTGGAGCTTCATGCCGGGCGAGCGCGCCGAATCGGTCATGCTGAGCACCTGGTACGACGGTCTCTCCGAGCTGCCGGCCGACGCCGAGCTGGACCGCGCCTACTGGGATGAAATCATGGCTGCCAAGGCTGCCGTGAACAAGGAACTGGAGAACCTGCGCAGCGCCAAGACCATCGGCGGCAACCTGCAGGCCGAGATCACCCTCTACGCCGAAGACTCCCTGGCCAAGCGCCTGGAGAAACTGGGCAACGAGCTGCGCTTTGTGCTGATCACCTCCGCCGCTACCGTTGCGCCGCTGGCGGACGCGCCGGCTGATGCGGTCGAAAGCGAACTGCCCGGCCTGAAGCTGAAGGTGGTCAAGTCCGCCCATGCCAAGTGCGGCCGTTGCTGGCACTTCCGCGCCGACGTGGGCAGCCACGCCGCGCACCCGGAACTGTGTGGTCGCTGCGTCGAGAACATCGATGGCGCGGGCGAGGTGCGTCACTATGCCTAATGCCGATCGTTTCGGCCGCCTGCCCTGGCTGTGGATCACCGTGGTAGTGTTCGTCCTGGATCAGGTCACCAAGGCCTTCTTCCAGTCTGAGCTGACCATGTACCAGCAGATCGTGGTCATTCCCGACCTGTTCAGCTGGACCCTGGCCTACAACACCGGCGCCGCGTTCAGCTTCCTGGCCGACAGCTCGGGCTGGCAGCGCTGGCTGTTTGCGCTGATCGCCATCGTGGTCAGCGTCGTGCTGGTGGTCTGGCTCAAACGCTTGAAGCGCGGCGAGACCTGGCTGGCCATTGCCCTGGCCCTGGTGCTGGGCGGCGCGCTGGGCAACCTGTACGACCGCATGGTCCTGGGGCACGTGGTGGACTTCATCCTCGTGCACTGGCAGGACCGCTGGCGCTTCCCGGCCTTCAACCTGGCCGACAGCGCCATCACCGTCGGCGCCATCATGCTGGCGCTGGACATGTTCAAATCGAAGAATTCCGGAGAGACCGCCAATGGTTGATTCCTCTGACACCATTCAGCGCATCGGCGGCGACTCGAAGGTCACCCTGCATTTCGCCCTGAAGCTCGACGACGGCAACATCGTCGACAGTACCTTCGACAAGCAGCCGGCCACTTTCAAGGTCGGCGACGGCAACCTGCTGCCGGGCTTCGAGCAGGCGCTGTTCGGTCTCAAGGCTGGCGACAAGCGTACCCTGAGCATCGAGCCGGAGCAGGGCTTCGGCCAGCCGAACCCGGCCAACGTGCAGGTGATGCCGCGCGACCAGTTCGAAGGCATGGAATTGGCCGAGGGCCTGCTGGTGATCTTCAACGATGCCGCCAAGACCGAACTGCCGGGCGTCGTGAAAGAGTTCGACGAGCAGCACGTCACCATCGACTTCAACCATCCGCTGGCCGGTAAAACGCTGGCGTTCGAAGTGGATATCATCGACGTACAACCAGCCTGATTGGCTGCACGGCCCGCCGCTGGCGGGCCGTTGCGCTTCAGGCGAAGTATTCCTACCGGCCCCTTGTGGGCCGGCTTGCGTAGCACCCGAGGCCACCATGCAAATCAAACTCGCCAATCCCCGCGGCTTCTGTGCCGGCGTCGACCGGGCGATCGAGATCGTCAACCGCGCCCTCGACGTCTTCGGCCCGCCGATCTACGTGCGCCATGAAGTGGTGCACAACAAGTTCGTGGTGGAGAACCTGCGCAACCGCGGCGCCGTGTTCGTCGAGGAACTCGACCAGGTGCCGGACGACACCATCGTCATCTTCAGCGCCCACGGTGTTTCCCAGGCCGTCCGCAAGGAAGCCGAGAGCCGTGGCCTGAAAGTCTTCGACGCCACCTGCCCGCTGGTGACCAAGGTGCACCTGGAAGTTGTGCGCTACAGCCGCGACGGCCACGAATGCATCCTGATCGGCCACGAAGGCCATCCGGAAGTGGAAGGCACCATGGGCCAGTACGACGCCTCCAATGGTGGCGCCATCTACCTGGTGGAGGACGAGGAAGATGTGGCCGCACTGGCAGTGCGCAATCCTGAAGCGCTGCACTTCGTCACCCAGACCACTCTGTCGATGGACGACACCTCCAAGGTGATCGATGCCCTGCGCGAAAAATTCCCCGCGATCATGGGCCCGCGCAAGAACGACATCTGCTACGCCACCCAGAATCGCCAGGATGCGGTAAAGGACCTGGCCGATCAGTGCGACCTGGTGCTGGTGGTCGGCAGCCCGAACAGCTCCAACTCCAACCGTCTGCGCGAGCTGGCCGAGCGCATGGGCACCCCCGGCTACCTGATCGACGGCGCCGAGGACATGCAGAAGGAGTGGTTCGACGGCGTGCAGCGCATCGGCATTACCGCTGGCGCTTCGGCCCCGGAAGTACTGGTGCGCGGCGTGATCCAGCAACTGCGTGACTGGGGCGCGGAGCCCGAGGTGGAGCTGGATGGGAGGGAGGAGAACATCACCTTCTCGATGCCCAAGGAATTGCGGGTGAAGGCGATTTAACCGCGCCTGCTGGCCGACAATAAAAAACCCGCCTTGGCGGGTTTTTTATTGTCGGCATTCGGCCTAGAGACCTCGGCAGCTGCCCCAGGCGCCGGCCAGGTCTCCGGAGCCTCCACGCACACCGTTGGAGCTGAGGGTGATAGTGCCGCGACCTGCCAATACGCCTCCATTCACCGGCGTTGCGGTCAGGCCGTAGCTGGTGCCGGAACCGTCGATGGCGACGGCGATTGTGAAGATCGCGCCTCCGTCCACGGGGCTCTGGGCATAGGCTCCCAGCGTTGCGTTGCTGTAAGTGTTTCGTTGGGCGCGGAATCTTTCCAGTATCCCGGCGGCGCCGGTCAGGGTGCCTTTGGCATCTTCACATGCCGTTCGGCGTACGTAGCCCGTGTAGGAGGGAAGTGCAATGGCGGCGAGTATCCCCACCACCATGACGGCGATCATCAGTTCCAGCAGGGTGAAACCCTGCTGGGATTTGCGGGCCTTGGTGCTCAAAGGTTGTCCTCGTCAATCCAGTAGTACTCGTTGAGGTTCAGCTGCGGCGGCTTGCTCACCTGGGTGCCGTTGATCACGAAGCTGGTGCCGCCGATGCTGACCAGGGTCGGGTCTGGCAGCAGGCCGGTGGTTTTGACCACGTTATAGCGGGCCGAAGGCGAGGTGGAGTTGCCGGTGGTGCTGACCGGGGTCGCATCCGCCAGGTGCACGACGTAGGAACGGTTTACACCGACGCTGGCCTGGCAGGAGTTGGCGGCCGCCGTCGGTTCGTAGGTGTTGAAGTACAGATAGCCGTTCACTGTCAGGGAGCGGGTGAGGACCTTTTCCCCGCCGGCGCTGTTCATCTTGATCATCCAGCCGCCGGTGGTGGCGCTGAAGGCGGTAGTGGCATCGGCTTTCTCTGTGGCGGTGCCGGCCTGAATCAGGTTGGCGGTAGCGTCGTAGAGGCTGCTCTCGGTCAGGGTGCTCTCGCTGGTGGACGGTTTGGTCAGCACCGGGGTGCGGAAGGAGTAGAAGCGATCCTCCGTGAGCTTGTTGAGCGGGTGACCACGGTAGCCGGAGCCGATGTTGACTGTCAGTACCAGGGTGCCGTTGACGTTGACGATGGCCACGTCCGGTTCGTTGTAGAACCGGCGAATCTTGGCCTTGCGCTGGGCATCGGTGGTGTCGGCCGTGTCGGCCGGAACCACGTTGGCGAACACACCGTCGTTGCTGCTGCCGGCGGCAGTCACCAGGCCGGAACCGCTGCTGCCGTTGTTGATGTAGAAGCGCCAGACCTGGCCGCCCATGTCACCGACGAAGAACTGGTCGGCCAGTTGGTTTTCGTCGTTGGCCAGGGTGCCGTCGGTGTTCTGCTGCAGGTCGATGACGCGTACGGCGGACGGCATGCTGTAGTTCATCTTGCTCAGACGCAGGGTGCCGGTGGTCTTGCTGGCAGACCAGAGGCGTTCACCGGTACGAGCGTTGACGATGTAGATGGCATTGCCCATGGTGTCGGCGGTCTGGGTGCTGACGTTGTCCTGGTTCGGGTCGTAGCCGCCAGCGAAGATCAGTACGTCGGTGATGGTGCCGTTGACGTTGATGCGGGTCTTGATCGGTGCAGACCAGGTCTGACCCAACTGCTCAAAGCCCGTGGTGGTGCCGCCCTTGATCAGCCACAGCAGTTTCGGGTTGGAGCGGTCGGTAAGATCCAGCGCGTAGATGTCGCGCCCACCGCGACCCATGGTGCCGTAGGCGTAGACGAATTCGCCGGTGTTGAGCCCGGTGAGCAGGGTCGGCGTGGCGGCGCTGGGGTTGAGGCCACCGTAGAGCACGCCGTTCTTGTTGGCGTCGTTTACCCACAGGGTGACGGTGTTATCCATGCCGTAGGAGCGCGGCTTGGCACTGGTCGACTTCTGGTTGGCGGCCAACTGCGGGACATGCGCCAGCAGGGGTTCGGGCATGAAGGCCATCTGTTCCTGGCCGTTGCTGGTGTTGAACAGGTGCAGGTAGCCCTCATTGGTCGACATGACCACGCTCTGGTCTTCGCTGCTGCAGTTCTTGTAGGTGCTGTCGGTATAGGTGTTGCACGCGTAGGTGACCAGGCGCGGGGATGAGTGCAGCGGGTCGCCCACGCCCTTGCGCTGTGCGCCGGCAGCGGTGAGGCCGCGGATATAGTTGATCGCCGCGGTACGAGCTGCAGTGTCGTTGGCGTCACTGATGCCCAGCTTGGCGTTGGTGATGGTGGTGTTCGCCGAGTTGAGCAGGTAGTTGTTCTGGTTCAGGTTCACCGCAGCACTGGGCGAGGAGCCAATGAAGGTATAGAGCGAGCGAGTCGCCGCATCCGGCAGGTTGGATGCCGCACCACCATTGGCGGTGTTGTTGCCGTCGGCGCTGGAACTCCAGAAGCTGCGGGCAGAGCTTTTGAAGAAGCCGGTGAGCGGATCCACGGCGGCGGTGTTATCCGCATCGACGATCTGTGCGGTGGCGGTGTCCAGGCGATAGCGCTTCAGGTTGCCCGGCCAGGTGTCGGTCTCCTGCGGTTTGAATACCGAGAAGTAGAGCTCGTCCTTGTTGTCCTGGCGGTTGAAGGTGTTCACCGGGGCACTGGCGCTGACGAAGGTGCTGTCGGTAGCGAGGACCTGCTGGATGATGTCGTTGAACGCCTTGGACAGGTCGCCTGCGGTGGTGGCGGTGTAGGTCGAGCCGCCGCCGCGCGAAGCCAGGTCGGCGAGGAACTTCTTGATATTGGCACTATCGCTTGCGCTACTGGCATCCAGGGCGAAGCCCACGGTGTGGGTGGTTACCTGGTTGTCGCCATCGATGCTGGAGGCCTGGTCGTTGGCGGCGATCCAGCCGGCGAGGGTACGGGCGCACTTTTCGCCGTCATCGCTGGCGTCGCTGGTACAGGCGCCGGTCAGTGCGGCGATGCCATTCTTGGCGGCCGTGGTGTTCTGGTTGGCTTGACCGTCGGTCAACAACACCATGTGGGTGGTCTGGCAGGCGCTGTTGATGGGGCTGGCATAGCCGTCTGCACCGTTGCGCAGGTACTGCACTGCGTCATACAGGGTCGGCACGATGGGCGTGTTGCCCGTTGGCGTCATGGTTTGCGCCAGGCTGTTGAGCTGGTTGCGCACGGTGAACGGACTGGTGGTCATGCCGCCGTTGGCCAGCTTGATGCGCAGACGCAGGGACTGCGCCGGGTTGCTTTCGTAGGCCTGGGCATTGAGGCTGGAGTTCGCGCTCTGGGTCATGAACACCGTCAGTGCATTGCCGGGTGCCCAGCCGCTGCGGTTGAACACTGTCTGCAAGGAGGAAGCAAGGCCGCCACAGGCGAAGCTGGTGCCGGCGGTCCAGCCACCATTGGTGTTGTTGATGGTGCAACTGACTCCGGAGGTGCTGCTACGCGAACCGATGTTGCCGCTGCTCGCCTGCATGGCCGGTGAGCTGTCGGTGTTCTCGAAGCTGATCGAAGTGCTGACGTTCGGGCCGGTGACCGTGTTGTTCGGCGTGATGAACAGCTTGGCATCCAGCACGGTAGCGCCCTGGATGATGGGCAGGTTTTCGTAGCGGGCGGCGATGGAGCCCGAGTTCAGCGGCAGTGTGCTGTCGCCCAGGGTTGGCGTGTAGTAGTTGCGTCCCGGGGCGGTTTCGAAGCCGTCATTCTTCGCGTCGGTGACACGGGTTTCGATGATCGGGTTCAGGCAGCCGCCGCTGCCGCCAGTGTAGGTCACTGTCAGCGATGGCTGCAGGCCGATACCGCCCTCGATGCTGGTAGCAGTACGTGAGCCGGAGCCACTCTGCGGCGTGAGGATGATCGCAGCGGAGTTGTTGCCACACCAGCCGCCCTGGTTGACGATCTGCTGCACCACGTTCTTGATGTCCGGTCCTTCGACTGGAACGGGTGGGTTCTGTGCCGTCCATTCGGGAGCGGCCCAGTCGAGGTAGGCCGAGGTGGTGGCTCGCGCCGGGAGGTTTTCGGTGGCAGTGAAAGTGGTGGCGTCACTCGCCAGCTGGCCTTTGATCCGGAAGGTCACGGGGTCGCTGTTGGAGGTCGCCGGAACGAAGGACAACACGGCCTTGGTGACGGTCGCTCCTTGCGGAATGCCCAGGTTCTGGAAGCGCAGGGCGCCAATCCGGGTCTGCGCCACGGTGGAGGTGCTGGAGTAGTTCACCACCAGCGCCGGGGCGCTGTTGCCGCAGCTACGGGCGCAGAAGGTGTAGTCGGCCGCCTGGGTTGCGCGGAAACTCATCACCACGTCACCAATGTCACTGGTGGCGGGTGCTGTTCTCTGCAATGTCCTCAACTGGTTGGTGATGTCGATCTGCGCCGTGTTGCCGTTGATCCAGCTGGAAGCGGTGGATGTCGCGCTGCTGAATGTTCTGGTGCCTACCGGGCTGTTGTCGTTCAGGGCTGCCGGTGTTTTCGACAGCTCCATCTTCACATTCATTGTCGGCGGCGCGGTCCTGTTGGTGTTGGTAGGCACCAGCACCAGGTAGGCGCTCTGGATGGTCGCGTTGGCCGGGACGCCCAGTGAGCGGAAGTCGAACAGCGCCGTCTGGTAGTTGCTGTTATTGGTCGCGTTGACGTTCAGCTCGGTCATATTGCCGTTGGTGCAGACCGGTTTGCTCGGGCGGTTGAGGCCGGAAGTACGCATCCGGCACGCGTAGTCGGTGTTGCTCTGGGTGACGATGAAGAAGGCATCGTTCTGGACCAGCGTCGAGTTCGGCGTGCCAACCACCGTCGTGGTCGTGCTGGTATAGCCCATGGGCAGGCTGGATTCACCGATATCGCCGGTGCTGTTGGTGATGTTCTGGGTGGCGTCGTCGCTACCCTGACCGATTTCCGGGCTGCCGGCGTACTGGGTCGCGGAGCTCGGTATCACCGAGTCGATGTTGGTTACCGGATACAGCAGACGGTTGTCACCGTTGAGCACCATCAGGCCGGCGTTGATGCCGCTGGTGTTCTGGATGATGTCGGAGAACGCCTGCTTGAGCAGGGTCATACGCGATTGCTGGCCGCGCGAAGGGTTGCTGTTGCTGTCGGTGCGCCAGGCCATGGAGCCGGAGTTGTCCAGCACGAACAGCACGTTGGGGCGTACGTTCTGGTCGATGGACTGGCCGCCGAAGAAGATCTCGGTGTCGTCGGCATAGCTGAGGGTCGCGCAGGCTATGCCCGAGGTCAGCAGGGCACCACTCATCAGGCTGCGGAGGAAGGACTGTGGACGATTCATTCTGTGCACCTGATGCGTTAGAGGTGGGTGGCCTGGATGTAGCTGCGGCGATGCAGGGCACGCGCCTGGCCGTCCGAGCTGGTGACATCGCAGCTGCTCAGGTTCTTGCAAGCCTTGGCCTGGCTGCTCACCTGGTAGCAGGTGTATGTCAGGGTGCCGGCAGCGACGCTCAGGCTCTGCGCTGGAATGAACTTGGCGCATTCGATGAAGCTGGCATTCAGGTTCACCTGCGCCGAACCAGAGTTGCCCGACGTTGGTTCCACCGCGATGGAGGTGCCGTTGGTGGGGGCGACACCGCTCTGGGCGAACCGGTTCACCCAGAACTGCAGGCCGCTCTCCGCCGCCTGGAAGGCGATGTTCTGTTGCTGGGCGTTGGCCGAGACGCGCTGCTGCAGGGTCGAGTTACTGGCCATGGCAATCGCCAGCACGGTGAGAATCAGCAGTAGTACGAGGCTGACCAGCAGTGCCATGCCGCGTTGGGTCTTGGATGAAGTCATAGCCGGTTCCTCAGCTCGACGGTGCCGGTGAAATTGCGGGAAATGTTCTGCGCAGAATCGATGGCGGTGATGCTCAGTTGCACGCGATCGGCGCTCTGGGCTTCTGCGGTGCTGATGCTGCCTGCGGTTTTCCAGACGATCTTGCCTCCCGATTCGAAGCCCAGGGTGATGGCGGTGATGGTGGCGTTATCGACTATCGTCTGGTCGCCACCACTGGTGCTGGAGTTCATGCAGATCGAGGTGCCGTTGGCGCAGTTGCTGTAGGTGACGGAGTAGAGGTACAGCGTCTGGTTAGTGCAGGTTTTGTTGATGCCGGGCATGGCCACCGAGGTGGTGGTGGTCGTGGCGTAGTTGAAACGCACGCTGGTGTTCACACCGTTGGTGGTGGTGACCGCGTCGCGAGGGAACTGAACTCCATTGCTGACGGTCACGACGCTGCTGGGCAACTGGCAGCCCTGATAGCCCGCACGGCGGGCATCCATAGACACAAGGTCGAGGACGACCCGGCCACTGTCCTGCACACGGGTCAGCGCGCTGCTGGTCTTGTCCGACGCAGAACTGTTGCTGAACATCTGTAGTACGCCGAGCAGCAACAGCGAGCTGAGGAGCAGCGCCACCATCAGTTCGATCATCGACAGCCCTTGCTGCCGGTAGGAGTATTGCCTGGTAGTCATAGGTTCACCCGCAGCGTGAAGTTCTGAGCCTGAGAGCCGGTGCTGTGTTGCTGCGCGTCGGACTCGGTCCAGCTGATGACGACCTGGTACTCATTGGTGTTCGCTTTGGTGACGGTGACGCCGGAGCCGGGGATCGCGGCCTGCAGGTTGCCCCACCAGTCAAAGATGTCCTGGTTGGCCAGTTCCGAAGCCGTGCAACCAGCGGTCTTGGTGCGGCAGTCCGGGTTGGTCCGGGTCGCGCCGGAGGTCAGGCTGATCACATAGGGGGAGGTGGCCAGCAGCGCTTGAGCCGAGTTGCCACGCATCCGCTCCACATAGTCATAGGCAAGCATGCTGGCCTGGCCGCGCAGGTAGGCGCCCTGGTTGCTTTGCAGGCTGGTCATGGTCAGCGAGGCCATGCCCAGCAGCCCGATGGCCAGGACCAGAAGGGCGATGAGCACTTCGATGAGGGTGAAGCCACCCTCGCGACGTTGGGTCATGGGCATGTTCCGTTTGCTCCGCTGGTGGCAACGCCAGCGATGTTCAGGGTGACGGCGCGCGAGCTTTCAGTGCCTCGTGAGTCGCAGACCCGAAGCGTTGCAGCGGTGGTCAGGGTCCCGTTCGGATTGAAGGTCAGGGTGCCGCTGCTGCGCAGGGTCAGGCCGCTGGTGTTGGGTGGCAGTACACGGATCACGGCGGCCCGCGCGACTGACGTCGTTGTGGCGTCCGGGCTGCGGAAAACGATCGCGCCGGCCTCCCAGCTGTTGCTGTTGCAGCTAAAGATGTCCGGGTTGGTTCCTGCGTCGCTGCTACCGCAGGCGCGCACGATGCTGCGCTGGGTAATGGCTTCGCTACGCGCCGATTGCAGCAACCCGATCACCATGTTGGTCTGGCTGGAGATCTGGTTGTTCAGCATCAAGGTACGGAAACTGGGTATGGCGATGGTCGCCAGAATGGTGGCGACCGCCACCACGACCATCAACTCGATCAGCGTAAATCCCGCTGATGCCCTGGGGCGCGACATGGACGCATTCCTCACATTTTCGATAGCGGCGATGTTGCCTAGTCGTGTGGGAAATGTCTTTTTTCTATAGATGACCGTTCGTATTGGGGGGACGTTCGGTCATGCCTTCCGAGGTTATGTGAAACCCGTCGCGCAAGGTGTGAGAAGTCGGTCAGCGGGGGCAGTAGTCCTCGGTATTTCCGGACTCGGTGCGTATGCGCCCCGCCTTGTTGAACACGATGTGATAACTCGCTCGGCCCGCGCCGCAGAGCGTCAGCGTGCCGGAGTGGAAGGCGCCGTTGGGTTGGATGGCATTGCCGAGCGGGGTGAAGTGGAGGTAGCGCCGCGAGGTGCTGTCGGTGTGGATGTGGATACCGCTCAGGGGGCCGTGGGCTGCGAGTGGAAGTTGTTGTGGGGCGCGGACGCCGCTATTACCGGCATCGGCGAAAATTTCCCAGCCGGCGGCCCAGTCGCCGCCGGTTGCTGCGATGCTGATCGATTGTCCGCTGTGCGCGGCCGATTCACGAGCGAAGTCCAGGGCGTTGCGCAGTTCGTGGGTGGCCGTGCTTGCCCGCTGGTTCTGCAGCAGTTCGCTGAAGTTGGGGGCTGCGATGGAGAGTGCGATCGCCAGTATCGCGAGGGTGAACAGCAGTTCAACGAGGGTGAAGCCCATCTCCCTGATATTGGGTCGTTCCCTGGCCATGGTTCGCTTCCGGGTAGTTGAGGAGCGACAAGTATTGGGCGCCGGCTACGGTGTGCCTGTCAGCGAGTGGGGTAGGGGCTGTAGGAGCGGTCCGATGCCGCACCGACTTCCGTCTTGCTCCCTCGAAGGTTCATGCCCGGTATAGTGTGCGGCCGGCAATGGGCCGTTGATTTTCCTGTGATGTGGGGCGTGGTATGCCGGACATGATCGTGGTGGGCGGTGGAGTAGTGGGCATGCTGACTGCCTGGACTCTGGGGCAGGCGGGCGCCGAGGTGGTGCTGCTGGAAAAGGGCGAGACCGGGCGTGAAGCGTCCTGGGCCGGCGGCGGCATCGTCTCGCCGCTCTATCCGTGGCGCTACAGTGCTGCGGTCGCCAACCTGGCCCACTGGTCACAGGATTTCTATCCGCAACTGGGCGAGCAACTGCTCGCGGATACCGGCCTCGATCCGGAAGTGCACGTCACTGGCCTTTACTGGCTGGACCTGGACGACCAGGCCGAAGCCCTGGCGTGGGCCAGGACCCATGGTCGCCCGCTTTCGGAAGTGGATATAGGCGCTGTGCAGGAGGCTGTCCCGGTACTGGGACAGGGCTTCGAGCGCGCGGTGTACATGTCCGGCGTGGCCAATGTGCGCAACCCGCGCCTGGCCAAGTCGCTTCGCCAGGCGCTGGTTCAGCTGCCGAATGTGATCGTGCAGGAGCAGGTCGAGGTAACTGGTTTCCTGAAGCAGGGCGATAACGTGACGGGCGTCCGCACGGCGCAGGGTGACTTCACTGCCGACTCGGTGGTGCTGGCGGCCGGCGCCTGGAGCGGTGAGTTGCTGGCAAAGCTGGGGCTCGAGCTACCGGTTGAGCCGGTGAAGGGACAGATGATTCTTTATCGCTGCGCCCCGGACTTCCTTTCCAGCATGGTGCTGGCCAAAGGTCGTTACGCGATTCCGCGTCGCGATGGGCACATTCTGGTGGGCAGTACGCTGGAGTTTGCCGGCTTCGACAAGACTCCGTCGGCCGAGGCCCTGAGCAGCCTGCGTGCATCGGCGGAAGCGCTGATTCCCGCACTGTCAGGCATGGAGCCGGTAAATCACTGGGCGGGGCTGCGTCCGGGCTCGCCGCAGGGCATTCCCTTCATTGGCGAGGTTCCCGGTCACCCGGGGCTGTGGCTGAACACCGGTCATTACCGCAACGGCCTGGTGCTGGCGCCAGCGTCCTGCCAGTTGCTGGCGGACCTGATACAGAAGCGGCAGCCGATCATCGAAGCGGCGCCCTACGCGCCGGCAGGGCGTCTGGTCGCGACGCCCATCGTCTGAGACCGGTCGGGGATCAGTCGATCCCCAGTTTCTTCAGGCGGTAGCGCATGGAGCGGAAGGTCAGCCCCAGGCGCTGCGCCGCCGCGGTACGGTTCCAGCGCGTCTCTTCCAGAGCCTGCATGATCAGCTTGCGCTCGATGTCTTCGAGGTAATCCTCGAGGTTGTCGATCTGCGCCAGGCTCGCGTCACCACCGCTGTCCGCCGTGCTGGTTTCGGCCAGGCGCAGGTCATGAGGCTGGATGACATCGTCCTCGCAGAGCGTATAGGCGCGCTCCAGCATGTTTTCCAGTTCCCGCACGTTGCCGGGGAAGCGGTAGCTCTTGAGTTTCTCCAGCGCATCGGCGCTGACCGCCGCGGCGGCCAGTCCGCTGTCTCCGGCCAGGCGCTTGAGGACACGGTCGGTCAGCAGCGGGATGTCTTCGCGGCGCTCGCGCAGCGGCGGAACCCGCAGTTCGATGACGTTCAGGCGGTAGTAGAGGTCCTGACGGAATCGGCCAGCCGCCACTTCGGCGGCCAGGTCCTTGTGGGTCGCGCAGAGGACGCGCACGTCAACCGCGACCTCCTGCTGGCCGCCCACGGCGCGCACGGCCTTCTCCTGGATGACGCGCAGCAGCTTGACCTGCATCGGCAGTGGCAGGTCGGCGACTTCGTCGAGGAACAGCGTGCCACCGTTGGCCGCCTGGAACAGCCCTAGCTTGTCTTCCACGGCACCGGTGAAGCTGCCTTTCTTGTGGCCGAAGAACTCGCTTTCCATCAGCTCGGAGGGAATGGCGCCGCAGTTGACCGGTACGAAGGTCTGGGTCTCGCGCGGTCCTTGCTCGTGGATCAGTCGGGCCACCAGCTCCTTGCCGCTGCCGGATTCGCCGCTGATGTACACCGGCGCCTGGCTGCGGGCGAGCTTGGCCACCTGGTTGCGCAGGGTGCGCATGGGCGGCGAATCACCCAGCAGACGGCTATCCACCGGCGCCTCCTCGGCCTCCGGCGAGCGCAGGCGCAGGGCTGAATTCACCAGCTCGCGCAGGCGGGCAAGGTCCACCGGTTTGGTCAGGAAGTCGAAGGCGCCGGCCTTGAGGGCCTGCACCGCGGTGTCGAGGCTGCCGAAGGCGGTGATCATCGCCACCGGCATCTGCGGATGGCGCTGCTGGATGTACTGCACCAGGTCCAGGCCGGTGCCATCGGGCAGGCGCATGTCGGTGAGGCAGAAGTCGAAGGGCTCGCGGGCCAGGAAGTCGCGGGCTTCCTTGACGTTGCGGGCGCTGCGGGTGTCCAGCTTCATGCGGCCGAGGGTGATCTCCAGCAGCTCGCGGATGTCGGGTTCGTCGTCGACGATCAGGGCTTTTTGACGGCTCATGCTCTTTGCGTCTTCTTAGCTTTGTTTGCGCGGGTGAGCGAAGGTGAGGCGGAAGCAGCTGCCGCCTTCGTCACGCGTCTTGTAGTCCAGTCGGGCCTGGTTGCTTTCGCACAGCTCGCGAGAGATGTACAGGCCAAGGCCGGTGCCCTTGCTTTCGGTGGTGAAGAACGGCTCGAACAGCTTCCCCCGCTGATCGGCAGCGATGCCGGGACCGTCATCGAGCACTTCCAGAACAGGCAGGTCGGTCTCGCTGTCGCGGAACAGGCGCAGCCACACCTGGCCGGTGCCGTTCTTCTGCGTGCTGTACCGTAACCCATTCTGCACGAGGTTGGTCAGTACCTGCGTCAACTGATGCGGGTCCATGCGTGTCTGCACGGTGCCCGGGCCGGTTTCCACATGGATCTGCTGGTCCTCGCGCAGGCTCTCGCGCATCTCGCCGGCGTAGCGGTGTAGCCAGTATTTGAGGTCCAGCAGTTGCGGCTCAGCCTGGCGCCGGCGCGACAGCTGGAGGACGTTCTCGATGACCAGGTTCATGCGCCGCGACTGATCCTGAATGATCTGCGTCAGGCGCCGGTCGGGCTTGTCCAGTTCTTCGGACTCCAGCAGCAACTGCGCTGCATGGCTGATGGCGCCCAGCGGGTTGCGGATCTCATGGGCAATGCCCGCGGTCAGTCGGCCCAAGGCGGCGAGCTTGAGCTGCTGGGCCTGCTGGGCGATCTGCGAGATGTCCTCGAGGAACATCAGGATGTGCTGTTCGTTGTCGCGGCGAAGGGGGATGAAGCTTGGCTGCACGGTCGGGCCGGACTCCATGGGCTGCAGGCTCGGTGGGCGCAGGGCGGGATTCTGTTGCCACTGCTGCAGGCTGGAGACCAGTTGCGGGCTGTACTCGGCCAGTGAGTGGCCGGGAAGGTCATGCCCGCCCAGCAGGGTGGTGGCGCTCTGGTTGGCCAGCAGCACTCGGTGGCGATCGCCCAGCACCAGGATGCCGGTACGCATGCGCTGGAGGATCAGTGCGTTCAGCTCTTCGAGGTTGGCCACCGTGGTGGCGCGCTGCTCGGCAATGCTTTCGACGACCTGCTGGCGCCGTGCCAGGGCCTGGATCAGCAGGGCTGAGGCGAAGCTCAGGGCGCCGAGTCCGCCTGCCTGCACGTAATGGTTGATGGCCGTGGGTTGGCTAAGGCTCAGGTAGAAGGTCAGGTAGATCAGGCCGATGGCGGCGATGGCGGCGATGAGCAGGCCGATGCGGCCTCGCAGCAGGACATTGGCGATGGCCACGGCGACCACCATCAGGTTGCCGATGCCGCTGGGAATGCCGCCCGCAGTATAGAACAGGGCGCTGAGCAGGAGTATGTCCAGCGCCGCCAGGAGGAAGATCGGCAAGAGATGGCGCGGTGTTGGCATCAGCACCGCGATCAGGATGTTGAGGACCAGGTAGATCCAGCAGCCGACGTGGAACAGTTCGGGGTGAGCCAGTTTCAGCAGCTCATCGTCCAGGCTGCTGGAGATCAGCAGCACCAGCACCAGCCCGATGGTCAGGCGGTACAGGTGGTACAGGCGCAGGACCCGCAGGCCCTGCCCCGTGAGGGAGATGCCTTCAGCGACCACGGTCGTTGCGGTCCTGTTCGAGGTGCGCGCGGCTGCAGTACCACTGGCTCTCGTCCTGCAGGGCGTGGGTCTGCGGCACATGCACACCGCACTGCGCACAGCGGACCATCGGTGCGGCGGGGTCGTCGCCCTTGGGCTTCTTGACAGGGCGGGCCGGCCGGGTAGCTTTGCGCCACAACCACCAGCCGAAGGCGAAGAGGGCGATCCAGAACAGCAGACGGGTCATGGCAATCCCTTGTGCGTAAAGAGCGGCAGTTTATCCAAGCCACGCGGCGCCGCACAGTGAGCCCGTGCGCGCACCCGCCAGATCATGGGGCAGAGGCGCCGGTGCTTTGCCCGAATGAAAAAGGGAGGCCGAAGCCTCCCTTTTACTCGTATCTGCCGGTATCAGTCGAAGATGCCGAAGGTCATGTAGCTGAACCAGGAGCGGTCGCTGCTGCCGGCGTTGCCTTCGGACTCTTGCTGTTCTTCCTGCACGTCGCTCTGGTTCTCGGGCTTGAGTTCGGCCGGAATCTGCTGTTCGGCGTCTTCGTACTGCTTGATCACGTCCTTGGATGCCTGGGTTTCCATGTGCGGCGGGGCATCGTTGGTCTCGATCAGGCCCAGGGTGGCCTTGGCCAGCCAGGAGCGGTTGTCGGCTTCGTCTTCACGGGGAACGAACTGGCCATCCTTGAGGCTGGCGTTGTCCGGGTAGTTCGCCTTCAGGGTTTCCAGGCTGGAATCGGCCAGGTCGTTCAGGCCCAGGCGCTGATAGGCCTCGACCATGATCGCCAGACCATCGCCGACGGCCGGGGTTTCCTGGAAGTTCTCGACCACGTAGCGGCCACGGTTGGCGGCGGCGACATAGGCCTGGCGCTTGAGGTAGTAGTGACCGACGTGCACTTCGTAGGCCGCCAGCAGGTTGCGCAGGTAGATCATGCGCGCCTTGGCGTCCGGGGCGTAGCGGCTGTTCGGGTAGCGGCTGACCAGCTGGGCGAACTCGTTGAAGGAGTCGCGGGCGGCGCCCGGGTCGCGCTTGGTCATGTCCAGCGGCAGGAAGCGCGCCAGCAGGCCTCGGTCCTGGTCAAAGGAAGCCAGGCCCTTGAGGTAGTAGGCGTAGTCGACGTTCGGGTGCTGCGGGTGCAGGCGGATGAAGCGCTCGGCGGAGGCGCGGGCGGCCTCGGGCTCCATGTTCTTGTAGTTGGCGTAGATCAGCTCCAACTGCGCCTGCTCGGCATAGCGGCCGAACGGATAGCGGGACTCCAGCGCCTTCAGCTTGGCGACGGCGTTGGTGTAGCTCTTGTTGTTGAGGTCGTCCTGTGCCTGCTGGTACAGCTGGCTTTCGCTCAGGTTCTCATCCACCTTCTCGCCCTTGGAGGAGCAGGCGGTGACGAAGGCGAGGATGGCGATCAGCAGCAGGTGTTTCACTTGCATGGCGAGTTGCGTCCCTGGACGGTCGGCTGTCGCGGCCGCAACCGTCTGTTATGATTGGCGCCCCAGGGATACCCCTGGGACAAAGGCCCCGTATTTAACCACAGCGTGCTGCCGAACCAAAAGGCCGCGCGCCCTTCGTGTCCCGTCATGTCCAATATCATCCAACTCGCGGCAGAAGTGCCGTTCGACCTCGGTGGTCAGCGTCTCGACCAGGTCGCCGCCCAGCTCTTCTCCGACCACTCCCGCTCCCGCCTGGCTGGCTGGATCAAGGACGGCTGTCTCAAGGTCGACGGCGCCGTGCTGCGTCCACGCGACATCGTCCACGCCGGCTCGCGCCTTGAACTGGACGTCGAGCTGGAGGCCCAGGGCGAATGGGTTGCCCAGGACATCGAGCTGGACATCGTCTACGAAGACGACCACATCCTGGTCATCGACAAGCCGACCGGCCTGGTGGTTCACCCCGCCGCCGGCCACCAGGACGGCACCCTGCTCAACGCGCTGCTGCACCACGTGCCGCATCTGGCCAACGTGCCGCGCGCCGGCATCGTGCATCGCCTCGACAAGGACACCACCGGCCTGATGGTGGTGGCCAAGACTCTCGAAGCGCATACCAACCTGGTCGCCCAGTTGCAGGCGCGCAGCGTCAGCCGCATCTATGAAGCCATCGTCACCGGCGTGATCGTAGCCGGCGGCACCGTCGACGCACCCATCGGTCGTCATGGCGTGCAGCGCCAGAAGATGGCGGTGATCGAGACCGGCAAGGTCGCCATCAGCCATTATCGCGTGCTGGAGCGCTTCCGGGCGCACACCCACACGCGGGTGAAGCTGGAAACCGGGCGTACTCACCAGATCCGCGTCCATATGACGCACATCGGCCACCCGCTGGTGGGCGACCCCACCTACGGCGGGCGTTTCCGCATTCCGCCGGGGGCCAGCCCGACCCTCGTCGAGTCGCTGCGCGATTTCCCGCGCCAGGCACTGCACGCGCGCTTCCTGGAGCTGGATCACCCGGCCACCAACGTACGCATGAAGTGGGAGTCGCCGCTGCCGGATGACTTCACCTGGCTGCTGAGCCTGCTGCGGCAGGACAACGAGTCCTTCGTATGACCCCCTGGCTGACGCCTGACTGGCCGGCTCCGGCGAACGTCCGCGCCTGCGTGACTACCCGTGCCGGCGGCGTCAGCGTCGAGCCTTTCGACCGCTTCAACCTCGGTGACCACGTCGGCGACGAGCCGGCTGCGGTGGCCGAGAACCGTCGCCGGCTGACCGCCGAACTGGGCTGCCAGCCGGCCTGGTTGAGCCAGGTACATGGTATCGATGTGGTCGAGGCCGACCCGTCTGCCGTTGCCACCGCGGATGCCAGCTGGAGCGCCACGCGGGGAATCGCCTGCACCATCATGACTGCCGATTGTCTGCCGGCGCTGTTCTGCGACCGCGCGGGGACCCGTGTCGGTGCTGCCCATGCCGGCTGGCGCGGGCTGGCGAGCGGCGTGCTGGAGGCGACCGTGGACGCGATGGCCGTCGCACCGGCTGAGCTGCTGGTCTGGCTCGGCCCGTCCATCGGCCCGCAGGCCTTCGAAGTCGGCCCCGAAGTGCGTGAAGCCTTCCTGGCAGACCACGCCGAAGCTGCGCGCGCCTTCGTGCCCAGCGCCAACGCCGGCAAATTCATGGCCGACATCTACGAGCTGGCGCGCATCCGCCTCGCGGCGAAGGGGGTGACTGCCGTCTACGGTGGGGATTTCTGCACCTTCACTGATATCGAGCGTTTCTATTCCTACCGCCGCAGCCCGCGTACCGGCCGCCTGGCCAGCCTGATCTGGCTGGCCTGACAGTCTGTCTGTAGGAGCGAGCTTGCTCGCGAACAGCCGGATACCTTTGTGTCAGGCGAGGTTCACGACCAAGCTCGCTCCTGCCGGTTCAACTCCGTTCCGGAGGTCCTTTCGAAGGCACTAACTGACGGGTGTCATGGCCAAATGGCTTGAACCGACCAAAATCGTCCTTATCTATCTGGCATCCCGGCGGGTTAGTCGTGACCAGGGGCACTCATCGCTCCGGCCCGCTCTAGAAAGGAAGGACGACCCTCATGCGAATCGACCGTTTGACCAGCAAGCTCCAGCTTGCACTCTCCGATGCCCAGTCCCTGGCCGTCGGACATGACCACCCGGCCATCGAGCCGGTGCACCTGCTGTCCGCGCTCATCGAGCAGCAGGGCGGCTCCATCAAGCCCCTGTTGATGCAGGTCGGCTTCGATATCCCGGCGCTGCGTTCCTCTCTCAATAAGGAGATGGACACGCTGCCGAAGATCCAGAACCCCACCGGCGACGTGAACCTGTCGCAGGACCTGGCGCGCCTGCTCAACCAGGCCGACCGCCTGGCCCAGCAGAAGGGCGACCAGTTCATCTCCAGCGAGCTCGTGCTGCTCGCCGCCATGGACGACAGCACCAAGCTCGGCAAGCTTTTGACCAGCCAGGGCGTCTCCAAGAAGGCCCTGGAGAATGCCGTGGCCAACCTGCGCGGCGGCGAAGCGGTCAACGACCCGAACGCCGAGGACTCGCGCCAGGCGCTGGACAAGTACACCGTCGACATGACCAAGCGCGCCGAAGACGGCAAGCTCGATCCGGTGATCGGTCGTGACGACGAAATCCGCCGGACCATCCAGGTCCTGCAGCGCCGTACCAAGAACAACCCCGTGCTGATCGGCGAACCCGGCGTCGGCAAGACCGCCATCGTCGAAGGCCTGGCCCAGCGGATCGTCAACGGCGAAGTGCCCGACGGCCTGAAGGACAAGCGCCTGCTGGCGCTGGACATGGGCTCGCTGATCGCCGGCGCCAAGTTCCGCGGCGAGTTCGAGGAGCGCCTGAAAGCCGTCCTCAACGAACTGTCCAAGCAGGAAGGCCGGATCATCCTGTTCATCGACGAACTGCACACCATGGTCGGCGCCGGCAAGGCCGAAGGCGCCATGGACGCCGGCAACATGCTCAAACCGGCCCTGGCCCGTGGCGAGCTGCACTGCGTGGGCGCCACCACTCTGGACGAGTACCGTCAGTACATCGAGAAGGACGCGGCCCTGGAGCGCCGCTTCCAGAAAGTCCTGGTGGATGAGCCGAGCGAGGAAGACACCATCGCCATCCTGCGTGGCCTGAAAGAGCGCTACGAAGTACACCACGGCGTGACCATCACCGACGGCGCGATCATCGCCGCGGCCAAGCTCAGCCACCGCTACATCACCGACCGCCAGCTGCCGGACAAGGCCATCGACCTGATCGACGAAGCCGCCAGCCGCATCCGCATGGAGATTGATTCCAAGCCGGAGGAACTCGATCGCCTGGATCGCCGCTTGATCCAGCTGAAAATCGAGCGTGAGGCGCTGAAGAAGGAAGACGACGAGGCCACCCGGAAGCGCCTCGCCAAGCTGGAAGAAGACATCGCCAAGCTCGAGCGCGAGTACGCCGATCTCGAGGAAATCTGGAAATCGGAGAAAGCCGAGGTCCAGGGTTCCGCGCAGATCCAGCAGAAGATTGAGCAGGCCAAGCAGGAAATGGAAACCGCGCGGCGCAAGGGCGACCTGGAAACCATGGCGCGCATCCAGTACCAGACCATTCCGGACCTGGAGCGCAGCCTGCAGATGGTCGACCAGCATGGCCAGACCGAGAAGCAGCTGCTGCGCAACAAGGTGACCGACGAGGAAATCGCCGAAGTCGTCGCCAAGTGGACCGGCATTCCGGTGCCCAAGATGCTCGAAGGCGAGCGCGAGAAGCTGCTGCGCATGGAAGACGAGCTGCACAAGCGCGTCATCGGCCAGCACGAGGCCGTGGTGGCCGTCTCCAACGCCGTGCGCCGTTCCCGTGCCGGCCTGGCGGACCCCAATCGACCCAGTGGCTCGTTCCTCTTCCTCGGCCCGACCGGGGTGGGCAAGACCGAGCTGTGCAAGGCCCTGGCCGAATTCCTCTTCGATACCGAGGAAGCGCTGGTGCGCATCGACATGTCCGAGTTCATGGAGAAACACTCCGTGGCTCGTCTGATCGGCGCACCTCCGGGCTACGTCGGCTATGAAGAAGGCGGTTACCTGACCGAGGCCGTGCGCCGCAAGCCGTACTCCGTGGTGCTGCTCGACGAAGTCGAGAAAGCCCACCCGGATGTCTTCAACGTGCTGCTGCAGGTGCTCGAAGACGGGCGCCTGACCGACAGCCACGGGCGTACCGTGGACTTCCGCAACACCGTGGTAGTGATGACCTCGAACCTCGGTTCGGCGCAGATCCAGGAGCTGGTCGGCGACCGAGAAGCCCAGCATGCGGCGGTCATGGATGCGGTGAATTCGCACTTCCGTCCGGAATTCATCAACCGGATCGACGAAGTGGTGGTCTTCGAGCCGCTGGCCCGCGAGCAGATCGCCGGCATCGCCCGTATCCAGATGGGCCGCCTGCGCAAGCGCCTTGCCGAGCGCGAGCTGAGCCTGGAGCTGAGCGACGAAGCCATGGACAAGCTGATCGCCGTGGGCTTCGACCCGGTGTATGGCGCGCGGCCGCTCAAGCGCGCGATCCAGCGCTGGATCGAGAACCCGCTGGCGCAGCTGATCCTGGCCGGCAAGTTCAACCCTGGCACGCAGATCCACGCCAAGGTCGAGAACGACGAGATCGTCTTCTCCTGATCCATGCTCCACGAAAAAGCCCGCCAATTGGCGGGCTTTTTCTTTGGCTCTACTGTAGGTGCGAGCTTGCTCGCGAGCCGGGGGGCGCGCTCCTGCAGGTGGACTCCGGCAATCAGCCCGTCTCGCGGGCGCCGCCGAGCAGGACCAGTAGTTGCTCGATCAGCTCCGCCTGATCCTCGGCAATATCGATGATGTGGAAACCCGCCCAGCCCAGTTGGCCGTCAGTACCGGCGCGACTCCACAGGCAATCGGCGCCGAGCTGGATTTCGCCGATCTCGTCCAGCGGCGGCGCCGGCACCAGGTGGCACTCCCAGACCGAATCGGCCTCCGGCACGTCCACCCCGCAGAGCATGAACCCTTCGGCGGACAGGTCGGCGAGCCGGCCCAGGCTGCGCCCGGAGTGCCGGTCGAAGACTTCCACGGTCAGCCCGGTCTGCTGCCGGCTATGCTGGCGACGTTCACTCATCGACTGCTCCTTCAGGTCTGTGCCGGGCTGCGCCCGGAAGTAAAGCGTTGCAGGACGCGGTAGATCGCACTCAGCGCACGATCCATCAGCGGGGCGGACTGTTCCGTCGGTACCAGGCGGACCTTGCCGGCTTCCATCTCCTGGGCCAACTGCACTATCGGTTTGACCGCCACCCGCTGCCCGGTGTGGTCGACGAACATGTAGTTGCGCGTGGTCGGGCTGAACCACGACAGCTTGAGCCGGCGCGCCGGTGTGGTGTCGCTGAATTCGAACCAGGTGCCGAACTCCAGGTGGCTCAGCTCCTTCATCAAGACCCGCACGCGCTCGGACAGCGCCTCGCCGTTGGGCTTGATCAGGGCATGACCCTCGGCTCCGAGCATGGCGCCCAGCGGGCTCTCCGGCAGCTCCTGTTTCAGTTGCGCGGCGATCTGCGGCTGCTGCGCCTGGATCGCGTGCTGGCAGGCAACCAGATCCTGCAGTAGCCGGCGGATGCCGTCCTCGTGGTAACCGCCCAGCACTTCCAGGCCCTTGCGCAGCTCCTCCAGGAGGGCCAGGCGGATCGCTTGCAGATGATCGCGGCCGGCAGCATCCAGCGGCGTCACGCTCCAGGCCAGCTGTTCTCCTACTTCGCAGGCGCGCTTCCATTCGTCGCTGTGCTCGCCACTGCGTAGCACGATGAAGGTCAGAGCATCGCACCAGCTCATTTCCAGGAAGTTGCGTACCAGCTCTGGCAGGTCGCGCTCCTGTGTCACCTTGGCGATGGCGTCCAGCGCGTGCTCGCGGGCGGCCAGCAGGCGGTCGCGGCCACGGGCAGCCTCCATGGCGCGGCGTTCGCGTAGTTCGACCTTCTGTCGCAGGTTGGTGATGTACTCGTTGAACTCGCCCAGCAGGTTGTCGAACAACGACAGGTCGCCAACGAAATCCTGGATCACCCGCTCGACC
Organism: Pseudomonas sp. PDM17; assembly: GCF_014851985.1. Lineage (NCBI taxonomy): Bacteria > Pseudomonadati > Pseudomonadota > Gammaproteobacteria > Pseudomonadales > Pseudomonadaceae > Pseudomonas > Pseudomonas sp. PDM17. The sequence continues at coordinate 146,492 of NZ_JACVAT010000005.1, forward strand.
ACCCAGTGCATCTTCGCCAGCAGGGCGCGCTCCTCGCCCTCGCCGCCATACAGCACGCCGGCCTGGGCCATGGCGTTGAGCAGCTTGCGCGCAGGGTGGTGATGCTGGGTGAACAGCTGCTTGTCCAGTAGCGCCACCTTGAGGAAGGGCGTGTGCAGGTGGGAAAGGGTGGTCTTGCAGCTGTCGGGCAGGTTCTCATCATCGAGGATGAAGTCGAACACCATGCCCACCAGGTCGATGACGTCTGCTTCCTGGTCGGTCAGTCGGGTGTTGCTCGGTTGCGCGCTGCCGGCTTCCAGCTGGCGCTGCAGGTCGGCCTTCAGCGCATCGACCGGCTGCGGCTGGCGCAACCGGTGGGCCAATTCGTGGGCAGACTCGCGCTGCAGGCGGTTCAGCGCCTCCAGCAGTTCGTTGGCGCTATAGGTCGTAGTGGCCGAGCTCGGACCGAAGCTGACGATGCTCTGGGTGTTACCGAACAGCGTGGCCTTGTCGCCGCGCCGGCGGTGCTCGGCGAGCAGCACCGCGAGGCCGCCGAACAGGGCGTTGCGGTCGCCCGGAGGCATATCCGGCAGGTCACCGGCGGTGTAGGGCGATGGTGTTGCACTGCCGCCTTCCGTCGCCGCGGTGATTTTTTCGGTCGCTGCCGGGCGGTGAGTGGGCGGGGATGCCTGGCGCTGGCCCTGCGGCCGGTACTTCAGGTTCGGTAGTACGCCGCCGTCGGCCAGGCGCTTGTTCAGCTGTTCATATAAAGGTTGCAGGTGCTGCATGACCTGTTGATCGAACAGCACATAAAGGATGGTTTTGATCCGCAGCGGGAAAACGCTGCGCGCCAGGGTGTCTCGGAACGCTTGGGCGATGGCCTGCGGGCCGAAGGGGTTGCGGTCCTCGCCCAGCTTGCTGCCGTTGTTGAGCAGCGCCAGGCGCTGATCCAGCGCGAACAGCTGCTGGGCGCAGTGGGCGCGAACCTGGTTGACCATGTTGGTCACCAGCAGCGTCTCTTCATATTCGTCGTTGCCGACCAGGGTCAGCTGGTCCACGTCCAGTTCTTCCAGCGGCTCCACGAGGGGCAGCTTGCCTTCGAGGAAGTCGCTGAGGCCCTGGGCGATTCGCTGGTGGTAGGAGCGCTCGAGGTTCGGCCGCTCGCGGCGGACTTCGCGCATGGCGTCGAAGAACAGGGCCTGAACCTGATTGTTCTCGGCTTTCTCGGCGCACTCGAAGAGCGTGTCGTCCACCTGGGCGAAGACACAACCCAGGAGCTCGGCAAGATGATTCATCGCCAACTGACGACAGCCCTGCACCAGTTCGCCGAAGCGCGGCTGGATCATGCGGCTGGCGATGGGGGAGGGTGGTGGGGTGTCCTTGTTGCTCATGGCCATCCTGTGCGTGATCGTTCCGTTAGCACCCGCGGTGGATCACTCGTGTTTTTCCATGCAGATATAGCAATCAGCCCGGTCCCCTGCAAAGCAGAGAAAAACTTTTTGGATCAGAGTGTTGACAGACGTTTCGATATACGTAAAATGGCGCGCCTCTGATACGGGAAACCGGTGAAGCCGGAAGAAAGTAGAGGAGATTGAAAGGCTCGTCGTTCCGCGATAGCTCAGTCGGTAGAGCAAATGACTGTTAATCATTGGGTCCCTGGTTCGAGTCCAGGTCGCGGAGCCAACTTTCAAACGGGGTATAGCGCAGTCCGGTAGCGCGCTTGCTTTGGGAGCAAGATGTCGGGAGTTCGAATCCCCCTACCCCGACCAACATTTGGGTCGTTAGCTCAGTCGGTAGAGCAGTTGGCTTTTAACCAATTGGTCGTAGGTTCGAATCCTACACGACCCACCATATTAAAGGCGCCGGACAGCCCGGATGCCTGAAGCGGGATACCGCTTCACAGAAAAGGCCCACCCTTCAGGTGGGCCTTTTCATTTCTGCCTTTTCTTGATTCGCTCCGGTGCCATGCCATGCCATGCCATGCTCGCTCCCTTCCTTTTGCCCTAAAGCGGGGCCTTGACGGTCGTTGACCGGCACTTCCTACTGTCGAATTGGCGCAATCAGAAACCTCGCTCATCTAGTTGGATTGTTCCGACCTTATTGATTGTGGAAGAAAATTAATCTCACCCCCTCGAAAAAGTGTTCTTCTCGAGGTGGGTTGAAATGGCAATTGAAAGTATCGGTCTTGTAGCCGTCACCGAGAACGCAGCGAAGAAGCTGGCAGTCAAGGCCAGTGGGAAAATCAAGGCGCATACAGGTACCAAGTACCTGCTGCAAGTCGAAAACAGCGACGTCGCGCCGGAGATCGTAACAGTCAAGCGTGTCGGCAAGGATCTGCTGGTTCAGTTTGAGGGTAGCGACAAGCCCGACCTGACCATCGAGGATTTCTTCGCCGACGACATGGGCGGCCAGCTTTACGGCGTGGCTGAAGACGGCCAGCTCTATGCGTATGTGCGCACTGATGGTGAAGGCTTCGGCGGCCCGCTGTTGCTCGCCGACGGCGATGCCGCCCCAATCGCCGTGGGCGGGGATGTCCTGGCGAACGGCTCACCCTATCTGGCATCCAGATTTGACGATGCTACAGGTTTCGTCGTCTGGCCTTGGTTGATCGGTCTGGCTGGTATTGGCACCGCAGCCGCGATCATCCGTCACAACCAGGACAGTGGTCACCACGGCCAGTCGACCAGTCCTGCCCCGACCAACATGAGGGCAACAGACGACATAGGTCCGATCCAGGGGCGGCTGCAAAACGGTGACGTGACCGATGACACGCACCCGGAAATCACCGGTAACGGCGTACCCGGCTCGGTCATACATGTCTTCGACAACGGTAAGGAAATCGCTTCCACCACTGTGGCGGCAGATGGCACCTGGTCGTTCACTCTCGAATTCGGCAATGGTGCACATAGCATAGGCATCACTCAGGAAGCGCCTGGTCACAAGCCCAGCACTCCGGTCGACGTCGTCGACATCGTTGTCGATACCCCTCCGCTGACTGTACCGATCGCCGAGATCGAAGGCGCCAGGACCGACGACTCGATCCTGACCCTGTCCGGCGAGGCCGAAGTCGGTACCATCGTGACCGTCTACGACAACGGTGACAAACTCGGCAGCGCCACAGCCGACAAGAACGTCGACTGGAGCTACGCCCCCACCACGCCGCTGGGCGAGGGCGAGCAGAAGTTCACCGTCGACGCGACTGACCAGGCCAGCAGCACCCGCGCCAAGTCCGACCCGTTCCCCATCATCACCGACTACTCGGGGCCGGATGACAAGTCGATCCAGCTGACGATCGACAGCGTTACCAGTGACAACACCATCAGTTCGGTCGAGTCCAAGGGCAACGTCACCATCAGCGGCAAGGTCACCGGTGAGTTCGTCGTTGGCGACAAGGTGAGCTTCAAGCTCGACCGTTCCACCTACAGTGCCGTTGTGGATACCGGTGCACCCAGCGCGGCCTTCCCGATCCAGGGACAGAGTTGGACCAAGCTGGCGATCAATGACCTGAATCGTAACGTGACCAATTTCGGCAACGACCCGGTGTACCGGGGCGGCGGGGTGACCATTACCTCCAATACCACGCTCGCCCATTCAGACGCAGTCTCTTGCCGGAGTGCCCGTCTGCTCATGGACGGCGATATCAATCACTGCAAGCAGCTCAACTTCACCGTGCCGGTGTCGGATGTCGCGTTCAACATCAGTGCACTCCAGGGTGATCCGGGAGCCGCGCGCGTGGTGATTTACGACATCAGCGGCAACGTACTCTTCGATGAGAAGATTCCGGCGGATGGCAGCGCCGGGGTACCGGATTCAGCGAAGTTCAGTTATAGGGTCCCCATTGGCACGGACATCGGAAAAGTGCAGGTCTACGGCGATGGCGTCGGTGCGGGTACCGCTCTCGATACTCTGAAACTCCAGCAGATCCACCATGCGCCTGGATACGACGACACCCTCACCAACGATGTGGGCAAGACCGGCGCCTTCCACAGTGACGAAGGTCACTTCACGCTGTCGTCGAAAGGCACGATCTCCATCCGCAGCGCAACGCAGCACAACCTGGGCAGTCCGTACCTGTACATCGATCCGGTCGACAGCCCGATGAGCAATTCGGCGGCGATCTTCACCTTCGGCCAGCCGATGCAGTCCATCGCCTACCACCTATGGGACCTGGAAACCCAGAAAGCCATTGCCGAAAACGGCTCCTGGCTGGAGGCGTTTGACACCAATGGCAACCTGATCTTCAACCGCTTCGTGAGCAACAATGGCGGCAGTACCTACAGCTACGAGCAGATTTCCTGTGCAGTATCGGAAGGCACGAGTGTCGGCAAGGCAGTGGTCTATCGGGGTACCAACAACACGCTGCTGGATAACTTCATTACCACGCTCGCATCCAGCACCCCGTCGGGTCAGAAGCTGATCGACCACAACTGGGAAACCTTCTTCGACGAGGCCAGCGCTGCCAAGGCGGTTGAGTGGCATGGGCAGAGCTTTAGTACCCGCGCCTTCGATGACAAAGCGTCAATGGTTGGTTATCACAGCGCTGACGGTGGTTTCACCATTTCAGGACGTGCAACCAAGACTGCAGCCGGTAGCATTTGGGTCAATGCCATGCAGGGCTCGATGTGCGTGGGCGATGGCAAGACTGCTGTTGCAACTTTTGACACGGCTCGTTCGAAGGTCGAGGTGAGCGCCACTGGTATCGAGAAAGGCAATGCCGCGATCCTCAAGGTGTTTGATACCGACGGAAAACTGCTGGATTCGCTCAGTATCACCAACCCTTACGGGCAGACCGATATCCAGAGGGTCTACTACGAGACGGATGGCAACAAGATCGGTCGCATCGAGATCACCGGCGAGTCCGGGGGGACGCACGTTACGAGCATCTCCTCTGCGGAAACGCAGGTGACCGTGGAGCACGACGTCATCTCCATGGTCGTCGACCCGGTCGCCTACTTCGCCCAGGACTCGGCGCACATCCACGGCAGTTCCGGCCTGGATACGCTCGGGCTCATCGGCGCGGGCCAGGTCCTGAACCTGACCCAGCTCATCGGCGACAACGACCAGGCGAAGATCAGCAGCGTCGAGAAGTTCGACATCACCGGCACCGGCAACAACACGTTGAAGATCTCCCTCAACGACGTGCTGTACCTGGGCGAGACCGACCTGTTCCGCAAGGGCGGCAAGGTTCAGGTGATGGTCGATGGCGATGCCGGCGACAAGGTCCAGCTGGCCAACCTGCACGACCACGGCACCGCGCCGGGTGCCTGGCAGGCTGTCGGCACCACCTCCATCGGTGGCTCGACCTACCCGGTGTACAGCTACAGCAACCCGGATGCCGAAGTCCTGATCCAGCAGGCCGTGACTGTCGCCATCGTCTAACGCAGCCCCTGGAAAGGCAGGCGGGATGCTTATCCCGCCTCCCGCACCGCACCCTATTGCTCGCTCCGCCGCCAGCGGCGGAGCCAACCAGAGACACTCCAAATGACTTCTATCACTTGTGCAAAGGCCAAGGCGAAAGCCAAACGCCAGTGGCCCCTGGCCTTCGCGGCCCTGCCCGTCCTCACCAGCTTCCACACTCCGCTGAGCCTGGCCGCCACCGCCGCCGGCGACCGCGACATCTACGCCGAGACCTACCAGAAGGTGGAATCCATCGTTAAACAGCAGGCCCAGATCGTCATGTTCCGTGGCAAGGACGCCGGCAAAGAAGCCGCCCACGTGTACATCGACGGCCAACTGCACAGCGCCCTGATGCCCGGCGGCTACACCGTGTTCTGCATCCCCGCGGGAGAACACTCGGTGGAGTCCTACATTGGCGATGCGCCGCTGTACACCGGCAAGCGCAACCCGCAGAGCTACGCCAAGCTCGACGGCGGCCAGACCTACGTCCTGGAGGCCTCGCTCACCGGCAGCACCCCGATCGTACACACCGGCCGTGACGCCGAGCAGAGCCTGGAAGGTGTGCGCCAGCAGATTCACGTCATCAGCCGCTCCGGCTCCGTGGTGCCGTGCCTGACTGACCCTTCGCAGCGACATGCTGTTCAGGTTCGGCAAGAGTGACTACAACGACCGCACCGCTGAGGGCCATGCGCAACTGCGCCAGGTGGTGCAGGAGATCAAGGGCAAGAGCCAGAATGTCACCGGCATCGAGGTCGTCGGCCATGCCGACCCGATCGGCAAGGCCCAGGCCAACCCGTTGCTGTCGCAGCGCCGCGCCGAAACTGTCCGCAAGGTCCTGTTGGAGCTGGGCCTCCAGAGCCTGCTGGTCCACATCAGTGGCCGCAGCAGCTCCGAGCCGGTGGTGAGCTGCGGTACCACCCGAAATGCCGCGAACATCGCCTGCAATTCGCCCAACCGTCGTGTCGAGCTGGTGATTCAGGGGCAGCAGGGTGACTGGCAAGCCCTTCGCTAACTATTCCAACCTGTCCTTCTCGCCGGGGCCGCGCTTGTGATACGCGGCCCCGGCGATGTTTTTTCGCCCCCTGTCACCGTCTTCCTATAGTGGTGCAATGCGGCTAATCCGGTGTGGGAAGCGTAAGTCAAGCCAATCAGGCTTTTCTGATGCCGCACGGAAGGGCGCATTTCTAACATGCGCACAACTTCTCCCATGAAGGTGTGCTCATGAATCCCACTACTGCGCCCGCGACTGCCGAAGTCGATCTCGGCGTTTCTTCCCAAAGTGACAGCCTGCTGGCAGGGGTGCGCTGGTTGTGCGATCACTTCGAGCGCCCGACCACGCTCGAGTCGCTCTACGCCGGCCTGCCGCGTGACCACAAACTGCGTCCCAGCCTGGTGACGCGCATGCTTGAGCAGGCCGGCATCGGCGCTGGCTGGGTCAAGCGCCGTCCCGCCGAGCTGTCTTCCTATCTGTTCCCCCTGATGCTGCTGTTCCGTAATGGCGAGGCGCGCATCCTGGTCGCCCGCCATGGCGAGGAGTTCGAACTGGTGGTGCCGGAGGCCGGTGGCGGCAGCATCACCATGAGTGCGGCGGAGCTGCAGGAGAACTACCTGGGCTACGCGCTGCTGGCTCGCCCGAAGTCAGCGCCCGATGCGCGCACCGAGATCCCCAGGGCAGAAGAGGGCAAGGGTCACTGGTTGTTCTCCACCCTCTGGAACTACCGTCGCTTCTATTACAGCGCGGCACTCTCGACTGTCCTGATCAACATCCTGGCGCTGGCCAGCACCTTCTTCATCATGAACGTGTACGACCGGGTCGTGCCGAACCAGGCCTACGTCACCCTGTGGTCGCTGACGGCCGGCGTGGTCCTGGCGATCGCCTTCGAGTTCACCTCGCGGCAGGTCCGGGCTTACCTGATCGACAACGCCGGCAAGAAGGCCGACCTGATCCTGGGATCGATCCTGTTCCGCCAGTTGATGGAGGTTCGGCTCGAGCACAAGCCGCCATCGGCAGGGTCCTTCGCCAACCAGTTCCGCGAGTTCGAGTCGGTCCGTGACTTCATCACCTCGGCATCGCTGGCGACGCTGGCCGACCTTCCTTTCTGCCTGCTGTTCGTTTTCGTGCTGTTCGTGATTGGCGGGCCGCTGGCGCAGGTGCCTCTGGGCGCGATGATCGTCCTGCTCGGGCTGTGCGCCTACATCCAATGGCCGCTGTCCAGGCTCATGAAGGAGAACCTTCGCGAAGCCTCGCAGAAGCACGGCCTGCTGATCGAAGCCATCGAAGGCGTCGAGACGCTCAAGGCGGTCCGCGCCGAGGGCAGCATGCTGCGTCGCTGGGAAGACTTCAGCGCGCAATTGGCCGCCTCGGGGATCAAGACCAAGGCGCTGTCGAACATGGCCGCGAACTCGGTCTCGCTGATCACCCAGCTGACCACGGTGATCACCGTGCTCTGGGGCGTTTATCGGATTGGCGATGGCGACATGACCCAGGGGGCACTGGTCGGCATGGTGCTGCTCAGCGGCCGTGCACTGGCGCCCCTGGGCAGCTCGGTGGGCCTCGCGGTGCGTTACCAGCAGGCGAAGACGGCGCTGCACTCGCTGAACCAGTTGATGGAAATCCCCACGGTGCGTGACAACAGCCGCCGTTACCTGGATGCCCCGAAGAACGCGACGCTGTCACTGCGCAAGCTGAAGTTCTCCTACCCCGCGCCGCCGATGCAGCCGCGCCCCACGGTGCTGAACAACATCAACCTGAGCATCAAGCACGGCGAGCGCGTGGCCATCGTCGGCAGCATCGGCAGCGGCAAATCGACCCTGCTGCGCGTGATGGCCCGCCTTTACCTGCCGGGGGAAGGTCAGCTGCTCATCAACGGCATCGACGCCGAACAGATCGACCCGGCGGACTGGAGCTCCACGGTGGGCTTCGTCGGCCAGGATGCGCGGCTGTTCTTCGGCTCGTTGCGCGAGAACCTGATGATCGGCAACCCGGCGGCGAGCAGTGAAGAACTACTGCATGTGGTACGCCTGACTGGTCTGGACGCCGTGGTCGCCAACCATCCGCTGGGCTTCGACCGCCCGGTGGGCGAAATGGGTCAGGCCCTGTCCGGCGGTCAGCGCCAACTGGTCGCCCTGGCTCGCACGCTGTTGCTGCATCCGCAAGTGCTGCTGCTGGACGAGCCCACCAGCGGCATGGACATGCAGACCGAGCGCCTGTTCCTGCAGCGCCTGGAGGCGGCCACCCGGGACTGCACCGTCGTGGTGGTCACCCATCGCTTCTCGGTGCTGGAGCAGCTCGAGCGCCTGATTGTCGTGGACGCTGGGCAAGTCGTCGCCGACGGCCCGAAGGACGAAGTGCTGCGAGCCCTGCAAGCCAACAACTCCCCCGCGCCCGGCAAAGCGCCGGCCACTAACCGGTGAGCAGATCATGACTGATACCCCCAACACGGAAGCGGCGGTTCCGGCCGTCGTGGAACCGACCGCGGCACTGGTGCCGGCCAAGGTCTCGCCCTATGCGAAGGAAGTGGCGCGGCTGCGCGACAACGACATCGCCTATGTCTCGGACCTGCAGGCAGCACTGATTTCCCAGAAAACCACGGCGAGCACGGTGGTGCTGCTGCTGATCGCCGCGGTGGTCTCCGGCCTCATCACCTGGGCCTACTTCGCCCGCGTGGAAGAGATCACCAAGGGCGAGGGCAAGGTGATTCCCTCCAGCCGCGAGCAGGTCATCCAGAGCCTGGAGGGCGGCATTCTCGAGCAGATGAACGTCAAGGAAGGCGACGTGGTTGAGGCCGGTCAGGTCCTCCTGAAGATCGACCCGACCCGCGCCGGCGCAAGCTTCCGCGAAGCGCAGTCCAAGGCCCTGGCACTCAAGGGGCAGCTGGTACGCCTGCGTTCGGAGGCCTATGGCAAGCCGCTGGTGTTCCCGGACGACGTGAAAGCCATGCCGTCGATCGTCGAGGCCGAGACCGAGGCCTACAACGCCCGCAAGCACGCACTGGATGAAGCCGTCTCCGGCTTGCAGAAGAGCCTGTCGCTGGCCCAGGGCGAGCTGACCGTTTCCGAACGGCTGGCCAAGCAGGGGTTGATCTCCGATGTCGAGATCCTGCGCATGCGTCGGCAGGTCAACGAATTCAATTTGCAGATCAGCGAGCGGCGCAACAAGTACCGCTCCGACGCCAACGCTGAGCTGACCCGAGTGGAAAGCGAACTTGCCCAGTCGGTGGAGAACGCCGCGGGCCGTGAGGACGTGATGAAGCGCACCACCCTCACGGCGCCGCTCAAGGGCATCGTGAAGAACGTCCGCGTCAACACCATCGGCGGGGTGATCCAGCAGGGGCAGGACATCATGGAGATCGTCCCGCTGGAGGACCAGTTGCTGGTCGAGGCCAAGATCCGCCCGGCCGATGTGGCCTTCCTACGGCCTGGCCTGGCCGCCACGGTGAAGATTTCCGCCTACGACTTCGCCATCTACGGCGGCCTCAAGGGCGAGGTCGAGCTGATCAGCCCCGACACCATCAAGGACGACGAGTTGGCCCGCGCAGGCCGGCCGGATACCTCCTTCTATCGCGTGCTGATCCGCACCGATGAGGCCGAGCTGATCAAGGGCGACAAGCACTTCCCGATCATTCCCGGCATGACCGCGACCGCGGAAATCCGTACCGGGGAAAAAACCATCCTGGATTACTTACTCAAGCCCGCGCTGAAAGCGCGTGAGGCCTTCCGCGAGAGATGATTGAAATGAACAACCGTAGACTTTCCACAAGCAACAAACGTTGGCGGTTCTGCCACTCGGCATGGGTACTGGCCATGGCTTCACTGGGCTCCATGGCACAAGCCGATGACCTGGGCGGAGCCCTGAGCTTCTACTCCAAGCCCAGGCAGGCTTCTGCCGCATCGCTGACCGGTGGTGCATTGCAGGGTGAACTGGTGGTATCGACGAGCGCGCCGACCGTGCCCGTGGCGAAGGCGGCTCCGGCGCAGCCCGCTGCGATGCTGCAGGCTGCGCCGGCTGCCAAGATGCCAGCGGTGAAGCTGGCTCCCAAGCTGGACCTGAGCCTGCCGGCAGCGTTGAAGGCCGGTGCCGCGGCATCGGGCCTGGCCCCGGCGGAATCTTCCCTGGCCTACATCCGCGAAATGGTGAACACGGCGCTGCGCATCAGCCCGGAGATGAAACAGGCCGATGCCAACTGGCAGGCCGCCAAGGGGGATGTCGACCAGGCCAAGGGGGCGCGCTGGCCGCAGGTTCAGGTCAGCGCCACCTCCAGGCAATTGCAGAGTGGCAAGAGCGACTACGATAACGGCGGCACCACCACCGTACAGATGGTCACGCCGGTGTATGACTTCGGCGCCATCAGGAACAACATCGATAGCCGCAGCAAGACCGCGAACGCGCAGGAGGAGGCCAAGGGCCAGGCCGAGGTGTCGGTTGCCTACAATACGGCGTCGGGCCTCGTTGAGCTGGCTCACCAGCAGGAGGCGCTGGAGATCAGCGACCGCTACGTGGCGCGGATGCGCGAGCTGGTGAACATGCTGGGGCAGATCGCCGAGGTGGACCCTGGTCGCCGCAGCGAAGTGACCCAGGCGCGTGCGCGTCTGCTGCAGGCGGAAACCGCCCGCGACATGGTGCAGTCGAAGCTGCAGGAGCAGAAGACCACCCTGGCCAAGCTGGTCGGCACGGATGTGACGGTGCCGCAGAACGCCAAGTGGGACTGGTCGCCCATCGGCCTGGACCAGGCGCTGGAGCAGATGGGCGACCAGCCCGCCCTGCGCCAGGCCAAGTGGGAGAAGGAGGCGGCCCTGGCCAGCGCCGAGTCGGTGAAGTCCTCGCGCATGCCGAGGCTGAACTGGGTGGTGGGGCGCAACACCGGCAACAACATGCTCGACAACAAGGAGCCCTGGTCGACCGGCCTGGCTGTGGAGTGGCAGGCGTTCTCCGGCGGTTCGGCTTCAGCGGCTCAGCGTGCGGCCTATGCTCGCGCCGATGCGGCGGAGCAGAAGATGGAGGCGACCCGTCGTGAGTCGGAGTACCGCATCCGCAACCTGGTCGAGCAACGTGACCTGTCGGCTTCCCGCGTGGGCGACTACAAGGAGCTGCTGGCGGAGTCTGATCGCGTACGCAAGATGTTCTATGACCAGTGGTACCACCTGGGCAAGCGCACTCTGCTCGATGTGCTGATCGCCGAGAACGACTACTACTCGCAGCAGATCGCAGCTTCTGACACCTACTACAGCGCCAAGGCCTCGGACCTGCGCGTCCGTGCTGAAACCAGCGGCCTGCTGGCCTGGCTGGCGCCGGGCAGCGAAGCCGCCAGCCGCTGATCAAACGGTCGTCGCAACGACCTTCCCGCCTGTCCCTTTCTATCCTCCCGGCATGTCCGCCTCGGTGGCCATGGAGGCTCGTAACGTCTCTGCATTGAGACGGATATGCCGAGGAGAGAACTCTGGTCGTCCCGCACGATCGTCATAATTTGAATGACTTTGCCCCTTGCTAAAGTCGCTGTGCGTCGATGTGTCGCAGGGTGCGCAGGGGGAGTTCGCGACTTTCGCAAAGGTTCTTGATTGCCGTCATGGCAAGGTCTTTGCCAAAGGCGTTGAGGCGTTTTCGAAACCCTGGGAAAGCGTGCTGAAAGGCCCGTCCTTCATGGTTCTGACACATTCCCATGGCACGCCCGTGCAAGCCCCTGGCAGGGAGGGAATAACCCTGCACAACTCCTGTGAATTGGTTGTTTTGTGAGCGATTTTGTCCGGGACTGTTTCTCTGGCTGAGAAAATATCTTGTTAAAAATGGGCAGAATGGGCCTTGAAAGGGGTTTCTGAAATGCTTTGTAATACCCGCCGTCCATTTCCTACCCCCAAATCGCTGAGTCGCACTGACGTAGATCAAAGCCAGTGCTCACCCTTCGGTGCAGCGGCATAACAACAGGGGGCTGCCATCGGTGGGCTCCTGTCATCAAGACGAGTCGGGCAATCCGCTCGTGCATCCGGTGTGCGACGCGCGCGCTTCAACGAGCCGCCAGTCCAGACACCACACGCTGAATAACACGGAACGAATCAGCTGACGAAATCGGTTTCGCATCGCGAAGACCGGGCGAGCTCCCTTTGCCTGGAATCCGTGCGGCCGCGTTCGTGAATCCATGACAGCCCTGGCAGGCGGCTTGGAAAAGTCGCGGGTAACGAGTCGTCGAGCAATGCGTGGCGAAGGCTCGTGGGCGGTGAAGCGATTTTCATCCACTAAGGCCGCAAGATGAAAAAAGAGCAGTACACAGGAATTTTGAAGAGACTTGCGCTGCTGCCGATGCTGATGCTCGGTGGTTGCAACATGGCGCTGTTCGACCCGAAAGGGCAGGTCGGCGCTGACGAGAAGTCCCTGATCATCACGGCAACCCTGCTGATGCTGATCGTGGTGGTGCCGGTCATCCTGATGACCTTCGGGTTCGCCTGGAAATACCGGGCTTCGAACACCAAGGCCACCTACATGCCGGACTGGTCTCACTCGACCAAGATCGAGCTGGTGGTATGGCTGGTTCCCTGCGTGATCATCGCCATCCTCGGCTGGATCACCTGGGAGAGCACCCACAAGCTGGACCCGTATCGTCCGCTGGACTCCGAGGTCAAGCCGGTGACCATCCAGGCCATCTCGCTGGACTGGAAGTGGCTGTTCATCTACCCGGAACAGGGTATCGCCACCGTCAACGAAATCGCCTTCCCGAAAGACACCCCGGTGAACTTCCAGATCACCTCGGATTCGGTGATGAACTCCTTCTTCATTCCGCAGCTGGGCAGCCAGATCTACTCCATGGCCGGAATGATGACCAAGCTGCACCTGATCGCCAACGAAGAAGGCGTGTTCGACGGCATCTCCGCGAACTACAGCGGCGGCGGCTTCTCGGGCATGAAGTTCAAGGCCATTTCCACCTCCGAGCAGGGCTTCCAGGATTGGGTCGCGAAGGTCAAGGCCTCGCAGCAGACCCTGAACCTGGATCAGTACCCGGAGCTGGTCAAGCCGACCGAGAACGTCCCGGCGACCTACTTCGCAACCGTCAGCCCCGAGCTGTTCTCCCACGTGCTGAACAAGTGGGAACACGCCGGCCACGCGATGGCAAAAGCCCACGAAGCCAAAGAACAGGCCGAGAAGGGCGAGCACGGCGAAGCGGCACATGACGAGACCGCCATGGCGGGCCACGACATGAGCAACATGCAAGGCATGCCTGGCATGCAAACGAATCCGAGCCAGGAGTAACCGCAGATGTTCGGGAAACTGACACTGTCGGCCGTGCCGTATCACGAGCCGATCATCGTCATCACGCTGGCTGTCGTCGCCCTGTTGGGCCTCGGCGTGTTCGGCGCGATCACCTACTACCGCAAGTGGACCTACCTGTGGACCGAATGGCTGACGTCCATCGACCACAAGAAGATCGGCGTGATGTACATCATCGTCGCCCTGGTCATGCTCCTGCGCGGCTTCGCCGACGCCATCATGATGCGCGGCCAGCTCGCGCTGGCTGAAGGCGCCAACCACGGCTACCTGCCGCCGGAACACTACGACCAGATCTTCACCGCTCACGGCGTGATCATGATCATCTTCATGGCCATGCCCTTCATGACCGGTCTGATGAACCTGGCCGTGCCGCTGCAGATCGGCGCGCGCGACGTGGCGTTCCCCTTCCTGAACTCCCTGAGCTTCTGGCTGCTGGTCGTCAGCGCCATGCTGGTGAACGTCTCGCTGGGCCTGGGCGAGTTCGCCCGTACCGGCTGGGTCGCGTACCCGCCGCTGTCCGAGCTGGCCTACAGCCCGGGCGTGGGTGTGGACTACTACATCTGGGCTCTACAGATATCGGGTATGGGTACCTTGCTCACGGGTATCAACTTCCTGGTGACCGTGTTCAAGATGCGTACCCCCGGCATGAAGCTGATGCAGATGCCGATCTTCACCTGGACCTGCACCTTCGCCAACATCCTGATCGTTGCGTCGTTCCCGATCCTGACCGCGGCCCTGGGCCTGCTGTCGCTGGACCGTTACTTCGACATGCACTTCTTCACCAACGAGCTGGGCGGCAACGCCATGATGTACATCAACCTCTTCTGGGCCTGGGGCCATCCTGAGGTGTACATCCTGATCCTGCCGGCTTTCGGTATCTTCTCCGAAGTCACCGCGACCTTCGCTGGCAAGCGCATGTTCGGCTACACCTCGATGGTGTGGGCGAGCGCCGCGATCACCTTCCTCGGCTTCACCGTGTGGCTGCACCACTTCTTCACCATGGGGTCGGGCGGCGACGTCAACGGCTTCTTCGGCGTTGCGACCATGCTGATCTCCATCCCGACCGGGGTGAAACTGTTCAACTGGCTGTTCACCATCTACCGTGGCCGCCTGCGCTTCGACACCCCGATCCTGTGGACCCTGGGCTTCATCGTCACCTTCACCATCGGTGGCATGACCGGCGTTCTGCTGGCCATTCCGGGTGCTGACTACCTGCTGCACAACAGCCTGTTCCTGATCGCTCACTTCCACAACACCATCATCGGTGGTGCGGTGTTCGGCTACCTGGCCGGCTTCGTCTTCTGGTTCCCGAAAGCCTTCGGCTTCAAGCTGGACGAGAAGTGGGGCAAGCGTTCCTTCTGGTGCTGGCTGGTCGGCTTCTACATGGCCTTCATGCCGCTGTACATCCTCGGCTTCATGGGCATGACCCGTCGCCTGAACCACTACGAAAACCCGATGTGGCAGCCGTACATGGTGGTGGCGTTCTGCGGCGCCGTGCTGATCTTCTTCGGTATCGCCTGCCAACTGATCCAGCTGTTCGTCTCGATCAAGAACCGCGAGAAGCTGGCCGACCTGACTGGCGACCCGTGGGGTGGCCGTACCCTGGAATGGTCCACTTCCTCGCCGCCGCCGTACTACAACTTCGCCGAACTGCCGAAGGTCAACGACATCGACGCGTTCCACGACATGAAGCAGACCGGTACCGCGTACCGCAAGCTGCCGGCCTACGCGCCGATCCACATGCCGAAGAACACCGCCGCTGGCTTCTCCATCGCCGTGTTCGCCTTCATCTTCGGCTTCGCTGCCATCTGGCACATCTGGTGGCTGGTAGGTGTTGGCTTCGTCGGCATGATCGCTTCGGTCATCGCGCGCAGCTACGTCACCGACGTGGACTACTACGTCCAGCCGGATGAGATCGAGCGCATCGAGAACGCCAACTTCCAGAAACTCGCCACCGCGCAGCAGGTATAAAACCATGTCGACGGCAGTACTGAATCAACACGTGGTTGATGCGCACCAAGCGGCGCAAGACCATGCTCACCATGACGAGCACGCCCACGACAGCGGCGGCATGACGGTCTTCGGCTTCTGGCTGTACCTGATGACCGACTGCATCCTGTTCGCGAGCGTCTTCGCCACCTACGCCGTGCTGGTCAACCACACGGCCGGCGGCCCGAGCGGCAAGGACATCTTCGAACTGCCCTACGTGGCTGTCGAAACCGCGATCCTGCTGATCTCCTCCTGCACCTACGGCCTGGCCATGCTGGCTGCGCACAAGGGTGCCAAGGGCAAGGCCATCGCCTGGCTGGGCGTGACCTTCCTCTGCGGTGCCGCGTTCATCGGCATGGAACTCAACGAGTTCCATCACCTGATCGTCGAAGGCTTCGGCCCGAGCCGCAGCGCCTTCCTGTCGTCCTTCTTCACCCTGGTCGGCATGCACGGCCTGCACGTAAGTGCCGGCCTGCTGTGGATGCTGGTGCTGATGGCGCAGATCGGCACCCGTGGCCTGACCGCGCAGAACAACACCCGCATGATGTGCCTGAGCCTGTTCTGGCACTTCCTGGACATCGTCTGGATCTGCGTCTTCACCGTCGTCTACCTGATGGGGGCTCTGTAATGACCGCTGCTGCACATCATCACGACTCCCACGGTGCCGGCCACGGCGATCACGGCGCCGGTCACGGCAGCCTGGGCTCGTACGCCATCGGCTTCGTGCTCTCGGTGATCCTGACTGCGATCCCGTTCTACATGGTCATCGACGGTGGCTTCTCGCGTCACGCCACCCTGCTGACCATGGTGATCCTGGGCCTGGTTCAGGTCGTCGTGCACCTGATCTGCTTCCTGCACATGAACTTCAGCTCCGAAGGTCGCTGGAACGTCATGGCATTCATCTTCACCGCCATCATCATCCTGCTGGTGGTCGGTCTGTCGCTGTGGATCATCTACACCGCAGACACCCTGATGATGCCGATGCCCTGAGGGCCGATGCCGTGAAACTCAAGCGTTATCTCCTGGTCGCCAAGCCGGGCATCATCTTCGGAAACCTGATCGCGGTAGCGGGGGGATACTTCCTCGCCGCCCGCGGCAGCGTTGACCCGATGCTGCTGCTGGCCACCGTGATCGGCCTGTCCCTGGTCGTTGCCAGCGGTTGTGTGTTCAACAACTGCATCGACCGCGACATCGATCGCTTCATGGAGCGTACCCGCAGCCGTGTCACCGTGACCGGGCAGATCTCGCTGAAGGCCGCCCTGGCCCACGGCGTGGTCCTCGGCGCGGCAGGCTTCGGCCTGCTGGCGTGGAAGACCAACGTGCAGGCGACCCTGCTCGCCGCGTTCGGCTTCTTCGTCTATGTCGTGCTCTACAGCCTCTGGCTCAAGCGCAGTTCGGTCTACGGCACGCTGGTCGGCAGTCTCTCCGGAGCCATGCCGCCGGTGGTGGGCTACTGCGCCGCCAGCGGTCACTTCGACATGGGCGCGGCGGTGCTGCTGCTGATCTTCTGCCTCTGGCAGATGCCGCACAGCTACGCCATCGCGATCTTCCGCCTCAACGACTACCGCGCCGCCGGGATTCCCGTGCTGCCGGTGGAGCGCGGCATCGAAGCGACCAAGAAGCAGATCCTCTACTACGTCGTGGCCTTTGGTCTTGCGACCCTGCTGCTGACCGTGACCGGCTTCGCCGGCTACGGGTACCTGGTGGTGGCGCTGGCCGTCAGCGCCTGGTGGCTGTTCATCGCGGTGAAAGGCTTCAGTGCCGAAGACGACCGCCGTTGGGCCCGCCAGCTGTTCGCTTTCTCCATCATCGCGATCAGCGTGCTGAGCCTGATGATGTCCATCGACTTCCAGGCCATCCCGGCCCAGTCGATGCTGGCGGCGCTGTAAGGCTGCTCTGCTGCAACGAAAAAGCCGCCCTTCGGGGCGGCTTTTTTATTGGCTGTTCGCAGGAGCGAGCTGAACGGTACTGGGCAGGCCCGTAAGACGGCGTGGAGCGAAGCGATAGCCATCATGGCGGATAGCGCTGCATGTCTTGCGCCCTGCACCGGGATCCGCCCTGGCGTGGGGCGGATAACGGCGAAGGCGTTATACGCCGATGGGTTCAAGCCTCAGTGCAGCTTCAAGCGCGGCTCGGTGCTGCGCCCGATCCGATCCGCAATCATCAGCAGCGCCGTGCGGAACGGTCCGTACAACGCCATCTGGTGCATGCGGTACAGCGACACGTAGAACATCCGCGCCAGCCAGCCTTCGAGCTTCACGCTACCCATCAGGTTACCCATCAGGTTACCCACTGCACTGAAGCGCGACAGCGAGATCAGTGAGCCGTAGTCGGTGTAGCGGTACTCCGGCAGCGGCTTGCCCTCCAGGCGCGCGACAATGGCCTTGGCCAGCAGCGAGGCCTGTTGGTGCGCTGCCTGGGCGCGCGGCGGTACGGTGCGTTCGCTGCCATCGCCCATGGGGCAGGCGGCACAGTCACCGAAGGCGAAGACGTTGTCGTCGCGGGTGGTCTGCAGGGTAGGGCGGACCACCAGCTGGTTGATGCGGTTGGTCTCCAGGCCGTCGATCTCCTTGAGCAGGCTCGGCGCGCGGATACCCGCCGCCCAGACCTTCAGGCTCGCCGGAATGAACTCGCCCACCGCCGTACGCAGGCCTTCTGCGGTGACTTCCTGCACGGCCGAACCGGTGAGCACGCGCACGCCGAGCTTCTCCAGCGTCTGGTGCACCGGGCGACTGATGCGTTCGGGAAGGGCCGGCAGCACGCGCGGGCCGGCCTCGATCAGGGTGATACGCATGTTCTGTGGCTGGATGCCGGTCAGGCCGTAGGCCGCCAGTTCCTGCGCGGCGTGGTGCAGCTCGGCGGATAGCTCGACGCCGGTGGCGCCGGCGCCAACGATGGCGACGCTGATCTGGTCGTCCTTGTCCTGCCCGGCGTGGGCGCGCAGGTAGTGGGTCAGCAGCTGCTTGTGGAAGCGCTCGGCCTGCTCGCGGGTATCCAGGAAGATGCAGTGGTCCGCGGCGCCCTGGGTGCCGAAGTCATTGGTGGTGCTGCCGACGGCCAGGACCAGGGTGTCGTACTCCAGGGCGCGCGCCGGCACCAGCTCCTCGCCCTGCTCGTCGAGCGTGGCGGCGAGCTGGATGCGCTTGCCCGCGCGGTCCAGGCCGCAGAGGCGGCCGAGCTGGAATTCGAAGTGGTTCCATTTCGCCTGGGCGACGTAGTTCAGCTCATCCTCGGAGGAGTTGAGCGAGCCGGCGGCGACTTCGTGCAGCAGGGGTTTCCAGATATGGGTGAGGTTGGCGTCGACGAGCGTAATACGCGCCTTGCCTTTTTTACCCAGGGTGCGGCCGAGACGGGTCGCGAGCTCCAGCCCGCCGGCGCCGCCG
Source organism: Pseudomonas sp. PDM17 (assembly GCF_014851985.1). NCBI lineage: Bacteria > Pseudomonadati > Pseudomonadota > Gammaproteobacteria > Pseudomonadales > Pseudomonadaceae > Pseudomonas > Pseudomonas sp. PDM17. The sequence goes on from NZ_JACVAT010000005.1 coordinate 165,494, forward strand.
CCGACGATCACGATACGATGGGACATGTTGCATTCTCATAGCTTAAGGAATCCTGTATCGGCCCGTGGCGGCACGGCGCTCACGCAAGGTAGGCCAGGAGGCGGCTCAGCAAACCCAGGGCGATGACCACAGCGAGCAAGGCTCCCATCATCAGCCAGGGTTTGAACGGCGCGCGTTGGACCTGGTGAACGGGAGAGCTGAGGTACTGATCGACCTTTTGCTGGTCTTCGGGGCTCAGGCGACTGGGCATGGGCGGCCTCCGTTTATAATGCCAAGCATTCTAGTAGGGCTTGGGCGGCCTCTCAATGCGCCGCCGATCAATGCAGCTTTGCGTCGGCGCCTATTTACAGGCCGACCCCCATGTCGAAAAGGATGCTGCGGCCCAGGCTGCCGCGCAGGAAATCCGGCGCGTCACTGTGGGCGAAAAGCACGCGGGCGAAGGTCGGGCCGACCACCGACAACGAGCGCCAACCCTGGCGCAGGTACTCGGTGGGTGGTGGAAAAGGGGTGTTGAAGTCCGGCGTTTCACGCTTGAGGCTGACGAAGGCCAGCAGGTCCAGCTCGCGTGGGTCGATGCCGCGCTCGGTGTAGTTGTGCGCCTTCTTGCGCAGTGTCGGCGCCAGGCGCGCCTGCAGTTCTGCGCAGGGAATCCGTCGCGGCCGCTGCTCACGGCGGATCAGCTGGTTGAGGCTCTGGGCCATGCGCCGGCGCAGCAGTTCTTCCTTCCATTCCTCGTTGAGCCTGCGGCCCTGGTCGAGCACGAAGAACACCTCGAAGGTGGCATCGCGGAACAGCACATCCGGCGGCTGTTGCGTGGGCGCGATAAAGTCTTCCTGGCGATACGGCACCTTCAGCGCCTGCAGCAGGCGCTGGCAGGCCCAGCACTCCCGCTCCCATTTGCGGGCGTTGGAGAGAAAGTCGTTGGCTTGTTCCGCCTGGCGCGTCAGCAGGCGCAGATAGTCGGACTCGTTCATGCCTCAAGCATAGTTGCTGGCAACCGCAGGCGGGCGACGATGGCGGTGTAGACTGTTGCCAATCATTGGCGATTCCGGGCAAGGAGGAAGCGTGAGACGAGTGCTGGGCGGGATGCTGTTGATGGTGCTGGCGAGCGTGGCGTTGGCGCAGGAGTCACCGGCCACCGGCTGGACGCTGCTGGATCAGTTCGATAGCCCCTACACCGCGAACGCCGACCTCAAGGTGCTGCTGGTCGCCCACGACATGGCCGGCTCGAAGCTGGTGAAAGCGGCATTGGCCAAGCGCCCGTCAGGCTATCTCGAGGCTCGCAAGGCGGCCTTCGTTGCCGACATCAGCCGCATGCCCGCGCCCATCTCGAAGCTGTTCGCCATTCCCGCCATGCGCGACTACTCCTACCGTGTGCTGCTCGACCGCGAGCCACGCGTGGCCAACCGCTTCCCGGCCCAGGCCGATGCGGTGACTTGGCTGCAACTCGAACAGGGCAAGGTCGTCTCGACCCATCAGCTCGACTCGGCTGAAGCGCTGCGTCAGGCGCTGGAGCGGGGCGCGCCGTGATCGCCGCGCAGTTGCTGTCCGCAGAAACCCTGGAGATAGGCTGGGCGATCTACCTGCCCATCGTCGCCTGGGCCATCTGGCGCGCACCTTGGCTGGAGCTGGTCAGCGACTTCCGCCGCCAGCACCTGGTGTTCGGCACCATGCTCGGGTTGTTCCTGCTCTGGCTGGTGCGGCGCGACTTCGCTTCCGGGGTGTCCTTCCACTTCATCGGCATGACCGCGGTGACGCTGCTGCTGGACTGGCCGCTGGCGGTGCTGGTCGGCCTGGTCGCGCAACTGGGGTTGTGCGCCATCGGCCGGCAGGACTGGGCCGCCCTCGGCGTCAACGGCATCCTGCTGGTGCTGATCCCAGTGGTTATCACCGAGCTGGCGGCGATCTTCGTCGAGCGCCGGCAGCCGCGGAACCTGTTCGTCTACATCTTCTGCTCGGGTTTCTTCCCGGCGGCGCTGGCGGCGGTGTGCAGCCTGCTGCTGGGCCTTGGCCTGCTGTGGATGGACGGGCTGTTCCCGATGCCGCCATGGATCGAGGACTTCATCGGTTACCTCTGGCTGATCATGTTCCCTGAAGCCTTCATCAACGGCACCATCGTCACCGGGCTGGTGGTCTTCTATCCGGACTGGCTGGAGACCTTCAACCGCACGCGGTACCTGCAGGCGCCGTGGAAGGATGACGATGAACCGCGCTGATGTTCGGCCATCTGCGAGGCCCATGGCCGCTGCGGTTTGATCCAGGTCAGTTCGGTAACCTCCCAGGATCAGGGAAGCTTGGCCCCCCATTCGCAAGGAGATTGCCGATGAGCATTCACAGCTGGGCCGAACAACGCCTCCACGAACTGCTGATCGAAGCCGAAGCGGCAGGCCAGGACCCGCAACTGGTCGTGCGTGCTCTGCTCAGCGCAGTCGTGCAGGCCAACGCGCAAGTCCGCACGCAGGAAGACCTGGGGCATGAGCTGCATTTCCTCGCCGATAACCTGGACGAGGAGCGGGACTACAGCTTCATGCGCCCCTGAACGAAAAAGGCCCGCAGAGGCGGGCCTTTTTACTGGTTTGGGGGCGCCGCTTCAATGTCCGCGCGGATTCTCCAGATCGCCGGAAAACAGCTCGTCCTCGAGATTGTCGCCGGGGATGGCGTGATCTTCCGCCGCCCAGGCGCCGAGGTCGATCAGCTTGCAGCGATGCGAACAGAAGGGGCGGAACTCGCTCTTGGCGCTCCACTCCACGGGGGCGCCGCAGGTGGGGCATTCCACGGTCAGGGGTTGGCTCATGGTTGTCCTCCACGCAGGCCTAGATAGAACTGATGCAGACGCTCGACCTGCTGGTGCAGGTGGCCGAGGTCGCCATCGTTGAGCAGCACGTCGTCCGCGTGCTTGAGTCGGTCGTCGCGCAAGGCCTGGGCCTTGAGAATCGAGCGGACCTGTTCTTCGGACACCTGGTCGCGGCGCATGGTGCGCTCCAGTTGCAGGTGTTCGGGGGTATCCACCACCAGCACGCGCTGGGTCATGCGGTGCTGCCCGGACTCCACCAGCAGCGGCGAGACCAGGATGGCGTAGGGCGATTGCGCCTGCGCCAGGTTGCTGGCGATCTCCTGGCCGATCAGCGGGTGCAGCAGCTGTTCCAGCCAGCGGCGCTCGTCTTCGGCCTTGAAGATGCGCTCGCGCAGAGCGGCGCGGTTGAGCTGGCCGTCCGGCAGCAACATGGCTTCGCCGAAGCGCTCGACGATCTTCGCCAGGGCAGGACGGCCGGGTTCCACCACCCAGCGCGCAGCGTGGTCGGCGTCGACCATGTGTATGCCCAGTGAGGCGAAGTGCTCGGCGGCGGCACTTTTGCCGCTGCCGATACCGCCGGTGAGGCCCAGGATCCAGGGTTTCATGGTTCTCCTTTCAGCCGGCCCGGTGGCCGTCCAGATGCGCCGAGGAGACTCGGCGCAGGAGAAGGCTAGCGGAAACCGGCGAACTGCAGATAGGTCGCGGTTATTTGATCACCCCAGAGCAGCGCAATCCAGCCGGCGATGGCCAGATAGGGTCCGAAGGGGATGGGCGTACTGGTTTCGGCATTGCGCAGACGCAGCATGATCACGCCCAGCACCGCGCCCACCAGCGACGAGAGCAGGATGGTCAACGGCAGCACCTGCCAGCCACCCCAGGCTCCGAGCATGGCCAGCAGCTTGAAGTCGCCGTAGCCCATGCCTTCCTTGCCGGTGATCAGCTTGAACAGCCAGTACACCGACCACAGGCTCAGATAGCCGAACACCGCGCCCCAGAGCGCGTCGCCCAGGTTGGTAAAGAGTCCGAAGTGATTGACGATCAACCCCAGCCAGAGCAGCGGCAGCACCAGGGCGTCCGGCAGCAACTGGTGATCGACGTCGATCATGCTCATAGCCAGCAGGCCCCAGGTCAGCAGCAGCATCGCGCCGGCCTGCCAGCCGAAGCCGTAATGCCAGGCGATGAAGGCCGACAGCACGCCACAGGCCAGCTCGACCAGCGGGTAACGCTTGCTGATTGGCGCCTTGCACGACGAACACTTGCCGCCCAGCGCCAGCCAACTGACCACCGGGATGTTCTCCCACGGTTTGATCTCGTGGGCGCACTGCGGGCACTGGGAGTTGGGCAGGACCAGATTGTAGGTCGGGAGCTTCTCGCCCTCCGGCAGGCCCAGGGTTTCCCGTGCCTGCTGCTGCCAGTCGCGCGCCATCATCCGCGGCAGGCGATGGATCACCACGTTGAGGAAGCTGCCAACCAGCAGGCCGAGGAGGGTGACGCACAAAACAAAGGCCAGCGGGGTGCTGGCCAGGAAGTCGAGAACAGGCATGAGTTAGACGACGTTGCCCAGTTGGAAGATCGGCAGGTACATGGCGATGATCAGGCCGCCGACCAGTACACCCAGGACGGCCATGATCATGGGTTCCATCAGGGTGGTCAGGTTGTCGACGGCATTATCGACTTCCTCTTCGTAGTAGCTGGCCACTTTGTCGAGCATGGCATCCAGCGAGCCGGATTCCTCACCGATCGCGGCCATCTGGATGGCCATGCTCGGGAATACGCCGGTGGTGCGCATGGAGAAGTTCAGCTGTGTACCGGAGGAAACGTCCTGCTTGATCTTGTTCACTGCGTTGCGGAAGACGACGTTGCCCGTGGCGCCAGATACGGAATCGAGGGCCTCCACCAGTGGCACACCGGCAGCGAAGGTCGTAGACAGGGTCCGAGCATAGCGGGCGACGGCGGACTTGAAGATGATATCGCCGACAATGGGCGTCTTGAGCAATCCCCGATCCACCGAGTCTCTGAATTTTTCTGAGCGTTGATGGGCTGCGCGAATGATGAACGCCACAGCGAACATGCCTATCAACACCACGAACCACCAGGCCTGAAGTACCTCTGACAGGGAGATGACCATCTTGGTGAAGGCCGGAAGCTCCGCGCCGAAGTTGGCAAACACCGACTGGAACTGCGGCACCACTTTAATCAGCAAAATTGCGGAAACGACGATGGCAACGACCACGACCGCAATTGGGTAGGTCATGGCCTTCTTGATCTTGGCCTTGAGCGACTCGGTCTTTTCCTTGTAGGTGGCTACTCGGTCCAGCAGGGTCTCCAGCGCGCCAGACTGCTCACCCGCGTCTACCAGGTTGCAGTAGAGATCGTCGAAATACAGCGGCTTCTTTCGCAGCGAATTAGCCAAGCTGTTGCCGGAGGCAACCTCTTGTTTAATCTCGTCGACGAGCTTGCGCATGTTGGCGTTGTCGAAGCCTTCGCCAATGATGTCAAAAGACTGCAGCAACGGAACACCCGACCCCATCATGGTCGCCATCTGCCGGGTGAACAGAGCGATGTCCATTGGCTTGATCTTCTTGCCCCGACCCAGCAACGAGATGCTTTTCTTGCGCACCTTGGTCGGATTGATGCCCTGCTTGCGCAGTTGCGCCTTTACCAGCGCAGTATTGGTGCCAGAAAGCTCCCCTTTGACTTTCCCACCCTTGCGGTCAGTGCCTTCCCAGGTAAAGACACTGGACTTCAATGCTTTTTCCGCCATGGATTAATCCTTGGTCACGCGGTTGACTTCCTCGAGGCTGGTAATGCCTTGCATGGCTTTCAGCAGGCCCGAGTTGCGCAGATCGTTGAAGCCTTCTTTGCGGGCCTGTTCGGCGATCTGAATGGAATTGCCTTCTTCCATGATAATCCGCTGCAGGGCTGGCGTGATTTTAACCACTTCATAAATACCTACACGTCCTTTGTAGCCGTTCTTGCAATTTTCACACCCTACCGGCGAATAAAGCTTGAAGGTACCGATTCTTTCTGCAGGGAAGCCTTCATGCAGAAGGGCCTCGTGCGGGACGTCATGTTCCTTCTTGCAGTGCGAGCAAAGCTTACGGGCCAGGCGCTGGGCGATGATCAGGTTGGTGGAAGTGGCCAGGTTGAAGGAGGCAACGCCCATGTTGAGCAGGCGTGTCAGGGTTTCCGCGGCACTGTTGGTGTGTAGGGTGGACATCACCATGTGGCCGGTTTGCGCCGCTTTGATGGCGATCTCGGCGGTTTCCAGGTCGCGGATCTCGCCGACCATGATCACGTCGGGGTCCTGCCGCAGGAACGCGCGCAGCGCCTGGGCGAAGTCCATGCCCTGCTTGGGGTTGACGTTGACCTGGTTGATCCCTTCCAGGTTGATCTCTACCGGGTCTTCCGCTGTGGAAATGTTGATATCCGGGGTGTTGAGAATGTTGATGCCGGTGTAAAGCGACACGGTCTTGCCCGAGCCGGTCGGGCCTGTCACCAGGATCATGCCCTGCGGTTGTTTGAGTGCCTCCAGGTAAAGTTGCTTCTGCGCTTCTTCATAGCCCAGGGCATCAATGCCCATCTGTGCACTGGACGAATCGAGGATCCGCATCACGATTTTCTCGCCCCACAAGGTCGGCAGGGTGTTGACGCGGAAGTCGATGGATTTGGTCTTGGAGACGCGCATCTTGATGCGACCGTCCTGGGGCTTGCGGCGCTCGGAGATGTCCAGGCCGGCCATCACCTTCAGGCGCGCCGATATGCGGCTGGCCAGCTGGATCGGAGGCTTCGCTACTTCATGGAGCATGCCGTCAGTACGAAAGCGCACACGATAGATCTTCTCGTAAGGCTCGAAGTGCAGGTCCGATGAGCCACCCTTGATGGCATCGAGCAGCATTTTGTTGACGAATCGAACAACCGGGGCGTCATCGGCATCGCCTCCGACAGCCTCATCCTTCTGTTCGGAGTTGCCGCTTTCGATGTCCAGACCGTCCAGATCGATGTCACCCAGGTCGTCCAGCCCACCGGTAACGCTCTCGAACAGTTTCTCGATGGCTTCACCCAGTCTGTCGTCGTCGACCAGGATGGCTTCGGTGGTCAGGCCGGTGCTGAACTGCACGTCGGTGATGGCCTGGTGGTTGGTGGGGTCGGAAAGGCCTACGAAAAGCTTGTTGCCACGTCGCCAGAGGGGGAGGACGCGATGCTGGCGGACCAGCTTCTCGCTGACCAGTTCCTTGGGAATTGACTCCTTGTCCAGGCTCGCGAGATCGAAAAAGGCTACCCCGAACTGTTCGGCTGCCAGCTCCGTCAGAGGGCGCGACTTCACCAGCTTGTTCTGCACCAGGTAGGTCACCAGTGGCAGCTTATTTCTCTGGGCTTGCTGCTGTGCCTGCTGTGCGCTCTTTTCATCGAGCAGTTCAGCGATAACCAATTGGCGGGCAAGTCCGGAAAGGATGACTTGGTCGTTCATGAGCATCAGGGCCTGGAGTAGATATAGGCAGCCTTATAACGCAGTTGCCGTGGGCTGCCAAATTGACACCTGTCAGGTGTCGTTTTTTGTCACTTCCTGCTGAAACCGCTCAGTTCAATCTTTGAAGTTTCCTTTTTTATAGCAGGAAACACAGTGCCTTTTATGTTGGCACGGATGATGCTTTTGTCAGATCAGGTCATAGGACCTCCATTACTGACTCTAGGAGTTCAAGCATGAATGCTCAGAAAGGTTTTACTCTGATCGAACTGATGATCGTGGTTGCGATCATCGGTATTCTGGCCGCCATCGCCCTGCCGGCCTACCAGGACTACACCGTCCGCGCTCGCGTTTCCGAAGGTCTGGTCATCGCCAGCGGCGCCAAAGCCACTGTTGCTGAAAACCTGGCTGCCGCTGCTGCCGACGAGTGCGCCGGTGTTAACACTGGTGTCACTGGTCGTACTACTCTGGCCTGCAACGCCGGCACCCTGTCGGTAGCGGTGGATGCCGGTAACAGCATCACCGTCAACCTGGCTCTGGCTCCCACTGCCAGCAGCACCGGTGTGACCTGGGCTTGCACCACCTCTTCCGATCTGAAATACGTTCCGGCCGAGTGCCGCAACGCCGCTACTCCGTAATCCGATGTCTCGAAAATGCGCCGCTTGCGGCGCATTTTTTTTGAGGTCACGAAAATGATGGTTCAACCAGCGCGCTGCTTCTTTTCTCCCATTGTCGACTTCATGATGATTGGCGGGTTGTCGCTGCTGGTACTGGCTCTGGTAGTTGCGCTGAATTTACAGGTATCTACTTTTGATATTTCCTTGCTGGCGTGGTACCTGGCGTTCTTCGTCAACGGCCCGCACTTTCTGATCAGCTACCTGATGCTCTATGGGGGGCATCGTGGGCGCCTGCTGAAGGACATTCGTTTTTTCTGGGCCGGCGTGCTCGCACCGCTTTTGTTGCTTGGTGCAGTGGGTTACGCGCTTATGACCGCGCGAATCGACGTACTTCGGGGCCTGCTGTACCTCATGCTCTTTACGGTGGGCTGGCATTACATCAAACAGTCCTACGGCTGTTTCATTGTCTATTCAGCGGGCCAGGGCGCTTTTTTCAGTCGCTCCGAACAGCTGATTATTCGCTATTCGCTGTTCCCGCTTTGGTGGGCGTCGTTTCTGCGTCTTTTCACTGGGCGCTATGACAATAATTTTGCGGGACTTCCGTATTCATTGCCGTCCGTTTTGAGCGACTGGATGCGAGAGTTGCATCTGCTCTCTTTGCTGGGAGTCCTCCCCGCTCTGGCGGTGTTTCTGTGTCGCTGGAAGCGCAAGGAGAAGTGGCCAGGGCTGATTGCGGTTACGCCCTTGCTGATGATCTACCTCTGGCTCTCACCGCTGCTGCGTAATGAATTCTTCCTGGTGCTCATTCCGCTGTTCCACTCCCTCCAGTACATGCTGTTCAGCGGCGCTTACACGCGAAGCAAGGTGCGGCGTTCCGGGCGCACCTGGCTGGGATATGCGGCTTGGTGGGGCAGCGCGTTCGTGTTGGCTGCCTTGTTGTTCAATTATTTACCGGTCTATCTGGATCAGTTGAGACTTCTGCCGCTGGCAATGCCGATCAATACCTTCATGCTTTGCTTCGTCCTCTTCATCAATGTCCACCATTACTTCATCGATAACGTAATGTGGCGAGGGGGAAATCAGGAGGTCCGAGAGAACATTGGTATGCGGACCTTGGGGCGAACTGCCGAGTCTGCCGGTCGTTCAGCCATTTAGAATGCTGGCCCTGCGGCCTTGGGGGCAGAAGCTCCCGATGATCAATGGTTTGATGGTTGCCATCCGGAGTTGATGAGCTCGTGATCCTCCTCTAGATGGCGATTTCTTCAGAGTGCTTATGACCAAGTTAGTACGGGTACTGCTTTCCCTGGCATTCTTGCTGCTCTACTGGGCTCCGTTGCTTCTGGAGCCTCGCGTATTGCCCATGGATGATAGGCACATCTATGCCTTGCTTCGCCAGGCCTGGATGTCAGGAACGGTGCGTGAGGGGGCGTCGCTGTTCATTGCCAGCAGTCTGGTGCTGTGCGCCGTGACCCTGTGGTTTTTCAGTTGGCTGGGAAGGTGGGTGGCGCGCCTGTTTGGCATTTCGCCCACGATTGGCCATGCACTGGCCCTGCTGTTCGGTTGGATGCTGTTGGTCTCGGTGAACCGCTGGTGGTTCCCTTACTCCAACTACTCCTATGCGCTTTCGCTGCTGGACTCGGTCATTCTGGGTAAGGTAGCGCTGAGCCTGCTGGCGATTCTGCTGCTAGTCATTCTTTATCGCGCGATTCCTGTAATGACTCGAGCGCAGCGCCTGGCGGGTATCTGTGTAGCCCTGGGGGGGCTGGGACTCTGGGCTATCAGCGGGGCCGCGCATGTAGAACCTCGCTCTGGGCGCAGCATTGTCATAGTCGGAGTGGACTCGCTCTCGGCGCATGCCTTTGCCTCGACCGCAGAGCAAACCCCGGTCCTCCATGGTCTGTATGCCCAAAGCATGAAGTACACTCGGGCTTACGTTCCCCTGGGCAGGACTTACCCTTCCTGGACCAGCATCCTGTCGGGCCAATATCCCCAGCAGCATGGTGCTGTTTTCAATCTGCGTGGTCTGGCGCATGTGGCCCCAGAGACGCTCCTTAGCACTCAATTGCAGAAGCGAGGCTATCGGACTGTTTTTGCCATCGACGAGCGCCGTTTCAACAATATGGATAAAGGCTTCGGATTCGACGTCATAGTTGGACCCAAGGCTGGCGTGTTGGACGTCGCCCTACAGAGCTTTGCCGATACACCACTGACTAATCTGTTGATGCAGACGCCGCTGGCCGGGTGGTTGTTTCCCTACGCCTTTGTCAACACGGCCATTCACGTAAATTACTCGGATACGGACTTCGTCCAGGCGATCCTGGATTCAGTGGGTGGCGGTGGTGATGTATTTCTTGCCACGCATTTTGAGTCCGCACACTTCCCCTACAAGACCCGGCACGCCCATGTGAAGGTGAAAACTGACAACCCTTTCTGGGATGCGCATGTTGAGGCGCTCAGTGTCGTCGATCACCAGGTCGATCTTCTGATGGATGGGCTCCGGCAAAAAGGAGTGCTGAACGATGCCTTGGTGGTGCTGCTCTCCGACCATGGCGAAGGGGTGGGGGAGATTGAGAGCGTTGTCGCTGTCGATGGTCAGCCCTTCGAAGTCACAGGCTACGGGCATGGCGCCAATGTCTTGAGTGATCGGCAGAACCGCGTGCTGCTGGCAACTCTGGTCTACAAGAACGGCAGAGTGGTCAGTGCTCCGGGAGAAGTGAGTGCCCAGGTTGGGCTGACGGATGTTCGAGCGGCCATGGAGCGCTATCTTGCAGGGCAAGAGCCACAGATCAGGGCGAAGGACGACTGCATGATGGTCGAGACAGGGATTCGTTTCTTTGCTGCGGAAAACTACAAGACACTCGATGAGGCCGCCCTTGCACAACAGGGGGCGGGATACTACGAGGTCACTGCTCAGGGCTTGATGCAACTGCGGGAAGACCGGATAGCGGAATTGGTGGCGACGAAGGATATTGGTGTGCGCTGTCTGGGACGCATCAGCTATTACGTTGCCGCCTCAGGGCGGGTCTATGGTTTCGCCCTCGACGCACAGGGGGTGCCGATCAGGCAGATCGTCCCGCCGGTCGATGACATCGCAAGGATCGAGGCATACAGAAATGCCTACCGGAGCCAGTTCCCTGCTTCATCTGCGGCGCCCGGGGTGGGTCACTGAGCAAGCTTTGCTTTGCGGCGTATGGTGCCGTCGCCCGTTGCCTCGAACCGGTGCCGGGCGGATTGCCATGTCGCCGGCCTAGTGCTAGCTTACGCCCGCCGCCGGTGTAGCTCAGTCGGTAGAGCAGCTCATTCGTAATGAGAAGGTCGGGGGTTCGATTCCTCTTACCGGCACCAGTTTCAACAAAAAGCCCCGCTTTCGAGCGGGGCTTTTTGTTTTCCGATTCAAGGAAAATTCAGGCGTAGCCGCTGGGGTTCTGGCTCTGCCAGTTCCAGGCGTCGCGGCACATGTCTTCGATGTCGCGGGCGGCGCTCCAGCGCAGTTCTGCGCCGGCCAGGGCCGGGTCGGCGTGGTAGCTGGCGATGTCGCCGTCGCGGCGGGGCAGGAACTGGAAGGGCAGTTCACGGCCGCAGGCCTTTTCGTAGGCACGGATGATCTCCAGCACGCTGTAGCCGCGGCCGGTGCCGATGTTGAAGGTCTTCGCGCCGCTGGCGCTATCGAGCCAGCGCAGTGCGCTGAGGTGGGCGTTGGCCAGGTCGACGACGTGCAGGTAGTCGCGTACGCCGGTGCCGTCCGGGGTGGGGTAGTCGTTGCCGAACACGCGAATGAATGGTCGTTTGCCGGTGGCGACCTGGGACACATAAGGCATCAGGTTGTTGGGGATGCCGTTGGGGTCTTCGCCGATGCGTCCGCTGGCGTGGGCGCCCACCGGGTTGAAGTAGCGCAGGATGGCCATGGTCCACTGCGGATCGGCGTGGGCGATGTCGCGCAGGGCGATTTCCGCCATCAGCTTGGACTGGCCATAGGGACTGGCCGGGCCGGTGGGAGCGTCTTCGCGGATCGGGCTTTCGGCCGCCAGGCCGTAAACCGTCGCCGAAGAGCTATAGATGAAGCGCTTCACGCCATGGCGCTGCATGACCTGGCAGAGCGTGACGGTGCCGGTGAAATTGATCTGGTAGTAGGCGATGGGGTCGGCCACCGATTCGGCGACGGACTTGACGCCGGCAAGGTGGATCGCCGCGTCGATGCTGTATTCGCTGAACAACCGGTCGAGGATGGCTTCGTCGCGGACGTCGCCCTTGACGAAGGGAATGCTCTGGCCGGTCAGCTGCTCGATGCGCTGCAGCGGGATGGGCGAGCTGTTGCTCAGGTTGTCGAGCACGACGGGCTGATAGCCCTGCTCGATCAGTTCCAGACAGATGTGGGAGCCGATATAGCCGCAGCCCCCGGTCAGCAGAATCTTGCCCGCCATTGCGCCAGTGCCTCCTTTCGCCAGCTGTAGGAAAACGCCTGAGGGAATTCAGGCGCTTGGCTGAAAGCGTAGGCAATGGAGGACAGGCGCGCCTGTCAGGGTGATTACAGGCTCAGGCGCATCGACAGATCCAGCGCCTTGACGTCCTTGGTCAGGGTTCCGATGGAGATGTAGTCCACGCCGGTCTCGGCGATGGTGCGCAGGGTGCTTTCGGTGATGCCGCCCGAGGCCTCCAGCTTGGCGCGTCCGGCGGTGAGGGCGACGGCGGTGCGCATGTCATCCAGGCTCAGCTCGTCGAGCATGACGATATCGGCACCGGCTTCCAGCGCCTGGCGCAGCTCGCCGAGGTCTTCCACTTCGATCTCCACGGGTTTGCCGGGAGCGATCCGCTGGGCCGCCGCGATGGCCTGGGCGATACCCCCGCAAGCGGCGATATGGTTTTCCTTGATCAGGAAGGCGTCGTACAGGCCGATACGGTGGTTATGGCAGCCGCCGCAGGTGATCGCGTACTTCTGCGCCAGGCGCAGGCCGGGCAGGGTCTTGCGGGTGTCGAGCAGCTTCACGCCGGTACCGTCCACCAGGTTGGCATAGTGACGGGCACGGGTGGCGGTGCCGGAGAGCAGCTGGAGGAAGTTCAGCGCACTGCGCTCGCCGGTGAGCAGGGCGCGGGCCGGGCCTTCCAGGGTGAACAGGGTCTGGTCGGCCCTGACCTGCTCGCCGTCGCGGACCTGCCATTTCACCTGCACGTGCGGGTCGACCTGGCGGAATACCTCGTCGACCCAGGCGGTGCCGGCGAGGGTGGCGTTCTCGCGGGTGATGATGCGGGCGCTGGCGTCGCGCTCGGCGGGGATCAACTGGGCGGTGATGTCGCCGCTGCCGACGTCTTCGGCCAGTGCGGCGCGGACGTTGGCCTGGATTTCCCCGGAAAGCTCGGCGAGGGTGAGGTTCGGCATGGAAGGCTCCTGTTCGCAGTGGCGCGATTATACGGGCGCCAGCGCGCAGCGTGCAGGGCGGGTTGTTTTTTGGACCGCCGTACAATCTGTCGGACGGACGGCGGGCGCTTCAGTGTGAATTTCTTCAAGAATGCGTGAAATGTCTCTTGGTTGTGTAAGAAGCTTCCCTATAATGACGATGAACCTTTCCGCTTTTTGACGCCACTAAATTGACGTTACGGATGACGCTTCGATGACTGTTGGTGCCGCCAGACGGGTCTGACGGCAGGAGACTTGCGATGCAGAACGACGCGAACGTAGTGCCGCTGAACAAGTCGGCCACGGAAACCTCGCAGACTTCGTTCGCTGGACGTGTTCCGGCGGGGCTCGTCGCTGTCCGCGATAAGGTCGCTGTTCAGCTGCGTCACGCCATGCAGGCCCTGTTCGACAACGCCGACGACACCCTGTTCGAGATGGCCGATCGCGCCGCCAACAATGCCGAGCAGAGTGCGTACTTCGAAGCCATGCGCGACCTGCGCCTCAAGCGCAAGGGCATTGAGCGCGGCTTCCTGCAGAAGGTCTTCGAGAATTTTGCCAACCTGAACCAGTATGAAATCGGCCGCGCGCCGGTGCTGGATACGGTTTCCTACGAAAATCTCACCCTGGTGCAGAACGACGAGCTGGAAGAGTCCGTCGCCCTGGACGCCATGGTTGCCAAGGTGATGAGCCGCGACGGTGTCGCGCTCACGCACCTCACCACGCGTATCAATACCCTGGTCAGCAAGAAGGTCGAGGACAAGAGCAACCCGCTCGGTCCGCGCCAGTTGTGCGAGGCTTTTCTCGATGCCTGCCGTGGGTTGGGCGTGGAGATCAAGGTCAAGCTGATCATCCTCAAGCTCTTCGAGAAGTACGTGCTGGCCGACGCCGAGCACCTGTACGCCGAAGCCAACCAGACGTTGATCGCCCTGGGCGTGCTGCCCGAGCTTAAGTCCGTCCCGCTGCGCCGCCCGCCGCAACGTACCGTGGCCAGCAGCCAGGGGGGCGCGCCGGCTTCAGTCGCCGCCGAAGCGGGCGAGCAGGTCGCCGGCCAGTATATGGACGCCGACAGTCAGGCCGCCTTTGCCGCCTTGCGTGATCTGCTGTCCGAAGTCCGCGGCAGTGCCGCCCCGGCACGCCCGATGCCGGCCGATGCGGTGCCGATCTCCAGTAACGACCTGATGCGCCTGCTGTCCCACCTGCAGTCGCACCTGCCGGCGCAGAGCATCGACGAGATCGACGTGCGCCAGCACCTGGATCACCTGCTGACCCGCGTCAGCAGCAAGAGCGGCCGTTCCCGTGTGGTCGGCCAGGTGGACGAGGACGTCATCAACCTCGTCTCCATGCTCTTCGAATTCATCCTCGATGACCGCACCCTGCCGGATTCGCTCAAGGCCCTGATCGGCCGCATGCAGATCCCGATGCTGAAGGTTGCGGTTCTCGACAAGAACTTCTTCAGCCGTGGTAGCCACCCGGCGCGTCGCCTGCTCAATGAGATCGCCTCGGCCGCCCTGGGCTGGGCCGAGCAGTCCGACGGCCAGCGTGACCACCTGTACCAGAAGATCGAGCAGGTGGTGATGCGCCTGCTGAACGACTTCGTCGACGACCCGGCGATCTTCTCCGAGCTGCTCGACGAGTTCATCTCCTTCACCGGCGACGAGCGCCGCCGCAGCGACCTGCTGGAGCAACGCACCCGCGATGCCGAGGAAGGCCGCGCGCGCGCCGAACTGGCCCGCCAGGACGTGGAAGGCGTGCTCAATGAGCGCCTGCTGGGTCGCACCCTGCCCGAAGTGGTGGTGCGCCTGCTGCAGGAGGCCTGGAGCCAGGTCCTGCTGCTCACCTGCCTGAAGCACGGTACTCACTCCGGCGAATGGGAAGCCGCGCTGGCGACCATGGACGACCTGATCTGGAGCGTGGAGCCCCACGAAGATCCGGATTCCCGTCTGCGCCTGCTGGAAATGGTCCCGCAACTGCTCAAGTCGCTGCGCGAAGGCCTGGCCTCGGCTGCCTTCGATCCGTTCTCCACCGGTGAATTCTTCAGTCGCCTGGAGGGGCTGCATGTGCAGGCCTTCCAGCGCTACAAGCAGGTCGAGGAAGCGCCGCTGCTCGATCTGGAAGACGGCCTGCCGCTACTCGACGATCCGCTGGATGCACCGGCTGCCGTCGCACCTGCCGCGGCACAGCCGGCCATGGTGGCGGTGGTCGAGGAGATTGTCCTGGCCTCGCCGGAACAGAGCCGTGCCGTAGAGCCCGAAGAGGCCTTTGCCGACGACGACGAGTCGCTGCGCAAGGTCGACGATCTGCGCGTCGGCAGCTGGGTGGAAATCCAGGAAGACGAAGAGCACAAGCTGCGCTGCAAGCTGGCCGCCGTGATCCGTCCGAGTGGTCGCTACATCTTCGTCAACCGCACGGGCATGAAGGTGCTGGAAAAGACCCGCATGAGCCTGGCCGTCGAGTTCCGCCGCAACGCCGTGCGCCTGCTCGACGATGCGCTGCTGTTCGACCGCGCCCTCGAGTCGGTGATCGGCAACCTGCGCCGCCTGAAGAACGCCTGAGCCCGCTGGCCGCGTGCCAGCGAGTTCATTTCCCCCGTCGCCTGCTTTAGAGTGGGGCTCTGCCAAGGAGTCTCCATGCAGATCGACCCCGAATCCGGCTGGTGCCTCGACGCCCAGCGCTGCCCTTCGCCGAACTTCAATGCGCGACCCGATGGCGAGCAAGTCTCGCTGCTGGTCATCCACAACATCAGCCTGCCGCCCGGCCAGTTCGGTACCTGCAAGGTGCAGGAGTTCTTCCAGAACCGCCTGGACGCCGATGAGCATCCGTACTTCGCCAGCATCTGCAGCCTGACGGTGTCTGCGCATTTCCTCATCGAGCGCGATGGCTCGCTGTTCCAGTTCGTCTCCTGCAACTCGCGCGCCTGGCACGCCGGCGTGTCGCGCTTCGACGGCCGGGAGAACTGCAACGACTTTTCCATCGGCATCGAGCTCGAAGGCACCGATACCGAACCCTACAGCGAGCGTCAGTACGAGGTGCTTGCGCAACTGACACGACAGTTGCGCAAGGCGTACCCGGCCATCACCCCGGGACGTATCCAGGGCCACTGCGATATCGCGCCGGAGCGCAAGACCGATCCGGGCGAGGCGTTCGACTGGACGCGCTACTTTGCCGATATTGGCGCCGGCCTGAAGAAGGAGCCGACATGAGTTTCCTGGTGCTGTTGCTGGTCCTGCTGGTCGAGAAGTTCTCCGGTTGGCGTGCAAAGGTTCAGCGTGATGGCTGGTGGCTTGGCTGGCTGGATACCGTGGGCGGCGTGAAGTCGCTGGTGGCGCAACCCTGGCTCGGCCTGCTGGTGGCGGTCCTGCCTCCGCTGCTGTTGCTGGCGCTGCTGCTGACCCTGCTCGAACCGGTCGCCTATGGCCTGCTGGCGCTGCCGGTGCAGATGCTGGTGGTGGTCTGGAGCCTGGGGCGTGGTGATGTGCTGCGCGCCATCGGGCCGTTCCGCGATGCCTGGCGCCGCGAGGATGCCCAGGCCGCCTATCACGTCGCCGAGCGCGATCTGGGCGTGCAGGTCCAGGCCGATGGCGACGACGACCTGCTGGCCGTGGTGCAGGGCACCCTGGTGTGGGAGGCCTACCAGGCGTTTTTCGCCGTGATCTTCTGGTACGCGCTGCTCGGCCCGGTGGCTGCGCTGGCCTACCGCCTGCTCGCCATCGCCGCCGAGCAGGCGCGCCAGCCGGAACTGCGCGAACGCGCCGCGCAACTGCGGCATGCCTTCGACTGGCTGCCGTCGCGCGCGCTGGTGCTGAGTTTCGCCCTGGTGGGCAACTTCGTCGCGGTGACCCGCACCCTGCTGCATGACCTGCTGGCCTGGGACGTACCTGCCGCTCGTCTGCTGGCCCGCGCCGGCTACGTCGCCGAAGACTTCAACGAAGGCGGCCTGGGTGCCAAGGGCGTCGCCAGTCTGGATGCGCTGTGGCAGCTGCTGGTGCGCTCTGCCGTGCTCTGGTACGCCATCTTCGCGATCTGGACGCTGCTGCTCTGAGCCCGCGAATCGGGCCGGCGTCCGCCGGTCCGATGATGGCATTTTAACCTTAAGTTACAGAACTCCCCGCCGATATCAGGTACACATCGAAACCAAAGCGTGAGGTGACGGCCGCTGCAGGACAGTGACCGGCCGGTGAGCGCTCGTGGCGACGGCCCGTCCAGGGGCGCGCCGTACCATCCCCGACAAGCGACATAACAATAACGGGAACAGGAGACGTCTTTCGTGAGGACCGTGCTCTATCCGGCCATCGCGCTGATGAACCGTCTGAGCTTCGGCATGAAGTTCAGCCTGATCAGTGTGCTGTTCTTTCTGCCGATGCTGATTACCAACTTCTACCTGGTGCGCGACTCCTACGGGCAGTTCGTCAGTACCCGCGCCGAACTGGAAAGCCTGTCGCTGATCAGCGACGGCCTGAAGGTTCGCCGCCACCTCGAGTCCTACAACGACCTGTTGCAGATCAACGGGATTCTTGGCCAGTCCAGCAAGACCGCCGGCCTCGACTCGCGCATCAGCCAGTTGCACAAGGACCTGCAGGCGCAGATCGGTGGCCTGCAACCGGTCACCCAGGATGCCGAGCAGATCACCGAGTTCAACGCCAAGCGCGACGAACTGCTGGCCAGCCTGAAAGGTGTCGACGCCGAGGGCTCGCTGCAGAGCAAGGCGGCTATGGCCGCGCGCCTGCTCAGCGAAGTCCAGGTGTTCAACAAGCTGCTGGTGTCCCAGGCCGGCCTGAGCCAGGACGACGCCCGCGACCTGCGCCAGCTCGCCGAACTGATCACCTCCGGTACCCCCCAGGTCACCGAGACGCTCAGTCATGGCCGGACCATGGGTTCCGGCGCGCTGGGGCAGGGGTTCCTCAACTCCTCCACCAGCAGCAAGCTGGACGACCTGCTGCAGGACCTGGAAAAGCTCCACGCCGAGTACGGCCTCAAGCTGCAGGACGCCCTGGGCGCCAGCCCGGCCGCGCAGAGCGCATTGTCCGCCGATGCCCAGGCCAGCCGCGAAACGATCAAGAGCATGGGCAAGCTGTTCGAGGACAAGGTCGTGATGGCCGATACCCTCGATACGCCCTGGTCCGAGTTCTATGAGCAGGTCAGCAAGGCGATGGAGCAGACCTACCGCCTCGACGACCAGGTGCTGCAGTTCGTCGATGGCGCCCTGCAGGCGCGCCTGGCCAGCAAGCAGCGGCAGATGGTGCTGCTGGTCGTCGCGCTGCTGGTGGTGTTCGTCTCCATCGTCTACCTCTACGGCGGCTTCTACGTTTCCACCCGCACCACCCTGAAGAGCCTGGGCAAGATGATGGAGCGCGTCGCTTCCGGCGACATGACCGTCAACTTCCAGGCCCAGAGCCGCGACGAGCTGGGTGAGCTGGGCGATGCCTTCAACCAGACCGTGTCGAAGATCCACGACCTGATCGAGCAGGTTGGCCGCACCGTCAGCGAAGTGGAGCGGCAGACCGTGCGCGTGGAGTCGGTGTCCGCCGAGAGCAACCAGGCGGTAGCCGGTCAGCGCAACCAGATCGAGCAGGTCGCCACGGCGATGAACCAGATGGCCGCGACCGCCCAGGAAGTCGCACGCAGCGCCGCTGTGGCAGTGGGCAGCGCGCACAACGTGAACCAGGAAACCACCAGCGGCCGCGCCCTGGTGGAATCCCAGGTGGGCAGCATCCAGCGCCTGGCCGGCGAGATCGACGAGTCGGTGGCGGTGATCAACCAGCTGGCCGCCGACAGCTCCTCCATCAGCCGCGTACTCGACGTGATCAAGGGCATCGCCGAGCAGACCAACCTGCTGGCGCTCAATGCGGCCATCGAGGCTGCGCGTGCCGGTGAGCAGGGCAGGGGCTTCGCGGTCGTGGCCGACGAAGTACGCACCCTGGCCAAGCGCACCCAGCAGTCCACCGAAGAGATCGAGCAGATGATCGCGCGCCTGCAGAACGGCGTGGGCGCGGCGGTGAAGGCCATGGGCAGCAGTCACCAGACAGCCGACGGCACCGTCAGCCAGTCGGCCCAGGTGCAGCAGGCGCTGGAGAACATCCTCCAGGCGGTGGGCGCGATCGTCGACCAGAACCAGCAGATCGCCGCCGCCGCCGAGCAGCAGACTGCCGTGGCCCATGACATCGACCAGAACATCGTCGAGATCAACCAGGCCGGCGAGCGTACCTCCGAAGGCGCCAGCGAGACCGAGCGCGCCAGCCGCGAACTGGCCGGGCAGGTGGTGGAGCTCAAGCGACTGATCGGCGCGTTCCGCGTCTGATCTGACAGATCCGGGGCGGACGTGGCGGTCCGCTTCGCAACGAGGTTTTCGCCAGCAGACCGATGTCCGTGGGTCGCACGGATGCACCCCATCTCACGGGCATCGGTTTGTCGGTGAATCCGGGATTACTGTGATCGGTTTCGATCCCCCTGGTTGTTCACTCTGACGCGTCCCCTCACCCCAGCCCTCTCCCGGTGGGAGAGGGAGCCGTCGGTACCGGCTGATGCCATGGATTCATCCTGCGCCGAACGGTCCCCTCTCCCGCTTGCGGGAGAGGGTTAGGGTGAGGGGCTCTTGTTCCTGCAGGAAGGGACGGTTCAGCTCCAGCCGAACAACTCCATCGCATTGCGCGTGCTGGCGCTGGCCAGCTCTTCCGGGCTGATGCCTTTCAGCTCCGCCAGTGCCGCGCAGATGTCCGGCAGGTGCTCCGGGCTGTTGCGCACGCCGGGGTACATCGACGGCGCCATGTCCGGCGAATCGGTTTCCAGCACGATGGACTCCAGCGGAATCTCCGGCACCACCTTGCGCAGGCGGTTGGCTTGCGGCCAGGTCGGCGCGCCGCCCAGGCCCAGGCGGAAACCCAGCTTGAGGTATTCGCGGGCTTCTTCGCGGCTGCCGGCAAAGGCATGGATGATGCCCTGGCGTGCGGGCTTGTAGCGCTTGAGCGTGGCGATCATCGCCGCATGGCCGCGGCGTACGTGGAGCAGCACCGGCAGCTCGAAATCGATGGCGATGCGCAGCTGTTCCTCGAAGATGGCCTGCTGGCCATCCCGGTCGAGGTCCTCCAGGTAATAGTCCAGGCCGATCTCGCCGACCGCGCAGAGCTTCGGGTGTCCGGCCAGGCGCTGCAGCCACTCGCGCAGTGCTGTCAGATGTTCCGGCCGGTGCCGCGTCAGGTAGATCGGGTGCAGTCCGAGAGCGGCGTACAGGTCCGGCTCGGTGTCCACCAGTGCCCAGACGTCCTCCCAGTTCTCGCGGAACACCCCCAGCAGCACCTGCCGCTCCACACCCCGCTCGCGGCTGCGTTGCAGCACGGCGGCGCGGTCCTGCTCGAAGTCCGGGCAGTCGAGGTGGTTGTGGGTGTCGATCAGGCGCATCGGCTCACTCCGTGCGTAGCTTGAGGTTACGCGGGATCGGGTGGACGCCGGGTGTGTAGCTGTTCTGTTCGATGGCGGCCAGCGCCAGGTCCAGCGCGCGCTCGGCGATCAGCGCGTGCTGCTGGGAAATGGCGTTGACCTTCAGCGGCACGAAGTCCAGCAGTTGGGTATCGCCGAAGGTGGCGATGCGCAAGTCCGCCGGCCAGCCGTTGGGCAGGGCCTGGAGCACGTCGAAGACGCCCTCGAGCAGCACGTAGGAGGTGGTGATCAGCGCGTCGGGCAACTGCCCCTGGCTGGCCAGCAGTTCTTCCATCAGGCGGCGGCCGCAGGGGCGGCTGAAGGTCTCGCCGTGCTCGATCAGCACCTGGCCCTGGTAGTCGCGCAGCGCGCTGCGGAACCCTGCGGCGCGCTCCTGGGAGATGATCAGCTCCGGTCGTGCGCCGAGCAGGGCGATGCTGCGCGGCGCCGGCTTGAGCAGGCTGGCGGTGAGGCGCTGGCTGGCGTCGCGGTCGTCGCTGACCACCGAGCAGAAGCGTTGCGGGTCGAGCTGGCGGTCCACCGCGATGATCGGCACACCGTCGCCTTGCAGGCGTGCGTGACTTTCGTCGCCGACGGGCAGGCAGCTGGCGACTATCAGTGCGTCGCAGCGTCGCGCGCGGAACAGGTTGAGCACCTGGCGCTCGGTGTCCGGCTCGTCGTCGGAGCAGGCGATCAGCAGCTGGTAGCCGCGCGCCCGCGCGCCCTGTTCGAGCAGCTTGGCGAGCTTGGCGTAGCTGGGGTTCTCCAGGTCTGGCAGGACGAAGCCCAGGGTGCGGGTCTGCCCGCGGCGCAAGCTGGCGGCCTGCTGGTCCGGGTGGTAGCCGTGCTCCTCGATCACCGCGCGCACGCGCTCCACCGTGGCGGCGCTGATGCGGCGCTGGACGGCCTTGCCATTGATCACATAGCTGGCGGTGGTGACCGAAACACCGGCCAGGCGGGCGATATCACTGAGTTTCAACGCGGGATGCTGCCGACAATTGGGGGCTTCAAGGATCACGCATTATCGAGTAACGTGCCAGTCTCAATAGGTGAAACGATTCAGCATTGCGCACGCAGTATTGCCTGAACCTTGTTCCTGCGCCGCAACCTCTAAGCTGATCACCGTACAAGCGGATAACCGCCCCAGCGCCGGCGCACGCGAACGCCGGTGAGGAGACAAGCGATGCTCGAATTCAACGCGCAGCAGGTCCGCATGGGCCAGCGCGCTGCCGACAAGCAGGCCGCCCTGGCCATGCTCGGCTCCGCCCTCGAAGACGATGGGCTGGTCGCTCCGGGCTACCTCGCCGGAATACAGGCTCGCGAGGCACAGGGCTCCACCTACCTCGGACAGGGCATCGCCATCCCCCACGGCACCCCGGAAACCCGCCACCTGGTGCAGCGCACCGGCGTGCGCCTGATGCACTTCCCTGAGGGCGTACACTGGGGTGAAGGGCAGACCGTGCACCTCGCCATCGCCATTGCCGCCAAGTCCGACGAACACCTGCGCCTGCTGCAACTGCTCACCCGTGCGCTGGGCGACGGAGAGGTGGGCGTGGCGTTGCGTGCAGCGCAGAAGCCCGAAGACTTGCTGCAGTTGCTGCAGGGTGGAGCGCCACAGCCGCTGCTGTTCGATGAGCATCTGGTCGGGCTTGGCGTCGCGGCCGAGGATTTCGACGAACTGGTGCTGGCCGGCGCCCGCCGTCTGAAGAAGGCCGGCTGCGTTGTCCCCGGCTTCGCCGCCGCGCTGCATGACCAGGAAGCCTTGCCACTTGGCGCCGGGCTCTGGTGGCAGGACAGCGAGCAATGTGTCACGCGCCCCGGGCTCGTCTTCGTTACTCCCACGCGCGAGCTGAGCCACGCCGGCCAGCCGGTGCGGGGCCTGTTCTGCCTGGCCCGCCAGGGCAACGCCCATGATGCGGTGTTCGCGCGTCTGTGCGACCTGCTGGTGGATGGTCGTGCCGCCGAGTTGGCGAGCGCCAGTTCTGTTCGCGCGGTGCTGGAAGCGCTGGGTGGCGAATTGCCCGTGGACTGGCCGAGCATCCGCGTGCCGCTGGCCAACCTCCATGGTCTTCACGCGCGCCCGGCGCAGGTATTGATGTTGCTCGCGCGGGAATTCAGCGGGGAAATCCGCGTGCGTATCGCCGAGGGCGACAGCGCCCCGGTGTCGATCCGCAGCCTGAGCAAGTTGCTCAGCCTCGGCGCGCGACGCGGGCAGATGCTGGAGTTCTTCGCCGAGCCGGAGATCGCCGAAGCCGCGCTGGCCGCTGTCCGTGTGGCGGTGGAGCAGGGCCTGGGCGAAGAGGTCGAACCGCTGCCGGAAACTCTCGAACTGATCGTCGAAAGCATCCAGGTGGACGAGCAGCAATTGCAGGCCGTGCGGGTTCCCGAAGCGGGAGCGCAGCTCCAGGCCATCCCTGCGTCGCCGGGTATTGCCCATGGGCCGGCCTACGTGCAGGTCGCCCGGGCCTTCGAGTTCGCCGCGCGCGGTGAGTCGGCGGAGGTCGAGCGCCAGCGACTGGGCGAGGCGCGAACGGCCATCAGCCGGGAGATCGAAACCCTGATGGAGCGCAGCCAGGTCAAAGCGATCCGCGACATCTTCGTCACCCACCAGGCCCTGCTGGAGGATCCCGAACTGCTCGACGAGGTGCAGGCACGCCTGGTCGAAGGCGCCAGCGCCGAAGCGGCCTGGAGCCAGGTGATCGAACGCGTGGCCGGCCAGCAGGAGGCCCTGCGCGACGCGCTGCTCGCCGAGCGTGCCGCGGACCTGCGTGACGTTGGCCGGCGAGTGCTGGCGCGCCTGTGCGGCGTCGAGAGCGCCGTGGAGCCCAGCGAGCCGTACATCCTGGTGATGGATGAAGTCGGCCCGTCCGACGTGGCGCGGCTGGATCCGGAACGCGTGGCCGGCATCGTCACCGCGCGCGGTGGTGCGACTTCGCACAGCGCGATCATCGCTCGCGCGCTGGGCATTCCCGCATTGGTGGGCGCCGGGGCAAGCGTGCTGGCGCTGGAGTCCGGCACCAGCTTGCTGCTGGATGGCGAGAAGGGCGAGCTGACGATTGCACCGGACACACAGACGCTGCATGTCGCCGAAGCCCAGCGTGACCTGCGCCAGCGTCGCGCCGCGCAAGCCCAAGCGCGCCGTCATGAGCCAGCAGTCACCCGTGACGGCCATGCCGTGGAAGTCTGTGCCAACCTCGGTGACACCGCCGGTGCGGCGAAAGCCGTGGAGCTGGGTGCGGAAGGCGTGGGCCTGCTGCGCACCGAATTCGTCTTCATGGACAATCCCCAGGCGCCGGACCAGGCGACCCAGGAGCTCGAATACCGCCGCGTCCTCGACGCCCTCGAAGGCCGCCCGCTGGTGGCGCGCACCCTCGATGTGGGCGGCGACAAGCCACTGCCTTACTGGCCGATCCCCGAGGAAACCAACCCCTATCTGGGCATCCGTGGCGTGCGCCTCACGCTGCAGCGCCCGCAGATTTTCCGTACCCAGCTGCGCGCCCTGCTGACTGCCGCCGCCGGTCGCCCGCTGCGCATCATGTTCCCCATGGTCGGGCAGGTGGAGGAGTGGCGCCAGGCCCGCGACCTCACCCTCGAACTCTGCGCGGAGCTGGGCGGCGAGCACGACCTGCAACTCGGCATCATGGTCGAGGTGCCGTCCGCCGCGCTGCTGGCGCCGGTGCTGGCGCGCGAGGTGGACTTCTTCAGCGTCGGCACCAATGACCTGACCCAATACGCATTGGCCATCGACCGTGGCCACCCGAGCCTGTCTGCCCAGGCCGACGGCCTGCATCCGGCGGTGCTGCAACTGATCGACATGACCGTGCGCGCCGCCCATGCCCACGGCAAGTGGGTGGGCGTGTGCGGCGAACTGGCCGCCGACCCGCTGGCGGTGCCTTTGCTGGTTGGATTGGGAGTGGACGAGCTGAGCGTCTCGGCGCGCAGCATTCCCCTGGTGAAGGCGCGGGTCCGCGAGCTGGACTTGCCGACTTCCCGTGAGCTGGCGCAAGCCGCGCTGACCTTTTGCTCGGCGGCAGACGTTCGCCAGAGTGTCGCCCTTGCGCTGCCGGAGGTTCACTGATGGCCCGCATCCTCACCCTGACCCTGAACCCCGCGCTGGACCTCACCGTGCGCCTGCCACGGCTGGAGCCGGGCGAGGTCAATCGCAGCGAGTCGGTGCTCAGCCAGGCCGCCGGCAAAGGCGTGAACGTCGCCCAGGTGCTGGCCGACCTTGGGCATTGCCTGACCGTCGCCGGCTTCCTCGGTGCGGACAACGCGCAGCCCTTCGAAGCTCTCTTTCGCCGTCGCGGTTTCATCGACGCTTTCGTCCGTGTGCCGGGCGAAACCCGCAGCAACATCAAGCTTGCCGAGGGCACCGGGCGCATCACCGATATCAACGGGCCAGGCCCCGAGGTGGGGGAGGCGCAGCAGGACGCGCTGCTGGATCGCCTCGACCTGATCGCCGCCGACTTCGAGATCGCCGTGGTTGCCGGCAGCCTGCCGCGCGGCGTCGATCCGCAGTGGTTGCGCGAGCTGCTGCTGCGGCTGCAGGGGCATGGCCTGAAGGTCGCCTTCGATTGCAGCGGCGCAGCCCTGCGCGCGGGCATCGAGGCCGCGCCCTGGCTGATCAAGCCCAACGACCAGGAGCTGGGCGAGGCCTGTGGACAACTCGCCGGCAGCGCCTTGGAGTTGACCGCCCAGGTCGAATCGCTGCGCGCCCGCGGGATCGAGCAGGTAGTGCTTTCCCAGGGCGCCGAGGGCGTGCGCTGGTTCGGCCCGCAGGGCGTCTGGCAGGCGGTGCCGCCGAAGGTGGAAGTGGCCAGCACGGTGGGTGCCGGTGATTCCCTGCTGGCCGGTATGGTCCACGGCCTGCTCGCCGGCTGGCCGGCCGAGCGCGTGTTGCGCCAGGCCACAGCGGTCGCCGCGCTGGCGGTCACCCAGTTTCAGTTCGGCATCGGCGATGTGCAGCGGCTCAAGCGCATCGAAGACGCGGTGCAGGTTCAGGCGCTGGCCTGAGCGATAGAACAACAAGAGGTATGACGATGAACCTTGCCCTGATCACGGCCTGCCCCAACGGCCAGATTTCCAGCGTGCTCAGCGCTCGCCTGCTGCGTGCGGCGGCCGAGCGCCTGGGCTGGTCGGTGTGTGTCGAACAATGCGACCCGCAGCATCCGGAGCGCCAGTTGAGCGACGGCCAGATCGCCGCCGCCGACTGGGTGCTGGTGGTCACTACGCAGCCGCTGGAGCTTTCGCGCTTCGCCGGCAAACGTCTGGTCCAGACCCGGCCTGCCGAGGCGCTGGCCGAGCCTGCCAGCTTTCTACAGCGAGCGCAGGAAGAGGCGCAGGTCTGGCAGCCCGGTGAGCCTTCGAGCGTGCGTGTCCCAGTGGAGCGCGCGGCGAAGGTCGTTGCGGTGACCGCCTGCCCGACCGGCGTGGCGCACACCTTCATGGCGGCCGAGGCGTTGCAGCAGACGGCGCAGCAGATGGGCGTCGAACTGCGGGTGGAAACCCAGGGCTCGGTGGGCGCGCGCAATCCGCTGAGTGCGGAAGAAATCGCTGCTGCCGATGTGGTCCTGCTGGCAGCGGATATCGAGGTCAACTCCGAGCGTTTCGCCGGCAAGCGCATCTTCCGCTGCGGCACCGGCGTGGCGCTGAAGCAGCCGCAGGCGACTATCGAGCGTGCGCTGCAGGAGGCGACGGTGGAGTCCGCGTCGTCCGCCGGCAGCCAGGCGGCACCGGCCAAGAATGAGGCGCGTGGCGTCTACAAGCACCTGCTCACCGGCGTGTCGTTCATGCTGCCGATGGTGGTGGCCGGCGGCCTCTTGATCGCGCTGTCCTTCGTCTTCGGCATCGAGGCGTTCAAGCAGGAGGGCACCCTGGCAGCGGCGCTGATGCAGATCGGCGGCGACGCGGCGTTCAAGCTGATGGTGCCGATGCTCGCCGGCTACATCGCCTGGTCCATCGCCGACCGGCCGGGCCTGGCGCCCGGGATGATCGGCGGGCTGCTGGCGAGCACGCTGGGCGCGGGCTTCCTCGGCGGCATAGTCGCCGGCCTGCTCGCGGGCTATTCGGCGCGCGCGATTGCCCGGTGGATTCCGTTGCCGGCCAGCGTCGCGGCGCTCAAGCCGATCCTGATCATTCCCTTGCTGGCCAGCCTGTTCACCGGGCTGGTGATGATCTACGTGGTGGGTTCGCCGGTAGCCGCGATGATGCGTTCGCTCACCGACTTCCTTGCCGGCATGGGCACCACCAACGCCATCCTGCTCGGCCTGCTGCTGGGCGGGATGATGTGCGTCGACCTGGGCGGGCCGATCAACAAGGCGGCCTATGCGTTCTCGGTCGGCCTGCTCGCCTCGCAGAGCTACGCGCCGATGGCGGCGGTCATGGCCGGCGGCATGGTCCCGCCCATCGGCATGGGCATCGCCACACTGCTGGCGCGGCGCAAGTTTGCCCAGAGCGAGCGCGAGGCGGGCAAGGCCGCGCTGGTGCTGGGGTTATGCTTCATCTCCGAGGGGGCGATTCCCTTCGCGGCGAAGGACCCGCTGCGGGTGATCCCGGCGAGCATTGCTGGCGGCGCGCTGACCGGTGCGCTGTCGATGCTGTTCGGCTGCAAGCTGCTCGCGCCCCATGGCGGGCTGTTCGTGCTGCTGATCCCCAACGCGATGAACCATGCGTTGCTCTACTTGCTGGCAATTGCCGCAGGCAGCGTGGTGACCGGGGTGCTTTATGCGCTGCTCAAGCGCGGCGAGGCGGCGCCGATGATGGTGATGGGGCAGGTGTAGCGGAGCTTGCCTTCACGCAGGAACGTCAGCGCCGTGTTCCCCTGTAGGAGCGGGCCATGCCCGCGCTTACGCGCATGGCGCTCCTGCCAGTTGGGTGTGGGGTTCAGGCGCTGCGTCGGTTTCGTTGCTCGACGGCCTGCGCCGGAACCGGCAGACGGTGCGAGTCGCCACGGCCCATGGGGAAGTACTCGAAGCCGTAACGTGCCACGCGCTCGGGATCGAACAGGTTGCGCCCGTCGAAGATCACCGGGGCTTTCAGGCGGCTGGCCAGCAGCTCGAAGTCCGGCGCCTTGAACTGTCGCCATTCGGTGCAGATCACCAGCGCGTCCGAGCCGCCCAGGGTGGCTTCCGGAGTGCCCATCAGGGTCAGGCGCTCATCGTGTCCGTAGAGTCGCTGCGCTTCGGGCATGGCTTCGGGGTCGAAGGCGCGGACCTTGGCGCCGGCCTCCCACAGGGCCTCCATCAGGGTGCGGCTGGGAGCGTCGCGCATGTCGTCGGTGTTGGGCTTGAACGACAGGCCCCAGAGCGCGAAGGTGCGTCCCTTGAGCTTGCCGCCGTAGTAGCTGCGGATGCGCTCGAACAGCTTGCTCTTCTGCCGCTGGTTAACCGCTTCCACGGCGCGCAGCAGGTCGCTGGAGCAGTGGGCTTCCTCGGCGCTCTGGATCAGGGCCTGGACGTCCTTGGGGAAGCACGAGCCGCCGTAGCCGCAGCCGGGGTAGATGAAGTGGTAGCCGATGCGCGGGTCGGCGCCCATGCCCTGGCGCACCGCCTCGATGTCGGCGCCCAGGTGTTCGGCCAGCTCGGCGATCTGGTTGATGAAGCTGATCTTGGTGGCGAGCATGCAGTTGGCGGCGTACTTGGTCAGTTCCGCACTGCGCAGGTTCATGGTCAGGATGCGGTCGTGGTTGCGGTTGAACGGCTCGTAGATTTCGCGCATCACGTCCAGCACCTCGGCACTTTCGCAGCCGATGACGATCCGGTCGGGTTTGCGGCAGTCGGCCAGCGCTGAGCCTTCCTTGAGGAACTCGGGGTTGGAGACGATCTCGAAGTCCAGGCTGCGGCTTTCTTCGGCGAGCACTTCCTGGATGCGGGCCTTGACCCGGTCGCCAGTGCCCACCGGTACGGTGGATTTCTCCACGATGATCACCGGCTGGGTGCGGTTGCGGGCGATGCCTTCGGCCACCGCCAGCACGGCGCGCAAATCGGCCGAGCCATCGGGCAACGGCGGTGTGCCCACGGCGATGAACTGCACCCGGCCATGGGCGGCGGCCTCGGCGACGTCGCTGGTGAAGCGCAGGCGTCCGGCTTCCAGGTTGTCCTTCACCAGCTCGGCGAGGCCCGGTTCGAAGATGCTGATCTGGCCGCGCTTGAGCTTGGCGATCTTGTCCTCGTCGATGTCCATGCACAGGACGTCATGGCCCACTTCGGCCATGACGGCAGCCTGCACCAGGCCCACATAACCGATTCCGAATACGCTGATTTTCATGTTGTGCTCTCCCGGATAGGAACTCGAAGCGGGATTGGGGTCAGTCGAACTGCGTGCGCTCGGAGCGAGCGTCGCTGGGTTTGATGACGGTTATTCTGTCATGACGGCGTGGCGAGTTGATCGCGATCACGCCAGCGATCACCAGGGCGACGCCCAGAGTGCGAGGCAGGCTCAGGGGTTCGCCGAGGCCTGGCAGCACGGCGGCGCCGAGGTAGACGAAGGCATAGCTCAGGCTCAGCAGCGAATAGGCGCGGCTCAGCGGCAGGTGCTTGAGGGCGAGCAGCCAGCAGAGCATCGACAGCGCGTAGGCCAGAACCGCGCCGGCCAGCGCCGACAGGGCGGCAAGGTCCAGTTGCGCGAGATCGAACGGCCAGTGCGAGGGCAGGCGCGTCATGCTCCAGCGCATGCCCAGCTGCGCGCCACTTACCAGCACCACGCTGCCCAGGGCGAAGGCGATGCCGCGCTTCACGAGTGCATCCCCAGCAGGGCGACGCCGCCAACGATCAGCGCGACGCCGAACCAGTGGCGCGCATCGATATGCTCGCCGAACTGACGGCTCGCCAGGAGCGTCACCAGCACGAAGTTCAGGCTCAGCATGGGGTAGGCGACGCCGACCTCCAGACGCTGCAGGACCAGCAGCCAGAGTAGCAGGCCGAATCCCAGGCAGGCGATGGCCAGCAAAAGCCAGGGCGAGAAAAGCTTCGCCGCCACGCTCAAGGGGGCATCGCGCCAGCTTTCCACGGCGTGCTTCTGCGCCAGCTGGCCCATGCAGGTGAGCAGGCAGACACCGGCCAGCAGCAGGGCGGTCATGGCGTGGCCTGCGGAATCAGCAAGACCACCAGATGGTTCTGCCGGTAGCTGATGGCGTCGCTGGGCAGCATGGCCAGTTCGGCTTCGTCGCTGGCGCTGTTGACCCGCATGATCACGCCGATGGGGCCTTCGGCGCGGGCGCGCTCGATCCAGGCGTGGATGTCTTCGGGGGCAATGCTGCGGCCCTGGCCTTCGGGATAGCCCAGGCCGAACTTCAGCTCGCCTTCGGTGTTGAACAGCGTGATGTCGTTGCGCTGGGTACGCCAGGCGAGGGCGGTGGCCGCGCCGAGGTCATTGCTCAGCAGGCTGCGCGCGCTCTTGAGCTGGTCCAGGTGCTCGGCGATGAACTGATCGGGCATCTTGCTGTTGACCATCTTGTTCGGCATCGCATTGGGTATCAGTGCCACCAGTAGCCAGGCCGCGAAGGCCGGCGCCGCCCAGTAGCGATTGGGCCGCATCAGCTGCAGCAGGCCGGTCAGCAGCCAGACGACGCAGACCAGGGCAACCATCAGCACGCTGGGCAGTTCGTCGTGGTACTGCGGGTGGCGGGCCTGCATGAACACCAGGCCGGCCAGCGCGCTGCTGCCCAGCAGCAGGTTGAGCGCGCCGTTGAGTTTCAGCGCGATCAGCCTGCGTTGCTGCAGTGCACGGCCGATGGCGTCGGCCATCAACAGGGCCAGCGGGGCGAAGCAGGGCATGATGTAGGTCGGCAGCTTGCCCTTGGCCAGGCTGAAGAACAGGAAGGGCATGACGAACCACAGCAGCAGGAATACCAGCCTGGAGTCACGCCAGCCCTGCAGGCCGTTGCGAAGCGCCGGGAAGATCAGCACCGCCCAGGGCAGTGCGCTGGCGAACAGCAATGGCACGAAGAACCAGATCGGCCGACCGTGCTGCGCGTCCGCGCCGGCGAAGCGGCGGATGTGCTCGTGCCAGAAGAAGAAGTCCCAGAAGTCCTGTTCACGGGCGTGGATCAGCAGCGCCCAGGGCGCGGCGACCAGTGCGGCGACCAGCACCGCCAGGGGCCCGTAGCGCAGCAGTTCGCTGAAGCGCTTCTGCAGCAGGGCATAGGGCAGGCCGACGAGCACCGGCAACAGGAAGGCGAGGAAGCCTTTGGTCATGAAGCCGAAGGCGCAGGCGGCGCCCAGCAGGCTCCAGGCGGCGAAGCGTCCGCGCGTGGTTCTGGCGTCGAAGGCGAACCACAGGGCGCCGAGGCTGAGGTTCACGCAGAAGGTGAACTGCGGGTCGAGGTTGGCGTAGCCGGCTTGGCCCGCGATCAGCCCGAAACTCAGGTAGAGCAGGCCCGCAGCCCAGGTGCGGCGAGGGTCGTTCCACAACCGGCGGGCGACCAGGATGACCAGCAGGGTGCTCAGTGCGGTGACCAGCGCCGAGCCGAAACGCACGCCGAACAGGTTCTGCCCGAACACGGCCTGGCTGACGGCGGTCAGCCAGTAGCCGCCAGTGGGCTTCTCGAAGTAGCGCAGGCCGAGCAGGTGCGGGGAAACCCAGTCGCCGGTCTGCAGCATGGACTGGCTGATCTGCGCGTTGCGCGACTCGTCGGGAATCCACAGCCCGTGGAAGGCCATCGGCAGCAGGATGCACAGCACGAAGGCGGCTAGCAGCGTCGGGTAGGCCAGGCGCTTCATGCGTGCTGAACCCCCAGCCAGCCTTCGCGGCCGGCCAGTTCGCCGCGCACGAGGCTGGCAATGGGCAGGGTGGTCGGGTCGTCCGGCAGCAGCCGGCCCAGCGGAACGAAGCGGATGCCGCCAGCCCGTGCCTGGGCCAGCAAGCGGCGGAAGTCGTGGGCCATGAGAATGCCCTCGACCTCGGCGTGAATGGTGTACACGTTCAAGGCGTCCACGTCGAAGCGGGAAAGGATGTAGTCATTGAAGGCGGACGGCGCCACCTGCGGGCCGACGACTTCGTCGAAGGTCGGCATGTCCACCGGAATCTGCGGGGTGCCGGCGCGGCCGTCGGCCAGGCGCGGGCGGAACAGGGAGTTGCCCCGGCAATCGCTGTTGTAGCGAAAACCGAAGCGCTCCTTGGCTTCCACGGTGCGCTCGTCGGCGCGCCAGCCGGCCACCGCCGAGCACTCCACCGGGTTGCCGAGGATGTCGGCGAGGGTGTCCACGCCCCGGCGGATCTGCTGCTCCAGTTGCTGTGAGCTCCAGCGCCCGGCGTTGGCCTGCCAGCCGTGGTGGTCCCAGGCATGCAGGCCGACTTCGTGGCCGGCGTCCTGGGCGCGCCGCATCAGGTGGCCCAGGTCGCGGCCGATCGGCTTGCCCGGCCAGGCGGTGCCGGCCAGGAGGATGTCCCAGCCGTAGAGGCCGGCGGCGTTGGAGCGCAGCATCTTCCACAGGAACTGCGGACGGATCAGGCGCCACAGGTGCCGCCCCATGTTGTCGGGGCCGACGCTGAAGAAGAAGGTCGCCTTGACGTCGGCTTCCTCGAGCATGTCCAGCAACCGTGGCACGCCGTCACGGGTGCCACGGTAGGTGTCGACGTCGATGCGTAGTCCTGCCCGCATCAGGCGATGCTTTTCAGCGGAAAGGCGTGGGGAGCACCGCCGGTGCGCTCGGCGAGGGCTTCGCGGAGGAAGAAGTCCAGGGTCTTGCCGATGGTGGCCGACAGCTCCACGCTCGGCTGCCAGTCCAGCAGGCGACGGGCGTTCTCGATGCTCGGCTTGCGGTGCGACACGTCCTGGTAGCCGTCGCCGTAGAAGCTGCGGCTTTCCACTTCGCGGAAGCCGGCGAAGGGCGGGAACTGGTCGCGCAGCGGGTGGGCCTCGAACTGGCGCAGCAGCTCTTCGCCCAGCTGGCGGATGCTGGCTTCGTTGTCCGGGTTGCCGATGTTGACGATCTGCCCGTCGCAGCGGCCGCCTTCGTTGTCGATGATGCGCGCCAGCGCTTCGATGCCGTCGTCCACGTCGGTGAAGCAGCGCTTCTGCTCGCCGCCGTCGACCAGGCGGATCGGAGTACCTTCCACGAGGTGCAGGATCAGCTGGGTAATGGCGCGGGAGCTGCCGATTCGCGCGGAGTCCAGGCGGTCCAGGCGCGGGCCCATCCAGTTGAACGGACGGAATAGGCTGAACTTCAGGCCCTTCTGGCCGTAGGCCCAGATGACGCGGTCGAGCAGTTGCTTGGAGACCGAGTAGATCCAGCGCTGCTTGTTGATCGGGCCGACGATGAGGTTGGAGGTGTCCTCGTCGAAGTTGGCGTCGGTGCACATGCCGTACACCTCGGAGGTGGACGGGAAGATCACGCGCTTGTTGTATTTGACGCAGTAGCGGACCAGCTTGAGGTTTTCCTCGAAGTCCAGTTCGAACACGCGCAGCGGGTTGCGGGTGTATTCGATCGGTGTGGCGATGGCCACCAGCGGCAGGACCACGTCGCACTTCTTGATGTGGTACTCGATCCACTCGGTGTGGATGCTGATGTCGCCTTCGACGAAGTGGAAGTCCGGGTTGCCCTTCAGGCGCTCGATGGCATCGGAGCCGATGTCCAGGCCGTAGACCTCGTAGTTGCCGTCGCGCAGCAGGCGTTCGGAGAGGTGGTTGCCGATGAAGCCGTTGACGCCGAGGATCAGCACGCGGGTCTTGCGCTTGGGCTTTCCGACCGCGCCGTGCAGGCGCGAGCCGTCCACCAGGCCCATCTCGCGGGCCAGTTGCGGGCCGGCGAGGAACAGGCCGCTGTCATTCTGCTGGCCGGAGAGGATTTCCAGCGAGTCTTCGCCGCAGGCGATGCGCAGGGGATCGACCGAGAGCACCGAGCCGGGCGCCATACCGTTGTTGCCGGCTGCAACGCGCGAGCTCCAGACGATCAGCTTGCGATCGCCCACCGGGGCGAAGGCGCCGGGGTAGGGCTGGGTGACGGCGCGGACCAGGTTGTGCAGTTCGCGGGCCGGGCGTTTCCAGTCGAGCTGGCCGTCCGCCGGGGTGCGGCGACCGAAGTAGCTGGCGCGGGATTCGTCCTGGGCGACTTCCTGCAGCTCACCGCGCGCCAGGCGCGGCAGGGCGGAGGCGAGCAGCTCGCGGGTGGCTTCGCGCAACTTGCCGTGCAGCACCAGGGCGGTGTCGTCGGCGCCGATGGCGACGCGCTGCTGGGCGAGGATGCCGCCGGCATCGGCGCGCTTGACCATGCGGTGCAGGGTCACGCCGGTCTCGGTCTCGCCGTTGACCAGCACCCAGTTGGCTGGGGCGCGGCCACGGTAGCGCGGCAGCAGCGAGCCATGCAGGTTGTAGGCGCCCCTGGCGGCGCAGGCCAGCAACTCTTCGCTGAGCAGGTGGCGGTAATAGAAGGAGAAGATGTACTGCGGCTGCAGCTCGCGGATGCGGGCGACCCACAGCGGGTGGTTGACGTCTTCCGGGGCGTGCACGGGGATGCCCAGGCGAGCGCAAAGCTGCGCTACGGAGCCATAGAAGCGGTTCTCCTTGGGATCGTCGGCGTGGGTGAAGACGGCGTCGATCTGGTAACCGGAGGCGAGCAGCGCTTCGATGCCGGCGCAGCCGAAGTCGTGGTAGGCGAAGACGATGGTCTGCTGGGTCATGGCTGGATGGACTCGAAAGAAGGGGAAGAAGTGGTGATCGGGGCGCGCGGCGTCTCGGTGCGGACGGTGCGCTCGATGAAGAAGCGGGGGCGGGCGCGCACGTCGTTGTACATGCGCCCCAGGTACTCGCCGAGCAGGCCCATGCCGACCAGCTGCACGCCGGTGAACATGAACAGCACGGCGAACAGCACGAACACCCCGTGGCCGGCCCAGGCGGCGCCGAACAGCAGGCGCAGCACCAGCAGCATCAGGGCGAAGGCGAAGCCGGCCACCGCCATGCCGCCGCCGACGAAGGACAGCAGGCGCAGCGGCGAGGTGGTCATGCAGGTGACCAGGTCGAACATCAGGTTGATCAGACGCAGGAAGTCGTACTTCGACTCGCCGTGCTCGCGCTCGGCGTGGGCGACGAGGATCTCGCTGGTGTGGCGGGCAAAGCTGTTGGCCAGGATCGGGATGAAGGTGCTGCGCTCGCGGCAGGCGAGCATCGCCTTGACGATGCTCGAGCGATAAGCGCGCAGCATGCAGCCGTAGTCGTTCATCGCCACGCCGGTGGAGCGCTGCACGGCGAGGTTGATCACCTTCGACGGCCAGCGGCGCAGGGCGGAGTCCTGGCGTTGCTGGCGGACGCTGCCGACCACGTCATAGCCCTTGGCGGCTTCGGCCACCAGGCGCGGGATTTCTTCCGGCGGGTTCTGCAGGTCGGCGTCGAGGGTGATCACCAGGTCGCCCTGGCACTGCTCGAAACCGGCCATGATCGCGGCGTGCTGGCCGTAGTTGCGGTTGAGGATCACCGCCACCACATGGCTGCCCGGCGCCTGCGCGGCTTCCTGCAGCAGGTCGGCGGAGCTGTCGCGGCTGCCGTCGTCGATCAGCACGATCTCGTAGTCGCGGCCCAGCTGTTCGCAGGCGGCGGTGGTCCGGCGCAGCAGCTCGGGCAGGCTGGCCTCTTCGTTGTACACCGGGATGACGATGGACACGCGATGGATCGGATAGGGTTTCACGGTGGCGTTACCGAAGCAGGGTTTCGATGGCGTCGACCACACGGTCCTGGTCGGCCTGGGTCATGTCGGGGAACAGCGGGATGGAGACGATCCGCGAGGAGTTCCACTCGGTGTTGGGCAGTTGCACGCGCGGGTAGCGCTGGCGGTAGTAGCTGTGCAGGTGGCTGCCGATGAAGTGGATGCCGCTGCCGATGCCGCGCTGCTGCAGGCCCTGCATGAAGGCGTCGCGATCGATGCCGCAGCGCTCCTGGTCGATGCGCAGGACATACAGGTGCCAGGCGTGATGCTGCGGGTAGTCCGGCACCGCCAGCGGTTGCACGGGCAGGTGCGCCAGGCGCTCGGCGTAGCCGGCGGCCAGTTCGGCGCGGCGGGCGTTGATCGCTTCGAGCTTGGGCAGCTGGACCAGGGCAATGGCGGCGTTGATGTCGGTGAGGTTGTACTTGAAGCCCGGCTCCACCACCTGCGCCTGCGGCTTGCGGCCGTGGGTCAGGCGGTCGTAGGCGTCGACGCCCAGGCCGTGGAACTTCAGGGTGCGTACGCGGTTGGCCAGGACCTCGTCATCGGTGACGAACATGGCGCCCTCGGCGCAGGTGAGGTTCTTGATCGCGTGGAAGGAGAAGATCGCGGTGCCGCGCTGGCCTATCGCGCGGCCACGGTAGGAGGTGCCGGCGGCGTGGGCGGCGTCCTCGATCACGGGGATGCCGTGGCGCAGGGCGAGCTCGTCGATCGGGTCCATGTCGCAGGCGGCGCCGGCGTAGTGCACCGGGATGATGGCGCGGGTACGCGGAGTGATCGCGGCCTCGATGCGGGCGGCGTCGGTCATCAGAGTGTCACGGTCGACATCGACGAACACCGGGGTGGCGCCCAGCAGGCTGATCATGTTGACGGTGGAGACCCAGGTCTGCGACGGGGTAATCACCTCGTCACCCGGGCCGATGCCCAGGGCCAGCAGCGCCAGGTGCATGCCTCCGGTGGCGGAGGACAGCGCCACGGCGTGGCGGCAGCCGATCGACTGGGCAAAGCGTTGCTCCAGTTCGGCGTTCTTCGGCCCGGTGGTGATCCAGCCCGAGCGCAGCACTTCATTGACTGCCTGGATCTCCTCCTCGCCGATGCTGGGGCGGGAGAAGGGGAGGAAGGGCATTTCCATGTGGTGTTCCAAAGGCCGTCACGGCTCTGTCAGGGGGTGAGAGAACGCTACGGGGGAGTTCGTTAAGAAGCCGTTAAGTGGATGTCGTGATTCCGTTCGTCGGTCGAATTGCGACGTGTCGCACCTGAAGGTGAAGAGTCAGTTGAGTGAACGGTCTGAAAACGACATGGCTGATGTCGGAAAACGCTGTTGAACACTCGTTCATCCTTGGCTATGGTGGCCCAACGCTCCTGCGGACCCTTCTGCAGGACATTCCGTCATTCGGATGAGGCCCTTGCATGCGTTATTCGTCGCTTGTGGACAGGATGGTCGGACCCGGCGTCGCCGCCTGGGACATTCACTACGCCGCCATCGCCGCCCAGCGAGCCGGCCGCGACGTGATAGTGCTCAGCGTCGGCGACCCCGATTTCGCAACTCCGGACTTCATCACCGATGCCGCCGTTTCCGCGTTGCGCGACGGCGACACCCATTACAGTGACGTGGCCGGCAAGCCTGCACTGCGCCAGGCGATCGCGGCACTGCATGAGCGGCGTTTCGGCCAAAAGGCAGGGCCCGAGAACGTCATCGTCGTCGCCGGTGCTCAGAACGGCCTGTTTGCCGCCGCGATGTGCCTGCTGGAGAAGGGCGACGAGGTCATCACCTTCGACCCGGTCTACGTCACCTACGAAGCCACGCTGAAAGCCACCGGCGCGGTGCTGGTCGGGGTACCGACCCGTCCTGAAAACGGCTTCCGCCCGCTGGCCACCGATATCGCCACAGCGATCACCCCGCGCACGAAGGCGATCTTCCTCGCCAATCCGAGCAACCCTACCGGTGTCGTGCTGGACCGCGACGAGCTGTTGGCCATTGCCGCGCTGGCGGAGGCCCACGACCTCTGGGTGGTGGTGGACGAGGTGTACGAGGGCCTGACCTTCGAGCGCGAACACCAGAGCTTCGCTGCCCTGCCGGGCATGGCCGAGCGCACCCTGAGCATCGGCAGCCTGTCGAAATCCCACGCCATGACCGGCTGGCGCGCCGGCTGGATAGTCGCCAACCCGACGCTGGTCGGGCACCTGGAAAACCTCGCGCTGAACATGTTCTACGGCCTGCCGGGCTTCGTGCAGGAAGCCGCCCTTGCGGCGGTGGAGCGTCACGACGAGGTTGTCACGACAATGCGCGAGATCTACCGCCGCCGCCGCGACCTGGTGGTCGCCGCGCTGAGCGATTGCCCTCGGGTGAAGGTGCTGTCGCCCGAGGCCGGCATGTTCGTCATGGTCGACGTGCGCGACACCGGCCTCAGCTCGCTGGATTTCTCCTGGCAGCTGTTCCACGCCACTGGCGTCTCGGTGCTTGACGCAGCGGCCTTCGGCCCGCAGGCGAAGGGCTTCGTGCGGCTGTCCTTCGGGTTGAGCGACGAGAGCATGGCGGAGGCCTGTGCGCGGATCATTCGCTTTGTCGAATCCCTTCCGGCGAAGGCCAATTCCGTAGGAGCAGACTCCGTCCGTGATGTGCCGCGTGGCGAAGCGGGTCGCGGGCATGACTCGCTCCTACAAGAGCCGCAAGCGCAGTCCAGGCCGGTGATCGAAGTGCGCGATATCCACAAGCGCTTCGGCGACTTCGAGGTGCTCAAGGGTGTGTCGCTGTCGGCGCGCGAGGGTGAGGTGATCTCGCTGATTGGCGCCAGCGGCTCGGGCAAGAGCACCCTGCTGCGCTGTATCAACATGCTGGAAATTCCCAACCAGGGCTCGGTCACCGTCAACGGCGAGACCATCGGCCTGACCCAGAACCGCCACGGCGAGCCGATGGTGGCCGACCAGAAGCAGCTCACCCGCATCCGCTCGCAGCTGGGCATGGTGTTCCAGAGCTTCAACCTGTGGCCGCACCGCACCGTGCTTGAGAACCTGATCGAGGCGCCGACCTTCGTCCTCCACGAGAGCAAGGCCGAGGCCCGCCAACGTGCCGAGGCGCTGCTGGAGCGCGTCGGCCTGGCCGAGAAGCGCCACGAGTACCCAGCCTTCCTTTCCGGTGGTCAGCAGCAGCGCGTGGCCATTGCCCGCGCGCTGGCCGTGCGGCCGAAAGTGATGCTGTTCGACGAGCCGACCTCGGCGCTGGACCCGGAGCTCGTGGGTGAAGTGCTGAAGGTGATCCGCTCGCTGGCGGAGGAGGGGCGGACCATGATCCTGGTCACCCATGAGATGGCTTTCGCCCGTGACGTATCCAGCCACGTGGCTTTCCTCCACAAGGGTCTGATCGAGGAAGAAGGCACCGCCGAGGAGGTCTTCTCGCGGCCGCGCAGCGAGCGCTGCCGGCAGTTTGTCAACGCGCACCAGAATCGCTGACCGATGCCGCGCTGTCGGCGCATCGATGAGCGTGACCCAACACTAAGTAAAACAATGCAGGGGATCACGATGAACAAGAAAGGTCTGTGCAATCTGATGGTGGGTGCGGCGATGCTGGTGGCCGGCGTGGCAAGCGCTCAGGCCGAGACGATCCGCTTCGCCCTGGCCGCCGAACCCTATCCGCCGTTCTCGCAGAAGCAGCCCGATGGCAGCTGGGTCGGCTTCGAGCCGGATCTGATCCACAAGGTCTGCGCCGAGATGAAGGCGACCTGCGAGATCGACGAGGTGGCCTGGGACGGCATCATCCCGGCGCTGCTGGCGAAGAAGATCGACGTGATCTTCAACTCCCTGTCGATCACCGATGAGCGCGAGAAGCAGATCGCCTTCAGCCGTCCCTACTACGACACCCCGGTGGCCGTCGCCGCGCCGCAGGCGGTGGACGTGCAGATCAGCCCCGAGGGCCTGAAGGGCAAGACCATCGGCGTGCAGATCTCCACCGTCAGTTCCAACTACCTCAAGCAGTACTACGAGAAGATCGCCGACGTGCGCTACTACGACACCCAGGACTCGGTGAACGCCGACCTGGTAGCCGGGCGCATCGACCTGATGATGGCCGACGGCATCGCTGTGGCGTCCTTCGTCAAGTCGCCGGATGCCCAGGCGGCCGGCATCGTCAACAAGGGTGAAGTGAAGTACGACCCGCTGTTCGGCCGCGGCGTCGGTGCCGGCATGCGCAAGGGCGATACCGAGCTGAAGGCGAAGATGGACGAGGCCATCGGCAAGCTGCTCGCCAGCGATGACTACAAGGCGCTGTCGGACAAGTACTTCGGCATGAGTGTCGCGCCCAAGCAGTGATTCTGGCGTGAGCCGTCCCCGTGCCCGTTGCGGGCACGGGGACGGGGACGACCCTGAGCCTCCCACCCTGGAGACGGCCATGCAAAGCATCTTCGACCTGATCGGCTTCGGCCCAACCGGCTGGGGCCCGGCCCTGCTCAAGGGGCTGCTGGTCACCCTGCAGATTTCAGTCGGCGCCTTCCTCGTCGGCCTGCTGATCGGCCTGGCCGCGGCGAGCGCCAAGATCGGCGGACCGCGCCCTCTGGCGATGCTCGCGCGCGGCTATACCACG
This sequence comes from Pseudomonas sp. PDM17, assembly GCF_014851985.1. Lineage (NCBI taxonomy): Bacteria > Pseudomonadati > Pseudomonadota > Gammaproteobacteria > Pseudomonadales > Pseudomonadaceae > Pseudomonas > Pseudomonas sp. PDM17. The sequence continues at coordinate 205,384 of NZ_JACVAT010000005.1, forward strand.
CTGTGCCGGGCGGTGCCGGAGCTGCTGCTGATCCTGCTGCTGTTCTACGTCGGCTCCATGGGCCTGAACCAGTTCTTCGAGTGGCTCGGCTACGGCCAGGTGAAGCTCAACGGCATGATGGTGGCCATCGTCGTGCTCGGCCTGGTGCAGGGTGCCTACGCCTCGGAGATCTTCCGTGGCGCCATCCAGTCGATTCCCTATGGCCAGATCGAAGCGGCGCGCGCCTACGGCATGCACGGCTTCGGCCTGTTCCGCCGGGTGACCCTGCCGATGATGGCGCCCAACGCGCTGGCCGGCATGGCCAACCTGTGGGTCAACCTGATCAAGGACAGCGCGCTGATCAGTGTGGTGGGTACCAACGAATTGCTCTACACCGCCAAGCAGGCCGCCGGTTCGACCCGTCACTACCTGACCTTCTACCTCACCGCGGCGGCGCTGTATTACGTGCTCACCGTGCTTTCCAACCTGTTCGCGGGCTACCTGGAGCGGCGCTTCCGCCGCTGGATTCCGGCGGTCTGAACGAGGCGCGGCGATGAACGAACACTGGCTATTCGTCTACGGGGCCCTGCTGCTCAAGGGCCTGGGCACCACCCTGGTGATCCTGCTGATTTCCGCCACGCTGGGCTTCGTGCTGGCGCTGGGCGTGGCGCTGGCGCGGATGTCGCGCAACTTCCTGGTCTCGCGCCTGGCGCTGGCGTACACCAGCGTGATTCGCGGTACCCCGCTGCTGGTGCAGATCTACATCTTCTACTACGGCCTGGGCAGTCTGTTCGCGCAGTTCCCGCTGATCCGCGGCAGCTTTCTCTGGCCGTACCTGCGCGACGGCTTCTGGTACATCGTGATCGCGCTGATCCTCTCGGTCGGGGCCTACGTCGGCGAGGTGGTTCGTGGCGGCCTGAAGGCCGTGCCGCGTGGCGAGCTGGAGGCCGCTTCGGCGTTCGGCATGAACCGCACGCTGGTGCTCTACCGCGTGTGGTTGCCGCGGGCGATTCGCCTGCTGCTGCCGACGCTGGCGGGGGAAAGTGTGATGCTGCTCAAGTCCACCGCGCTGGCTTCCACCATCGCCGTGGTCGACCTTCTCGGCGCCGCCAACGTGGTGCGTGCGCAGACCTTCCAGATCTATGAGCCGCTGCTGCTGGTGGCGGCGATCTATGTCTGCCTGACCTTCATCATCGAAGCGCTGTTTGCCGTGCTGGAGCGCGCCACGCCGGTTCGCCGCGAGCAGAAGACGACGCAGCGTTCATGGCTGGGCAAGCGCCGTGCAAGGACGGCAGTTTGAGTGATTACGCGTAGGCACCTCGGCGGAGTCCCTCTACCCAGCAACGGCTGAGTTCGAGACCGTCGGCGGCGGTGAAGGTCGAGGGGTTCAGGCACCACTCCAGCCACAGTCCGTCGAGCATGGCGGAGAGACCGATGGCGGCAAGTCGCGGGCGCGCCACGCTGAAACCCTCGGCGCTGGCGAGTTCGCTGATGAGCTTTTCGAGGATCGCGAGGTAGCTGTGGTAGCCGCGCTCGTGCGCCTCGTTCACCGGCGGCGAGTGACGGATCAGACTCCAGAACACTACCCAGGGGCTGAGCAGGTCGGGGTCGAGCACCTGGGGTGAGAAGGAGCCGGTGAGGAAGGCTTCCATGCGCACGGCCGGGTCGTGGCCGGCCGCGTCGACCTGCCGGTAGAGCGCCTGGGTCACCTCGCTGGCGAGGGTTTCGTAGGCCTGGGCGACCAGCGCGTCGATGCTGCCGAAGTGGTGGTTGACCAGACCCACGGCAACGCCGGCTTCCTTGGCGATGCGACGCACCGAGATGCCCGCATGGCCATCGGCGACCAGGCACTTGAGGCAGGCGCGCACGAGATGGTCGCGGCGTTCCTCGGGTGTGGCGCGCTGGGCTTTCTGGCGGGGGATATCCAAGGGCGGGCGTCCTGTGTTGCGTGGTGCCGGCAAGCGGCGAACGGTTTCGATACTAGGAGGCGACGAGGAAGATTTCCACGGGCCTTTTGGATAGAGAGCAGACAGAGGCGAGACAGAGGAGAGAAGGCAGATGATCGAGGACGTATCCTTCAGCGTACCCGGTGATTCAGGTGCCGAGCTGCGCGTGCGCGCCTGGCGTATCGATGGCGGCAGGCCGGGGCCGAAGGTGCACCTGCAGGCCGGTGTGCATGCCGATGAAATCGCCGGGATGCTGGTGCTTCACGAACTGCTGCCACGCCTGCGTGATGCCGCCGAACGCGGTGCGCTCAATGGCAGCGTGACGGTGGTGCCGCAGGCCAATCCCTTCGGCATCGCGCAGTTCCGCCAGGGACGGATTCTCGGTAGGAACCACGACGCGACCTCGCGCAACTTCAATCGTGGCTTCATCGCCTCGGCGGCCGCCAGTGGCACCCTGGATAACCTCACGCTGTGGCAGAAACGTGTGGCAGAACTGGCCGCGCCGGCGGATATCGTGCTCGACCTGCACACCGATGACGAGGCGCTGCAGTATGTCTACATCCACGAGTGCTTCTGGCCTGTCGCGCAGGACCTCGCTGCCGCCCTTCGCGCGGAGCTGGCGATCATCTGGGAAGGCGATGGCGATGGGGCGTTCGAAGAGGTGGTGATCGCCCCGTGGCTGGCCGAACAGCGCTTCGCCGGGCGATTGGTGGCAACCGTCGAACTGCGCGGCCAGGGTGACGTCAGCGACGCGCTGGCACAGCAGGATGCCGATGGTCTCTACCGTTTCCTGGGCGCCCGTGGCGTGGTGAGCGATGCCGGGCCGTTGCCGGAGTGGAAGGGAGTTGCCACGCCAATGGGCTTCATGGAAACCGTGTTCGCCCCGGCTGCCGGCGTGCTGGTTTTCGAACGCGAGCTAGGCGAGTACATCGAGGCGGGCGAGCGCTTCGCGCGCATCATTGCCCGCCCCGGCGACGCCAGCAGCGAGCACATCCTGCTCGCACCGCAGAGTGGGCTGCTTGCCACACGCTATCGCGACCGGCTGATCCCGCAGGGCGCCATCGCTGCCAAGCTGACCGGCAGCGCGACTTCCAGCACCTGGAGTTCGGGCGCACTTGATCCGTAACGCAGAATTGCTCCTGCGAGAATCCGATCGGCGCAAATGAAAACGCCCGCGCAAGGCGGGCGTTTTCGTGAGCGGCGAACTCAGTGGTGTTCGCGGGTGGCGCGGAAGGTGATGTCCGGCCAGCGCTCTTCCATCAGGCTCAGGTTCACGCGGGTCGGGGCCAGGTAGGTGAGGTGGCCGCCGCCGTCCACGGACAGGTTCTCGAAGGCCTTGTCCTTGAACTCCTTGAGCTTCTTCTCGTCCTTGCACTCGATCCAGCGCGCGGACCAGACGTTGATCTGCTCGTAGGCGCACTCGACCTTGTATTCCTCCTTCAGGCGGCTGGCGACGACGTCGAACTGCAGCACGCCGACGGCGCCGAGGATGATGTCGTTGTTGCGCTCGGGGAAGAACACCTGGGTGGCGCCTTCCTCGGCCAGTTCCTGCAGGCCCTGGCGCAGCTGCTTGGACTTGAGCGGGTCCTTCAGGCGCACGCGGCGGAACAGTTCCGGGGCGAAGTGCGGGATGCCGGTGAAGCCCAGCGCCTCGCCTTCGGTGAAGGTGTCGCCGATCTGGATGGTGCCGTGGTTGTGCAGGCCGATGATGTCGCCGGCGAAGGCCTCTTCCAGCTGCTCACGCTCGCTGGAGAAGAAAGTCAGCGCGTCGGCGATCTTCACGTCCTTGCCCAGGCGCACGTGGCGCATCTTCATGCCCTTCTCGTACTTGCCCGAGCAGATGCGCATGAAGGCGATGCGGTCGCGGTGTTTCGGGTCCATGTTCGCCTGGATCTTGAACACGAAGCCGGAGAATTTCTCCTCGGTCGGCGCCACGGTGCGTTCGTGGGCGCCACGCTCCAGCGGTTGCGGGGCCCAGTCGACGATGCAGTCGAGCACCTGGTCGACACCGAAGTTGCCCAGCGCGGTACCGAAGAACACCGGGGTCATCTCGCCCTTGAGGAACGCGTCCTTGTCGAACTCGTGGCAGGCGCCCTGCACCAGTTCCAGCTCTTCGAGGAAGTTGTCGTAGAGGTCGCCCAGGTGCGCGCGTGCTTCGTCCGAGTCGAGCTTGTCGATGACCTTGGTCTCGATGCGCTCGTGGCCGTGGCCCGGCACGTAGACGATGATCTTGTCCTGGGCGAGGTGATACACGCCCTTGAAGTCGCGGTAGCAACCGATCGGCCAGGTGATCGGCGCGGCCTTGATCTTCAGTACCGCTTCGATTTCGTCGAGCAGCTCGATCGGGTCGCGGATGTCGCGGTCGAGTTTGTTGATGAAGCTGACGATGGGCGTATCGCGCAGGCGGCAGACTTCCATCAGGGCGATGGTGCGCGGCTCTACACCCTTGCCGCCGTCGAGGACCATCAGCGCCGAGTCCACCGCGGTCAGGGTGCGGTAGGTGTCTTCGGAGAAGTCTTCGTGGCCGGGGGTGTCGAGCAGGTTGATCATGTGCTCGCGGTAGGGGAACTGCATCACCGAGGTGGTGATGGAGATGCCGCGCTGCTTCTCCATCTCCATCCAGTCGGAGGTGGCGTGGCGGTCGGACTTTCGCGACTTCACGGTACCGGCGACGGCAATCGCCTTGCCCATCAGCAGGAGCTTCTCGGTAATGGTGGTCTTACCGGCGTCGGGGTGGGAAATGATCGCGAACGTACGGCGCTTCGCGACTTCGGCGGCTTGGATGCTCATGGATGGGTGCCTGGTCGATTCGGTGAAGACGGGCGGCGAGCGGCCCGAAAAGCGCGGGATTATAGCCTGATTCGAGGCGTCGCCGGCAGACCCGGCGACGCAAGGCGCTTGGCCTTTGATGGGGCTTTCAGTGATGGCTGTCGGCGACGGTCTCGGCGCCCTTGTAGATGCGACGCACCAGCGGGCCGATGGACAGGCCCTGGAGCAGGATCGACACCAGCACCACCACGTAGGTCAGGCTGAGGATCAGGTCGCGCTGCTCGCCCAGCGGCAGGGAGAGCGCCAGGGCTACCGAGACGCCGCCACGCAGGCCACCCCAGACGAGGATGCGGATGGTGCCGGCAGGTACCTGGCGGCGGCCGTTTTCCCGCTGACGCAGCACGAGGATGGCCGGGGCCACGGTGAGCAGGCGCGAGATCAGCACCGCGCCGCCGAGGACGAAGGCGGCGACCACGTGCAGCCAGTTGAATGGCAGCAGGAGCAGCTCCAGGCCGATCAGGGCGAACAGCAGGGCGTTGAGGATCTCGTCGATCAGCTCCCAGAACTTGTCGATGTAGCGCCGCGTCTCGTCGGACATGGCGTACTGCCGCGCCTGGTTGCCGATGATCAGGCCGGCCACCACCATGGCGATCGGCGCCGACACGTGCAGCCGTGCCGCCAGCGCCGCGCCGCCGATCACCAGGGCGAGCGTCAGCATGACTTCCACCTGGTACTGGTCGATGCCACGCATCATCAGGAACACCCCGTAGCCCAGCGCCGCGCCGAACAGGATGCCGCCGATGGCCTCCTGCACGAACAGCCAGGCGATGGAGGACACGGTGGGTGTCTCGCCGGCCAGCAGGATGCCCAGCAGGATCGTGAAGACCACCACGGCGGTGCCGTCGTTGAACAGCGACTCGCCGACGATGGTGGTGGCCAGCGGCTTGGGCGCGCCGGCGGACCTGAGGATGCCCAGCACCGCGATGGGGTCGGTGGGCGAGATCAGGGCGCCGAACAGCAGGCAGTAGATGAAGTCCACGTGCCAGCCAAAGAGGGCGAAGGTGTAGTAGGCCAGGTAGCCGATCACCGTGGTGGCGATCAGCACGCCGAAGGTGGCCAGCAGGCCGATGGGCCACTTGTAGTTGCGCAGGTCGGCGAGGTTCACGTGCAGCGCGCCGGCGAACAGCAGGGCGGGCAGGAACCAGGTCATCAGCACGTCGGAGAAGTCGATGCGGCTGATGATCTGCTGCATCTCGACTTCAAGGACCGGATAGCCGAGCAGCGACATGCCCTGGGCTATGAAGGAGAACACCAGGGCGGTGGCCATGACACCGATGGTCGGCGGCAGGCGGATGAAGCGGTAGTTGACGTAGGTGAGCAGGGTGGTCAGCGCGATGAACGCCGCAGCCAGATCAAGCATGGTGAAGGATCTCCGTGGTAGGCAAGACGCCGGCCCCGAGTGACCTATCCATGGGTCGGGGGCACGCGAAAGGAACCCGATGATAACCGCTGAGCGAAACCGCGTGCGTGTTCGCCGGGCGCATCCGGCGTTGGGCAAGTGCACCGGGGCGATGGTTCAGCCGGTGCAGCGATTTTTTTTGAAAAAAACTTTGTCACCCACAGCCCCCGGACCATGGGGCCTGACGCCGATTTCGCCTGCGCGCGATGGCACAAAGATGGCAAATTTATTGAACGGATGGGCACGGACGGGGGTCCACCCCTTCGCGACGGTAATCCGCAAACGCATTCGCAAGTGCTTGATTCCCGTCGCGTTTAATTGCGGTCCCAGATGGGTTTCTGGACGGGATCGAGCGTCATGTGAGCGGGGCGATGCCAGTCGCCGCGCACCCGAAGGGAGTCCCCCAACCATGGTGAAAACCACCACGGGCAAGGCCCTGTTCGGCGTCTGCTTCGCAGTCGTTGTTCTGGCTTTGCTGATCCACTGGATCACCCCTGCTACCTTGTGGCAGTACCGCGAAGACCTGCTGTTCTACCTGCAGGCGCACCTGGTCCTGGTGTTCGCATCCATGCTGGCCGCCGTTGCGGTCGGTATTCCCGCCGGCATCCTGCTCAGCCGGCCCGCTCTGCAGGGGCAGGCCGAACGCCTGATGCAGGTGTTCAACGTCGGCAACACCATCCCGCCGCTGGCCGTATTGGCCATTGCCCTGGCGATTGTCGGGATCGGCAACGGTCCGGCGATCCTCGCGCTGTTCCTAGCATCCTTGCTGCCCATCGTGCGCAACACCTACGAAGGCCTGCGCGCCGTGCCGGCCTCGCTCAAGGAAGCGGCCACCGGTATTGGCATGACCCCGCGCCAGGTGCTGCTGCGGGTCGAGTTGCCCAACGCCGTGCCGCTGATCATGGGGGGCGTGCGCATCGCCCTGGCGCTGAACGTGGGTTCCGCTCCGCTGGCCTTCCTGATCGGCGCCAACAGCCTGGGCAGCCTGATCTTCCCCGGCATCGCCCTGGACGACCAGTCCAAGCTACTGCTCGGAGCCGTGTGCACCGCGCTGCTGGCGCTGGTGCTCGATGGCCTGGTGGTGCTGTTCAGCCGCACCGTGCTGGAACGGGGGCTGACGCAATGAAGGGACTCGATTTCAAAGGAGCCGGCATGAAACGTCTGCTTGGCGCGCTGGGCCTGCTGCTCGCCGCCGCCACGGGAGCGGCGCACGCGGCCGACGTGATCCGCATCGGCGGCAAGCCGTTCACCGAACAGCGCATCCTCACCGCCATCACCGCGCAGTACCTGCAGAGCAAGGGCTACGAGGTGAAGGTCACCAACGGCCTGGGCAGCACCCTGGCACGCAGCGCCCAGCAGAGCGGCCAGCTGGACCTGGTCTGGGAGTACACCGGCTCGTCGCTGATCGTCTACAACAAGATCAAGGACAAGCTGGATGCCCAGCAGTCGCTGGCCAAGGTCCGTGAGCTGGACGGCAAGAAGGGGCTGGTCTGGCCCAAGCCGGCGCCGTTCAACAACACCTACGCCCTGGCGATGCCCGAGGAGCAGGCCGAGCAACTCGGCGTGCGTACCCTCAGCGACCTGGCGCGGGTGATGAAGGAGCAGGGCGCGAAGAAGACCCACCTGTTCGCCATGGACCCGGAATTCGCCGGGCGCCCCGACGGCCTCGCGCCGATGAGCGAGCTGTACGGCTTGCACTTCACCCGCGACGACGTGCGGCAGATGGATGCCGGGCTGGTCTACACCGCGCTGAAGAACCGCCAGGTGTTCGTCGGCCTCGTCTACACCACCGATGGTCGCCTGAAGGACTTCAAGCTGCGCGTGCTGGAAGACGACAAGCACTTCTTCCCCTTCTACAACGCCGCCCCGGTGCTGCGCGCCGATGCGCTGCAGAAGCATCCGGAGCTGAAGACCCTGTTCGAGCCCATCTCCGACCTGCTCGACGACAAGACCATGCAGGCGCTCAACGCCCAGGTCGACATCGAACAGGAGCCGCCGCAGCGCGTGGCGCAGAAGTTCCTGCGCGCGCACGGCCTGCTGGGCGACAAGGCCAAGCCTGTCGAGGAACAACCCGCACAGGAGGAAAACTGACATGGACTTCATGACCGTGATTTCCCGCCTGGATTGGACCCAGGTCGGGCAACTGACCCTGCAACACCTGATGCTGGTGTCCATCGCCGTGGGCCTGGCGATCATCGTCGGCGTGCCGCTGGGCGTGCTGATGACGCGCTTCCGCTGGCTCGCCGGGCCGCTGCAGGGCGCCGCCACCGTGGTGCTGACCATCCCGTCCATCGCGCTGTTCGGCCTGATGCTGCCGCTCTACTCGAAGATCGGCCAGGGCCTCGGCCCGCTGCCGGCGATCACCGCGGTGTTCCTCTATTCGCTGCTGCCGATCCTGCGCAACACCTACCTCGCGCTGACCAATGTCGAACCCGGCATCCGCGAAGCCGGCAAGGGCATCGGCATGACCTTCTGGCAGCGCCTGCGGATGGTCGACATCCCCATCGCCGTACCGGTGATCCTCGCCGGCGTGCGCACCGCCGTGGTGATGAACATCGGCGTGATGACCATCGCCGCGGTGATCGGTGCCGGTGGCCTGGGCGTCCTCATCCTCAATTCCATCAGCCAATCCAACATGCCCATGCTGGTGGTCGGCGCCGTGCTGGTGAGCCTCTTGGCCATCGCCGCCGACCTGCTGCTGCAATGGTTGCAGCGTGCGCTCACCCCGAAGGGCCTGCGCCCGCAGACAGGAGACTGAACATGATCGAACTCGACCAACTGACCAAGACCTTCACCCTCAAGGACGGCAAGGAATTCCGTGCCGTGGACAAGGTCAGCCTGACTGTGGAGAAGGGTGAGATCTGCGTGTTCCTTGGCCCCTCTGGCTGCGGCAAGACCACCACGCTGAAGATGATCAACCGGATCATCCAGCCCACCTCCGGGCGCGTGCTGATCGACGGCCAGGACACCGCCGAACTGGACGAGGTGACCCTGCGCCGGCAGATCGGGTACGTGATCCAGCAGATCGGCCTGTTCCCCAACATGACCATCGAGGAAAACATCATGGTCGTGCCGCGCTTGCTCGGCTGGGACAAGCAGAAGTGCAAGGAGAAAGCGCGCGAGCTGATGGCCATGGTCAAGCTCGAGCCCAAGCAGTATCTGTCGCGCTACCCGCGTGAATTGTCCGGTGGGCAGCAACAGCGTATCGGCGTGATCCGCGCACTGGCGGCCGACGCGCCGCTGCTGCTGATGGACGAGCCGTTCGGCGCGGTGGACCCGATCAACCGCGAGTCGATCCAGAACGAGTTCTTCGAGTTGCAGCGCAAGCTGGGCATGACCGTCATCATGGTCAGCCACGACATCGACGAGGCGATCAAGCTGGGCGACAAGGTGGCGGTGTTCAAGAGCGGCCGGCTCCTCCAGTACGATCACCCGGACACCCTGCTGGCGCACCCGGCGGACGAGTTCGTCAGCGCCTTCACCGGCCAGGACAGTACCCTGAAGCGTCTGCTGCTGGTGCGTGCCGAGGATGCCGCCGACAGCAGCATCGTCACCGCCAACCCGCAGACCAGCGTCGCCGAAGCGCTGGAGAAGATGGAGGAAGACGACCGCCGCTACCTGGTGGTGGTCGACGCCAACGGCAAGGGGCTGGGCTACGTACGTCGCAAGGACATGCGCCGCAAGGAAGGCGCGTGCAGCGACTTCCTCAACGAATTCCGCGTGACCGCCAGCCACGACGAGCACCTGCGCATCCTGTTGTCGCGCATGTACGAGTTCAACAGCTCGTGGCTGCCGGTGCTGGATGCCGAGGGGCAGTTCCTCGGCGAGGTGACGCAGGAGTCGATCGCCGATTACCTGAGCTCGGGCCGCTCGCGTGGGCGCAAGACCAACATCGTGTCGCCGGCGGAGGTTGCTCAGGCTTCCTGATATTTCCAGCGGGCACGTGCCCCTCACCCTAACCCTCTCCCGGAGGGAGAGGGGACCGTCCGCGGTTTGATGCCAGGCCAGCGTCAGCCTGTCCATCTGCGACAAACTTCCGGACTGCTCGGATTACCCCCTCTCCCTTTGGGAGAGGGCAGGGGTGAGGGGATGGCCCCCGCTCCGAAATTCCCGAAAAATCCCCTCCCGCACCACCCATCCCAAACAGCTGAACTCCCCCCTCTGTCACCGGTCGTTAACTCAGTAGGACGATGATGCAGAAACGCGTCGAAAGCCCCGTTCTGTGCGGTATTCCGTGCATTTTGTTGAGTATCCAAAACAGTCAACCGGCAGTGCGACAAAGGGATGCGAAAAAGCGGCAATTCAGGGTTGAACTCAGGGACTTCAGGTCCTAAAGTTCGCGCCCGAACGTCCATGCTGGAAACGATCCATCCGGCTCAAGTACTGACGACGAGAGGCACCGGCTCCATTGACCGGTACCGGTGATACTCGGCGACATGCCTTGGGAAGTAGGCGAACCAAAGTGGGGAAACGGATTCGACGTTCAGCTTCACCCCTACGAATAACCTGTTCTGCCATTTGGAGTCCCAACCATGTCCATCAAGGTCGAGGATTACTTCGCCCCCGAAACCTTCCAGCGTATGAAGGCGTTTGCCGACAAGCAGGAAACCCCCTTCGTCGTCATCGACAAGCAGACCATCGCTGATGCCTACGACCAGCTGACCGGCTGCTTCCCGTTCGCCAAGATCTATTACGCGGTGAAGGCCAACCCGGCCACCGAGATCACCGAGTTGCTGCGCGACAAGGGTTCGAACTTCGACATCGCTTCCATCTATGAGCTGGACAAGGTGATGAAGACCGGCGTGCGCGCCGAGCAGATCAGCTACGGCAACACCATCAAGAAAGCCCGCGACATTCGCTACTTCTTTGATAAGGGCGTGCGCCTGTTCGCCACCGACTCCGAAGCTGACCTGCGCAACATCGCCAAGGCCGCGCCGGGCTCCAAGGTCTACGTGCGTATCCTCACCGAAGGCTCCACCTCGGCTGACTGGCCGCTGTCGCGCAAGTTCGGCTGCCAGTCGGACATGGCCATGGACCTGCTGGTACTGGCCCGCGACCTGGGCCTGGTGCCCTACGGCGTGTCCTTCCACGTCGGTTCGCAGCAGCGCGACATTGGTGTGTGGGACGCGGCGATTGCCAAGGTGAAGGTCATCTTCGAGCGCCTGAAGGAAGAGGACGGCATCGAGCTGAAGCTGATCAACATGGGCGGCGGGTTCCCGGCCAACTACATCGCCAAGACCAACAGCCTGGAAACCTACGCGGAAGAAATCATCCGTTTCCTCAAGGAAGACTTCGGCGACGAACTGCCGGAAATCATCCTGGAGCCGGGCCGCTCGCTGATCGCCAACGCCGGCATCCTGGTCAGTGAAGTCGTGCTGGTGGCGCGCAAGTCGCGTACCGCCGTCGAGCGCTGGGTGTTCACCGATGTGGGCAAGTTCTCCGGCCTGATTGAAACCATGGACGAGTCCATCAAGTTCCCGATCCACGTGGAGAAGGCGGGCGAGCTGGAGGAAGTGGTGATCGCTGGTCCGACCTGCGACAGCGCGGACATCATGTACGAGCACTACAAGTACGGCCTGCCCCTGAACCTGGCTGCTGGTGACCGCCTGTACTGGCTGTCCACCGGCGCCTACACCACCAGCTACAGTGCGGTGGAATTCAACGGCTTCCCGCCGCTGAAGGCCTTCTACCTGTAAGCCATGCTGCCCTGAAAGAGCCCCGCTGATGCGGGGCTTTTTCTTTTCTGACGGCGTGGACGGGCGATGGACTGAATCCGCTACGCACTGTTGTCGGAGCGAGCCATGTCAGCGATCGCGCCCATGGGGCGATCCTGCAGATTGAGTCCATGGGTGGGGCCGAATGAAAAACGCCCCGCAGGAGCGGGGCGTTTCATCGCATCACGGGAGACTCAACCCTCCTTGGGTTGCGTCTGCACCGGAGCCTGGGCCGTGGCGGGAGCCTTGGCGTCCTTGGCGATTTCCTGTTCCGGCGCGGCCTTGTCCTGCGGCAGCTTGTCGAACTCGTGCAGACCGTCCTTCTTGTACGGGTCGCCGATCCAGCGCGGGGCGGCGGCGAACTGCTCGTTCACCAGGCTCTTGGCCGGTTCGTAACGGTCGTAGCTCAGGCCGGCGAGGTCCGACAGGGTGTGGATCAGGTGCGAGCTGCTGTACGAGCGGTTGGCCACTGCCTGCAAGTCGCGCGGGTGTTCGGCCTGCCAGCTCGGCGAGGTCCAGACCATGAACGGAATGGTGTACATCGGCCGGGTCGGGTCCATCTCGTTGCGGCCCAGACGGTCGTGGTTGCCCGAACTGTAGACTTCCTCGCCGTGATCGGAGAGGTAAAGCATGAAGCCGTTGGCGTTGGCGGCCGAATAGCGCTTGATCAGGCTCGACACCACGAAGTCGTTGTAGCGCACCGCGTTGTCGTAGAAGTTGTAGGTCTCCACCTGGTCATCCGACAGCGCCGAAGGCACGCCCTGGCGGTCCTTGAAGTGGGCGAACTCTTCCGGGTAGCGGTAGCGGTAGTCCATGTGCGTGCCCAGCAGGTGGACCACGATGAACTTCTTCTGCGCCGGGTCCTTCAGGGCCTTCTCGAACGGGTCCAGCACCACGCCGTCGTACTGGCTGGCGTTCTGGTTGCGCTGGTTGTTCAGGTACGCCTGCTCGTCCGTCTGCTGGGAGAAGGTGGTGAGCATGGTGTTGCGCTTGGTCATCGTCTGCTGGTTGGTGATCCAGAAGGTCTTGTAGCCTGCCTGTTTCATCAGGTTGATCAGCGACGGATCGGTGAGGAACCTGTCGGGGTTCTGTTCATCACCGAAGGTGAGGATCTGCTGCATCACCTCGATGGTGTAGGGGCGCGGCGCGACCACATTCTGGAACACGGTCAGGCCCTGGCCGCTGGCGGCGAGGGCGTCGAGGTTCGGCGTGGTGTCGCGGCCGTAGCCGTACAGGTGCATGTGCTGGCGGGTGGTGGATTCGCCCAGCACGAGGACCAGGGTGCGCGGCTCGTTGCCGCTGCTGTCCTTGAGGTTCTGCAGGGGCGGCAGCGAGGCGTTCTGTTGCAGCAGTTTCTGCATGTTGTCCAGTTGCTGGCGGTACTGGACGTAGCCGACCACCAACTGCCACGGTACTGCCGGCTCCATGCGCGACTGCACCTTTTCCACCGCCTGGGCGAAGGTGCGCTCCTGGGTGACCATCTGCTTGTAGAAGGGGTAGAACAGGTTCAGCACGACCAGCAGCACGGCCAGCGGCACGCGGGCATAGGCCGGCATGCTGATCGGGCGGATGCGCTTCCACAGCACCACGGCGACCACGCTGTAGGCCAGCAGCGCCAGGCACAGCCAGAGGCTGAAGTACTGGCTGAAGTACTCGCCGGCTTCGGCGGTGTTCGACTCGAACATCACGAAGATGACGCTCTGCGAGAACTCCTGCTTGTAGATGCCGAAGTAGCTCAGGCCCACCAGCGAGGCGCCCCAGAGCACCAGGCCGATGACGGCGGCAATACCCCTGGTGAAGCGCGGCAGCAGCAGCGGCGGTGCGAGCCACAGGCTGCTGAGGAAGAACGCGTCGCGGAAGCCGGCAAAGCCAGTGGTGCCGCTGAACAGGATCAGCGCCTGGGTAACGCCGGAGAAGTACCAGAAGAACAGCAGGAGCCAGCCCAGGGCGGCCCAGTCCACGCGTTTGCGCGCTACGGGGGATGTGGTGTTCGACACTTGCGCCTCGTCGTTACGTGGCGGCTGCCGAACACTCCGGCAGCCAGGTTAGCCGGCAAAGCTAGCAGGGTTGGCGTGAAAATTACGTCAAGGAGCGTCAGGCGACGCCCATCTGCTCGGCGAGGTGATGCAGGTCCGACTCATCGCCCAGTTCGGCGGCGCGCTGGAAGTAGGCCAGGGTCAGCTCGCGCAGGCTGGGCGGCATGGAGGCGGCGAGCTGGTGGCGGGCCACGCGCAGGAAGTTGAGGTTGCCGCCTTCCAGTGCGCGCTCCAGCCAGATGCGCGCGGCGGGCAGGTCGCCGCGTTCGGCGAGCACCGAAGCGTGGCTGAACTGACCACGGAAGTCACCGGCCTCGGCCGACCGGCGGTACCACTGGCGCGCGGTATCCAGGTCGCGCGGCACCACCAGGCCCTCCTCGTGGAAGCGCCCGACCAGGTTCATCGACTTGGCGTGACCCAGCGTCGCTGCGCTCTGGTACAGCGCCAGTGCGCGGGCGCCGTCGCGTTCCACGCCACGGCCGGTGGAGAGCAGGTTGGCGAGGTTGTACATCGCCCAATCGAGTTTCTGCTGCGCAGCGATGGCGTAATGACGGGCGGCGCCGGCCTCGTCCTTCGCGCAGCCCCAACCATGCTCCAGGCAGCGCCCGAGCATGTTGCGCGCCATGGCGTGGCCGCGCTCGGCGGCAATGCCGAACCAGGTCAGGGCGAGGTCGACATCCTGCTCGATGCCGTGGCCGTCGAGGAGGATCTGCCCGAGCAGCGCCTGGGCTTCGAGGTCACCCTCGCGGGCACCGGTCACGATGAGGCGGGCGGTCTGTCGCGGGTCATCGGCGAGCTGGCCGGTGAGGTCTTCGACGTTGATTTCTTCAGTGCGACGCAGGATGAAACTCATGGCGGGTCAGACGTCCACCCAACGGCGCAGCAGGTTGTGGTAGGTGCCGGTCAGCTCGATCAGCGCCGGATGGTCCGGCACGTCGCGGGTCAGCGCCTGGATCGACTGGTCCATCTGGAACAGCAGGGCGCGCTGGCTGTCCTCGCGCACCAGGCTCTGGGTCCAGAAGAACGAGGCGATGCGCGCCCCACGGGTCACCGGGTTGACCTTGTGCAGGCTGGTGGCGGGGTAGAGCACCAGGTCGCCGGCCGGCAGCTTGACCTGCTGGGTGCCGTAGGTGTCCTGAATCACCAGTTCGCCGCCGTCGTAGTCCTCCGGGTCGCTGAAGAACAGCGTCGAGGACACGTCGGTGCGCACTCGCTCGCGGCCGCCCTGGGTGTCGCGCACGGCGTTGTCGATGTGGAAGTCGAACGAGCCGCCGCTGGTATAGCAGTTGAACAGCGGCGGGAACACCTTGCTCGGCAGCGCGGCCGACTGGAACAGCGGGTTGCTCCACAGGCGCTGCAGCATGGCTTCGCCGATCTCGCGGGCCAGCGGGTGGTCCTGCGGCAGTTGCAGGTTGTGCTTGGCGCGGGACGACTGGTAACCGGCGGTGACCTTGCCGTCGGCCCACTCGGCCTGTTCCAGGGCGGCGCGAATGCGCGTCACCTCATCGCGGGAGAACACGCCGGGAATGTGCAGCAGCATGGGCCGGTTCCATCAGTTTCGATAATTTGCCAATGATAATGATTTGCAACATATCGGTACAACCGGCATACCCCTGCTTCCGACAGGGAGAAAGTGTAAAAGTTGTAAATCATGTGCGTATGGTAATGAGTGTGAATTGATACAAATTCTCAGTTGCAATAAATTGCGCGGCCTTCATGAACCCCTGGGGAGGGAGTTTCGATGTCGCGTCAATCCACCGAGTTCGCCGGCAGCAAGCCGCGCCTTCTAGTCAGCGCTGTCGGCGTGGCGATCACCGCCATGTCCGGCGCTCAACTGGCCCATGCTGACGAAGCGCCGAAGAAGTCCGGCCAGGACGTGCTGTCCCTGGACGCCGACACCGTCGTCGGCACGCAGCAGCAGGACCCGACCACCTACAACGTCGAGAAGTCCTCCAACGAGAAGTACACCGCGCCGCTGCTGGATACGCCGCGCTCGGTGACCGTGGTGCCGCAGCAGGTGATCAAGGACACCGGCGCACTGACCCTGCAGGATGCCTTGCGCACCGTGCCGGGCATCACGTTCGGCGCCGGCGAGGGTGGCAACCCCACCGGTGACCGTCCGTTCATCCGTGGCTTCGACGCGCAGAGCGACACCTATGTCGACGGTGTCCGCGACACCGGCGCGCAGTCCCGCGAGGTCTTCAACCTCGAGCAGATCGAAGTCAGCAAGGGCCCGAACTCGGCGTTCGGTGGCCGCGGCTCGGCCGGTGGCAGCCTGAACCTGATCAGCAAGCAGGCCAAAGCCGGCAACTTCACCGACGGCAGCTTCACCTACGGTTCCGACCAAACCCGTCGCTACACCCTCGACACCAACCAGGAATTCCTCGACGGCAACGCCGCCTTCCGCCTGAACCTGATGACCCACGACCAGAACGTCGCCGGTCGCCAGGCGGTGGACGCCAGCCGCTGGGGTATCGCGCCGTCCCTGACCTTCGGCCTCAACGGTCCGACCCGCGTCACCGTCAGCCATTACCACCTGGAAAGCGACGACACTCCTGACTCGGGCATCCCGTACGCCAAGAGCGCCGACCGCAGCAAGCACAACCCCGACAAGCCGGTGAACGTCGACCGCGACAACTACTACGGCCTCGAGGATCGCGACTTCCAGAAGAGCCGCATCGACACCAGCACCCTCACTTTCGAGCACGACTTCAACGATGCCCTGAGCCTGCGCAACACCCTGCGCTACGGCACCGCGCACCAGGACTACATCTGGACCCAGCCCGACGACAGCCAGGGCAACATCAACAACGGGACCGTCTGGCGCCGCAACAACAACCGCATCAGCACCACCACCACCGCGACCAACCAGACCGACCTGTTCGGCGAGTTCTACCTGGCCGGCTTCAAGAACAGCTTCACCACCGGCCTGGAATTCACCCGCGAAGACAGCAAGCGCGACGGCTACACGGTGAACACCAACACCGGTTCCAGCGCCGGCGCCAACAAGTGCCGTCCGGCCATCGTCGGCGCACCCAGCGGCTACAACTGCACCAGCCTGGAAAACCCCAACCCGCACGATCCGTGGAACGGCAGCATCGTCCGCAACTACAAGCCGCTGAACACCGTCGCCACCACCAAGGCGATCTACGGCTTCGACACGATTGACCTGAACGAGCAATGGCAAGTCAACGTCGGTGCGCGTTTCGACAGCTTCGAGACCACCGCGAAGAACCACGGCGTGAGCCCGACCACCAAGTTCGAGGACAGCTCCAGCTTCTGGAACTGGCAGGCCGGCGTGGTCTACAAACCGGCGCCCAACGGCAGCATCTACGCTTCCTACGCGACTTCGGCGACCCCGCCCGGCTCTATGCTGGACAACGGTGACACCGGCAACGCCGTGGATACCTTCGCGGTGAAGAACAACCTGGAGCCGGAAGAAACCACCAACTACGAAATCGGCACCAAGTGGAACTTCCTCGACGAGCGCCTGGAGCTGACCGCAGCGATTTTCCGCACCGACAAGGACAACGCCCGCGTACTGGTCTCCAACCAGACCTACGACAACGCCGGCCAGTCCCGCGTCGACGGCCTCGAGCTGTCCGCCAGCGGCAAGATCACCGACAAGTGGAAGGTATTCGCCGGCTACAGCTACCTCGACAGCGAACTGGTCAAGGCGGGTAAGTCCGGTCGTAGCGGCACGGTGAACGCCACCGCCGCCTCCAACGACGGCAACCAGATGCCCAACACTCCGGAAAACAGCTTCAGCCTGTGGACCACCTACGATGTACTGCCCAACGCCACCATCGGCGGCGGCACCTTCTACGTCGACAAGGTCTACGGCGACGTGGCCAACACCATGTACGTCCCGGACTACTGGCGCTACGACGCGATGGCCGCCTACAAGCTGAGCAAGAACGTCGACTTCCAGCTCAACGTGCAGAACGTCTTCGACAAGAAGTACTTCGACAAGGCCTACGCCTCGCACTACGCGTCGCAGGCGGCCGGCCGCACCGTGCTGCTGTCCACCAACTTCCACTTCTAAGGCCGCGCGTCTCTGGCGACCTGCCCCGGCCGATGCTCCTCGGCCGGGGCTTTTCTTTGTCCGGGGCTGGCTCCCGTTCGGCAAAGGTAAGGCCAGGGTAAAGATTGTTAAATCGGCTGCGCTTGCGAGCCATTCTCATTAAAATGCCCGCCCTGCGTGAAGGGTCTGCGAAGGTGAAGCCGCGGTGTTGAAGAAAGTCCTGTTCCAGTTGCATTGGCTGTTCGGTATCAGCGCAGGTCTGGTGCTGGCGCTGATGGGCATCACCGGGGCGATGCTGTCGTTCCAGGATGAAATCCTGCGCGCCATCAACCCCCAGAGCCTGGTGGTGGAAAAGCGCGCCGAAGCCGTGCTGCCGATGGACGAACTGATCCGCCGGGTGGAGAGCGCCGAGCCGGGCAAGAAGGTTTCCTTCCTCTGGCTGAAGACCGAAGGCGTGGAGTCCGCGCGCATCTTCTTCAGCCCGCCACCGGGCCAGCGCCGGGGCGAATCGCTCTATGTCGACCCGTACACCGCGCAAGCTCTGCCCGCGCCAGTGGGCGAGGGCGCCTTCATGTTCATCATGCAGCTGCACCGTTTCCTCGCCGCCGGCGAAGTCGGCCAGCGGATCACGGCCGCCTGCACCCTGATCCTGATCTTCTTCTGCCTCTCCGGCCTGTACCTGCGCTGGCCGCGCAAGGCGCTGAACTGGCGCACCTGGCTGACCTTCGACTGGCGCAAGAAGGGTCGCGCCTTCAACTGGGACCTGCACGCCGTCGCCGGCACCTGGTGCCTGGTGTTCTACCTCCTGGCCTCGCTGACCGGCCTGTACTGGTCCTACGAGTGGTACCGCAACGGCCTGTTCAAGCTGCTCGACGACGCCCCTTCCGGCCAGGCCAAGGGCGGCCAGCGCGGCGGCAAACGTGGCCCGGCGCCCGAGGGCCCGCCGCCGGTGGTGGATGCCACGGCCATCTGGAACACCGTCGCGCAGACCGGCGGCCCCAACATGACCGCCTACAACCTGCGCCTGCCGCCGGTGAAGGGCCAGCCGGCCACTGTGTTCTACCTCCTCGATGATGCCGCCCACGAACGCGCCTTCAACGAGATGACCATCGACCCGGCCAGCGGCAAGCTGCTCAAGCACCGCCGCTACAACGACAGCAGCGCCGGCAAGCAACTGCTCACCAGCGTCTACGCCCTGCACGTGGGCAGCTACTTCGGCCTTACCGGGCGCATCCTGATGATGCTCGCGAGCCTCGCCATGCCGCTGTTCTTCATCACCGGCTGGCTGCTCTACCTCGACCGCCGCCGCAAGAAGCGCGCCGCGCAGGCCGCCCGTGGTGAACTGGGCAGCAACGCCGCTGGCGCCGACTCCTGGCTGGTGGGCTATGCCAGCCAGAGCGGCTTCGCCGAGCAACTGGCGTGGCAGAGCGCCGGCCAGTTGCAGGCCGCCGGTTTGCCGGTGCGTGTCGAGCCACTGGGCAAGCTGGACCGCGCGCAGCTGGAGCAGACCCGCAACGCACTGTTCGTGGTCAGCACCTTCGGCGAAGGCGAGGCGCCGGACAGCGCCCGTGGCTTCGAACGCCAACTGCTGGGCCAGACCCTCGGTCTCAATGACCTGCGCTTCGCCATCCTCGCCCTGGGCGACCGCCAGTACGAGCACTTCTGCGGCTTCGCCCGGCGCATGCAGGGCTGGCTGCAAGGGCAGGGTGCGCGCCCGCTGTTCGACGGCGTGGAAGTCGACAACGGTGATGCCGCTGCGCTGCACGACTGGCAGGTGCGTCTGGCGCAGCTTTCCGGCGCCGCGCCGCAAGTGGCTTTCACTGCGCCGGCCTTCGAAGTCTGGACGCTGAGCGATCGCGAACACCTCAACCCCGGCAGCCAGGGCGAATCCACCTGGCTGCTGCGCCTCACCGCGCCGAGCGATTCGCAGATCGACTGGGCCGCCGGCGACCTGGTGGAAATCGTCCCGCGCCAACCGGACTTCCTCGTCGCCCGCTGGCTCGAGCGCCTCGGCCTCGATGGTGCTGCCAAGGTGCAAGTGGATGGCCTGGCCCTGCCGCTGAAGGACGCCCTGGCCGGCTGCCTGCTGCCGGGCAACCTCGAGCACCTGGTCGGCCAGCATGGCCAGGCGGTTTACGACGCGCTGATCAAGCTCTCGGTGCGCCAGTACTCCATCGCCTCGTTGCGCAGCGCAGGCGCCCTGGAGCTGATCGTCCGCCAGGAGCAGCACGCCGACGGCTCGCTGGGCATCTGTTCCGGCTGGCTGACCGAGTACCTGCCCGAGGGCGGCAGCCTGCTGCTGCGCCTGCGGCGCAACCGCAGCTTCCACCTGACCGAGGAGGATCGCCCGCTGATCCTGATCGGCAACGGCACCGGTATCGCCGGCCTGCGCGCACTGCTGCAGGCGAGCGTGGCCGAGGGCCGGTCGCGTAACTGGTTGTTGTTCGGCGAGCGCAACATCGCCCACGACTTCTACTGCCGCGAGGAACTGGAAGGCCTGCTGGCGCGCGGCGAACTGCAACGCCTGGATGTCGCCTTCTCCCGCGACCAGGCCGAAAAGCTCTACGTGCAGGACCGCCTGCGTGCTAGCGGCGAAGTCCTCGCCCAGTGGCTCGACGACGGCGCGGCGATCTACGTCTGCGGTAGCCTGCAGGGCATGGCCGAAGGCGTCGACCGCACCCTGCGCGAGATGCTGGGTGACGCCGAGGTCGAGGCTCTGCTGGAGAGCGGGCGCTACCGCCGCGATGTTTACTGAGCCGAAGCGAGCCCCGACCGGCTCTTCGTAGGAGTGGGTCATGCCCGCGCCACCGGCAAGGCCCGCAGGGCGTACAACTGAACGGTTGTACGCCCTGCGAAGTCATCAGCTCAAGCGAAAAGGCCCCCGCGAATGCGGAGGCCTTTTTGATTTCAGACGCAGCTCATAGCCACAAGCGGCTCATATCCACAAGAACAATGCCAGCACCGCTGCGAAGAAGCCCCACTTCTGCAGGTAGTACAGCTTGCGGTTGCGCTTCTTCAGGGCCTTGCCATGCAGGCGGATCTTGTACAGCGAAGCGAAAGCGCGGTTGATGCCCCCGGTCTTGTCGCCCGCGTCGTTGGGCGAGGCCGCTGCGGCCATCACGTTGCGACTGAACCAGCGATTGAACGCCGTCACCCAGCCGTATTTCAGCGGCCGCTCGATATCGCAGAAGAGGATCACCCGGTCGTGATCCGTGGTGTTCTCGGCGTAGTGGATATAGGTCTCATCGAACACCACCGCCTCGCCGTCGCGCCAGTGGTAGCGCTCGCCGTCCACCTCGATGAAGCAGCCCGGGTCATTCGGCGTCAGCAGGCCCAGGTGGTAGCGCAGCGAACCGGCATAGGGGTCGCGGTGGCGCACCAGGCGGGAGCCCGGCGGCAGCTCGGCGAACATCGCTGCCTTCACCGACGGAATCTGCCGCAGCAGCTCGGTGGTTTTCGGGCACAGCGCGTCGGCGGACGGGTGGCTGTCGTCGTACCACTTCAGGTAGAAGCGCTTCCAGCCGGTCTTGAAGAAGGAGTTGAAACCCACGTCGTTGAGCTGGTCGGAACGCTTGATGCTACCGGCGTCGCGCAGGTGCAGGGCTTCGCTGCGGATGGCTTCCCAGTTGTCGGCAAGCAGGCGCATCTCGGGGAATTCATCGGTCGCCAGGTACGGCTGGCTCGGCACCCGTGAGAACAGGTACATCAGGCAATTGATCGGCGCCAGGAAGCTGGAGTGGTCGCTCAACTGGCGCGTGAATTTGTGGCGCACCCGCCCACGCAGGTGGACATAAACGATGCTCAGGCCGAAGGCGGCCAGGATGGCGGCTTTGATCATTCGGGGGGAGATTTCCACGGGTCTAGAGGCGGGATGGTACTCCTCCTGAGCGTGACTGAGTATTCTCCGAAGGCCAAAGGCCTGCAGGTGCTTTAACCTGTAGGAAATCTGGAAGGACGGCGATAGCGATGATCGAGCCCACCCCGCGTATCCTGCTCAACTGCGATATGGGCGAAAGCTTCGGCGCCTGGCGAATGGGCGACGATACCCATGCCATGCCGCTGATCGATCAGGCCAACCTCGCTTGTGGCTACCACGCGGGCGATCCGCTGACCATGCAGCGCACCGTTCGCCTGGCGGTGGAGCAGGGCGTCAGCATCGGCGCGCACCCCGCCTACCCGGACCTGGCCGGCTTCGGCCGTCGGCACATGAGCTGTTCGCCCGAAGAAGTCCACGCCCTGGTGTTGTACCAGATCGGTGCGCTGGACGCCTTTTGCCGCGCCGCCGGCACCCAGGTGGCCTACGTGAAGCCCCACGGCGCGCTGTACAACGACCTGGTGCGCGATGACGCGCTGCTCGCGGCGGTGCTCGATGCCTGCGCCGCCTACCGCAAGCGCCTGCCGCTGATGGTGCTGGCCCTGGCCGACAACAACCGCGAGCTGCAACTGGCTGACGCCGCCGATGTACCGCTGATGTTCGAAGCCTTCGCCGATCGTGCCTACCTGCCTGATGGTCAGCTTGCCCCGCGCCGGCTGCCCAATGCCGTGCACCACGAGCCGCAGCGCATCCTCGACCAGGCCCTGGCCATTGCCCGTGGCGAGCCTTTCCCGGATATCGACGGCAATCCGCTGCGCCTGCGCGCCGACAGCCTCTGCGTGCATGGTGATAACCCCGAATCCCTGGCGGTGCTGCGGCGCCTGCGTGGCCTGCTGGACCAGGCATGATCCGCGTCGAAGCCTTCGGTGCCACGGCGCTGCTGATTACCCTTGCCGAGCAGCCCGACGACGCACTGCCGTTGCGCATCGCCCGATTGGCCGAGCGCCTGCGCACCGAGCTGGGCGCGGCGCTGACGGATTGTGTGCCGGGCTGGACCACGCTGTTGCTGCATTACGACCTGCTGCGCATCGACCTCCCGCAATTGCAGAGCCGCGTGCAAGCGGCGCTGGCGGACTGGCCCGGCGACGCCCTGGCGAACGACCCCGGGCGCCTGTATGAAATTGCCGTGTGGTACGCCGGTGAGGACTTTGTGGAGATCGCCCGTCTTTGCGGGCTCAGCACGTCCCAGGTGATCGACCTGCACGCCGGCCGCGACTACCGCGTCGGCGCCATCGGCTTCTCCCCCGGCTTCGCCTATCTCGGTGAGCTGGACCAACGCCTCGCCCTGCCGCGCCGGGCCACGCCGCGCACGCAGGTGCCGGCCGGCAGCCTGGCGATTGCCGAGCGGCAGACGGCAGTTTATCCACAGGCCTCGCCCGGTGGTTGGCACCTCCTCGGGCGCACCGCACAACGCCTGTTCGATCCGCACCGGCAGCCGCCATGCCCGCTGGCGGTGGGTGATCGCGTGCGCTTCGTGCCCATCGATGAGGCGGCTTATCGCGCGGCGGGTGGCGAGCCATGAGCCTGAAAATCATGGCCTGCGGCCTGCTGTGCCTGCTGCAGGATGGCGGCCGACCGGGCTGGCAGCACCTGGGCGTCTCGCCCGGCGGCCCTGTGGATAAACACGCGGCGGCCTGGGCCAATCGCCTGCTCGGCAACGCGCCAGGCGCACCTTTGCTGGAAATCGCGCTGGGCGGGGTGGAGCTGGAAGTGCAGGCTGACACCTGGCTGGCACTGGCGGGCGCCGAGTTGCCGGCGACGCTCGATGGTAAGCCGTTGCCGGGCTGGTCGCGCTTTCGCGTGAGGGCCGGGCAGCGCGTTAAGCTGGGATTCGCCCGTACCGGGCTGCGGGGGTATCTCGCCGCTGCCGGAGGTTTCGCGGCGCAGCCGATACTGGGTAGCGTCGCGACCCAGATGCGGGAAAAACTCGGCGGTCTTGCCGGCAATGGACAGCCGCTCGCCGCTGACGATCTGCTCCAATGCGCCGCCTATGGCGAGCGTTTCACTCGCGGTGCCAGCGTGCCCTGGCCTTATCGGCCGGACTACCGCGAGGTGCCGACCCTGCGCGTGCTGCCTGGCCCGGATGCCTTCAGCGAGGAACAGCGCCAGGCCTTCTTCGAACAGCGCTGGCAGGTCAGCCCGCAGTCCGATCGCATGGGGGTGCGACTGCGCGGCGAAGCGCTGAGCGCGCCTCGCCGGCAATGGTCGTTGGGGATAGTGGAAGGCGCCATCCAGATGCCGCCGGACGGCCAGCCGATCGTCCTGCTGGCCGACCGCCAGAGCATGGGCGGCTATCCGCTGCTGGGCGTGCTGCACCCGCTGGACATCGGCCGCCTGGCGCAATGCCCGGCGCACAGCGAAGTGCGTTTCACCGCAGTGAGCGTGGAACGTGCGCAGGCGGACCTGCGCACGTTCCTGCGTTTCTTCTGCGGCTGAACTCAGCCCTCGAAGCGTTCACCGCGAAACACCCGGCGTGGATTGCCGCGCTCCAGGTGGTGATGCACCAGCCGGCGTTCGGCGCGCAGTTCGCTGCTTGCCTGCTCCGCGCGTTCCTCCAGCTTGCGGGCGATCAGCAGCAATGCCAGACGCTTGTTGGCGTGCTGGCTGCGTTCGCTCTGGACCTTCACGCTCAGGCCGCTGGCGATGTGGGTGGCGCGCACCGCCGAGTCGGTGGTGTTGACGTGCTGCCCGCCGGGGCCGGAGGAGCGCAGAGTTTCGAAGCGCACTTCACCTTCGAGGCTGGCCGGCGGCGTGCTGAACACCGCGCCGCCGAAGTACCAGTTCTTGCGCCCGTGGTTGGCCCGGTAAGGGCTGGCGCAGACCCATTGCAGGGTGCCGCTCCAGTCCTCGGCCAGCGTGGCCGCTGAGCCGCCTTCCAGCGCCAGCAGCACCGAGAGCAGGGTGCCTCGGCGCGGGCCGGCTTCTTCCTCGATCACGCGCACCTCGACACTGTTGGCCTCGGCCTCGCGCAGCAGGCGCTGCAGGGCCTTGGCCACGGCCAGGGCGCATTCGTCCGGCCCCTGGGCCGCGGAAAGTTGCAGCAGGATCATCAGCAGCACTCCCCGCGGGTCTTGTAGGTCAGCACCGGCTTCAGCCGCGCCAGTACCCGCAGCAGCCCCGCTTCACGCAGCGCGCCGACCACCGAGTCGATGGCCTTGTAGGCCTCCGGCGCCTCCTCGTAGATCAGCCCGCGATCGCCGCAGATCACCCGGCTGCCCAGCGCAGTACGGGCCAGCTGCTCGACGCGGTAACGCGCCGACAGACGGTCCTTGCACTCGCTGCGCATCCACTTGCGCCCCGCGCCGTGGGCGAGGGAGAAGAGGCTGCGCGGATCGGCGACCGGTTCCACCAGGTAGCTGTAGTCGCCGCGCGAACCGGGGATGACCATCACCCCGCGATCCGCCGGCGTCGCGCCCTTGCGATGCAGCCAGCCGTCGACGCCTTCGACCTGCGCCGGGCTGACGAGGTTGTGGTTCACGTCAAGCACCTGCGCACCGTCTGCCCGCAGGCGATCGAGCATGCGCAGGGCGATCAGTTGGCGGTTGGCTTCGGCGAAACGCAGCGCGCCATCGTGGCGAGCCAGGTAGTGAGCGCAGTCGTCGGTGCCTTGTTCCAGGCCCTGGTGGCTGAAGCGATCGACCTGCTCGCGCAGGATGGCTTCGCCCAGGCCACGCGAGCCGCTGTGCACCAGCAGGAGCAGGTGACGACGGTCAAGGCCGAGGGCTTCGACGGCGACTTGGTCGTAGAGCTGATCGAGCTGCTGCAGCTCGGCGAAGTGGTTGCCGCCGCCGATGGTGCCCAACGAATGCTCGTGGCCGCAGGGCGGCAGGCCGAAGCTTGCGACGCGCTCGCTCCAGTCATCGTCCAGCGGACCGTCGAGGTTGCCCAGGCGCTTCTCCAGCTTGTCCAGGTTCAGTTTGGCGGTGGCGATATCGGTGCGCCACAGCGCCATGCCGCAGCCGATGTCGTTGCCCACCAGCGCCGGGTACAGGCGGCCGGTGGAGAAGAACGCCGCGCCGATCGGGTAGCCACGACCGGGGTGCAGGTCCGGCATGCCGGCGACACGCTGCATGCCCGGCAGGCGGGCGGTGGTTTCAAGTTGCTGGATCGCTTTACCTTCGATCCAGGTGTCGTCCGCGGCGATCAGGGTGATGCCGTCGGACAGATTTTGGATGCAATTGCCCATTGTCCAATCCCAAGAGGAATGAAACGAAAAAAGAGGATGGGGGCAGGCCGGAGCCGGGCAATGCGGTGCCGCCAAAAGGGGCGGCGGGGAAGCGATTACGCCAGACGCGACCTGCAAAGGGTGATCAGTGTTTGCATGATGTCTCTCCTTTGCTGTCGGTGGATGGGAAGGCTGCGAATGATAGGCGCACAGCCGCCCGTGCGCAATCTTCGCTATTTCGGCAGGTGGCGCAGCGGCAGGGGCGCCGACTCCTTCACCGTCTGGATGGCGAAGTTGCTGCGGATGTCGCTGACGCCCGGCAGCTTGAGCAGGGTGCCGGTGAGGAACTGCTCATAGGCGCGCAGGTCGGGCAGTACCACTTGCAGGAGGAAGTCCGACTCGCCGCTGACCAGGTGCACCGAGATGACTTCCGGCAGGTCGATCACGGCCTGGCGAAAGGCGGCGGCGCTGGTGTCGCTATGGCGCTCCACCTTCACCCCGACGAACACGGTCAGCCCCAGGCCGACTTCGTCGCGGCCCAGCTCGGCGTGGTAGCCACGAATCATCCCGGCCTCTTCAAGCAGGCGCACCCGGCGCAGGCAGGGGGAGGGCGACAGGCCGATCTCCTCGGCGAGCTGCACGTTGGTCAGCCGGCCATCGCGCTGCAGGGCGGCGAGGATGCGGTGGTCGTAGGCGTCCAGTTTCGGGTTTGGCATGAGTAGCTACTGCTTACGCTTGAGATTGGCAGAGTATGCCAATTGTTAGTGTCAGACTGGCTGAATACGCAAGCACCTGCCTCGTCCTTCAGGCATAGAATCCCTATCCGCAATGACTTCTTCGGAGTGGCTCTTGTGGATATCGGCGTCTTCCTGCTGGCCCTGGCGATGGTCTACCTGCTGCCGGGGCCGGACATGATTCTCCTGCTGCACACCGGCGCCCGCGAGGGCTGCCGAGCGGCTCTGGCAACAGCCCTGGGGTTGGGCTTGGCCCGTGGCTGCCACGTCGCGCTGGCGGCGACAGGGCTGGCGCTGCTGTTCCGCACCGCGCCCTGGACCTTCGATGTCGTGCGCATCGGCGGCGGTCTCTATCTGGCGTGGATTGGCCTGCAACTGCTGCGCGCACCGGTGGGTTTGCCGGTGGCGACCGGCTCGGCTGGGTTATCTACAGTCAGCTACCGACGAGCATTTCGCCGGGGCCTGCTGACCAATCTGCTCAACCCCAAGGCGCTGCTGTTCTGTTCAGTGCTGCTGCCGCAGTTTATCCATCCGCAGAACGGCCCGCTGGCGCTGCAGTTCGCGCTGTTGGGCGGCGTGCTGGTGGTGGTTGGGCTGGGGTTCGACAGCTTCTACGCCGTCAGCGGCGAGCGCATGGGCCGCTGGCTGGCGCGGCACCGGACGATGCAGCGCATTCAGCAGTGGGGCTTCGGCGGCATCCTGCTGGGCTTCGGCGTGCGCCTTGCGCTGATCCGCGATTTGTAGAAGCGCGGATCAGAGGTCTTCCGGCTGGATTTTCCACAGCCGCGCCACCGAGGGCTTCTGCGGATTGCGCGCGACCACCAGCAGGCCCAGGTCCTTGCCGCGCAACTCGCGCAGCAGTTGCGCGCCCTTGCGCTGTTGCAGGCTCTCGGCGAGATGCCCGAGGGCGATGGCCGCTGCTGCCGGGTGCGTGGCGACCGGCACGTAGCTGCCGTCGTCCATGTCCAGCACCACATGCTTTTCGCCGGGCTCCGGCGTAGGGAGGTGCAGGCTGGTCTTGAGCAATTGCGCCATGGCTTCGTCGCGCTGGGCGGCCGTCAGTTGTCCCGGTGGCAGTGCGCGTTCCAGGGCGAAGAATTCGTCCTTGGGCTCGACCTTCGATTTGGCCTCGGCCGGCGGCTGGGTGAGAGCCGCGGCAGGAACCGACGCGGGCAGTGGCTTTGGCGCTGGCGGGGGCGGCGCACTGAAATCCAGCTCCTCCTGATCGAGACCGTCCCAGTCGATTTCGTCGAGTTCGACGTCCTCCGCTGGCGCTTTCTTCTTCGCCGCTGGCTTCTTCCGCGACTTCACGGCCGCGCGCACATCCATCCGTCGCTGACGCTTCCACTTGTGCAACTGGACGTTGGCGACGATGGCGGTGACGAGGATGAGCAGGAGGTAGAACAGCAGCATGGAGGATCGTGGCCCTGTGGATAACGGCCACGGCGTGCAGGCAGTGGCGGGGTGCCACCCTGGCGGGATTGTCTGGATCAGGCGATAGGCCTGTTCCGGCTGCGTCGTAGGACGCAGCTGTTTCCGAAAGAGGGGCCGGTCTATGACCGGCCCGTTTCGTATCAGTTCAGGAACTGCTCCGCATGGTGGCAGGCCACCTGGCGCTCATCAAGCAGGCGCAGTTCCGGCACCTCGGTCTTGCAGCGCTCGGTCGCATACGGGCAGCGCTTGTGGAAGGCGCAGCCGGTGGGCGGATTGAGTGGGTTGGGGAGTTCGCCCTGGATCTTGATCTTGGGCTTGTCCGGATCGGGGTGAATGGCCGGGGTCGCCGACAGCAGCGCCTGGGTGTAGGGGTGCAGCGGGCGCTCGTAGAGCTTGTCCGCCGGGCCCATTTCCGCCGGGCGGCCGAGGTACATCACCAGCACGTCGTCGGCCACGTGGCGGACCACGGCGAGGTTGTGGGAGATGAACACGTAGGCGGTGCCGAACTCCTGCTGCAGGTCCATGAACAGGTTGAGCACCTGCGCCTGGATCGACACGTCCAGCGCCGAGGTCGGTTCGTCTGCCACCAGCACCTTGGGCCGCAGCATCATGGCGCGGGCCAGGGCGATTCGCTGGCGCTGGCCGCCGGAGAACATGTGCGGGTAGCGCTGGTAGTGCTCGGGGCGCAGGCCGACCTGCTTCATCATCGCCTGCACGCGCTCGCGGCGTTCGGCGCGAGACAGGCTGGTGTTGATGACCAGAGGCTCGGCCAGCTGGTCGCCGATCTTCTGCCGCGGGTTGAGCGAGGCGTAGGGGTTCTGGAAGACCATCTGCACGTCGCGGCGCAGTTGCTTGCGGGTGTCGTGGTCGGCGCCTTTCACCTCATGGCCAGCGATCTGCAGGGAACCGGAAGTGGGTTCCTCGATCAGGGTCAGCGCGCGGGCGAGGGTGGATTTGCCGCAGCCGGACTCGCCAACCACGGCGAGGGTCTTGCCGGCCTGCAAGTCGAAGGACACACCGTTCAGCGCGCGGACCAGGGCGTGCGGCTTGAACAGGCCCTGGGAGATTTCATAGTGACGGGTCAGGTCGCGGGCGGTCAGGACGGCGCTCATCGGGCCACCTCGGTGTTCAGATTGAGCGGGTAGAAGCAGCGCACGGCGCCGCGCTCATGGGCTTCGAGGGCAGGGCGCACGCTGCGGCAGTGGTCCTGCACGTAGGGGCAGCGCGGCGACAGCAGGCAGCCCTGCGGGCGGTCGTACTTGCCGGGGACGATGCCGGGCAGGGTGGCCAGGCGTTCCTCGCCGGCGCTGTGCTCGGGGATCGCCTTGAGCAGCGCCTCGGTGTATGGGTGCGTCGGCAGGTCGAACAGCGCCGGCACCTCGCCGATCTCCACCGCCTGCCCCGCGTACATCACGCAGACGCGCTGGGCGGTCTCGGCGACCACGGCGAGGTCGTGGGTGATCAGGATCAGCGCCATGCCCTGGTCGCGCTGCAGGTTCAGCAGCAGCTCCATGATCTGCGCCTGGATGGTCACGTCCAGCGCGGTGGTAGGTTCGTCGGCGATCAGCAGCTTGGGTTCGCCGGCGATCGCCATGGCGATCGCGACGCGCTGGCTCATGCCGCCGGACAGTTGGTGCGGGTAAGCGTCCAGGCGCTGCGCGGCGCCGGGGATCTCCACCCGTTCGAGCAGTTCCAGGGCGCGCTGGCGCAGGGCCTTGCCGCGCAGGCCGAGGTGCAGCTTGAGCACTTCCTCGATCTGGTAGCCGACGGTGAAGCTGGGATTGAGGGCGGTCATCGGGTCCTGGAAGACCATGGCGATGTCCTTGCCGACGATGCGCCGCCGCTCGCGTCCCTTCAGGCGCAGCATGTCGGTGCCGTCGAACTGCATGGTGTCGGCGGTGATGATGCCGGGGGCGTCGATCAGGCCCATCAGGGCCATCATGGTCACCGACTTGCCGGAGCCGGATTCGCCGACGATGGCCAGGACTTCACCCTTGTCCACCGAGAGGTCGAGGCCGTCCACCACCGGGACGGCGTTGCGGTCGCCGAAGCGGACCGAAAGATTGCGGAGGTCGAGGAGGCTCATACGGCGGTCTCCATCAGGCTTTTCTTGTTGTCGTTGGCGATCTTGAGGCTGTGCATGGTCACTGTCCTCACGCCGCGTTCTTCAGCTTCGGGTCCAGCGCATCGCGCAGGCCGTCGCCCATCAGGTTGATTGCCAGCACGCTGAGCAGGATGGTCAGGCCGGGCAGCGAGACGACCCACCAGGCGCGCTCGATATAGTCGCGCGCGGAGGCCAGCATGGTGCCCCACTCGGGCGTCGGCGGCTGTACACCCAACCCGAGGAAGCCCAGTGCGGCGGCGTCGAGGATCGCCGAGGAGAAGCTCAGGGTGGCCTGCACGATCAGCGGCGCCATGCAGTTGGGCAGCACGGTGACGAACATCAGACGCAGGGTGCCGGCACCGGCCAGACGTGAGGCGGTGACGTAGTCGCGGTTCAACTCGCCCATCACGGCGGCGCGGGTCAGGCGCACATAGGCCGGCAGCGAAACGATGGCGATGGCGATCACGGTGTTGATCAGGCCCGGGCCGAGGATGGCGACGATGGCCACCGCCAGCAGCAACGAGGGCAGGGCCAGCATGATGTCCATCAGGCGCATGATCACCGGGCCCAGGCGGGTCGGCGAGAAGCCGGCGAGCAGGCCGAGGAAGATGCCGGGGATCATCGAGATCAGCACCGAGGTCAGGCCGATCATCAGCGACAGGCGCGCGCCGTGCATCAGGCGCGAGAGCAGGTCGCGGCCCAGTTCGTCGGTGCCCAGCAGGAACTGCGAGTTGCCGCCTTCGAGCCACAGCGGCGGGGTGAGCAGGAAGTCGCGGAACTGCTCGCTTGGGTCATGGGGCGCGACCCACGGCGCGAACAGCGCGCAGAACACGATGACCAGCATGAACAGGAGGCCGCCGACCGCGCCCTTGTTGCGCGAGAAGGCATGCCAGAATTCTTTCAGCGGGGACGGGTAGACCAGGCTCGGGTCGCTGGCGGGAGCTTTGGCGTTGGCATTCATGGCGTCGGCTCCGGTTAGCGTTGATGACGGATGCGTGGGTTGGCGAGGCCGTAGAGGATGTCCACGATGAAGTTCACCAGGATCACCAGGGTTGCCACCAGCAGGATGCCGTTCTGCACCACCGGGTAGTCGCGGCGGCCGATGGCGTCGATCAGCCACTTGCCGATGCCGGGCCAGGAGAAGATGGTCTCGGTCAGCACCGCACCGGCGAGCAGCGTGCCGACCTGCAGGCCGAACACGGTGAGTACCGGGATCATGGCGTTGCGCAGGGCGTGCACGAACACCACGCGGGCCGGCGACAGGCCCTTGGCGCGGGCGGTGCGCACGTAGTCCTCGCGCAGTACTTCGAGCATCGAGGAGCGGGTCATCCGGGCGATCACCGCCAGCGGGATGGTGCCCAGCACGATGGCCGGCAGGATCAGGTGGCGCACGGCGTCCATGAAGGCGCCTTCTTCATCCGACAGCAGCGTGTCGATGAGCATGAAGCCGGTCTTCGGCTCGATGTCGTAGAGCAGGTCCAGACGCCCGGAAACCGGCGTCCAGCCCAGGGAAACGGAGAACAGCATGATGAGGATCAGGCCCCACCAGAAGATCGGCATCGAGTAGCCGGCCAGGGAGATGGTCATCACCCCGTGGTCGAACAGCGAGCCTCGCTTCAAGGCGGCGATCACCCCGGCGAGCAGGCCGAAGACGCCGGCGAACAGCAGGGCAGCCAGGGACAGCTCGAGGGTGGCGGGGAACAGGGTGAGGAACTCGTGCCAGACACTGTCGCGGGTGGTCAGCGACTCGCCGAGGTTGCCCTGGGCGAGGTTGCCGACGTAGTCGAGGTACTGCTGGTAGAGGGGCTTGTCGAGCCCCAGGCGGTGCATGGCCTCGGCATGCATCTGCGGATCGACGCGGCGTTCACCCATCATCACTTCCACGGGGTCGCCCGGAATCAGGCGGATCAGCGCGAAGGTCAGCAGGGTGACGCCGAAGAAGGTCGGGATCAGCAGACCGAATCGACGTGCGATGAAACTGAGCATGGTGGTTGGGGGCTCCTCACCGAGCGGCTACCCGTCGGATCACGACGGGCGCCGGTTTCTTATGACTTTGCCGGTTACTGGATCTGAACGTCGGCGAAGTTGTTTTTTGTCAGTGGGCTGATGGTGTAGCCCGAGACAGTGCTGCGGCGCACATTGAACAGCTTAGGATGTGCCAGGGGAATCCATGGGGCCTGCTCGTGGAATATGGATGTCGCCTTTTTGTAAAGTTCCGCCCGTTTTGCGTTGTCGCTGGTCTGGCGAGCTTCCTGGATCAGCGATTCGAAGCCCTGATCGCACCAGAAAGCATGGTTTTCGCCTGATTTCGCCGCCGCACAGCTCAGGTTGGGCGAGAGGAAGTTGTCCGGGTCGCCGTTGTCGCCGGCCCAGCCGCCATAGAGCGAGAGATCGTGCTCGCCGGCCTTGATGCGCTTGATCAGCTCACCGAATTCCAGGGTGCGGATCTCCAGCGTGATGCCTACCTTGGCCAGATCCGACTGCAGCATCTGTGCCATTTGCGCCGCATTGGGGATGGTCGAGGAGCTGCCGTTGCGGGTGAACAGGGTCAGCTTGAGATTCTCCACGCCTGCTTCCTTGAGCAGCACCCTGGCGCGCTCCGGATCGTGCGGCCAGTCCTGGATGTCGTTGTTGTAACCCAGCAGGGTGGCGGGGTACGGGTTGATGGCCGGCGTAGCCGCACCATTCCCGTAGACGGCATCCAGCATGGCCTTCTTGTCGAACGCCAGATTGATGGCCTGGCGCACTCGCACGTCGTCCAGCGGTTTGTGCCGGGTGTTCAGGGCCACATAGGTGGTGAGCAGCGCGTCGATGCTGTCCACTGCCAGGTTCTTGTCCTGTTCGAGGCCAGGCACGTCCGACGGTTTGGGGTAGAGCGCGATCTGGCACTCGTTGCGGCGGATCTTCTGTAGTCGGACATTGGAATCCGGGGTGATGGCGAAGATCAGGTTGTCGATCTTCGGCTTGCCGCCGAAGTAGTCCGGGTTGGCGCGGAAACGAACCTGGGCGTCCTTGGCGTAGCGGTTGAAGACGAAGGGCCCGGTGCCGATGGGCAGGTTGTTGAGCTGGCCCTGCTTGCCGGCGGCCAGCAACTGGTCGCCGTACTCGGCCGAGTAGATGGAGGCGAAGTCCATCGCCATGTCGGCCAGGAACGGCGACTCCGGGTGGTTCAGGGTGAAGCGCACGGTGAGGTCGTCGAGCTTTTCCACCGACTTGATCAATTCGCGCATGCCCATGGCGTCGAAGTAGGCATAGCCGCGTGCGGACGATGCATGCCAGGGGTGCTTCGGGTCCAGTGGACGCTGGAAGGTCCAGAGCACGTCGTCGGCGTTGAGGGCGCGGGTGGGCTTGAAGTAGTCGGTGGTATGGAACTTCACGTCCGGGCGCAGGTGGAAGGTGTAGGTCAGCCCGTCGGGGCTGACCTCCCAGCTTTGCGCCAGCGAAGGCACCACTTCGGTGGTGCCGGGGCGGAAGTCGGCCAGGCGATTGAAGACGGTCTGGCCGCTGGCATCGGCGGTGACCGCGCCGGTGTACTGGACGATGTCGAACCCTTCCGGGCTTGCTTCGGTGCAGACCACCAGGTTCTGCGCCAGGGCGGTGCCGCTGCCGAGCGCGAGCAGAAGGGGGATCAGACGCGGGATGGGCATGCCGGTTCTCCTTACAGCAGGTTGAACGGGAAGTTGCTGACCAGGCGGATCTCGTTGACGCTGCCGTCCGCCTGATTCTGGCTCGCCAGGTGCTTCATGTAGGTCACGCGGAAGCTGCTGCTCTTGAGCGGGCCGTCCTGCAGCGTGTAGCCGGTGGAGAGGCCGAGCTCGTGGTGCTTCTCGTCGTCCATGGCGCGCACGTTGTAGCCGCTCACGCCGTTGCGGTCGCCGTCGTAGTGGGTGCCGTCGATACCCCAGCCCTTGGCGTACCACGCCATGGTGGTCAGGCCGGGCACGCCGAAGGCCGCCCAGTCGGTGCTGTAGCGCAGCTGCAGGGACTTTTCGTTGGGACCGTTGTAGTCGGAGAGCAGGGAGTTGGCCAGGTAGATGGCCGCAGTCTCGTGCACGTAGTCGAAGTACTCGTCGCCACGGATCTGCTGCCAGCCCAGTAGCACGGCATGGGCGCCGTGGGTGAGGGTGAAGGCGAGGCTGTAGGCATCGTTGTCGATGTAGCCGGCCTTGCGCTCGCCGGTGTCGCCGGTGTGGTAGTAGTTCAGGCTGGTATTCAGCGCCAGGCTGGATGGGTCGCCCAGGTCGTGGGACGCGCCGAAGTAGTACTGGTTCCAGATGTCTTCGAAGTGCGCGCCGTAAGCGGTGAGCTTCAGTTCCTTCATCGCCTGGTAGCTGCCGCCCAGGTAGCTGAAGTGGCTGCCGGAAAAGTCCTGCGCACCGTACTCGGTGGTCAGGCGTTCGCTGCCTGCGCCGGTGCGCGGGCTGGCGCGGGTGAAGCTGCCAGCCTGGACCTGCAGGCCTTCCAGCTCTTCGCTGAGGAGGCTGACGCCATCGAAGGACGAGGGCAGGGCGCGGTTGTCGTTGATGTTGAAGACCGGGGTCTCGGTCTGCTGGCGACCCGCGCGCAGCTCGGTGTTGGAGGCGCGCAGCTTCAGGTTGGCCACGCCCATCTTCGACCACTGCGGCACGGCATCTCCGTCGCTGTCGGTCAGGGTGCGCGTACCGCCGCCAGCGATGCGTCCGTGGCCGCGTTCCAGGGCGATCTCGTTGAAGGCGGAGGCGTCCAGGCCGACGCCCACGGTGCCCTGGGTGTAGCCGGAGCTGTACTTGAGCTGGCTGCCCTGGGTCCAGGTGTAGCGGCTGTGGGTCGGCTCGGTATAGCCGTCCTTCTTGATGTTGAAGTGGAAACTGTCCTTCATCTGCTCGCGGGCGGCGAAGTTGCGGGTGCTGAAGGTCAGGCTCTGGCCTTCGACGAAGCCTTTCGCGCCGGCCTGGCCCTTGACCACCACTTCGCTGGCGCGGCGGGTTTCGTCTGGGGGCAGATCGTCCTCGTCGGCGAATGCCTGGCCCAGCGGGGCGCCCAGGACGGCGAGTGCCAGAAGCGTGCGGGTGAATACGTGATGCTGCATGAGTTGCTCCTTGTTGTTGTCGGTTTTCCTAGCAACGAATGCATCCCCTCCGCCCATCGGAGAGATGGGGGAGCCGGCAGGCGGAGGGGAAGACGGGATGTGCCTCCCGGTCTGTGCCGGGCTGGCGTTCAGGCGGCCGCGGCCGCCAGTGTCGGGTCGGCGATCAGGGCTGGTTGGCCACGCCGTAGAAGGAGTTGCGCCCGAAGGGGCTGATCAGGAAACCCTGCACCGATTTGCGCATGGGCTGGTAGACGGTGGAGTGGGCGATGGGGCTGATCGGCAACTGCTGCGCGAGGAGTTGCTGGGCCTTTTGGTACAGGGCTACTCGCTGGTCGTGGTCGGTGGTGGCCTTGGCCTGGCGCACCAGCTTGTCGTAGTCGGCGTTGCACCACTTGGAGACGTTGTTGCCGCTCACCGAATCGCAGCCGTAGAGGGTGCCCAGCCAGTTGTCCGGATCACCGTTGTCGCCGGTCCAGCCGAACAGCATGGCGTCATGCTCGCCGGCATGGGCACGCTTGATGTACTCGCCCCACTCATAGGTGACGATCTTCGCCTTGATGCCGACCTTGGCCCAGTCGGCCTGGATCATCTCGGCCATCAGCTTGGCGTTGGGGTTGTACGGGCGTTGCACGGGCATCGCCCAGAGGGTGATCTCGGTTCCTTCGGCCACGCCGGCTTGCTTCAGCAGCGCCCTGGCCTGCTCCGGATCGTAGGCCTGGCCCTTGATCGATTGGTCATAGGACCACTGGGTCGGCGGCATCGCGTTCACCGCCAGCTGGCCGGCGCCCTGGTAGATCGCGTCGATGATCGCCTGCTTGTTCAGCGCCATGTCCAGCGCGCGGCGCACATCGGTCTTGTCCAGCGGAGCGTGGGTGACGTTGTAGGCCAGGTAGCCGAGGTTGAAGCCTGGCTGTGACGGCATGTTCAGGTTCGGGTCCTGCTTCAGCGCCTCGAGGTCCGCCGGGCGCGGGTTCAGGGTGATCTGGCATTCGCCGGCCTTGAGCTTCTGCATGCGCACCGAGGCGTCGGTATTGATGGCGAAGACCAGGTTGTCGACCTTCACGTCCTCGGGCTTCCAGTAATCCTTGTTGCCCTTGAAGCGGATCATCGCGTCCTTCTGGTAGCGGCTGAACACGAACGGACCGGTGCCGATGGGCTTCTGGTTGATCTCGCCGGGCTTGCCCTGTTTGAGCAACTGGTCGGCGTATTCGGCGGACTGGATCACCGCGAAGTTCATCGCCAGGTTCTGCACGAAGGCCGCGTCGACTTCGTTCAGGGTGAAGGTCACGGTGTGCTCGTCGACCTTGCCGACCCTGGCGATGTTGCGATCCAGGCCCATGTCGGTGAAGTACGGGAACTCGGTGGGGTACGCCTTGCGGAACGGCTGCTCCTTGTCGAGCATGCGGTTGAAGGTGAACAGCACGTCATCGGCGTTGAATTCGCGGGTCGGCTTGAAGTAGTCGGTGGTGTGGAACTTCACACCCGGGCGCAGGTGGAAGGTCCAGGTCTTGCCGTCGGCGGAGGTTTCCCAGCTTTGCGCGAGGGCTGGCTGAGCTTCGGTGCCGCCACGCTGGAACTGCACGAGGCGATTGAACAGGGTTTCCGAGGTGGCGTCGTAATCGGTGCCGGTGGTGTATTGGCCGGGGTCGAAGCCCGCCGGGCTGCCTTCGGAGCAGTACACCAGGCTGGAGGCGGCCTGGGCCGCGGAGCCGGCGAGCAGCAGCCCGCCGAAGGCGAGTGCGTGCAGGGGATTACGTCGCATCTTGCGCATTGCCTGACCTCATTCTTGTTTTTCTGAGGGGCCGGCGAACCGATGGGTTTGCAGCCGGCCTGGTCGGACTGGTCCGGATAAGGCCTATCCATTCATGGTCGGGCTGTGCCCGGCCACGCCGCGCCGAAGTTAAGTCAGGCTGAAATTAAGTTCAACTTAAAATTCAGTGGTACTGAAAATTTTGGCAGTCTGTGAATCAGGTGGCGGGATGTTCGCCGAACAGCGGAAGGGTGGTGACGGTGAGCATTTCCGCCACGCTGTCGCCGACATTGCGCAGGCAATGACGCTTGCCGGAGTCGAAGTGTACGGAGTCGCCAGGGCCCAGCGGATAGGTGTGGCCATCGATGTCGTAGGCGATACGCCCGGTGAGGACGTAGGCGAATTCCGAGCCGTCATGGGTGATCAGTTCGGATTCGTAGCCCACCGGGACAGTCACCTTCACCGCGTTCAGCTGGTTGCCGGGGAAGCTGCTGGACAGCCGCTCGTAGCTCAGCGGCTGGCCTTCGATGGTGTAGCGCACGCGCTCGCCCTGGTGCGAGTCCGGCGGGATCTGCTGCGGAGAATCGAAGAGGGCGTTGAGCGGTACGTCCAGCGCCTTGGCGATGCTGGCCAGGGAGGACAGCGAGACGCCAGTGAGATTGCGCTCGGCCTGGGACAGGAAACTGGCGGTCAGGCCGGATTCGGCGGCCACCTGGTTCAGGGTCTTCTTCGCTGCGCGCCGATAACGGCGCAGGCGTTCTCCGATACGATCTGCGGACATTGGCAAGGCTCTTGTGGGACGCCGGCAGCATACCAGTGTCGTCGCCCGGTGAAAGCATCGAGCCATCAGCGGACGGAAAATCGGCCGCAAGAAGGCAGGACACCGAAAAGCCTTTGACCGGAAATTTCAGTGCTGCTTAAATTTCATGTCGTTTCATTCCATTCCTCGGGAGAGTCGCATGACATTGGGAGTTGGGGGCGTGAGCCCCGAGCAGGCGCTGGCGAAATTGCAGGTCATGACGGCCGGCGCTCGCCCCATTGCGCTCGAGGAGTACCAGGCGCGCATCGCGCAGCTGCAGCAGTTGATGCAGGCGCGGGAAATCTCGGCGGTATTCGTCGATGCCGGCAGCACGCTGGTCTATTTCACCGGCCTGAAGTGGAGCCCCAGCGAACGCCTGGTGGGCGCGCTGGTGCCCGCGCGGGGCGAAGTGCGCTACATCGCCCCGGCCTTCGAGGAAGGCACTGTGCGTGAGCTGCAGGTGCTGCCCGGCAGCATCTGCGTTTGGGCCGAGCATGAAAGCCCGTTCACCCTGTTGGCCGGAATGCTGGCGGAGATCGAGGTGCATGACGGCGCGCGGGTCGGTCTTTCCCACAGCCTGCCGTTCGGCATGTTCGAGCGCCTGCGCCAGGCGACGAGCAAGCTGCAACTGGTGGACGCCGGTGCGCTGATCGAGGAGTGCCGGCGCTGCAAGTCGCCGGCGGAGCTGGCGCTGATGCAGCGGGCGAAGGACATGACCCTGGAAGTCCACAAGGCCGCTGCGAGCATCCTGCGCGGAGGTATTACCACCATCGAGGCGACGCGCTTCATCGAGGCGGCGCACCGGAAGGTCGGCGCACCGGGTTCGACCTTCTGCATCGTGCTGTTCGGCGAGGACAGCGCCTTCCCCCACGGCGTGCGCCAACCGCGCCCGTTGCGGGAAGGCGACATGGTACTGATCGACACGGGCTGCCAGCTGTTCGGCTACAACTCGGATATCACCCGCAGCTACGTGTTCGGCTCGCCCAGCGCGCGCCAGCGCGAGCTGTGGAACCTGGAGAAGGCCGCGCAGCAGGCTGCGTTCGATGCCGCTGTACTGGGTGAGCCCTGCGAGCAGGTGGATGCCGCGGCCCGCCGTTGCCTGGAGGCCGGCGGCCTAGGGCCGGATTACGCGCTGCCCGGATTGCCGCACCGCACCGGCCACGGTATCGGTCTGGATATCCACGAGGGGCCGTACCTGGTGCGCGGCGACAGGACGCCGCTGGATGTCGGCATGTGCTTCAGCAACGAGCCGATGATCTGTGTGCCGGGGGAGTTCGGGATCCGTCTGGAGGACCACTTCTACATGACGGCGGAAGGTCCGCGCTGGTTCACCCAGCCGAGTCATTCAGTGGACGATCCGTTCGGCCTGGATGCCTGTAGTTTGGTCCAGGAGCGGGCCATGCCAGCGATCGCGCGCATGGCGCGCTCCTAAAGTCAGGGCGCGACTTCAACCCGCGAGAAGTTGTTCGACCCCAGCGGGCTCAGGGTGAAACCGCTCACGCCCGGCCGTACCACGGCGAACTGCTTCGGGTAGGCCAGGGCGATCCACGGTGCCTCGCGCTGGTAGATCGCCAAGGCCTGGCGGTAGAGGCCCGCCCGGGCTTCCTGATCGGTGATGGCGCGGGCCTTGCGCAGCAGTTCGTCGAACTCCGCGTTGCACCAGCCCGCCTGGTTCTCGCCACTCTTGGCGGCGGCGCAGGAAAGGTTCGGTGTCAGGAAGTTGTCCGGATCGCCGTTGTCGCCGGCCCAGCCCATGAAAATCAGGTCGTGCTCGCCCTGCTTGGCGCGTTTGATCAGCTCGCCCCATTCGAACACGCGGATGTCCGCCTGGATGCCGATCTGCCCCAGGTCGTTCTGCAGCATCTGCGCGCCGATGCCGGGGTTGGGGTTGGTCGGCCCGCCGCCGGGGCGGGTCCAGATCGACAGTTTCAGGCCGGGCTTGATGCCCGCTTCATCCAGCAGCTGTTTTGCCCGCGACGGATCGTGAGGCCAGACCTTGAGTTGCGGATCGGAACCCCACAGTGTCGGCGGATAAGGCGCCACAGCCAGCGTTGCGGCGCCATCGCCGAATTGCGCGCGCAGGTAGGCGTCGCGATCGAAGACGAGGTTGATCGCCTGGCGCACGCGCACGTCGTCCAGCGGCTTGTGCCGGGTATTGATGCCGACATAGGCGACCAGCAGCGAGTCCAGTTCCTCGATCATCAGCTTCGGGTCCTGGCGCAGCGCGGGGATGTCGGTGGGCTTGGGGTAGACGGCGATCTGGCAGTCGCCGGCCTTGACCTTCTGGATACGCACGTTTGGATCAGGAGTGATCGCCAGCAGCAGGCGGTCGATCTTCGGCCTGCCGCCCCAGTAGTCGGGGTTGGCGTTGAAGCGCACCTGGGCGTCCTTCTGGTAGCGCTGGAAGACGAAGGGCCCGGTGCCGATGGGCAGGTTGTTCAACTGGTCGGCCTTCTCGGCGGCCAGCAGCAGGTCGCCGTATTCGGCGGAATAGATAGAGGCGAAGCCCATGGCGAGGTCGGCAAGGAAGGGCGCCTCGGGGTGCCTGAGGGTGAAGCGCACGTGGTGGTCGTCAAGCTTTTCCACCGCGCTGATCAGGCCGGGCAGGCCCATCGCCTCGGCATAGGGGAAGCCGCGCGGGGCCAGCTTGTTCCACGGATGTTTCGGGTCGAGCTGGCGCTGGAAGCTCCAGAGCACATCGTCGGCGTCGAAGTCGCGGGTCGGGGTGAAGTAGTCGGTGCTGTGGAATTTCACGCCCTGGCGCAGGGCGAAGGTGTACTGCAGGCCGTCGTCGCTGATCTCCCAGCTCTGGGCCAGCGCGGGCACCACGCGGGTGCTGCCGGGGGCGAACTGCACCAGGCGCTCGAAGACGGTCTCCGCCGAAGCATCGGCGGTGGTGGCGGCGGTGTACTGGGTGATGTCGAACCCTTCCGGGCTGGCCTCGGTGCAGACCACCAGGGATTGGCCGAATGCCGGCGCGCAGCCGAGCAGGCTGGCGAGGGTCAGGCGGATGAGCGCATTGCGCACGGCGGCTGCCGGAAGAAAGGGCCGCCGGGACACCCGGCGGCCGCTGGCCTTACTTGCCTACGCTGACGCCGTAGAACGAGTTCAGCGCGAACGGGCTGATCTTGAAGTCCTGCACCGTCTTGCGCATCGGTTGGTACACCGTGGAGTGGGCGATCGGGGTGATCGGCACCTGCTCCTTGAGTATGTGCTGGGCCTGCTTGTACAGCTCGGTGCGCTTGGCTTGGTCGGGGGTGCGCTTGGCATCCTTGATCAGCTTGTCGTAGGCCGGGTCGCACCACTTGGAGAAGTTGTTGCCATCCACGGCGTCGCAGCCGTAGAGGGTACCCAGCCAGTTGTCCGGGTCACCGTTATCGCCGCTCCAGCCGATCAGCATGGCGTCGTGCTCGCCGCCCTTGGCGCGCTTGATGTACTCGCCCCACTCGTAGGTGACGATCTTCGCCTTGATACCGACCTTGGCCCAGTCGGACTGCAGCATCTCGGCCATCAGCTTGGCGTTGGGGTTGTAGGGGCGCTGCACCGGCATGGCCCAAAGGGTGATCTCGGTGCCTTCGGCCACGCCGGCCTTCTTCAGCAGTTCCTTGGCCTTTTCCGGGTTGTAGCCGGCGTCCTTGATGGTGTCGTCGTAGGACCACTGGGTTGGCGGCATGCCGTTCACGGCCAGCTGGCCGGCACCCTGGTAGACGGCGTCGATGATCGCCTTCTTGTTCACCGCCATGTCCAGCGCCTCGCGCACTTCAAGCTTATCGAACGGCTTGTGCAGGACGTTGTAGGCGATGTAGCCAAGGTTGAAGCCTGGCTGCGACGGCATGTTCAGGTTCGCATCCTTCTTCAGCGCTTCCAGGTCGGCCGGGCGCGGGAAGAGGGTGATCTGGCACTCGTTGGCCTTGAGCTTCTGCATGCGCACCGAGGCGTCGGTGTTGATGGCGAAGATCAGGTTGTCGATCTTCACCTCGCCCTTGTTCCAGTAGTCCGGGTTGGCCTTGAAGCGGATCATCGCGTCCTTCTGGTAGCGACTGAACACGAACGGACCGGTGCCGATCGGCT
Organism: Pseudomonas sp. PDM17; assembly: GCF_014851985.1. Classification (NCBI taxonomy): domain Bacteria; kingdom Pseudomonadati; phylum Pseudomonadota; class Gammaproteobacteria; order Pseudomonadales; family Pseudomonadaceae; genus Pseudomonas; species Pseudomonas sp. PDM17. The sequence goes on from NZ_JACVAT010000005.1 coordinate 247,310, forward strand.
TCTGGTTGATATCGGCGGCCTTGCCCTGCTTGAGCAACTGGTCGGCGTATTCGCCGGACTGGATCGAGGCGAAGCTCATGGCCAGGTTCTGGATGAACGCGGCGTCGACTTCGTTGAGGGTGAACTTGACGGTGTGGTCGTCGACCTTCTCCACCTTGGCGATGTTCGCGTCCATGCCCATGTCGGTGAAGTAGGGGAATTCGGTCTGGTACGCCTTACGGAACGGATGGTTCTTGTCGAGCATGCGGTTGAAGGTGAACAGCACGTCGTCGGCGTTGAACTCGCGGGTCGGCTTGAAGTACTCGGTGGTGTGGAACTTCACGCCGGAACGCAGGTGGAAGGTGTAGGTCTTGCCGTCATCGGATACTTCCCACTTTTCCGCCAGGCCCGGGATGACCTGGGTGCCGCCGCGCTCGAACTGGGTGAGGCGGTTGAAGACCGTCTCGGCCGAGGCGTCGAAATCGGTGCCGGTGGTGTACTGGCCGGGGTCGAAGCCCGCGGGGCTGCCTTCGGAGCAGTAGACCAGGTTGTTGGCGGCGTGGGCGAGCGGGGCGCTGGCGATCAGCCCAGCGGCAATCATGGAGCGGATGACGGCGTTCTTACGCATACGGACCTCTGTTTATTCTGGTTGTCATCGAGGGGCAGCCTCGTGAGCTGCGTTGCGTGAAGCTATGCACGGCACATGCCGGGCGCAAGCGGTCGACCGGGGTGAGTGTAGAAGTTGTGACGCGGGTGCAAGGGAATGTCGCAATTTCGACAATGGGAACCGCGCGGTCGGGTGGCGGCGCCCCGGTCCGAAGGAGGCGCCGCGCTGGAGGAGAGCGTAGGTGTTACGGCATCTGCACCTCGATCGTGCCATCGGCGCTGACGGTGACCTGGCTGGTGCCGGCTTCGATTTCCTGCGCTGGGGCGCCGCCGTAGCTATCGGCCTTCATCGCCGCCATGCGCATCACCGGCATGGGGTGCGGCGCGCCGGAGGTGTTCAGGCTGAGGCTGACCAGCTTGTAACCCTTGCCGCCGAGCGCGTCGGTGAGGACCTGGGCGCGGGCCTTGAAGGCATCCACGGCGCCTTTCATCATCGCGTCCTCATTCTTCGCGCGGGTGGCGTCGGCGATGCTGAAGTTCATGCTGCCCATCTTCAGCTTGCCCAGCAGGTCGGCACTGAGCTGGGAGAGGGCGGCGAAGTCGGTGCTTTCCAGGCGGATTTCCGCGCGCTCGCGCCAGGCGGTGATCTTCTGTCCCTTGTCGTCATACACCGGGTAGCTGCTGCGGCTGCCCAGGCTGACAGTCACGCCTTTCACCTTGCGGGCCTGCTCGACCGCCGCGTTCATCGCGGTGGTGGTCTCGGCGGCGAGCTTGGCCGGGTCGGTGCCCTGGCCTTCGCTGAACAGGGTCACGTGCATCAGGTCGTGGGCGACTTCCTGGCTGACCTCGGCGCGCAGCGAAACCTGGTTGTAGCGAGGTTCGTCTGCCAGGGCTCCCAGGCTGGTGGCGCACAGGGCGATGGCGGCGGCGATGGCGGTGAAGGGTTTCTTCAGTACAGACATGGATGACTCCTTGCTCCAGAAAATGTCCGGGCCACAGCTTAGTAGAGGCAGTGGCGAGAACTGTCAGACCCTTTGACGAGGAAGGGTTCGGATTCGGGTTAATGACCGATGTCACCAATTGTTTCGGGCTGGGGCGGCCGTCACAGGGCGCGCTGGAGTATGCTGTGGCGCTATGCCGCATTAAGGGGAGGGGGCTCTTGGCTATACTCGCGCAAATTCCGGAATTCACCATGCGCCCACCGGTTTTCCAGCTGTCCGCCAGTCGTCAGAACCTTCTGCATCTGACGCTCATCCGTATTCTCGTCCTTGCCGCCCAGGCCGGTTCCGTCGGGCTCGCCTACAAGGCCCAGCTGATCCAGCTGCCCTGGCTGGCGCTCGGCGTGACCATCGGCGTCTCCCTCGTGCTGTGCCTGGGTACTGCGCTGCGCCTGCGCGGTCCGTGGCCGGTCACCGAGCTCGAGTACGCCGTCCAGCTCGCCTGCGACCTGGTCATCCACAGCGTGCTGCTCTATTACTCGGGCGGTTCGAGCAACCCCTTCGTCTCCTATTACCTGGTGCCGCTGACCATCGCCGCAGCGACCTTGCCGTGGCTGTACACCATCGCCCTGGCCGGCCTTGCGCTGGCCAGCTACACGGTGCTGCTGGTGTGGTTCCACCCGCTGGAGATGGCTGCCGGGCAGCGCGACAACCTGCTGATCTACGGCATGTGGCTGAGCTTCGCACTGGCCGCCGCGCTGATTACCTTCTTCGTCGCCCGCATGTCCGAGTCGCTACGCCGGCAGGAGCAACTGCAGGCGCAACGCCGCGAGGAAGGCATGCGCGACCAGCAGCTGCTGGCCGTTGCCACCCAGGCCGCCGGCGCTGCCCATGAGCTGGGCACGCCGCTGGCGACCATGAGCGTATTGCTCAAGGAGTTGCGCCAGACCAATGCGGACCAGCCGATGTTGCAGGAAGATCTCGCCCTGCTGCAGGAGCAGGTCAAGCTCTGCAAGACCACTCTTCAGCACCTGGTACGCGCCGCCGAGGCGGATCGTCGCCAGGCGGTGGAAGAGCAGGGCGCCAACGAATGGGTCGAGTCGGTGCTGCGTCGCTGGCACCTGATGCGCCCCGAGGCGAGCTATCGCTACCAGACGCTGGGCAAGGGCAAAGCGCCGCGGATGACGCCGCCGACCGACTTGAGTCAGGCGCTGCTGAATCTTCTGAATAATGCGACGGACGCCTGTCCGGACGATCTGGACATCCGCCTGGACTGGGATGCCGGAGAAATCTGCCTGAGCATCCGCGACCAGGGCCCGGGCGTGCCGCTGGCCATTGCCGAACAGCTCGGCAAGCCGTTCTTCACCACCAAGGGCAAGGGCTTTGGCCTGGGGTTGTTCCTCAGTCAGGCCAGCGTGACCCGCGCGGGTGGAACGGTGAAGTTGTATAACCATGAAGATGGCGGCACTCTGACCGAGTTGCGTCTGCCCAGAAGCTATGGCGTGGCCTGAGAGCCGCGCCCGCGAGGAAGTACCATGAGCGAAGAGATCCTGTTCGAAGGCGAAGAGCAGCCCCACCTGCTGCTGGTGGACGACGATGCCACCTTTACCCGCGTCATGGCCCGCGCCATGACCCGTCGCGGGTTGCGGGTGTCGGTCGCCGGCTCCGCCGAGGAAGGCCTGGCCATGGCCAAGGAAGATCTGCCCGACTACGCCGTGCTGGACCTGAAGATGGACGGCGACTCCGGCCTGGTGCTGCTGCCCAAGCTGCTCGAGCTCGATGCCGAGATGCGCGTGGTGATCCTCACCGGCTATTCCAGCATCGCCACCGCGGTGGAGGCCATCAAGCGCGGCGCCACCAACTACCTGTGCAAGCCGGCCGATGCCGACGACGTACTCACCGCGCTGTTGTCGCAACATGCCGACCTGGAATCCCTGGTGCCGGAAAACCCCATGTCGGTCGACCGCCTGCAGTGGGAACATATCCAGCGCGTGCTTGCCGAACATGACGGCAACATCTCCGCGACCGCCCGAGCGCTGGGTATGCACCGGCGCACATTGCAACGTAAGCTGCAGAAACGCCCGGTGAGGCGTTAAGCGATCAATAAGACAAAGGAGCGCCAATGAGCGCTCCTTTTTATTTCCAGCCGTGCGAGCCGACCCCATGACCGACAGCGCCGAATACCGGGCCGCGAACGACGCCGTTCGCAGCCGCTTCTTCCACCGAGTCTGGCAGCTCACCGCGCCCTACTGGCGCAGCGAAGAGAAGGGCATGGCCTGGCTGCTGCTGATCGTGGTGATCGCGCTGTCGCTGATCGGCGTGGCCCTCAGCGTCTGGCTCAACAGCTGGTACCGCGACTTCTACAACGCCCTGCAGAACAAGGACCTGAAGAGCTTCATCCACCTGATGCTGATGTTCTGCGGCATCGCCGCAGTGTTCATCCTCACGGCGGTGTACCGGCTGTATCTCACGCAGATGCTCACCATCCGCTGGCGCCGCTGGCTCACGGAGAAGCACTTCGCCGCCTGGCTGGGCGACAAGAACTACTACCGCCTGGAGCAGCGCGGGCACACCGACAACCCCGACCAGCGTCTTTCCGAAGATCTCAACAGCTTCACCGACACCACCCTGACCCTTGGTCTGGGGCTGATCCGCAACATCGTCAGCCTGGTGTCCTTCTCGGTCATTCTCTGGGGCGTGTCCGGCAGCATCGAACTCTTCGGCATCAACATCCCCGGTTACATGTTCTGGGCGGCCCTGCTCTACGCTGCGGTCGGCAGCTGGCTGACCCACCTCATCGCACGCCGCCTGATCGGCCTGAACAATCGCCAGCAACGCTACGAGGCGGATCTGCGTTTCGGCCTGGTGCGGGTGCGCGAGAACGCCGAGAGCATCGCCCTGTACAACGGCGAGGCCAACGAAAGCAACCGGTTGATGGGGCGCTTCCGCAATGTCTGGGGCAACTTCTGGGAGCTGATGAAGGTGCAGAAACGCCTGACCTTCTTCAGCTCCGGTTATGCCCAGATCGCCACCGTGTTCCCCTTCATCGTCGCCGCACCGCGCTATTTCTCCGGGCAGATCCAGCTGGGCGAACTCATGCAGATCAACTCCGCCTTCGGCAACGTGCAGGACGGCCTGAGCTGGTTCATCGACGCTTATGCCAGCCTCGCCAGCTGGCGCGCCACCTGCGACCGTCTGCTGAGCTTCCGCGAGACCATGGACGAGACGGCACACGAGTCTGCCAACATCGACGTGCGCAAGACCGGTGACAACCTGCAACTGCACAACCTCACCCTGAGCCTGGGCAACAGCCGCGAACTGCTGCAGCCCACCAGTCTGGAGCTGAACCCCGGCGAGCACGTGCTGATCGGCGGCCCTTCCGGAGGCGGCAAAAGCACCCTGTTGCGCGCCATGAGTGGCCTGTGGCGCTACGGCAGCGGCGTGGTGCAGATGCCCGACGCACGCAGCCTGTTCGTCCCGCAGAAACCCTACCTGCCCATCGGCACTCTGGCCGAGGCGCTCTGTTATCCGGAGTCAGGTGATCGCCATGCCCCCGAGCAGTTGAAGCAGGTGCTGCACCTGTGCCGCCTGGATTCTCTGGTGCCGCGTCTGGAGGACGCCGATCACTGGCAGCGCGTGCTCTCCCCGGGCGAGCAGCAGCGCCTGGCCATCGCCCGCGCGCTGCTCTATGCACCGCAGTGGCTGTTCCTCGACGAAGCCACCTCCGCGCTGGATGAAACCGACGAGGCCGCGCTCTATCAGGTGCTGCTTGACCAATTGCCGGACGTGACCCTGGTCAGCATTGGTCACCGGGTCAGCCTGAAGCGCTTCCACCCGCGCCAACTGCGTCTGGAAGAGCATCGTTTGCAGGAGATCGAGTCCGTTTTGCCGGCGTAGTGGCAGTTTGATTCACTGGATTAATGTGATCGTGTTAGTGGGAAACATCTGAAAGTCTTCTCAGACGGGATGATTTCTTCTTATTTATTTACATTTTTCAGTGTTTAGCCGCTGCGAAGTTTTCAAGAACAGGTACCCTGTGCACCCCCGGCGGCCATCCGCCGGGCCGAATGCATTCCAACGGTACCGCCATGAAATCCCTTTCCCCCTCACGGCAAGCCCTGACCCGCTCGGACCTGCGCCTGGTCGACACGCGCCGGTATGTGCTGGGCGCCGCCTGTCTATCGCTGGTCCTCGCCACGGTCGCCTTCGCTGGCGGGCTGTGGCTCGGGCGGGGCCAGACCGAGCCGGTGATGGTGCCGGTGGCGCAGGCCGACGAAGCGCCGGATGAGTCCGGCGAGCGTTTTGCCGCCGAGCGCATCGGCGAGCTGACCGGCCGCCTGCAGGTCCTGGAAAAGGATGCGGACTACCTGCTCAAGGCTGTCGACAGCCATGAGGAAATCGCCCGCAAGCTGTCCAGGGTCGACCCCGAGCTGGTGCCCACCCCCAAGAGCAAGTCAGGTTCCACCCGCAACGAAGGTGGCATCCTGCTGCCGCCTCGGGCCTGCGTCGACCCGCTGCCCGCATCGGCCGCCGACCTCGAGCGCAACGAGCAATCGGCCAAGTGCCTGCGCCGGGTCTTCGACCTGCTGATGGATCAGGTGGCCCGGCGCAACGCCGATTTCATGGCCATTCCCGCGCGCCGCCCGATGGAGCAGGCGCGCCTGGGTTCGCCCTTCGGCAATCGCGTCGATCCGTTCAACCGCCACTTGGCGTTCCATTCCGGCCAGGACTTCTCGGCGCCCATCGGCAGCCCCATCCATGCCGCCGCCGGTGGCCGGGTGATCGTTTCCGGCCGCCACGCATCCTATGGCAATCGCGTGGAGATCGACCATGGCAATGGCCTGGTGACCCGCTATGCCCACGCTTCCAAGCTGTTGGTGAAGGTCGGCGACGTCGTTCTGCCAGGCCAGGAAATCGCCAAAGTCGGCTCCACAGGGCGTTCCACCGGCCCGCACCTGCACTTCGAAGTGCTCTACCACGGCGAATTCGTCGACCCGCAGAACTTCCTTTCCCTGGGCGGCATGGAGATCGACAGCGATGGCCTGGCCACGGACTAAACGGCCTTCCACTCGCCAGCTGCTGCGCGCCGAGCACCGCCCCCACGTTCCCCGTGGCTTCGCCTGGCTGGGCTGGACGGCGTTGGTGCTAATCGTGCTGGCAGCCCTCGCACTGGGTGGCTGGCAACTGCGTGCCCGTGACGACGGCCAGGTACGCGAGCGCATCGATACGCTCGAAACGCAGAACGCCGAGCTGACGCAGGCGCTGGATGAAAAGCGCCTGCAAGCCGAAGAGGAGCGCGCCAACCGCGAGCAGTTGATGCTGCGGATCGACGCGATGTCCGCCGAAATCAAGAAACTCAAGACCGAGCTGGCCTTCTTCCGCCAGCAGAAACCTGGCAAGTAGTACGCGCGAGGAATTGCGATGTTCAGCAACAGCAAGAAGAAGGGCCCGCAGGTGTCGGTGGACAAGTTCTCCAGCCTGCTTTCGGGCAATGTCGATCTGGTCGGCGACATGCAGTTCCAGGACGGCCTGAAGATCCTCGGCACGGTGAAGGGCAACGTCTGCCACAAGCCCGGCGCAGCCAGCCTGCTGGCGCTCAGTGCGGAAGGGCGGATCGAAGGCAACGTCAGCAGCTACGACGCGCTGATCGACGGCACCATCATCGGCGACCTCTATGTCGAGCACCTGCTGGAACTGCACTCCAACGCGCGGGTGGTCGGTAACATCCAGTACCGTCAGCTGAGCATGGAAAACGGCGCCACCGTGGACGGCAAGCTGACCCGCCTGGCCGACGGCGAATCTCCCAGGCCGCTGGAACTGCCGGCTCCGGTGCGCGAAGAGGAAGCCGAAGCCTGATTTGCCCCGGCGCGGTGGGTACTTAGCTTGCTATGATTGTCGCCCCCACCGCCCAGACCCTCCCGCCCCATGCTCGCACTTCTGCTCCAGACCTTCAGCATCACCGCCCCGGTCTTCGCCATGCTGTTCCTCGGAGTGCTGCTGCGCCGCGTGGGGGCGATCAACCCGGAATTCATCCAGACGGCGTCGGCGCTGGTGTTCAACGCCACCATGCCGGCGATGCTGTTCCTCGGCATCTACCACTCCGACCTGCACAGTGCGGCGCGCCCGGAAGTGCTGCTGTACTTCTGCGCGGCGACCCTGGTGGGCTTCTTGCTGGCCTGGGGCTGGGCGGCCTGGCGGGTGCCGCGCGAGGAGCGCGGCGTCTATGTGCAGGGCTCGTTCCGGGGCAACAACGGCATCATCGGTCTGGCGCTGGCCACCAGCCTCTATGGCGACCACGGCCTGGCGCTGGGCTCGGTCCTCGCTGCGCTGGTGATCCTCTGCTACAACACGCTGTCCTCGGTGGTGCTGGCGATCTACAGCCCGAGCATGAAGTCCGACCCGCTGAGCATCGCCCGCAATGTCATCTGCAATCCGCTGATCATCAGCGTATTGGCGGCGCTGCCGTTCTCCTGGTTCGGTATCGGCCTGCCGAAGTGGCTGCTGACCTCCGCTGACTACTTCGCCCAGATGACCCTGCCGCTGGCGCTGGTGTGTATCGGCGGCACCCTGTCGCTGGCCTCGTTGCGCGAAAGCGGCGGGCTGGCGATCAGCGCGAGCCTGATGAAGATGGTCTGGCTGCCGCTGATCTGCACCTCCGTCGCCTGGGCATTGGGCTTCCGCGGCGCCGAACTGGGCGTGCTGTTCCTCTATTTCGCCAGCCCCACGGCAGCGGCCAGCTATGTCATGGCCCGTGCGGCCAACGGCAACCACGAACTGGCGGCGTCGATCATCGTCATCACTACCCTGGTGGCGGCGCTGACGACCAACATCGGCATCTTCGTCCTGCAGTGGGGCGGCTGGATGTGACTCGGGGGAAGTCGAGATTCTTCCAATGGGTGTTGCGCAAAAGGCTATTCAGTTTGTAGGAAATTTCCGAAAGATCGCCCTGAGTCGCAACGCCGCGCGAACGCCGTTCCGCGCGTCGACAAGACCGGTTACATTTGGCTCCCCCCGCTATGCACGATCAAGGAATGTTCATGCAGCTCACGCGTCGGATGGTTCGTGCCGTCTTTTTTCTGTCAGCCAGTCTCCTGGCTGCGACGGTCGCTGCCGAGCCGGGTGCGGACCTCTCCAGCCCTGCCGCCGGCTGGCGCTATTCGGGCCTGACCGATGATCCCAGCGTGCCCCGTGTGGCCTATCCCACGCCGCCCATCGACCGGGGCGGTTCCCGTGGCCGCAGCCTGATCGAAGGCCATCTGCGCGAAGTGGCCGGTGTCGACCGCGCCCAGCGCCTGGTGGTCAACGGCAACCCGCTCCCTCTCTATACCGACGGCGAAGGCAAGTTCGTCCGTCCGTACAACTTCGGCGCCGGCAGCAACAGCGTCGAGGTGGCCAGCGCCGAGGGCAAATCCCTCAAGCGCATCCAGTTCTACGAAGCCAACAACCACCGGGTCGCGCCGCGCCTGCGCCTGGCGCTGGGCTGGAACGACCCCAAGGCCGAGCTCGACCTGCATATCGTCACGCCCGACGGCCAGCATGCCTTCTGGGCGCGGCCGCGCCTGAGCAACGGCGGCGGCCTCGACCCCGATGGCGTCGACGGTCCCGGCCCGGAAATGTTCACCATGGCCGCGCCGTTGCACGGTACCTACCTGGTCTACGTGAACTACTGGGGCAACTACAACGCCAGCCAGGGTTACAACTTCCAGGAGGGTAACCACGAGCAGGACGTGATCACCGCCGAGATCAACCTGGTGTTCAACGAAAATACCGTCAACGAGAAGCGCGAGACCTTCGTGGTGCCGATGCGCACCATCGGTGATCTGGTGCTGGTGAAGACCTTCAACTACTGAATTCGCCCCTCGCAGGGATGACACGGGACAAGCGATCCATGAGCGACAATACGCCCTCCAGCAGCCCAGACAGCACCCCCACGCCGACCCCGGCCCAGGCCCCTGGCCGTGGTCCGCTGATCGCCATCGGCGCGCTCGCCGCCGCGCTGGTCGCCGGCGGCCTGGCCCTGGCCTTCGGCCTGATCCCGGCCTTCCACTCGGCGCCGGTGGGCACCCTGGAAGCACCGGAAAGCCCCGAAGTGGTCCGAGACCTCAAGCGCCCCGACGCGCTGATCGAGAGTGCCTCCCTCAGCCAGTTGCCCAAGGCCGTGCTGGAAGTGCCGCTGCTGCGCGACGTGCTCACCGAAGACTTCGTCTTCTACTACGAGAACAACGCCGACCGCCTGGGCCTGACCGGTACCCTGCGGCGCATCGTCTACGAACACGACCTGACCCTGAAGGACAGCGTGATCGAGGAACTGCTCGACCAGCCGGCCCAGGTCGCCTTGTGGCGCGGTGCCGATGGCCGTCTGCGCGACTTCATGGTGGTGCTCAAGCGCGGCGGCCTGGCCAGGGTGCTGGAGCCGCTGGCCAGGATAGCGGCCGATGACAGCCAGCTGAAGAAGGTCGCGGAAATCCAGGTGAAGGGCAGCGCCACGCCGGTCTACAGCCTGCGCTATGGCGCCGAGAAGACCCTGCTGTTCGTCTCCCGTGGCGAGCAGATGCTGGTTCTGTCGAACCCGAAAATGCTCTTCCCCAACCCGGATTACGACAACCTGGGCGAGCCCGATGCCGCCGTCGCCAAGGACCTGGGCACCGCGCTGGAAGGCGAGCCGCTGTTCGCCAAGGACTTCGCCCTGGAGCCGCGCGGCGAGCTGAAACAGCGCATCACCCTGGGTGCAGGCGTCATCGCCATGGGCTACCAGCGCCTTATCCCGACCTTCTCCGGCGTGCGCTTCGAGCAGGGCAAGGACGGCTGGCACAGCTACCTGGCACTCAATGAAGTCGCCCGCCAGCCGGACCTGGACTTCACCCCTGTCTGGCAGGCCATGCCCATGGGCGCCAGCGCCTGCGTCGCGCTGCCGGTCACGCCGGGCCTGTACGACAACATGCTGGTGAAGCTGGGCGCCGAGCAGAAGATGGCCGCAGCCTTCTCCGAGCACCTCTCCGGCGCTGCCGGCCTGTGCTGGTACCCGGATTCGCGCCTGCACTCACCGCTGCTCGCGGTGAAGCTCGACGCGCCCGCCAGCCCTGAGCTGGACGAGCAACTGGGCAAGCTGTTCGGCAGCATGATCGGCGCCTACGAGGCCAATGTGGAAGCCGGCGCCTTCGAGGTTGAAAGCCGTGCCGAGGGCGAAGGTCGCCTGTGGCAGCGTCAGGTCAGCTCACGCTTCGGCCAGTACCCGGCCAGTGAGGCGGAGAATCCCGATCAGGTCAGTGGCAACGGCTTCTTCCGCGTCAGCCTGCTGCGCGATGGCAATACCCTGCTGTTCTCCATCGACGACAAGCTGCTCGACAAGGCCCGCAACACCCTGGCCAAGCGCTATCCGCCGCTGGCCGACGTGCTGCCCAAGGACGCCCTGGTGCCCGCGTACCTGGCGCCCAAGACGCTGTCCGCACTGCTCCAGCGCGAGACCCTGGACAGCCTGCCGCAGGACATCGAGCCGGTATTCCGCAACGCCGCCGACACGCTGCTCCTGCCGCGCCTGAAGACTCTCGCCGGCAACGGCTCCTACGCCCTGACCCTGCCGGCTGGCAGCGAGCCCAGCGGTGAGTGGGAGTGGTTGCCGCTGGAATGGAAGGCACTGTGATCCGCAAACCCCTCATGCTGCTGGCCAGTCTGCTTGTCGCCACGCTGGCGCACGCAACGGAGCCGGCGCTGGATGCGCAGCAGACCCAGGTGTTCCGCGCCTGGTTCGTGCGCATCGCCGAGGAGCAGCTGCGCCGCGGGCCGAACCCGCGCTGGTACCAGCAGGACTGCGCGGGTCTCGTGCGCTTCGCCGCCAACGAGGCGCTGAAGGTGCACGACGCCAAGTGGCTGCGCGCCAACGGCATGTCCAACCGCTACCTGCCGCCGGAGCTGGAGCTGTCCGACGCGCAGCGCAATCTCGCGCAGACCTGGCAGCAGGGCGGCGGCAAGACCGGCCCCTACGTCAACGCGATCAAACTCATTCAATACAACAGCCAGCTCGTTGGCCGCGACCTCAACCAGGCGCGCCCCGGCGACCTGATGTTCTTCGACCAGGGCGATGACCAGCATCTGATGATCTGGATGGGCCGCGACATCGCTTATCACACCGGCACTCGTACGGCGACCGATAACGGCATGCGCTCGGTCAGCCTGCAACAACTCATGACATGGAAGGACACCCGATGGATACCCGACGAATCCAATCCCAACTTTATCGGCGTCTATCGCTTGTCCTTCCTGACCCGATGAACGCGCTGCGCGGCATTGCCGCTGCCCTGGTGTGCGCCGGCCTGTTCGCCGCCGCGCCCACGATCGTGCAGGCGGACGACGACGTTCCGGCGAGCGGCTACACGCCCATGGCCGGCGAGTCGTTCTTTCTGCTCGCCGACACCAGCTTCGCTTCCGACGAGGTGGCCAAGGTGCGCCTGGAGGCGCCCGGTCGCGACTACCGCCGCTATCGCATGGAGCCCTACGGTGGCGCGGACATCCGCGTCTACCGCATCGACCAGCCGCTGGACTTCCTCAAGCGTCAGAAGAACCTGCACCGCGTGCTGTCCGAGGGGCAGTTCAAGGGCGAGGGCCTGTCCAACACCCTGGCTTACCTGTGGGACAACTGGTACCGCAAGTCGCGTCGGGTGATGCAGCGGACCTTCTCCTACGAGTCGCGCCAGCAGGTCACCGAGGTGGTGCCCGAGCTGAAGATGGGCAATGCCATGCGCGCGCCGACGCCTTATGACGCGCAGCCGCAGTACGCGCCGATTCCCGGCCTGCCGATGGTCAGTCAGTTCCGCTATCCATTGTGGGACGCCAAGCCGATCCAGCCGCCGAAGGAAGTCAGCCTCGCCGGTTCTTCCAGCGAGTTCATCAACGTCGCACCGGGCAACGTCTACGTGCCGCTGGGCAAGCTCAAGCCCGGCCTGTACCTGGTGGAAGCACTGGTCGGCAAGTACCGTGCGACCACGGTGGTGTTCGTCTCCAACAGCGTTGCGGTGAGCAAGATCGCCGGCAATGAGCTACTGGTGTGGACCGCACGCAAGCATGAAGGCACCCCGGTCGGTGGCGCCAAGGTGCTGTGGACCGATGGCCTGGGTGTGATGAGCAGCGGCAGCAGCGATGCCGACGGCCTGCTGCGCCTGCAGCACGTCAGTCCCGAGCGCTCCTTCGTGATCGGCGAGGACGAGGAGGGCGGCGTCTTCGTCTCCGAGAACTTCTATTACGACAGCGAAATCTACGACACCAAGCTCTACGCCTTCACCGACCGCCCGCTGTACCGTCCGGGCGACTGGGTGTCGCTGAAGATCGTCGGCCGCGAGTTCAAGAACTCCCGTGAATCGCAGTCGCCGCAGAGCGCGCCGCTGCGCCTGTCGGTGATCGATGCCGCCGGCACCACGCTGCAGACCCTCGACCTCAAGTACGACGCCAGGAGCGGCACCAACGGCCGCTTCCAGCTGCCGGCCAACGCCGTCGCCGGCGGCTACGAGCTGCGCTTCGACTACCGCGACCAGACCTACAGCAGCGCCTTCCGCGTCGCCGAGTACATCAAGCCGCATTTCGAGATTTCCCTCGACCTGGCCAAGCCGGACTTCAAGACCGGCGAGCCGGTGAAGGGCAACCTGATCCTGCTCTACCCGGACGGCAAGCCGGTGGCCAATGCCCGCCTGGAGCTGAGCCTGCGCGCGCAGCAGCTGTCCATGGTGGACAACGAACTGCAGTACCTCGGCCAGTTCCCCGTGGAGCTGACCAGCGCACAGATCACCACCGACGCCCAGGGCCGCGCCGCGCTGGACCTGCCGGCGGCGGAGAAGCCCAGCCGCTACATGCTCACCGTGTTCGCCAGTGATGGCGCCGCGTACCGGGTGAAAACCAGCAAGGAAATCCTCATCGAACGTGGCGCCGCGCGTTACCGCGTGAGCGCGCCGCAGCGCTTCAGCGCCGCCGGTGACAAGGTCGAGTTCAGCTACGCCGCCGAACAGCAAACCCAGATCCAGCCCACCGCCTACCGCTGGCTACGTCTGGAAGACCGCAGCAGCGGCGACGGCGCAGTCGAAGGCGGCAAGTTCGCCATTACCTTCGACAAGCCCGGCACCTACAGCGTCGAGCTGCGCGACAAGGCCGGTCAACTGCTCGGCGGAACCGGCCACTCGGTCAGCGGCGATGGCGTAAAGGCTGTCCCGGGCACCGTGGAAATCGTCCTCGACAAGGCCGAGTACCAGGCCGGTGAAGAAGCGCTGGCGCTGATCACCTTCCCCGAACCCGTGGATGACGCGCTGTTGTCGCTGGAGCGCGACAAGGTCGAGGCCACCGCGCTGCTGTCCAAGGGCGGCGACTGGCTGAAGCTGGAAAAGCTCAACCCGACCCAGTACCGCGCCCGCATTCCGGTGACGGCCGAGTTCTCGCCGAACCTCACCTTCTCCGTGCTCTACACCCGCAGCGGCGACTACAGCTTCCAGAACGCCGGCATCAAGGTCGCCGTGCCGCAGGTGGAGATCGCCGTCAGCACCGACAAGGAACGCTACGAGCCGGGCGAGACGGTCACCGTCAACCTCGACACCGCCTACGCCGGCAAGCCTGTCTCCAGTCACCTCACCGTGAGTGTGGTGGACGAGATGATCTACGCACTGCAGCCGGAGATCGCTCCGGGTATCGACCAGTTCTTCTACCACCCGCGCCGCAACAACGTGCGCACCAGTGCCAGCCTTGCGTTCATCAGCTACGACGTGGCACTGCCCGGCACGCCCAGCGCGCCCGGTCGCGCCAACCGTAGCGAGCGTGGCGTGAAGGTGCTGGAGCGGCCGCGTCGCGAGGAAGTCGACACCGCCGCCTGGGAGCCGGAGCTGGTCACCGACGCCAACGGCAAGGCCCAGTTCAAGTTCCGCATGCCCGACTCCCTGACCCGCTGGCGTATCACCGCCCGCGCCATGGATGACCAGGGGCAGGTCGGCCAGAAGAAGCAGTTCATTCGCTCCGAGAAGCCGCTTTACCTGAAGTGGAGTGGCCCGAAACGCTTCCGCACGGGCGATGCGCCGGACCTGGGCCTGTTCGTCTTCAACCAGGGCGAGCAGGACACCCAGGCCGAGCTGCTGATCCGCGCCAATGGCGCGGAGAAGACCCAGGCGCTGGACCTCAAGCGTGGCGTCAACTACATCGCCCTGCCGCAACAGCCGCTCAGCGATGGCGACTGGAGCGTCGAACTGCGCCAGGACGGCCAGGTGCGCGATAGCCTCGGCGTGCACTTCAGCCTCGTGGCGGACAGCTGGCAGGTGCTGCAGTCCAGGCCGCTGCAGGTCAACGCGCAGAACACTCCGCTGCAGCTGCCGGCGGACGCCCGCGACGTCAGCCTACGCCTGGATGACAGCGCCCAGGCCCTGCTGCGCGGCAATCTCGACTCGCTGCTCGACTACCCCTGGGGTGGCGTCGAGCAGACCGCCAGCCAATTGCTGCCGCTGAGTGTGGCCTACCCGATGCTGGCCAACGGTGAGCCGCGCGTGCGCGACCGCCTGCGGCTGATCATGCAGACCAGCCGCCTGCGCTTGGTGCAGATGGCCGGCCCGGACGCCTACTTCACCTGGTGGGGCGGCGAAGACTACGACGCCTTCCTCACCGCCTATGCCTATTACGCCGACTGGCACGCCAGCCGCGCACTGGAAATCCAGCTGCCGCCGGACCACTGGCAGCGCGTACTGGAGCTGTACTCCGCACGCGCCAGCGCCACGCCGCTGCTGCAGCGCGCGCTGATCCTGGCCTTCGCCCGCGACATGAAGTTGCCGGTGCAGACCCTGGTCAGTGGCCTGCTCACTGACCTGGAGAACGCCGGCAACGGCGAGGCGGCGAAGTCGGTGAACGACTTCGACAGCGACGACAGCCTGGTCATGGGCCAGCCGGACTCCGAGCTGGGCCTGGCCGTGGCCCGCGTGCTGACGGCCAGCCTGGCCGAGCAGAACAAGGTTGCGCTGCCGTCCGGGTTCGCCAGGCAACTGGATGGCGCGCGCCTGAGGCTGAATACCAGCGACCAGCCGTTCGCCCGTGCCGTACAGCTCTACATCGGTACCGTCGATGCCAGCCGTGCCCGCGCCCTGCTGCAAAGCCTGGCGCCGCAGCAATCCACCGTCGAACGCGCCCTGGCACTGACCTGGATGCAGCGCGCCGTGGCCGATGCCCCGGCTGCCGAGCTGCCCAAGCCGGTCGCGGACTGGAAGGAAAGCCACAGCACCACCGGCGAAGCCTTCTGGCAATGGCAGGGCAAGGACGTGCCAGCGCAGCTGGACCTGAGCACCGCGCCTTCGCGTTCGCTCAACGCTTCCGTGACCTTCCGCAGCGCCGAAGCGCCGGCCAGCCAGCTGCCGGTGACCATCAAGCGCCGCCTGCTGCGCCTGGTGCCGGGCGAGGACGCCTTCGCCTTCAGCGCCGAGGAACTGGGTGACAAGCCGCTGTCCAGCGACGAGCTGTACCTGGACGAAGTGACCCTGACCACCGAGCAGGCGCAAGCCTTGCGCTACGGCATGCTGGAAGTGCCACTGCCGCCGGGCGCAGACGTCGAGCGCACCACCTGGGGCTTGCAGATCAGCGGCCTGGGCGGCGTCGAGGCGACCAGCCTGGAGCGCGCACGCAACGAGCCGGGTGACCTGTTCTACGGCGTGCCGGTGGACACCCTCGGCGGCGAACTGCGTTTCCGCCATCTGGTTCGTTTCTCGCAGAAGGGCGAGTTCGTCCTGCCGCCGGCTCGCTACCAGCGCCTCTATGCGCCGCAGGAGCAGGCGCTGGAGCAGCAGCCGGCCCTGGCGAAGATCAAGGTTCAGTAATCGATGCGCGCGCGTCTGGCCGGGCTGATCCTGCTGTTGCCGCTGAGTGCCCTTGCGGCGCCCGGCTCGCAAGAGCAGGCGCAGTTGGCCTGGCGCACCGCGCAGGGCGACGAACTGCTGCGGCTCGGGCCGCAGCAGGTGCTCGACCGCCAGCCGCTGCCGGCGGACCTGCACGCGCCGCTGGGCAGCCTGTGGAAACTGTTCGTCTATGCCTGGCTGAACGACACAGGCCAGCAGGAACCGGCCTACTCGTGCCGGGGCGAAAGCAAGGAAGAGGTCTATTGCTGCTCGGCAGGGCAGAGCATCGAGCGCGACGCCGCGCTGGTGAAGTCCTGCGGCCTGTACTTCCAGCCGCAGCGTCTGGGCATCAATGGTTCGGTCTGGCGCCAGTACTGGCAGGCGCGCCACGCGCCGGCCTGGATCGCCCAGTTGGACAAGCTGGCGCCACAGACCGAAGTGCCGGTCGCCGAACTGCTCGATCAGCTGCAACACCTGCCGGCCCAGGAGCAGGCGCGCAAGGTGCTGCTCGACGTCAGCCTGGCCGCCGACGAGGGCCGCGCTCCTGCCGCTTTGGGAGGACGCCTGCGGGTGAAAACCTGGAGTTGGGATGAAGGCGGTCGGCGCGAGGGCGGCTTTGCCGGTTGGCTGGTCGACGGCACGCCGCTCTGGGCGCGCGGGCCGGGTACCAGCAAGACGGTGCTGGCCAAGTACGGCAATGCCATTGGTGCCGCGCTGCCGGCGCCGTGGCCCAGCGATCCGGGGCGATGTGTCGAGGTCGGCCTGTTCAGCCGCTACCCGCTCAAAGAGGTCTACGACCCACGTAATCAACCCGCCGCCGAGGGGCTGCTGGCGGGCCGGCAGAATGTGGTGTTCGCCAATGGCGTTCGACTGGATGTGAACAGTAGCGGCGATCTGTTCCTGGAGCGCGGCGCCAAAGGCCTGCGTCTGACTGCGCGCCTGTCCCGCGAGGAATACGTCGCTCGCGTGCTCGACCGCGAGGCCTCCGCTACGCCGCCGGAAGCGGCCAAGGCGCTGGCGGTGACCATTCGCACTTATCTGTTGCAGAACGGCGCCCCGCGCGGAGACTGCCTGAGCATCGACGACAGCAGCCAGCGCCAGCGTGTGGCGCCGCGTCCGGCCAGCGAGGCGGCGCGTGGCATAGCGGCCTGGACGGCTGATCTGGTGCTGGCTGGCGGCACCGTCACCTACCACTCGGACGAGGCGGGGCAGTCGAAGCTGTCCTGGCGCAACGCCCAGGAGCAGGCCGCCAAGGGCCTGCGCTATGACGCGATCCTTGCCCGCGCCTTCCCACGCACCAGCCTCAGCCGCTGGAGCAACCCGACTGCCGCCTGCCAGCCACTGCCTGAGGCCGAGCGCTGGTTGACGGCGCAGCGCCGCAACTGGCGCCCGCGCCTGGAAACCGAGGCGGGCTATGAGGAACTGCAGTCCTTCGCCGTGTGCCGCCTGAGCAGTGGTCGGCCCTACGTCGACCGCGAACGCCAGCGCATCTACGTGCGCGGCCTGTACTCCCAGCAGGACCGCCTCGACCTGGCTCATGAATACCTGCACCTGGCCTTCCAGGCGCACCCCAATGGACAAGACGAGGGCTACGTGGAAAACCTGGCCCGTCGCCTGATACTGGAATGATCAGCATGAAACTCGCCCACGCGCTCCGCCTGTCCCTGCTCGCCAGCCTGATCCCGCTGGGCGCGCAGGCCGCCGAATCGCCGATCAGCCTGGATACCCCGCTGGGCGGCTGGCGCTCGGGCGATGGCGACAAGGCCGACTTCCGGCAGACGGTGAACTACCCGGCGTCCTCGGTGAACTCGCGGGAGGACCAGTCCGATACCGCGCGCATCCGTGGCGAAATCCGTGGCTTGCCCAAGGACAGCAAGGAGCCGGCGCGCCTGGTGGTCAACGGTGTGGCCATGCCGATGCGGGTCGAGAGCGACGGCAAGTTCGATCGGCCGTTCGCCTTCCCGGCGGGCTCCAATAGTGTCGAAGTCGTCAGCCCGGACGGCCAGCAGCGCAAGCGCGTGCAGTTCTACCACGGCGGTGGTGGCGGTGAGGTGGCGGCCAAGCTGCGGGTCATGCTGTCCTGGGATTCGGACAACACCGACCTCGACCTGCACCTGGTAACGCCCGATGGCGGGCACGTCTGGTACGGCAACCGCTCGCTGCCCAACGGCGCCGCCCAGGACGTCGACGTGACCACCGGCTACGGCCCGGAAATCATCGCCAGCCCGACCCCGCTCAAGGGCCAGTACCTGGTCTACGTGAACTACTACGGCGGTGGCTGGAGTTCGGATGAAAGTTCAGGCGACGTGAACGCGGCCAAGCCGCTGACCACGGCGCAGGTAACCATCGTCACGGAGGAGGGGACGGTGAACGAGAAGCAGGAGTCCTTCCTGATCCCGATGCGCCAGCCAGGGGAACTGACGCTGGTTAAGCGGTTCAGTTACCCGTAAAGACAAGAGCGCTTTCGCAGGAGCGGACTCCGTCCGCGATAGATGGCCGGCCGCTCTGAGCTGGCCTGTGGCACATCGCGGACAAGGTCCGCTCCTACGCCAACCCCGTCGTTGGAGCCGCGGACGCTCTGGTAGGGCGAATAACGCGCCAGCGTTATCCGCCGTCGAGGTATCGGCGGATAACCCGTTCCGGGTTATGCGTCCTACGTGCTGCTTCGGGGGAGGTTTTTTGCGCCGCTTCGGCGTGCGCGCGACCTTCTCGTTTCGCCCCCTCGGGCGACCTACTTTGGCAAACGACCCAAAGTAGGCAAAGGTCTCGCCCCTACATCCGGCTTTTCGCTTCGCGAAAAGTACCCTCGGTTCTTCTGAGTTTCAGGGGCCCGCTGCGAAGGGCCATCCCTGGCCCATCGCAGCTCTCGCGACATCCATGTCGCTCAACCCCTGAAACTCGGATCACCTTCGGCCTCCTGAAAGGGGCACTCCGGAGCGTGCGGGTATTTCACTGGAAGTCTTTAAGAGCCAAGAGCTGACGCTCGATGCGCTTTTCGTAGGAGCGAGCTTGCTCGCGAACCGCAGCGCTGCGAAATCCCAAGTAGGAGCGGGCCACGCCCGCGAACAGCGCCTATTGGGGCTGCTGACAATCAGGCCTTCTGATCCGCCTGCCACGCGTCGATCACTTCCTGCGCCGCGCGGAAGGCGTCGATAGCCGCCGGAACACCGGCATAGATCGCGCAATGCAGCAGCGCCTCACGAATCTCTTCCACCGTGCAGCCGTTGTTCAGCGCGCCGCGCACGTGGCCTTTCAGCTCCTGCGGGCACTTGAGCGCGGTCAGCGCGGCCAGGGTGATCAGGCTGCGGGTCTTGAGCGGCAGGCCTTCGCGGTTCCACACGCCGCCCCAGGCGTGTTCGTTGACGAAGTCCTGCAGCGGCTGGGTGAACTCGGTGGCGTTGCTCAGCGCGCGGTCGACGAAGGCGTCGCCCATCACTTCACGGCGGACCTGCTCGCCGGCCTTGCGGTTGTCGTTGCTCATTCTGGCTCCTTCAGAGACCTTCCAGGCGCACCGGCGCGGTGCCGGAGCGCAGCATGTTGAGTTGTTCGGCGGCGGCCTTGGAAACATCGATGATCCGCCCGCGGCCGAACGGCCCGCGGTCGTTGATCCGGACCACGACGCTGCGGCCGTTGTCGAGGTTGGTCACCCGCACCCGCGTGCCGAAGGGCAGGGTGCGGTGGGCGGCGGTCAGGGCGTTCTGGTTGAAGCGCTCGCCACTGGCGGTGCGCTTGCCATGGTGCGCCTTGCCGTAATAGGACGCGGTGCCTTCGGCGCGGTAGCCGCGTCCGGAGACTTCCGAGTCGCTGTCATATGACGTGGTGCTACAGCCGGCCAGCAGGGCCAGGCAACCGATGAGGGCCATGGGTCGCAGCATCGAACCTCCGGACGAAAAAACGCCGGGCAAGCCCGGCGTCGTTGAAGTGTGGGCTCAGGCTTCGAGCTTCTTCTTCAGCAGTTCGTTCACTTGCGCCGGGTTGGCCTTGCCCTTGGCGGCTTTCATGGCCTGGCCGACGAAGAAGCCGAACATCTTGCCGCGCTTGGCTTCGTCGCTGGCGCGGTACTGTTCGACCTGCTCGGCGTTGGCCGCCAGCACGTCGTCCAGCAGCTTCTCGACGGCGCCCGAATCGGTGTTCTGCACCAGGTCCTTGGCCTTGATGATCTCGTCGGGCGAGCCTTCACCTTCGGCCATGGCGGCGAACACGGTCTTGGCTGCCTTGCCGTTGATGGTGCCGTCCTTCAGACGCAGGATCATGCCGCCCAGGTGCTCGGCGGAAACCGGCGACTGCTCGATTTCCAGGCCGTCCTTGTTGAGCAGGCTGGAGAGCTCGCCCATCACCCAGTTGGCCGCCAGCTTGGCGTCGGAGCAGATGGCCTGGACCTGTTCGAAGTAGTTGGCCATCTCGCGGCTGGCGGACAGCACGCTGGCGTCGTACGCGGACAGGCCGTACTGGCTCTCGAAGCGCTCGCGCTTCTGGTCCGGCAGTTCCGGCAGCTGGCCGCGCAGCTCTTCGAGGAAGGCGCGCTCGATCACCACCGGCAGCAGGTCCGGGCAGGGGAAGTAACGGTAGTCGTTGGCTTCTTCCTTGCTGCGCATGGAGCGCGTTTCGTCCTTGTTCGGGTCATACAGGCGGGTTTCCTGCACGACCTTGCCGCCGTCCTCGATCAACTCGATCTGGCGCTGCACTTCGTGGTTGATCGCCTTCTCGATGAAACGGAAGGAGTTCACGTTCTTGATCTCGGCGCGGGTACCGAACTCGGCCTGGCCCTTCGGCCGTACCGAGACGTTGCAGTCGCAACGCAGCGAGCCTTCTGCCATGTTGCCGTCGCAGATGCCCAGATAGCGCACCATGGCGTGGATCGCCTTGACGTAGGCCACGGCTTCCTTGGCGCTGCGGATGTCCGGCTCGGAAACGATCTCCAGCAGCGGAGTGCCGGCGCGGTTCAGGTCGATGCCGCTCATGCCGTGGAAG
Source organism: Pseudomonas sp. PDM17 (assembly GCF_014851985.1). Classification (NCBI taxonomy): domain Bacteria; kingdom Pseudomonadati; phylum Pseudomonadota; class Gammaproteobacteria; order Pseudomonadales; family Pseudomonadaceae; genus Pseudomonas; species Pseudomonas sp. PDM17. The sequence continues at coordinate 268,641 of NZ_JACVAT010000005.1, forward strand.
TCTTCGTGAAGGCTCTTGCCGGCGTCCTCTTCCAGGTGCGCGCGGGTGATGCCGACGCGCTTGACGGTGCCGTCCTCGAGGGTGATGTCCAGGTGGCCCTTGCCGACGATGGGGTGGTCCATCTGGCTGGTCTGGTAGCCCTTGGGCAGGTCCGGGTAGAAGTAGTTCTTGCGCGCGAACACGTTGCGCTCGGCAATCTCGGCGTTGATCGCCAGGCCGAACTGGCAGGCCATACGCACCGCTTCCTGGTTCAGCACCGGCAGGGTGCCGGGCATGGCCAGGTCGACCAGGCTGGCCTGGGTGTTCGGGGCGGCGCCGAAGGTGGTGGCGCTACCGGAGAATATCTTCGATTGGGTGGAGAGCTGTGCGTGGATTTCCAGCCCGATCACGGTTTCCCATTGCATGTGTGTCGTCCTCAGAATCCAGCCGGTGCTTGTTTGTGCCAGTCGCTGACCAATTGGTACTGGTGCGCGACGTTGAGCAGGCGGCCTTCCTGGAAGTACGGCGCGAGCAACTGGACGCCCACCGGCAGGCCGTCGACGAAGCCGGCCGGCATGGACAGGCCCGGAATGCCGGCGAGGTTGGCGGTGATGGTGTAGATGTCTTCCAGGTACTGGGCGACCGGGTCGTTGTTCTTCTCACCCAGTTTCCAGGCCGGGTTCGGCGTGGTCGGGCCGAGGATCACGTCGACTTCGGCGAAGGCATTGGTGAAATCGTTCTTGATCAGGCGACGAATTTTCTGAGCCTTCAGGTAATACGCGTCGTAGTAACCGGCGGAAAGCGCGTAGGTGCCGACCATGATGCGGTTCTTCACCTCAGCGCCGAAACCTTCGGCGCGGGAGCGCTTGTACAGGTCCTGCAGGTCCTTCGGGTCTTCGCAGCGGTAGCCGTAGCGAACGCCATCGAAGCGCGACAGGTTGGAGCTCGCTTCTGCGGGCGCGATCACATAATAGGCAGGGATCGCGTGCTGCATGTTCGGCAGGGATATCTCCTTGACCACCGCGCCGAGCTGCTTGAGCTGCTCGACCACCTTCATCACCGCGTCGGCGATGCGGCTGTCCAGGCCGGCGCCGAAGTATTCCTTCGGCAGGCCGATGCGCAGGCCGGTCAGTGGCTTGGCCAGGGCGGCCAGGTAGTCGTCTACCGGCTGGTCGACGCAGGTGGAGTCCTTCGGATCGAAGCCGGCCATGGCACCGAGCATCAGCGCGCAGTCCTCGGCGGTGCGGGCCAGCGGGCCGCCCTGATCGAGGCTGGAGGCGTAGGCGATCATGCCCCAGCGCGATACGCGGCCGTAGGTCGGCTTGATGCCGGTGAGGTTGGTCAGCGCGGCCGGCTGGCGGATCGAACCGCCGGTGTCGGTGCCGGTGGCGGCCGGGATCAGGCGCGCCGCCACGGCGGCGGCGGAGCCACCGGAGGAGCCGCCCGGTACGCGGGAGGTGTCCCAGGGGTTCTTCACCGGACCGTAGTGGCTGGATTCGTTGGCCGAGCCCATGGCGAACTCGTCCATGTTCAGCTTGCCCAGGCTCACGGTGCCGGCGTCGGCCAGGCGTTCGACGACGGTGGCGTCGTAGGGCGAGACGAAGGCGTCGAGAATCTTCGAACCGCAACTGGTGCGTACACCCTGGGTGCAGAACAGGTCCTTGTGGGCGATTGGTGCGCCCAGCAGGGCACCGGTCTCGCCTTTGGCGCGCCGCTCGTCGGCCGCCTTGGCCTGGGCCAGGGCGTTTTCTTCGGTGACGGTGATGAAGCTGTTCAGCTGCGGGTCGAGCTGCTGGATGCGCGCGAGCAGGGCAGTGGCCAGTTCCTGGGCGGAGAATTGCTTGTCGGCGAGTCCGCGGGCGACTTCGGCGAGGGTCAATTGATGCAGCATATGTCCGTGTCCTTAGCGCTTACTCGATGACTTTCGGGACGAGGTAAAGGCCGTCTTCCACGGCCGGCGCGATGGCCTGGTAGGCTTCGCGGCGGTTCTCCTCGGTGACTGCGTCGGCGCGCAGGCGCTGCGTGGCTTCCAGCGGGTGGGCCAGGGGCTCCACACCATGGGTGTCGACCGCCTGCATGGCGTCGATCAGGCCAAGGATGTTGTTGAGGGTGTCGGTGGTGCGCGAAATGTCGGCTTCCTCCAGGCCCAGGCGGGCGAGGTGGGCGATCTTTTCCACGTCGGAGCGTTCAAGCGCCATCGGGGTCTCCAGCTAGAGCGGCCCGGTTCGAACTGGACCTGGCCGGAAGGAATTGAGGGGGCAGGGAACAGAACCCGCGGCAGACGGTCGAAGGCCGCTGGGATGGGCCTGCGGGCCCGAAAAACGAGGAATCTAGCATAAATTGCCGCCTTGCCCAAAACCCCCGTCATTGTTAGAGTTTGCCGCACTTTTTTACCCGCGCACTTTTCACCCACGCGCCACCTATGGGTTTCTTTCCAATGTTCAAAAAACTGCGTGGCATGTTCTCCAGTGATCTGTCGATCGACCTGGGCACTGCCAATACCCTTATTTATGTGCGCGAGCGCGGCATCGTCCTGAACGAACCGTCCGTGGTCGCCATTCGTAGCCACGGCAGCCAGAAAAGCGTGGTAGCGGTCGGTACCGAGGCCAAGCGCATGCTGGGCCGTACCCCGGGCAACATTGCCGCCATTCGTCCGATGAAGGACGGCGTGATCGCCGACTTCAGCGTCTGCGAGAAGATGCTGCAGTACTTCATCAACAAGGTTCACGAGAACAGCTTCCTGCAGCCCAGCCCGCGCGTGCTGATCTGCGTGCCGTGCAAGTCCACCCAGGTGGAGCGCCGCGCCATCCGTGAATCGGCCCTGGGCGCTGGCGCCCGTGAGGTGTACCTGATCGAAGAGCCGATGGCTGCTGCCATCGGCGCCGGCCTGCCGGTCGAGGAGGCCCGTGGTTCCATGGTCGTCGACATCGGCGGCGGCACCACCGAGATCGCCCTGATCTCCCTCAACGGCGTGGTCTATGCCGAATCCGTCCGCGTCGGCGGCGACCGTTTCGACGAAGCCATCGTCACCTATGTGCGCCGCAACTACGGCAGCCTGATCGGCGAATCCACCGCCGAGCGCATCAAGCAGGAAATCGGCACCGCCTTCCCGGGCGGCGAAGTCCGCGAAGTCGACGTCCGTGGCCGCAACCTGGCCGAAGGCGTACCGCGCAGCTTCACCCTGAATTCCAACGAAGTGCTCGAAGCGCTGCAGGAATCCCTGGCGACCATCGTCCAGGCGGTCAAGAGCGCTCTGGAGCAGTCCCCGCCGGAGCTGGCTTCGGACATCGCCGAGCGTGGTCTGGTGCTGACCGGTGGTGGCGCGCTGCTGCGCGACCTGGACAAGCTGCTGGCCCAGGAAACCGGCCTGCCGGTGATCGTCGCCGAAGACCCGCTGACCTGCGTCGCCCGTGGCGGCGGCAAGGCGCTGGAAATGATGGACCGTCATTCGATGGACCTGCTGTCCACCGAGTAAGTTGGACGTGGAGGTTGGTTGACGTTTTGCCCGCGCTGGTGAAACTTCAACCGACCTTGCACAGCTAGGAGCCGGTCATCAAACCGATATTCTCCAAAGGGCCCTCGCTGGGCGCGCGCCTTCTGGTGCTCGCTGTCCTGTCGGTCGCCTTGATGGTGGTCGATGCCCGCTTCGATTATCTGAAACCGGTACGCAGCCAGATGGGCCTCGTGCTGAGTCCCTTCTATGGCATCGCCGACTTCCCCGTTCGTGCGTGGGAAGGCGTGCGCGACCAGTTCACCAGCCGTAGCGAGCTGCTGGCCGAGAACGAGCGCCTGAAGGCCGAGCAACTGCTGATGCAGCGCCGTCTGCAGAAGCTCGCCACCCTCACCGAACAGAACGTACGCCTGCGCGAGCTGCTCAACTCTTCCGCTCTGGTCGACGACAAGGTGCTGGTGGGCGAGCTGATCGGTGTCGACCCGAACCCCTTCACCCAGCGCATCCTGATCGACAAGGGCGAGAAGGACGGCGTGTTCCAGGGCCAGCCCGTGCTCGACGCCAGCGGCCTTATGGGCCAGGTGGTCGAGGTCATGCCCTACACCGCGCGCGTGCTGCTGCTGACCGACACCACCCATAGCATTCCGGTGCAGGTGAACCGCAATGGCCTGCGCGCCATCGCCGTGGGCACCGGCAATCCGGAGCGTCTGGAGCTGCGCTACGTCGCCGATACCGCCGACATCAAGGAAGGTGACCTGCTGGTCAGCTCCGGCCTTGGCCAGCGCTTCCCGGCCGGCTATCCGGTGGCAGTGGTGAAGGAAGTCCTGCACGACACGGGCGGGCCTTTCGCCACCATCCGCGCCGTGCCGACCGCCAAGATGAACCGCAGCCGCTACGTGCTGCTGGTGTTCAGCGACAGCCGTACCCCAGAGCAGCGCGCCACCGATGCCGCCGAGGCCCAGGCCGAGGCCGATCGCAAGGCCGCCGAGTCCGGCGCGCCGGCACAGCCTGCACCAGGTGCTCCGGCAGCCCAGCCGCATGACGGCGCGCAGCCCGCTGCTCCTGCCGCTCCCGCCACGCAGCCAGCCCACCCGGCCGGCACCAACGGTACGGCGCCTGCCGCGCCTGCGGGTGCCCCGGCATCGCACCCGGATGAAAGGGCACGTCACTGATGGCGGCGCAGGGCTCGAACAACGGCTGGGCCATCTGGCTCACCCTGCTGGCGGCGTTGCTGCTGTCGGTGGCGCCGATGCCCAGCTTCATGGAGATCGGCCGCCCGCTGTGGCTGGCGATGTTCCTCACCTACTGGGTGCTCTACCTGCCGCACAAGGTCGGCATGCTGACCGCCTGGGTGTTCGGCGTCGCCGAGGACGTGCTCTACGGCAGCCTGCTGGGGCAGAACGCCCTGATCCTCAGCCTGATCATCTGTCTGGTGCTGTCGCTGCACCAGCGCCTGCGCATGTTCCCCATCTGGCAGCAGTGCCTGGTGTTGCTGGTGGTCTACGGTCTTGCCCAACTGGTCCAGTTGTGGATCAGCGCCCTGACCGGCAACCGCCCGCCGACCCTGGTGTTCCTCCTGCCGGCACTGGTCAGCGCCTTGCTCTGGCCCTGGGTCTACACACTGCTGCGGGCCCTGCGGCTGCGCCTGAACATCAACTGATCGCCCCCTTGCGGGGGAATCGCCGGGCCCGCGTTGCGCGGGCCCGCTTCGGAGTCCCTGATGGCCCAGCTGTACCTCGCCTCCAGTTCGCCGCGCCGCCGCGAGCTGCTCACCCAGATCGGCCTGCCGTTCCATATAGTGCCCGCGTCCATCGATGAAACGCCCGCGTCCGGCGAGTCGGCGCATGCCTATGTAGAGCGTCTGGCGCGTGGCAAGGCGCTGGCCGGGCTGAACTTCCTTGCCCAGCGCGCCGACGTCTGCGTGCTTGGCGCCGATACCGCCGTGGTGCTGGATGGCCGTATTCTCGGCAAGCCGGTCGATCGCGACGACGCCCTCTCCATGCTGCAGGCCCTGTCCGGCCGCGAGCACGAAGTGCTGACCGCCGTGGCGGTTGCCGACCGGGATCGCTGCGAGGCGTGCGTGGTCAGCAGCCGCGTGGCCTTCCGCGCGGTTTCCGCCGAGGAAGCCGAGCGCTATTGGGAAACCGGCGAGCCGCAGGATAAAGCCGGTGGCTATGCTATCCAGGGGCTTGCGGCGGTCTTCGTCAGCCGCGTGGAGGGCAGCTACAGCGCTGTGGTCGGCCTGCCTCTTTGCGAAACCTCGGCATTGCTGGCTGACTTCTCCATCCCCAGCTGGCAGTCTTGATCGAAAAATAGCGCTGGCACGACTCCGGGCGCGATAAGGAAGGGCGCATGAGCGAAGAGATCCTGATCAATATCACGCCGATGGAATCGCGCGTGGCGGTGGTGGAGAACGGCGTCCTGCAAGAGGTCCATGTCGAGCGCACACTGCGCCGCGGGATCGTCGGCAACATCTACAAGGGCAAGGTAGTGCGCGTGCTGCCCGGCATGCAGGCGGCCTTCGTCGACGTCGGCCTGGAACGTGCAGCCTTCATCCACGCTGCGGAGATTTCCACCCGCGAAGGCAGCGCGGTGGAAAGCATCGGTGCGCTGGTCCACGAAGGGCAGAGCCTGGTGGTGCAGGTCACCAAAGATCCCATCGGTACCAAGGGCGCGCGCCTCACCACGCACCTGTCGATCCCCTCGCGCTATCTGGTCTACATGCCGCGCACCAGCCACGTCGGCATTTCCCTGAAGATCGAGGACGAGCACGAACGCGAGCGCCTCAAGCAGGTGGTCGCCAAGTGCGTCGAGGCCGAGGGTATCGTCGAGCGCGGCGGGTTCATCCTGCGTACCGCTGCCGAGGGCGCGGGTGAAGACGAGATCCTCGCCGATATCCGCTATCTGCGCCGCCTCTGGGATCAGATCGACGCGCAGATCCAGACCGTCGGCGCGCCGACGATGATCTACGAAGACCTTTCCCTGGCCCTGCGCACCCTACGCGACCTGGTGAACCCGCGCATCGAGAAGATCCGTGTCGATTCCCGGGAGAACTTCCAGAAAATCACGCAGTTCGTCGAAGAACTGATGCCGGAAATCGCTGACCGTCTGGAGCACTACCCGGGTGAGCGGCCGATTTTCGACCTCTACGGGGTCGAGGACGAGGTGCAGAAGGCGCTGGAGCGCAAGGTGCTGCTCAAGTCCGGTGGCTACCTGATCATCGACCCGACTGAAGCGATGACCACCATCGACGTGAACACCGGCGCCTTCGTCGGCCATCGCAACCTCGAAGAGACCATCTTCAAGACCAACCTCGAGGCGGCCACCGCCATTGCCCGCCAGCTGCGCCTGCGCAACCTGGGCGGGATCATCATCATCGACTTCATCGACATGGAAGACGAGGAGCACCGCCGCCAGGTCCTGCGGACCCTGGAGAAGCAGCTCGAACGCGACCATGCCAAGACCAACATCATCGGCATCACCGAGCTGGGCTTGGTGCAGATGACCCGCAAGCGCACCCGCGAAAGCCTGGTGCAGGTGCTCTGCGAGCCCTGCCCGAGCTGCCAGGGGCGCGGCATGCTGAAGACTGCCGAAACCATCTGCTACGAGATATTCCGCGAGATTCTTCGCGAGGCTCGCGCCTACCAGGCCAATTCCTATCTGGTGCTGGCCAATCAGAAGGTGGTGGATCGCCTGCTCGACGAGGAGTCGGGTAATGTCGCGGACCTGGAGCTGTTCATCGGTCGCCCCATCAAGTTCCAGGTCGAGGCCATGTATTCCCAGGAGCAGTACGACGTGGTCCTGCTTTGAGCGGCGGATCGCATAGTCTGGGATTCGGGCAGGAGGCCGTCGTGCAATGGGGTTTTTTGGAGCTTTGCCTGACGCACACTGTCAGACCTGGTTCGACATTGCCTGGCTGGGAGGCCGCTCGATGACCCTTCGCTTCACTTCACAGGCAGCCGGCTGACATGGAGCGTGCCGGCCGCCTGTTCGCCACTTCCCTGCGCATCATTCTGGGCCTCCTGGCGCTGGGACTGGTGCTGCTCGCGCTCTACGTCAGCCTCGGGCGGCAACTGGTGCCGCTGGTGGCGGAGTACCGCGATGACCTGGCGCAGAAGGCCAGCGAACAGCTGGGCCTGCCGGTGGCCATTGGCGCGCTGGAGGGGCACTGGCATGCCTTCAGCCCGATCATCGTGGTGCGCGATATCCAACTGGGCGAGGGCAATGACTCCCTGCGTCTGGAACGGGTACGTCTGACTCCGGACATCCTCGGCAGCGTAATGGCGCGCCAGCCGCGCATCGACAGCCTGGAACTGGAAGGTCTGCACCTGACCCTGCGCGAGGACGAGGACGGCAAGTGGCACGCCGATGGCCTGCCCAGCCGCGGCGGCGACACCGATCCGCGCAAGCTCATCGACCTGCTGCTGACCCCGCGTCGCCTGTCGCTGATGGACAGCCAACTGACCGTACTGCCGCAGCAGGCCAACCCGCTGTCGCTGACCTACGTCGGCATGACCCTGCGCAGCGGCAGCCGCCAGCGTCTGGAAGCACGTCTCAGCCTGCCCGGCGGCGAGCCGGTGGCGGCGCGCCTGGAAGCCCGCCTGAACCGTGACGACTGGGCAAAGAGTTCGGCCCAGTTGTACCTCAGCCTGCCCCAGGCCGATTGGGCCAAGTGGTTGCCTGAGCGCCTCACTGGAGCCTGGAAGCTGTCCCAGGCCAAGGCCGGCGGCGAACTCTGGGCGACCATCGACAAGGGCGTGCCGGTGTCGGCTGTGGCGCGCCTGAACGCGCCGAAGATCGACGCGGCGCTGGGCGATCGCAAACCGCTGAGCCTGAGTGACCTGGGCGTCAGCCTGTTTTTCCAGCGTAATGGCGACGATTTCGATCTGCGCGTTGCCGATCTGGCGGCGAACCTCGGCGAAACTCGCTGGGGCGAGGTGGAGCTGGAGCTGACTCGCCGGATGAAGGACGAGGAGCACTGGCAGCTGCGCGCCGACCGCCTCGACCTGACCCCGCTGGGGCCGACCATCACCGCCCTGGCGCCGCTGCCGGACAAGGCCATCGAGTGGCTCGACGGCCTCAAGCCGCAGGGCGTGCTGCACAACGTCAACTTCGATTACTGGCCGCAGCGCGAGGGCGCCGAGCGCGTTGCCTATGCCACCAACCTGGAGAAGGTTGGCGTCAGCGCCTTCCATGACGTGCCCGCCGTGGCCAATGTCGATGGCACCCTGCGCGGCAACCTGGAAGGCGGCACGCTGGATGCCAACGCCCAGAACTTCATGCTTCACCTGGCAACCCTCTTCCCGGAGCCCTGGCACTACCGCACTGCGCACACGCGCATGTTCTTCAAGCTCAACGACGAGGCCTTTACCCTCGGCAGCCACCTGATGCAGGTGGAGGGCGAGGAGGGCACCATCGCCGGTGACATGCTGATCCGCCTGATGCGCGACCCGGCGCTGGAGGACTACATGGACCTGCGAGTCGGCATGAGCAATGGTGATGCGCGCTACACCGGCAAGTACCTGCCGACCGTCATCCCGCAGATGAGCAAGGACCTTGCCGCCTGGCTGAAGGGTTCGATCAAGAGCGGTCGCATCGAGCAGGGCTATTTCCTCTGGCAGGGCTCGCTGCAGAAGGGATCGGCGCCCGAAGCCCACGCCATGACCCTGTATTTCAAGGTCCACGATGGCGTGCTCGACTACCAGCCCGGCTGGCCCGGCCTGAGCAAGGCCGAGGGCGAGGTGCGGGTCGAGGACACCGGTGTCAGCATCAACGCCAGCAGCGGGCAGATCCTCAACAGCCAGGTGCGCGATGTGTCGGTGGAGATTCCCCATTCGGACCCGGGCGAAGTCGCCCACCTGCATGTGAATGGCGACATCGACAGCAACCTCGTCGATGGCCTGAAGATTCTCCAGGATTCGCCGATCGGTGCGACCCATACCTTCGCCGGCTGGGAAGGCTCCGGTGACCTGAACGGCCACCTCAACCTCGATATTCCCCTGGCCAAGGGCGAGGCGAGCAAGGCACGGGTGATAGTCGACTTCGACACCGACAAGGCAAAGTTGAAGATTGCCAAGCCCGAACTTGCCCTCGAACAGGTCAAGGGCAAGTTCCGCTATGACACCGACAGCGGCCTGAGTGGACAGAACATCGCGGCCCAGGTGCTGGGCGCTCGTGTCACCGGCAGCATTCGTGCCGAAGGCCGCAACGGCGTCCCGCGCACTCGGGTGCTGGTGGGTGGCCAGGTGCCGGTCAAGTCCCTGCTCGAGTGGGGCAAGGTGCAGAAGCAGTTGCCGGTGGACGGACGCATTCCCTTCCAGCTCAACCTGCTGCTCGACGGCAAGGACAGCCAGTTGCAGGTCGCTTCGAACCTGCAGGGCGTCACCATCGACCTGCCGGCGCCGCTGGGCAAAGCGGCGCAGGAGACCCGCGAGAGCGAATGGCGCATGACCCTGGACGGCGCCGAGCGGCGTTACTGGGCGACCTATGGCGACCGCGCCAGCCTGGCCTACGCCGCGCCGGTGGAGCAGCCGCTGGCCGGGCGTGGAGTGCTGCGCCTGGGTGGCGATCCGGCCGTGCTGCCCAACTGGAGCGGCGTGCAGGTGCGCGGCAAGATCGACGAAGTCGACGCCGATGCCTGGATGGCCGTTGCGAAGAAGTACTCCAATACCGGTGTCGAAGGCGCCGCTGGCCTGTTGCGTGGAGCGGACCTACAGATCGGTCGCTTCAAGGGCTTCGGCCAGACCCTGGAAAACCTCACGCTGGACCTGGCGCGCGTCGACAGCAGCTGGCAGGTCGGACTGGTCAGCTCACTGGTCTCCGGCAAGGTCACCCTGCCCGACAGCAAGGTAAAGCCGATCCAGATCGCTCTGGATCGCATCGACCTGCCCAAGGGCGAGGCCATCGATTCCGAGAAGGCAGTGGAGGCGCCGGACCCGCTGGCGAAGATCGACCCGCGTACCCTGCCGCCGATGGACGTGAGCATTCGCCAGGTGCTGAAGGCTGGCAAGCCAGTCGGTGCCTGGAGCTTCAACGTGCGGCCGACACCCACCGGGGTTGGCTTCAACGACGTCAACCTGGACCTGCGCGGCCTGTTGGTGAAGGGCAACCTGCGCTGGGACGGCATGGAGGCGAGCGCGCGCAGCACCTTCCAGGGTCAGCTTGAAGGCAAGAATATGGGCGATGTGCTCAAGGCCTGGGACTTCGCGCCCAGCGTGACCAGCGAGCGCTTCCGCGTGGACATCAATGGCAACTGGCCGGGCTCCCCGGCGGCGCTGAACCTGCGGCGTTTCGGCGGCACCCTGGACGCCAGCCTGCGCAAGGGCCAGTTCGTCGAAGTGGAGGGCGGCGCCAATGCCTTGCGCGTATTCGGCCTGCTCAACTTCAACGCCATCAACCGCCGCCTGCGCCTGGACTTCTCCGACCTGCTGGGCAAGGGCCTGAGCTACGACCGGGTGAAGGGCGTGCTCACTGCCACCGATGGCGTCTACTTCACCCGCGAGCCGCTGCGCCTGGACGGACCGTCGAGCAACCTGGAACTCAACGGCACCCTGGACCTGGCCCACGACCAGATCGACGCCAAGCTGCTGGTGACCTTGCCGGTGACCAACAACCTACCGCTGGCGGCGCTGATCGTCGGCGCGCCGGCCATTGGTGGGGCGCTGTTCGTGGTGGACAAGCTGCTGGGCGACAAGGTCGCGCGCTTCGCCAGTGTGCAGTACAGCGTCAAGGGCCCGTGGCAGAGCCCCACCATCGCTTTCGAGAAACCTTTCGAAAAGCCTCATTGAGCCCCTCAATTGAGCAGAAAGCCCGGGCTTCAGTTAGCATGAAACCCAGACACCGACGGAGCTCAGCATGTCCATTGCCGTCATCCAGATGGTCAGCCAGGACGATGTCCTGGCCAATCTCGCCGCCGCCCGTCGCCTGCTCGAGCAGGCCGCCGAGGGTGGTGCGCGCCTCGCGGTACTGCCAGAGAACTTCGCCGCCATGGGCCGCCGCGATCTCGCGGAGATCGGCCGTGCCGAAGCGCTGGGCATCGGGCCGATCCTGCCCTGGTTGAAAAGCACCGCCCGCGACCTCAGGTTGTGGATAGTCGCCGGCACCCTTCCGCTGCCGCCCGAAGGCCAGTCGGACGCGAAGGCCAACGCCTGTTCGCTGCTGGTGGACGAACGCGGCGAAGTGGCGGCGCGCTACGACAAGCTGCACCTGTTCGACGTGGACGTCGCCGACGCCCGTGGCCGCTATCGCGAGTCGGACGACTACGCCTTCGGTCAGCGCGTGGTGGTGGCGGATACGCCGGTTGGGCGCCTGGGAATGACGGTCTGCTACGACCTGCGCTTCCCCGAGCTCTACACTGCGCTGCGCGAGGCTGGCGCGGAACTGATCAGCGCCCCGGCGGCCTTCACCGCGGTGACCGGTGCGGCGCACTGGGAAATCCTCGTCCGCGCCCGCGCCATCGAGACCCAGTGCTACCTGCTGGCGGCCGGGCAGGGCGGTACCCACCCCAAAGGACGGGAAACCTGGGGCCAGTCGGCGATTGTCGACCCCTGGGGGCGTATCCTCGCCGAACAGGCCAAGGGCGAGGCCGTGCTGCTCGCCGAGCGCGACAGTGAGGAACAGGCGGCGGTCCGGCAGCGCATGCCGATTGCCCGGCACCGAAGATTTTTCCCGCCGGTCGAACCACGACCGGCGCGTACGGAGTGAATATGAGCGAACTGTTGTCATCCGTCAGTCAGCACCTGCTGGCCCCCGGTGGTCTGGATATCGACCAGCTGTCGCCGATCCTGCACGAGCTGAGCGGCCCCGGTATCGACGCCGCCGACCTGTACTTCCAGAGCCAGGTTTCCGAGTCCTGGATGCTCGAAGACGGCATCGTCAAGGAAGGCAGCTTCCACATGGACCAGGGCGTCGGTGTGCGCGCGCAGTCCGGCGAGAAGACCGGCTTCGCCTACAGCAACGCGATCAACCATGAAGCGCTGATCCAGGCCGCCCGCGCCGCCCGTTCGATCTCCCGCGCCGGGCAGAACGGCAAGGTGCAGGCGTTCCAGGCCGTGGTGCCGACCCGCCTGTATGCCGGCGAGAACCCGCTGGACGTCATGAGCCGCGCCGATAAGGTGGAGCTGCTGCAGAAGATCGACGCCGCCACCCGCGCCCTCGATCCGCGCATCCAGCAGGTCACTGTCAGCCTCGCCGGCGTCTGGGACCAGGTGCTGATCGCTGCGGCGGACGGTTCGCTGGCCGCGGACATCCGCCCGCTGGTGCGCTTCAACGTCAGCGTCATCGTCGAGCAGAACGGCCGCCGCGAGCGTGGCGGTCACGGCGGCGGCGGGCGTACCGATTACAAATATTTCCTCCAGGAAGACCGCGCCATGAGCTACGCCCGCGAGGCGCTGCGCCAGGCCCTGGTCAACCTCGAAGCGGTGCCCGCGCCAGCCGGCAGCCTGCCGGTGGTGATGGGTGCCGGGTGGTCCGGGGTGCTGCTGCACGAAGCCGTGGGCCACGGCCTGGAAGGCGACTTCAATCGCAAGGGCAGCTCCAACTACAGCGGGCGCATCGGCGAGAAGGTCGCTTCCAGCCTGTGCACCATCGTCGACGACGGCACCATCGCCGGCCGTCGTGGTTCGCTGTCGGTGGACGACGAGGGCACGCCGACCAACTGCAACGTGCTGATCGAGAACGGCATCCTCAAGGGGTACATGCAGGACAAGCTCAACGCCCGCCTGATGGGCGTGGCGCGCACTGGCAACGGCCGCCGCGAGTCCTATGCGCACCTGCCGATGCCGCGAATGACCAACACCTACATGCTGGCCGGGCAGAGCGATCCGGAAGAGATCATCGCCAGCGTCGAGCGCGGCATCTACTGCGCGAACCTCGGCGGCGGCCAGGTAGATATCACCAGCGGGAAGTTTGTCTTCGCCACCAGTGAGGCCTACCTGATCGAGAACGGCAAAATCACCCGCCCGGTGAAGGGCGCGACCCTGATCGGCAACGGTCCGGAAGTGATGAGCCGGGTGTCCATGGTCGGCAACGACCTGGCGCTGGACAGCGGCGTGGGTACCTGCGGCAAGGACGGCCAGTCCGTGCCGGTCGGTGTCGGTCAGCCGACCCTGAAAATCGACGCCATCACCGTCGGCGGCACGGGCGGCTGAGGCCATTGCCGGTGGGGCTGGAAGGGAAGGGCGCGGCCGCTCAGCGCAGGCCGCGTTTCAGCTCGTCCAGCTCGCGGATGTACTTGAAAATCTTCCGCGCTGCGGCCGGAGGCTTGTTGTGAGCGGCCTCATGCTGGGCGTGGCGGATCAGCTGGAGCAGATGCTGGCGGTCGCTTTCCGGGTATTCGCCGAAGAAGGCCGACAGCGCGGCGTCACCGCCGGTGATCAGGTGGTCGCGCCAGCGCTCCAGGGCGTGGAAGCGTTCGTTGTACTGGCGGGTCGAGGTATCTACCTGCTCCAGCAGGGCGAGGATGGCCTCGACATCCTGGTCGCGCATCAGCTTGCCGATGAACTGCCGGTGGCGTTTCTTGGCGGCGTTGGCCTTGTGCTTGGGAGCTTCTTCCAGTGCGCGGCGCAGCGGATCGGTAAGCGGCATGCGGTCGAGCATGTCGGCCTTGAGCGTGGTCAGGCGCTCGCCGAGTTCCTGCAGCGCGTGCATTTCGCGTTTTACTTGCGACTTGCTCTTCTCATCGAAGGACGAGTCGTCATCGTGAATTTCAGCCATGGCGGGGGTCTCGTTGAAAACGCCGCCATGATAACGAGTCAGGGGCCGCTTGTCCGGCCCGCGCCGGTCGCCGCCGCCTGATGGCGGGGCCGGACCATGAACAGGAGAGGCATGCAATGAGCGAACACAACCCGGCAGTGAGCCCGGAGGTCCTTCCCGAACTGCGCGAGCAGGTCGAGCGGATCATCGCCGAGGCCACCCGGCAGGGCGCCAGCGCCTGCGAGGTGGCGGTGTCGGTGGAGCAAGGGCTGTCGACCTCGGTGCGCCAGGGCGAAGTCGAGACCGTTGAATTCAATCGCGACCAGGGCTTCGGCATCACCCTCTACGTCGGCCAGCGCAAGGGCTCCGCGAGCACCTCGGCCACCGGCGCGGATGCTATTCGCGAGACCGTGGCGGCGGCGCTGGCGATTGCCAAGCACGCTTCCGAAGACGATTGTGCCGGCCTGGCGGACCCGGCGCTGATGGCGCGCGACCTGCCGGACCTGGACCTGTACCACGGCTGGTCGATCACCCCCGACCAGGCCATCGAGCGCGCGCTGGCCTGCGAGGCCGCTGCGTTCGCCACCGACAAGCGCGTCACCAAGGCCGACGGCACCACGCTGAATACCCACCAGGGCTGCCGCGTCTACGGCAACAGCCACGGCTTCGTCGGCGGTTACGCCAGCACCCGCCACAGCCTGAGTTGCGTGATGATCGCCGAGCTGGAAGGGCAGATGCAGCGCGACTACTGGTACGACGTGAACCGTCGCGGCGAGTTGCTGGCCACTCCAGAATCCATCGGCCGTCGCGCCGCCGAGCGCGCCGCCAGCCGTCTCGGCGCGCGCCCGGTGCCGACCGCCGAAGTGCCGGTGCTGTTCGCCCCGGAAGTCGCGGTCGGCCTGTTTGGCCACTTCCTCGGCGCCATCTCCGGCGGCAGCCTGTACCGCAAGTCGTCGTTCCTCGAAGGCGCGCTGGGCCAGCGGTTGTTTCCGGAATGGCTGACCCTGGACGAACGCCCGCTGCTGCGCGGTGCGCTGGGCAGCGCCTCGTTCGACAACGATGGCCTGGCGACCTACGCCAAGCCCTTCGTCGAGGGCGGCGATCTGGTGTCGTACGTGCTCGGCACCTACTCCGGCCGCAAGCTGGGCATGCCCAGCACGGCCAACTCCGGTGGCGTACACAACCTGTTCGTCAGCCATGGCGATGAGGACCAGGCCGCCCTGATCCGCCGGATGGGCCGTGGTCTGCTGGTCACGGAGCTGATGGGGCAGGGCGTCAACCTGGTGACCGGCGACTACTCCCGTGGCGCTGGCGGTTACTGGGTCGAGAATGGCGAAATCCAGTTCCCGGTGCAGGAAGTCACCATCGCCGCCAACCTGCGCGACCTGTTCCGCAATATCGTCGCCATCGGCAACGATGTGGAGTACCGAGGCAACCTGCATACCGGCTCCGTGCTCATCGAAAAGATGATGGTCGCCGGCAACTGATCCAGTCGCCGCGGCCCTGCTGGCCGCGGCTTTCAGCCCTTCTTCGATTCCCTTCTCCAGGCGAGCCACTCCGCGCAATGCGTTCGGGCGGCTTGTTTTTTTGTCTTTCGGAAACAATAATCAATCTCATTATCGATTGAGAGATTGCCATGTTCGCCGAAATCGACAGTTCAATCACCGACCGCTGGTATCGCCTGGGCACGCGTATCCGCTGTGCGCTGGAGCCGAACGAGCCGCGCCTGATCGAGCAGTATCTCGGCGAAGCGCGCTACCTGGCCGCCTGGGAGCCGGTGCCGGCTTGGCGCCTGTTCGAGAAGTGCTTCGGGCTGCTGCTCGACAGCAGCCGCGACATCGCGCTGCCCTGGCACTGGCGCGTGCTCTGCCTGGACCACGCCTATCTCCCTCTGCGTGAACTGCAACGCCTGGCGACTTCGACCGCCCAGCGCCAACGCCTGTGCCTGCTGGCCCGGCGCATGGCGCAGCAGGAGATGGCGCCTTCCCTGAGACTGCAAGAAGGAATCGAGAATGACTGACAGCCGTATCGAACGCGACAGCATGGGCGAACTGGAGGTGCCGGCTTCGGCGCTGTACGGCGCCCAGACGCAGCGGGCGGTGAACAACTTCCCGGTGAGCGGCCAGCGCATGCCGCGTCCGTTCATCCGCGCGCTGCTGCTGGCCAAGGCGGCCGCGGCGCGCGCCAATGTCAGCCTGGAACAGCTGGACGCAGAAACCGGCGCCGCCATCGTCGCCGCCTGCGAAGAGCTGCTGGCCGGTGATCTGCAGCAGCATTTCCCGGTGGACGTGTTCCAGACCGGCTCGGGCACCAGTTCGAACATGAATGCCAACGAGGTGGTCGCGACCCTTGCCAGCCGCCGCCTCGGCAAGCCGGTCAATGCCAACGACCAGGTCAACTGTGGGCAGAGCAGCAACGACATCATCCCCTCGACCATCCACATCAGTGCGGCGCTGGAGATCCATCAGCATCTTCTGCCAGCGCTTGACCACCTGCATGCCACCCTGGAGAGGAAAGCCAAGGTTGTTCACCAGCACGTAAAGACCGGCCGGACCCATCTGATGGACGCCATGCCGGTACGCCTGAGCCAGGTACTCGGTGGCTGGGCCCAGCAGGTGCGCCAAGCATTGCAGGGTATCGAGGCACAACTGCCGGCGCTGCAGCAGCTAGCCCAGGGTGGCACTGCGGTCGGTACCGGGGTGAACGCCCATCCGCAGTTCTCCGCGCGCTTCTGCGAGGAACTCAATGGCCTGACCGGCCTGCTGTTCCGCCCCGGCGACGACTTCTTCGCGCTGATCGGCGCGCAGGACATTGCCGTAGCCACCTCCGGCCAGCTCAAGGCTCTGGCCGTGGCGCTGATGAAAATCGCCAACGACCTGCGCTGGATGAACTCCGGGCCGCTGGCCGGCCTTGCCGAGATTGAACTGGAGGCGCTGCAGCCGGGATCTTCGATCATGCCGGGCAAGGTCAACCCGGTGATCCCCGAAGCCACCGCCATGGTCGCCGTCCAGGTGATGGGCAACGACACCACCATCGCGGTCGCCGGGCAGTCCGGCAACTTCGAGCTGAACGTGATGCTGCCGGTGATCGCCGACAACCTGCTGCACAGCATCCACCTGCTGGCCAACGTCAGCCGCCTGCTGGCGGACAAGGCCATCGCCAGCTTCAAGGTCAACGAGACGAGCCTGCGCGAGGCGCTGTCGCGCAACCCGATCCTGGTCACCGCGCTGAACCCGATCATCGGCTACCAGAAGGCCGCGGAGATCGCCAAGCAGGCTTATCGCGAGGGCCGGCCGATCATCGACGTTGCGCTGGAGAACACTGACCTGGACCGCGCCCGCCTCGAGCAACTGCTCGATCCCGAGAAGCTCACCGCCGGCGGACTCTGAGTCCGCCCCACCCGCTGGAGGAACCTGCCATGCGTCATTGGCAACGCACCATCGAACTGGGCAACCGCTGCTTCATTCGTCAGGAATTGATCGATGCCCGTGAGCACTACCTCCACGCTCTGGCGCTGGCACAGGTGCTGCTGGATCGCTGGCATGACGCCGAGGAGGCGGTGATGGCCTTCGTCATCTCGCACCACAACCTCGGCGACCTGCACTTACAGCTGGGCCAGCCCGAAGAGACCGCCGAGTACCTCTGCGCCTGCCACGAGCGCCTGCTGGCGCTGGGTGAGGACCTGCGCAAATGCTCGGAATTGCGTGCGGCTGCTGTTCAGCACAGCCGCCGCACCTACGTCGAGCTGCTCAACTTCATCGGTGAACACGGCACCTACCCGCGCACCCAGCGCCTGCTGCGCCGCCAGGGTGCGGTAGAGCTGCGTCCGGGGCTGTTCACTGCCGTGCATTCGATGCGTTACCACTAGTCGATGCGCTATCGCTGAGTCGATGTGCTACCACTGATAGAAGGTTTGAAGATGCCTCACGTCCTGCCTGCCTTGCCCTATGCCTACGCTGCGCTGGAGCCGCACATCGATGCGCAGACCATGGAAATCCACCACAGCAAGCACCACCAGACCTACATCAACAACCTCAATGCCGCGTTGGAAGGCACCGCATTCGCCGAAGTGCCGGTGGAGCAGCTGCTGCAGCAGCTAGACAGTCTTCCCGCCCCCCTGCGCGGGCCGGTGATCAATAACGGCGGCGGCCACGCCAACCATTCACTGTTCTGGACCGTGATGGCGCCGGATGGCGGTGGCCAGCCGCAGGAAGAGCTTCGCCAGGCGATAGACGCTGAACTGGGCGGCTACGACGCCTTCTGCCAGGCTTTTACCAAGGCGGCGCTGACTCGCTTCGGCAGCGGCTGGGCATGGCTGAGCGTCGATCCGCAGGGCCATCTGGTCGTAGAGAGCAGTGGAAACCAGGACAGCCCGCTGATGCAGGGCAACCTGCCGATCCTCGGCCTGGATGTCTGGGAGCACGCCTACTACCTGCGTTACCAGAACCGCCGGCCGGAATATATTGCGGCTTTCTACAACGTGGTCGCCTGGCCGGAGGTGCTGCGCCGCTACCGTGTAGCCCAGCAGGCACGAGGTAAAGGATGAAACCGAAGGCGGCAGCATGCGTCTGATCGTGCAGAGTCTGCGTGAAAGCGGAGGACGCAATTTGCGTTGGTTGCTGGGACTGAGCATCGTCCTTGGCGGCGGTGTGCTCGTGGTCCAGCACCTGATGGAACTGGCGCGGCTGCAGCTGTCTCCGCCGATGTACCTGGCCCTGCATGGCGGCATGCTCTGCGCGCTCGGGACGGCCCTGGGCGCTCTGCCGGTGTTGCTGGTGCGCAGCATGCCGGCGCGCATCGCCGACACCATGCTTGGCTTCGGCGCCGGGGTCATGCTGGCCGCCACGGCCTTTTCCCTGCTGCTGCCGGCGCTGGAGGCGGCGGAAGCTTCCGGGCGCCCGACCTGGCTGGCCTCGCTGCTGGTCAGTCTTGGCCTGGCCCTGGGAGCCTTCGGTCTGGCGGTGTTCGGTCGGGTGCTCGAAGACGCCCAGGCGAATATTCAGGGCGTGGCCGAAGGCAAGGTGCCCGCGCGCATCCTGCTGTTCGTCGCCGCCATCGTTCTGCACAACATTCCCGAAGGCATGGCCGTGGGGGTTGCTGCCGGAGGAGAGGTGCAGGGCGCAGGCGGCCTGGCGTTGGGGATCGCGCTGCAGGATGTGCCCGAAGGGCTGGCGATCGCGCTGGTGCTGGCCGGGGCGGGCGTTTCGCGCGGCAAGGCGGCGCTGGCGGGTGCGGCTTCCGGGTTGGTGGAGCCGCTGTTCGCGGTACTTTGCGCCTGGTTGATCGGCATCTCGCGGATGTTCCTGCCCTGGGGGCTGGCCGCGGCGGCGGGCGCGATGCTCTACGTGGTGGTGCGCGAGATCATTCCCGAATCGCAGCGGCGCGGCCACGCGGCGCAGGCCACCCAGGGGCTAATCATCGGATTCTGTCTGATGATGGTGCTGGACACTTCGCTGGGCTGAGCGCCCGGCGTGTCACTCGCCTTCGTCGAAGTAGTTGTTGATCAGGTCGACGAGCGCCTTGATCGCTTCGTCTTCCTGCTCACCGTCGGCGGCGAGGTGCAGATTGGTGCCCTTGCCGGCGGCCAGCATCATCACTGCCATGATGCTCTTGCCGTCCACCGTACTCTCCGGGTTGCGGCCCACGCGAACCTGGCAGGGGAACCGCCCTGCGACGCCGACGAATTTGGCCGCCGCGCGGGCGTGCAGGCCAAGCTTGTTGATGATGGTGACTTCGAGGGCGGGCATCGCGAGGGGCTGTCCTTTTGTTGTCTGTCGCTGCTTAGCTCAGGTCGCGGTGGCGAATCTGTACGTTGGTGAGAGTTTCCTTGAGGGCCTGACCAATGCGCTCGGCAATGTAGGTCGAGCGGTGCTGGCCACCGGTGCAGCCGATGGCGATGGTCACGTAGGCCCGGTTGCTCGCGGCGAAGCGCGGCAGCCATTTGTTCAGGTAGGCGAGGATATCCTGGTACATCTCCTCGACGTCCGGTTGCGCCGCCAGGTACTCCTGGACTTCCGCTTCCAGCCCGGTGTGCTCGCGCAGTTCGGGCTTCCAGTACGGATTGGGCAGGCAGCGCACGTCGAATACCAGGTCGGCGTCCACCGGCATGCCACGCTTGAAGCCGAAGGATTCGACCAGGAATGCGGTGCCCAGTTCGGGCTTGTTCAGCAGGCGCAGCTTGAGCACGTCGCGCAGCTGGTAAAGGTTCAGGTTGGTGGTGTTGAGCTTGAGATCGGCCAGGTCGGCGATCGGCGCCAGCAGGTTCGACTCGTCGCTGATGGCCTCGGCCAGGGAGCGGGTGTCGGTGGTCAGTGGGTGGCGCCGGCGAGTCTCGGAGAAGCGTTTGAGCAGCGTCTCATCATCAGCATCGAGGTACAGCACGTCGCACTGGATGTGCTTGTCGCGGGCTTCCTGCAGCAGCTCGGGGAAGCGCTGCAGCTGGCTGGGCAGGTTGCGCGCGTCGATGGAGACGGCGACCTGCGGGTGCAGCAACTCGGTATGCAGCAGTGCGCGCTGGGCCAGGTCCGGGAGGAGGCTGGCCGGCAGGTTGTCGATGCAGTAGAAGCCGTTGTCCTCGAGCACGTTGAGCGCAGTGCTCTTGCCCGAGCCGGATCTCCCACTGATGATGATCAGGCGCATGATCAGTGCCCGTTGTTCTGGAAGTCCACGACGATCCGGTACAGGTCCTCGCCGTTGGCGGCGTGACGCAGGCGGTCGCGGACGTCGGAGCGGTCGAGCATGGAGGCGATCTGCCGCAGCAGTTCCAGGTGCTCCTCGGTGGCCGCTTCCGGCACCAGCAGCACGAACACCAGGTCGACCGGCGCGCCGTCGAGGGCGTCGAAGTCTACCGGGTGGTCAAGGTGCAGGATGGCGCTGATCGGCGACTGGCAGCCGGGGAGGCGGCAGTGCGGAATGGCGATGCCATTGCCGAAGCCGGTGGAGCCCAGGCGTTCCCGGGCCACCAGGCTGTCGAAGATGTCTTGGGAATCGAAACCCGGCAGCTCGCGAGCCACCAGGTTGGCGATTTGTTCGAGGACACGTTTCTTGCTGCCGCCCGGCACGTTCACGAGGGAACGGCCGGGGGTCAGGATTTGCTCAAGTCGGATCATAGGGAGGGGTTAACGGACGCCAACACCTTGCTGGCGTTCGAGGTATTTTTCCTTGTGCTTGATCAGTTGGCGGTCGAGCTTGTCGGTGAGCAGGTCGATGGCCGCGTACATGTCTTCATGTTCGGCGCAGGCCACCACTTCGCCACCGGCGATGTGGAGGGTGGCTTCAATTTTCTGCTTCAGCTTCTCGACCTCCATGATGACCTGAACATTGGTGATCTTGTCGAAGTGGCGCTCCAGTCGGCCAAGTTTCTCGCCGACATAGTCGCGCAGGGCGTCGGTCACATCCAGTTGATGTCCACTGATGTTGACTTGCATACCGCTTTCTCCTTGTTGCCCGTGTGTAAGTGGCAGGTTAGGGGGCCTGCCGCCGGAACACCTTGGCGTGGATCAACGTCACACCAGCCGCTTGCGCTCGCTCGAGGGAGAGATTCCTAGGGACTCCCGGTACTTGGCGACGGTACGACGTGCCACTTGAATGCCCTGTGCCTCCAGTAAACCAGCGATCTTGCTGTCACTCAATGGCTTTTTCGGACTTTCCGCCGCGACCAGTTTCTTGATGATGGCGCGAATCGCGGTGGACGAGCACTCGCCGCCTTCGGAGGTGCTGACGTGGCTGGAGAAGAAGTACTTCAGCTCGAAGATGCCACGCGGCGTGTGCATGAACTTCTGCGTGGTGACGCGGGAGATGGTCGACTCGTGCATGCCCACCGCCTCGGCGATGTCGTGCAGGACCAGCGGCTTCATCGCTTCCTCGCCGTACTCGAGGAAACCGCGCTGGTGCTCGACGATCTGTGTCGCCACCTTCATCAGCGTCTCGTTGCGGCTCTGCAGGCTCTTGATGAACCAGCGCGCTTCCTGCAACTGATTGCGCATGAAGGTGTTGTCGGCGCTGGAGTCGGCTCGGCGCACGAGGCCCGCGTACTGCGAGTTCACGCGCAGTCGCGGCACCGCTTCCTGGTTCAGTTCCACCAGCCAGCGGTCGTTGTTCTTCCGCACGATGACATCCGGAACGACGTATTCGGCTTCGCCGGATTCGATCTGCGAGCCGGGGCGCGGGTGTAGCGACTGGATCAGCTCGATGGTCTCGCGCAGCTCGTCTTCCTTGAGCTTCATGCGGCGCATCAGCTGGCTGTAGTCGCGGCTGCCGAGCAGGTCCAGGTGATCGCTGACCAGGCGGACAGCCTCGGCCAGCAGGTAGGTCTTGGCCGGCATCTGGCGCAGTTGCAGGAGCAGGCATTCGCGCAGGTTGCGCGCACCGACCCCTGCGGGTTCGAGTTGCTGCACGCGGCGCAGGACGACTTCCACTTCATCCATCTCCACGCCCAGTTCCGGGTCGATGGAGGCGAGGATGTCGTCGAGGGACTCGTCGAGGTAACCGTCATCGGTGATGCCGTCGATGATGCTCAGGGCGATCAGGCGGTCGGTATCGGACATCGGCAGGAGGTTGAGTTGCCACAGCAGATGGCTCTGCAGGCTTTCGCCGGCGGAGGTGCGAGAGGTGAAGTCCCACTCGTCGTCATCGTTGCTCGGCAGGCTGCTGGCGCTGGTCTGATAGATGTCTTCCCAGGCAGTGTCGACCGGCAGCTCGTTGGGGATGCGCTCGGCCCACTGGTCCTCGTCGAGGCTGTCGGCGTTGGGCGTGGTGCTTTCCTGGAAGTTGTCCTGGGAGCTGCTGCTGGTGCCGTTGGCGCCCGACTCGGCACCGTCTGCCATGGGATCGCTGTTGTCGAAGTCCTCGCCTTCTTCCTGGCGCTCCAGCATCGGGTTGGACTCCAGGGCTTCCTGGATTTCCTGTTGGAGGTCCAGCGTGGAGAGCTGGAGCAGTCGGATGGCCTGTTGCAGCTGCGGAGTCATCGTCAGCTGCTGGCCCATCTTGAGGACTAGCGATGGTTTCATGGCTGGAACTAGGCACCTTGTTCGCTGGCGCGAAGCGCGCCATATCCACGACTACGGACACCGGGGTGCCGCGAGGAAGCAAATTATATGCCTGAGTTTGGACGCTTTGCCTAGGGGCTGTCGACCTTTCGTTACAACCCGGTTGCGCCAGGGCAGCCCAGGCAGCCGGGTACGTCGCGGAACGGCCGACGAGCCGCGCCACGCTTGGGGGAGAGGTGGAGCTGCTGTGCCCTGGAAAGGGCGCGCCGCAGGGGCTTAGAGGCGGAACTCGTGGCCCAGGTAGACTTCCTTCACCAGGTCATTGGCGAGGATGCTCTCGGCACTGCCTTCGGCGATCAACTGACCGTCGTTGACGATGTACGCCGTTTCGCAGATATCCAGGGTCTCGCGGACGTTGTGGTCGGTGATCAGTACGCCGATGCCCTTGGCCTTGAGGTGATGGATGATCTGCTTGATGTCGCCTACGGAGATGGGGTCGACGCCGGCGAAGGGTTCATCGAGCAGGATGAACTTCGGCGAACTGGCCAGCGCGCGGGCGATTTCCACGCGGCGACGCTCACCACCGGACAGGCTCATGCCGAGGTTGTCGCGGATGTGGTGGATGTGGAATTCCTCGAGCAGACCTTCCAGGGCTTCCTGGCGGCCGGCGCGATCGAGGTCGGTGCGGGTCTCGAGGATCGCGCCGATGTTGTCCGCCACCGACAGCTTGCGGAAGATCGAGGCTTCCTGCGGCAGATAGCCGATACCGGCGCGCGCGCGGCCGTGCATGGGCAGGTGGGTGACATCCTGCTCGTCGATGCGCACAACGCCCTGATCGGCGCGGACCAGGCCGACGATCATGTAGAAGCAGGTGGTCTTGCCCGCTCCGTTGGGGCCGAGCAGGCCGACGATCTGCCCGCTCTCGATGCTCATGCTGACGTCGCGGACGACTTGCCGGCTCTTGTAGCTCTTGGCGAGGTGCTGGGCGGTTAGCGTAGCCATTACTGCGCTTGATCCTGCTTTTTCTTGGGCTGGATGACCATGTCGATACGCGGGCGCGGCGTGGTCACCTGGGAGCCGGTGGCGCGGCCTGCGTTGACGATTTGGCGCTGGGTGTCATAGACGATCTTCTCGCCTTCGAAGGTGTTGCCTTCCTGGATCACCTTGGCCTGGTCGATCAGAACGACGCGGTTCTGCGAGACGAAGTACTGGATGGTCAGGCCATAGGCCTGGGTGATCTGCTTGTCCGGCGCCGGCTTCTGTTCGAAGTAGGCGGGCTTGCCGACCGAGGTGACGACTTCGATCTCGCCGTCCTTGTTCTGCTTGAGCGTAACGGTGTTGCCAGTCAGCTTCATGCTGCCCTGGGTTACCACCACGTCGCCGCGATACACGGCCACGCCCTGCTTGTCATCCAGTTCGGCGCTGTCGGCCTGGACGCGGATCGGCTGTTCCCGGTCGGTGGGAAGAGCCCAGGCGGCAGAGCTGCCGATGGCGGCGGCGAGGCTGAAAAGAAGGGGGAGGGTGTTAACGAGCCTCATGCTGACCTCTTACGTTGGACAGCAGGAGCATCCGGCTGTCTTTCAGATACGCTTTCATGCCAACTGCCGTGGTCACACCATTGGGTTCGGTGATCTTCACGGGCTGGTCAGTCTGCGCATAGTCCTTGTCTGGGAACACCGTCATGCGTGAGGTGTTGAGCAGGAGCGTGCGCTGCTGGGCGTCGGTGCGCGCGACGCGCACATCGTCGATCAGCTCGACCTGCTTGCCTTCGGGGGCCACTTCGGCGCGAACGCTCTGGACGTGCCACGGCTGAGGCTCATTCTCCCGGTGGAAGTAGAGATCGGGCGTGGTAACCAGGGTCACGTCGCTTGCTTTCAGGTGTTCGAGTTTGTCGGCGGTCATCTCGTAGGCGAGGGAACCGTCGACGCGGTACTGAACGCTCTTGGCGTTCACTACGTAGAAATCGATGGCGTCGCTGGTCTGCGACTTGAGTTGGCGCTCGTTGAAGTCCAGGCGCACGTTCCAGTAATAGCCGAGGGCGATCAGCCCGATGGCGATCAGGGCGAACAACAGCTTCTGTTGGAATGTCTTGGGCATGTTCGGCTCTAGAGATACGCGTTCTGGGCAGCTTCGAGGTTGCCCTGGGCGCGCAGGATCAGTTCGCAGAACTCGCGGGCCGCGCCTTCGCCGCCACGGGCCTGGGTCACTCCGTCGGCGTGCTGACGGACGAAAGCGTCGCCGCTGGCGACTGCCATGCCGAGGCCTGCACGGCGAATGGCTGGCAGGTCAGGCAGGTCGTCGCCCAGGTAGGCGACTTCTTCATAGCCTAGACCCAGTTCGGCAAGCAGTTCATCGAGGGCGACCAGCTTGTCCTCGCGGCCCTGGAACAAGTGATTGATGCCCAGGTTCTTCGCCCGGCGCTCGACCACCGGGCTCGAGCGGCCGGTGATGATCGCGGTGCGCACGCCGGAGTTCATCAGCATCTTGATGCCCTGGCCGTCCAGGGTGTTGAAGGTCTTGAATTCGCCACCGTCGGGCAGGAAGTAGAGCTTGCCGTCGGTGAGCACGCCATCGACGTCGAACACCGCCAGGCGGACCGCCTTCGCGCGTTGCAGCAGGTCGGCGGTCATTCAGATGACTCCCGCGCGGGTCAGGTCGTGGACGTGCAGGACGCCGACCGGATGGTCCTTGTCGTCGACCACTACCAGTACGTTGATCTTGTGGTCGTCCATGATCTTCAGGGCTTCGGCGGCGAGCATGTCCGGGCGGGCGGTCTTGCCATGCACGGTCATTACCTGGTCGATGGTCACCTGGCGGAAGTCCAGCCCCTTGTCCAGGGTGCGGCGCAGGTCGCCGTCGGTGAAGACCCCGGCCAGGCGGCCGTCCTCGCCGAGGATGACGGTCATGCCCAGGCCCTTGCGGGTCATTTCCAGCAGGGCGCCGCTGAGCGAAGTGCCGGGAGAAACCTGCGGCAATGCTTCACCCACGTGCATGATGTTTTCCACTTTCAGCAACAATCGGCGGCCCAGTGCACCGCCCGGATGCGAGAAAGCGAAGTCTTCGGCGGTGAAGCCGCGGGCTTCCAGCAGGGCGATGGCAAGCGCGTCGCCGATCACCAGGGAAACCGTGGTGGAGGAGGTCGGTGCCAGGTTCAGCGAGCAGGCTTCGTGCTCGACGCTGGCGTCGAGATTGACTGCGGCGGCTTTGGCCAGCGGGGACTCGGCGTTGCCGGTCATGCTGATCAGGGTGATGCCCAGGCGCTTGATCAGCGGCAGCAGGGTGATGATTTCGGCGGTAGAGCCGGAGTTGGACAGGGCCAGGACGACGTCGTCCTTGGTGATCATGCCCATGTCGCCGTGGCTGGCCTCGGCCGGGTGTACGAAGAAGGACGGGGTACCGGTGCTGGCCAGGGTGGCGGCTATCTTGCGGGCGATGTGCCCGGACTTGCCCATGCCGACCACGACCACGCGGCCCTTGCAGGCCAGCAGCAGCTCGCAGGCCAGGGAGAAATCGGCGCCAATGCGCGGCAACAGAGCATCCACCGAGTCGCGCTCGAGGCGGATGGTGCGTTGTGCCGACTGGATGAAATCGTGTTTCTGGCTCATGTTCGAAAGGCGCGGGGCAAAATGAAGTGCGAGATTATAACGGGAAAGCGGCAAAGGCTTCATCACTGGTATCTCAATGTTGTGCGCATTTTGCTGAACTGTGCCTTAACAGTGGCTTAGCAGTCCTTGGGGCGTGGCTTCGCGGGGTGTTATAGTTCGCGGCCGTTCGGCCTGCCGCGCCGTGTTTCTGCCGTGTGACAGACGGGGCAACGGACAGCGCCGTGATGAAAGGAGTTCTATGAGCACCAATGACCAATACGCGGTCGAGCTGAAGGGCCTGAGCTTCAAGCGTGGCACGCGTAAGATTTTCGATAACGTGGACATCCGCATTCCACGCGGCAAGGTCACCGGGATCATGGGACCGTCGGGTTGTGGCAAGACCACCCTGTTGCGACTGATCGCCGCCCAGCTGCGTCCGGCGAGCGGTGAGGTGTGGGTCAATGGCCAGAACCTTCCCACGCTGGGTCGCAGCGATCTGTTCGACATGCGCAAGCAGTTCGGCGTGCTGTTCCAGAGTGGAGCGCTGTTCACCGACCTCGATGTCTTCGAGAACGTCGCCTTCCCGCTGCGCGTGCACACCGAGCTGCCCGAGGACATGATCCGCGACATCGTGCTGATGAAGCTGCAGGCTGTTGGTCTGCGCGGAGCGGTCGAGCTGATGCCCGATGAGCTGTCCGGCGGCATGAAGCGTCGCGTGGCGCTGGCCCGCGCTATCGCGCTGGACCCGCAGATCCTGATGTACGACGAGCCTTTCGTGGGCCAGGACCCGATCGCCATGGGCGTACTGGTGCGCCTGATCCGTCTGCTCAACGACGCCCTGGGGATCACCAGTATCGTGGTGTCCCACGACCTCGCGGAAACCGCGAGCATCGCCGATTACATCTATATCGTCGGTGACGGCCGCGTGCTCGGTCACGGAACGCCGGCCGACCTCCAGGGTCTCGATGATCCGCGGGTTCGTCAGTTCATGAAGGGCATCCCGGATGGTCCGGTGCCGTTCCACTATCCTGCTCGCGATTACCGCGCCGACCTGCTGGGAGAACGTTGATGCGCAAGACTTCACCGCTCGAGCGAGTTCGCCTGCTCGGGCGTGCGGGCCTCGATGTCCTCGAATCGCTGGGCCGTTCGACCCTGTTCCTGGTGCACGCCATCTTCGGTCGCCGCGTGCACAGCGGCGCCTTCCAGCTGCTTATCAAGCAGCTGTACTCGGTTGGCGTGTTGTCGCTGGCGATCATCGTCGTCTCCGGCCTGTTCATCGGTATGGTGCTGGCCCTGCAGGGCTACAACATACTGGCGAGCTACGGCTCCGAGCAGGCGGTCGGCCAGATGGTCGCGCTGACGCTGCTGCGTGAACTGGGACCGGTGGTGACCGGTCTGTTATTCGCCGGGCGTGCGGGTTCCGCGCTGACCGCCGAGATTGGCAACATGAAATCCACCGAGCAGCTGTCCAGCCTGGAGATGATCGGCGTCGACCCGCTCAAGTACATCATCGCTCCGCGCCTGTGGGCGGGCTTCATCTCGATGCCGCTGCTGGCAGCTATCTTCAGTGTCGTCGGCATCTGGGGCGGAGCCCTGGTCGCCGTGGACTGGCTGGGCGTGTATGACGGTTCGTACTGGTCGAACATGCAGAACAGCGTGCAGTTCACCAAGGACATTCTCAATGGCGTGATCAAGAGTGTGGTGTTCGCCTTCGTCGTGACCTGGATCGCCGTGTTCCAGGGTTATGACTGCGAACCCACCTCCGAGGGGATCAGCCGCGCCACCACCCGTACCGTTGTGTATGCCTCCCTGGCCGTGCTGGGGCTGGACTTCATCCTGACCGCCTTGATGTTTGGAGACTTCTGATGCAAACCCGCACCCTGGAAATCGGTGTAGGCCTGTTCATTCTGGCCGGCCTGCTGGCCCTGCTGCTGCTGGCCCTGCGTGTCAGCGGACTGACCATCGGCAATTCGGGCGATACCTACAAGCTGTATGCCTACTTCGACAACATTGCCGGCGTCACCGTGCGTGGCAAGGTCACCATGGCTGGCGTCACCATCGGCAAGGTCACTGCGGTAGACCTGGACCATGACAGCTATCGTGGTCGTGTGACCATGGAGATCAATCGCCAGGTCAACAACCTGCCGGACGACTCCACCGCTTCGATCCTGACCGCCGGCCTGCTGGGCGAGAAGTACATCGGCATCAGCGTTGGTGGTGATGAAGAGCTGCTGAAGGAAGGCGATACCATCAAGGACACCCAGTCGGCACTCGTGCTGGAAGACCTGATCGGCAAGTTCCTGCTGAATTCGGTCAACAAAGACGACTCGAAGAAATGAGGACTCACTCCATGTTGAAAACCTTGCGCCGTGGCTTTCTGGTTCTGCTCGCGATCCTGCCGCTGTTCGCCCAGGCCGAACAGACCGCTCAGCAGGTCGTGCAGCAGACCGTCGACAGCCTGCTGTCGGACCTGAAAACCAACAAGGCCAGCTACAAGGCCAATCCCCAGGCG
Organism: Pseudomonas sp. PDM17; assembly: GCF_014851985.1. Classification (NCBI taxonomy): domain Bacteria; kingdom Pseudomonadati; phylum Pseudomonadota; class Gammaproteobacteria; order Pseudomonadales; family Pseudomonadaceae; genus Pseudomonas; species Pseudomonas sp. PDM17. The sequence goes on from NZ_JACVAT010000005.1 coordinate 297,846, forward strand.
TTCTACGACACCCTGAACCGCATTCTCGGCCCGGTCGTCGACTCCGAGGGCATCGCCAAGGGCGTGATGACCGTCAAGTACTCCCGCCAAGCGACTCCGGAGCAGGTCAAGCGCTTCGAGGAAACCTTCAAGAACAGCCTGTTCCAGTTCTACGGCAACGCGCTGCTGGAGTACGACAATCAGGACATCCGTGTGCTGAACAGCGGCAAGCAGGATCAGGATCGCGCTTCGGTGAACATGGAAGTGGTTGGCGGAAACGGTGCCGTCTATCCGGTGCAGTACACCATGGTCAACCAGGGCGGCAACTGGCGCCTGCGTAACGTGATCATCAACGGCATCAACATCGGCAAGCTTTTCCGTGACCAGTTTGCCGATTCCATGCAGAAGAACCGCAACGACCTGGAAGCCACCATCGCCGGATGGGGCCAGGTGGTCGCCAAGGCCAAGGACGCTGCCAAGGGCCAGCCGGAAGGCGGCGCAGAATGAGTCAGGGCAGTATCACGGAGCGTAGCGAGGGCGACCTGGCCCTCGCTGGCGTGCTGGACTACAGCACTGGCCCCGCGCTGCGTCAGCAGGGCGCGCGGCTGATCGCTTCCAGCAAGGCTGGCGCGCTGCGCCTGGACTGCTCGGCGGTGGAGCGCTCCAGCAGCGTCGGATTGTCGCTGCTGCTGTCCTACACCCGTGATGCGCGCAAGGCCGGCAAGACCCTGCAGATCTCCGGCCTGCCCAAGGACATGCAGGAAATCGCCAAGGTTGGCGAGCTCCTGGAGATCCTGCCGTTACAGCATTGAAACACTGAAAGGGCCCTCCGTCCGCGACTTCCCCTGCCGGGGTTCGCAGGCGGGGGGCTTTTTTGTATCATGGCCGACCCGCGCGCGTAGGGCGCCGAACGAGGTTGAGCATGCAGGCCGTAGAAGTCAAAAACTTCCTGGAATCGAAACTCCCAGGTACCCAGATCGAAGTGGAAGGCGAAGGCTGCAATTTCCAGCTGAACCTGATCAGCGACGAGCTCGCCGGCCTGAGCCCGGTCAAGCGCCAGCAACAGATCTATGCCCACCTGAACGAGTGGATCGCCTCCGGCGCCATCCATGCCGTCACCATGAAATTCTTCAGCCGCGCCGCCTGGGCCGAGCGTTCCTGAGCCCACGGGGAAAATAGCAATGGATAAACTGATCATTACCGGCGGCACTCGTCTCGATGGCGAGATCCGCATCTCCGGCGCGAAGAACTCGGCGCTGCCGATCCTCGCCGCGACCCTGCTTGCGGACACCCCGGTGACCGTCTGCAACCTGCCGCACCTGCACGACATCACTACCATGATCGAGCTGTTCGGCCGCATGGGTGTGCAGCCGATCATTGACGAGAAGCTCAACGTCGAAGTCGATGCCAGTACCATCAAGACCCTGGTGGCGCCGTACGAGCTGGTCAAGACCATGCGTGCGTCGATCCTCGTGCTCGGCCCGATGGTCGCCCGCTTCGGTGAAGCCGAAGTCGCGCTGCCCGGCGGTTGCGCCATCGGCTCGCGTCCGGTGGACCTGCACATCCGCGGCCTGGAGGCCATGGGCGCAGAGATCACCGTCGAAGGCGGCTACATCAAGGCCAAGGCCCCTGCCGGTGGCCTGAAGGGCGCGCACTTCTTCTTCGATACCGTGTCCGTGACCGGTACCGAGAACATCATGATGGCGGCAGCCCTTGCCAATGGCCGTTCCGTGCTGGAAAACGCCGCGCGGGAGCCCGAGGTCGTCGACCTGGCGAACTTCATCAACGCCATGGGCGGTGATGTGCAGGGCGCGGGCACCGACACCATCGTGATCAACGGTGTGAAAAGTCTGGGTGGCGGCGCCAAGTACAGCGTCATGCCCGACCGCATCGAGACCGGCACCTACCTGGTCGCCGCGGCGGCCACCGGTGGCCGCGTCAAGCTCAAGGACACCGATCCGACCATCCTCGAGGCCGTGCTGGCCAAGCTGGTCGAAGCCGGAGCGCACATCACCACCGGCAGCAACTGGATCGAGCTGGACATGAAGGGCAACCGGCCGAAGGCGGTGAACATCCGCACCGCGCCGTACCCGGCATTCCCGACCGACATGCAGGCCCAGTTCATCTCCCTGAATGCCATCGCCGAAGGCACCGGCGCGGTCATCGAAACCGTGTTCGAGAATCGCTTCATGCACGTCTACGAGATGAACCGCATGGGCGCGCAGATCCTGGTCGAAGGCAACACCGCCATCGTCACCGGCGTTCCGCAACTCAAGGGCGCACCGGTCATGGCGACCGACCTGCGGGCTTCCGCCAGCCTGGTGATCGCAGCCCTGGTGGCCGATGGCGATACCATGATCGACCGCATCTACCACATCGACCGTGGTTACGAGTGCATCGAAGAGAAACTGCAACTGCTCGGGGCGAAGATTCGCCGCGTGCCAGGCTAGGGCTGAGCCAGACAATGCTGACGATTGCCCTGTCCAAGGGCCGTATCCTCGACGACACCCTGCCGCTGCTCGCAGCGGCAGGCATCGTGCCGACCGAGAATCCGGACAAGAGCCGCAAGCTGATCATCCCCACCACCCTCGATGACGTGCGCCTGCTTATCGTGCGCGCCACCGACGTGCCGACCTATGTCGAGCACGGCGCCGCCGACCTTGGCGTCGCGGGCAAGGACGTGCTCATGGAGTACGGTGGCCAGGGCCTTTACGAGCCGCTGGACCTGAAGATCGCCAACTGCAAGCTGATGACCGCTGGTGCAGTCGGTGCGCCGGAGCCCAAGGGTCGCCTGCGCGTGGCCACCAAGTTCGTCAATGTCGCCAAGCGCTACTATGCCGAACAGGGCCGCCAGGTCGACGTGATCAAGTTGTACGGCTCCATGGAGCTGGCACCGCTGGTCGGCCTCGCCGACAAGATCATCGACGTAGTCGACACCGGCAACACCCTGCGTGCGAACGGCCTGGAACCCCAGGAACTGATCGCGCACATCAGCTCGCGCCTCGTCGTGAACAAGGCTTCGATGAAGATGCAGCACGCTCGCATCCAGGCCCTGATCGACACCCTGCGCGAAGCGGTGGAGTCTCGACACCGGGCGTAATTTCCCGCGCGGCCTCCCCGCCGCGCCGTGACCGCCATGGATGGCGGGAATGCCGAAAACGCAGGAGCAGCTTTTCGGCCCTATCCGTGTCATAGCCAAATTTTCTCGGGTGCCCGCACGGAAGGCTTGATAGTCTTGCGGCGCCCGAGATCATGCCAATTAAAGAGGCCAGCTATGACCGCACCCTTCGCTATCCGTCGACTCAACGCCGCCGATCCGGACTTCGCGCGTCATCTGGACCATCTGCTCTCCTGGGAAAGCGTGTCCGACGAGTCGGTGAACCAGCGCGTCCTGGACATCATCGCCGACGTGCGCAAGCGCGGTGACGCTGCCGTGGTCGAATTCACCCAGCGTTTCGACGGTGTCGATGCCAAGACCATGGCCGACCTGATTCTGCCGCGCGAGCGCCTGGAACTGGCCCTGACCCGCATCACCCCGGCCCAGCGCGAGGCGCTGGAAGTCGCCGCTGAACGCGTGCGCAGCTACCACGAGAAGCAGAAGCAGGATTCCTGGCGCTACACCGAAGCCGACGGCACCGTGCTCGGTCAGCAGGTCACCCCGCTGGATCGCGCTGGCCTTTACGTGCCCGGTGGCAAGGCGTCCTACCCATCTTCCGTGCTGATGAACGCCATTCCGGCCAAGGTCGCCGGCGTTGCCGAAGTGGTGATGGTGGTGCCGACCCCGCGTGGCGAGATCAATGAGATCGTCCTGGCGGCGGCCTGCATCGCCGGCGTCGACCGCGTCTTCACCATCGGCGGCGCCCAGGCTGTGGCAGCGCTGGCCTATGGCACCGAGAGCGTGCCGCAGGTGGACAAGATCGTCGGTCCGGGCAACATCTATGTCGCCACCGCCAAGCGCCATGTCTTCGGCCAGGTCGGCATCGACATGATCGCCGGCCCCTCCGAAATCCTCGTGGTCTGCGATGGCGGCACCGATCCGGACTGGATCGCCATGGACCTGTTCTCCCAGGCCGAGCACGACGAGGACGCCCAGTCGATCCTGGTCAGCCCGGACGCTGCGTTCCTCGACAAGGTGGCTGCCAGCATCGAGAAGCTGCTGCCGACCATGGAGCGCGCCGAGATCATCCGCACGTCGTTGACCAACCGCGGGGCGCTGATCCTCGTCGCTGACCAGGAGCAGGCCTGCCAGGTTGCCAACCGCATTGCCCCGGAACACCTGGAGCTGTCGGTGGAAGACCCGGAAAGCTGGCTGCCGAAGATCCGCCACGCCGGCGCCATCTTCATGGGCCGCTACACCGCCGAGGCGCTGGGCGACTACTGCGCCGGGCCGAACCACGTGCTGCCGACTTCCGGCACCGCGCGCTTCTCCTCGCCGCTGGGCGTGTATGACTTCCAGAAGCGCTCCTCGATCATCTTCTGCTCCGCGCCGGGTGCTTCCGAGCTGGGCAAGACCGCATCGATCCTAGCCCGTGGCGAGTCGCTGACCGCCCATGCGCGCAGCGCCGAATTCCGCATCCTTGACGGCAAGAGTGAGTAACCCATGAGCAAGTTCTGGAGTCCCTTCGTCAAGGAACTGGTGCCCTACGTTCCGGGCGAGCAGCCGAAGCTGGCCAAGCTGGTCAAGCTGAACACCAACGAGAACCCCTACGGCCCGTCGCCGAAGGTGGTTGCCGCGATCCAGGCCGAACTGAACGACACGCTGCGCCTGTATCCGGACCCGAACGCCGACCGCCTGAAGCAGACCATCGCCGAGTACCACGGCGTAAAGACCTCCCAGGTCTTCGTCGGCAACGGTTCGGACGAAGTCCTGGCCCACGCCTTCCACGCACTGTTCCAGCACGGCAAGCCGCTGCTGTTCCCGGACGTGACCTACAGCTTCTATCCGGTCTACTGCGGCCTCTACGGCATCGACTTCGAAGCCCTGCCGCTGGACGAGCAGTTCCAGATTCGTGTCGAGGAATACGCGCGCCCGAATGGTGGCATCATCTTCCCCAACCCCAATGCGCCGACCGGTTGCCTGCTGCCGCTCGACGCCATCGAGCGCCTGCTGCAAGCGAGCCCGGACAGCGTGGTGCTGGTGGACGAGGCCTACGTCGACTTCGGTGGCGAGACTGCGATTTCCCTGGTCAGCCGTTACCCGAACCTGCTGGTGGCGCAAACCCTGTCCAAGTCCCGTTCGCTGGCGGGCCTGCGGGTCGGCTTCGCGGTTGGCCACGAAGACCTGATCGAAGCGCTGGAGCGGGTGAAGAACAGCTTCAACTCCTATCCGCTGGACCGCTTGGCGCTGGCCGGCGCGGTGGCGTCCTTCGAGGACCAGGCCTATTTCGAACAGACCTGCAACGCGGTTATCCACAGCCGCGCAAAGCTGGTGGCCGAGCTCAAGACGCTGGGTTTCGACGTACTGCCGTCGGCGGCGAACTTCATCTTCGCCCGCCACCCGCAGCGCGACGGCGCCGAACTGGCTGCAGCCCTGCGTGAGGAAGGCGTGATCGTGCGTCACTTCAAGCAGCAGCGGATCAACCAGTTCCTGCGCATCAGCATCGGCACCGAAGAGCAGAACCAGGCTCTGATCGATGCCCTGCGGCTGAAACTGTAAGACTGTCGCTGGAAAAGAAAACGGCGCCCTCGGGCGCCGTTTTTCATTGGTCTGGAAAAGAGGACGGCATCAGTTGCCGTTCGGGGCGGGCGGTGGGCGCAGGCCGACTTCGGCGTTGAGCGTCACCGGCTTGCCGTTGCGCAGCACTTCGATGGTGATCTTCTCGCCGGGCTTGGTGCGCGCCACCTGATTCATCGAGCGTCGGCCATCGCTGGCAGCCTCGCCATCGATGTTCAGGATGATGTCGCCCGGCAGCAGGCCAGACTTGGCTGCGGGGCCGTCGCGGTAGACGCCGGCGACGACGATGCCGGCCTTGTCCTTGAGGTCGAAGGATTCGGCCAGTTCCGGGGTCAGCGGTTGGACTTCGACGCCGAGCCAGCCGCGGATGACCTGACCATGCTCGATGATCGATTGCATGACTTCCAGGGCCAGCTTGGTCGGGATGGCGAAGCCGATGCCCTGGGAGCCGCCGGATTTGGAGAAGATCGCGGTGTTGATGCCGATCAGGTTGCCGTTGGCGTCCACCAGCGCGCCGCCGGAGTTGCCCGGGTTGATCGCCGCGTCGGTCTGGATGAAGTCTTCGTAGGTGTTCAGGCCCAGCTGGTTGCGGCCGGTAGCGCTGATGATGCCCATGGTGACGGTCTGGCCGACGCCGAAGGGGTTGCCGATGGCCAGGCAGACGTCGCCGGTACGGATGCCGTCGGAGCGGCCGAGCATGATCGAGGGCAGGTCCTTGAGGTCGATCTTCAGTACCGCGAGGTCGGTCTCCGGATCGCTGCCCACCAGGCGGGCGATGGTCTCGCGGCCGTCGCGCAGGGCCACGACGATCTGGTCGGCGCCGGAGGTCACGTGGTTGTTGGTCAGCAGGTAGCCTTCGGGGCTCATGATCACTGCCGAACCCAGGCTCGACTCCATGCGCTTCTGCTGCGGCAGGTTATCGCCGAAGAAGCGCCGGAACAGCGGGTCGTCGAGCATCGAGTTGTTCGGCTTGCTGACCATCTTGGTGGTGTACAGGTTGGCCACGGCCGGCGAGGAGCGTGTCACGGCGTCGGCGTAGCTGACCGGGCCCTGCTGCAGGCGGCTGAGCAGCGGGGCCTGCTGCAGGTGCACTTCCTGCTGCGGAAGGCCGACCCATTGCGGGTTATGCTGGATGATCAGCAGCGCCAACAGGACGCCAACCAGCACGGGCCAGCCGAGGAAACGCAGGGCCTTCAGCATCGAAGAAAATCCTTGGGGTTGCTTGGCCGGGGGATGGCCGATAGGGTGGCGGCCATTATACGGGCGGCGAGCCAAGAAAATAGACGCTCGCAGCCGATGTTGGAGGAATTTCGATGGCAATCGCACTGAGCACGCTGGTCGAGGAAGCGGACCGTTTTCTCGACGCGGCGAAGATCCAGGATTACTGCCCCAACGGCCTGCAGGTCGAGGGCCGCCCGCAGGTGCGCCGCATCGTTTCCGGTGTCACCGCCAGCCAGGCGCTGCTGGATGCCGCCGTGGAAGCGGGCGCCGATGTGGTGCTGGTCCACCACGGCTATTTCTGGAAGGGCGAGGACGCCCGCGTGGTCGGCATGAGGCAGCGTCGCCTGAAGACCCTGCTGAACAACGACATCAGCCTGCTGGCCTATCACCTGCCACTGGACCTGCATCCTGAGGTGGGTAACAACGTGCAACTGGGCCGCCAGCTCGGCTTCGAGATCGAAGGGCCGCTGGAACCGGGCAACCCGCGCTCCATCGTGCTGGTCGGTTCGCTCGCCGAGCCCATGCTGCCGAGCGATCTCGCGCTGCATGTGCGCGACGTGCTGGGCCGCGAGCCGCTGCTGGTGGATGGCGGCCAGCCGATCCGCCGCATCGCCTGGTGCACCGGTGGTGCCCAGGGCTACATCGATCAGGCGATTGCCGCTGGCGTCGACGCCTATCTGACTGGGGAAGTCTCCGAGCAGACCGTGCACAGCGCGCGCGAGAACGGTATCAGCTTCATCGCCGCTGGCCACCACGCCACTGAGCGCTACGGCGTGCAGGCGCTGGGCGATTACCTGGCCAAGCGCTTCGCCATCGAGCACCTGTTCATCGATTGCCCGAACCCGGCTTGATTTTCCGGTGCCATGAAAAAAGCCGGCTCGACGAGCCGGCTTTTTTGTGTGCGCCTCAGCGGTAGCCGTGGCGCTGGCGGTCGACCGCCTTGCCCAGCTCCCACACCGCCATCGCGTAGTGCGTGCTGTGGTTGTAGCGGGTGATCACGTAGAAGTTCGGCAGGCCATACCAGTACTGGTAGGTGTTGCCCATGTCCAGGCGCAGCAGGCTGGCGCTCTGGTGGTTACCCAGCGAGCCCTGCGGACGCAGGCCGGCGTTGGCCAGTACGCTGACGGGGTACTGGGTCTTGAAGCCGTCTTCCAGGGAACGCGCCTGGCCGACGGCCGGGATCGCCACCGCATCGCCGGTAACCCAGCCGTGCTGCTTGAAGTAGTTGGCCACGCTGCCAATGGCATCGCGCGGGTTCCACAGGTCGCGGTGACCGTCGCCGTCGAAGTCCACCGCGTATTTTGTGAACGAGGAGGGCATGAACTGCCCGTAGCCCATGGCGCCGGCGTAGGAGCCGCGCATCTCCAGCGGATTGTCGCCTTCCTTGCGCGCCTGCAGGAGGAACTGCTCCAGTTCGCCGCTGAAGAACTCGGCGCGGCGCGGGTAGGAGAAGGAGAGGGTGGCCAGAGCGTCGATGATCCGCGTCTTGCCCATCACGCGGCCCCAGCGGGTTTCCACGCCGATGATGCCGACGATGATTTCCGCCGGCACGCCATAGGTGCGCGAGGCGCGCTGCAGGTCGGCTTCGTACTGGTCCCAGAACTGCACGCCCTTCTGTACGTTGTCCGGGGTGATGAACTTCTTCCGGTAGCGTAGCCACGCGCCATTCGGGCCGCTGGGCGGAGTGTAGGTCGGCGCCTGGCGGTCCATCAGGCGGATCACCCAGTCCAGTTCCTGTGTCTGGGCGAACAGGTCGTGCAGGTCTTGCCGGTTGAAGCCGTGCTTGCTCACCATCATGTCGATGAAGCGATTGGCGTTGGCATTGTTTGCGTAATCGCCGCGCAGCGGGGTGATCGGCTGCACCGAGCCGAACGCCGGATGGGCGCTCGGCGTGATCAAGTTCGGCGTCTTCGGCTTCTCGGCCGGCTGCGGGGCGGGAGTCGGTTTGCTGCTGCACGCGGAGATGAGGACAAGCAGAGGCAGGGCGAAAGCGATGCGGCGCATGGGAAATCTTCTGGGACAGGAAAACGTGTCGCTATGCTAGCGCAGTGCCGGCCGGGCACAAGCCGGGAGAGCATCGTAGAAGCCGCTGACTCTGTTGCAGGAAAAGTCCCCATGTTGTTTCCGAGAGGGTATTTGGGCCTTTGCTGCGCCTCGTTCGAGCGTCTCGGGAGCGCACCTTCAGACGCCGGTTGAAAACGGTTTTCACACTGAGCGCGTATGGCTATATCAGTATATTTTTTCGGTATAACCCGGCCGCCGGTTAGAGCCTTGCGCTGTGATAGAGTGCGCGCTCGTCTACGGCCCGCCGGCCGTCCATAAGCAATTCCGTGAGTAGCCATGGTCGACAAACTGACGCATCTGAAACAGCTGGAGGCCGAGAGCATCCACATCATCCGCGAGGTCGCCGCCGAGTTCGACAACCCGGTGATGCTGTACTCGATCGGCAAGGATAGCGCGGTGATGCTTCACCTCGCGCGCAAGGCCTTCTTCCCCGGCAAGCTGCCTTTCCCGGTGATGCATGTCGACACCCGCTGGAAATTCCAGGAGATGTACAGCTTCCGCACCAAGATGGTCGAGGAACTGGGCCTGGACCTGATCACCCACATCAACCCCGATGGCGTGGCTCAGGACATCAACCCGTTCACCCACGGCAGTGCCAAGCACACCGACATCATGAAGACCGAAGGCCTCAAGCAGGCCCTCGACAAGCACGGCTTCGATGCCGCCTTCGGTGGTGCCCGCCGCGACGAGGAGAAGTCCCGCGCCAAGGAGCGCGTCTACTCCTTCCGTGACAGCAAGCACCGCTGGGACCCGAAGAACCAGCGTCCGGAGCTGTGGAACGTCTACAACGGCAAGGTGAAGAAGGGCGAATCGATCCGCGTCTTCCCTCTGTCGAACTGGACCGAGCTGGACATCTGGCAATACATCTACCTGGAACAGATCCCGATCGTGCCGCTGTACTTCGCCGCCGAGCGCGAAGTCATCGAGATGAACGGCTCGCTGATCATGATCGACGACGAGCGCATCCTCGAGCACCTCACGCCCGAGCAGAAGGCCAGCATCCAGAAGAAGATGGTGCGTTTCCGTACCCTGGGCTGCTACCCGCTGACCGGCGCGGTGGAGTCCACCGCTACTTCGCTGCCGGAAATCATCCAGGAAATGCTGCTGACGCGAACTTCCGAACGCCAGGGCCGGGTCATTGACCACGACGCCGCCGGTTCGATGGAAGAAAAGAAACGTCAGGGCTACTTCTAAGGTTCTCGCACCATGTCGCATCAATCCGATCTGATCAGCGAGGACATCCTCGCCTACCTGGCCCAGCACGAGCGCAAGGAACTCCTGCGCTTCCTCACCTGCGGCAACGTCGACGACGGCAAGAGCACCCTGATCGGGCGCCTGCTGCACGACTCCAAGATGATCTACGAGGACCACCTCGAGGCCATCACCCGCGACTCGAAGAAAGTCGGCACCACCGGCGATGACGTCGACCTGGCGCTGCTGGTCGACGGCCTGCAGGCCGAGCGCGAACAGGGCATTACCATCGACGTGGCGTACCGCTACTTCAGCACTGCCAAGCGCAAGTTCATCATCGCCGACACCCCCGGCCATGAGCAGTACACCCGCAACATGGCTACCGGCGCATCTACCTGCGACCTGGCCATCATCCTGATCGACGCCCGCTACGGCGTGCAGACCCAGACTCGCCGGCACAGCTTCATCGCCTCGCTGCTGGGCATCAAACACATCGTCGTCGCCATCAACAAGATGGACCTCAAGGGTTTCGACCAGGGCGTCTTCGAGCAGATCAAGGCCGACTACCTGCAGTTCGCCGACAAGATCAACCTCAAGACCAACTCCCTGCACTTCGTGCCGATGTCGGCGCTGAAGGGCGACAACGTGGTCAACAAGTCCGAGCGCTCGCCGTGGTACACCGGCCAGTCGCTGATGGAAATCCTCGAGACCGTGGAAGTCGCGGGCGACCGCAACCTCGACGACATGCGCTTCCCGGTGCAGTACGTCAACCGTCCGAACCTGAACTTCCGCGGCTTCGCCGGCACCCTGGCGAGCGGCATCGTGCGCAAGGGCGACGAAGTCATCGCCCTGCCGTCGGGCAAGGGCAGCAAGGTCAAGTCCATCGTCACCTACGAGGGTGAGCTGGAGCAGGCCGGTCCAGGGCAGGCGATCACCCTGACCCTGGAAGACGAAATCGACGTCTCCCGCGGCGACATGCTGGTTCACGCCGACAACCGTCCGCAGGTGACCGACGGCTTCGACGCCATGCTGGTGTGGATGGCCGAAGAGCCGATGCTGCCGGGCAAGAAGTATGACATCAAGCGCGCTACCAGCTACGTGCCGGGCTCGATCCCGAGCATCAGCCACAAGGTGGACGTGAACACCCTGGAAGAGACCGCCGCCAGCGAACTCAAGCTCAACGAGATCGCCCGTGTGAAGGTCAGCCTGGATGCGCCGATCGCGCTGGACGGCTACGGCGAGAACCGCACTACCGGTGCCTTCATCGTCATCGACCGCCTGACCAACGGTACAGTCGGCGCCGGCATGATCATCGCCGCCCCGCAGTCGAGCCACGGCGCTGTCGCCCACCATGGTGCGAACGCCCATGTCGCTCGCGAGGAGCGCGCTGCACGCTTCGGCCAGCAGCCCGCTACGGTGCTGTTCAGCGGCCTCTCAGGCGCCGGCAAGAGCACCCTGGCTTATGCCGTAGAGCGCAAGCTGTTCGACATGGGGCGTGCTGTCTATGTGCTGGATGGCCAGAACCTGCGCCATGACCTGAACAAGGGGCTGCCGCAGGATCGCGCCGGTCGTACCGAGAACTGGCTGCGCACTGCTCATGTGGCTCGGCAGTTCAACGAAGCCGGCCTGATCAGCCTGTGCGCTTTCGTCGCCCCGAGCGCCGAAGGCCGCGAGCGCGCCAAATCGCTGATCGGCGCCGAGCGCCTGGTCACCGTTTACGTCCAGGCCTCCCCGCAGGTCTGCCGTGAGCGTGACCCGCAGGGCCTGTACGCCGCCGGCCAGGACAACATTCCGGGTGAGTCCTTCCCGTTCGACGTGCCGCTGGATGCCGATCTGGTGGTCGACACCCAGAGTCAGTCGGTGGAAGAGGGCGTCAAGGCAGTCCTCGACCTGCTCCGCCAGCGCGGCGCGATCTGATCGCCTCCGCGTTGTGAAAAAGCCCCGCTTCTGCGGGGCTTTTTTTGTTCTTTGTAGGAGCGAGCCCTCGAGACGACTCGCGAACGTTCACTGGCAGATGGCTATTGCCGCCGACCTGTATGCTGCCTAATAATGAGACTGATTATTATTTGCTGAATGGCAGGTGCGGCGGTGTCGCTATTGGGTCGTACACAACTCGCGGATCACGACATCCACCGCCTCTATGCTGATCACCATGGCTGGCTGCAGGTCTGGATTCGGCGCAAGACCGGCTGCTCGCAGCGCGCCGCCGACCTCGCTCAGGACACCTTCCTGCGTGTGCTCATGACGCGCGCCAAGGGCGTTGCGGTGTACCTCGACCAACCGCGCACCTACCTGGCGACCATTGCCCGTGGCCTGGTGATCGACCAGTGGCGCCGCCAGCAACTGGAGCAGGCGTGGCTGGAGTCGCTGGCCGCTCAGCCCGAAGCGGTGCAATCGTCGCCCGAGCAACTGGCGCTGATCCTGGAAACCTTGCATCAGGTCGATGCCATGCTGCTGCGCCTGCCGCTCAAGGTGCGTCGGGCCTTCCTGCTGGCGCAGATCGATGGCCTGCCGTACCGCGAAATCGCCATGGAGTTGGGGGTGTCCGAGCGCATGGTGAAGAAGTATCTCGCCCAGGCCTTCCTGCATTGTGCGGTGCTCGAAGCCGAGCTGGACGGAGTACTGGTGGAGTGAACGGCCACGAAAACAAACTCAGCCACGCCAGCCTGCAGCAGGCGGCGAACTGGTACGTGCTGCTGCAGGATGAAAATCCCAGCGCGCAACTCCACGCGCAATGGCGCCAGTGGTTCGAGCTGCACGCCGAGCACCAGGCCGCCTGGTATTACGTCGAGCGCATAGGCCAACGCTTCGCGCCATTACAGGGTGAGCGGCAACTGGCGGGGCGGGTGCTCAAGACCAGCGGCGAGCGCCAGCTTTCGCGTCGCCAGGGGCTCAAGAGCCTGCTGGTACTCAGCGGCGGCCTGTTGCTCGGCTGGAGCACATGGCGCGGCACGACCTTGCCGAGGCTGGTGCAGGGCTGGAGCGCCGACTACAGCACCAGCACCGCGGAGACTCGCGAGACGATTCTCGCCGATGGCACGCACCTCTGGCTGGCGGCGATCAGCGCGGTGGATGCCGATTTCGGCCCAGACCAGCGCCTGCTGCGGCTGCGCTTCGGCGAAGTCCTGGTGGACACCGCCAGGGACGCCGCGAACCGGCCCTTCCTCGTCGACACCGAGCAGGGGCGCCTGCGTGCGCTGGGTACGCGCTTCGCGGTCAGGCAGATGGGCGACGCCACGCGACTCAACGTTTACAGCGGAGCGGTGGAAATCCGCACGGCGGAGAGTGGCCAGAGGAGGGTGCTGGAAGCCGGTCAGCGCGTCGACTTCACGCGTCGTGCCATCGGCGAGGTGTCGGCAGCACAGACGGCAGGGGAGTCCTGGGTACGCCATGTGCTTACTGCCGAGAACATGTCGCTGGGCCAGTTGGTCGAGGAACTGGGGCGGTATCGCCACGGCTACCTGGGCTGTGATCCTGCAGTCGCGCAGTTGCCGGTGATGGGCGCCTTCCCGCTGGACGACAGTGATCAGGCGTTGCGCCTGTTGGCGGCGGCGTTGCCGGTGCAGGTCCAGCGCCTGACGCCCTGGTGGGTCAGCATCGAGTCAGCCTGAGGTATCGCGAAAAAACTTTCCGCAGCGGTTCCCTTTTCAGTTTCCCGTTCGGTCACTCCATGGAAACGCACTTTTACCCACTGCACCGAACCAGGGAATTCCATGTACTCGTCCACTTCCACCTCGCGCCGCTTCGCCCGGCGGCCGCTGGCGCTGGCCATCTCGTTGTCGCTCTGCAGCGTCGCTGCGCTGCCCCTGAACTCACCCGCCCAGGCGGCCTCTGGCACAGAACAGGCTGTTCTGCGCGACTACCACATCGCGCCGGGCGCCCTGGCGGCCTCGCTCAACCAGTTCAGTAGCCAGGCCGGGATCTACCTGGTCGGCCACAACGACCTGACTGCCGGCAAGTCCAGCAAGGGCCTCGATGGTCGCTACAGCGTCGAGCGCGCCCTGGCGTTGCTGCTCGATGGCACCGGCCTGCAGGCGGTGCCGCAGGAGTCGGGCGGCTACGTGCTGCAACCTGACCCGAGCGGCACGGTGTTGCAGATGGATTCGACCTCGATCATCGGCACAGGCGCTGCTGGCGCGCAGCAGGATGACAACGGCTACAACGCCAAGGTCAGCTCCACGGCTGGCAAGACCAGCACTTCCCTGGCGGAGACGCCGCGCTCGATCTCGGTGGTGACCCGCCAGCGCATGGAGGACCAGCAGTCGCAGACCCTGACCGATGTGCTGGGCTACGTACCGGGCATCTTCGCCCCGCCGTTCGCCGCCGGCGATGGCCTGGCTGGCGACCTGTTCTTCATTCGCGGCTTCAATGCCACCGACTGGGGCTATGGTCTGCTGCGCGACGGCCTGCGCGTGCAGGGCAACCGCTACGACACCACCAGCGAACCCTATGGCCTGGAACGCGTCGAGGTGTTTCGCGGCCCGACTTCGATCCTCTACGGCGAGAATGCGCCCGGAGGCATCGTCAACCTGGTCAGCAAGCGCCCGACCGTCGATCCGCGCGGCGAGGTCGAGCTGACCTACGGCTCCCATGACCGCAAGCAGCTGGGCGTCGACGTCTCCGGCCCGCTGACCGACGAGGGCAATATCCTCGGTCGCGTGGTGATGCTCGGCCGCGACTCCGACACCCAGGTCGATCACCAGCCCGATGACCGCATCTACATTGCCCCGTCGATGACCTTCAACTTCGACGATGCGACCTCGCTGACGCTGCTCTCGACCTACCAGCGCGACCGCACGCTGATGGAGCTGGGCTACCCGGCAGCCGGCACCCTGCTGCACAACCCCAACGGCAAGATCGACAAGGACACCCTGTCCGGCAACCCGGACTGGGACAAGTTCGAACGCGAGGCCTGGACGCTGGGCTATGAGTTCAGCCATCAGTTCAACGACACCTGGCAGTTCCGCCAGAACTCGCGCTACATGCAGTCGCGCATCGACCGCCGCGAGATGTGGCCGGGCAACCTGAACAACGGCGGTTTCGGCACCAACGTCAACAACACCGCTTACGACCGCTACAACAAGTCGATGACCTACTCGCTGGATAACCAGTTCGAGGGGCATTTCCAGTCCGGCGAACTGGCCAATACCGTGCTGGTGGGGGCGAGCTTCGACCGCACCTCGTTCAACCAGGACTGGGACGCGGGCGCCGGCGGCTCGGTGAACGTGTTCGATCCGGTGTGGACGACCAGGCCGACCACGCCGATCCACGTGCAGGACGCGTTGCTGGAGCAGAAGATGTACGGTCTCTATGGCCAGTTGCAGACGCGCTATGACAACTGGATCGCCCTGCTTGGCGGGCGCCTCGACGAGGTCAACAGCCAGTACCGCAACCGCGCCGGTACCACCAACGGCCTGGCCGACCTCGACTACTGGGACCATGACTTCACCTGGCAGGCTGGCCTGATGTACCAGTTCGACAATGGCCTGTCGCCCTATGTCAGCTACTCCACGGCCTTTGCACCGACCCAGCAGACGTCGAGCAAGTCCGGCACCCTCGACCCGACCACCAGCGAGCAGTACGAAGTCGGCGTGAAGTACGAGCCCAAGGGCTGGAACACCTCGATGACCGCCTCGGTCTATGACCTGCGCAAGACCGACGACGTGATCTACGACAGCACGGTCGGCGACTACCGGCAGGTGGGTGAAAGCCGTTCCAAGGGGCTGGAGCTGGAGGTCAGCAGCGACATCACCGAGAACCTCAGCCTGACCGCGTCCTACACCTACACCGATTCGCGGATTACCAAGGATTCCCCCGGCTCGCTGCTGGAGGACCACCAGATGACCGGCGTGCCGCGCAATCAGGCGTCGGCCTGGGGCACCTACCGCTTCCTCGACGGCTATCTCAAGGGCCTGCGGGTGGGCGGCGGCGTGCGGCACTTCGACAGCACCTTCGCCTACACCCCGGCCACGCTCTACGGCAAGCTGGATACCGGCGACGTGACCCTGGTGGACGCGCTGGTCGGCTACCAGCTCGACGAGCACTGGTCTGCCGAAGTGAACGCGAAGAACCTGCTGGACAAGGAATACGTCGCCGGCTGCAACAACGCCGGGCGTTGCTACTGGGGCGAGGAGCGAACGCTGCTGGGCAGCGTCACCTTCCGCTGGTAATCCCTGCCGGAATGAAAAAGCCCCGCATCGGCGGGGCTTTTTCTTTGGCGCGAGGTATCAGTACTTGCTCTTCAGCCCGTACGTCTCGTCGAGAGTGCCCGGACCGTCGCCGGTCTTGGGCGCATAGTCACGCGGCGCTTCGTTGTTTGCCGGCGGCGTCAGGCGCTCGCGGCGCTCGGGGTACTCGTCGGCGTGCAGGGCGGCCAGCAGGCGCTGCTTGGTCTGTTCGTCCAGGGCCAGGCGCTCGGCGCCTTCGGACAGGTGCTCCTGCACATCCTGATAGCTCTGGGTGAGCTTCTTCATCAGGCTGGCGGAGGTGCTGAAGTGGGTCACCACTTCGCGCTGGTAGCTATCGAAACGATCCTGCATGTCGTCCACCTGACGCTGCAGCTTGTTGGGCGCGGCGTTGGGCAGAAGACGGGCGATCAGAAAGCCGATGCCGACCCCGACGATCAGGGCGAGTAGCGGCAGCAACCAGGTGGTGAGGGACTGTTCCACGCGAATCCTTCCTCTATAGACGGCTTTGCTTTACGTTAGCGGCTTGCACCTGTGCTTGTATACCGTGGCGATTGCTTCGCCGCCTGCGCAGGTATTGAGCTAGACGAGACGACCCGCCACGGGGTCACGGAGCTGTTGTTTGACCACCCGCGAAATCCCCCTGTTCCTCGACGGCCCCGACGGCCAGCTGGAAGCCCTGCACCTCGCCACGCCCGACGCCAGGGGCGTCGCGCTGATCTGCCATCCGCATCCATTGTTCGCCGGCACTATGCAGAACAAGGTGGTCGCCACCCTGCAGCGCGCCGCACGGGATGCAGGATACGCCACCCTGCGTTTCAATTTTCGTGGCGTGGGTCAGAGCGCCGGCAGTTATGCCGAAGGCCGCGGTGAGATCGACGATGCGCTGGCCGTCGCGCACTGGCTTGCCGAGCAGCATCCGGGGCTGCCGCTGACGCTGATGGGCTTCTCCTTCGGTTCCTGCGTGGCCGGCAACGCCGCCGAGCGCCTGGAAGAAGAGGGCGCTGACCTTGCGCAACTGTTCATGCTGGCGCCGCCGGTGGAGCGTTTCGACGTCGACCTGCCCGAGCGCTGCCCGCTCACGGTGATCCAGCCGGAGGCCGATGAAGTGGTCACCCCTGAGCGCGTTTACGCCTGGAGCGCGGAGCTGAGCAAGCCCCACGAGCTGATCCGCATCCCCGAGTGCAGCCATTTCTTCCACGGCAAGCTGATCGAGCTCAAGGACCTGATACAGGCCCGGCTCGCCTAGGTCGGTCAGCCGCGTTACCATCCGGCCCGCCCTTTCATTTGCGTTGATTCCTGGATTCCCATGACGACCCGTATCCTGACCGGCATCACCACCACCGGTACTCCGCACCTGGGCAACTACGCCGGCGCCATCCGCCCGGCCATCGTTGCCAGCCGCGATCCGCAGGCAGATTCCTTCTACTTCCTGGCCGACTACCACGCGCTGATCAAGTGCGATGACCCGGCGCGCATCCAGCGTTCGCGCCTGGAGATCGCCGCCACCTGGCTGGCCTGCGGCCTGGATGCGGACAAGGCGACCTTCTATCGCCAGTCCGATATTCCCGAGATCCCCGAACTGACCTGGCTGCTCACCTGCGTCAGCGCCAAGGGCCTGCTCAACCGCGCCCACGCCTACAAGGCCTCGGTGGACAAGAACGTCGAGGCCGGTGAAGACCCGGACGCCGGCGTCACCATGGGCCTGTACAGCTACCCGGTGCTGATGGCCGCGGACATCCTGATGTTCAACGCCCACAAGGTGCCGGTCGGCCGCGACCAGATCCAGCACGTCGAGATGGCCCGCGACATCGGCCAGCGCTTCAACCACCTGTTCGGCAACGGCAAGGAACTGTTCACCCTGCCGGAAGTGGTGATCGAGGAAGACGTGGCGACCCTGCCGGGCCTGGATGGCCGCAAGATGTCCAAGAGCTACGACAACACCATTCCGCTGTTCGGCAGCGCCAAGCAGCTCAAGGAAGCCGTGGCACGCATCGTCACCGACTCCCGCGCGCCGGGCGAGCCGAAGGACCCGGACAACTCGCACCTGTTCACCCTGTACCAGGCCTTCTCCACCCACGAGCAACAGGCTGCGTTCCGCGCCGAGCTGCTCGGTGGCCTGGCCTGGGGCGAGGCCAAGCAGCGCCTGTTCGAGCTGCTCGACAACGAGCTGGGCGAAGCCCGCGAGCGTTACCACGCACTGATCACCCGCCCGGCCGACCTGGAAGACATCCTCCTGGCCGGCGCCGCCAAGGCCCGCCGCATCGCTACCCCGTTCCTCGGCGAGCTGCGCGAATCCGTCGGCCTGCGTTCGTTCCGCGAGCAGGTGCAGGTAGCCAGTGAAGGCAAGAAAAAGGCCACCAAGGCCGCGCGTTTCGTCAGTTTCCGTGAGGACGACGGCTTCCGCTTCCGCCTGCTGGATGCCGCTGGCGAGCAACTGCTGCTGTCCATCGCCTTCGCCGATGGCAAGGCTGCGGGCCAGGTGACCAAACGCCTGCAAGCCGAGGAGCTGGACCTGCACGCCGAGCTGAATGCCTTCAGCGTGCGCCTGGATGGCGAATCCGTGGCGTACAGCCCGGAGTTCTCCTCCGACGCGGAGCGCGACGCTGCCATGCAGCGCCTGCGTGAGGCTCTCGCTCCGCAGGAGTGAGGGTTGGCAGGCCGGTACGACTACCGGCCAATTGCCAAGCAACGGGGGCGCCGCTAAAGTGTGCGCCCCCGTTTTCGTTGCCTTGCTACCGATCATGACGCCTCTTCAGCGCTACCAGGAAGACCTGAAACGCCCCGATTTCTTCCACGACGCCGCGCAAGCGAACGCCGTGAAGCACCTGCAACGCCTCTACGACGACCTGGTTGCCGCCGATAAGGGCAAGACCGGCCTGTTCGGCAAGCTGCTGGGCAAGAAGTCCCAGGAGCCGGTGAAGGGCCTGTACTTCTGGGGCGGCGTCGGCCGCGGCAAGACCTACCTGGTGGATACCTTCTTCGAAGCGCTGCCCTTCAAGCAGAAGATGCGCACGCACTTCCACCGCTTCATGAAGCGCGTCCACGAGGAAATGAAGACCCTCAAGGGCGAGAAGAACCCGCTGACCATCATCGGCAAGCGTTTCGCCGACGAGGCCCGGGTTATCTGCTTCGACGAATTCTTCGTCTCCGACATCACCGACGCGATGATTCTCGCGACCCTGCTGGAAGAGCTGTTCAAGAACGGCGTCAGCCTGGTGGCGACCTCCAACATCGTGCCGGACGGCCTGTACAAGGACGGCCTGCAGCGCGCCCGCTTCCTGCCGGCCATCGCGCTGGTCAAGCAGCACACCGAAGTGGTCAACGTCGACAGCGGCGTGGACTACCGCCTGCGTGCCCTGGAACAGGCCGAGCTTTACCACTGGCCGCTGTCCGAGCAGGCCGAGCAGGCCATGACCCGCGACTTCAAGGCGCTGACCCCGGAATGTGCCGCGGCGACCCGCGATGACGCTCTGATGATCGAGAACCGCGAAATCCGCGCGCGCATCACCTGCGATGACGTGGCCTGGTTCGAGTTCCGCGAGCTGTGCGATGGCCCGCGCAGCCAGAACGACTACATCGAGCTGGCGAAGATCTTCCACGCGATCCTGATTTCCAACGTCGAGCAGATGGGTGTGGCGAAGGACGACATGGCCCGCCGCTTCATCAACCTGGTGGACGAGTTCTACGACCGCAACGTCAAGCTGATCCTCTCCGCCGAGGTCGAGCTCAAGGACCTGTACACCGGTGGCCGCCTGGAGTTCGAATTCCAGCGCACCCTGAGCCGCCTGCTGGAAATGCAGTCCCACGAATACCTGAGCCGCCCGCACCGTCCTTGACGGTCGGATGAACGAAAAAGGCTGCCCGAGGGCAGCCTTTTTCGTTTCCAGCTCTTCTACAAGTGAAGAATCAGCGCTGCGCCATCTCCTGCTGCGCCTTTTTCAGCAATTGCTGGGCATGGGCGACTTCCAACGCTTCCATGGCGTTGATCGGCTTGATCGCCACGGCCTTCTTCAACTGCTCCAGCGCCTTCTGCTCCTCGTCCTCGCCGTACACATAGCTCAGCGCGTTGGCGTATTCGTAGTGGCCGATGGGCAGGTCGTCGGAGGCGCGGAAGGAGCGGGCAAAGTACTGCTCCATCTTGTCCGCGCTGACTCCGTAGGTCATCTTGCCCACCAGCTTGCCAACCTTGCGGATCACGCCCGCTTCATAACCGCCGTAGAGCGCCAGGGCGAACGGCTGGTTCGGCTGCTTGGCCAGCAGGGCGTCCAGTTCCTTGGGGATGTCGCCGGTGTAGCCGCGCTTGAGCACTACCGGCACCGGCAGGTCTTCGGCCAGACGGGCCTTGGCGTAGGCGCGGCCGAACTGGGCGATCGGGTCGGCGTTGAGCAGCGGACCGGCCTCGTCGGTGTAGCTGATGACTTCCTCCAGCAGGCGCTGCTTCTCGTCCTGATTCGGCGCGAGGAACATGGCATAGAGTACCTGGGCGAACATGCCCGGCACCTGCCCGCCGACACCCAGAGCGAGACCGTCCTTCCTGGCCTGGGCGAAGTCGCCGCGGAATACCTTGCGCCACACGTCCTGCAGCTTCTCGGCGTAGACCTGTGCCTCTTCCGGCTTGCCGCTGAAGCCGGTGCCGGCGGTCACGGTCTTCTCCAGTGCATCCGGATGCTTGGTGGCCATGCTCACGACCCAGTCCGCATCCGGGAAGGGGTAGTTGGCGCCGAAGCCGCGAGTCAGGCGCGGCCAGGCTTCGCGCAGTTTGTCCCCGCTGTAGTCGAAGGCGCTCTGGTCGTAGGGGAAGGGTTTCCAGGTGTCGTCCGCCACAGCGTTCAGGCTGAAGACGGCCAGCAGGGCAAGCAGAAAGCGGCGCATGGCGATATCCCGTTGGGTTCTTGTTGTCGAAAGCTGCCCCGATCATAGGGCGGCCCCCGAGTCCGTGAACCCATCCTAGGGATGGCCTGTTTCAGGCTTCCTTCTGTTCGTACTGGCGCCGGTAATGATTCGGCGACAGCCCGGTGTGCTGTCTGAACAGGCGAGCGAAGAAGCTGGCGTCGTCGTAGCCGACTTCGTAGCTGATGGTCTTGATGCTCTTGCGGCTGGTCGACAGCAGATTGCGCGCGGTCTCGATGCGCAGGCGCTGCAGGTAGTGCAGTGGCTTGTCTCCGGTGGCCGCCTGGAAGCGCCGCATGAAGTTGCGGATGCTCATGCCGTGCTCGCGGGCGACATCCTCGAAGCGGAACTTGTCGCAGAAGTGTTCTTCCAGCCAGTGCTGGATCTGCAGGATCGCCGGGTCGTGGTGCAGCTTCTGCCCGCCGAAGCCCAGGCGCCCGGGCGTGTAGGTGCGCTGCACCTCGTAGAGGATGTCGCGAGCCACGCCCTGGGCCACGGCGGCGCCGCAGAAATGCTCGATCAGGTAAATGTACAGGTCGCGCACCGAGGTCAGGCCGCTGGCGCTGTAGATATTGTCGGCGTCGGCGATGTGCTTGTCCTGGTTGAGCAGCACCCGGGGGTAGCGCTCGGCGAATTCGCGGAAGAAGCGCCAGTAGGTGGTTGCTTCCTTGCCGTCCAGCAGGCCGGCCTCGGCCAGCCAGAAGACTCCCGAGACCTCGCCGCACAGCACGCAGCCGGCCGCGTGGCGCTCGCGCAGCCAGGGCATCACCTGCGGGTAAAGGGTCAGCAGTTCGTCGAAGTCGCCCCAGAAGGCCGGGAGGATGATCAGCTCCGGTTCGTCCAGGGCGCCGTGGACCGGCAGGAGGTCGCCACTGAAACTCATCACCGGCTGGCCGTCGGGGCTGACGATGCGGGTCTCGAAGCTGGGCTGCAGGCCGAGGCCCTGTTGGCGGCCGTGGCGCAGGGCAGCCATGTGGAAGAAGTCCTTGGCCTGCATCAAGGTGGAGCCGAACACGCCATGGGTGGCGAGGATGCTGACGCGGCGCAGCACGCGGGAAGCTGGGTTGGGCATCGGTTCTTGTACTTCTTATGGATGTCTTTGCATGACGCTAAAGCGGTCATGATGCGGCTGGATCGTCTTATTTTTTGGCGAAAGTGTCCAGTGCAGAGCGGTTCGTGCTTGGCCTACAGTCGGCCTTCCAATAATTCCTACAACCGATCCGCAGGTGCAGCGCATGATTCCAAGAACCCTGTTCAGTTCCGACCACGAGCTGTTCCGCGACAGCGTCCGCAAGTTCCTCGAACAGGAGGCGGTGCCCTTCCATGCCCAGTGGGAAAAGGACGGCCACATCGATCGCCAGCTGTGGAACAAGGCCGGCGAGGCCGGGATGCTCTGTTCGCACCTGCCCGAGACCTACGGCGGCATGGCGGCGGACTTCCTCTACAGCGCCGTGGTGATCGAGGAGATCGGTCGCCTGGGCCTGACCGGCATCGGCTTCTCCCTGCACTCGGATATCGTTGCGCCCTACATCCTTCACTACGGCAGCGAAGAGCTGAAGCAGCGCTACCTGCCCAAGCTGATTTCCGGCGAGATGGTCTCGGCCATCGCCATGACCGAGCCGGGCGCCGGCTCCGACCTGCAGGGCGTGAAGACCACCGCCGTGCTGGATGGCGACGAGTACGTGATCAACGGCTCGAAGACCTTCATCACCAACGGCTGGCTGGCCGACCTGGTGATCGTGGTCGCCAAGACCGACCCCAAGGCCGGTGCCAAGGGCACCAGCCTGTTCCTGGTGGAGGCCGGTACGCCGGGCTTCAGCAAGGGCAAGCGCCTGGAAAAGGTCGGCATGAAGGCCCAGGACACTTCCGAGCTGTTCTTCCAGGACGTGCGTATCCCCAAGGAAAACCTGCTGGGCAAGGATGGGCAGGGGTTCATCTACCTGATGCAGGAACTGCCTCAGGAGCGCCTGACCGTGGCCCTCGGCGCGCTGGCCTCGGCCGAGGCGGCGCTGAAATGGACACTGGACTACACCCGCGACCGCAAGGCCTTCGGAAAATCCGTCGCGGACTTCCAGAACACGCGCTTCAAGCTTGCGGAAATGGCTACCGAAATTCAGGTTGGCCGCGTCTTTGTCGACCGCTGCCTGGAGCAGCACCTGGAAGGCAAGCTGGACGTGCCCACGGCGGCGATGGCCAAGTACTGGACCACGGACCTGCAGTGCAAGGTGCTCGATGAGTGCGTGCAACTCCACGGCGGCTACGGCTTCATGTGGGAGTATCCGATTGCCCGCGCCTGGGCCGATGCGCGGGTGCAGCGCATTTACGCCGGCACCAACGAGATCATGAAGGAAATCATCGCCCGCGCGCTGTAACCGTCGCGGATGAAAAAAGCCCGGCATTGGCCGGGCTTTTTCGTGGCGCGCAGACGATCAGGGGGCCGGGTTCGGCTGATCCTTGTGGATCGCCTCGATGCCGGCCAGCACCTCGTCGGAGAGCTTCAGCTCGAAGCTGCCGAGATTGGCTTCCAGTTGTTCGAGGTTAGTCGCGCCGATGATGTTGCTGGTCACGAACGGTCGGCTGGTGACAAAGGCCAGAGCCATCTGCGCCGGGTCCAGACCGTGCTCGCGGGCCAGGGTGACGTAGCGGTCGCAGGCGCTGGCGGTCTGCGGGTTGGTGTAGCGGGTGAAGCGGCTGAACAGGGTAATCCGCGCATTGGCCGGGCGCGCGCCACCGAAGTACTTGCCCGAGAGCATGCCAAAGGCCAGGGGGGAGTAGGCCAGCAGGCCGATCTGCTCGCGGATGGCGACTTCTGCCAGGCCCACCTCGAAGCTGCGGTTGAGCAGGTTGTAGGGGTTCTGGATCGACACCGCGCGCGGCCAGCCGCGATCCTGGGCGATCTGCAGGAAGCGCATGGTGCCCCAGGGCGTTTCGTTGGACAGGCCGACGTGGCGGATCTTGCCGGCGCGAACCTGCTCGTCCAGGGCCTCCAGGGTGTCCTCCAGTGCGGTGAAGCTTTCTTCCTTGTGCTGGTAGCCCGGTTGGCCGAAGAAGTTGGTGCTGCGCTCGGGCCAGTGCAGCTGGTAGAGGTCGATCCAGTCGGTCTGCAGGCGCTTGAGGCTGCCGTCCAGCGCCGCGACGATGTTCTTGCGGTCGAGCTTCGGCTGGCCGTCACGGATGTGGCTGATGGAATTGCCGGGGCCGGCGATCTTGCTGGCGAGCACCCAGTCGGCGCGATCGCCGCGCTGGGCGAACCAGTTGCCGATGATCTGCTCGGTGCGGGAGTAGGTTTCCGCGCGCGGCGGCACCGGGTACATCTCTGCGGTATCGATGAAATTCAGACCGGCGGCCTTGGCTCGTTCGATCTGGGCGAAGGCCTCGCTTTGCGTGTTCTGCTCGCCCCAGGTCATGGTCCCCAGGCAGAGGGCGCTGACTTTCAGTTCGGTGCGGCCGAGCGGGCGGTACTCCATGCAGGTCTCCTCATGAAAACAAGTGCGTAAGACGGTTGAAAATTCTGCCGGAATCTGCATAATTCCGCAGCCTTTCATCGGTGGGGGATGCCAAAGCCTGCCGATCGATACATCTAGTCGTTACGGACGCACACCGACCCGAGCCCCAATTCGTGTCTGTCTTCGGCTGTCCTTGACTTGTCAAGGCAACCACTGTCCAGTAAGATTCGCCGTCTTATTTTCAGGCGGCCCCTGAGGCTATAACGAATGAAAACTTATACCGCGAAACCAGAAACTGTTAAGCGCGACTGGTTCGTCGTCGACGCTGCTGGCCTGACCCTGGGTCGTCTGGCTACCGAGATTGCTACCCGCCTGCGCGGCAAGCACAAGCCGGAATACACCCCGCACGTTGACACCGGCGACTACATCGTCGTCATCAACGCCGAGCAGGTTCGTGTCACTGGCGCCAAAGCTACCGACAAGATGTACTACCATCACTCGGGCTTCCCGGGCGGTATCAAGTCGATCAACTTCGAGAAGCTGATCGCCAAGGCTCCTGAGCGTGTTATCGAGACTGCCGTCAAAGGCATGCTGCCGAAGAACCCGCTGGGCCGCGACATGTACCGCAAGCTGAAAGTGTACAAGGGTGCCAACCACCCGCACACCGCTCAGCAGCCTCAAGAACTGAAGATTTAACGGGATAGCTCATTATGTCGGCGACTCAAAATTACGGCACTGGCCGTCGTAAGACCGCTACCGCTCGCGTCTTCCTGCGTCCGGGCACTGGCAAGATCTCCATCAACAACCGCTCCATCGAGCAGTTCTTCGGTCGTGAGACCGCTCGCATGGTTGTCCGTCAGCCGCTCGAGCTGACCGAGAACACCGAGAAGTTCGATATCTACGTAACCGTCGTCGGCGGTGGCGTAAGCGGTCAAGCTGGTGCGATCCGTCACGGTATCACCCGCGCTCTGATCGAGTACGACGAGACCCTGCGCAGCTCGCTGCGTAAAGCCGGCTACGTCACTCGCGACGCCCGCGAAGTTGAGCGTAAGAAAGTCGGTCTGCGCAAAGCGCGTAAGCGTCCGCAGTACTCCAAGCGTTAATACGACGCTTCGAAAAAAACGCCCAGATCCTTTGGACTGGGCGTTTTTTTATGTCTTCAATAAGTTCGTGCGGCAAGGTGTCGCATCCGCGCAAGCCGCGCGGGGCAAGGGTTCCAGGGGTTGCGTAACAGGCTATTACCTTGTCATCACAAGGGCTTTTCTTTACCATTTGGCGAATTTTTTGCGCGGCTCGAATTTTTACTTAAAAGCCTGATTTGAACAGGCTTGAAGCTGATGGGAGACGACTGAATGAGTAATGACGGCGTGAATGCAGGCCGGCGTCGCTTCCTTGTCGCGGCCACTTCGGTGGTTGGTGCGGCAGGAGCGGTCGGAGCTGCGGTCCCGTTCGTGGGGTCATGGTTCCCCAGTGCCAAGGCGAAGGCCGCTGGCGCGCCGGTGAAGGTCAACGTAGGGAAGATCGAGCCGGGCCAGCAGGTGATCGCTGAGTGGCGCGGCAAGCCCGTATTCCTGGTGCATCGCACCAAGGAAATGCTGGACGCGCTGCCGACCCTCGACGGGCAACTGGCCGACCCCGAGTCGAAGGCTTCGGACCAGCCGGCGTACGTCGATCCCAAGGTGCGCTCGATCAAGCCTGAACTGGCTGTGATCGTCGGCATCTGTACCCACCTGGGCTGCTCGCCGACCTTCCGCCCGGAAGTCGCTCCCGCAGACCTCGGTCCGGATTGGAAAGGTGGCTACTTCTGCCCGTGCCACGGCTCCCATTACGACCTCGCCGGCCGCGTTTACAAGGGACAGCCCGCGCCCCTGAACCTGCCGATTCCGCCTTATTCGCTTGATGGTGACGAGCTGACCATCGGTGTGGACCAGGAGAAAGCCTGATGAACAAGTTCATGGCTTGGGTCGATGCCCGCTTCCCCGCGACCAAGATGTGGGAAGACCATCTGAGCAAGTACTACGCCCCGAAGAACTTCAACTTCTGGTACTTCTTCGGCTCCCTCGCACTGCTCGTCCTGGTTAACCAGATCCTCACCGGTATCTGGCTGACCATGAGCTTCACCCCGTCGGCCGAAGAAGCTTTCGCGTCCGTCGAGTACATCATGCGAGATGTAGATTACGGCTGGATTATCCGCTACATGCACTCCACCGGTGCATCGGCGTTCTTCGTGGTCGTCTACCTGCACATGTTCCGTGGTCTGCTGTACGGTTCGTATCAGAAGCCCCGCGAGCTGGTGTGGATCTTCGGCATGCTGATCTACCTCGCCCTGATGGCCGAGGCCTTCATGGGCTACCTGCTGCCCTGGGGCCAGATGTCCTACTGGGGTGCCCAGGTGATCATCTCGCTGTTCGGCGCCATCCCGGTCGTCGGCGAAGACCTGGCCCAGTGGATCCGTGGTGACTTCCTGATCTCCGGTATCACTCTGAACCGCTTCTTCGCCCTGCACGTGATCGCGTTGCCGATCGTCCTGCTCGGCCTGGTCGTATTGCACATCCTGGCGCTGCACGAAGTCGGCTCGAACAACCCCGACGGCGTGGACATCAAGAAGAAGAAAGACGAGAACGGCATCCCGCTGGATGGCATCCCGTTCCACCCGTACTACACCGTGAAGGACATCGTCGGTGTCGTGGTCTTCCTGTTCGTCTTCTGCACCGTGATCTTCTTCTTCCCGGAAATGGGCGGTTTCTTCCTCGAGAAGCCCAACTTCGAGATGGCGAACCAGTTCAAGACCCCCGAGCACATCGCTCCGGTTTGGTACTTCACTCCGTTCTACGCCATCCTGCGCGCCGTTCCGGACAAGCTGATGGGTGTTATCGCCATGGGCGCCGCCATCGCCGTGCTGTTCGTGCTGCCGTGGCTCGACCGTAGCCCGGTTCGCTCGATCCGCTACAAGGGCTGGCTGAGCAAGATCTGGCTGGTGATCTTCGCGGTTTCCTTCGTGATCCTTGGCTACTACGGCTCGCAAGCGCCGTCGCCGCTGGGTACCACGCTGTCCCGCCTGTGCACCATTCTGTATTTCGCCTTCTTCATCCTGATGCCGTTCTACACCCGGATGGAGAAAACCAAACCGGTTCCGGAAAGGGTGACTGGCTGATGAAAAAGCAATTCGCTGCATTTGTTCTGGCTCTGCTGCCTGTCTTCGGCTTCGCCGCCGAAGGCCATGGCCCGGCCCTGGACAAGGTCGATATCGACCTGACCGACAAGGCCGCCATGCAGGATGGCGCGCGTACCTTTGCCAACTACTGCATGGGCTGCCACAGCGCCAAGTTCCAGCGTTATGAACGTGTTGGCCGTGATCTGGGTATCCCGGAAGAGCTGATGATGAGCCACCTGGTGTTCACCGGTGCGAAGATCGGCGACCACATGGACATCGGCATGAAGCCGGCCGACGCCAAGGCATGGTTCGGTGCTGCGCCGCCGGACCTGACTCTGGTGGCCCGCGTTCGTGGTGCTGACTGGCTGTACACCTACCTGCGTTCGTTCTACGAAGATCCCAAGCGCCCATGGGGCGTGAACAACAAGATCTTCCCGAACGTCGGCATGCCGAACGTGCTGGTGAGCCTGCAGGGTCGCCAGGTCGTCGGTTGCAAGCAGGTTCAGGTCGTCGAGGATGGCAAGAAGCAGTACGATCCTCTGACTGGTACCCCGCTGACCCACGAAGCCTGCGACCAGCTGACCATCGTGCCGAAATCCGGCCAGCTGACCGAAGCTCAGTTCGACGAGAAGGTGAAGAACCTGGTGACCTTCCTGGCTTATTCGGCTGACCCGAACAAGCTGGATTCTCACCGCATCGGCACCTACGTTCTGCTGTTCCTGGCCTTCTTCTTCGTATTCGCCTATCTGCTCAAGCGTGAATACTGGAAGGACGTGCACTAAGCACCATCCGTCGTAGTAACAAGCGCGCGCCCTACGGGGCGCGCGTGCGTTTTTCTACCTCCCACAAGAAGATCCTGCGAGGAGGCGCGCGGCATGGCCGCAATCAACAAGCTCACCTGCTTCTCCGACCCTTCCTGCCATTACAGCCATCGCGTGCGCCTGGTGCTGGCCGAGAAGAGCGTCGTCGCCGACATCATTGACGTGCCTGTCGGCAACATCCCGGCCAAACTCGCCGAAGTGAATCCCTATGGCAGCCTGCCGACCCTGGTGGATCGTGATCTCGCGCTCTACGAGTCGACGGTGGTCATGGAGTACCTCGATGAACGTTATCCACACCCGCCGCTGCTTCCGGTCTATCCGGTAGCCCGCGCCAACAGCCGCCTGCTGATGCACCGCATCCAGCGCGACTGGTGCAGCCTGGTGGATCGTATCCTCGAGACCCGCCGCAAGGATGCCGAACGAGCCTTGGCGCGCAAGGAGTTGCGTGAGAGCCTGACTGGAGTGTCGCCGCTGTTCGCCGACAAGGCGTTCTTCCTCAGTGACGAGCTGAGCCTGGTGGATTGCTGCCTGCTGCCGATCCTCTGGCGCCTGCCGATCCTGGGCATTGAGCTTCCGCGGCCGGCGAAGCCTCTGCTGGATTACATGGAGCGGCAGTTTGCGCGGGAAACTTTCCGTGCGAGCCTGTCCTCTATCGAACGTGATATGCGCTAAGGAGCCTGATGATGAACTCCAGTCGTCCCTACCTCGTGCGAGCCCTCTATGAGTGGATCGTCGACAACGGCTGCACGCCGCATATCCTGGTGAACTCCGAGTACCCGGGGGTGCGGGTTCCGCCGGGTTATGCCAGCGACGGCCAGATCGTGCTCAACGTCTCGCCGACCGCAGTGCGCCACCTGCAGATGGACAACGAGGCGGTCAGCTTCGAAGGTCGCTTCGGTGGCGTTGCGCAGAGCTTGTACGTCCCGTCACAGGCGGTGATGGCCATCTACGCGCGGGAGAACGGCCAGGGCATGGTCTTCGATCTGGAGCCGCCGGTACCCACCGATGACGAGGACCTTCCCGATGACGGCCCCTCTGACGAGCCGCCGCGCCCCAGTGGCCGGCCGAGCCTCAAGGTGGTGAAGTAATAAAAAAGGCGACCCGAGGGTCGCCTTTTTCATGTCTGCAATCGAGTGATCAGTCGATGTACTCGAACAGGCGGACGATCTTCTGTACGCCGTCCACGCCCTGCACCACCTGGGTGGCCAGGTCGCCTTCCTTGCGGGTCACCAGGCCCAGCATGTAGACGATGCCGTTCTCGGTCAGGACCTTGATGCGGGTGGAGGGCACGTTCGCGTCAGCGAGCATCTGGCTCTTGATCTTGGTGGTCAGCCAGGTGTCGTTGCTGCGGGCGGCCAGGGAGGAGGGCTGCAGGATCTGCAGCTCGTTGTGCACGGTCTTGACCTTCTGCACTTCCTTGGCGGCCTGCTCGGCCTTGTTCTTCAGGTCGGCGCGGGGTGTCTGGCCGGCCAGCAGTACCACGCCGTTGTAGCTGATCACCACGACGTGGGAGTTGCGGTCGAGGTCTGCATCGGCCTTGGCGACGTTCACCGCCACCTTGGTTTCGATCAGCGAGTCGTCGATCTTGCTGCCAAGGGTGCGGGTGCCCTTGTCATCGTCGATCGGCTTGTCGCGGGTGGCGCTGACAAAGCTGCTGCAGCCACCCAGTGCCATGGTCACGGCCAGTGCGGCTGCGATCAGAGGGGTGCGGGTCATTCTTCACTCCCGAACAGTTGACGGTCGATTAGGTCGCACAGGCAGTGGATGACCAGCAGGTGGACTTCCTGGATGCGTGCGGTGACCTTGGCCGGAACGCGGATTTCCACGTCTTCGGGCAGCAGCAACGATGCCATGTTGCCGCCGTCGCGGCCGGTCAGAGCTACGACAACCATTTCGCGATCATGTGCGGCCTGAATCGCCTGAATGACGTTCGCCGAGTTGCCGCTGGTGGAAATCGCCAGCAGTACATCGCCGGGTTGGCCCAGGGCGCGGATCTGCTTGGAAAAGACTTCGTTGTAGCTGTAGTCGTTGGCGATCGAGGTGATGGTGGAGCTGTCGGTGGTCAGCGCGACTGCCGGCAGGCTCGGGCGCTCGCGCTCGAAGCGGTTCAGCAGTTCGGAAGAGAAGTGCTGGGCGTCGCCGGCGGAGCCGCCGTTGCCGCAGGAGAGAATCTTGCCCTCGTTCAGCAGGGCATTGACCATGACCATGCTGGCCTGCTCGATATGCGGGATGAGCACCTCGGTAGCCTGTTGCTTGGTCTCGATGCTGGCATGGAAGAGCTGGCGGATACGGGATTGCATGTCCATCAGGTGTGACCTTTCGTCGGGCGTCTGATCAGGTGTCAAAAGCGTTGGGAATCCAGTTCAATTGCCCTGCGGAGCCTGGGACGCGCGCGTCGATGGCGACGATGTCGAACCGGCAGGGATGACTGCTCCAGCGGGCGTTCTGTTGCAGGAAGAGTTCGGCGGAGATGGCCAGGCGCTGTCGCTTGCGCCAGTCCACGCTTTCCAGCGCTCCTCCCCAGGCCGAATGCCGGCGGGAGCGAACTTCGACGAATACTACTGTATCGCCGTCCAGCATGACCAGATCAAGCTCGCCTCGGCGGCATGTCCAGTTCTGCGCCAGGAGGCGCAATCCATGCTGTTCCAGGTGGGTCAGGGCGGCGGCTTCGGCCAGCCGCCCGGCCTTCTGGGTAGGGCTGTTGCCGATCAAATACCGCTGTTCTCCAGCGGCTGGACCTGGCCATTCTTGAACTCGGCCCA
This sequence comes from Pseudomonas sp. PDM17, assembly GCF_014851985.1. Taxonomy (NCBI): domain Bacteria; kingdom Pseudomonadati; phylum Pseudomonadota; class Gammaproteobacteria; order Pseudomonadales; family Pseudomonadaceae; genus Pseudomonas; species Pseudomonas sp. PDM17. Next base: position 329,236 of record NZ_JACVAT010000005.1, read on the forward strand.
GGGCAGACGGCGTTCAACGCGCTGGCCGGCGCTGACGCTCAGGGTGCCGGTCAGGCCGTCCACCTGCATGCTCGGCACGGCCTTGAGTTCCGGCAGGCGCGGGGCCAGTTGGTAGGCGTCGGCACCCATGGCGTAAAGGCGGCCGAGGCTGCCGTTGGCTGTTGGCCACTGCGCGGCGACCTGCTGGCGCAGGGCATTGTTCGGGTTCAGCAGCCACGGGGTCTCGCAGAAGCGGATGCCGTTCAGATCCTGGTCCTGCGCCGGGTTGTTTACGCCGGTGTACAGGTTGGAGGTGGCGTAGACGGGCAGGTCACCGGCGTACTGGAATGCCAGGGTCGGCTTGATCTGGCGGGCCTGCTGCGGGGTGGCGGCGAGGAAGATGAAGTCGATGTCCTGGCGGCGCGACGGCTGGGTGTCGACGCTGCTGTCGAGCACACCCTGTAGGCGCTTGGCGCGGCCTTCACTCTGGCGCAGTTGCAGCAGGTCGGCGATCTGGCGGGCCAGTTCCACCGGCTGGTCGACGTGCTCGGCGGCGATCAGGGTGCCGCCAGCGGCCTGCCAGTTGCGGCTGAAGGAGGCAAGTACGCGGTCGCCCCACTCACCGCGTGGCACCAGGGCCACGGCGCGGCGCATGCCGTCGTTCCAGGCGCGGTTGGCGACTTCGCGGGCCTCGTCCTCGGCGGACAGGCCGAACTGGAACAGTTGGGCCGGACCTTCCTGGTTGCCGTCGGCGTAATTCAGCGCCAGGGTGGTGATCGGCAGTTGCGGCTGGCTGCTCATCTGCTTGACCAGATTCTTCTCCAGCGGGCCGACGACCAGTTGTACGCCATCGGCCTGGGCCTGGCGGTAGAACTCGTCTAGCGAGCGCACCTGGCTGCTGTCGTAGAGCTTGATTGCCGGCTGCGCCTGGCCGCTCTGCTGGGCCTGGTAGTGGGCGGCGAGGAAGCCGTCCTGCAGAGCGCGGGCGACGGAGGCGAGCTGGCCCTGTTGCGGCAGCAGCAGGCCGATGGTGTTCAGCGGCTGGGCGGCCAGGGACTTCAGCTTGGTCAGGGCGTCAGGCAGTTGCTTGGCGGCCGGGTGATCCGGGTTCTGTGCGACCCAGTTGTCGATGTTCGACTGTTGTTCCTTCAGGGTCGAGGAAGACTTGGTGATGCGCGCCAGCTCCAGCCAGCCGTTCAGGTCGCCTTCGTTGCTGCTGGCCTGCATCTGGTCCAGGGGCAGGCTGGACACCAGTTTCCAGATTTCTTCATGGTTGGCCTTGCTGGCTTCGGCGTTCAGCAGAGGATCGATGAACACGCGCTCGCGGGCGGCGCTCAGGGTCTGGCCGTCGGCGGCCAGGGCCAGGGATTTGACCATGCCGGCACGGGCCTGCAGGTCCACGGGCATTTCGCCCAGGCGCTGGAAGCTGGGGTTGTCGAAAGCTTTCAGGGCGGCCTTGGTCTTGTTGCGGGCGAGTTCGAGCTGGGCACGCAGGGTGCTGGCGAAGACCTGCTGGGCGGGCTTCAAGCTGTCCATCGGGATCTGATCGAGGATCTGCGTGGAGCGGCCGAGATCCTTCTGCTTGTAGGCCAGATCGGCAGCGGACAAGCGCAGGACGGCGGCTTCGTCCGGCTTGGCGGTGGAGGCCTGCTGCAGCAGCTGTTCGATGCTGGCGTCCGGGGTGCGCGGCAGTTCGCCGAGGTTGGACGACGGGGAGGATGCACAGGCGGCGAGCATGCCGGCCAGGAACAGAGCGGATAGCGGACGCAGGCGAGCGATCATGTCGGGCTTCTCGTGACGCATTCAAAGAGCTGCCGATTGTACCCAAGCGGCGAGGGTGGCGCGATGGCGGCTGCCGGAATCGGGATACAATGCGGCTTTTTCAGATACTTCCGGCGAGGTTAGCGCGTGACCCTTGGCACTCTCTATGTGGTGGCCACTCCCATTGGCAACCTGGACGACATCAGCGCTCGGGCGCTGAAGGTGCTGGCCGACGTGGCCCTGATCGCGGCCGAAGACACCCGTCATTCCGTGCGCCTGCTGCAGCACTTCGGCATCCAGACGCCGCTGGCTGCCTGCCACGAGCATAACGAGCGGGAGCAGGGTGGGCGCTTCCTCACCAAGCTGCAGGCGGGCGAGGATGTCGCGCTGATCTCCGATGCGGGCACGCCGCTGATTTCCGATCCGGGCTACCACCTGGTGCGCCAGGCGCGTGCGGCAGGCATTGCCGTGGTGCCGGTGCCGGGGGCCTGCGCGCTGATCGCCGCGCTTTCTGCCGCCGGCCTGCCGTCGGATCGTTTCGTCTTCGAAGGCTTCCTGCCCGCCAAGGTCGCCGGTCGTCGTGGGCGCCTGGAGGCGCTGGTGGATGAGCCGCGCACCCTGATCTTCTACGAGGCGCCGCACCGTGTGCTGGAATGCATCGAGGACATGGCGACAATCTTTGGCGACGAACGGCCGGCGCTGCTGGCCCGTGAACTGACCAAGACTTTCGAGACCCTGAAGGGGCTGCCGCTGGGCGAGTTGCGCGAATTCGTGGCGTCCGACAGTAACCAGCAGCGGGGCGAATGCGTGCTGCTGGTGGCTGGAAAACCCGCGCCGGAAGGCGATGAGGCGGTGGACGCGCAGACTTTGCGGGTACTCGATCTGCTGCTGGCGGAGCTGCCGGTCAAGCGCGCTGCAGCGCTTGCCGCGGAGATCACCGGGGCACGCAAGAACCAGCTTTACCAGCTCGCACTGGAGCGCCAGGGCAAGGCTTGAGCTTGTCCTGAACGTCGTCAACCGCTAATCTTGCGGACTGAGAGTCGATTGGACAGTCGCTGTTCCGTGGTGTTCCACCACGGGGTGGAGGAAAGTCCGGGCTCCATAGGGCAGAGTGCCAGGTAACGCCTGGGAGGCGCGAGCCTACGGAAAGTGCCACAGAAAATAACCGCCTAAGCGCGCAAGCGCCGGTAAGGGTGAAAAGGTGCGGTAAGAGCGCACCGCACGGCTGGCAACAGTTCGTGGCTAGGTAAACCCCACTCGGAGCAAGATCAAATAGGAACCCATTGGCGCGGCCCGCGTTGGGTTCGGGTAGATCGCTTGAGGCATGCAGTGATGTATGTCCCAGAGGAATGGCTGTCCTCGACAGAACCCGGCTTACAGATCGACTCTCACCACTTTCTCTCCACTTCTTCCCACATGACCATTTGTCGCTGACCGGAAGAAGCTACGAACTTAAGAAATCACTTTAAGTGTGAAAGCCCAGTGTTTTGAAAACACTGGGCTTTTCTCTTTCCTGGCGCGTCAAATTCCCTCCTCGAACCTCGCAAAAGCACGCTAAATCTCGGTCCTGTAAGGATTTTTCCCCTCTGGCTCGCCTTGACGGTGGGGAGCGCGGATTTCTATAGTGTGCGGAAGTGGTACGAAGTGGGTAAAAGTGGGATCAACAGGCATGGATAGCCAACCACAGGGGAAGCGCTGACGTGTTTCGCGGAGCTAACGCCATCAGTCTCGACGCCAAAGGGCGCCTCGCGATGCCGAGTCGGTATCGTGACGAGCTCGTTTCGCGTTGCAATGGCCAGCTCATCGTCACCATCGATGCCGTCGACACCTGCCTCACCGTATACCCCCTCCCTGAATGGGAACTCATCGAAGCCAAGCTGCGCGAACTGCCCTCGCTGCGTGAAGAAACGCGGCGCCTGCAGCGTTTGCTGATTGGTAATGCCGTTGACCTGGAGCTGGATGGCGCCGGGCGTTTTCTCATTCCGCCGCGCCTGCGCGAGTACGCCGGCCTGGACAAGAAGGCGATGCTGGTCGGCCAGCTGAACAAGTTCCAGTTGTGGGACGAAGACAAATGGAATGCGGTTGCCGAGGCCGATCTCGCAGCCATCAAAGAGCCCGGCGGCCTGCCGGATGAATTGCGCGACCTTATTCTGTGAGCCTGCCTGTGACCAGTACCTTCCAACACATCACCGTTCTGCTCGAGGAGGCCGTAGAAGCGCTGGCCCCCCTGGAGGGCGGCCGCTATGTGGACGGAACCTTCGGAAGGGGAGGGCACAGCCGGGCCTTGCTCGGCAAGCTCGGGCCGGGCGGTCAACTGCTCGGGTTCGACAAGGATCCCCAAGCCATCGCGACGGGAAAAACACTGGCGGCCGAAGACGGCCGCTTCGTCATTGTGCAAAGGTCCTTCGCCGAGATGGCGGAAGAGTTCACCGCGCGTGGCCTGCAGGGCAGCGTGAATGGGGTTCTGCTGGACCTTGGCGTGTCCTCGCCGCAGCTGGATGACCCCGAGCGCGGCTTCAGCTTCCTCAATGACGGCCCGCTGGACATGCGCATGAACCCGGACCAGGGCGTCAGCGCGGCGCAGTGGATCGCCACTGCGGCGGAAGACGAGATCGCCCGCGTGTTCAAGGACTACGGCGAGGAGCGTTTCGCCAAGCGCATGGCTCGCGCCATCGTGCAGCGCCGTGCGGAAGCGCCGTTCGAGCGCACCGCCGATCTGGCGGCCGTGATCACCGAGGCCAATCCGGCCTGGGAGAAGGGTAAGAACCCGGCTACCCGAGCCTTCCAGGGGCTGCGGATCTTCATCAATAACGAGCTGGGCGATCTGGAGCGGGGTCTCGAAGCCGCGCTGGAAGGCCTGGCCGTGGGCGGGCGCCTGGTGGTGATCAGTTTCCATTCGCTGGAGGACCGCATCGTCAAACAGTTCATGCGCAAGCAGGTGAAGGGCGAGGCGGACAACCTGCCGCGCAACCTGCCGATTCAGGTCAAGCCTTTTGACCCGCGCATGAAGCTGATCGGCAAGCCGGTCTACGCCTCCGAGGCTGAACTCAAGGCCAACCCGCGCTCGCGCAGCGCAGTCATGCGCATCGCGGAGAAGCTCAGATGAGCCGGCTCTTCTCCAAGCGCCTGCCGACCGGCAGCTTCTTCATGTTGCTGCTGTTCATCGGTGTGCTGCTGTCGGCCATCTCCGTTTCCTATAGCGCGTACTGGAACCGCCAGTTGCTCAACTCGCTGTACGCCGAGCTCAACATTCGCGACAAGGCGCAGGCCGAGTACGGCCGCCTGATCCTCGAACAGAGCACCTGGACGGCCCACAGCCGCATCGAGGGCCTGGCGACTGACCAACTGAAGATGCGCGTGCCCGATCCGACCGAAATCATCATGGTGGCGCCATGAGAGACCTGGCCGGCGCTCGCTATCCCTGGCGCTTCCGCGTCGTCATCGCCCTGCTGCTGGCGATGGTGGCGGCGATCGCCTGGCGGATCGTCGACCTGCACGTCATCGACCATGATTTCCTCAAGGGCCAGGGTGATGCGCGCAGCGTGCGGCACATCACCATTCCCGCGCACCGTGGCCTGATTACCGACCGTAATGGCGAACCGCTGGCCGTGAGTACCCCGGTTGCCACGCTCTGGGCCAACCCCAAGGAGCTGGTGCTCGAGCGTGAAAAGTGGGGCTTCCTCGCTGACGCCCTTGGCCAGCCCAAGGCGGCGCTGTCCGAGCGCCTGGACGCGAACGCCGACAAGGAGTTCATCTATCTGGTCCGTGGCCTGACTCCGGAGCAGGGCGAGGCCGTGATGGCCCAGGTGAAGACCCATCGCATCCCTGGCGTCTATTCGGTTGAAGAATTCCGCCGCTTCTACCCGTCCGGCGAAGTCGCCGCGCAGGTGGTGGGCTTCACCGACGTCGACGACCGCGGCCGTGAAGGTGTGGAGCTGGCCTTCGACAGCTGGCTGGCCGGCGTGCCGGGCAAGCGCCAGGTGCTCAAGGACCGCCGTGGCCATCTGATTCGCGATGTGCAGGTCACCCGCAACGCCAAGGCCGGCAAGACCCTGGCCCTGTCCATCGACCTGCGCCTGCAGTACCTCGCCAACCGCGAGCTGCGCAATGCGCTGGTGGAGAACGGCGCCAAGGCCGGCAGCCTGGTGATCCTCGACGTGAAGTCCGGCGAAGTGCTGGCCATGGCCAACCAGCCGACCTACAACCCGAACAACCGTCGCAACCTGCAGCCGGCGATGATGCGCAACCGCGCCATGATCGACGTGTTCGAGCCGGGTTCGACCATGAAGCCGTTCTCCATGAGTGCGGCGCTGGAAACCGGCCGCTGGAAACCCACCGACAAGGTCGAGGTCTACCCCGGCACCCTGCAGATCGGCCGCTACACCATTCGTGACGTGTCCCGTACCGAGGGGCCGGTGCTGGACCTGACCGGCATCCTGATCCGCTCCAGTAACGTGGGGATGAGCAAGGTCGCTTTCGATATCGGTGGTGAGGCCATCTACAGCCTGATGCAGAAGGTCGGCCTCGGTCAGGACACCGGCCTGGGCTTCCCCGGCGAGCGTGTCGGCAACCTGCCGAACTACCGGGAATGGCGCAAGGCAGAAACTGCGACCCTTTCCTACGGCTACGGCCTGTCCGTCACTGCCATCCAGCTCGCCCATGCCTATGCGGCGCTGGCCAACAATGGTCGCAGCGTTCCGCTGACCATGGTCCGCGCCGATCGTCCGGCCGAAGCCACCCAGGTCATCCCCGAGCCGGTCGCCAAGACCATGCAGGGCATGCTGCAACAAGTGATCGAAGCGCCGAACGGCGTGTACCGCGCCCAGGTGCCGGGTTACCACGTTGCCGGCAAGTCCGGTACCGCGCGCAAGACCGCGACCGGCGCCAAGGGCTATGCCGAAAACTCCTACCGCTCCCTGTTCGCCGGCTTCGCGCCAATGAACAACCCGCGCTACGTCGCCGTGGTGGTCATCGATGAACCCAGCAAGGCCGGCTACTTCGGTGGTCTGGTCTCCGCGCCGGTGTTCAGCAAGGTGATGTCCGGCACGCTGCGCCTGATGAACGTGCCGCCGGACAACCTGCCGGCGACCCCGCAGCAACAAGCTGATGCTGCGCCCGCTGCCAAAGGAGGGCGTGGCTGATGCCGATGAGCCTGAATCAACTGCTGCCGCAAGCCGAAAGTGGCGAACTGATCCGTGAGCTGACCCTGGACAGCCGCACCGTCAAGCCGGGCGACCTGTTCCTGGCTGTGCCGGGTGGCCGTCAGGACGGCCGCGGGCACATTGCCGCCGCGCTCACCCAGGGTGCAGCCGCTGTCGCCTATGAAGCAGAGGGGGCTGTAGACCTGCCACCCAGCGATGTGCCGATGATTGCCATCAAGGGCCTCGCCAAGCAGCTGTCCGCTATCGCCGGGCGCTTCTACGGCGAACCCAGCCGTGGCGTCGAACTGGTCGGCGTGACCGGTACCAACGGCAAGACCAGCGTCAGCCAGCTGGTGGCCCAGGCGCTGGACCTGCTCGGCGAACGCTGTGGCATCGTCGGCACCCTCGGCACCGGTTTCTATGGCGCGCTGGAAAGCGGTCGCCACACCACGCCTGACCCGCTTGCCGTGCAGGCGACCCTGGCACGCCTGAAACAGGCTGGCGCCAAGGCCGTTGCCATGGAAGTGTCCTCCCACGGCCTGGAACAGGGCCGCGTTGCGGCGCTGGGCTTCGATGTGGCGGTGTTCACCAACCTGTCCCGCGACCATCTGGACTACCACGGCTCGATGGAAGCCTACGGCGCCGCCAAGGCCAAGCTGTTCGCCTGGCAAGGCCTGCGTTGCCGGGTGATCAACCTGGACGACGACTTCGGCCGCCAGCTGGCTGCCGAGTCCCAAGAATCCCGACTGATGGGTTACAGCCTGAGCGACCCGTCGGCCTACATCTATTGCCGCGAAGCCACCTTCAGCGATGCCGGCGTGCAAGCGCAGATCGTCACCCCGCAGGGCGAAGGCCTCCTGCGCAGCTCGCTGCTGGGCAAGTTCAACCTGAGCAACCTGCTGGCCGTGGTCGGCGCTCTGCTGGGGCTGGACTACCCGCTGGGCGACGTGCTCAAGGTGCTGCCGCAGCTGGAAGGGCCGATCGGCCGCATGCAGCGCCTGGGCGGCGGCGAAAAGCCGCTGGTGGTCGTGGACTACGCCCACACCCCGGACGCGCTGGAAAAAGTCCTGCTGGCCCTGCGTCCGCACGTACATGGCCAGTTGCTTTGCCTGTTCGGCTGCGGCGGCGACCGTGACAGCGGCAAGCGCCCGATCATGGCGCAGATCGCCGAACAGCATGCCGACCGCGTGCTGGTTACCGATGACAACCCGCGCACCGAGAAGAGCGAGGCGATCATCGCCGACATCCGTGCCGGTTTCGCCAAGCCCGAAGTGGTGGAGTTCGTGCCCGGCCGCGGCGAAGCCATCGCTCGCCTGATCGCCGCTGCCGGCGTCGATGACGTCGTGCTGCTGGCCGGCAAGGGTCATGAGGATTACCAGGAGATCGACGGTGTTCGCCACCCGTTCTCCGATCTGGAACAAGCCGCCAAGGCGCTGGCTGCCTGGGAGGTGAAGCGTGCTTAAACCCCTTTCGCTCAACGAGGTCGCTGGTGCGCTGCAAGGCCGTGTGGTCGGCGCCGACACCAGCTTCGACGCCGTGAGCACCGACAGCCGCGCCATCGTGCCCGGCCAGCTGTTCATTGCCCTGACCGGTCCGCGTTTCGACGGCCACGACTACCTGGCTGACGTCGCCGCCAAGGGCGCGGTTGCTGCCCTGGTCGAGCGCGAAGTCGCCGGTGCGCCGCTGCCGCAACTGATCGTGGCAGATACCCGTATCGCGCTGGGCCAGCTTGGCGCGCTGAACCGTGCTGCCTTTACCGGTCGCGTCGCGGCTGTGACGGGCTCCAGCGGCAAGACCACCGTGAAGGAGATGCTTGCCAGCATCCTGCGGACCCAGGGCGAAGTCCTGGCGACCCGCGGCAACCTGAACAACGACCTCGGCGCACCGCTGACCCTGTTGCAGCTGGCGCCTGAGCACAAGAGTGCGGTCATCGAGCTGGGCGCCAATCGTGTCGGCGAGATTGCCTACACCGTCGCGCTGACCCGCCCGCAGGTCGCCATCATCACCAACGCCGGCACCGCCCATGTGGGTGAGTTCGGCGGCCAGGACAAGATTGTCCTGGCCAAGGGCGAGATTCTCGAGGGGCTGGCTGCCGACGGCGTGGCCATCCTCAATCGCGACGACAAGGCCTTTGATACCTGGCAGGCCCGTGCTGCCGGTCGTCGTATCTCCAGTTTCGGCCTGCACGATGCGCGCGCCGATTTCCGCGCCAGCGATGTAAAGCGTGATGCTCGTGGTTGCCCGGGTTTCACCCTGCAGGGCCCGGCCGGCGAGGCTGCCGTCCAGCTGAATCTGCTGGGTGAGCACAACGTCACGAATGCGCTGGCCGCTGCCGCAGCCGCTCATGCCCTTGGCGTGCCGCTGGTCGGGATCGTTTCCGGCCTGCAGAACCTGCAGCCGGTCAAGGGTCGCGCCGTAGCCCAGCTGGCGACGAATGGCATGCGTGTGATCGACGACAGCTACAACGCCAACCCGGCTTCAATCTGCGCGGCGATTGATATACTCGCCGGCTTTTCCGGCCGGACCGTCCTGGTCCTCGGGGACATGGGCGAGCTGGGCGCGTGGGCGGAATCTTCCCACCGCGAAGTGGGAACCTACGCCATTGGCAAAGTCACCGCGCTCTATGCCGTCGGACCGTTGATGAGCCACGCCGTGCAGGCGTTCGGTTCCGCGGGCCGGCACTTCGCCGATCAGGCCAGCCTGATCAGCGCCCTGGCCGACGAAGCATCGACCACCACCATTCTGATCAAGGGTTCCCGCAGCGCGGCGATGGACAAGGTCGTCGCGGCGCTGTGTGGTTCCTCCGAGGAGATTCACTAAATGCTGCTGCTGCTCGCCGAGTACCTGCAACAGTTCTACAAGGGCTTCGGCGTCTTCCAGTACCTGACCCTGCGCGGCATCCTGAGTGTGCTGACCGCGCTCGCCCTGTCGCTCTGGCTGGGCCCGTGGATGATCCGCACCCTGCAGATCCGCCAGATCGGCCAGTCCGTGCGCAACGACGGCCCGCAATCGCACCTGTCCAAGAAGGGCACGCCGACGATGGGTGGCGCGCTGATCCTCACCGCCATCGCCATCAGCACGCTGCTGTGGTCCGACTGGTCGAACCGTTACGTCTGGGTCGTGCTGGCCGTGACCCTGCTGTTCGGCGCCATCGGCTGGGTGGATGACTACCGCAAGGTAATCGAGAAGAACTCCCGCGGCCTGCCGAGCCGCTGGAAGTATTTCTGGCAGTCGGTATTCGGCCTGGGCGCGGCGATCTTCCTCTATATGACTGCCGAGACGCCGGTCGAGACTACCCTCATCGTGCCGATGCTGAAGAACGTCGAGATCCCGCTGGGCATCTTCTTCGTGGTGCTGACCTACTTCGTGATCGTCGGCTCCAGCAACGCGGTGAACCTGACCGACGGCCTCGACGGCCTGGCGATCATGCCCACCGTGATGGTCGGCGGCGCGCTGGGGATCTTCTGCTACCTGTCGGGCAACATCAAATTCGCCGAATACCTGTTCATCCCGAGTGTGCCGGGCGCGGGCGAGCTGATCATCTTCTGCGGCGCCATCGTCGGCGCAGGGTTGGGCTTCCTCTGGTTCAACACCTACCCGGCCCAGGTGTTCATGGGTGACGTCGGCGCGCTGGCGCTGGGCGCCGCGCTGGGCACCATCGCCGTGATCGTCCGCCAGGAAATCGTGCTGTTCATCATGGGTGGCGTGTTCGTCATGGAAACCCTGTCGGTGGTGATCCAGGTCGCCTCCTTCAAGTTGACCGGCAAGCGGGTGTTCCGCATGGCGCCGATCCACCACCACTTCGAACTCAAAGGCTGGCCTGAACCGCGCGTGATCGTGCGCTTCTGGATCATCACGGTGATTCTCGTGCTGATCGGCCTGGCCACGTTGAAACTGCGTTGAGGACTGATCGAGCATGAGCCTGATCGCTTCCGACCAATTCCGCATCGTTGTCGGCCTCGGCAAGAGCGGCATGTCCCTGGTGCGCTACCTGGCGCGCCAGGGCGTGCCTTTTGCCGTGGCCGATACGCGCGCGAATCCGCCGGAGCTGGCGACCCTGCGCGAGCAGTATCCGCAGGTCGAGGTGCGCTGTGGTGACCTTGACGCCGATTTCCTCTGCCGCGCCCAGGAGCTCTTCGTGAGCCCAGGCCTGTCGCTGCGCGTGCCGGCGCTGATCGAAGCTGCCGCCCGTGGCGTGCGCATGTCCGGCGACGTCGACCTGTTCGCGCGTCACGCGAAGGCGCCCATCGTCGCCATCACCGGTTCCAACGCCAAGAGCACCGTCACCACCCTGGTGGGCGACATGGCCAGGGCCGCCGGCAAGCGCGTCGCCGTTGGCGGCAACCTCGGAACCCCGGCGCTGGACCTGCTGGCCGATGACGTCGAGCTGTACGTGGTGGAGCTGTCCAGCTTCCAGCTGGAAACCTGCGAGCGTCTGAACGCCGAAGTCGCCACCTGCCTGAACGTCAGCGAAGACCACATGGATCGCTACGACGGCATGGCCGATTACCACCTGGCCAAGCACCGCATCTTCCGCGGCGCCAAGCAGGTCGTGGTGAACCGTGCCGACGCGCTGAGCCGTCCGCTGGTCGCCGACAACGTGCCGTGCTGGACGTTCGGCACCAACAAGCCGGACTTCAAGGGCTTCGGCCTGATCGAAGAAGACGGGGAGAAGTGGCTGGCATTCCAGTTCGACAAACTGATGCCGGCCCGTGAGCTGAAGATCCGTGGCGCGCACAACCAGTCCAATGCACTGGCCGCACTGGCCTTGGGGCACGCTGTCGGCCTGCCGTTCGAGCCGATGCTGCAGACCCTGCGTGAGTTCGCCGGCCTCGCTCACCGCTGCCAGTGGGTGCGTGAGCGAAACAGCGTGAGCTACTACGACGACTCCAAGGCCACCAACGTTGGCGCCGCCCTGGCGGCCATCGAAGGCCTGGGCGCCGACATCGACGGCAAGCTGGTGCTGATCGCCGGTGGCGACGGCAAGGGCGCCGACTTCCATGATCTGCGTGACCCGGTTGCGCAGCATTGCCGCGCCGTGGTGCTGCTGGGGCGTGACGCCGAGCTGGTGAGTGCCGCCATTGGCAACGCCGTACCGAAGGTCCGCGTGAATACCCTGGAAGAAGCCGTCGAGCACGCTGCCGACCTGGCTCTGCCGGGTGACGCCGTGCTGCTGTCGCCGGCCTGCGCGAGCCTGGACATGTTCAAGAACTACGAAGAACGCGGACGTCTGTTCGCCAAGGCCGTGGAGGAGCTCGCCTGATGTTCTCCTTCCTGCGCCCTTATCCGTCCCCGCTGATCAGCCGCAATGGCATCGACATCGACTTCCCGCTGCTCGCGGGTTGTCTGGCGCTGCTCGGCCTCGGTCTGGTGATGGTCACTTCGGCATCCTCCGAAGTCGCCGCGGCGCAGTCCGGCAACCCGCTGTACTTCTCGGTCCGCCACCTGATCTACCTCGCCATCGGCTTCGTCGCCTGCGGCGTGACCATGATGGTGCCGATGGAAACCTGGCAGCGCTGGGGCTGGAAGCTGCTCGCCGTGGCCTTCCTGCTGCTGGTGATGGTGATCACCCCCGGCATCGGCCGCGAGGTGAACGGCTCCATGCGCTGGATCGGCTTCGGCCTGTTCAACATCCAGCCCTCGGAGATCGCCAAGGTCTTCGTGGTGATCTTCATGGCCGGCTACCTCGTCCGCCGACAGGAAGAAGTGCGCGAGAGCTGGCTGGGCTTCTTCAAGCCTTTCGTGGTGCTGCTGCCGATGGCCGGCCTGCTGCTGCGCGAGCCCGACTTCGGCGCCACCGTGGTGATGATGGGCGCGGCCGCTGCGATGTTGTTCCTCGGCGGCGTGGGCCTGTTCCGCTTCGGCCTGATGGTGGCGCTGGCAGTGGGCGCCGTGGTCCTGTTGATCCAGACCCAGCCTTACCGGATGGCGCGCCTGACCAACTTCACCGACCCCTGGGCCGACCAGTTCGGCGCGGGCTACCAGCTTAGCCAGGCGCTGATCGCCTTTGGTCGTGGCGGCTGGACCGGCATGGGCCTGGGCAACAGCATCCAGAAGCAGTTCTACCTGCCCGAGGCGCACACCGACTTCGTGTTCGCGGTCCTCGCTGAAGAGCTGGGCATCGTCGGCGCCATGGCCACCGTGGCCCTGTTCGTCTTCGTCAGCCTGCGTGCGCTGTACATCGGCATCTGGGCTGAGCAGTCGAAACAGTACTTCTCCGCCTACGTCGCCTACGGGCTGGCCTTCCTGTGGATCGGTCAGTTCCTGATCAACGTGGGCGTGAACGTCGGCCTGCTACCGACCAAGGGCCTGACCCTGCCATTCCTCAGCTACGGCGGCAGCTCCCTGGTGATCTGCTGTGCCCAGCTGGGAATGCTGCTGCGCATCGAATGGGAACGCCGCACCGTGATGGGCAGCGAGGAATATGAATTCAGCGAAGAGGACTTTGCCGATGAAAGGTAACGTCCTGATCATGGCGGGCGGCACCGGCGGACACGTGTTCCCGGCCCTGGCCTGCGCCCGTGAATTCCAGGCACGCGGCTACAGCGTGCACTGGCTGGGCACTCCGCGCGGCATCGAGAACGACCTGGTACCCAAGGCCGGTCTGCCGCTGCACCTGATCGACGTCAGCGGCCTGCGCGGTAAGGGCCTCAAGTCCCTGTTGCGCGCGCCGTTCGATCTGCTCAAGTCGCTGTTCCAGGCCCTGGGCGTGGTTCGCCAGCTCAAGCCGGTCTGTGTGCTCGGCCTGGGCGGCTACGTCACCGGTCCGGGCGGGCTGGCCGCCAAGCTGTCCGGCGTGCCACTGGTGATCCATGAACAGAACGCCGTTGCCGGCACCGCCAACCGCAGCCTTGCGCCGCTGGCCAAGCGTGTCTGCGAAGCCTTCCCGGACACCTTCGACAGCAGCGCCAAGCGCCTGACCACCGGCAACCCTGTGCGCGTCGAGCTGTTCCTGGAAGAGGGCGCCCGCGCGCCGCTGGCCGGCCGCCGCGTCAACCTGCTGGTTCTGGGCGGCAGCCTGGGCGCCGAGCCGTTGAACAAGCTGCTGCCCGAAGCGCTCGCGCAAATCGGGGCCGAGATTCGCCCGGCCATTCGCCATCAGGCCGGTCGTCAGCATGACGAAATTACTGCGGAGCGTTATCGCGCTGCGGGTGTCGAAGCGGACGTAGCTCCGTTCATCGCCGACATGGCCGCCGCCTACGCCTGGGCCGATCTGGTGATCTGCCGCGCCGGAGCGCTGACCGTGAGCGAGCTGACCGCCGCCGGCCTGCCGTCCTTCCTGGTGCCGCTGCCCCACGCGATCGATGACCACCAGACCAAGAACGCCGAATTCCTGGTGCGGGAGGGCGCGGCCCACCTGCTGCCACAGAAATCTACCAGCGCCGCTGAACTGGCCGCGCAGTTGTCCGAGGTATTGATGCATCCCGATTCCCTGACCCGCATGGCCGCTCGCGCACGCAGCCTGGCCAAGCCCGAGGCTACCCGCACGGTAGTCGATGCCTGCCTGGAGGTGGCCCGTGGTTAAAGAACCCACCGGCGTCACCCGCACCATGCGGCGCATCCGCCGCATCCACTTCGTCGGCATCGGTGGCGTGGGCATGTGCGGTATCGCGGAAGTGCTGCTCAACCTGGGTTACGAAGTCTCCGGCTCCGACCTCAAGGCTTCGCCGGTCACCGAGCGCCTGGAAAAGTTCGGTGCGGAAATCTTCATCGGCCACCGCGCGGAGAACTCCGACGGTGCTGACGTGCTGGTGGTTTCCAGCGCGGTGAACAAGTCGAACCCGGAAGTCGCTGCAGCGCTGGATCGCCGTGTGCCGGTCGTGCCGCGCGCCGAGATGCTCGCCGAGCTGATGCGCTATCGCCACGGCATCGCCGTCGCCGGTACCCACGGCAAGACCACCACCACCAGCCTGATCGCCTCGGTATTCGCCGCCGGCGGCCTGGACCCGACCTTCGTCATCGGCGGCCGCCTGAACGCCGCCGGCACCAACGCGCAACTGGGCACCAGCCGCTACCTGGTGGCCGAGGCCGACGAGAGCGACGCCAGCTTCCTGCACCTGCAGCCGATGGTCTCGGTGGTCACCAACATCGACGCCGACCACATGAGTACCTATGGCGGCGACTTCAACAAGCTCAAGCGCACCTTCGTCGACTTCCTGCACAATCTACCGTTCTACGGCCTGGCCGTGGTCTGCGTGGACGACCCGGTGGTGCGCGAGATTCTGCCGCAGGTTGCCCGTCCGACCGTGACCTACGGCCTGAGCGAGGACGCCGACGTCCGCGCTATCAACATCCGCCAGGAAGGCATGCGCACCTACTTCACCGTGTTGCGCCCCGAGCGCGAGCCGCTGGACGTCTCGGTGAACATGCCCGGCCTGCACAACGTACTGAACTCCCTGGCGACCATCGTCATCGCCACCGATGAAGGTATTTCCGACGAGGCCATCGTCCAGGGGCTGTCCGGTTTCCAGGGCGTCGGTCGACGCTTCCAGGTCTATGGCGACCTGCAGGTGGAAGGCGGCAGCGTGATGCTGGTCGACGATTACGGCCACCACCCGCGCGAAGTCGCAGCGGTGATCAAGGCCGTTCGCGGTGGCTGGCCGGAGCGCCGTCTGGTGATGGTCTACCAGCCGCACCGCTTCAGCCGTACCCGTGACCTGTACGACGACTTCGTGCAGGTGCTGGGCGAAGCCAACGTGCTGATGCTGATGGAGGTCTACCCGGCCGGCGAAGAGCCGATCCCTGGCGCCGACAGCCGTCACCTGTGCCACAGCATCCGCCAGCGCGGCCAGCTCGACCCGATCTACCTGGAGCGCGGCGGTGATCTCGCTTCGCTGCTCAAGCCGCTGCTGCGTCCGGGCGACATCCTGCTCTGCCAGGGCGCCGGCGATATCGGCGGGCTGGCTCCGGCACTGATCAAGAATCCGATGTTCGGCGTCGCTGCTGCGGGCGCCGAGGGGAAGAAGCAATGAGTGACGTCCTCAAATCCGCCCTCGAGCCTCGCGCCTTCGGTCGCGTCGCCGTGCTGTACGGCGGCAAGAGCGCCGAACGCGAGGTGTCGCTGAAGTCCGGCGCCATGGTTCTGCAGGCTCTGCAGGGCGCTGGCGTGGACGCCTTCGGTATCGACGTGGGCGATGATCTGCTGGAGCGTCTGACCCGCGAGAAGATCGACCGCGCCTTCATCATCCTCCACGGTCGTGGCGGTGAAGACGGCACCATGCAGGGTCTGCTGGAAATCGCCGGCATTCCCTACACCGGCAGCGGCGTGCTGGCTTCGGCGCTGGCCATGGACAAGCTGCGCACCAAGCGTGTGTGGCTGAGCCTCGGCCTGCCGACGCCCGACCACGCCGTGCTTGCCAGCGAGGACGATTGCCGCACCGCTTCCGCGAAGCTCGGCTTCCCGCTGATCGTCAAGCCGGCCAGCGAAGGTTCAAGCATCGGCATGGCCAAGGTGAACAGCGTGGAAGAGCTGATCGCCGCCTGGGCTGCTGCCGCGAAATTCGATCCACAGGTGCTCGTCGAGCAGTGGATCAGCGGCCCCGAATACACCGTCGCGATCCTCCGTGGCCAGGTGCTGCCGCCCATTCGCCTGGGCACCCCGCACACCTTCTACGACTACGACGCGAAGTACCTGGCCAACGATACCCAGTACCAGATTCCCTGCGGCCTCGATGCCGAGAAGGAACAGGAGCTCAAGGACCTGACCGCGCGCGCCTGCGATGCCCTTGGCATCCAGGGCTGGGGCCGGACCGATGTGATGCAGGACGCCCAAGGGCGCTTCTGGCTGTTGGAAGTGAACACCGCACCGGGCATGACCGACCACAGCCTGGTGCCCATGGCCGCGCGCGCGGCCGGCCTGGATTTCCAGCAACTGGTGCTGGCGATCCTCGCCGACAGCGTCGAGGCAAGGGGGTAAGTCATGAACGGCGCGCAGCTTCGTCACCAGAATCCCGGGATCGGCCGTGCTCCGGCACGCAAGCCGGTGCCGCGCGGCGCCAGCCGTCTGGTGGCCAAGGAGCCGCTCAGCGCCCGCATGCCCAAGCCCAGCCTCGGCTTCCTGAAGGTGCTGCTGTGGCCTCTGGTGCTGGGTGTGCTCGGCGGCGGTGCCTACTACGGTGCGCAATACGTGCTGCCTTACGCGGACCGGCCGATCGCCAAGGTCAGTGTGGAAGGCGACCTCAGCTACATCAGCCAGGCGGCGGTGCAGCAGCGGATCAGCCCCTATGTGTCGGCCAGTTTCTTCACCATCGACCTGGCCGGCATGCGCCAGGAACTGGAGCAGATGCCCTGGATCGCCCACGCCGAAGTGCGTCGCGTATGGCCCGACCAGGTGGTTGTCCGCCTGGACGAGCAATTGCCCATCGCCCGTTGGGGTGACGAAGCCCTGCTGAATAATCAGGGTCAGGCTTTCGCCCCGCGTGAAGTGGCCAACTACGAGCACCTGCCGCGCCTGTCCGGCCCGCAGCGTGCGCAGCAGCAAGTGATGCAGCAGTACCAGATTCTCAGCCAGATGCTCCGCCCGCTGGGCTTCACCATCGCCAGCCTGGACATGAGTTCGCGCGGCGCCTGGACCCTGGGCACCGCGCAGGGCGTTGAGATCATGCTGGGCCGCGATCACGCGGTAGAACAGATTCGCCGGTTCGTGACCATCTACGACAAGGCGCTGAAAGACCAGATTACGAAAATTGCCCGCATCGACATGCGCTACCCCAACGGCCTTGCCGTAGGCTGGCGCGATCCGATGCCGGAAGCGACGGTGGCTCAGACCACCGCCGCGCAGTGAGTTGAGGAGACTTCGATAAACATGGCAAGCGTGCAGAGCGGCAAAATGGTCGTCGGCCTGGACATCGGCACCTCCAAGGTGGTGGCGCTGGTGGGTGAGGTAGCGGCCGATGGCAAGCTGGAAATCGTCGGCATCGGGACGCATCCGTCGCGCGGCCTGAAGAAGGGCGTGGTGGTGAACATCGAATCCACCGTGCAATCGATCCAGCGCGCCATCGATGAAGCCCAGCAGATGGCTGGCTGCCGTATCCACTCGGCCTTCGTCGGCATCGCCGGCAACCATATCCGCAGCCTGAATTCCCACGGCATCGTGGCGATCCGCGACCGCGAAGTGAGCGGGGCGGACATCGAGCGCGTACTGGATGCTGCCCAGGCCGTGGCCATCCCGGCCGACCAGCGTGTGCTGCACACCCTGGCACAGGACTACGTGATCGATAACCAGGAGGGCGTGCGCGAGCCGCTGGGCATGTCCGGCGTACGTCTGGAAGCCAAGGTGCACGTGGTGACCTGCGCGGTGAATGCCGCGCAGAACATCGAGAAATGCGTGCGCCGCTGCGGCCTGGAAGTGGATGACATCATTCTCGAGCAGCTGGCCTCGGCCTACTCCGTGCTCACCGAGGATGAAAAGGAACTGGGCGTGTGCCTGGTGGACATCGGCGGCGGCACTACCGACATTGCCATTTTCACCGAAGGTGCCATCCGCCATACGGCGGTGATCCCGATCGCCGGCGATCAGGTCACCAACGACATCGCCATGGCGCTGCGTACCCCGACCCAGTACGCCGAAGAAATCAAGATTCGATATGCTTGTGCCTTGGCCAAACTGGCCGGTCCGGGCGAAACCATCAAGGTGCCCAGCGTAGGGGATCGGCCGCCGCGGGAACTGTCGCGCCAAGCGCTTGCCGAAGTGGTCGAGCCTCGTTACGACGAGCTCTTCACCCTGGTTCAGGCTGAGCTGCGTCGCAGTGGCTACGAGGACCTGATTCCGGCCGGGATCGTTCTGACCGGTGGCACCTCCAAGATGGAAGGTGCCGTCGAACTGGCCGAAGAGATCTTTCATATGCCGGTGCGCCTGGGCGTACCACACAGCGTCAAGGGACTGGCTGACGTCGTGCGCAATCCGATCTATTCCACCGGCGTGGGGCTGCTGCTGTACGGACTGCAAAAGCAATCCGACGGCATCTCCATGTCCGGCAGCAGCTTCAGCAGCGACGAACCCAAGACACCGGTACTGGAAAAGCTTAAACGCTGGGTCCAGGGCAATTTCTGATTTACCACCGCGGTAAACGTAGGCAACACAACTAGAAAGGAAGGAGAGGGGAAATGTTTGAACTGGTAGATAACGTCCCGCAAACAGCAGTCATCAAAGTGATCGGCGTAGGTGGTGGCGGCGGCAACGCCGTGAACCACATGGCCAAGAACAACGTTGATGGCGTCGAATTCATTTGCGCCAACACCGATGCGCAGGCGCTGAAGAACATCGCCGCGCGTACCGTGCTGCAGCTCGGCCCGGGTGTGACCAAGGGCCTGGGCGCTGGCGCCAACCCTGAAGTAGGCCGTCAGGCCGCCATCGAGGACCGTGAGCGCATCGCCGAAGTCCTGGAAGGCGCCGACATGGTCTTCATCACCACCGGCATGGGTGGCGGTACCGGTACCGGTGCTGCGCCGATCATTGCCGAGGTTGCCAAGGAAATGGGCATCCTCACCGTGGCCGTGGTCACCCGTCCGTTCCCGTTCGAAGGTCGCAAGCGCATGCAGATCGCCGACGAGGGCATCCGCTCGTTGGCTGAAAGCGTCGACTCGCTGATCACCATCCCGAACGAAAAACTGCTGACCATCCTGGGCAAGGACGCGAGCCTGCTGGCCGCCTTCGCCAAGGCTGACGATGTACTGGCCGGTGCCGTTCGCGGTATCTCCGACATCATCAAGCGCCCGGGCATGATCAACGTCGACTTCGCCGACGTGAAAACCGTCATGAGCGAAATGGGCATGGCCATGATGGGTACCGGCTGCGCCAGCGGCCCGAACCGCGCTCGCGAGGCTACCGAGGCCGCGATCCGCAACCCGCTGCTGGAAGACGTTAACCTGCAGGGCGCCCGCGGCATTCTGGTGAACATCACCGCCGGCCCCGACCTGTCCCTGGGCGAGTACTCCGACGTGGGTAACATCATCGAGCAATTCGCTTCCGAGCACGCCACCGTGAAAGTGGGTACCGTGATCGATCCGGACATGCGCGACGAGTTGCACGTCACCGTGGTCGCCACCGGCCTGGGCGCTCGACTGGAGAAACCGGTCAAGGTCGTCGATAACACCGTTCAGACCCAGGCCGTCAGCACCCAGGCTCCGGTTCAGCGCGAGCAGCAGTCGGTGAACTACCGTGACCTGGACCGTCCGACCGTCATGCGCAACCAGAACCACGGCGGCGCAGCCACCGCGGCCAAGCTGAACCCGCAGGACGATCTCGACTATCTGGACATCCCGGCCTTCCTGCGTCGTCAGGCCGATTGAGTCGATTTATCAGGAGTATCAATGTGATTGGTGTTCAGCAAAGGGCGGTTCTGCTATCATCGCCGCCCATTGTTGACAACAGTTCGCAACTTGCGCGAAAGCGGCCAAAGCCATGATCAGACAACGCACCTTGAAGAACATCATCCGGGCGACCGGTGTCGGCCTGCACTCCGGGGAAAAGGTTTACCTGACCCTGAAGCCGGCTCCCGTCGATACTGGCATCGTGTTCTGCCGGACCGATCTCGACCCTGTGGTGGAAATTCCCGCCCGGGCCTCGAACGTCGGCGAAACCACCATGTCGACCACCCTGATCAAGGGTGACATCAAGGTGGATACCGTGGAGCACCTGCTCTCGGCCATGGCCGGCCTGGGTATCGACAACGCCTATGTCGAGCTGTCCGCATCGGAAGTTCCGATCATGGACGGCAGCGCAGGTCCTTTCGTATTCCTGATCCAGTCCGCTGGCCTGCAAGAGCAGGAAGCGGCCAAGAAGTTCATCCGTATCAAGCGCGAAATTACGGTGGAAGAGGGCGACAAGCGCGCCACCTTCGTTCCGTTCGACGGCTTCAAGGTGAGCTTCGAGATCGATTTCGATCACCCGGTCTTCCGTGGTCGCACCCAGAAAGCCGTGGTGGATTTCTCCAGCACTTCCTTCGTGAAGGAAGTCAGCCGCGCCCGTACCTTCGGGTTCATGCGTGACATCGAGATGCTGCGTTCCCAGAACCTGGCTCTGGGTGGCAGTGTGGAGAACGCCATCGTGGTCGACGAGTATCGAGTGCTCAACGAAGACGGTCTTCGTTACGAGGACGAGTTCGTCAAGCACAAGATTCTGGACGCCATTGGTGACCTGTACCTGCTGGGTAACAGCCTCATCGGCGAGTTCATCGGTTACAAGTCCGGTCACGCCCTGAACAACCGTCTCCTGCGTACCCTCATCGCAGACAAGGACGCTTGGGAAGTGGTGACCTTCGAGGACGCCAAGACTGCGCCGATCTCCTATATGCGACCCGCTGCGGCCGTATAAGGAAACCTCCTCCTTTCAGCTACAACTTCAAAGGCCACCCTCGGGTGGCCTTTTTTTATTCCAGCGTTTTTATTCCTGGTCCGCTTCCGGCGACTTGCGACTGCGGCTGGCGAGGCGCTCGAGGGCGGCCTTGAGCTGCGGATTGCTGATGCCCTCGGCTGCTTCGTGCAGGGTGGCGGAGGCGGACTCGGTGATGCGGTTGGTATTCACTCGGGTGGGCGCCTGGATCACCGGCTGCACCTTGAACAGAATGCGCGCCAGGCCCCTGAACTCCTCAAATGCGGCCAGCTGCCGCAGCAGGCGGTTCTGCTGGTAGCGCAGGCGCGTGGCCCAGTGACCGTCGGTGACGACCAGCAGCAGGCTGCCCTCACGCCAGGAGGCGACGCGGCAGTAGGGGCGCGCGGCGGGCTGCAACTGCGAGTCGAGCAGTTCCTGCAGGCGCGAGAGGCGCTGCGCCTGGGCGAACAGCGACTGCAGCGGCTTGGCTTCGCGCAGCAGCTTGGTCATCGCCTTGGCGGGCAGGGTACGGAAGGCCATCGAAAGCAACCGGGAGTGAATGAAGAAGGATGGTAACAGATGCACTCAGGGCCAGAGGCCACCGTCCACCCTTGAAGTTATCCGGCTGCGTCACCATATCACCCACTCGGATTCAAAGTTGTCGGTCCATGCATTGCCCCCAAGCTCGCAGAATGCGAAGCTTCGGAGGATGACTTCGGCACTTTTTTCCCGGAAGTTTCCGGGTAGAATGCCCGCTTCATTGCCGTTCCGCGCCGCGGCCAGCCAGTCGGGCAGCCCTCCAATTCTCCAGTTCGGATGACCCAGTCGATATGTTTGCGCCTTTGTTGAAAAAACTCTTTGGAAGCAAGAACGAGCGCGAAGTGAAGCGCATGGCCAAGCAGGTCCAGGCCATCAATGCACTCGAGCCCCAGATGGTCCCGCTTTCCGATGAGCAACTGAAGGCCAAGACCGAAGAGTTCAAGGCACGCGTCGCCAAGGGCGAGACCCTCGACCAGATCCTTCCGGAAGCCTTCGCCGTCGCCCGTGAGGCCGGCAAGCGCGTCATGGGCATGCGTCACTTCGACGTCCAGCTGATCGGCGGCATGTCCCTGCACGAAGGCAAGATTGCCGAGATGCGTACCGGTGAGGGCAAGACCCTCGTGGGTACCCTGGCCGTCTACCTGAATGCCCTGTCCGGAAAAGGCGTGCACGTGGTCACCGTGAACGACTACCTGGCCCGCCGCGACGCCAACTGGATGCGCCCGCTGTATGAGTTCCTGGGCCTGACCGTCGGCATCGTCAGCCCGTTCCAGCCGCCGGAAGAGAAGCGCGCCGCCTACGCCGCCGACATCACCTACGGCACCAACAACGAATTCGGCTTCGACTACCTGCGCGACAACATGGCGTTCAGCCTGGAAGACAAGTTCCAGCGTGAACTGAACTTCGCCGTGGTCGACGAAGTGGACTCCATCCTCATCGACGAGGCGCGGACTCCGCTGATCATCTCCGGCCAGGCCGAAGACAGCTCCGAGTTGTACATCAAGATCAACAAGCTGATCCCGCGCCTGAAACGCCACATCGAGGAAGTCGAAGGCCAGGTGACCCAGCAGGGCCACTACAGCATCGACGAGAAGACCCGCCAGGTCGAACTCAACGAACAGGGCCATGCCTACGTCGAGGAACTGCTGACCCAGAACGGCCTGCTGGCCGAGGGCGAGAGCCTCTACTCGGCGCACAACCTCAGCCTGCTGACCCATGTCTACGCCGCGCTGCGCGCCCACACTCTGTTCCACCGCAACGTGGAATACATCGTCCAGGGCGACCAGGTCCTGCTGATCGACGAGCACACCGGCCGTACCATGCCGGGCCGTCGCCTCTCCGAAGGCCTGCACCAGGCCATCGAGGCGAAGGAAAATCTGCCGATCCAGGCCGAGAGCCAGACCCTGGCCTCGACCACCTTCCAGAACTACTTCCGCCTCTACACCAAGCTGGCCGGCATGACCGGTACTGCCGACACCGAGGCCTTCGAATTCCGCCAGACCTACGGCCTCGACGTGGTGGTGATCCCGACCCACCGTCCGGTTGCCCGTAAGGACTTCAACGACCTGGTCTACCTGACCCAGGACGAGAAGTACGCCGCCATCATCACCGACGTGCAGCAGTGCCAGGCGCTGGGTCGTCCGATCCTGGTGGGTACCGCCTCGGTCGAGACCTCCGAATACGTTTCGCAGCTGCTGCAGAACGCCGGCATCGAGCACAAGGTACTGAACGCCAAGTACCACGAGAAGGAAGCCGAGATCATTGCCCAGGCCGGTCGTCCGGGCTCGGTCACCATTGCCACCAACATGGCCGGTCGTGGTACCGACATCCTGCTGGGCGGCAACTGGGAAGTGGAAGTCGCCGCGCTGGAGAACCCCACCGACGAGCAGGTCGCGCAGATCAAGGCCGACTGGCAGAAGCGTCATCAGCAGGTCATCGAGTCGGGCGGCCTGCACGTGATCGCCTCCGAACGCCACGAATCCCGCCGTATCGACAACCAGCTGCGCGGCCGTGCCGGCCGTCAGGGCGACCCGGGCTCCAGCCGCTTCTACCTGTCGCTGGAAGACCACCTGATGCGCATCTTCGCCTCCGACCGGGTGAAGAACTTCATGAAGGCCCTCGGCATGCAGCCGGGCGAGGCGATCGAGCACCGCATGGTGACCAACGCCATCGAAAAGGCGCAGCGCAAGGTCGAAGGCCGCA
Source organism: Pseudomonas sp. PDM17 (assembly GCF_014851985.1). Classification (NCBI taxonomy): domain Bacteria; kingdom Pseudomonadati; phylum Pseudomonadota; class Gammaproteobacteria; order Pseudomonadales; family Pseudomonadaceae; genus Pseudomonas; species Pseudomonas sp. PDM17. The sequence goes on from NZ_JACVAT010000005.1 coordinate 353,170, forward strand.
ACTTCGACATCCGCAAGCAATTGCTGGAGTTCGACGACGTCGCCAACGAGCAGCGCAAGGTGATCTACCACATGCGCAACACCCTGCTCGCGGCCGACAACATCGGCGAGACCATCACCGAGTTCCGCGAAGAGACCCTGAACAACACCGTCAGCGAACACATTCCGCCGCAGTCGCTGCCCGAGCAGTGGGACGTCGCCGGTCTGGAAGCTGCGCTGTACAGCGATTTCGGCCTCAAACTGCCGATCCAGCAGTGGCTGGACGACGACGAGAAGCTCTACGAAGAAACCCTGCGCGAGAAGATCCTCACCGAGCTGGTCGCTGCCTACAACGAGAAGGAAGAGCTCGCCGGCGAAGAAGCCCTGCGCACCTTCGAGAAGCAGATGCTGCTGCGCGTGCTGGACGACCTGTGGAAGGACCACCTGTCCACCATGGATCACCTGCGTCACGGCATCCACCTGCGCGGCTACGCGCAGAAGAACCCGAAGCAGGAATACAAGCGCGAGTCCTTCAACCTGTTCCAGGAACTGCTGAACTCCATCAAGCGCGACACCATCCGCGTGCTGTCCTTCGTCCAGGTTCGCCGCGAAGACCCGGCCGAAGAAGAAGCCCGCCTGCGCCGCGAAGCCGAGGAAATGGCCAAGCGCATGCAGTTCCAGCATGCTGCCGCACCGTCCATGGACCAGGTGACCGGCGAGCCGGAAGAAGAGGGTGAAATCCCGGCTGACAACGTAGTGCCGATGGAACCCGTCCGCAACGAACCGAAGATCGGCCGCAACGAGCCGTGCCCCTGCGGTTCGGGCAAGAAGTACAAGCACTGCCACGGTCAGGTGGAATAACGCTTTCCGCCCCTGATACCAACGCCGCGACCGGCCCTGCCGCTCGCGGCGTTTTTCTCATCTGCTTCACTGATTCGTTTCACTGACTTGATTCACTGACTAGATAGGAGCGCGCCACATGGCTGTTGGTCTCGGCCCCATGTCCACCCTGCACCCGGTCCCCGGTTTCGAACTCGGCATCGCCTCTGCCGGCATCAAACGACCCGGCCGCAAGGACATCGTGGTGATGCGTTGCGCCGAAGGCTCCACCGTGGCTGGTGTGTTCACTACCAACGCCTTCTGCGCCGCTCCCGTGATCCTGGCGCGCAAGCGCTTCCTGGGGCCGGTGCGCTACCTCCTGACCAACACTGGCAACGCCAACGCCGGCACCGGTGAACCGGGCCTGGTCAACGCCACCCGCACCTGCGCCAAGCTGGCCGAGCTTGCCGGCGTGCCGGAAAATGCCGTGCTGCCGTACTCCACCGGGGTGATCGGCGAGCCGCTGCCGGTCGAGAAGATCGAAGCCGCGCTGCCTGCCGCGCTGGCCAACCTGTCTGTGGATAACTGGGCCGACGCCGCTGCCGGCATCATGACCACCGACACCCTGCCCAAGGGCGCCAGCCGCCAGTTCCAGCACGACGGCGTGACCATCACGGTTACCGGCATCAGCAAGGGCGCCGGCATGATCAAGCCGAACATGGCCACCATGCTCGGTTACATCGCCACCGACGCGAAGGTTGCCCAGGGCGTGCTGCAGGACCTGCTGCGCGACGCGTCGAACAAGTCCTTCAATCGCATCACCATCGATGGCGATACCTCCACCAACGACTGCTGCATGCTGATCGCCACCGGCCAGGCCGCGCTGCCGGAGATCACCGCTGCCAGCGGCGCGCTGTTCGCCGCGCTGAAGCAGGCCGTGCTGGAAGTTTCCATGGAACTGGCCCAGGCCATCGTCCGCGACGGCGAAGGCGCCACCAAGTTCGTCACCGTGCAGGTGAATGGCGGCGCGACTCACCAGGAGTGCCTGGACGTCGGTTATGCCGTGTCCCACTCGCCGCTGATCAAGACCGCGCTGTTCGCTTCCGACCCGAACTGGGGCCGTATCCTCGCGGCTGTCGGCCGTGCCGGCGTGCCGGACCTGGACGTGAGCCTGATCGACGTGTTCCTCGATGACGTGGCCATCGCCAGCCGTGGCTGTCGCGCCACCAGCTACACCGAGGACCAGGGTGCCAAAGTCATGGCCCAGGAAGAGATCACCATCCGCATCGATCTCGGCCGCGGCACCTGCAGCGAGACCATCTGGACCACTGACCTGTCCCACGAGTACGTGAAGATCAACGCGGAATACCGAACCTGATCGACGCGTAAGCGCTGGCGCGGAGACCGTGCCGGCGCCTCGTCACACCTCGCATTCCCGATTTTCATCGATAGATGAAAATCGGGAATTTGTTTTCATGGCTGCCGCGCTCTAAGGTCTCCTGACTGACCCTCAAGAGCATCGCATCCATGTCCCTCACCCTGATCATCGGCAGCAAGAACCTCTCCTCCTGGTCCCTGCGCGGCTGGCTGGCCATGCAGCTCACCGGCGCCGAGTTCGAGGAAATCCTCATTCCCCTCGGTGGGCAGGACATCTCGCGGCGCATCCGCGAGCACTCGCCCAGCGGCAAGGTGCCGGCGCTCAAGTGCGAGCACGGGCTGATCTGGGATTCCCTGTCGATCGCCGAATACCTCGCCGAACGCTTCCCCGAAGCCCACCTCTGGCCCCGTGGCGAAGCGGCCCGCGCCCTGGCCCGCTCGGTCTGCGCCGAGATGCACAGCGGCTTCATGGCGCTGCGTTCGCACATGCCCATGGACATCCAGCGCAACCAGCCGCTGACCAACGTGCCCGACGCGGTGGAGGCGGATATCGCCCGTGTCGTCGAGCTCTGGGCGTTGTGCCGCCAGCAGTTCGGCCAGGACGGTCCGTTCCTGTTCGGCCACGCGAGCATTGCCGACGCCTTCTACGCTCCCATTGCCACGCGTCTGCGCAGCTACTGCGTGACCCTGCCCATCGAGGCGCAGAACTACGTCGATGCGATCTATGCCTGGCCGGCCTTCCGTCCCTGGCTGGACGCGGCGATGGTCGAACGCGCCTGAACCCGGCCGCCAATGACGGTAGAATGCCCGTCTGCGCGGGCCCTGCCTGAATCGGATTGAGGAGTAGCACTGTGAAACGAGTACATGTCGCCGCCGCCGTGATTCGCGGACTCGATGGCCGGGTGCTGATCGCCCGTCGTCCGGACGACAAGCACCAGGGCGGTCTCTGGGAGTTTCCCGGTGGCAAGGTGGAAGAGGGTGAAGCAGTGCAGGTCGCTCTGGCCCGCGAGTTGAAGGAAGAACTTGGCATCGACGTCGAGCAGGCCCGCCCGCTGATCCGTGTGCAACATGACTACAGCGACAAGCACGTGCTGCTGGATGTCTGGGAAGTCTCTGCCTTCTCCGGCGCGCCCCATGGCGCCGAGGGCCAGCCGCTGGCCTGGGTCGCCCCCCGCGACCTGCCGGACTACGAGTTCCCGGCGGCCAACGAGCCCATCGTGCAGGCCGCGCGCCTGCCGGATCGCTACCTGATCACGCCTGATGGCCTGGAAATCCCGCAACTGGTGCAGGGCGTGCGCGCTGCCGTCGCCAGTGGCATCCGTCTGATCCAGCTGCGCGCGCCGAACATGTACAGCCCCGAGTACCGCGACCTCGCCGTCGACGTGCAGGGCCTGTGCGCCGGCAAGGCGCAGCTGATGCTCAAGGGCCCGCTGGAGTGGCTGGGAGATTTTCCGGCGGCCGGCTGGCACCTGACGTCCGAGCAATTGCGCAAGTACGCACCCAACGGCCGGCCGTTCCCCCGCGAGCGCCTGCTGGCGGCGTCCTGCCACAGCGCCGAAGAGCTGGAGCTGGCGGTGCGCATGGGTGTGGACTTCGTCACCTTGTCGCCGGTGCAGCCCACCGAGAGCCATCCGGGCGAGCCGGCGCTGGGCTGGGAGGCAGCGGCAGAACTGATCGATGGCTTCAACCAGCCGGTGTTCCTGCTCGGTGGTGTCGGCCCGCAGGATCTCGAGCGCGCCTGGCAGGCGGGTGCGCAGGGCGTGGCGGGTATTCGTGCGTTCTGGCCGAAGGCGGAAGGCTGATAGGCACTTTGCGCGGGGCGGCGAGGGGTATCGCCTCGCCCACGCCATCCTGCAGAGCCCGGTCAGGCGGGCTTTTCGGCAGCCTGCCAGAGAATCTCCTCCACGCCCTGGCGGCGGGCGATGAAGCGTGCGGCGACGAACAACAGATCGGACAGGCGGTTCAGGTAGCGCAGGCCCGCGCCTTCCAGCGGTTCCTCGGCATTCAGCTGCTGGCAGCGGCGCTCGGCGTTGCGTGCCTGGGCGCGGCACAGGTGGGCGAGGGCGACCAGGCGTGAGCCGCCGGGCAGGATGAAGTTCTTCAGCGGCCCGAGCTCCTCGTTCCAGCGGTCGATCACCTGCTCCAGGCGCTCCACTTCGGCATCGTTCAGCGCGCGGTATTCCGGCATCGCCAGCTCTCCGCCCAGGTCGAACAGGCGATGCTGGATCGGCGCCAATACACCAATCACCTCTTCCAGCGCACTGCTACGCGCTTCGTGCAGCCCGGCCAGCAGCAGGCCAAGGTGGCTGTTCAGCTCATCCACTGCGCCCATGGCTTCCACCCGCGGATGGTGCTTGGGCACGCGGCGGCCGTCGGCCAGGCCGGTTTCGCCGGCATCGCCGGTGCGGGTGTAGATCTTCGACAGGCGATTGCCCATGGCTCAATGCTCCTTGTCGCCCTGCGCCAAAAGCGTCAGCGATGGGGAAATCTCGGCGGCCAGCGGCAGACGGATGGTGAAGCAGGTGCCCACGCCCAGTTCGGACTGCACCTCCATCTGCCCCTTGTGGTTGTTGGTGACGATGAAGTACGAGACCGACAGGCCCAGCCCCGTGCCCTGGCCGACTTCCTTGGTGGTGAAGAAGGGCTCGAAGATGCGCTTGCGCACGTTCTCCGGCATGCCGCAGCCGTTGTCCTCCACGTGGATCTCCGCCCACGGAGGATTGAGCCGGGTACGCAGGGTGATGCGGCCGTATTCGCCTTCCTCTTCGTCGTCGCGCAGGTGGATGGCCTGGGCGCCGTTCTTCAGCAGGTTGAGCAGGACTTGTTCGATTTCGTTGGCGATCACCGGCACCGGGCCCAGGCGTGGGTCGTATTCGTGGACGATCTCCAGCGACTTGAAGTCGAAGCCGCCGGTGAGGTCGAAGTCGTTGCCGGCAATCTCCACCGCCTGCTCCAGAAGCGCCGGCAGTTCGCAGGCCGCCATCTGGCGGTGGCTGCGGCGGCTGAAGGAAAGCATGTGGGTGACGATCTTCGCCGCGCGGGATCCGGCGTACTGGATGCCATCCATCAGCTTGGGGATCTCCCGCGCTTCCAGGTAGTGGTTGAGGTCGTCCAGGCGCACGCCCACTTCGCCGGCCACTTCGAGGTTCTTCGGCAGCTCCTGCGACAGGCGCCGGCGGATGTTCTGCACGTTATGCAGGATGGCGCCCAGCGGGTTGTTGATCTCGTGGGCCATGCCGGCGGCGAGGCCGCCGACGGAGAGCATCTTCTCCGACTGCACCATCATCTCTTCCATCCCCAGGCGGTCGGTGATGTCGTCGATGCGGATCACCGCGCCACGGCCGGTCCCACCCATTAGCGGGTAGAAGGTCAGGGCGTAGTGGCGCGGGGCGTCGGTAAGGGCCCAGGTGACGCGTTCGACGCGCTCGACCTTGTGCTGCTCGGCGGCGCGGGTGAGCTGCGGCAGGAAGGGCTTGAGCGACGGGAAGGCAAGGAACACCGGCTGGTTCACCGCATCGTCCAGGCTGGTGCCGGAGAGCTGGCTGGCTTCCTGGTTCCACTGGGTGACGTAGAGCTGCTCGTCCACCGCGATCAGCGCCGAAGGCATGGAGTCGATGATGCTGTTGAGGTAGTGCTGGAAGCCGGTGAGCTTCTTCTCGATCTTGCTGCGCACCTGGACTTCCAGCTCCAGCTTGCGGTTCGAACGGCGGGTTTCCTCGGCCAGCGACTGGGCCTGTTCCACGGCTTCCTGGGCGTCGTCACGGGCGCGCTTGAGCTGCTGCTCTCGGGCCTCGATGCGGGTCAGCATGGTGTTGAAGGCGTCAGCCAGACGGCCGATCTCGTCGGCGTTGCCGCGCTCGGCGCGCAGGGCATAGTTTTCCTCGCGGGTGACCTGGCGCGAGAGCTCTTCCAGGCTGCGGATAGGCCGGGTAATCAGGCGGCGGATCTGCTGGGCGATGAGCAGCCAGAGCAGCACCGAGACCGCAAGGATCACCAGGCTGGCGGTCAGCGTGCCGGTGTAGAAAGCGCCGGGCAGCTCGCTGCTCGCCACCAGCAGCAGGTAGCCGCTGTTGCGGCCGGCCTGGGGCAGCTCGAACAGTGCATTGAGACGGTATTCGTGCTGGCGCCAGCGCTCCAGGTGGTCCAGGCGCTCGGGCAGCGCCACCGGGCCGTTGCTCGGCGTCTGCGCGATGCGCTCGCCATTGCTGTCGTAGAGCGCGGCGGCGCGCAGCGGCTGGTAGTCGTCCAACTGGCGTAGCAGCACCTGGGCCTGGGTCGGCGAGGACAGTGCCGGCTCGCTGAGCGCCGGGTTGGCGATCAGTCGGCCGATGGTCTGCAGGGCTTGCGGCGCCACGCTGTCCTGGGAAATCCAGTAGGCCGCGCTGATGAAGGCGAGGTTGGCCACCAGCATCACGGTCGCCAGCAGCACCAGCAGGGCGGCGAGGATTTTCTGGCCGACCGGCAGGTCTTCCAGGCGCTGGCGCAGGTTCATGGGTGAAGGCATGGGCGCGTCAAAGAGAAAAACAGGGGAGGCGGGCAGGGTAGCCCGCCATCAGTTGTCGGGCAATCCGCGGGCCACCAGACAGGCCCGCAGGCGCTCGTGCAGGGCGCGCAGTTGCGGCAGTGCCAGGTGCCGGCGGTCGCCCTCGCGGCAGGCGTGGCCGAGCAGGTAGGCAATCTCGCTGCGCCGGCCCTTGGCGACGTCCTGGTACATGGACGAGAAGTTCGCTGCGGTGGCGGCAATCACCCGCTCCACGTCGCCCTGCAGCTCCCGTGCGGCGGCGGAGTAGCCAGCGGCATGGAGCAATTGGCCCAGCTCGTCGCAGAGCCCGGCGACTTCGGCGGGATGGCTGGCCAGCTCGCCGTTGCGGCACTGATGCAGCACGGTGAGCGGGTTGATCGCGCAGTTCAGCGCCAGCTTGCGCCACAGGCGTTCGAGTATGTCGTCGCTCCACTGCGCGGGGATCTGGGCGCGGCGCAGGTCGGCCAGCCATTCCGGCTCGGGGCCGCCCTGTTCGTCGCCCAGCCAGGTCTGGCCGACGCCTGCGAACACCACGCGGAAGTCGGCTTCACGGAAGGCGCCTTCGGTGCTGGAGGCGTACAGGCAGCGGGCGCGGGGTAGATGAGCGCTGACCGCCTGCTGGCTGCCCAGGCCGTTCTGCAGCAGGATCAGCTCGGCCCCGGGTGCCAGGCGCGCGGCCACGCTGGCGGCGGCGGACTCGGCGTCGTAGGCCTTGCAGGCCAGCAGCAGGCGCTGGATCGGCGCGCCCTGGGCGGCGGTTTCCGCCGGGATCGGGTAGAGGCTCTCGCGGCCGTCTTCCACCAGGGTGACGCCGCCGAGGGTGCGGTAGGCGTTGAGGCGCTGGCGGTCGCGCAGCAGCAGACGCACCGGCAGGCCGGCGCGGGACAGGCGGGTGGCCCACAGGCAACCGAGGCTGCCGGCGCCGAGGATGGTCCAGGTCATGGGAGGAACTTCGCGGTTTCGGGGGCTTACCGCGAAGTTTAGCGTAGGCCGGTCAGGCGGCTGGCGTTGATTCGCCCGCTGGCGAAGGCATCGGGCAGCAGCGCGCGGCCTTGCTGCATCAGGTGCTCGACTTCCAGGGGCAGCGCCTTGGCGTCCAGGCCCACCAGACTGATGCCTGCCTTGAGGGTGATGAAGCCTTCGCTGGTCTTGAAGGCCTTGAGGTTCAGGCCTTCGTGCAGGCGGCGGAAGCTGCTCGGCGAGCACTCCTGCAGGTCTTCGAGCAGGGTGATCAGGGCGAAGTGCTGGTCATCGATACGCGCCAGGACATCCAGCGGCCGCACCAGTTGCTGCAGGCGCCGGGCGACGCCATGGAGCAGTTCGTTCTGGAACGACTGGCCGTGCTTCTGCCCCAGTTCGGCCAGCTCCGGCAGGCCGATCAGCATGTAGCACACCGCGCCGCCGCGGGATTCCACCTGGCGGATGCTGTCGGCCAGCTTCTGCTTCAGGTAGCGCTGGTTGCCCAGGCCGGTGGCGCTGTCCACCAGGTTGCGCTCTTCCAGACTGGTGATGTTCTGGGTGAGCAGGCGGTTTTCCATCAGCAGGCGCTGCAGGGTGTTGCTCAGGCGGTCGGCGGCCAGTACGCGGGGCACCAGTTGCTCGTTCATTGCCGACTTGCTGACGAAGTCATCGACGCCGCGGTCGAAGGCTTCGGCCAGGGCGTTGTCGCCCTCCTTGCCGGTGAGCAGGATGATGTAGGTGTAGTGGTCGCCACTCTCGTCGAGCTGGCGTACCCGCGCGGTCAGCTCCAGGCCGTCCATCTCGGGCATCAGCCAGTCGGCGAGCAGTACGCTCACCGGCTCCTTTTCCAGCAGGTCGAGCGCTTCGCTGGCGCTGCTGGCGAAGCGCACGTTCTGATAGCCGGCCTGACTCAGCGCGCGGCCAATCATGGCGCTGGAGAACTTGGCGTCGTCGACCACCAGAATGCTGAGATGGTTGGTTGGCATGGAAAGGAATGTCTCGCAAACGAGTGGGAAATGCCGGCTCTTAGTGTCAGAGGCCGGGCGCGGTCTTGTCTGTCAGTTATAATGACCGCGCATTTTTATCGTCAAGCCAGGCTCGATGCTGACTGTGAACCGCATCGCGCCGTCCATCTGGAGAGATGTCATGCCTTCGTTCGACGTGGTGTCCGAACTGGACAAACACGAACTGACCAACGCCTTGGATAACGCCACCAAGGAACTGGACCGCCGTTTCGACCTGAAGGGCAAGTGCAGCTTCGAGGCCAAGGAAAAGTCCATCACCCTGACCGCCGAGGCGGATTTCATGCTCGAGCAGATGCTCGACATTCTTCGCTCCAGCCTGGTCAAACGCAAGATTGACGCGCAGTGCATGGAGATCAAGGATTCCTTCGCCTCCGGCAAGGTGGTCAAGCAGGAAGTCGACTTCCGCGAGGGCATCGACAAGGATCTGGCGAAGAAGATCGTCGCCCTGATCAAGGACAAGAAGCTCAAGGTACAGGCCGCCATCCAGGGCGAGCAGGTACGTGTCACCGGTAAGAAGCGCGACGACCTGCAGGAAGCCATCGCGCTGCTGCGCGGCGAATCCCTCGGCATGCCGCTGCAGTTCAACAACTTCCGCGACTGATGCGCACTCTCGACGAAAAGCTGCGGAACCTCACCGCCCGCCTGACGTCGCAGTAATAGAGTCGCTCGGCGAACTCCCGACCGCCATGGCTTGCCATGGCGGTTTTGTTTTTGGAATGGCAATAGACAAGGGGCCTGCATCCATGGATATGAATTACGAGCAGATCATGAACAGCGCGGAGGCCTGGACACCGGTCGTCCTGGCCTACCTGGGCAATGCCACGCTGGCGCTGTTGACCCTGCTGATCGGTTGGTGGGTGATCAACCTGTTTACCCGTCGCGTGGGTGGAGTGCTGTCCACCAAGCACGTGGACAAGACGCTGCAGGGCTTCATTGGCAGCATGGTAAACATCATCCTCAAGATCCTGCTGATGGTCAGCGTGGCGTCGATGATCGGCATCCAGACCACCAGCTTCGTCGCCGCCATCGGTGCCGCCGGCCTGGCCATCGGCCTGGCACTGCAGGGCAGCCTGTCGAACTTCGCCGGTGGGGTGCTGATCCTGTTGTTCCGCCCGTTCAAGATCGGCGACTGGATCGAGGCCCAGGGCGTGTCCGGCACCGTGGACAACATCATGATCTTCCACACCGTGCTGCGCACCGGTGACAACCGTACCGTGATCGTGCCCAACGGCGCGCTGTCCAACGGCATCATCACCAACACCTCGACCCAGACCACCCGCCAGGTGACCTTCGACGTGAAGCTGGCCTTCGACGCTGACCTGGATGGCGCCCGATCCATCCTCAAGGAGCTGGCGGACGATCCGCGCGTGCTCAAGTCCCCGGCGCCGGTGGTGGTGGTCGCGGGCCTGGGCGAGAACTCGGTGACCCTGTCGCTGCGCCTGTGGACCGCCAACGCCGACTACTGGGGCGTCACCTTCATGCTCAACGAGCAGGTGCGCCTGCGTCTGCGCGATTCCGGCATCGACCTGGCGCCGAACAAGGTGGTGCGCGTGGTCAAGGGCGAAGAGGACTCCGTCCTGGCGGACTGATCCCGCCCCGCAGGAACGAAAAAGGCCGGCATTTGCCGGCCTTTTTCATGGGCGCTGATCCAGTAACCAGAATCAGTGACGTTCTGCGCTGGGGTGTTGCGCTGGCGCTTCCGTGGCTTCCTCGGCTGCGCCGTTGGTGATGTCGTTCTTGCGGCGCAGCCACAGCCAGCCGATCAGCAGCAGCGTCGGCACGCCGAGCAGGGCGGTGAAGAAGAAGAAGCGCTCGTAGCCCATGCCCTCGACCATCGCCCCGGAATAGCCGCCGATGAAGCGCGGCAGCAACAGCATGGTGGAGCTGAGCATGGCGTACTGGGTCGCGGAGAACTTCAGGTTGGTCAGGCTCGACAGGTAGGCGACGAAGGCCGAGGTGGCGAGGCCGCCGCTGAAGTTGTCGAGCATGATGGTCACCACCAGCATGGTGACGTGGGGTTCCAGCACCTTGAGCAGGGCGAAGACGTTCTGCCCCATCAGGTGCGGGTCGTCGATTGCGCCCATCTGCGCCAGCATGGCGAACAGCAGGTTGGTCCCGGCAGAGGCCGCGCCGCCGATGAAGAGGATCGGCAGGATGCTGAAACGGGCAATCAGCACACCGCCGGCCGCCGCCCCTACCAGGGTCATGACCACACCGAACAGCTTGCTGACGGTGGCGATGGTGTCCTTGGAGAAGCCCATGTCGATGTAGAACACGCTGGCCATGGTGCCCATGACGGTGTCGGACATGCGGTAGGTGGAGATCAGCCCGAGCAGCAGCAGCGCCTGCCAGCGGTAGCGGCGGACGAACTCGGTGATCGGCGTCAGCACCGGTGCCATCAGCAGGCGTCCCGGGGCGGAAATACAGCTCAGGGCGATCAGCAGGTACAGGAGGGCGAGCCACCACTTGCCGGCTTCGGCCATGTTGATGAAGGCGGTGCCGGTGACCAGCAGGATGATCAGGACGATCACCGAGACGGCCTGGTGGACGAAGTCGAACTGCGGCAGGCCGCGCCCGTGCACCGCCAGCAGCAGTGGGCGGCGTACCTTCGACAGCAGCTCGCGGACCGGGCGGATCTGCCGGCGGCCGTGGGGGGTCATGCAGATGCCGATGAAGATTCCGTACAGTGCGGCTCGTGGCCAGGCCTGGGCGGTCAGGGCGGTGAGCATGGCCGGCACGGAGATCAGCAGCACCAGCAGGGTCAGAACCGAGAGCAGTTGATGATTGAACGCGAAGGCCGAGCTGCCCGCCTGCGGCTGCACGTTGACTGGCGGCTCTTTCATCAGCAGCGTGGTGATCAGGCCGGGCAGGATGGCCAGCGAGCAAACCGCGTAGGTCAGGGCCCAGGCCGACTGGCTGTAATGCAGGGCGCTGGAGCCGGCCCACTCGGCGAGGAACAGCACGCCAGCGGTGGCGAACAGCACGGCGACCCGGTAGCCGGTCATGTAGCACGCGGCCAGCGCGGCCTGGCGGGTGTTCTCGGCGATTTCCAGGCGGTAGGCGTCGATGGCGATGTCCTGGGTGGCCGAGGCGAAGGCCACCACCATCGCCAGGGCGATCAGCCAGTTCAGGTGTGATTGCGGGTTGCACAGGGCCATGCCGAGCAGGCCGATGGCGATCAGCCCCTGGGAGAACACCAGCCAGGAGCGACGGCGACCCAGGCGGCCGATGAAGGGCAGGCGCCACTGGTCGAGCATGGGCGACCACACCCACTTGAAGGCGTACACCAGCCCGATCCAGCTGGCGAATCCGATGGTTTCCCGAGCCACACCCGCTTCACGCAACCACACCGAGAGGGTGGAGAGCACCAGCATGTAGGGCAGGCCGGCGGCGAAACCCAGCAGCAAAAGCGCGAGGCTGGCGGGAGACTTGTAGGCAATCCATGCCTCGCGCCAGGAATGCTCTTTCATGGGGGGTGTTTTCCAGCAGGACGAAAAATTACGCGAACTCTACTAGGACTGCTCGCCGCTAGGCCAGCCGTGCCGACGTATGTCCACCCGATCGTTATGGATTCTGACACCCTCGGCACGTAATCGTGCGCGCTGTTCGTTACCCGAAACCGTGCCGACGGGCAGGCTGATGCGCCCCCCTGCGGCGATCACCCGATGCCAGGGCAGGCGCGTACCTTCGGGCAGTTGGCTGAGGATACGTCCTACAAGCCGTGCGGAACGTCCCAGGCCGGCGAGTCGCGCGACATCGCCATAGGTGATGACACAGCCTTCCGGCACCTGGGCGATGACCAGGAAAATCGCTTCGCGCCGTACCTGCAGGCTTTCCAGTCCGAGGTCAGTCACTGGTGCGCTGGCTGGGGGCTTGGGCTTGGGCATCGAATGCACCGCAATAGAGGGGCTGACGCTCAGGATATCGGCTGGTGCAGCCCTGGCAAGTCGGCTCATTTGTAAGACCCATCTGTCAGTCATTGTGAACTCCCTGCAACTGGGTCTGTCAGTCGTTGCTCTAGTGTCGGGTATCTGGATAATGCCCGGCTTTTTGCCCACTCCATCCAGTTGAATTCGACTCATGTTCCCCAGAACCCTGCTTACAGTCGCACTCGCATCCTGTTCCCTGTCCGCCCTCGCCGACACCGTCTGGTTGAAGAACGGTGACCGCCTCAGCGGCACCATCAAACTCTATGACGGCGGCAGGCTGTTGCTGGCGACCGACTACGGCGGAGACATCACGCTGAAGGCGGACAAGATCAAGACGCTGGAGACCGACCAGAACCTGCTGGTGAAGTACGACGAGGAAACCGGCGAGCACTCCAAGGGCCTGAAAGCGTCGGACCAGGGCAAGGTCACGCTGGTCAACGGCGAGGCGCGCACGGTGGAACTGGCGAAGATCGAGCAGATGATGCCACCCAAGCCGATCCTCGAAGACTGGGTCTGGACCGGCAACGTCGACTTCTCCCTGGACCACAAGCAGGCGGAGAACGATGTCGAGGATTACGACATCGACTTCAAGACCAACGCCCGCCACGGCCGCTGGCGCCACAATCTGCAGGGCGAGTACAACCGCGAGAAGAAGGACGATCAGGTCAGTACCAACAACTATTCCGCGCAATACGCGCTGGACCGCTTCCTCGACGAGCACTGGTTCTGGCAGGGCCAGGCGCAGTACAAGCGCGACTGGATCGAGGACCTGCAGAAGAAACGCACCGTCGGTACCGGCCCGGGCTACCAATTCTGGGACAACGAGCTGGGTGCGTTCTCCCTGGCGACCCTGGTCAACCGCAACGACTACGAATTCGTCGACGACGAGAAATCCCACTTCTACAGCACCAGCCTGAAGTGGGACTACAACCGTTACCTGCTGGCCAAGCAGTTCGAGGTGTTCACCAACGGCGAAGTCAGCAAGCCGCTGGAGTCCAACGTGGAGTACGAGCTGGAGAGCGAGGCGGGCATCCGCTACAAGCTGACCTCCTGGGCGTCCCTGAGCCTGAAGGCCGAATGGGACAAGCTCAGCGGCAACGACGGCGACGTCAACGAGCGTCGCTACACCCTGGGCCTGGGCGTCGGCTGGTAACGCTTCGCTTCGACTGGCTCCGCTCTACGAGAACGGCAATAAAAAACCCCGCACCTGGCGGGGCTTTTTCATGGGCGGGCGGATTACAGGCGCAGGCCGCCGTCCAGTTCCAGCACGCGGCCGGTGTAGTAATCGTTCTCGAGGATGTAGGCCACCGAGTGGGCGATTTCCAGCGGCTTGCCCAGGCGCTTGAGCGGAATGCCGGAAGTCATCTTCTCCAGGGCTTCGGGCTTCATGCTGGCGACCATGTCGGTCTCGATGAAGCCGGGAGCCACGCCCGCCACGCGGATGCCGTAGCGCGCCAGTTCCTTCGCCCACACCACGGTGTCGGCGGCGACGCCGGCCTTGGCGGCGGAGTAGTTGGCCTGGCCCATGTTGCCGGCGCGGGAAATGGAGGAAATGTTGACGATCGCGCCTTCGTTCTTCAGCTCGATCATCTTCGCCGCCACTTCGCGGGTGCAGAGGAACACGCCGGTCAGGTTGACGTCGATCACCGCCTGCCACTGGGCCAGGCTCATCTTGCTCAGTTCGCCGTCCTTGACCTTGATGGTCAGGCCGTCGCGCAGAATGCCGGCGTTGTTGACCAGGCCGTTGATGGCGCCGAAGTCGCTGGCGACCTGGGCCACCATGTGGGTAACCTGTTCTTCATTGGCGACGTTGCACAGATAGGCGCGGGCGTCACCGCCGGCGGCCTTGCAGGCAGCCACGGCTTCGTCCAGTTTTTCGGTATTGAGGTCAACCAGCGCGACGCGCGCGCCCTTGCCGGAGAGGTACTCGCCCATGGCGCGGCCCAGGCCCTGGCAGCCACCGGTGATGATGATGACCTTGTCTTTCAATTGCATCGGAACAACCCCACGAACAGTTTCTGGTGAAAGGCCCCGCCGGCAGCTGTGCACAGAGTCAGTCCTGCCCGTCCGTTTACGACGGATTCTTTGCGAGGAGTCATAAGTTGAGCGTGAAAGCTGCCAAGCATGCCCGAGAACTGCTGCTCAAGGAATACCGCGGCGTCCTCTCTACCCACTCGAAGAAGTGGCCCGGATTCCCCTTCGGCTCCGTCGTGCCGTATTGCCTGGACGAGGCCGGCCGTCCGCTGATCCTGATCAGCCGCATCGCCCAGCACACCCATAACCTGCAGATGGACGGGAAATGCTCGCTGCTCATCGGCGAGCGTGGCGTCGACGACATCCAGGCCGCCGGACGCCTGACTCTGCTGGCCGAGGCGCTGCTGGTCGAGGACGTTGATGCCATCGCCGACGCCGCCGAGCGTTACTACCGCTATTTCCCCGGCTCGCAGGACTACCACATCGTCCACGACTTCGATTTCTGGGTGCTGGAGCCGGTGCAGTGGCGCTACATCGGTGGCTTCGGCGATATCCACTGGCTGGGCGCCAACAGCGTGCCGCTGGCCAACCCCTTCGTCGGCGAAGCGGAGAAGAGCATGGTCGAGCACATGAACAGCGACCACGCCAATGCCATCGAACACTACGTCGAACTGGCCGGGTTGCCCGCCGGGCAGGGCCCGCAGCTGGCGGGAATTGATACAGAAGGTTTCCACCTGCGCATTGGTCAGGGGCTGCACTGGCTGCCGTTCCCGGCGCCCTGCGGCAACGCCGGCGCGGTGCGCCAGGCGCTGGTGCAGTTGGCCAAGGCGGACGTCTGGCCGGGCAACGAAGTGATCCAGGCCTGATCCTTCCCTTGGCTTATCCCTTGAAATTGGAAGGGGGCGTCGCCACCTAGCTTTCTACCCGGGCAATGACCCCGCCAAGGATTCATCGATGCGAGTTCCCCTGTTTCTGATTCTTCTGTTCCCGCTGATCGAGCTGGCCGTGATGATCAAGGTCGGCAGCGTGATCGGCGTGGGCTGGACCCTGCTGCTGATCATCGCCGGCGCCTTCATCGGCGCAGCGGTGCTGCGCGTGGCCGGCGTCGCTACTGCGCTGCGTGCCCGCGAGCGCCTGAATCGAGGCGAGCTGCCCGAGCAGGAAATGCTCGAAGGCCTGGTCATCGCCCTGGGCGGTGGCCTGCTGATGCTGCCGGGCTTCATCAGCGACATCGTCGGCCTGTTCTGCCTGATCCCCTTCACCCGTCGCCTGATGCTTGGCCGCGTGCGCCAGCGCATGCAGGAGCAGGCTGAGCGCCGCCGCGCCTTCGCCGATGATCCGGCCGCCCAGCACCGCAGCGGCCCCAGCGTGATCGAGGGCGAGTACCAGCGCCGCGAGGAAGATCGCGACCGCCTGCGTTGAGCGTCGGGCGGTTTCGCTCGCCTGAAGCACCCGCCGCCTGCAAAAATTTTTTCGTCACACACTTGAAATGCCTTGTAGCGACCTTATGTACCGGTCACCGCAAGGTCCCTGTCACACGGACAGGCTGCTCTTTACGCGTCTCGCCAGCCGGGACGCAAACCGGCACCGCCGGATTCAATAAAACCTGCCGGGCATCGATCCGGCCGTTGGAAATCACAGTTTGGGAGAGTTACGACTATGAAGCTTCGTCCTCTGCATGACCGCGTCGTCATCCGTCGCAGCGAGGAAGAGACCAAGACCGCAGGCGGCATCGTGCTGCCGGGTTCCGCCGCCGAGAAGCCGAACCGCGGTGAAGTGGTCGCTGTTGGTGCCGGCCGTGTCCTGGACAACGGCGAAGTTCGCGCTCTGGCCGTGAAGGTCGGTGACAAGGTGGTCTTCGGTCCGTACTCCGGCAGCAACGCCATCAAGGTCGACGGCGAAGAACTGCTGGTGATGGGCGAGTCCGAGATCCTCGCCGTCCTGGAAGACTGATTTCAGTCCGTCCACTCCCCACCGAATTCGATTTAGAGGAAACAGAACATGGCTGCCAAAGAAGTTAAGTTCGGCGATTCCGCTCGCAAGAAAATGCTGGTCGGCGTAAACGTCCTGGCCGACGCTGTGAAAGCGACCCTGGGCCCGAAAGGCCGTAACGTCATCCTGGACAAGAGCTTCGGCGCTCCGACCATCACCAAGGACGGCGTTTCCGTCGCCAAGGAAATCGAACTCAAAGACAAGTTCGAGAACATGGGCGCCCAGCTGGTGAAAGACGTTGCCTCCAAGGCCAACGACGCTGCCGGTGACGGCACCACCACCGCTACCGTTCTGGCCCAGGCCATCGTCAACGAAGGCCTGAAAGCCGTCGCTGCCGGCATGAACCCGATGGACCTGAAGCGCGGTATCGACAAGGCCACCGTGGCCATCGTTGCCCAGCTCAAGGAGCAGGCCAAGCCCTGCGCCGACACCAAGGCCATTGCCCAGGTAGGCACCATCTCCGCCAACTCCGACGACTCCATCGGCAACATCATTGCCGAAGCCATGGACAAGGTCGGTAAAGAAGGCGTGATCACCGTTGAAGAAGGCTCGGGCCTGGAAAACGAACTGTCCGTCGTAGAAGGCATGCAGTTCGACCGCGGCTACCTGTCCCCCTACTTCATCAACAAGCCGGACACCATGGTGGCCGAGCTCGACGGCCCGCTGCTGCTGCTGGTCGACAAGAAGATCTCCAACATCCGCGAAATGCTGCCGGTCCTGGAAGCCGTTGCCAAAGCCGGCCGTCCGCTGCTGATCGTGGCTGAAGACGTCGAAGGCGAAGCCCTGGCTACCCTGGTCGTCAACAACATGCGTGGCATCGTCAAGGTCGCAGCCGTCAAGGCTCCGGGCTTCGGCGACCGCCGCAAGGCCATGCTGCAGGACATCGCCATCCTGACCGGCGGTACCGTCATCTCCGAAGAAGTCGGTCTGAGCCTGGAAGGCGCCACCCTGGAGCACCTGGGTAACGCCAAGCGCGTGGTTCTGAGCAAAGAAAACACCACCATCATCGATGGCGCTGGCGCTCAAGCCGACATCGAAGCTCGCGTCCTGCAGATCCGCAAGCAGGTCGAAGAGACTTCCTCGGACTACGACCGTGAGAAGCTGCAAGAGCGTCTGGCCAAGCTGGCTGGCGGTGTTGCCGTGATCAAGGTTGGCGCTGCCACCGAAGTCGAGATGAAAGAGAAGAAAGCCCGCGTTGAAGACGCCCTGCACGCTACCCGCGCTGCTGTGGAAGAAGGCGTGGTTCCTGGCGGCGGCGTCGCTCTGGTTCGTGCTCTGCAAGCCATCGAAGGCCTGAAGGGCGACAACGAAGACCAGAACGTCGGTATCGCTCTGCTGCGTCGCGCCGTTGAAGCTCCGCTGCGCCAGATCGTTGCCAACTCCGGCGACGAGCCGAGCGTAGTGGTCGACAAGGTCAAGCAGGGTTCGGGTAACTTCGGCTACAACGCTGCTACCGGTGTGTACGGCGACATGATCGAGATGGGTATCCTCGATCCGGCCAAGGTCACCCGTTCGGCTCTGCAAGCCGCTGCTTCCATCGGCGGCCTGATGGTCACCACCGAGGCCATGGTTGCCGAAGTGGCTGACGACAAGGCTGCTCCGGCCATGCCGGACATGGGCGGCATGGGCGGCATGGGCGGCATGATGTAAGCCACCCGGCACCTGCTGTAAGAAAAAGCCCCGCCTAGGCGGGGCTTTTTCATGGGCGTCGGATATGCCAGACTGCGCCGCAGGAGATGGCATTCCTCCTTCAACCGCCCTTGTGGCTGATGATGCCTACGCATAGACCTGGAAAGGCGCGTAGGCGCTCGCCTGCGGCCTGTCCAAAACACCTTCCCCAGGACAGGACCATGTGGAAACCCATTCTCGCCGTCTCCCTCGGAGCCGCCCTCGGCGCACTGCTGCGCTGGGTGCTCGGGCTCAAGCTCAATACCCTCCTGCCATCCATGCCGCCGGGCACGGTGGTCGCCAACCTGGTTGGCGGCTACATCATCGGCGCGGCTATCGCCTTCTTCGCCAACTCCCCCGGCCTGGCGCCAGAATGGCGATTACTGATCATTACCGGTTTCTGCGGTGGCCTCACCACCTTCTCGACCTTCTCCGCCGAGGTCGTCGTGCTGCTGCAGCAAGGCCGCTTGGCCTGGGCCATGGGCACGGTCGCCACGCACCTTGCCGGTTCCCTGCTGATGACCCTGGCCGGACTCTGGTCGGTGCACGCGCTGATGGGCCGCTAGGCCGTCCAGCCATGAGAGAGGCCGCGAGGCCTTCGGGAGGAAGACATGAACGGCTACCAGTTGAAGTTCTTCACCCAGCAGGACCGCAAACACGCCGGCTTGCCGCTGGCTCAATGGCTGCTGGAGGAGGCGCGCCGGCAAGGCGTACGCGGCGCCACCCTGATGACTGCGAGCGAAGGCTTCGGCAAGACCGGGCGCATTCACTACGCGCATTTCTTCGAGCTGGCCGACCAGCCGCAGGAAGTCACCATGGCAGTGAGCGAGGAAGAGTCCGGGCGCATCTTCGAGGCGATCCGCCAGGCGGGTGTGAAGCTGTTCTACGTGAAGACGCCGATCGAGTTTGGT
Source organism: Pseudomonas sp. PDM17 (assembly GCF_014851985.1). Taxonomy (NCBI): domain Bacteria; kingdom Pseudomonadati; phylum Pseudomonadota; class Gammaproteobacteria; order Pseudomonadales; family Pseudomonadaceae; genus Pseudomonas; species Pseudomonas sp. PDM17. The sequence continues at coordinate 372,325 of NZ_JACVAT010000005.1, forward strand.
GTGGCGGGCGACTGAAGCCGCGCCGGAGGGCTCATTCGACCTGCCGCACGGGCAATCGGCAGGTTGAATGTGAAAATTCCGTCAAAGCCGCTTAAGTTCTATTTAAGCTGGTTAGGCTAACGTGCATTGCGTTCGAGGAGAGCATATGCGCATTTTGTTGGTTGAAGACAATCGGGACATCCTGGCCAATATGGCCGACTACCTGGGCCTGAAGGGCTACACGGTGGATTGCGCCCAGGACGGCCTGTCCGGATTGCACCTCGCGGCGACGTCCCATTACGACCTGATCGTGCTGGACGTGATGCTGCCGGGGCTGGATGGTTTCACCCTGTGCCGCCGCCTGCGCGAAGACGCGCGCCGCGACACCCCAGTGATCATGCTGACCGCCCGCGATCAGCTGGACGACCGCCTGCAGGGCTTCCGTTCCGGCGCTGACGATTACCTCCTCAAGCCCTTTGCGCTCTCCGAGCTGGCCGCTCGCATCGAGGCGGTGCTGCGCCGCAGCCAGGGCGGCGGGCGGCGCGAGCTGCAGGTCGCCGACCTGAGCTACAACCTCGACACCCTCGAAGTGAACCGTGCCGGCAAGCCGCTCAAGCTCAACCCCATCGGCCTCAAGCTGCTGGCGGTGCTGATGCAGAAGAGCCCGCACGTGGTGCGCCGCGACGTGCTCGAGGAAGCCGTCTGGGGGGATGACTGCCCCGACAGCGACAGCCTGCGCAGCCACGTTCATCAGCTGCGCCAGGTGATCGACAAGCCCTTCGCATCCTCCCTGCTGCACACGGTGCATGGCGTCGGCTACAAGCTGGCGGAGGAAGCGCATGGAGTATAAGCAGAGCCTTTCCCGACGGATTGTCTTTGCCTTCGTACTCATGACCGCCGCCGTTGGCGGCCTGTTTTCGGTGGGAATCGTCGGCGTCGTTCATATCGTCGAAGAGCGCCTGATTTCCCGCGACCTGGGCGGTGAACTGGACCGCATCATCAATGAGGACCTGGGGAACGGCCAGGCTCCGAAACTCGATCCCGGCATGCGTTTCTTCATCAGTGATGGCGCGGGCGTCTATGCCATGCCGCCGGCGCTGCGCCGGCTGGACGCCGGTTTCCACGAAGTCTTCGATGGCGAGCTGTCTTTCCATGCGCTGGCGCGCGACGTCGATGGCCGCCGCTTCGTCCTGCTGCAGGACCAGAGCGACTTCGAGGCGCGCGAACAGATCCTCTATGCCGCCGTGGTCACCGGTTATGTGCTCAGCCTCGCCCTGTCCGGGGTGCTGGGCTGGCTGCTGGCGCGCAAGGTCATGGAGCCGGTGTCGCGCCTGGCGCGCCAGGTTCGTCACCGGGACCAGTTGCTGGAGCTGGCACCGCCCATGTCGCCGGATTACGCCAACGACGAGGTGGGCGAGCTGGCGGCGGCCTTCGATTACGCCATGGGGCGGCTGCACGATGTGCTGACCCGGGAGAAGCTCTTTACCAGCGACGTCAGCCATGAGCTGCGCACGCCGCTGATGGTGATCGCCACCAGTTGCGAGTTGCTGGCGGAAGAGCCGGGGCTCACCCCGCGGTCGCGTGCTCAGTTGGTGCGGATGAACAGTGCCTGCGAGGAGATGCGGGATCTGGTGCAGACCTTCCTGATGCTGGCGCGGGCCCAGCGCAAGGATATGGCCATCGTGTCCCAGGCTGGGTTGCGGACGATCGGCGACGAGTTGGTCGCACAGTGGCGCGGGCCTATCGAAGCGAAGGGCTTGACCCTGGAATACAACGTCAGCCAGGAGATGCCCGGGCAGTTCAACGCGCCTTTCCTGCGTTCGGTGATGAGCAATTTATTGCGCAATGCCATGCATTACACCGAAAGCGGCAGCATCCGCTTACAACTTGGACCGAACGGATTCTGGGTCGAGGACACCGGCGCCGGCATCCCGGAAGAGCAGCGCGAGCGCGTCTTCCAGCCCTTCACGCGCGGCCAGAACCCGCGTGGTGAGGGGCTCGGGCTGGGGTTGTCGCTGGTCAAGCGGATCTGCGCCTCCGAAGGCTGGGACGTCACGCTGCGTCCGGCCGAGCCCCATGGCTGTCGCTTCGAAGTTCGCCTAGCCGTCGTTTGACAAAAACTTCACAAGTGCATGACCCGGCTGTGACAGGCTGGTTCGTATCGTTCGCCCTGAATTCGGGAAAGGTAAATATCCGATGACTGAAAAACCCGTCGACCTGGAGTTCTCCCAAAAGTACGACCGCCAGCACGCAGAGCGTTACCTGCGCAAGCACCAGGCCGGACTCTCCCGGAAACTTTCTCACTGGCGCGATGTCCAAGTCGCCCGTCAGGCACTCAAGCTGGCGGGGCAGCCCAATCTGGTCCTGGACCTGCCGTGCGGCGCCGGGCGCTTCTGGCCGATGCTGGCCGAAAAGGAGAACCGGGTGATCATCGGGGCAGACAATTCCCCGGACATGATCGCCGTGGCCTGCGCCGGTCAACCGAATGAGGTTGTAAAACGCGTCCGACCTTTGCAGACTTCCGCGTTTGCCATTGATCTGCCCGACAACGCCGTCGATAGCATCTTCTCGATGCGCCTGATGCACCATATCGGCGAAACTGACGATCGTTTGACGATGTTGCGCGAATTTCACCGCGTAACCCGCGATTCGGTGATCCTGTCGATGTGGGTCGATGGTAACTTCAAGTCCTGGAAACGTGCTCGCGCCGAATCGAATCGCAAGAAACACGCCTACCAGAACCGCTTCGTGATACCCGCCAAGACCATCGAGGCGGAGTTCCGCCAGGCTGGTTTCAAGGTCCAGGATCACATTGATTTCGTCCCGCTCGTACACATGTGGCGGGTCTACATTCTGCGTAAGGAGTGATGGATGGCCGTTGATCTGGCTTCGCTGCAGCAAATTTCCGGTGAGAACGCCATCGACCGTTGGCTCCAGGTGCCCGGCAAATGGGTCGAGGAACCCAACCGTCGGCGCGGCGGCGAAAGCGGCGTGCAGCGAGTCCTGACCTCCGACGGCCGGATGCTCTATCGCAAGCAGCAGATGGGCCACATCTACCGCGACCTGCTGCATCCCTTCGGCTACCCCACCGCCATCCGCGAGCGCAATGCGCTCAAGGCCGCCGAAGCGTTGGGCGTGAAAGTGCCGACCCTGGTCTACGCCGGCTGCCGCAAGGTGGATGGCGAATGGCAGGCCCTTCTGGTAACCGAGTCCCTGGACGGTTTCAGCAGCCTGGAAGACTGCTACGCCCGTGGTGACCAGGAGCGTTGGGGCGAGGCCCTGCACCAAAGAATTCTGCAACATTACGGTAGTACCCTTGCAAAGCTTAACGCCGGCCGTTGGCAGCATGGCTGCCTCTACCTGAAGCACGTCTTCGTGAAGATGGACGGCGACAAGATCGAAGTGGCCCTGATTGACATGGAAAAAGCCCGTCAGCGCTTCAGCGCCCAGCGTGCCGCCCGTCACGATCTTCGCCAGGTAAAACGCCGCTCGTCGTGGACAGAGGCGCAATGGCAGGCCTTTGTCTATGGTTACCAAGCGGCGTTTGGCAGCGCCATCAAAGGGTTGCAGACATGAAGTTAGAAATTACGCGAGGTTTGCTCCTCATCGGCGCGCTCGGGGTGGCGACCCTGGCGGCGGCGGCCTGGCATGAGCCTGGGCCTTCGGTCATTTCCGGAAGAGGCGGCCTGGACAGCTGCCCGATGCCGCCCAACCTGCGCGCCAAGCAACAGGACATCCGTCCGGATGACGACCTGCTGCTTTTCCTGTTCGGGATGTCGCAGAGCAAAGCACGCTGATTTCTGATTCCAACTCAAAACCCCGCCTCGGCGGGGTTTTTTGTGGGCGACGGGTTTAGACTGCCGATTCAAGCCTGCAATGAGATGAGCATGAGCGACAGCGCATTTTCCCGGCGGATCGTGCAGAACCTGCTGGATACCGATTTCTACAAGCTGAGCATGATGCAGGCCGTGCTGCACAACTATCCCAACGCCGAAGTCGAGTGGGAGTTCCGCTGTCGCAACGAAGAGGACCTGCGCGCCTACCTCGACCCGCTGCGCGAGCAGATCGAGCAGCTGTCGGAGCTTTCTTTCGCACCGCAGGACCTGGCCTTTCTTGAGCGCATCCCCTTCTTCAAGCCCGACTTCATCCGCTTCCTCGGCCTGTTCCGCTTCAACCCCAGCTATGTGCAGCTGGGTGTGGAGAACGAAGAACTGTTCCTGCGCCTGAAAGGCCCCTGGCTGCACGTGATTCTCTTCGAGGTGCCGCTGCTGGCGATCATCAGCGAAGTGCGCAACCGCCACCGCCATCCGGGCACGACGCTGACGATGGTCCGCGAGCGCTTGCAGGAGAAGTTCGACTGGCTGCGCAAGGAGGCCAGCGCCGAAGAGCTGGCTGGCTTCAAGATGGCCGACTTCGGCACCCGCCGGCGCTTCTCCTATCCGGTGCAGGAAGCCGTAGTACGCGATCTGCGCGATGGCTTCCCCGGCCATTTCGTTGGCACCAGCAACGTTTACCTGGCGCGCGAGCTGGGCGTGAAACCGCTGGGCACCATGGCTCACGAGTGGTTGATGGCGCATCAGCAACTCGGCCCGCGGCTGATCGACAGCCAGGCCGCCGCGCTGGACGCCTGGGTTCGCGAGTACCGCGGGCAGTTGGGCATCGCGCTGACCGATTGCATCACCATGGAAGCCTTCCTGGCGGACTTCGACCTGTACTTCGCCAAGCTCTTCGACGGCCTGCGCCACGACTCGGGCGATCCACTGGAGTGGGCGGAAAAGGCCATCCGGCATTACGAACACCTGGGCATCGACCCGCTGACCAAGACCCTGGTGTTCTCCGACGGCCTTAACCTGCCGCGTGCGCTGGAAATCTACCGGGCGCTGCGCGAGCGCATCGACGTCAGCTTCGGTATTGGCACCCATTTCACCTGCGATGTGCCGGGTGTCCAGCCGATGAACATCGTGCTGAAGATGACCGCCTGCAACGGCCATCCGGTGGCGAAGATCTCCGATGCGCCGGGCAAGACCCAGTGCAAGGACGAGAACTTCCTGCACTACCTCAAGCACGTCTTCAAAGTACCGGGGTAGCCGATTGCGCGGCGCACCGGGACGCGCCACTCTTGCTCAAGCAGCCAACGCGACAGGCCCTCTGGCGCGACAGGTCCACTGAAGGGGAACAACGGATGTCAGCCACCAACGAACTCATCATTGGCGCCGGGCCCGACGGGCAGCCGGTCGGCCAGCCCTGGAAACTCGCCAACCGCCACGGCCTGATCGCCGGTGCGACCGGCACCGGCAAGACGGTGACGCTGCAGCACCTGGCCGAATCGTTCAGCGACGCCGGCATCGCGGTGTTTGCCGCTGACATCAAGGGTGACCTGTGCGGCATCGCCGCCGCGGGCAACCCACAGGGCAAGGTGGCTGAACGCATCGCCAGCATGCCCTGGCTGAACCACAAGCCCCAGGCCTACCCGGTGAGCATCTGGGACGTGGCCGGGAAGACCGGTCACCCGCTGCGCACCACGCTGTCGGAGATGGGCCCGCTGCTGCTGGCCAACCTGCTAGAGCTGACCGAGAGCCAGCAGGCGGCGCTGTTCGCCGCGTTCAAGGTGGCCGACCGCGAAGGCCTGCTGCTGCTCGACCTGAAAGACCTCAAGGCGCTGCTTAATCACTTCAAGGAAAACCCGGACATCCTCGGCGAAGACCGTGCGTTGTTCACCGGCGCCTCGTCCCAGGCACTGCTGCGGCGTCTGGCGCTGCTGGAGCAGCAGGGCGCCGAGGACTTCTTCGGCGAGCCGGCGCTGCAGCTGGAAGACCTGCTGCGCCCCGAGGCCGATGGCCGTGGCCGCATCCACCTGCTGGACGCCAGCAAGCTGGTGCATGACGCCCCCAAGGTCTACGCCACCTTCCTGCTCTGGCTGCTGGCCGAACTGTTCGAGCAATTGCCCGAGCGCGGCGATGCGGACAAGCCCATCCTCGCGCTGTTCTTCGATGAGGCGCACCTGCTGTTCAACGGCACGCCCAAGGCCCTGCAGGATCGTCTGGAGCAGGTGGTGCGGCTGATCCGCTCCAAGGGCGTGGGCGTCTACTTCGTTACCCAGTCGCCCGGGGACTTGCCGGACGACGTGCTGGCGCAACTGGGCCTGCGTATTCAGCATGGTCTGCGCGCATTCACCGCCAAGGAGCAGAAATCCCTGCGCGCGGTGGCCGACGGCTTCCGGCCCAACCCGGCTTTCGAGACCTTGAAGGTGCTCACCGAGCTGGGCATCGGCGAGGCGCTGGTCGGTACGCTGGAGGAGAAGGGCACGCCCGCGATGGTCCAGCGCGTGGCCGTGGCGCCTCCGCAATCGCGCATCGGCCCGCTCACCGACGCCGAGCGCGCCGACGTCATCCGCCGTTCGCCGCTGGCCGGTCACTACGACCAGCCGATCGACCGCGAGTCCGCCTACGAGAAACTGACCGGCCGCGCCGACAACAAGATGGCACCGACCGAGCAGAAGGAAGAGAAGGGCAGCGGTACCGATTTCGGTGACATGGCCGGCGAGATTCTTGGATCGCTGGCCAGCCAGGTCAGCAAGACGGTGGTGCGTCAGGCGGCGAACCAGATCGGCCGGCAACTGGTGCGCGGATTGATGGGCGCGCTATTGGGCGGTAGTAAGCGCAGATAACGTTAGGAGCGGGCCGCTTTCAAAAGGTGCGACGTCGGCGCGATCGCGCGCATGGCTCGCTCCTGCAGGTGTACCCAATGAAAAAGGCGCCCGCAGGCGCCTTTTTCGTTTCCGCCAGAATCAGATGCGGAAGCTGTCCACCAGCTGGCGCAGGCGGCCAGCCTGGTTCTCCAGGTCGGCGCAGGCGCGCAGGGTGGCCTGGAGGTTTTCCACGCCCTCCTGGTTCAGGGTGTTGATCTCGGTGATGTCCATGTTCAGCGAGTCGACCACCGCGGTCTGCTCCTCGGTCGCAGTGGCCACCGACTGGTTCATCGAGTCGATCTCGCCGATGCGGTGGGTGACGCCGGCCAGGCGCTCGCCGGCGCGGTTGGCGATTTCCACGCTCTCCAGGCTGTAGCGCTGGCTCTCGGTCATGGTGTCCACGGCTTCGCGGGCGCCGACCTGCAATTCCTCGATCATTTTCTGGATTTCCTGCGCGGACTCCTGGGCGCGGTGGGCGAGGTTGCGCACCTCGTCCGCGACCACGGCGAAGCCACGGCCGGCCTCTCCGGCGCGGGCGGCTTCGATGGCGGCGTTCAGGGCCAGCAGGTTGGTCTGCTCGGAGATGCCCTTGATCACCTCCAGAATCTGCCCGATGTTCACCGTGCGGCTGTTCAGTGCTTCGATGTTGGCGCAGGCCGAGCTGATCTTGTCGGACAGCAGGTTCATCGCGCTGATGGTCTGCTCGACCACCTGACGACCATCACCGGCCTGGTGCGAGGCGTCGGTGGCGTGGTGCGAGGCATCGGCGGCGTTACGGGCGATTTCCTGGGCGGCGGCGCCCAGCTGGTTGATCGCTGCCGCGACGCTGTTGGTGCGGTTGGATTGCTCGTCGGAGTTGCTCATGGACGAGTTGGATGCATTCACCACCAGTTGCGAGACGTCGTGCAGCTGGCGGGCCGTGGAAGCCACTTCGCGGATCGATTCGTGGATACGTTCGACGAAGCGGTTGAAGGCATTGCCCAGCACACCGAACTCGTCGTTGCTGGCGACCTTCAGGCGCTTGGTCAGGTCGCCTTCGCCCTGGGCGATGTCTTCCATCGCGCGGCCCATGGTGGTCAGCGGCTGCATCAGCACGCGGATCAGCATGCCCAGCAGGAGCAGGATGGCGACGATGGCAATCGCGGCGGCGACGATGGCCGAGGCGCGGAACTTGCTCAGCATTGCGTAGGCGGCGTCCTTGTCGATGGACAGGCCGATGTACCAGTTCACCGACGGCAGGCCCTTCACCTGGGTGAAGCTGAGGATGCGCTGGTGGCCGTTGAGTTCGGCCTCGCTGAAGCCGCTGCCGATCTTCGGCGTGTTCTGCGGGTAGACGTCCGCCAGCGTCTTCATGATCTGGTTCTTGTCCGGATGCACGAGGATCTTGCCGTCGCCGCTGACCAGGAAGGCATAGCCCATGCCGCTGAAGTCCAGCGAGTTGATGATCTCCACCAGGGTCTGCAGGCCGAGGTCGCCGCCGACCACGCCGAGGGTCTTGCCGCCGGCGCGCGCTGGGGTGGCGACAGTCATGATCAGTTGCTGGGTGGCCGCGTCGATGTAGGGCTCGGTCAGCGTGGTGCCGCCGGCCGCGACGGCATCCTTGTACCAGGGGCGGGTGCGCGGGTCGTAACCGTCAGGCATGGCGCTGTTGGGGCGCATGGTGAAGGTGCCGTCTTCCTGGCCCAGGTAGGTGAAGTTGAAGGTCTTGCGCAGGGTGTCCTGCTCCAGCAGGCCGGTCAGGTGCTCGGGCGAGCTGTCGCGGGCGAGGGTCTGGGCGGTGCTTTCGATCAGCAGCAGGCGGCCGCTCAGCCAGTTCTGGATGTTGCTGGCGCTGACGTCGCCCATCTCCCGCAGATAATCCTCGAGGTCCTCGCGGATCGCATTGCGCTGCAGGTAGTCGTTGTAGAGGGTGAAGAGGGCGAATGCCGAGAAAACAACGAGAGAAGCGGCCAGGAGGATCTTATGGCTGAATTTCAGGCTCTTGATCATGCTGCGTCGAGTCCGGAGGTGGTGGGATGCCTGAACGGCGTTGGTCCGGGCGACAGATCCGGTGTCGCCGCAGAACGTCCGTCCCGTGGTGTGAAACGGACGGCGCCGGCGCGGCGGATAGCCGTGCGGGCGTGGCCGGAACTCCCTTGTGCCGGCGGTGACGACAGGCCCGGTTTGTGGGTGGGTATCAAAGGCCTTCACCCTTGATTTCGGCGTGCCCGAGGGAAGCTTGAAAGTGTCGGACGAACGGTAGGGGTGGCTCTGTGGCGGGTGTTTCAGCGGTGATACAGGGTCGTGATTTCCTGGGCGGGCGCGCCATTGCGGAATCGGTCGGCAATAGAACAAGAAAGGCGCCCGAAGGCGCCTTTTCCACTACGGCGGTGATCAGATGCGGAAGCTGTCCACCAGGTGGCGCAGGCGGCCAGCCTGGTTCTCCAGGTCGGCGCAGGCGCGCAGGGTGGCTTGCAGGTTTTCCACGCCTTCCTGGTTCAGGGTGTTGATCTCGGTGATGTCCATGTTCAGCGAGTCGACCACGGCGGTCTGTTCCTCGGTGGCGGTGGCGACCGACTGGTTCATCGAGTCGATCTCGCCGATGCGATGAGTCACGCTGGCCAGGCGCTCGCCGGCGCGGTTGGCGATTTCCACGCTCTCCAGGCTGTAGCGCTGGCTCTCGGTCATGGTGTCCACGGCTTCGCGGGCGCCGACCTGCAATTCCTCGATCATTTTCTGGATTTCCTGCGCGGACTCCTGGGCGCGGTGGGCGAGGTTGCGCACCTCGTCCGCCACCACAGCGAAGCCACGGCCGGCTTCCCCGGCGCGGGCGGCCTCGATGGCCGCGTTCAGGGCCAGCAGGTTGGTCTGCTCGGAGATGCCCTTGATCACCTCCAGAATCTGCCCGATGTTCACCGTGCGGCTGTTCAGCGACTCGATGTTGGCGCAGGCGGAACTGATCTTGTCGGACAGCAGGTTCATTGCGCTGATGGTCTGTTCCACCACCTGGCGACCATCACCGGCCTGGTGCGAGGCGTCGGTGGCATGGTGCGAGGCGTCGGCGGCGTTGCGGGCGATTTCCTGAGCGGCAGCGCCCAGTTCGTTGATCGCCGCGGCCACGCTATTGGTGCGGTTGGCCTGCTCGTCGGAGTTGCTCATGGACGAGTTGGAGGCATTCACCACCAGTTGCGAGACGTCGTGCAACTGGCGCGCGGTGGAGGCGACTTCGCGGATGGACTCGTGGATACGTTCGACGAAGCGGTTGAAGGCGTTGGCCAGCACGCCGAACTCGTCGTTGCTGGCGACCTTCAGGCGCTTGGTCAGGTCGCCTTCACCCTGGGCGATGTCCTGCATGGCGCGGCCCATGTCGGTCAGCGGCGCCATCAGCACGCGGATCAGCATGCCGAGCAGGAGCAGGATGGCGACGATGGCGATCACCGTGGCGATGATCGCGGTGTTGCGGAAGTCGCTGAGCATCGCATAGGCGGAGTCCTTGTTGAGGACCAGCGCGACGTACCAGGTCACGCCCGGCAGGCCCTTCACCGGTGTCATGGAAACCAGTTGGTCCTCGCCGTTGATGCTGACTTCCTGCACGCCCGGCTGCACCTTGGGTGCGCCCTGCTGGTAGACCTCGCCGAGGCTCTTGAAGATCAGGCTGCTGTCCGGGTGCAGGAGGATCTTGCCGGCATCGCTGACCAGGAAGGCATAGCCGTCGCCGTCGAACTTCAGCGAGTTGATGATCGCGGTGATGGTTTCCAGCTTCATGTCGCCAGCGGCCACGCCGACCAGCTGGCCGTTGCGCATGACCGGCATGGACATGGCGAGGATCTGCTCGTTGGTGCCGGCGTCGAGGAAGGGCTCGGTGACGATCAGCCGGCCGGCGGCCACGGCGTCCTTGTACCAGCCACGGGTGCGTGGGTCGTAGCCGTCGGGCATCGGCGCGTAGGGGCGCATGGTGAACACGCCACTGGCGGCTTCACCGAGGTAGACCGATTCGAAGTTCTTCTGGAACACCTGTTGTTCCAGTACGTGCTGAATGCGTTCGGGCGTCGGCTCGCCGTCGGCCAGTTGCGCAGCTTCTGCTTCCACCAGTTGGATGCGCCCTTCCAGCCAGCTCTGGATATTGCTGGCGGTCAGGCTGCCGACCTCGGAGAGGTAGGATTCGGTGTCAGAGTGGATTGCCTCGCGCTGGCGCAGATCGTTGAAGAAGATGAAACAGGCGAAGGCGAAGGTGACCACGAGAGAGGCCGCCAGGAGAATCTTCCTGGAGAAAGACAGCGAACGAAGCATCGGTAAAGCATCCTGCTGTAAAACGGGTTTGAGCAGGCTGTATCGGCAGCGGCGTGGGGAGCTTTAGGAGAAAAGCGGCAGGCAGGCAAACAAGTTCCCGCGCAAGGCGCGGGAACCATGAATAGGGTCGTCAGGAAGTTGTATCGGGAGGGTCGTTATTTAACGGCTTTTGCAACTTCGTCCTGAATGCTGGTCATGATAGTACCCAGGTCTCCACCGATAATACCGGCTCCCGCGATAACCACCACCGAGATCAGTCCCGCAATAACCGCATATTCGATCGCTGTCGCCCCTTCCTTGTCGGCCGCGAACGCCTTGGCCATGCAGAACAGTTTCAGGGACAGTTTTTTTATTTTCAGGTCCATCGCGGGTGCTCCCTCGAATACCACCGGGGCGGCGCCCCGACTTCATCGTCAGGCTAGGCGTCGTATGGCTGAATGCAATTGTTCAAATAGCGCTAATACAAAAGTTATAACCCTCTCGGCATATAAATAATTGCAGGTCGTAAATTTAAGCGGCGTGGTTGACGCTCTAAACACAGCTACTAGATTCAGCCATGGCACAACTGAAAACTGATTATGAGAAATGGTTCTTATCGAACTTCCTCGCCTGGCCGAAACAACAATAAAGGTCTGAAGGACAAACCCCGGTGCTGCCGGTAACGGACTTCTTACGACAAGGCCGCGGACCCTCCGGTCCGCTTTTCCGAGATTGCCCAAGGATGTGGTCATGAATAGCAAGGTGCTGATGGTATTCGCCGGGCTGTTGCTGGTGTGCGCCGGTGTGGTGGGGTATCTCGGACTCAAGGTCGGCAAGCCGGCCGCGCCGGTTGCCGGCGTGGTGCAGGAGGTAGCACCGGCAGCAATGGCCGAAGCCGACAAGCTGCAGCGCACCGCTGTGGTGGTGGCCGCCCGTGACCTGCCGCCCCTGGCGGTGATCGGTAAGGACGATGTCAGCGTGGAAATGCTGCGCACCGCTCCCGCCGGCAGCTTTCCCAAGCCCGAAGCCGTGATCGGCCAGCGCGTCTGGGTCGCCGTTCCGGCGGGCAATATCCTCACCTCTGCCGTCACCGAACCGGGCGGCCCTCTGGCCCGTACCATCCGGCCGGATGAGCGCGCCATGGCGATTGCCGTGGACGAGGTCATCGGTGGCGGCGGCTTCGTGCTCCCCGGCGATTACGTCGACGTCATGCTCTTCGTCCAGGACCAGCAGAGCACTGAGCGCAGCCTCAGCGCCCAGGTGGTGCTGCCGGGTGTGCGGGTGCTGACTTACGGCGAGCAGATTGCCGTTTCCACCGATGGCCAGGCACGCAATGCCGGCGACCCCAAGGACAAGACACCCAAACCGCCACGCACTGCCGTGCTCGCTGTGCCCGCCGAAGCCGCCTCGCGCCTGATGCTCGCCAGCCAGGCCGGCTCCCTGCGCCTGGCGGTGCGCAGCAAGGATGAGAACCTCTACGAGAAGGAACAGCAGGGCCGCTATATCCAGGCCTCGCTCGGCTCCGCCGGCAGCCAGCCGATCACCCTCGAACAACTCATCGGCAAGCCGCGCCAGGCGCCGGCCCCCGCCGTGCGCCAGGTTTCCGCGCCGCAGGTCGACGCCGGCGTGGTGGTCTACCGAGGCACCACCGTTACCCGTGAAGCACATTGAGCAAGGAGTGCATCGATGTCCAAGCGCTTCATTCTTCCCCTGGTTGCTCTGCTGGCTTGCGCCGTCCACTCCGCGGCGCAGGCCGTGCCGAGCGCGTGCGCAGGCTTCGCCGATCAGCAACTGAATCTCGACGTCGAGCAGGGCGCCCAGCGTGACCAGCAACTGCCGGTGCCGATCAAGCGCCTGGCCATCGGCGATCCGAACATCGCCGACGTACAAGTGCTCGACAAGCGCGACTTCCTCGTCACCGGCAAGGCCGAAGGCCTGACCAGCCTGCTGATCTGGACCGCCTGCAGCGACCAGCCGATGCGCACCGTGGTGCGCGTCGGTGCGCGGGCGGTGAGCGACGTGGCGGGTGCAACCGGCGTCGGCGCCGGCAGCCTGCCCAACCAGGTGCAGACCGATATCCGCTTCGTCGAAGTCAGTCGCAGCAAGCTCAAGCAGGCAAGTACGTCACTGGTGCGGCGCGGTTCCAATACCTTCGTACTGGGCTCGCCGGGTAGCCTGGGCAACATGCAGGTCGGCACCGATGGCACGCTGGATGGCTCCTTCGGCAACTCCAACGGCGGCTTCAACATCATCTGGGGTGGTGGCAGCAGCAAGTGGCTGGGCTTCATCAACGCCCTGGAAGGCAGCGGTTTCGCCTACACCCTCGCGCGGCCCAGCCTGGTGGCTACCAGCGGGCAGACGGCCTCGTTCCTCGCCGGTGGCGAGTTCCCGATTCCGGTGCCCAATGGCGACAAGGACACCATCACCATCGAGTACAAGGAGTTCGGCGTGCGCCTGACCCTGACGCCGACGGTGATGAACGACAAGCGCATCGCCCTGAAGGTCGCCCCGGAGGTCAGTGAGCTGGACTTTTCCAGTGGCATCCGCACCAACGACATCGCCGTGCCCGCGCTGACTGTGCGGCGCACCGATACCAGCGTGATGCTGGCCGACGGCGAGAGCTTCGTGATCAGCGGACTGATCAGCAGCAGCACCATCAGCAATATCGACAAGTTCCCCTTCCTCGGCAGCATCCCGGTGATCGGCGCGTTGTTCCGATCTTCGAACCTGGACAAGGACGACCGTGAACTGCTGATGATCGTCACCCCGCACCTGGTGCAGCCGCTGGCCGTCAATGCCGCGCTGCCCAAGCTTCCTGGCGAAGGCCTGCGCGACTACGACCCGGGCTTTGGCGAGTTCTACTTCCTCGAGGACGGCCGCTTCGACAAGCGCAAGGCCAGCAGCGGGATGTCGCACTGATGGATACCTACGAAGCGCTGACCCGCCAGAGAGCGGGAGGCAAGGCAAAGCAAGGGAGCACGGGCATGAGTCAGACTTTCGTGGCGCTGGTCCAGCATCCCGGCGAGCAGGAGTGGCTGCAGAGCAGCCTGGCCGGCTGCGGGCAGGTCGTCCTGGCCAACAGCGGTACGCTGGAGGAACTGCTGTCGCTGCTGGACGTCACCGGTGCGACGGTCCTGTTCACCAGCCTGAACAAGGCCAACCTGGTCTCCCAGGGTTCGCTGATCGAGGGGCTGGTCTCGGCGCGACCGCTGCTCTCGGTCGTCGCCGTCGGCGACGGTCTGGACAACCAACTGGTGCTGGCTGCCATGCGCGCAGGAGCCCGGGACTTTGTCACCTACGGCGCCCGTGCCAGCGAACTGAGCGGGCTGGTCCGACGTCTCGGCGGGCGCCTGCCCACCGTACCGGTGAGCGCCACCCAGCAGGGCGAACTGATCAGCCTGATCAGCGCCCGGCCCGACGCCGATGGCGCCTTCGTCGCCCTGCACCTGGCCCTGGCGCTGCAACGCCAGGCGGACCACCGCGTGCTGCTGGTGGATATCGGCCAACCCACCGGCGAGGCGCTGGCGATCCTCGGCATGGAACCGTCATTCACCTTCGCTGATGCGCTGCGCAACCTGCGCCGGCTGGACCAGACCCTGATCGACAGCGCCTTTGCCCGCCACGAATCCGGCCTGCGCGTGCTCAGCCTGTCGGACGAACCCGGCGTGCTGGAGCGCATCACCACCGCCGAGCTGTACCTGCTGCTGGGCAACCTGCGCAGCGCCTTCAGTCATATCCTGATCAACCTCACCGGCGTTGCCGAAGGCGAACTCAGCGGCCAGCTGCTGATGCAGGCCAACCGCGTGCTGTGGCTCGTGGACCAGAGCGTGCCGTCGTGCAAGAAAGGACTGGAGCGCCTGCGCCGCCTGCGCGAACGCACGCCAGCGCTGCCGCGTATCGAGCTGCTGATCGAGCGTTACTGGGCCTCGGTGCCACCAGACGCCCCGGCGCTGGGCAAGATGTTCGGCCTGGAACTGTTCGGCGTGCTGCCGGCCTCGCCCGAAGCCCGCCTGCGTGCCAAGAACGTCGGCCAGAGCCTGTTCGACCTGGCCCCGCGCGACCCGCTGACGGTGAAGCTGCGTGACTTGGCTGAGGCGCTGGGTGCGGGCGTGGCGGAGAAGCGCGGATTGTTCAGCTGGATCGGCCGGGCGAAGGCCGCGCGCTCATGAGCCAGCACTATGGCGGCGGTCACGGCCGCCACGACCAGGACCTGCAGACGCTGAAGATGCGCCTGCACCGCTACATCATCGACGAGATCGACGAAGATGGCATGAACCTGCTGGAGGGCGCGCGGCCGGCGGTGGCGCAGTACGTCTCCGAGAAGGTCTGCGAGTACGCCTCGCGCCGCCAGCTGGCGATCTCCCGCTACGAACTGGACCGCCTCGCCGAGGAGGTGGTGGACGAACTCACCGGTTTTGGCCCGCTGGAAATCCTCCTGCGCGATCCGGGCATCTCGGAAATCCTGGTCAACGGCCCGGACCGGGTGTTCATCGAGCACGAAGGCCGGCTCTACCAGAGCGACCTGCGCTTCATCGACGACCACCATGTGCAGCGGGTAATCCAGCGCATCCTCGCGCCGCTGGGCCGGCGCCTTGACGAGTCCAGCCCGATGGTGGATGCGCGCCTGCCCGACGGCAGCCGGGTCAACGCGATCATCCCGCCGGTGGCGCTGGACGGGCCCTGCCTGTCGATCCGCAAATTCAGCAAGGAGCTGCTCAAGAGCGCCGACCTGCTGGCCTACCAGAGCGTCGACGAAGCCATGCTGGCGTTCCTCCGCCAGGCGGTGGCGAGCCGTTGCAACATCCTCATCAGCGGCGGCACCGGCACCGGCAAGACCACGCTGCTCAACGTCATGAGCAGCTTCATCGACGAGCGCGAGCGCATCGTTACCATCGAGGACACTGCCGAACTGCAGCTGGGCCACGACCACGTGGTGCGCCTGGAGACCCGTCCGCCGAATGCCGAAGGCTTCGGCGAAGTGACTGCCCGTGACCTGATCCGCAACGCCCTGCGCATGCGCCCGGACCGCATCATCCTCGGCGAGATCCGCGGCGTCGAAGTGCTCGACGTGCTGCAGGCGATGAACACCGGCCACGATGGCTCGATGAGCACCGTACACGCCAACTCGGCGATGGATTCGCTGTTGCGCCTGGAGATGCTGGTGGGACTCACCGGCCAGCGCGTGCCGGAGCAGACCCTGCGGCAGATGCTCTGCTCGGCACTGGACATCATCGTGCAGATCACCCGCCTGTCCAACGGCCGCCGCTGCGTCAGCGAAATCCTCGAAGTGCTGGAGGTGCGTGACGGCGTCTACGTCACCAACTCGCTGTTCAGCCTCGACCGGCGTGGTACCGGGCAATTCGTCCGTACTGCCCAGCCAGGCGGCATCAAGTTCCGCCAGGTGCTGCTGTGAGCGGCGCCCTCTGGCTGGTCGTGGCCAGCCTGGCGCTGGCGGCGCTGGGCCTGGGGCTGGCGGGCATGAGCTGGCGCGCGCGGCACCACGAGCTGGTGATGCGCCGCCTGAGCGGAGAGACTGTGGTGGCCGGAGGAGCGCGCGCTCGCAGCAGCCACTGGCTGGCGCGGCGCATGCGGCGTGCCGGCATCTCTGACATGCGCGGCTGGGTCCTGGGTGCCGTCGTGGCTTGTCTTGTGCTGGGGCTGTTCGGACAGCGCCTGGGCGGGCCGGTGGGCGCGCTCTGCGGTGTCGGGGTGGGAGTGCTCGGCTTCCATGCACTGCTCAATCTGCTGTACCGGCGTCGCCTGCAGAAAATGATCCGGCAGATGCCCAACTTTCTCGACCAGGTGGTGCGCAGCCTGCACTCGGGGCGAACCCTGGGGGATGCCATCACCCAGGCGGTGAATGCGGCCGACGACCCGCTGCGGGAAATCTTCTCGCTGGTGAACAACCATGTGCTGCTGGGCATCAGTCTGCCCGAGGCGCTGCAGGAGGTGGCGGAGCTCTATGACGTGGAGGAGCTGCACGTGCTCTCCCTCGGCGTGGCGGTCAACCACCGTTATGGCGGCAACACCACTGACCTGCTGGAGAACATCATCAAGGTCATCCACGAGCGGGAGAAACTCGGCCGCCAGCTGCGCGCGATGACCGGTGAAACCCGCATGAGCGCGCTGGTGCTGGCGCTGCTGCCGATCAGCCTGGGCGCCTACATCCTGTTCAGCAATCCGGGCTACCTGATGAACATGTGGCACGACCACGGTGGCCGCCTGATGCTGCTGACTTCCCTGGGGTTGCAGGTGCTGGGGTGCTACACGCTCTGGCGCATGCTCAAGAGCATCTGAGGAGGCCGGCATGCCCCTGATGTACGGATTGATGGCGGTGATCCTGGCCCTGGCGGCGATCCTCCTGCTGCTCTCGCAGAGCCGCACGGCCGGTCGCGAACAGCGCCTGATCGAGCAGCGCCTGGGCGGCGATGCAACGCCGCACGGCGCTGGCCAGCGCATGGCGCGGGCATTCGACCGGATGAGCGAGAGTGGCCTGGGTCGGCGCCTGCAACTGCGCGATGAGGAAGTCCGGCTGCTGCTCAACCAGGCCGGCTGGTCCGGCAGTACGCCGCGGCGCATCTACCTGATGTCGATATTCCTGGTCCCGCTGCTGTTCGTGGCCATCGTACTGGTGGTCCTGGCCACGCCGGGGCACGCCCATACCTCTCCGCTGCTGCCCTTGTCCTTCGCCGCCGGGATCGGCTTCCTGCTGCCCAAGCGGGTGCTGTCCTACTTCGCCGGCAAGCGTCGGCAGCGCCTGGCGGACGAGGTGATCCTGTTCATCCAGCTGATCCGCATCCTTTTCGACTCCGGTCTCACGGTGGAGCAGAGCCTGCGGGTGGTCAGCCGGGAAGGGCGGAGTATCGTGCCGGTGCTGGTCGAGGAACTCGACGGCGTACTGGCGCATGCCGAAAGCGGCCTGGAC
This sequence comes from Pseudomonas sp. PDM17, assembly GCF_014851985.1. Lineage (NCBI taxonomy): Bacteria > Pseudomonadati > Pseudomonadota > Gammaproteobacteria > Pseudomonadales > Pseudomonadaceae > Pseudomonas > Pseudomonas sp. PDM17. Next base: position 390,165 of record NZ_JACVAT010000005.1, read on the forward strand.
CTGGCGGACGAGCTGGAACTACTGAGCAAACGCCTGGCGGTGGGGGAACTGAGCGACTGCTGCAACGTACTGCGCCAGATGCTGCGCCAGGGCGGCAGTGCTCGCGGATCGCTGCTGACGCTCAAGCAATTGTTCGAGGATCGCCGCCTGACCGGCCTGCAGGAAAAGGTCAGCAAGATGTCGGCGAAGATGAGCCTGGTGATGATGACGCTGCTGTTCCCGGCGCTGCTCATCATCCTCGCCGGGCCCGGCTTCCTCGCGATCACCAAGGCCCTGGGGAGAATGGGATGAGAAACGCGTGCTTGATCGGCCTGCTGGGCCTGACCCTCGGCGGCTGCGCCAATCTCGACAGCCTGGGTGGCGGGCCGAGCGTCGGGCAGAGCTGCGACGAGAAGCTCGGCCAGGCGGTGGAACTGCAGCTCAATCTCGCCCGCGAGATGCTCGACAACGGCCGTGCCCACGCCGCCCTGGCCAACCTCGAAACCCTGCCGCCGAACTCGCTGGAAGTGCGCGAAAGCAAGGCGCTGGCCCTGCGCCGCATCGGTGATCCCAAGGCGCGCATCGTCTACGAAGGGCTGTTGGGTACCTGCAAGTCCGCCGAGGCCCACCATGGTCTGGGGCAGATCGCCATGCGTGGTGGCAATACCGTGGAAGCCGAGCGCGAGCTGCGTGAAGCGGCGCGCCTGCAGCCCACCGACAGCGCGCTGCGCAACGACCTGGGCTACGTCCTGCTGCGGCGCGGCGAGCTGGAGAAGGCGCGCTTCGAGTTCATCACCGCGATGGAGCTGAACGAACATGACAAGCTGCCGGCCACCAACCTGCTCAGCGTCATGTTTATCCAGGGCGAGAACAGCGAGGCCAGCCGGTTGATCCAGAGTGTCGGGCTGTCCGCCGACCAGGTCCGCGCGGCTCAGGATCAGGCGAAGGACCTGCGCCCGGTAAGCCCCGCCAGCCCGGCCAGCCAACCGGCGGTGCAGGCCGAAAGTGTGAGTTACGTGGACGATGCGGTGGAAGACGCGCACCCGGCCCAGGTCGAGTCGACCCCGGCGGTGGCGCGCGACGCCAAGCTGCTGGTCAAGGCCCGCTGAGGTGGGCAGGGAGGGAAGGATGAAGACATGGATTATGGCCGGCGCACTGCTGGCGACGCCGATGCTGGCCCAGGCGGTGGAGACCACCCACACCGAAGCCGGTACCACCGCTCGTGACCAGCAGGAAGTGCTGACCTGGCTGGACCTGCAGAGCAGCGGAAAGGCCGCTTCGGCCCACCGGCAGAGCGCCACGCCGGCCGAGCGCGACCGCGCCTACCAGCGCTACCTGAAGAGCTATACCCACGAGATTCCCGAGTACCTGCTCGACGACAACAACGGCTTCAGCACCGACAAGAACTGATCCCTTCCGGAGGCTGCCATGGGACGTGAACGGCAGCGAGGCGCAATCGGCGTCATGGCGGCGGGAACGCTGCTGCTGGCGCTGATCTGCCTGGCCCTGGTGATCGACACCGGGCGCCTGTACTTCGAACAACGCAAGCTGCAGCGTGTGGCGGATATGGCGGCGCTGGAAGCGGCCACCCAGGGCGGTATGTGCGGCTCGCAGCTGGCCACCGACATCCAGGGTTACGTCACCGCCAGCGCGGCGAAGAACGGCTTCGTGCCCGGCACCGGCGACACGCTGGTCGGGACACTGGGCAGTGTCAGTTTTTCTGCCGGTTACGGCAGTGCCGATTCTCAGCGAGTTTTCAGCGCTGGCGGCAACCTGGCGGATTCCGTGCGCGTGCAGGCCACCCACAGCGTTCCCTCCAGCCTGGTACTCAACGTCGCCAGCCTGTTCAGCGGTGCGTCGAGCACTACGGTGATCAGTGCCCAGGCCGTGGCACGGCGCTCGGCGATGGCGGGAATTTCCGCGGGTAGCGGTGTGCTGAGCCTGGACTCGAGCAACTCGCCGTTGCTCAATGCCCTGCTCGGCGGGCTGCTGGGCACCAACCTCAACCTGGACGTGGTGACTTACCAGGGCATCGCCGGGGCCAACGTCTCGCTGCTTGCCCTGAGCCAGCAGCTCAAGGCCGCCGGGGTGAACCTCGAACTGGGCAAGATCGACAGCCTGCTGGGCGCCAACGTCACCGCGGCACAGCTGCTCCAGGCCATGGTCAACGCGGCGGACTCCTCACAGCTGGCCGGGGTGAATACGGCGCTGCTGCGTACGGCGCTGGCCACCATCAACGTACCGACGGCGCAACTGACTCTGGGGCAGATTCTCAGCGTGGTGGCGCCGGACAGCGTGCGCGATACGGCGCTCAGTGCCGGGGTCAATATGCTGGACCTGCTGATGGCGACGGCGCTGGTGGCGAACAAGAACAACGCGGTGACCATCCCCACCCAGAAGCTCGCCGTGCCTGGACTGCTCACGCAGAGTCTGACTCTGTCGGTAATCAACCCTCCGCAGATCGCTATCGGCTATCCCGGCCGCAACGCCGACGGCTCATGGAGGACTCAGGCACGATCATCGCAGGTCAATCTGACGGTGAAGGCTAACGTGGACCTGCTCAATCTCGGCCTGGTGAAGTCCGATGTGACCCTGGTTGCCGCAGTCGCGCCAGGTTCCGCCGCACTGGAAAGTATCCAGTGTGGAGGGGTTGGCAAGCCGGTGACGGTGGGTGTCCAGGCACAACCTGGCATCGCTTCCCTGAGCCTTGGCGCCTCGGTCAATCTGGTGAGCCTGGGATCGGGCTATCTTGCCAGTGTCGACATCACCACTCCTTCGGGGCCCGTGACAATTGCTACTTCAGCCCCGACTGCGCTGACCTACATCGTAGCCAGCCCCAGCGATCTGCCCAGCGCGGTTCAGCGTGCCCAGAGTCCACTCGGGGCATCTTTGGGGGCGGGCATGGCGAGCCTCAGCAACGGGCTGAAAATCAAAGTGTCGTTGGGCTCGCAGGGATTGCTGTGCAACCCGTTGCTGGGCTGGCTGCTGTGTGACCTGGGCAAGCTGGTGGACAGGGTTGCCGGTGCGGTCATCAACTCCGCCACCGACCTGGAGAAGCTCCTGACCAAGGCCCTGGCGGACCTGGTCACGGCCTTGGGCAACGCGCTAATCGACCCATTGTTGAAACTCTTGGGCATCCAGACCGGCATCCTCGACGTGCGCCTGATCGACCTCCAGACCGGCGGCGCGGAGCTGCTGATCTGAAGATCGTCAGAGGGTGAGGCGGACTCAGTGCACCGCGCTGCTCTGCGACGCGCTGGGGGAGATGGCGAGGGCGAGCTGGGTGCGGTTGTGCATGTGCATCAGCCGCAGCACCTGGGAGACATAGAGCTTCACGGTGTTCTCGGTGATCCCCAAGTCGTAGGCGATCTGGTAGTTGGTCAGCCCTTTGCTCACCAGGCGCGCCACTGCCTGCTGGCGCGGCGAGAGCTTGTTGAACAGCGGGTTGTTGACCACCGGCGTCATCTGCTCGGCGTTGCTCGGCGCTGCGCTGGCCGCAGGCTCGGGCTGTTCCTGCTTGAGCGCGCCGCTGCTGGCCGGCTGGCCGCCGCCACCATGGACTTCATACTTGATCTTGTGGATATCCCGCGAGATCGAGTTGAGTGATTCGGCGAGGTATTCCAGGCGCTGGTTCACGTGGCTCAGGCTGAGCTGGCTGCGGATGCGCTCGTGCAGGCGCGCCTCCAGGCGTTCCAGGCCCTTGAGCAGGTCCATCGGCGCTACCGGCTTCTGATAGTAATCGGCGACACCGACACGCATGGCCTCGATCACTTCCTGGCTGCCTTGCTGGCCGGTGAGGATGATGGTCTCGAAGAACCGCGTAGCGCCGGCCACGTCCTTGAGCGCCTCGACCACGCGGATGCCGTTGTCGCGTCCCAGACCCAGGTCGCAGATCACCAGGCCGATCGAGGCGTCATCGCGGAACTTCTGCAGGGCACTGTCCTTGCTGTCGCTGACCACGCAGCGGTAGCCGCTGTTCTCCAGCAGTTCGGAAAGCTCCGCAGTAACCTGAGGCTCGTCATCGATGACCAGCACGCTGAAACGGCGATTGGCCGTTTTTTCCATGACTGCACGCTCCTTGAAGGATTGCTTCCATTATTTTTATCGTCCGGCCGTTCAATTACCGTAGCCGGATCGTCCCATCAGGTGATGGATGGTATTAACCCTTAGCATATAGTCGTTAAGTTTGGACTCTGCCAATTGTCGGAATCATTTTTATTTGAGGAGCGAGAGGGTCGTCAGAAGACCGGCGAACAGCGCGAAGATGAACGGAAATGACTTGAACTTTGACGGTTGCAGTTTGGTTAATTGCGATTTGCAATTAGCCGGTACTTTGTCCGAATCAATCAAAAGTTTGCTGGCGAACATCAGCACTACACAGAACAGGCAGGCCACCGCCAGGGTGTACAACACCGTCAGCGGGTCGCTGGCCAGGCCCAGGGCGATCAGTATTTTCACGTCGGCCGCGCCCAGCTTCCCCAGCCAGTAGCCCGGCACGCTGAGCAGCGCCGCCAGTAGCGCGGCAACCCCCGCGGCAAGCGGCGCATAGCCCGTCAGCGTGTGGCCCGTGACCAGCAGGAACAGCAGGGCGGCCAGCGCCCCGCCCAGGGTCAGCCAATTGCTGACCCGCAGCCGCGTGAGGTCCTGACTGGCACAGACGGCGAACCAGCCCAGCAGGCAGAGTTTGAACAGCATCGAGAATATCCTTATCCCGGAACGGCGACTTCGAAGCAGGTTAGGGGAGTTTTAAGGTATCCCGCACTCCAGCGCCATATTGCAATTGAAGCCATGGGTAATCGAGTTTGGCTCGTAACGTTATTCCGATAGGCCATGAGGGCGAATCGTGGAAGAGCGCCTAGTATTGCTGGAGAGCGGTATTTATCCGACGGCGAGTATCTTCAGGAAAGTTTCGCTGTGCCGACAAGTTGAACGATCATTCAAGTTGGAAGTTGGTCCGGGAGTATTTCGCATGAACGGAGTCGGCAGGCGTGGCACTCAACGAGGCGCGGTGGCTATCGAGTTCGCCGCCGTATTCGTGCTGTTCTTCGCAGTTCTCTACGGACTGCTCGGTTATTGCGTGCCCCTGCTGATGCTGCAGTCGTTCAACGATGCGGCGGCGGCGGGCGCGCGAGTGGCCGTCTCGGTGAATCCCCAGGCCGCGGGTGGTTACAGCGCCGCCCTGAAAGCGGCTGTGGATAACGCCGTGACACAGCGCCTGAGCTGGATGCCGGCGAGCTGGCGCAATGGCTGCTACAGCGGGCAGTTCATGGATACCCCGGTAACCGAGACGGTCTCGGGACGCCAGTACACGCGCGTCCGTGTGTGTGTCAGCTATCCCTACGCCACCTCGCCCATCGTTCCGCTGCTGACCCTGCCGGGAATCGGCACGGTGCCGCGCCTGCCCGACGTGCTCAGCGGCACCGCCAGCGTCCTGCTCTGAGGTACTGGATGTTCGATTTCTGGCGCTCCAGGCCTCGCGGCCAGCATGAGATGATCGAGAATCCGGTGCCGAGCCGGCCCCTGGCGGCACGCCGGCGTCCGGCGCTGCCGGTGGAAGAGCTGAGTGAGCCCGTAGTGACCGGCCACTGGGACCTGTGGCTGGAGCTGGACAGCCGCGATCGCGTCATCGCCCGTGGCGGCAGCCAGGCTCACCGTCTGCTCCCGCCGGTTCCGGGCAATGGCGACCTGCCCGGGCTGGGTGACTATCTGGACCGGCGCGTTCCCGGTGGCATGCAGGTGTCCAGTCTGCGAGGCGGCGAGCGGCTCGACCTGGTTCTGCGCAGCACCGGTGACCTGCCGCTGGTGTGCCGCTTCCAGGCGGTCCTGCAGCCCAACGAGCATTGCCTGCTGCTGGGTACGGACATCTCCGACCTGAACTGGCAGTCCGACAGCCAGCAGCACAAGCTGCAATGCCTGAGTCTCAGCAAACTGCTGCTGGCGCGCCTGCGCCACAGTTCGCAACGCCGCCTCGGCGAGGCCGTCGGTGAAGTGCTGGAGGCGTTCTGCAGCAACTTCCACATGCGTAGCATGGCTCTGTTGCTGGAAGCGCCGGACCAGAGCCTGCGGGTCTTTGCCTGCTACGTACAGCCCGGTTTCGACAGCTTGCTGCGGGAAAACCTGGCCGTGCCCGGTGACGAGTTGCGCGCCGCCAGCGGCGCCTGCCTGCTAGGGGCGGACGACAGTCCGTCGGAGCTGCTGCGTACCCTGTGCTGCACCCAGCTCTACCTGATACCGGCCCCTGTGCGCGGTGGGCGGCTGGCCGGGTTGCTGGCCGAGCCGATGGAGCACGGCGGCAGCTGGCCAGGGCTGGCGCCGAGCGACTGGCAGTACCTGGCGGAGATCCTCACCAACCTCGTCCACGAGCGCACCGAACTGCACGGTCTGCGCGACAGCAGCCGGCGCCTGAATCTGCTGCAGGACATGGTGGGCGGCGGCTGGTGGCGCTTGCACGTCGACGAGGACCTGTTCGAACTGTCGCCGGCGGTGGCGGCGAGCCTGGGATTGCCCGCCGGGCAGCTGCAGCTGGCGTTGGCCGACCTGCTGAGCCAGCTGCACCCCGCCGACGCCGATGAACTCAGCCTGCGCCTGCGTAACCTGCAACCGGGCGGGCGGCTGGTCCAGGACCTGCGTCTGCGTGGTGCGGCTTCCACACAGACGCGTCGCTGGCTGCGCCTGCAGGGCCGGCGGCAGGCGCGCGCCGGCGACCAGCTGATGGACGGCGTGCTACTGGACATCAGCGAAGGCAAGTTGCAGGAAGAACAGGCGCTGGCCGCCCACGCCCGTTTGCGTAACCTGATCGACAGCGCACCGGTGGTGATCTACGTGCAGCGCGTGGAGGAGGGGCACCTGATCCCCGAGTTCTACAGCGAGAGCGCCGGCAACCTGCTTGGCCTCGACCTGCAGGGCCAGAACTGGCAGGCGCTGGCCGAGCGGGTGCATCCCGAAGACCTGGAGACTTTTCTCGACCGTGGCCGCGAGCTGCTGCGCGAAGGCCGCGTGCGCACCGAGTACCGCCTGTGCGACAGCGCTGGAGAGTGGCACTGGCTGTACGACGAGGCGAAGCTGCTGCGCGATATCCAGGGCATCCCGCAGGAGGCCGTCGGCCTATGGCTCGATGTCACCGAGCAGCACCTGGCCGCACTGCAGATCGCCGAGAGCGAGGAGCGCTATCGCGTGCTGGTCGAGGACTCCCCGGCACTGATCTGCCGCTATGACCCCGGCCTGCAGCTGACCTTCATCAACCACACCTTTGCCCAGGTGCTCGGTGAACCGGTGGACGCGCTGCTCGGCCGGCGGCTCGACGAGTGGCTCTCGGAGCAGGACTGCAGTGCCCTGCGCGCGCGCCTGGTGGGCGGCGGCAAGGGGGCGGTGGACGATTCCTGGGAGCTGCGTTTCTGCCTCCCCGGCCAGCGCAACCTCTGGCTGATCTGGTCGGACCGGCCGTTGCTGGACGCCGAGGGGCGGTTGGTGGAAATCCAGGCCGTGGGCCGCGACAACACCGCCGTCCGCCACGCCCAGCAGCAACTGGCCCAGGGCGCGAAAATGGCCAGTCTGGGCGAGATGGTCAGCGGCATGGCGCATGAGATGAAGCAGCCGCTGCACGTCATGCGCATGTCCCTTTACAACGCCCGGCAGAAACTGGGCGAGCCCGAATACCTGAAGGAAAAGCTCGAGCGTGCGGACGCGCAGATCGACCGGCTCTCGCGGGTGATCAGTCACATGGGCGTGTTCAGCCGCAAGTCGGAGCTGGAGGCCGCGCCGTTCGATCCCTACGACGCCTGCGAAGGCGCCGTTGCCTTGCTGGGCGAAAGCCTCACGCAGCAGGGCATCACCCTGGAGTGCCGGCCGCCGGCGCAACGGGTGGTGGTGCGTGGCTATGCCGACCAGCTGGAGCAGGTGCTGATCAACCTGCTGGCCAACGCCCGTGACGCGCTGCTGGGGCGTGGAGAAGAGGGCGCGCGCTGGGTCGGCGTGTCGCAGGAGCCCTGCACGGACCCCGGCTGGGTGGAGCTGCATGTGCGCGACAACGCTGGCGGCATCGACCCGGCGGTGATCGAGCGCATCTTCGAGGCCTTCTTCACCACCAAGCCCATTGGCAAGGGTACAGGGCTGGGGCTGTCGGTGAGCCACGACCTGATCCGCAACATGGGCGGCAGCCTGTCTGTGGATAACTTCAAGGGCGGCGCGCGTTTCGTCATCCGCCTGCCGAGGCAGGCCATTACGGTTTGAGCGTCCGGAAATGAAAAACGCCTGCGGATGCAGGCGTTTTTCGTGGAGCGCGGCGCTGGATCAGCCGATGAAGCGCGAGGACAGCCAGAACAGGCCGGCCGACAGCGCGATCGACACGGGCAGGGTCAGCACCCAGGCCATGAGGATGTTGCGGATCGTGCTGCCCTGCAGGCCGCTGCGGTTCGCCACCATGGTGCCCGCTACGCCCGAGGACAGCACGTGGGTCGTGGACACCGGCAGGCTGTAGATGTTGGCCATGCCGATGGCGGCGGTCGCGGTGAGCTGGGCGGCGATGCCCTGGGCATAGGTCATGCCCTGCTTGCCGATCTTCTCGCCGACGGTGAGCACCACGCGCTTCCAGCCGACCATGGTGCCGATGCCCAGGGCCAGGGCCACCGCGATGATCACCCAGAAGGGCGCGTATTCGGTGGTGCTGGTCAGGTCCTTGCGCAGCTTCTCGAGGTCCGCCTTCTCGCGGGACGGCAGCTCGGACAGCTTGCCGACCTTCTTCGCGGTGTCGTCCAGGCACAGTAGGTAGCGGCGCACCTGGACGCGCTCGTCGTCGTTCAGGTCGTTGTAGCTGGAGACGCCGTGCAGGTCGCTCAGCAGGCCCTTGAGGGTCGCTTCGGTCTGCTTCGGCTCGCAGCGGTACAGGTCGGGCATGTCCGCTTCGCCGGCCTTGCCCAGTGCGAGCATCTCGCCGAGGGTGTCGGAGTGGCGGTTGTAGAACTGCTGCAGGTGGATGGCGGCGTCGCGGGTGCGCTCGATCTGGTAGGTGGTGCTGTTCAGGTCGAGGACGAACTTCGCCGGGACGATGCCGATCAGCACCAGCATGATCAGGCCGATACCTTTCTGGCCGTCGTTGGAGCCGTGCACGAAGCTCACGGTCATGGCCGAGATCACCAGCACCAGGCGGTTCCAGAACGGCGGGTGCTTCTTCTCGTCGACGTCGCGGCGGGTTTCCGGGGTCTTGTGCATCTTCGACAGCGGATACAGCCACTTCAGGCCGATCAGCAGGGCGCCGGCGACGATGAAGCCGGCCAGCGGCGAGAAGATCAGCGACAGGCCGATGTCGATGGCCTTGCCCCAGTTGATCCCGTCGGCCACCGGTACGCCATTGATCAGGGCGTTCGCCAGGCCCACGCCGAGGATCGAGCCGATCAGGGTGTGCGAGCTGGAGGCCGGGATGCCGAAGTACCAGGTGCCCAGGTTCCAGGTGATGGCGGCGGCCAGCAGCGAGAACACCATGGCCAGACCGTGGCCGGTGTTCACGTTGATCAGCAGCTCCACCGGCAGCAGGTGGACGATCGCGTAGGCAACGCCGACACCACCGAGCAATACGCCGAGGAAGTTGAAGATGCCGGAGAGGATCACCGCGCGGTACGGGGACATGGCCTTGGTGTAGATGACCGTGGCCACCGCGTTAGCGGTGTCGTGGAAGCCGTTGATGAACTCGAACGCCAGGACGAATGTGAGTGCCAGCACCAGGCTGATACCCACCCAGAGATCGAGTCCGCTGAAGAGATCGAACATGAAAATTCTATGACCGGTCGGAGACGGGGCGGCGATTATGCCAGAAGCTTGGAGCACCGTATTTAGCCTGAAACGGTTTCTCCAATTTGCGCGACGCCTCGTCGCACGGCGCTTTCAGGCAGTGTGGAAAAAGTTTGCAATGCTTCCACGCGGGCCGCCGGCCCATCGGATGAGTGTTTGCAGGCCAACTGGCAGGCTCCCCCACGGAGCGCTGCTCGCCCATCGCATCAAGACTTTCCCACAACAGATTCGGGCGGGTCTTTCAGCCTGGGGTCGTACCTGCGATTTAAACGGAAGCCGCTTCCTGATCCTTTTTCTGTCGTTCTTCTTCGATTCTTTCCAGTTCCCGGTCGAAGGCCCTGTCCTGCACGCTGGGTCGCTTGCGCCAGGGTTTCTTGCCGGGTTCGGGCTGGGCGGCATAAAGGGTCACTTCGCCGCCCTGTTCATCCTTGAAACGTTGCTCCTGGCGCTCCAGTTCCGCGCGCAGTTCGTCTTTGGTCACGATCATTCCTGATGACTGAAAGCTGATGACTAAAAGCTGATGATTTGAAGAGGGTGACTGGCAGCTGATGACGATGGGCCGTTCGCTGGCTGTCGACGTCCCGCCTGGGCGACGCCCTGGAAGTGTAGACGCTCAGCTTGCACTGGCGTGCCGGCTGCACAAACGGCGCGGATTATAACCTTTCGCGGGGGGAGGCCGGACGGGGATCGCCGACGGACGGTTTCAGCCCGCTGCTGGCGCGGGCTGAACTCACCTCAGCCGGTTCGGCTGAGGCTCAGTTCACCGATCTTTTCCAGGCGGGCGCGGACGATGTTGCGGCTGATGCCCAGCAAGCGGCCGGTCTGCAGCTGGTTGCCATGGCAGAAGTGGTAGGCGGTGCGGAACAGCACTTCCTCGACGTGCTCGTAGAGGTCGGGCTTGTTGCTTTCGAACAGCTCCAGCAGCGCCTGCTCCAGGGTGGCCTCGACGCGGGGAGCCAGGGCGTGGGGGAAGGTTTCGTGGCGCAGCGAGTCGTGGCGAGGCGCGGACGGCAGCTCGGCGAGCTGCAGGTCGCCCGGCTGCACCTGCTGGTTGCGGCACACCAGCAGAGCGTGGTGGATGGCGTTCTCCAGTTCGCGGATGTTGCCCGGCCAGGTGTGCCCCAGCAGCTTGCGCTCGGCCTCGGGGCTCAGGGCCGCGCGGTTGTAGCCCAGGCGCTGGCAGTGCTCTTCCAGGAAAAATTCGGCAAGCGGCAGGATGTCGCCGGGGCGCTCGCGCAGCGGGGGCAGGCGGATGGTGGCGACGTGCAGGCGGTAGAACAGGTCTTCGCGGAAGTGCCCGGCCACCACCGCGTCGGCCAGGTTGACGTTGGTGGCGGCGACCACCCGCACGTTGATCGGCACCGGTGTGCGCGAGCCGAGGCGCACGACTTCGCGCTCCTGCAGCACGCGCAGCAATTTCACCTGCATGTTCAACGGCAGGTCGCCGATTTCGTCAAGGAACAGGGTGCCGCCATTGGCAGCCTCGAACCAGCCGGCCTTGCTGCTGGTGGCACCGGTATAGGCGCCTTTTTCGTGGCCGAAAAGCTCGCTTTCCACCAGCGTCTCGGAGAACGCGCCGCAGTTCACCGCCACGAAGGGCGCGCCACTGCGGCGGCTGAGCTTGTGGATATGCCGCGCGACCAGCTCCTTGCCGGTACCGGTCTCGCCGATGATCAATGCGTTGGCCTCGCTAGGAGCCAGGCGCTCGATACGGTTGAGCAGATCCTGCGAGCGCGGGTCCTTGAACACCAGCACCGTGGCGCGGACCGACTTGGTTTGCTCGCGGGCATTGGGAAGGGTCAACAGCGACATGGCAGGTTCCTGGTGTACCGAATGGGTGGCAGCGCCATACTGCGGTATTTTTGATATTTCAAAAAATTATCAATTCGAATTTATATATAACTATTTTTATTTTTCGCCTCGTGCAAGCCATCACGGGCCGGGCGGGACGAAGTGCAGCATCGTGGCGCAGCCCTCGCGAATGCTGGGCTGCGAGCTACGCTCAGAGTGGCAATTCCATCCTGGGAGACCACTCCATGACCACCGTTCGGATTCCGCTGCTCGTCCTGGCTCTGCTTTTTTCGGCGCAAGGCTTTGCCGCTACCGCCGCGCAGACCGCGCAGCAGGAGAAGATGAAAACCTGTAACGCCGACGCCACCACCAAGGCGCTCAAGGGTGATGAGCGCAAGGCGTTCATGAGCACCTGCCTGAAGGCGGGCGGGGGCGAAACCAAGGCGACGACGGCGCAGCAGGAAAAGATGAAGACCTGCAATGCCGATGCGACGAAGAAGGCGCTCAAGGGTGATGAACGCAAGGCGTTCATGAGCACCTGTCTGAAGAAGTGAGGATGGAGCGCGGCAGGGCCGCGCGGGAAACGAAAAAGGGCAGCCGTGGCTGCCCTTTTCATTGGGTCTTTTTCACCGGTCCGCCATTACAGGCCCGAGAAGACCAGCCAGGCCGCGGCCAGGGCGTAGAGGACGATCACCGCATCCATGCGCAGCGCAGGCGGGAGTCGCCGCACGAGGTTCATTTCTTGGCCACCGCGGACCAGAAGCCCTGGGCATTACGGAAGGGCTGGCGGGCCATCTGTTCGGGACGGGTGATGCCGTCGGCACGCAGGGCGTTGACGAGGGCGGAAAAGGACTTGGCGCTGTAGCTCATGATCGGGCTCCCGATGCTTTCTCTCCTTGGGGTGGAGCTATGAAAACACCCGGGCCACTATCGACGGAAATGGATCGTCTTAAGGGTGACCATCGATGAAATTGATGGAAGGCCAGGTCAGTTCCAGCTGGCTCCTGAAATGCCGCGCCTCGCCGGTGACCGGGTCGACGAACGCCAGTTGCCTGGCCAGCAGCTTCAGCGGCTTGTCGAAGTCTTCCGGCGGTCGCTCGCCGCGCGGCGGCAGCGTCGGGTAGAGCGGATCGAAGCACAGTGCCGCGCCCAGGCCCGACATGTGCACGCGCAACTGGTGACGTTTGCCCGACACCGGATGCAAGCCATAGCGCCACAGCTCGCCGCGCTGTTCCAGCACCTCGATGCGCGTTTCGCTGTTGGGCTCACCGTCCACTTCCTGCATACGGATGAAGGGATCGCCCTCGACCATTCGCGAGCGATGCACCAGCGGGAAATCCCGTTGTCGCAGCGCCGGGGCGATCGCTTCGTACATCTTGTGGATGCGCCGCTCGCGGAACAGCGCCTGGTAGGCGTCGCGGTTGTCCGGGTTGGTGGAGAACAGCACCAGCCCGGCGGTGAGCCGGTCGATGCGGTGCAGCGGCACCAGCTGCGGGTTGTCCAGGCGCTTGCTGAGGCGGGCGAGGAGGGTTTCCTCGACGTACTGCCCGGCGGGCGTCACCGGCAGGAAGTGAGGCTTGTCCGCCACCACCAGGTGATCGTCGGCATACAGGATGCGTTCCTGGAAGGGGATCGGTGTTTCCTGCGGCACTTCGCGGAAGTAGTGGATGCGCAGTGCTTCGTGGTAGGGATGCTCGGGGCCGACGGGTTGGCCGTCGTTGTCCAGCACCTTGCCGCGCGCCATGCGGTCCAGCCAGGTGTCGCGGCTGATCGCCGGGAAGCGCGCGCACAGGCAGTCGAGCACCGTCGTCCAGGGGCCGGCGGGCAGGTGCAGGATGCTGGCGCGTTGCTGGGCGGTGGAGAAGCGAGAGCTGGACATGCGGGCAGGCGACCGGGTTCGACAGGCTGCGCATTAGGCCGCAGCGGCGTGGCGGCCGTCAAAGCCGCCACGACTTCCGGTCTTTTAATGGGCCGTCCTCAGGCGGGGATCGGGTTGATCTCCACGGTGATGTGCGCCAGTTCTTCGTGGACCTGCAGGCGCTGGCGCACCAGCTCGGGCGTCAGGCCGCCGCTGCTGGCGAGGCTGAGGATGCAGGCGTAGCGCGACTTGCCCACGCGCCACAGGTGCAGGTCGGTGATGCGCGCCGGATTGGGCAGCTCGGCGACCACCTCGCGGATTTCCTCCACCACCGGGTCGTTCATCTCCGCATCCAGCAGCACCCGGCCACTCTGCTTGAGCAGGCCGACCGACCAGACGGCCACCAGCACGGCGCCGACCATGCCCATCATCGGGTCGAGCCAGGCGGCACCCCAGATCAGGCCGCCGATCAGGGCGATGATCGCGGCCACCGAGGTGGCGGCGTCGGCCAGCACGTGGAGGTAGGCGGCGCGCAGGTTCAGGTCGTGACCATGGTCGTGATGGTCATGGCCGTGGTGGTGGTCATGTCCATGAGGGTGATCGTGGCCATGGTGGTGCTCGCCGCGCAGCAGCCAGGCGCAGGCCAGGTTCACCAGCAGACCGATGACCGCGATGGCGATGGCCTGCTGGTAATGGATCGGCGAAGGGGAGAGCAGCCGGGCGACGGACTCGAACATCATCAGCGCCGCCACGCCCAGCAACAGGATGGCGCTGGTGTAGCTGGCGAGAATCTCGATCTTGAAGGTACCGAAGGCGAAGCGCGCGTCGCCCGTGAAGCGCCGCGCCGCCACGTAGGCGAAGAACGCCAGCCCCAGCGCCAGGGCGTGAGAACTCATGTGCCAGCCGTCGGCGAGCAGCGCCATGGAGTTGAAGATCCAGCCGCCGGCGATCTCCACCACCATCATCACGACGGTCAGCAGCGCGGCGCGCAGGGTGTTGCGTTCGGCCAGGGGATTGCCTTCGTGGAACTGGTGGTCGTGGCGACCGTCTTGCGGGTGGGCGGCGTGCTGCATGATGATGGTCCACAGGATCAGTCTGGATACTATACCCCAGTATACCTTTGGAGTTTTGACGTGGGACATACCATCAAGGACCAGAAGAAGCTGCTGACCCGGGTGCGGCGCATCAAGGGCCAGAGCGAAGCATTGGAACGGGCGCTGGAGGCGGGTAGCGAATGTGCGGCGATCCTGCAGCAGATCGCCGCCATCCGTGGCGCGGTGAACGGACTGATGGCCGAGGTGCTCGAAGGCCACCTGCGCGACCACCTGGGTGCCGAGGACCGTACCGCGGCGCAGCGCCACGAGGACCTCGAACAGGTCATGGGCGTGCTGCGCTCCTATTTGAAATAGGGCCGCCGCCGCGGTGTTTGAAGTAGAGCAGCCGAAGCTGCTCCATCAGTTGGACAGCCGCACCGCCAGCTCGTCGGCTTCTTCGGTCCAGTCCGAATCCTGCTGCAGCGCCTCGCGCAGGAACTGCGACTGGGCGGCGTTCCAGAACGGCGCGTCCGGCAGTTTCTGGCCCTCGGCGAGGCGGTGGCTGCCGAGGAAGGTATCGATGTCCTTGCGCCCGTCGGGCAGGCCCAGTTGCTTGAACAGGGCGCTCAGGCTGTGCTGGCTGGTATCCATGACGATCTCCTGGGTTGAAGTGGAGCGCGCCGCCACGGCGCGCAGCAATGGAACAACTATAGGAGCATCGGCCGGCGAGCAAGGTTCGGATTGGCAATCGGGGCGGAAATAGATAGCCTGCTTTCAATCGTCCCCGCACACGCTCCGCCACCCACCGTCAGGCCCGTCCATGAGCTCGTCCGAGCAGCGAACTGCCTCCGTCACCCTGCGCATCCTCGCGACCGTCTTCTTTACCTTCGTCCTCTTCCTGAGCATCGGCCTGCTGCTGCCGGTGCTGCCCGGCTTCGTCCACGAAGGCCTGGGCTACTCGACGGTGATCGCCGGCGTGGTGATCGGCCTGCAGTACATCGCCACCCTGCTGTCCCGCCCGCTGGCGGGCTACGTGGCCGACAGCTACGGAGCCAAGCGCGCCGTGCTCTACGGCCTGGGTGTTCTGGGCGCCGGCGGTGTGCTGGTGCTGGCGTCCACCAGCTTCGAGTCCGTGACCTGGCTGAGCCTGACCTTGCTGCTCGGCAGCCGTCTGCTCTTCGGCCTGGCGCAGGGGTTGCTGGGAATTGGTACGGCGAGCTGGGGTATTGCGCTGGTGGGCACGCAGAACACCGCCAAGGTGATTTCCTGGAACGGTATCGTTAGCTACGGCGGCATCGCCATCGGGGCACCGCTGGGAGTCACCATGTCGGCCTCGCTGGGCCTGTGGAGCCTGGGGGTGAGTATCCTGGTACTCACCGCGATGGGCTGGCTGGCAGCCCGAAGTCGGGAGGAGGTGCCGACTATTCCGGGCGTGCGCATGGCCTTCCATGCCGTGCTCGGCCGCGTGCTGCCCTACGGTATGTGCGTGATGCTCGGCTCCATCGGCTTCGGCACCCTGGCGACCTTCATCACCCTCTATTACGGCAGTCAGGGCTGGGCAAACCCGGCCTGGTGCCTGACGGCCTTCGGCGTCTGCTTCGTCGGCGCGCGGCTGATCTTCTCTGGCATGGTCAATCGCTTCGGCGGTTTCGCCGTCGCGGTGGTCTGCCTGGGTGTTGAGGTCTTCGGCCTGCTGCTGCTCTGGCAGGCGCCGGGGCCGGGTTTGGCGCTGCTGGGCGCGGCGCTCACCGGTTGCGGCCTGTCGCTGGTCTATCCGTCGCTGGGCGTCGAGGCGGTGTTGCGCATCCCGGCCAGCAGTCGCAGTGCGGGGCTGGGTGCCTACGCGCTGTTCTTCGACCTGGCGATGGGTATCGCCGGCCCGCTGATGGGGCTGGTTGCCGCCCGACATGGCTATGCGTCGATCTTCCTGGTTGCCGCCGGGCTGGCGCTCTGCGGCTTCGTCATTTGCTTCGGCCTGCTGCGCTTCACCCGGCAGCAGCACGAGGAGTT
Source organism: Pseudomonas sp. PDM17 (assembly GCF_014851985.1). Taxonomy (NCBI): domain Bacteria; kingdom Pseudomonadati; phylum Pseudomonadota; class Gammaproteobacteria; order Pseudomonadales; family Pseudomonadaceae; genus Pseudomonas; species Pseudomonas sp. PDM17. Next base: position 406,620 of record NZ_JACVAT010000005.1, read on the forward strand.
GCCCAGGGATTGAGCTGAGCGGGGTTTCACACCGGCGGAAACGCCTTGAAGGCGTCCAGCGCTTCGGCCTGTTCTGCCCAGTCGCGCACCGCCGGGTAGCTGTCCGCCGGAATGTCTTCGGAGTGCAGCAGCTGCACGAAGGTCCAGGCCACGGCGATGCTCAGCCCGGCCTGGTCCAGCGGCGCGCCGGCGTCCAGCGACATCTCGCGCAGTTCGCTTTCCAGTTGCGCCAGGGCCGCGTGCAGTTGCTGGTCGACGCGCTCCTGCCAGGTGTCCAGTTGCTTGTCCTGCGGGCGCTGCTGCTCGTAGTAGCGCTGCACCGCCTTTTCCATGACCGCCAGGGCCAGGCCCAGCAGGCGTGTGGCGCGCATCCGCGCGGCCGGCTCGGCGGGCATCAGGCTGCGCCCGGCCAGGTGTTCGAAGCAGTCGATAATCAGGGTGGAATCCATCAGCACCTGGCCGTCGCCCAGTACCAGACTCGGCGCCTTCACCACCGGGTTGATGCCGCGGAACTCCTCGTAGGTACGGAACACCGACAGCGACTGATGGCTGAATTCGATGCCGAGCAGACGCAGGGTAATGGCGACGCGGCGCACGTAGGGCGAGTCGAGCATGCCGATCAGGTGCGGAAGCTTCTGTTGCATGGGTGCATCCTGTTAGTAGAAATTGCATCGTGGCTAGCGCGGTTGTCCGCGCGCTGGCCATGAATCTAGCGGCTTTAGTCGCTGGTAAATAGCGACGATTAGTGACCAATTCGGTTAGGAAAACTTACATGAGCGCATTGCCACCGCTCTCCGCCCTGCGCAGTTTCGAGGCCGTTGCCCGGCTCGGCAGCGTGACCCTCGCCGCCAGCGAACTGCACGTCACACATTCGGCCATCAGCCAGCAGGTGCGCCAGCTGGAAAGCCTGCTGGGCGTCACCCTGCTGCAGCGCGAGGGGCGGGGATTGCGCCTGAGCGAGGAGGGCCGCCTGTATGCCCTGCAGATTCGTGGCGCGCTGCGCGATATCGCCGAGGCTACCCGCCTGGCGAAGGCGCGTCCGGGCGAGGATGAGCTGGTGGTGGCGCTCACTCCGTCCTTCGGCCAGAAGTGGCTGCTGCCGCGCCTGCCGGGCTTCCGCGCATCTTATCCACAGTACCGCCTGCGCCTGCTGGCCAGCCTGGAAGTGATGGACCTGCGCCAGGGCCTGGCCGACGTGGCGATCCGCATCGGCCAGGGACACTGGGAAGGGTTGGCGCAGGAATACCTGTTCGAAGATGAGGTGGTGGTCGTCGCTGCGCCGGACTTCAACGGCGGGCAGTTGCCCGGCAGCCCGGAAGAGATCCTCCGCTGCCCGCGCATTACCGGCTTCGAATCCTGGCTGGGCTGGTGCCAGGCGGCTGGCGTGGCGGTGCCGCAGGAAGCGGCGGAGTTCGTGGTGAATGACTCCAACCTGAGCATCGAGGCGGTGCGCATGGGGCAGGGAGTCGGTCTGGAGCGGCGTAGCCTGGTTGCCGGCGCGCTGGAAAGCGGCGAGTTGGTGGCGCTCAGCGATCTGCGCGTACCGTACGGCTTCCCCTACTGGCTGGTGTGGCCCGAGCGCGAGGCAACCCAGGCCAAGGTGGCAGCATTTGCCGGGTGGCTCTCGGGGGAAGTCGGGCGTTACCTGAAAGCGATCGAGTGAGGTGGGCGGATAGGCGCGGACTTTGTCCGCGATAGGCCCGCTTCGCGCCGGACACCATCGCGGACGGAGTCCGCGCCTGCGAAGGTCATGCCGCTAGAGCGTCCTCAGGTAAGCCACCAGGTCTGCCTTCTCTTCCTGATTCAGCTTGCGCTCCAGTACCAGATTGAAGAATTCCACAGTGTCGTCCAGCGTCAGCAGGCGATCGTCATGCAGGTACGGCGGCGAGTCCTTGATGCCGCGCAGAGGGAAAGTCTTGATCGGCCCGTCACCCACCGCCATCACGCCGTTGTCCTCCCTGGGCTTGAAGAAGCGCTCGGTCTTGAGGTTATGCATCAGGTTGTCGGTGAAGTAGGGCGGGGTGTGGCAGCCGGCGCAGGCGGCCTTGCCGTAGAACAGCTTCTCGCCGCGCAGTTCCTGCTCGCTGGCCTTGCCCGGAATCAGCTTGCCCTCCACGTCCAGCTTGGGCGCCGGCGGGAAGTCCAGCAGTGCCTGGAACTCACCCATGAAATGTACCTGGCTGCCACGATCGAGGATGTTCACCCCCTTCTTGGTGGCGATCACCGGGTCGCCGTCGAAGTAGGCGGCGCGCTGCTCGAACTCGGTGAAATCCTCCACCGTCTTCAGAGCCCGCTGCGAGCCGAACAGCCGCTGTACGTTCACCCCGCGCAGTGACGGCGTATCGATGCGGTGGCGGAACGCCTGCGGCCGCGCGTCTCCAGCCAGGTGCGTGGCGGCGTTGGTGTGGCCGTTGGCGTGGCAGTCGAAACAGGCCACGCCCCGGCTGGGCAACGCGCTGCGGCGATCATCGGTCTGGTTGAACTGCTGCTGGGCGAAGGGCGTGAGCAGCAGGCGGAGACCTTCGAGCTGTTTCGGGTTGAGGATGCCGGCGAAGGTCTCGTAGTAGTTGAACAGGGTGATCTGCTTGCCCTTGGATACGTCACCCAGGTCCGGCCGGGTGGTCAGGTAGATCGGCGCTGGGAATTCCGGGAGAAAGTGGTCGGGCAGGTCGAAGTCCAGGTCGAAGCGGGTCAGGTCGCGTTTTTCCTGCTGGTTGATCTCCTCGATGAGGAAGTGCGGGAAGACCATCCCACCCTCGGGATGGTTGGGATGCGGCAGCGGCAGGAAGCCGCCGGGGAACAGTCCCTTCTCGCGGATTTCATCGGGTGAGCGTTTCGCCAGGTCGTCCCAACTGGTGCCTTCGGGAAGCTTCACCCGTACGCCTTCCTGCACCGGCTTGCCGCGCGACATGGTCGCGCCCTTGGCCGGCTTGTCGGCGAGGTCGTAGCGTTGTTCGAGCAGGCTCTTGTGGGCTTGCGCGATCTTCGGTTTCTCCGCCGTCATGCGCTTCATCACGCTGGCGAAATCGTCGGTCTGAGTCGGGGCGTAACTGGACGGGAGTTTCTCTTCGGCGCCCGCCGCCCCGCTGTGCAGGGCCATGGCCATCGACAGGGCGATCAGGCTCCGTCGGTTCCGTACTGGCGTGTTCATCAGCCTTCCTCTTCTTCGTTGTTGTCGCGGAAAGTCACGGCGTACATCGCAGGCACAGGCCTAGGTCAGGGCTCTGGCGCCAGCAAATAGGCGTGGCCTATGGCGTCGATTGAGGAATACTGTCGGAAATCCGGATGGGCGGTCGCAGCGGGCGTGGCCAGGGAGCTCGCGGATGCTGGCCCCTGGCTGCCTATAGACGTGCGGGTTTCAGGCAAGCGATGCGCTTAGCGCAAATCGATCCGGGGCCGGCGGGTGCCGGCCCGGTTGGCCTCAGAAGACCTCGTCGATGTAGTGGAACGGATAGTCCGGGCTCTTGTACTTGCCGATCCTGCCGCGCTTGGGCAGCTTCACTTCTTCGCGCGGGATTTCCTTGTACGGCACGTGCTTGAGGATGTGCTTGATGACGTTCAGGCGCACGCGCTTCTTGTCCTCGGACGGTGCCACGATCCAGGGTGCCCAGGGCGAGTCGGTAGCGGCGAACATCAGGTCGCGGGCGCGGGTGTATTCGTCCCACTTGGTAAAGGACTTCACGTCCATCGGCGACAGCTTCCAGATCTTGCGGCCGTCGGTGATGCGGTCCCTCAGGCGGCGTTCCTGCTCCTCGGGGCTGACCTCCAGCCAGAACTTCAGCACGATGATCCCCGACTCGGTGAGCATGCGCTCGAACATCGGGGTCACGGCGAGGAACTTGTCGGCCTGCTCTTCGGTACAGAAGCCCATCACCCGCTCGACGCCGGCGCGGTTGTACCAGCTGCGATCGAAGATCACCACCTCGCCGGCTGAGGGCAGGTGCTTGATGTAGCGCTGGGCGTAGAGCTGCGACTTCTCGCGCTCGGTGGGCGTGGGCAGCGCCACCACCCGGAATACTCGCGGGCTGACGCGCTCGGTGAGCGCCTTGATGGTGCCGCCCTTGCCGGCACCGTCGCGACCTTCGAAAACGATGCAGACCTTCAGACCCTTGTGCACCACCCATTCCTGCAGCTTGACCAGTTCCACGGACAGCTTGCGCAGGTGTTCCTCGTACTCGCTGTTCTTCATCTTGCCTTGCGGTTCTACAGCCTGACTCTTGGCTTTGCTCTTCTTGCCCATCTTGGTCTCCATGTCGGGGCGTCGGGGTACCACTCCAGAGCATAGCGGTGGATTGCCATCGAGCATCTGCGAAAGCGACCCGATGCGCGTCGGACTTTGCTGTGAGCTGATCGGAAAGATCACTCAGCACGGCGGCGGGGGAGCCGATCCCCCACCGGGACGTTCACGACCACACTGACGCGCTTTTCATTCGCGTGCGCAGGAGTGCGCCGCTTCATCCCGCAACGGACCCCTCTGACTCATGCGCTGGAAAACCATTCGCAAGACCGGCCAGCGTGCGCTGGCCGCCACCCTGTTCCCCCTCCTGCACTGGCGCTGGTCGCGCTGTATCCAGCGCATGCCGGTGCTGTCGGAGCCCTACCGGAATGGCTTGCCGCCCGCCCAGAAGCACTGGCGAAAGTACCTGTGCCGTCACTGGAGCGTCCGGCGCCGGCTCGCTGCGCTGCTGGAGCACTATTCGCAGGTGGATTGCCTGCCCTGCGTCTGGAGAGACAGGTTGCTGGCCTTGGGGCCGGTGCATCTGAGCCAGGTCCCCCTGAAAAGCGGCGATGTGCTGGACGTGCTGCTGGAACCCTCGGACTTCTGCCGTGAGGGAGAGCTGGGTCTGTACCTGCGCAATGGTGCCGGCGAGCGCCTGTACTCGCTGAGTTTCACCCTCGGGAAGAATGACCAGCTGCTGATCGGTGGGCTACAGGGGCCTCGCACGACGATGGATGAAGGCACCGTCAAATGGCTGGGCAAGGAAATGTTCGGCCTGCGTCCCAAGAGCCTCCTGCTCACCGCTCTTTACACGCTGGGCGAGCAGATGGGCGGCCGCCAGTTGCTGGGCATCAGTGACTCCGCACACACCTGTTCGCACAAGCTCAAGTCCAGCTACGACGCCTTCTGGCGGGAGTCCCAGGCCAACCGCCACGGCCGCTACTGGTACCGCCTGCCTGCGCGCGAACCGGTGCGCGACATCGCTGAGGTGAAGAGCCAGCGGCGCAGCGAGTTTCGCCGCCGCGAAGCCCTTCGCGAGGAGATCGCCTGCTCCATCCGCAAAGTCTGGGAGCAGGGTGCCGTCGCCGCCTGATCGGCGCTGCAAAAAACTGCCCTGCCCGCCCGCTTTTTTGGTGAAATGCCCCTCATCCCCGGCGGGCGCTCCCAGTTGCCCGCTCCGCACCAGGAGACACGATGAGCGAGCAGCGATTGACCCCCGGCCTGATGGTGATCCACGGCAACCATCCGGAAGCGCTGCGCGACCTGCTGGTGCAGTGGATGAGCCTGCACCCGCTGGCACCGCTGGAGAACGAAGTCATCCTGGTGCAGAGCAACGGCATCGCCCAGTGGCTGAAGCTGGCGCTGGGGCGCGACGTGGAAGAGGGCGGCTGCGGTGTCACTGCCGCACTGGACGTGCAACTGCCCGCGCAATTCCTCTGGCGCGCCTATCGGGGAGCGCTGGGCCGCGATGAAATCCCCGAAGTGTCGGTGCTCGACAAGGGCCCGCTGACCTGGCGCCTGATGCGCCTCCTGCCGACGTTGCTGGAACGCGACGAGTTCGCCACCCTGCAACGCTTCCTCGCCGACGACGCCGACCTGCGCAAGCGCCACCAACTGGCCGAGCGCCTGGCCGACCTGTTCGACCAGTATCAGGTCTACCGTGCCGACTGGCTGGAGGACTGGAGCCGAGGTGTCGATCAGCTGCGCCTGGCCAATGGCACAGTACGCGAGCTGGAGGCCGACAACCGCTGGCAGGCCGCCCTGTGGCGCGCGCTGCTCGACGATGTCGGCCACGAAGGCCTGGCCACCAGCCGGGCCGGCGTACACGGGCGCTTCATCGAGAAGCTGAAGGGCGCCGACACCCTGCTGCCCAACCTGCCGCGCCGCGTGGTGGTGTTCGGCATCTCCGCCATGCCTGCGCAGACGGTGGAAGCCCTCGCCGTGCTGGCGCGCCACGCCCAGGTGCTGCTCTGCGTACACAACCCGTGCCGCCACCACTGGGCCGACATCGTTGCCGACAAGGACCTGCTGCGCCACGAATACCGTCGCCAGCGCCGCCGCGCTGGCACACCGGAGCTGCTCAGCGACGACCAGCAGCACCAGTACGCCCAGCCGCTGCTGGCCGCCTGGGGCAAGCAGGGCCGCGACTACATCAACCTGCTCGACCAGTACGACGATCCGGAAAGCTACCGCGCGCGTCTGGGGGCAGTGAGCAACGGGCGCATCGACCTGTTCAGCGAAGTGGAGCCGGGCAGCCTGCTCGGCCAGTTGCAGGACGACATCCTCGAACTGCGGCCGATCAACGAGACCCGCGAACACTGGCCCGCGGTCGACCCGCAGGCCGACGACTCGGTGCGTTTCCACGTCGCCCACAGCGCCCAGCGCGAAGTGGAAATCCTCCACGACCAACTGCTCGCGCGCTTCGACGCCGACCCCACGCTGCGCCCGCGCGACGTGATCGTCATGGTCCCGGACATCAACCCCTACGCACCGCACATCGAAGCCGTGTTCGGCCAGATCGCCCGCGACGACAAACGCTTCATCCCCTACACCCTGGCCGACCAGGGACAGCGCGGCCGCGAGCCGCTGCTAGTGGCGCTGGAGCACCTGCTACGGCTGCCTGACAGCCGTTTCGCGGTGAGTGAAATCCTCGACCTGCTGGACGTCGCCGCCGTGCGCGCGCGCTTCGGCCTGGCCGACGCCGACCTGCCGCTGCTGCGCCGCTGGATCGATGGCGCCGGTGTGCGCTGGGGCCTCGACGGCCAGCAGCGCGAACGTCTCGGCCTGCCCGCCGCCGCCGAGGCCAACAGCTGGCGCTTCGGCCTGCGGCGCATGCTGCTGGGCTTCGCGGTGGGTGAGGGCGATGCCTTCCAGGGCATCCAGCCGTACGCGGAAATCGGCGGCCTCGACGCCGCCGCCCTCGGCCCGCTGGCCGGGCTGCTCGGCGCGCTGGAAAAGGCCTGCGAACTGCTTGCCGAGGAAGCTGACCCGACCACCTGGGTGCAACGCCTGCGCAGTCTGCTGGAAGACTTCTTCCGGGTCACCGACGACCACGACGAACTGCTCCGCCAGCAACTGCTGGACCTGCTTGAAGGCTGGCTGGAAACCTGCGGCCACGCCGGCTTCAACGATCCGCTGCCGCTCTCTGTGGTGCGCGAGGCCTGGCTCAGCGGGCTGGATGCCGGCGGCCTGAACCAGCGCTTCCTCGCTGGCGCGGTGAGCTTCTGCACCCTGATGCCGATGCGCGCGATTCCCTTCCAGCTGGTCTGCCTGCTGGGCATGAACGACGGTGACTATCCGCGCCCGCAGTCGCCGCTGGACTTCGACCTGATGCGCAACGACTACCGTCCCGGCGACCGTTCGCGTCGCGAGGACGACCGCTATCTGCTGCTCGAAGCCCTGCTTTCCGCGCGCCGCCAGCTCTACGTCAGCTGGGTTGGGCGGAGCATCCGCGATAACAGCGAGCGCCCGCCGTCCGTGCTGGTCGGCCAGTTGCGCGACCACCTCGCTGCCGGCTGGCACGGCGCCAACGACAGCGACCTGCTGCACGGACTGACCCTGGAGCACCCTCTGCAACCCTTCAGCCGCGCCTATTTCGACGCGCCCTCGGTGCAGGGCATCGACGGCCTCTATACCTACGCCCGCGAGTGGCGCGATGTGCACCGCGAGCACGAGGGCGAGGCGAACGACGCGCCGCTGTCGCCGCCGGTGCTCGACGCCCCCATCGGCCTGCGCGTGGTTTCGGACTTCCTCGCCAACCCGGTCGGCGCCTTCTTCCTGCAGCGCCTCAAGGTGCGCTTCGGCGAGGAGCAACTGACCGGCCAGGACGAGGAACCCTTCGAGCTGAACGGACTGGATGTCTGGCAACTGCAGTTCGAACTCTGCGAGCGCCTGCGCCCGTGGGTGGAGCAGCACTGGCAGGAAGATCAACTGGCGGCGCAACTGACCGCCCAGGTCGAGCGCCTGCGCCGCGAAGGCCGGCTGCCGCTGGCGGCCTTCGGTGACTTCTCCGCCCAGGCGCTGGTGGCACCGTTGCACGACCTGCTGGCGCGCTACCGCGAACAGCTGGAGCACTGGTCGCAGGTGGAAGACGAACAGCGCGAGTTCAACCACGAACATGCCGGCATCCACCTGACTGACTGGCTTGGCGGCCTGCGCCGCAACGCCGGTGGCCAGCTCGCCAGCCTGCAACTGGTCAGCGGCAAGCTGCATGAAGGCAAGGGCTACAAATGGCACGGGCTGGTGCGCCCGTGGGTACGCCACCTCGCGTTGCAGCTGTGCGGCGAACCGGTCACCAGCGTGCTCGTCGGTTTGACCGGCACCCTGGAATTCCCGCCGCTGTCGGTGCAGGACGCCCGCGCTGAACTGGATGCACTGCTGGAGGCCTGGTTCCAGGGCATGAGCCGCCCGCTGCCGGTCGCCTGCAAGGCGGCTTTCGCCTGGCTGGCCGCCGGGGATGACGAAGAGCGTGCCACCCGCGAAGCTGCCAAGCGCTACGACGGCGGCTTCAACCTGAGCGGCGAGGCGGCGTCCTCCGCGGCGCTGGCGCGGGTCTATCCGGACTTCGCCGCGCTCAACGCCAGCGAGGAATTCGCTGCATGGGCGGAGAAACTGTACGGGCCACTGTTCGCGATTCTGCAGCGCAAGGAGGCCGAACAATGAGCGCCGTCGAGCTCAACCCTCTTGAGTTCCCGCTGCATGGCAGCCGGCTGATCGAAGCGAGCGCCGGCACCGGCAAGACCTTCACCATCGCCTTGCTCTACGTGCGTCTGGTGCTCGATCACGGCGGCGAGCAGGCCGCCTTCGGCCGGCCATTGAGCCCGCCGGAAATCCTCGTGGTGACCTTCACCGAGGCCGCGACCCAGGAACTGCGCGAGCGTATCCGCGCGCGCCTGGGCGAAGCCGCGCGCTGCTTCGCCGAGCCCGAGCAGAAACACGACGGCCTGCTGGTGAAGCTGCGCGACAGCTACGCCGCCGAGCGCTGGCCCGGCTGCGCGCGCCTGCTGCGACTGGCCGCCGAATGGATGGACGAAGCCGCCGTCTCCACCATCCACAGCTGGTGCTACCGCATGCTGCGCGAGCACGCCTTCGACAGCGGCAGCCTGTTCACCCAGGACCTCGCCGCCGACCAGAGCGAACTGCTCGCCGAAGCTGTGCGCGACTACTGGCGACGCAACTTCTACCCGCTGGGCGTAGCGGCGGCCAACGCCGTGCGCCATTGCTACGCCGGCCCCGAAACGCTGGCCCGCGCCCTGCAACCGCTGCTGGCGGCGCAGGAGACCGGCTTCCGCTACGCCGACCAGCCGCTGACGGCCCCGGCCTCGCTGGCCGAACTGCTGGAGGACACCGGCCGGTTCTACGATGAACTCGCTGCCGCCGAAACCCGCGCCCGTGAAGCCTGGGCGGCGGATCGCCAGGGCGTCGCCGAACTGCTGCGCAACCTGCGCGGCGACCTCAACGGCAACAGCTATCGCGGCAAGGATGACGACGCCGTGTTTGCCGGCTGGATCGAAGCGCTGGATGCCTGGAGCGAAGGCGCCGATGCGCCGGAGAATCTTGCCAAGTTCGGCCAGACGCGGATCAAGGTGAAAGCCAAGGCCGCGGTGCCGGAGCACCCCGCGCTGCTGGCCATCGATGCCTGGGTCGAGCGTACCGAGCAGCGCCCGGAGATCGCCCCGCAACTGCTGCTGCACGCCCTGGGCGAAGTACGGCACAACCTCGAAGTGGAAAAACAGAAGCGCGCCGAACTGGGCTTCGACGACCTGCTGGTGCGCCTTGACCGCGCCCTGGCCGGCAGCGGTGGCGAGCGCTTGGCCGAACGCATCCGCGAGCAGTTCCCGATCGCGCTGATCGACGAATTCCAGGACACCGACCCGCTGCAGTACCGCATCTTCGAGCGCGTCTACCGCATCGGCGAAAACCCGCGAAACCTCGGGTTGTTCATGATCGGCGACCCCAAGCAGGCGATCTACGCCTTCCGTGGCGCCGACATCCACACCTACCTGCGTGCCCGCGCTGCCACCGCTGGGCGGCACTACACGCTGGGCACCAACTACCGCTCCACGCTGGCCATGGTCAAGGCGGCCAACCGCTGCTTCCTGTTCGCCGAAGGCCACCCGCGCGGTGCCTTCCGCTTCGCGGTGGAAGGCCAGGAAAACCCGGTGCCGTTCCTCAATGTCGACGCGCGAGGCCGTGACGAGACGCTGCTGCTTGAAGGCAGCGAAACGCCGGCCATGACCTTCTGGCAACTGGACAACGACGGCCAGGTCTGCGGCTCCACGCTGTACCGCCAGCAGATGGCCGAGCGCAGCGCGAGTGCCATCCAGCGCTGGCTGAGCTCCGCGCAGAGCGGTTTCCGCGACGCCGATGGCCAATGGCGCGCCTTGCGCCCGGCGGATATCGCCATCCTCGTGCGCGGTCGCAGCGAAGCCGAAGCCGTGCGCGGCGAGTTGGCCAAACGCCGGCTCGCCAGCGTCTACCTGTCCGACCGCGATTCGGTATTCGACAGTCCCGAAGCCGTCGACCTGCTGCACTGGCTGCGCGCCTGCGCCGATCCTGGTGACGATGGTGCCCTGCGCATCGCCCTGGCGACCCGCAGCCTGGCGCTGGACTGGGCGACCCTGGAGCGGCTGAACCAGGACGAACGCTTCTGGGAGGAGATGGTGCTGCGCTTCCGCGACTACCGCATGCTCTGGCAGCAGCAGGGCGTGCTGCCGATGCTGCGCCGCCTGCTCGCCGACTTCGCTTTGCCGGCGCGCCTGCTGCGCGAGACCGACGGCGAACGCAGCCTCACCAACCTGCTGCACCTGGCCGAGTGGCTGCAGCGCGAGGCCGTGGAGCTGGATGGCGAGCATGCGCTGCTGCGGGTACTTGCCGAGCAGCTGGAGAGCCCGTCCAGCGAGGAAATTCTCCGCCTGGAGAGCGACGCCGATCTGATCAAGGTGGTGACCATCCACAAGTCCAAGGGCCTGGAATACCCGCTGGTACTGCTGCCCTTCATCTGCACCTGGCGCGAGCTGGACGGCAAGAGCGGCACGCCGCCGAGCTTCCAGTCCGGCGAGTCGCGAGTAGTCGAACTGTCCCGCGACAAGGAGCTGGCCAAGGCCGCGTTCCAGCTGGCCAACGACGAGCGCCTGAGCGAGGACATGCGCCTGCTCTACGTGGCCCTGACCCGTGCGCGCCACGCCGTGTGGCTGGGCATGGCGCCGCTGGTGATGAGCAACAGTAAAAGCCCCGAACTGCACAAGGGCGCCATGGGCTACCTGCTCGGCGGCGGCAACGCGCTGAGCGTCGAGGACGTGACTGCGCGTCTGAGTGACTTGCAGGTTGATCACACGGAAATCGCCCTGGAACCCGCACCGGAAGTCGGCACTGAGCTTTTCGTTGGCCTGCAGGCCGGCGAGCTGGGCGCGGCCCGCGAGCCGCGCCGCCGGGTGGCTGAGAAATGGTGGATCGCCAGCTATTCCGCGCTGGCGACGCTGGCCACCGAAGACGACAGTGAGATCGCTCCCGCACCGGCCGCCGACGAACCCATCAGCGCCGGCGAAGACCTGCTGCGCGAAAGCAGCCTGGAAGAACACCGCGAGCTGGAAGCTGTGCCCGCACCCTTCAGCCTGCACGCCTTCCCGCGCGGCGCGAACCCCGGCAGCTTCCTCCACGGCCTGCTGGAGTGGGCTGCCGACGAAGGCTTCAACGCCGACGAAGAACAGCTGCGCGACCAGATCGCCCGGCGCTGCGCCGTGCGCGGCTGGGAAGAGTGGATCGAGCCGCTCACCGGCTGGCTCGGGCAGTACCTGCGCACGGTCTTCCGCGTGCCTGGTGCGGCACCGGTCAGCCTCGCCGGGCTGACTACCTTCCAGAAGGAAATGGAGTTCTGGTTCTCCACCCGCCATGTCGACAGCCAGCGCCTCGACGCCGCCGTGACTCGCCATACGCTCGGCGGCGTGGCTCGACCGACACTGCAGGCGAACCTGCTCAACGGCATGCTCAAGGGCTTCATCGACCTGGTGTTCGAGCACGAAGGCCGCTACTACGTGGCCGACTACAAATCCAACTGGCTGGGTGCCGACGACGAAGCCTACACACAAAGCGCGCTGCGCGAGGCACTGCTGGAGCACCGCTACGACCTGCAGTACGCGCTCTATCTGTTCGCCCTGCACCGGCTGCTGCAGGCGCGCCTGCCCGACTATGACTACGACCGCCATATCGGAGGCGCGATGTATCTGTTCCTGCGCGGCAGTTCCTCGGCGACCCAGGGCATGTACCTGGAGCGCCCGCCGAAGGCACTGATGGACGAGCTGGACCGCCTGTTCCGCGCGGAGGTGCCGGCATGAAGAGCACCGCCCAGATGCTTGAACTGATCGGTCGCTGGGCCGAGCGCGGCTGGCTGCGCGAGCTGGACCGCGCCTTCGCGATCTTCCTGGTCGAGCGCTCGCCCGACGCCAATCCGCTGCTGATCCTCGCCGCCGCGCTGGCCAGTCACCAGCTCGGTCGCGGGCACGTCTGCCTTGACCTGGAAGCGACCCTGGCCGACAGCCGTTTCGCCCTGTCCCTCCCGCCCGAAGGCGATTCGGCCAAGGACGCGCCGGAGCTGCCCGGTGTACTGCTGGACGGCTTCGACCTCAACGCCTGGCGTGCCGTGCTGAGTGATCCGCGACTGGTTGGCGACGGCCCCGGCGATACGCCGTTGGTGCTGTCCGGACGTCGTCTGTATCTGCGTCGCTACTGGCAGTACGAGCGCGAAGTGCGCACCGGGATCGACCAGCGCCTGCAGCAGGGCGATGCGTTGCGTGCCGGGTTACCCGCTGCCCAACTACGTCAGGCGCTGGATGCGCTGTTCCCGAAAAAAGCCGGCGCGCCGGCGGACTGGCAAAAACTCGCCTGCGCGCTGGTTGCCGGCAATGCCTTCGGCATCGTCACCGGCGGCCCCGGCACCGGCAAGACCACCACCGTGGTCAAGCTGCTCGCCCTGCTGCAAAGCCTGGCGCTGGGAGAGGGCGGGAGACCGCTGCGCATCCGCCTCGCCGCGCCCACCGGCAAGGCCGCCGCGCGCCTGAACGAATCCATCGCCGGTGCCGTGCAGCGCCTCGATCTCGCAGGGTTGGCCAATGGCGAAGCCGCGCGCGAGGCGATCCCGACGGAAGTCACCACGCTGCACCGCCTGCTCGGCAGCCGGCCGGACAGCCGCCAGTTCCGCCACCACGCCGGCAATCCGCTGGCGCTGGAGCTGCTGGTGGTGGACGAAGCCTCGATGGTCGACCTGGAAATGATGGCCTCGCTGCTCGCCGCGCTGCCGCCGCGCGCACGGCTGATCCTGCTCGGTGACAAGGACCAGCTGGCCTCGGTGGAAGCCGGCGCGGTGCTCGGCGAGCTGTGCAGCCGCGCCCGTGAAGGCCACTACCGCCCGGCCACCCGCGACTGGCTGGAAGCGGTGACCGGCGAATCCATTGACCCCAATCTGCTGGACACCTCCGGCAGCGACCTCGACCAAGCCGTGGCCATGCTCCGCCACAGCCACCGCTTCAGCGCCGACAGCGGCATCGGCCAGTTGGCCGAAGCGGTCAACGCCGGCGATATCCCGGCCCTGCGCCAGGTGTGGAAGGCGCAGCACGAGGACCTCGCCCGCATTGCCGTGGATGCCCAGGAAACCCGCAGCCTGCGTGACCTGGTGATCGATGGCGGGCGCGGTGCCGACCTGTTCGGCCCGGTCGGCTACGCCCACTACCTGCGCGTCGTCAGCGGTTCGCGCCCGGCGGACAACGCCGATCAGACCGCGCTGGATGGCTGGGCCAGGCAGGTGCTGGAAGCCCACGGCCAGTTCCAGTTGCTCTGCGCCTTGCGTCGCGGGCCCTGGGGCGTGGAGGGGTTGAACAGCCTGATCGGCGACCTGCTGCAACGCGAAGGTTTGATCCCTTCGGCGAACGGCTGGTTCGCCGGTCGCCCGGTGCTGGTCACCCGCAACGACTACGGCCTGGGCCTGATGAACGGCGACATCGGCATCACCCTGGCACTGCCGCAGGCGGCCGACGACGGCTCGGTGCGCTGGGTGGCGCGCGTGGCCTTCCCGGCGGGCGATGGCACCGACGCCATCCGCTGGATCCTGCCCAGCCGTCTGCAGGCGGTGGAAACCGTGTTCGCCATGACCGTGCACAAATCCCAGGGCTCGGAGTTCACCCACGCCGCGCTGCTGCTGCCCGACAGCCTCAACCCCATCCTCACCCGCGAGCTGGTCTACACCGGCATCACCCGCGCGCGCAAATGGTTCACCCTGGCCAGCGCCGGGCGCGGCTGGCAGGTGCTGGAGGCAGCGACGGAGCGGCGGGTGCAGCGGGCTAGCGGGTTGCTCGGCGGCTGACCGGAAAGTTGCAAACCCACTGGGAAACTCTCCGATGAATGGCGGCAGGTGAGCCGCTGGTGCTCTGTCCCGCCGCTTTGCCGGCCCCCCTTGCGGGCAAGAGGACTGGCCAGGCGTTCACCACCTGCAAAGGGTCGAAAAAATTCGAGCGCCCAGGCGAGGAAGATAGACGCTCAGCCGGACGATGCCTGGAAAACACCCTGAAGAGTCAGGCTCTCCAAGTGCCTAATCTGTTCCGGTTTCGAACTTTTTAGATTTGTCTGATGTTCTATTCGTCGGCTGTTCGAGAGGCTGGCGGCCATGAAACTCAAGCAGTTCCTTCGTCGTCAGGATTCGTCCTTTTCCACCCCGAAGGCGGCCCGAAAGCTCCTTCGTCTGCTGGCCTGGGTGGTGATCGCCTGCCTTTTCTTCACCCTCAGCCTGTTCCTTGCTGCGAGCCTCAATAGCGAGGTGTCGCAGTTGCGCCGGCAGATGAACGCGGCCATGTACGAGGCTCAGGATTATCTCGGCCAGCGCGAGTCGCTGCTGGAGCACATCAGCCGGGGCGTGACCTGGAAGTTGCGTGAGCCGCTGGTGCAGTGGCGTCAGTTGAGTGTGCCGGTGCCGCCCCACGAGCAGATATTCGTCACCCTCGGCGAACCCGGTTCCAGCTGGAGCCTGGCGCTGTCCGGGCGCGACCTGGCGGAGATGGAAGCCAAGCGGCTGAACCTGATCTATGTCTCCCCTGAACCGGATCGCTCGGTGAACCGGCTGTACGGGGCGCCTGCGCTCAACGCTGTGGTGCCGCCGTCGGTGCTCGAGGCGCTGGCGCAACCCGGTACGCCGAGAGAGGAGCGACAGGTACGCTGGCTCGCCGACCCCACCGACCCGCAGGCGCGGCAGTACCTGTTCACCCGCGTGACCAGCGAGCAGGACAACGGCTGGCTAGGGCTCGAGCTGTTCGGCGCCGACCTCTCCGCTGCCTTCGGTGTGCCAGAGGCCGGGCGTTTCCTGCTGCTCGATCGCGATCACCGGGCGATCCTCGGCAGCGCGGTGGCGCCGCAGCTCGGCCTGCAGTTCAGCGACCTGTGGGATGGCGACAATTTCGCCTTCAGCGGGCCCGGCCTGCTGCCCAGCCACCTGGCGCTGCTCAAGCACCTGGGCAGCTCCGACTGGTCGCTGATCTACTACTTCAACCTTTACGACCTGCTGCTGCCGATGTGGCCCAGGATCCTCGCATCGCTCGCCTTCCTGCTGGGCTGCTCGTTGCTGGTCTGGGGCATGTGCCGGCGCATCAACCGGCGCCTGATCGTCCCGGCGCAGCACCGCCTCACTGCGCTGGTGGAGAACGAGGGGTTCTCCCGCGCGATGATCCAGACCGCGCCGGTGGCGCTCTGTGTGCTGCGGCGCAGCGATGCCGAGGTGGTGCTGGAGAACCGCCTCGCCCAGCAATGGCTGGGCAGTGGCGACGAACGTCGTTACTGGAGCCATGGCTGGCTGGAACGCGGCTTCAGCAGTGGCGAGGAGGGTGGCTCGGAAGAGGTGGAAACCCATACCGGCCGGCACCTGTACCTGAGCTACACGCCGACCCGCTATAAGGGCGAGGAAGTGCTCTGCTGCGCTTTCAGCGATATCAGCGCGCGCAAGCAGACCGAGGCGGCGCTGGCCGAAGCCAAGCGCCTGTCCGACACCGCCAACGAGGCCAAGACACTGTTCCTGGCGACCATGAGCCATGAAATCCGTACACCGCTGTACGGTGTACTGGGCACCCTGGAGCTGCTCGGCCGCACGGCGCTGGATCACCAGCAGTCGGGCTACCTGCGCGCCATCCAGCGCTCGTCCTCGACCCTGCTGCAGCTGATCAGCGATGTGCTCGATGTATCGAAGATCGAAGTCGGCCAGCTGGGCCTGGAACCGGTGGAGTTCTCGCCGCTGGAACTCACCCTCGACAGCGTTCAGTCGTACGCTGCTGCGGCTCGCGCCAAGGGCCTGCAGATCTATGCCTGCTGTGACTCGCAGATGCCCGAGCGGGTGCTGGGCGACGCTACGCGCATCCGCCAGATCCTCAACAACCTGCTGAGCAATGCGGTGAAGTTCACCGACAGCGGACGCATCGTGCTGCGCGTGCGCGCCGAGACCGGCGAAGGCTGGAACGACACCCTGCACTGGCAGGTAGCCGACACCGGCATCGGCATTCCCGAGGACCAGCAGGAGAACCTCTTCGACGCTTT
This sequence comes from Pseudomonas sp. PDM17, assembly GCF_014851985.1. NCBI lineage: Bacteria > Pseudomonadati > Pseudomonadota > Gammaproteobacteria > Pseudomonadales > Pseudomonadaceae > Pseudomonas > Pseudomonas sp. PDM17. Next base: position 423,403 of record NZ_JACVAT010000005.1, read on the forward strand.
CTACCAGGTTTCCGGCAACGCCCGCATGGCAGGCGGGACCGGGCTCGGCCTGTCGATCTGCAGGCGCTTGACCGAGTTGATGGGCGGGCAGCTGCGGGTGGTCAGCGACGTGGGGCTGGGCAGCAGCTTTTCCCTCAGCCTGCCGTTGCAATGCGTGGATCGCCAGACGTCCGGCGCTCCGAGGCTGTGCAATGCGATGGTGTGGGTGCACGCGCCGACCCGCGAACTGGCCGATAGCCTTTGCGGCTGGATTACCCGCTGGGGCGCGCGGGCCCAGGTCGTGGCCACCGACCAGCCGCTCGAAGAAGATGCGTCCAGCGTGCTGGTGGACCTGCGCTTCAATCCCCATGACCGCAAGCCGCTGCCTGCCTGGCGGGGCTGCCGGGTGCTGGTGACCGACCTGGGCGGCGAGCAGCCACGCCAGGAAGGCTGCGACTGGCATGTGGGCCGCTACAACCTGGAAGGACTGCGTCGTGCACTGGCGGCGGCGCAGGGCTGCACCAGTGGCGAGGGCGCGCGCCTGGCTGAGACACTGCCCGATATCGGCCTCGGCCTGCGCGTGTTGCTGGTGGAGGACAATCCGATCAACCAGCTGATCCTGCGCGACCAGCTGGAGATGCTCGGTTGCGCAGTCGAGCTCGCCGCCGATGGCCGGCAGGCGCTGGCGCGCTGGCAGCCCGATGCTTTCGACGTGGTGCTCACCGACGTCAACATGCCCCATATCAACGGCTACGAACTGGCCCGTGCGCTGCGCCAGCGCGGCTATCGAGGGCCGATCGTCGGCGCCACGGCCAACGCCATGCACGAGGAGAACGAACGTTGCCTCGCTGCCGGCATGAACCTCTGCCTGCTCAAACCGGTGGACCTGCGCACCCTGCGCCAATGCCTGACCAGCCTGCCCGCGGAGGTGCCGCCGTGCGACATCAGCGAATCCTGATCGTCGAAGACCAGCCCTTCCAGCGGGAGTACCTGCTCAATCTGTTCCGCGAGCAGGGCGTAGTGCACCTGCGCGCCGCCGAGGATGGCGCTGAGGCACTGCGCTGGCTGGAGCAGGAACGCTTCGACCTGGTGGTCAGCGACCTGATGATGCCAGGCCTTGACGGTGTGCAGTTGATCCAGCGGCTGGCCGCACTGAGCCATCCGCCGCTGCTGGCGATCATGAGTTCGGCCTCGCGCCCGCTGATGGGCAGTGCCTGCATGGTCGCCCGCGCCCACGGCATCACCGTGCTGGAGCAGATCGCCAAGCCTGCGCGCGCACCGGTGATCCGTCGCCTGCTGGAAAAGCTCATGACACGCCAGGAACGCGAGGAGCAGCAGCGCGCACCGCAGATCCCGGTGCCGACTCGTGAGGAGTTGGAGCAGGCCCTGGCGCAGCGGCAGTTCTGTGCGTGGTTCCAGCCCAAGGCCTCGCTGATCGACGGCCGTATCGTCGCGGCGGAGGCGCTGGTGCGCTGGGAGCACCCTCGCCACGGTGTGCTGCAGCCGGGCAGTTTCATGGCGGCGCTGACTGCCGCCGGGCTGGACGAAGCGTTGCTCTGGACCGTGCTCGAACAGGCTCTGCAGGCCCAGGCAGACTGGGGCAGGCTGGGTTTCCACCTGTCGGTGGCGGTCAATCTGCCGACCCATCTGCTGGATGATCCGGAGCTGCCGGACCGGCTTGCGACCTTCGTCGCTGCCCGTGGCGGCGTACCGGCGCACATCGTTTTCGAACTGCTTGAATGCAGCAGCACGGCGACCCCGGCGAACTACTACGCCGGCACTTGTCGCTTGCGCATGAAGGGTTTCGGCCTCGCCCAGGACGATTTCGGCCAGGGCTACAGTTCGCTGTACAACCTGGTGTCGACGCCCTTCACGGAGCTGAAGATCGACCGCGCGCTGGTGCATGGTTGCGTGGACGACGAGGGGCTGGCGGCGGCGCTGGAGAGTATCGTCAAGCTCGGCCGGCAGCTTGGACTGGAGGTGATCGCCGAGGGCGTCGAGCATCCTGACGAGCTGGCGCTGCTACGCCGGCTGCGGTGTGACTGCGCCCAGGGCTACCTGTTCTCCGAGGCGGTGCCGCCGGCCGTGTTTACCCGCCAGTTGCTCCAGGAACGCTCCGCGATGGCTCATTGATCCACGGCAGAATCATCGCAGATGCCAGGGCGATCGTCGGTCTCGAAAGGCCCGTCGGGTCGCCTAATGCCTGACTCACATCTACAGTCTGCTGGTATCCGGCGGGCCCTCCGCCGCCTCTTTCCGCGACACCGGATGCTATGCATGAAGGAACATGACAACGGCTCGATTCGTAAACTGGCCAGCACTTCGCTGCGCCTGAACGTCGTGCTGCTGTGCGCCGTCTCCCTCGCCCTGATGCTGGTTGGTGCCTGCTACTGGGCCCTCGGCCGGGTGGTGCAGGAGGAGCGCGACAAGGTGCATTTCCATTTCAGCCGGTTGGTGGGTGACATCCACGAGCATGAGGCCTTCCTCAACCGCATTGCCTTGCAGAGCGACGAGTCCACCCAGCGCCAGGACCTCGACGTGATTCCGCTGCAGCGGCGCATGCTGGTCCGCGAACACGGCATGGAAATCCACGAGGGGCGCGAGTTTTCCTTCGCCATGTCCTTCACCCTGGCGCAGCAGGTGCGCCCCGCCGCCCCGCAGGATCGCCCCGGCACTTTCTCCTTCGGGGTGATGCTGGCGAACTTCTACAGCAGTTACTGGAGCACTTCGTCCTTCCCTTCGCCGCAGGTGCTGGTGCTCGACCTGCACGGACCCACCAGCCTGGCGGTGCCTTCCATCGGCAATTTCCGCGGGCAACGGCCGCTGACGCGGGTCAACTACCTGCCGGTGATCGAGAGCGTTCGCGAGGCGCTGGAACAGCGCTCGCCCAAGCGCAGCGATACCCAGGTGCACTGGGCGCAGGCGCAGTCCTACACCGCTGGTGAGAGTCGCGAACTGCTGGCCTACGTCAGCCTCGACCTTCCCGATGCGCTGTGGTGGGAATCGGACCTGGACCGTCGCGTCGTCGCCGTGTCGCTCCTGGACCTGGGGCGCATCAACGACCTTGAGCAGGTGCTCGACCGCCCGGTGTTCGACGAGCTGGAGCTGATCTCGCCTGCCGGGCAGGTGCTGATCGACTTCCCCGGCGGCGAGAAGGATTACCAGGACGGCCTGAATGTCAGCTCCGATGGCCTGGTATTCAAGGTCCGCAGTGAATTCAATGGTGGCTGGACCGCGCTCTACCGCCTGAGCTACGCCAGCTTCTTCCGTTACGCCAAGTGGCAGTTCCTGGGCGCCCTGGCGCTGATCCTCGGTAGCCTGGCGGGTGGCTGGTTCGCCATTCGCTGGTACTCGCGGCGGGTCATCAAACCGGCACGCCGCGCGCATCTGGACATCGTCGAAAGCGACGCCTTCAGCCGTGCGGTAATCCAGACCGCGCCGGTGGCACTGTGCGTGCTGCGCCATGGCAGCCACCAGGTGGTGATGCAGAACCGCCTGGCGGAGCAATGGCTGGGCGACAGCGAGGCCATCACCCGCATCAGTCGCGACTGGGACCTCAGCGGAAGGGTTGGCGAGGGCAACGGCGAGCTGGTCTTCGAGGTGGAAGGGCGTGCCCTGCACGCCAGCTTCGCGCCGACCCGCTACCGTGGCGAGAATGTGGTGCTCTGTGCCTTCAACGACATCAGCGCGCACAAGCAGGCGCAGCAGATGCTGGCCGACGCCAAACTCACGGCAGATGCCGCCAGCGAAGCGAAATCGGTGTTCCTCGCCACCATGAGTCATGAAATCCGCACGCCGCTCTATGGAGTGCTGGGCACCCTGGAGCTGCTCGGGCTGACCGAGCTGAGCCACCAGCAGCGTGACTATCTCGCCACCATCCAGCGCTCGTCCTCGACCTTGCTGCAACTGATCAGCGACATCCTCGATGTGTCCAAGATCGAGGCCGGGCAGATGGCCCTGGAAGCGGTGGAATTCAATCCGCTGGAGCTGGCCGAGGAGGTGGTCGCCGGGTACGCGGGGGTGGCCGAGGGCAAGGAGCTGCAGCTCTATGCGTGCATCGACACGAACGTTCCGGGCCTGGTACGTGGCGATGCTGCGCGCATCCGGCAGATTCTCGCCAATCTGCTGAGCAACGCGCTGAAGTTCACCGACCTGGGGCGGGTGGTGCTGCGGCTGCGCATCGTGGCCAGCGAAAAGGGCGATACGGCCTTGCAGTGGCAGGTGACCGATACCGGCATCGGCATGTCCGACGCGCAGCAGCAGCGGCTGTTCGAACCCTTCTACCAGGCTCACGGCCACGAGCACACGGTCAGCGGTACCGGTCTGGGCCTGTCGATCTGCGCGCGACTGAGCGACCTGATGGGGGGACAGCTGCGGGTGGTCAGCGAAACCGGGCTGGGCAGCAGTTTCACCTTCACCTTGGCGCTGCCGGTGCTGGAGCGCGCTCAGCCATTGGTTGACGACGCGCCGCTGCTACCGCAACCGGTTTATGTACGGGCGCCGGTGAAGGAGCTGGCGCAGAACCTGGCCGCCTGGGTCGACTGCTGGGGGGGCTCGGCGCTGGTCCAGGAGGAGCTGCCGCTGGACGTTCCGCCTGGTGCGGTGCTGCTGGACCTGCTCGAGGCCGGCGATGAGCCGCTATGGAGCGGCGCGCGGGTAAATGCTTTGACCGAGGCCAGCGTGCAGCCACAAGCTTCAGTCCTGGGCTGGGAGGTCAGCCTCTACCATCTGTCCGGGATCGGCCAGGCCTTGCGTCTGGCACAGCAAGGCGGAGGTGGCGAGGCCCGACAGATTCCCCGTGTCGCCCGACTGGGAAAGCTCGGCCTGCGGGTCCTGGTGGCCGAGGACAACCCGATCAACCAGGCGCTGCTCAAGGAGCAGCTCGAGGAGCTGGGTTGCCGCGTCACCCTCACCAGCAACGGTCGCGAGGCCTTGCAGCGTTGGGCGCCCGGCGCCTTCGATGCGCTGCTGACCGATGTGAACATGCCGGTGATGAATGGCTACGAACTGGTGGGCGAACTGCGTCGCCAGGACAGCTGGCTGCCGATCATCGGCGTCACTGCCAATGCCCTGCGCGAGGAGGGCGAGCGTTGCATGGCGGTGGGAATGAACGCTTGGCTGGTCAAGCCGATGAGCCTGCGCACGCTGCACGACGGCTTGCTCAAGGTCTGCGGCCATGCGACGGCAGAGCTGCCGGAAAACCCGGTGCAGGGACAGGAGCCGGCGCAGGACCGCATCCAGGTCTCGGAGAAGATGCGCGAGCTGTTCCTGCGCACCATGCGCCAGGACATGCAAGGTGTGGCTGACGGCCTGCAGGTCGGCGACCTGGCGACTGTCCGCCAGCAGGTGCACCGCCTGCGCGGCGCACTCGCGGTGGTCCAGGCCCATGGCCTGAGTGATGCCTGCGGCGCGGTGGAGGAGGCGCTGATCGCGCAGCCTGCCGGGCCGGAGCTGTCCGCGGCGGTCAATGCGCTGCTGGGACGAATCGAGGCGGCCCTGGCCAGCCTCTGAGAGCCTGTCCGGTAACCGGGGCTACTCTGGAAGAGTGGCCGTGCCTCTGTGGCCGGCCGACGATCGCAAATGTTGGGACTCAAGAAACTCATGGAAAAAGTCAGAGTGGCACTAGCGGACGACCATCCCATCGTCCTGATGGGGGTTCGCGAGGTGATTGAACGGGACGATCGCTTCGAGGTGATCGGCGAGGCGCACAACTCCAGCGAACTGGTGGCCCTGTACCGCGAGCAGCGGCCGGCTATCGTCATCACCGACTACAACATGCCGGGCGACCAGACCTATGGCGACGGCATCAAGCTGATCGAGTTCCTGCTGCGCAATTTCCCCGGCACGCGCATCCTGATCCTCACCATGCTGTCCAATCCGTTGATCCTCTCCAGCCTGTACGACCTGGGCGTGTCAGGAGTGATCCTGAAAAATGGCGACCTCAACGAGATCCTGGTGGCGCTCAAGGCGTTGTCCCAGGACCGTATCTACCGGGGGCCGGGCATGCAGTCCTCGAGCAGCGTGCTGTCCAGCGGCGACGATGTGGAGGGGCGTATCGCCAGCCTGTCGGTCAAGGAGTACGAAGTGCTGCGCCACTTCGTCTCGGGGATGAGCGTGCGTGACATCGCACTGCTGCTCAACCGCAGTGTGAAGACGGTGAGTGCGCAGAAGATCTCCGCCATGCGCAAGCTGGACGTCGATACCGACCAGTCGCTGCTGACGTTCTGTGTGATGGCCAATCTGTTCCAGTAGGCCCAGTGCCGCGCTTCGCCTGCAGGAGCAGGCCGCTTACCAGAGATGCAGGAGCGCGATCGCGCGCATGGCGCGTTCCTACAGGGGGGCCGTCGCTTCGGTCGTCAGCGCAGTGGCGCGGTGCCCTGCCGGCTGTTCCCGCCATCGTCGATCCACAGGTAGCGCACTTCGCCAGCGCTTGCCGGCAAGGCCTGGGTTGGCGCCAGTACGCGCTGCGAGAACGGCGGCAACAGGTCGGCCGGTAGCGGCGAACCGGCGCTGCCCTGGCGCACTTCGGCGCCGGCCAGGGTGATGAAGTAGGCGGTGGGGTTTTCCACCTGCACCGCATTGCCGGCCCTTCGGAAGACCAGTCTGCGCGCAGCTTCCTCGGCGTCTTTCACCAGGGAGCGCGGCCGATAGATGACCTTCATCTGCGTGCGCAGCGTGACGGTCAGGCGCGACTGTCCTTCGGCCAGCGGCTCGCTGGATTGCGGCGGGATCTCGTAGAGGTTGAGCCAGTACAGCGACTCGCGGTCCTGTGGCAGCGCCTCGCCGGTGTAGAGCAGGCGCAGGCTGCGCTGCTGACCGGGGTTCAGGCGGAATACCGGGGGCAGGGGCATGATCGGCGCCTGCGCGGTCTGCGGCGCGGCGTCGAGATCGCCGTCGTCGATCCAGGTCTGGACGATGACCGGGTAAGGGTTCTGGTTCACCAGCGCCAGCGAAGCCTCGCGCTGGCCTGCATCGAAGATCACCCGCGTACGCTCGGCAGTGACCCCGGCGTGAACCTCCATGGCCCCCAGCAGCGCGAGGCCGAACAGCGCGATGAGCAGCCGTTTACTGCACACGGATCACCACCTGGGCGGTGGCTTCCACGCGGCCGGGGGTCACGGTGGGCATGCTGCCGAGGCTGAGCTTTTCCAGACGGGCGCGGAAAGTCTCGCTGTACTGGGAGATACCGCCCACTTCACCTGTCTTGTTCGAGGCGTTGCCGATGACCGGGTACCAGCCGCGCGCTTCTGCGTTGCTGCCGTTGGCGGAATCCTCGTTGGACAGCAGGTTCATCGTGCTGCCATTGCGCAGCAGGCGGATGCCCACGCCCTGGGCCATACCCGGCTCGCCGTATCGATCGGAGACCAGGTAGGACAGCCCGCCGTTGGCATTCACCAGGCCCAGGCCAGGGGCGGCCGCCAACGCTCCGGCGGAGACCTTGATTCCCAGGGCGGTACCGCTGGTGCCAGTTTGGCTGGTGCTGGGGGTGGTGCTGCTGAGCACGCCACTCTGGCACTTGAAGTCGACCTGGAAGGGCATCTCGCGGTTGGCGCCGGCATTGATCTCACCGATGGAGATCGATGGGAATACCACATGCGGTGTGACGTTGGTGACGGCACAGGTCGGGTAGCGCTTGAGCGTGACGTCGCCGTACAGGCCGATGGCGCCCGGCCAGTTGTAATGCCAGCCGCTGTAGTTGCCGTAGTGCGACTGGCCGACGGTGGGGTAGGCCAGCCCCGGCCCCTTGATGGCGATGTAACCGGCGGGCTGGGTGCGGCCATACAGCTGCGATTTCGTATTCGGCGAATAGCCCTGAGTGGACTCCAGCGGCGCCCTGAAGAGTTCGGCGCGTACCGCGCTGAGGTTCTTCGCCTTGACCAGCTGGAAGCCACGCGAGTCGATATCCAGCCCGCTGAGCTGGCGCTCGCGCCAGACGTCGGTGAAGTACTGGCCGGTTTCCACGTGGGTCAGGCGCAGCAGCACGTTCGGCCACGCGGTGCGGTAGGCCGCCGTCAGGCCGATGGAGTTGCCCACGCTGTCGCCGCCCTGGTACCAGCCGCTGTAGAGGTCGTCGCCATTGGTGGAGAACATCTCGTAGACCGCATCTCCCGCCGCACAGCGGAAAAACACGCGCTCGGCGTCGTAGCCGGCGGAGTTGCCGTACTGGGTGATGGGCGACATGGCGCTGGCGATCAGGCTGCCATCGGGCTGGAAGCTGGCGTCGCTGACGTTGATCACGCTGGGCAGGCCAAGGGAGCCGTTACAGGTATCGCAGGCGCCATCCCCCGGCCAGGCGCCGGCCACGCCCTCGCCGGGGCGGATCTGGTAGGTGAGAGTGGTGGTGGCGCTTCCGACGCCGGTGACCTTGTAGCAGGTGGCCCAGGCGCTGGGCGCAAGCAGCAGGGCGAGCAGCGGCAGGCCGCGCAGGATAGGGTTCATGAAGCCTCCGGTAGGCAGGTTGCCTGCAGGCGGACCAGTACCTGGTCGACGTCGGCGCCCTTGAGGTCGTACGGCAGCAGGCAGCCGTCTTCCGGGCGTTCGCCCCACTGCACGCGCAGGCGGCCTTTCTCGCCTTCGGCGCGGGCATAGACCTGGCCGCCCTGGCCGACCATGCCGATGTTCACACCATTGCCGTCGAGCACATCGGCGCCCAGCGGCAGCGGCTGGCCATCGGGCAGCCTGGCCTGGATCAGCAGGGGGTGGCCGGTGAGGGTCTTGAACTCGACGAGTACGGCGGCGCCGGCGTAGGGGGCGATCTTGCGTTCGGTTTCCACCAGCTCGGCGTTCTCGTCGATGCCTTGTGGGTCGAGGCTGATGGGGTTGTAGCGGTAGGGCGAGAGCGAGGGCACCACGGCATAGCCGTTACTGTCCACCCGCGCGCCCTGGCCGCCGCGCACGCCGGCGCCGCTGGCGCCCTTGGCTTCCACCAGGGCGAAGGTGTCGCCGACATAGGGCCCGAGGGTCAGGCCGCCGGTGTGCAGCACCGCTGCGCCGCGCATGCCGCCGTTGACCTGGCGGTAGCTGGAGCTTTCCGCGTAGCCGGCGTTGAAGGTGGCGACCGAGGTCTGCTGTTGCACACTGCCGTTGAAGTCGGTGCCCTGGCCTTCGCTGTCGCGCCCGGCGGAGAGGGCGTAGCTCAGGGTGCGGTCTTCGCCCAGGGTGCCGTTGAGGCCGGTCTGGTAGGTGCTGCCGCTGCTGTCGCCGGAGCGCCGCGAGGCCATGGCGCTGAGGTTCGGTGCGCGGCTGGTGGAGCCCAGCGGCATGGACAGGCTCAGGGTCAGGGTGTTGTTGCGGTTGCTGCCGTGCTGCAGGTTGTACTGCGGCGGCTGAGACGGGTCATAGTCGTCGTTCACGTCGCGGTACCAGGTGGTCTGCTGGCGCGAGTAGGACAGGTTGTAGCTGAGCTGGCGCCAGACATTGGAGTAGCCGACCTGCAGCTGGGTATCGCGGCTCTTGCCGTCGTAGTAGTCGGCGGTGGAGCCGGACAGGTAGAGGTTGCCGTACTGCCCCAGGCCCTGGTTGACCAGCAGGGTGAACTGGTTGCGCTGCTTGTAGCTGCTCGAGTCCCAGCTGTCGCCGTGTTCGTCGGCATCGCGGGCGGAGAGTGCATCGCCGAGGTCGCGGTAGCCCTCGGTGGAGTAGCGGTAGCCGGCGAGGGTCAGGGTGGTCTGGGTCGGCTGGAAGGTCCTGCTGTAGTTCAGCCCGACGCGCCAGCCCTGCTTGCGCTGGTTGTTCTCCACGGTGGCGCTGGAGAAGGTGGTGTTCATGCCGAAGGCGCCGTAGGGCGTGGCCAGCACGCCGCCGCCGAGCACGGCCAGGTAATCCTCGGCGACGCGGGTGCCGAGGTTGGCGGTGAGGGCGTTGGTGAGGCCGCGCTGGTAGGTCAGGTCGCCGAACAGGTCGTTGCCGTCACCGTACTGGCGTGCCTGGCCGACCGTGGCGCTGTAGCGCGACAGGCCCGGGCGCATGGACTCGGGCACGGCGGAGAAGGGCACGGAGAAGCGCGACACGCTGCCGTCGGCCTCGATCACCTGCACGTCCAGGTCGCCGTCGTAGGCGGTGCCGTAGAGGTCGTCGATGACGAAGGGGCCGGGCGCCACGGTGGTCTCATGGATCTTCCGGCCGTTCTGGCTGATCACGACCCGCGCGTTGGTGTTGGCCGTGCCGCGCACCTGCGGCGCGTACTGGCGCTGCGAGTCGGGCAGCATGCGGTCGTCGGTGGCCAGGCGCAGCCCTCGGTAGCCCATGCTGCCGAACAGGTTGCCCTCGGTGTAACTGTCGCCCAGGGTCAGTTCGCTGCGCAGGTCCGGCACCGCGCGCTGGGCGTAGGTGCGGATGCTGTTCCAGTCGCTGCGGGTGTTCCCCGCGTAGCTGGAATAGGTGTAGTTGGACTGGTGGCGCAGGCGCCACAGGCCGAGGTTCATGCCGCCGTTCAGGCCCAGGTAGCCGTAGTCCGAATCGCCGCCGCTGCCGGAGTCTTCGAAGCTCGAGCGGTAGAGGTTGGCGTCGTAGTTGACGAAGCCCATGGTGCTGCCGGCGTCCCATTCATCCGGGCTGACATAGCCGCGCGGCTTGATGTCGAGCAGCGCCTGGGGCACCGAGAGGTCCAGGCGCAGGCGTGCGGTGTCGAGGTTCCAGGTCGAGTCCGGCAGGCGCTCGGTGAGCCAGTGGCAGATGCCCTGGTCGTCCTTGCCGGCCTTCGGGTCGGGGCGCGCACCCAGGCTCTGACGCAGGAAGCGTTCGCTGAAGCAGGGCTCGGCGCGTTCGCCGCGCTGGCGCATTTCCACTTCGGCGCGGGTGGCGTACTGACCGTTGAGATAGAGGTCGACGTGGTAGGTGCCGGGGTCCACCTGATCGGCGCGGTTGAACCGCTCCAGGCTGCCGCCGGCCAACCCCGAGCCCATCAGCAGGCTGTCGTCGAAGCGGTAGTCCGCATCGCCCTGGGCCAGCCCCGCGACCACCATGGCGAGGGTTCCGAGGGCGAAGGGCAGCAGCGGTCCACGGTGGAGGTCAACGTGGCAGATCATGGCGAAGTTCCACTCTTGCGCCGTAGTCGTTGATCAGCAGGGCGGACAGTCGCGGCGTGCCGGCGGGCAGTGCCGAAGGCTTCTGCGCCTGCCACTGGGCCTGGCCCATGGGCGCGACCATGCTCGGCTGCAGCTTCCACTGGCGATCGCCGACGCTGAGCGTCGCGCCGCCGAAGGAGGCGTGGTAGCCGGTGGGGTTCTCCACCTTCACGCTCCAGTTGCTGCCGTTCTGCACCAGGGAGAAGCGCAGCTTCTCGGGCAACTGCTCCGGGCTGCCGGCAATGGTTGCCGGGCGGTAGAACAGTTTCAGGCGGTTGCGCAGCATCAGCAGCATCTGGTTCTGCTCGGCCTTGGCGGCATTGCGGGGCGGAATCTGCAGCACGTTGAGGTGGAACAGCGATTCGCGATCCTGCGGCAGGCCGGTGCCGGTGTAGAGGATGCGCAGGGTCTGGCCGCTGCCGGGCGCCATGCGTGATACCGAAGGGTTCACTACGAAGGGGGCTTTGGCGGTATCCGGGGTGGAGGCGGGGTCGTCGATGTCGATCCAGGCCTGGATGACGTTGGGGAAGCCATCCTTGTTGGTCAGCTGCACGGTCTTCTCCCGGGCGTCGCCGGGGTAGATGACACGGGTGCCGGTGATCACCACGCTGGCCTGGGCGAGCGAGGCGGTGAAGGCTGCCAGCAGGGCGAGCGCAAGCGTCGCCGCGCGCAGCGGGCGCAGTGGGAGGGCGTTCATCCGGATCATCTGTCCTGCCGGGGCGTTCGGGGTGCGGTCACCCCTGAACGACGCGGCGCAATGCGGGAAGGCGGCACCGGGGACGGTGCCGCGAGGTATCACTCGTAGCGCAGGGTGTAGGTCACCGAGCCGAGTACCGGGCCGGGCGTCACGGTGGCTTCTTCGGAGATGTACTGCACCGCGTAGTCGTAGCTGGCGCTGGTCTCACCGTCGGCCAGGACGATGTCACCGGCGGCCACGGCCGCGCCGCCTGCCAGGTTCACCGGGGTGCCGGCCGGGCCGTCAAGCAGCTGCAGGGCCACGCCGGTGGCGCCGCTGGCGGCGGTGTTGGTGAGGTTGCCCGAGGTAGTGGCGTTGGTCGCCTGGAACAGGGTGGTGAAGTGTTCGTCGGCGCCGCTGGGGGCGGCACAGCCGGTCAGTTGCAGGGTGAAGCTGGTCTCGCCGGTGGTCTGGCCGACGGAACCGTTCAGGGCGCTGACCGGCACGCTGTCGAGGATGACGGTCGGGTCGGTGTTGCCGTCGACCACGGCCGAGCAGGTCTGGTCGGTCACTTCACCGCTGAAGTTGATGGTGTTGGCGGCGAAAGCAAAGCCCGGCACAGCGAGGGTGGCTGCGACAGCCAGGGCGGTTGCGCGAAGTTTCATTCTCTTGAGCTCCATGGTCAGGGTTTTTTCCCAGGCCAATCTTCCCGTCAGAGCTTTCGGAAAGCTCTGAGACGAATCTGAAAGCGCCGCTGCAGGTTTTCTGCGGCGCCTGACCAACGGCGCCGGGGCCGTGGCAGAGCCCTGTGCCGGGGCCGCCGGGGGCCGCTGCCCTGCCGCGGGAAAAAAACTTTTGCTCGCCTGTCGATTCCCGCCCGCGTGCTTCGACTATGAGGTAACTGCAAGCGCACCGAGCGGGGAGACGACCATGAAGTACCTCTGTCTGATCTATGTGGATGACCAGCGCCTGTCGAGCCTGTCCGAGCCCGAGTTCCGGCGGCTGATGGACGAGTGCTTCGCCAACGACGAATACCAGCGCCGGGCCGGGCGGGTACTCGCCTCCGAGGCGCTGGAAACGGTGGAGACGGCGACTACGCTGCGGCATGGCGCGACGGGGCTGGCGGTCACCGACGGGCCCTTCGCCGAGACCCGCGAGTACCTGGGCGGCTTCGTGCTGATCGACGCCCGCGACCTCAACGAAGCGCTGCAGATTGCCCAGCGGATTCCCAGCGGTCGGCTGGGTGCCGTGGAGGTCCGCCCTGTGCGTGACTGGGATCGTTATTTCGCCGGGCGCTGAGGCCCGGCTCTTCGAGAGTTCTTTGTTTCAAGGGCTCTTTATTTCAAGAGAGAGCAACGTCAGGAGGATGTGATGCTGAAGTGGATCGGGTTGGTGGTGGTAGTGGCCGTGGTGGTGGTTCTGGTGCTGGCGGCGAATCGTCCGGGCACCTTCCGCGTGGAGCGCAGCGCGCGCATCCAGGCACCGCCGGAGAAGGTCCAGGGCTATATCGAGGACTTCCACCTGTGGGCGCAATGGTCGCCCTTCGAGAAGCTCGATCCGGCCATGCAGCGCAGCTTCTCCGGCGCCGACAAGGGCCGCGGTGCGGTGTACGCCTGGGAAGGCAACGGCAAGGCCGGGGCAGGGCGCATGGAAATCCTCGAAAGCGACCCCGGCAGTCGCGTGACCATCGCGCTGGACTTCTTCAAGCCGTTCAAGGCCAGCAACACCGCCGAGTTCACCTTGGTGCCGCGCGACGGCGGCACCGAGGTGACCTGGGCGATGTTCGGTCCGGTGCCCTTCGTGGCGAAGATCATGCACCTGTTCTTCGACGTGGACAGTATGGTTGGCAAGGACTTCGAGGCGGGCCTGGCCAGCCTCAAGGCGCTTGCCGAGAAGGGCTGATGCAGCCCGCAACCTGAAGGAGGTGAGCCATGTGCCCTCTGTGCGTATCGACCCTGACGCTGGCGGTCACCAGCGTCCTTTCCGCCGGCGGCGTCAGTGCCTTCGCCGTCACCCGCCTGCGCGGCAAGCGCCGCGCCCGGCCCAACGAGCAACGGGAACGCCCCCAGGAGCGTGCGACATGAAACTGGCCGATAAAGGTTCTTCATTTCCGGAGATGCCCCGCGTGGTGTCCCAGGCCGCCTGGCGACAGGCACGCATCCGCCTGCTGGAGCAGGAAAAGGCCGCCACCAAAGCCCGCGACGCGCTCAACGCGCAGCGTCGCGAGCTGCCGGTGGTGCGCATCGACAAGGACTACCGCTTCGAGGGTGCGCACGGCCCGCTGCGCCTGCTCGACCTGTTCGAAGGCCGGCCGCAGCTGATCGTCTATCACTTCATGTTCCATCGCGACACGGGGCTGGGCTGCGAGGGCTGCTCCTACCTGATCGACAACCTCGGCCGGCTGGAGCACCTGCATGCGCGCGGTACCACCTTCGCCATGGTGTCCCGCGCGCCGCTGGAGGAAATCGCGCCATTCCGCGCCCGCATGGGCTGGCAGTTCCCGTGGTACTCGTCGTTCGGCAGCGACTTCAACTACGACTTCCATGTCAGCGTCGATGAGTCGGTCGCCCCGGTGGAATACAACTATCGTGACAAGGCGGAGCTGGAGCGCCTCGGCCAGGACTACCACGTGCGTGGCGAGCAGCCGGGCATGAGTGTGTTCCTGCGCGACGGCGAGCAGGTCTTCCACAGCTACTCGACCTACGGCCGCGGGCTGGAGGCACCGCTGTTCACCTACCACCTGCTCGACCTCACCCCGCTGGGGCGCGGCGAAGGCTGGGGCGGCATGCCCGACTACCAGGGCAAGGGCATGAACTGGACGCGCTTCCACGACGACTACGACCAGGCCGCGCCGCCGCACAGCTGCTGCGGTTCCTGAGCCGACCCGACTACAACACGGAGAGATTCCCGATGACTGCTGCCCAGAAGAACGCCATCCACAGCGAACTGCACGCGCTGCTGGAAAGCTGGCTGAAGTCCGTGCGCGCCTCCGACGTGGAAGGCATCACCGGCCACTACACCCGCGACATCCTCGCCTTCGATGCGGTGAAGCAGTTGCAGTTCAAGGGCGTCGAGGCCTATGCCAGCCATTGGCGCGACTGCACGCAGATGTGCAAGGAACCCACTTTCGAGATCCATGAGCTGAGCTTCGAGAGCGGCGGCGATACAGCCTTCGGGCACTACCTGGCCTACTGCGGCGGCACCGACGACAAGGGCCAGCACAACGCCTCCTGGGCGCGGGTCAGCGTCGGCCTGCGCCGCGAAGCGGGGCAGTGGAAAATTGCCCACGAGCATTTCTCGATTCCTTTCGATCCGGCGACGGGGCAGTTGCTGTTCGATGCCAAGCCGTAACCTGCTCCTACAAGAGCAAAGGCCCCTCACCCTAACCCTCTCCCGCGAGCGGGAGAGGGGACTTTTCGGCGCAGGATGAAACCATGGCGTCAGCCGGCACAATCGGCCCCCTCTCCTGTGGGAGAGGGCTGGGGTGAGGGCAAGGCCCAACTCCGAACTTCACTGTGCTGCGTAACACCCCGCAACGATCCCCCCGTCGCATCCGTCCGGCCACCTCCCACCATGCCGCGAATCCGTGCAGGATAGGCAGACCCATTCCCGCCAAGGATCACCGGCCCCATGCACGAGTACGCCGACCAGCCCCTGCGCGACGTGGTGGACGAGGTCTATCGCCGTGAATCGCGCCGGGTGCTGGCCACGCTGATCCGTCTGCTGGGGGATTTCGACCTCGCCGAGGAGGCGCTGCACGAAGCCTTCGTCGCCGCCGTGGACCAGTGGCGGCGCGACGGCGTGCCGGCCAACCCGCGCGCGTGGCTGGTCTCTGCCGGACGCTTCAAGGCCATCGACGGCCTGCGTCGGCGTTCGCGTTTCGACGCGTCTCTGACGCAGATCGCCGAGCAACTGGAGATCGACGCGCAATCGGTGGAAGAACTGGCCGACGAAAGCGTCGAGGACGACCGCCTGCGGCTGATCTTCACCTGTTGCCACCCGGCCTTGCCGGCGGACTCGCAGGTGCCGCTGACCCTGCGCGAAGTCTGCGACCTGAAGACCGAGGAAATCGCCCGCGCCTACCTCGCCACGCCTTCGACCATCGCCCAGCGCATCGTCCGCGCGAAGGCGAAGATCCGCGACGCGCAGATTCCCTACCAGGTGCCGGAAGCCGCCGAACTGCCGGAGCGCCTGGCCAGTGTGCTGCGGGTCATCTACCTGGTGTTCAACGAGGGGTACTCGGCCTCGGCCGGCGATTCGCTGACCCGCACCGACCTGTCCGCCGAAGCCATCCGCCTGGGCCGGCAGCTCCTCGAATTGCTGCCGGAAGCCGAAGTGATGGGCCTCCTGGCGCTGATGCTGCTGCACGAGTCGCGGCGCGAGGCGCGTACCGCCGAGGATGGCGAGCTGGTGTTGCTGGAAAACCAGGACCGCGCGCGCTGGGACCGTGCCTTGATCGGGGAGGGCCAGCAACTGATCAGCGCTGCGCTCGCTACCCGGCGTATCGGCCCCTACACCCTGCAGGCGGCGATCTCCGCCGTGCATGCCGCCGCTGCGGACATGGCCAGCACCGACTGGGCAGAGATCGTCGGCCTCTACGACCTGCTGCTGGCGATGCAACCCTCGCCGGTGATCGAACTCAACCGTGCCGTGGCCCTGTCCATGCGCGATGGCCCGGAAGCGGGGCTGGCGCAGGTCGATGCCATCCTTGCCCGTGGCGACCTGCAGGATTACCACCTGGCCCATGCCGCGCGTGCCGATTTCTGTCGCCGCCTGGAGCGCCGCGAGCAGGCGCGCGGCGCCTACGAGCGCGCACTGGAGTTGGCGAAGCTGGAGCCGGAACGGCGCTTCCTGGAGCAGCGGATTCGCGAACTCGACCGCTGAATTGCATTGCAACATCCAACTGCCAGACTGTGCGACTGACCCCTGCCGACCCGTGCCCATGACCGAACCGACGCCGCGCGATTCCCTCTGGACCGTCTTCCTGATCTTCCTCCGCCTGGGCCTGACTTCCTTTGGCGGGCCGGTGGCGCACCTGGGCTATTTCCGTGAGGAGTTCGTGAGTCGGCGGCGCTGGCTGGAGGAGCCGCACTACGCCGATCTCGTCGCCCTCTGCCAGTTCCTCCCCGGCCCCGCCAGCAGCCAGTTGGGCATGGCCCTGGGCGCCTTGCGCGCAGGGCAGTGGGGCGCTTTGATGGCCTGGGCAGGCTTCACCTTGCCGTCGGCCTTGCTGATGCTGCTGGTCGCCCTGGGGCTGTTGCGGCATGGACAGTGGTTGCCGTCCGGTGCGCTGCACGGACTGATGCTGGTGTCCGTCGCCGTGGTGGCCCATGCCGTCTGGGGCATGGCCAGGTCGCTGTGTCCGGACTGGCAGCGCCAGGGGCTGATGATCCTGGTGACCGCGGTGGCGCTGCGCTGGCCCGGCGTTGTCGTGCAATTGCTGGTGATCCTCGCGGCTGCGCTGATTGGCATGGTCTGGCTGCGACCGCCCACGGTGGACGATTCGGTGGGCCCGGACCATTGCGCGTCGCGTCGTCGGGGTGGCTTCTACCTGCTGCTGTTCTTCGCGCTGCTGGCGCTTCTGCCGTTGGCGGCGGCTGAGTGGCATTGGCCATGGCTGACGCAGTTGGACGCCTTCTACCGGGTCGGCAGCCTGGTCTTCGGTGGGGGGCATGTGGTGCTGCCGTTGCTGCAGAGCGCGGTGGTCGACTCCGGCTGGGTCGATGCACAGACCTTTCTCGCCGGTTATGGCGCGGCGCAGGCCTTGCCGGGACCGCTGTTCACCTTCGCCGCATTCCTCGGCGCGGCCATCACTGCGCCGGGCGGCGCGAGCGGCGCGCTGCTGTGCCTGCTGGCGATCTTCCTGCCGTCCTTCCTGCTGGTGCTCGGCGCCTTGCCGTTCTGGCAGAGCCTGCGTCGCCAGCGGCCTCTGCGCACGGCGCTGGCCGGGGTGAACGCCGCCGTGGTCGGCCTGTTGCTGGCGGCGCTGATCCATCCCATCGGCAGCGAGACCATCGTCGGTCTGCTCGACATTTCCCTGGTCGCGCTGGCTTTTCTGGTGCTGCTCAGTGGCCGCGTTCCGCCCTGGGCGCTGGTGCTGCTGGGCGCGCTGGGCGGAGGGCTGGCGGGGGCGTTCTAGAGGCTGCTCACCAGGTGCCCGCCGTCCACGGCGAGTACCGCGCCGGTCATGAAGGCGCCGGCGTCGCTGGCCAGCAGCAGGAAGGGGCCTTCCAGTTCCCTGAGCTGGCCGAGGCGGCGCATCGGTACCGTGTCGCGGATGTAGGCCTGGCCCTTGTCGCTGTCGAAGTAGGCGTCGTTCATTTCAGTCCTGAAGTAGCCCGGTGCGATGGCGTTGACCCGTACGTTGAAGCGCGCCAGTTCCAGCGCCAGGGACTTGCTCAGCTGCACCACGCCGGCCTTGGCCGCGCAGTAATGGCTATAGCCGCCGCCCACGCGCAGGCCGAGGATCGAGGCGATGTTGACGATGCTGCCGCTACGCCCGGCCTTGGCCAGACGCTGCGCCGCGCACTGGGCGACACGCCAGACGCCGTCGAGGTTGGTGGAGAGCATGCTGCGCCAGTCTTCCTCGCTGACCTCCAGCGCGCGCTGACCGTTGCCGATGCCGGCGTTGTTGAGCACCACATCCACCACACCGAACTGCGCCTCGGCGCTGTCGAAGGCCGCCTCGACGCTGGCGCGGTCAGTTACATCCAGCGCCACGGCATGGGCTTCGCCGCCGTCGGCACGGATGGCTTCGGCCAACTGCACCAGGCGTTCGGTGCGCCTTGCCGCCAGCACCACGCGGGCGCCCGCACGGGCGGCCACGCGCGCCAGGTGTGCGCCGATGCCGCTGGAAGCGCCGGTGACCAGTACGGTCCTGCCGGCGAGGGAGAAGAGGTCGTTGCTCATGGCTGCACCTTGTTCATCAGAGCGAATTCGCTGATCGCCAAGGTTAGCCGGATGCGCCCTCAAGGGCGTGCAGGGTGTGCCATTCGCGCGGCTGATGACGTTGACAGCATGGGTATCGCCTGGGCTCCACCCCTCTTGCGACCACGCACCATCACGGCCGGGAGGGCGGAGGTAGGAGGGTGTGGAGCGAAGCGATATCCATCGATGAGCGGGCCATGCCCGCGATCGCGCGCATGGAGCGCTCCGGCAGTTGGCTTGTCGTCGCGGAGAACACCAAAGAAAAAGCCCGGCGGATGCCGGGCTTTCTCATGACGCGGGAAGCGAATCAGGCAGCGAGTGCACGAGCCTGCTTCTTCTTCACCTGCGCGCGGCAAGCATCGCCGAACGCCTGGAAGATCTTCACCGAGTCGGGGTTCTTCGCCGCCTGCCATTCCGGATGCCACTGCACCGCGAAGAGGAAGGAGGAAAGCGTCGGGGCGTGGATCGCCTCGACCAGGCCGTCTTCGGCGTGGGCGATGGCTTCGATGCCCTTGCCCAGGTTCTTCAGGCCCTGGCCATGCAGCGAGTTGACGCGGATCTCGTCACCCAGCAGCTGCTGCAGCCAGCTGCCCTGGATCGGGCGAACGCCGTGGGCCGGGCTGTACTGCACGTCGACCGGGTCTTCGGGATTCTCGCGATGGTCGTTGAAGCCGGGTTCGGCATAGACCTTCTGGTAGATATCGCCGCCCAGGGCCACGTTGATTTCCTGCATGCCGCGGCAGATGCCGAAGATCGGCAGGCCACGCGCGATGGCGGCCTTGATCAGCGGAATGTCGAAGTTGTCGCGGTCCTTGTCCTGGCCCTTGCCGGGAGTTTCATTCTCCTGGCCATACAGGGTCGGATCGATGTTGCTGCCGGCGCCGGTCAGGTACACGCCGTCGGCCATGTCCAGGTATTGCTCGAGGTCTTCGATGCCGCAGCAGGTCGGTACCAGTACCGGCACGCAATCGGACTGTTCGACCAGGGGCACGATGTATTTGTGGGTCATTACCTGATAGTCGTGGCCTTTGCGCTCTTGGCTGCCCATGGACATCAGGACGACGGGTTTACGGAGAGTCTGTTTCTTGTTGCCAATGTTGCTGTTGGACATATGTCACCTTTGGACGGGCTGCAGCCCATCGTTTTTGTGCAGGCGCGCAGCGGAAAGGCGCGCTACCTGAGGCCCCGAGCACTGCCGGGAGCGCACAGAAGGCGAAGTTTCCCGGTCGAAACCTGCCTACCAGCCTGCCAGAGCCGTTAAATATGTCAAACGAATTCGACGCGGGCCGTCAAAAATAATGGCCGAAATCCTGTCTTACAATTCTTATATCTGATTGTTTTTAAAGGATTTATTTAAATATCTCGACGTGCTGAAAAGTCCATTATTTAAAACGCCTGGTCATAATGGTGAAAAATTCTGCACGCTTTTTCACGGCATCCGTTCAGGATCGGCAACGCCCGCGCAGGCGGCACGCTCTGCCTCGCGGGTTTGCCCTCAGTGGCACTCGATGCGGTTGCGGCCGTTCTGCTTGGCCCGGTAGAGCGCGCTGTCACTGCGGGAAAGCCCGGCCTCGGCAGACGCGTCGCTGGCTTCCAGCGCAGCGATGCCGATGCTGATGCTCAGCGGGATGCGCTGCCCGCCCTGCATCAGCGGCTGCTCCAGCAATTGCTGCTGCAGGCGTTGGGCGAAGACCTGGGCGGCGGCAACGTCGGCATCCCCCAGCACCACGGCGAACTCCTCGCCACCCATGCGCCCGGCAAAGTCGACGCGGCGGATGTCGCGTCCGAGGATGCTGGCGAAGTGACGCAGGGCCTCATCGCCGACGGCGTGGCCCCAGCGGTCGTTGATCGCCTTGAAGTGGTCGATATCGCACATCAGGATCGCCGCGTGGTGCGTCGTCGAGCGTTGCACGCGGCCAAGCTCCGCCTCGATCAGGCGCATGAAGTGGCCACGGTTGGGCAGTTGCGTGAGGAAGTCGGTGGTAGCGAGCACCTGTAGCTCGGCTTCGATACGTTTGCGTTCGGTGATGTCGGTGATGAAACCGTGCCAGATCAGGGTGCCGTCGGCCACGCGCTTGGGGTGCGCGTTGCCCTGGCGCCAGAGCGTGCCGCGTCCGGCGATCTGCACACGGTATTCGTGCCGCCAGGGTTGCAGGAGGGCGGCGGAGGCTTCCAGCGAGGCGAGGCAGGCCGGCAGGTCCTCGGGGTGGATCAGGTCGCGCAGGAACACCGAGTTGTGCTGCATCTGTTCGGCCGCAATGCCATAGATGTCCATCACCCCGGCACTGACATAGGGGAAGGTGCCGGTGCCATCGGGCAGGCGACGGAACTGGAAGACCATGCCGGGTATTTCATTGGTCAGGTCGGTGAGCAGCTCCACGCTTTCGCGCAGTTGCTCGGCCATGCCCCGCAGGGCAGTGATGTCGGTGGTGGTGCCGAGCATGCGCAGCGCGTTGCCGGCGGCATCGCGCTCGACCACCTTGCCGCGGCTGCAGACCCAGAGGTAGTGGCCGTCCTTGTGGCGCAGGCGATGCTCCACCTCGTAGGCCTCGGTGCGGCCCTCGAAATGATCGCGCATGGTGTTCTGCACGTACTCGAGGTCGTCCGGGTGCAGGCGCGTGTAGGCGTCCTCGATGCGGCTGCCGATCTCGTCCTCGGCGTAGCCCAGCAGGGACTTCCAGGCGCTGGAATAGTGGATCTCGCCGGTGGGCACGTGGCGATCCCAGATGCCGGTTCCGCTGCCGTCCACCGCCAGGGCCATGCGCCGCTCGCTTTCCTTCTGTGGCATGCGGGCGCGGTCGAGCAGGGCCTCGCCCAGCTCCAGTACATCGTCCAGCAGCGTCTGCTGTTGCTGGCTGAGCGACTGGTCGCCATTGCCCAGCAGCAGCAGGCGCGCCTGGGGGAAGCCTTCCTGGTCGCGCAGCGTCTGGCTGGTCAGCAGGTTCAGGAGCTGGCCCTGGTGGCTCAGCGGGCTGGTGGCGGCATTGAGGGACAGCAGGGTGGCCAGGGAGAGGGCGCCGGCACCGTCGATGCCGAGCTGGCCGAGCAATTGGCCGCGCATGTCGATGAGCAGAACGGCGCAATCGCCACCCGCATGGCGGGCGAGACGCAGCAGGCCGTCGTATCGCCCGTACTCCTGTACCCCAGCTTTACTGGAAGTTCGCATCCGATAGCAGCTTCTTCAACGGAGGATGGGCGTGATTCTGAATTGTGCTCCGCGCCGGACATGCGGCAGACGGACGCAGGTGGCTTTATGAAATCACGGCCGCTCAGCGGCCACAATCTCCACCTGCGACATGGGCGACGAGCGCACCTCGCCCGCCGGGTGTGCGACGGGCGAGGAGGGCGTCAGTTGATGAGCTGGTCGATCAGCACGGCGTTGGTGTAGATCAGGCTGCCGTCGCGGGCGCTGTGGCCGACCAGGTGGAACTGCCCGCGGTGCTCGGCGCCGCCCAGGTACACGCGGAACATGCAGTCCGCCAGCGGGCCGACCGCTTCGGGCATGTGCAGGTCGAGGGTACGCAGGTCGGCGTCCACCATCATTTCCTTCTGGCCGTTCTCCTGCAGGTACACCTCGGCCTGCTCCAGGTGCAGGCGGTCCTCATCGGTCAGGTAGAAGCGGATGTCTTCCAGCGGCGTGGGCTTCTGCTCGGCGGTGGTCTTGCACCAGCCTTCGAGGGTCATTGCGCTCATGGTGAGGTGCCTCCGTGGTTCGCGTAGGGATACAACGCGTCGTCGCAGAGTTGGACCGTTTCGCTGGCAGGTTCGCTCACTTTTTGTTCAAGACAGCGTTCGGGACATAAAAAAAGCCGCTCCAATGGAGCGGCTCGAAGGACGTCGAAGGAGCAATCACAATATCAACGTCAGGAGTTGTCTTCCGCAGGGAAAGTGCGGAAGCGGGAAGATGGGGTAATTCTAGAAAGTTGCAGCGGCGGGATAAACCGTTATTCCGGGAAGAGACTTTCTGCACGGGCGTAATAATCTCGCCTGGACACGGGGCAAACTTTCAGACGAATCCGAAAGTTGCCCCGCTCAATAATTCAGCGAATGTTCGTGCTGAATTACAGGATCGACAGCGGGTATTCGACGATCAGGCGCAGTTCGTTGTTGTCGGCTTCACCCTGGTCGGCGTTGGCGCGGTGGAAGGCCTGACGCACGCGGAAGGACAGGTCCTTCGCCGGGCCTTCCTGGACCACGTACTTGGCTTCCAGGTCGGTCTCGTGGTGACTGCCGTCCTCGCCGTACATGCCGGCGTAGCTGCCATCGGCGTCGGCGTGGCTGCCGTCGATGCCGGTACCGTTGATGTAACGGGCCATGAAGCTCAGGCCCGGTACGCCGTAAGTGTCCATCGCCAGGTCGTAGCGCACCTGCCAGGAGCGCTCGCCCGGACCGTTGAAGTCGGAGTACTGCACGGAGTTGGCGAGGAACACCGAGTCACCGGTGGCACCGTCGCCGTCGTCGCCGAAGCCGACGTAGTCGAACGGGGTGTCACCGTGGACTTTCTGGTAGGCCAGGGTGACGGTGTGCGCCTGCAGGAAGGAGTAGGCGGCTGCCAGCGACCAGGTGGTGTTGCTGATCTCGCCGGCCTTGGCCTGGCCTTCGTCGTTGGTGCGGTAGATGTTGAAGTCGAACGCCAGCGACTGGTCATCGGCGACCGGCAGCACCCAGTTCACGTTGCCATAGTACTGGCGCCAGATGTCCTTGAACTCGGAGCCGTACAGCGAAACGCTCAGGTTGTCGTTGATCGCGTACTTGCCGCCGAGGAAGTCGACGTCGCTGGTTTCCACGCCGGCATAGGCCGCCCACAGGCCGCCGTCGCGGGCGGTGGTGACCGGGCTGGTGCCGGAGGTGAAGTGACCGGCTTCCAGGTCCAGGCCTTCGATTTCGCTGCTGAACAGGTTGAAGCCCGACGCGGTCTGCGGGATCAGGCGGGTGCCGCCGGCGGCGAACACCGGAGCGGTCGGCTGCATGTCGCCGAATTTCAGCTCGGTCTTGGAGATGCGCACTTTCAGCGCGCCACCGGCCTTGCCGTAGTCGTCATCCGGCTTGCCGTCGTTGCCGACCGGCAGGTTGCCGGTGCCCGCGCGGCCACGGCCGGCGTCGAGCTTGATGCCCAGGTAGCCGAAGGCGTCCACGCCGAAACCGACGGTGCCCTGGGTGTAGCCCGAGGAGAAGTTCGCCAGGAAGCCCTGGGTCCAGTCACGGTTGTCGCCGCGACCGTTCTTGCCGTCGTGGTCGTAGTAGTAGTTGCGCAGCAGGACGTCGAACTTGGCGTCCTCGACGAAGCCCTTGGCATCGGCCTGATCGGTGACGAAGGGTTCGGCGCTGGCGAACTGGCTGGCGGCGGCGGAAACAGCGAGCACGATGGCGCTGCGTTTGAGGTGCTTCATGGATATTGCCCCTAGAGTCTTGGAGGACCGGCTCGATGAAGTGCGTGAGAGCCGGACGTTTTTATAGGCAGGCACAATGAATCCGAACGTGGATTGACCACGGCGGAAAATCGCAGGAAGTTGCGTTGGCATTGTTGCAGTTAACTGGCTTTGTATTCCCCCACGAATTGCTCCAAGCGTGGGAGAGCCGACGTCATAATGCCGAAAGAGTTCGCCGTTTAAATAACGGATTATGAAAAGGTCTATGTCTCAAATTGTAATAATCAGGAATTTTGTCGCGTTGCCATAACTCATTCGGAAGTTCCGTGTATATATGCAGCGTCACTGTTTCCGGGGCTGCGGGCACGGTGACATGGCGCGTGACCGGAGGATGCGGCTAAGCTGCGCGACCCGACCGCCGCACCCCGTGCGGCGACGTGCCCCATTCACCGACAGCAGAGATTTGTCCCATGACGCCTACCTTCATCCCCGACGCGGATCCCGAATCCATCTCCTCCGACGTCGCCGGCTTCGGCGGCCTGCTGGTTTCCACGCAGATCCCCACCCTCGAGGACGGCAGCCTGGAACTGGGCGACATCAAGGCCCAGAGCGTGGCGACCCTGCGCAGCCTGCAACTGGCCCTGGAAAAGGCCGGTAGCGGCCTGGACCACGTACTGCACCTGACCATCTACCTCACCAGCATGGCCGACCGCGCCGCGTTCAACGAGGTGTACTGCAGCTTCTTCACCAAGCCCTACCCGGTGCGCGCCGCCGTCGGTATCTCCGAGCTGGCCGTCGAGGGCATGAAGGTGGAAGTCACCGCCATCGCGGCCAAGCGCGCGGGCTGATCTTCCCGCCTTTGCCGGATCGGGCCGCTTTGCGGCCCTTTCTTTTATGTACGGCTCCTCATTGACCTGAGCGCACCTCTGGTTCGCGAGCAAGCCCGCTCTTACCGGTCCAGGCCAAGCTGCTCTGCGTAGGAGCGAGGGGGACGCCTGGTTCTTGCTCGCGAATAGCCCCCGCTCCAAACCCTCCCGAATGTATTCCTTTGTATCTGCCGTTCCCTGAGCGGACACACGCATACAAAAGCCTCCAGACGCCGATACGTCCGCGATACATCACTGCGGCGAAATAGCCCTACCCGAACGACAGGGCGCAACGGCTGGGAAACCTCCAGTGCCTCGTTCCAGGGAATCGCCCTTGCGGCATGACCCGGCGCAGCAAGCGCCACAGCATCTGGAGAAGCAGCATGACTCGTACCTCGAAGACTCAACTGGGCCTGATCGCTATCGCGCTGGCTGGCGGCTTGAACATGGCGTCCTCCGCTTTCGCCGTCGAAGCTCTGCCGCAGGGTTACCAGCTGGCTTCCGCCGCCAAGGCCGGCGAGGGCAAGTGTGGCGAGGGCAAGTGCGGCGCCAACGAGGCCAAGGCCAAAGCCAAAGCCAAAGCGAGCCAGGGCGAAGGCAAGTGCGGCGAAGGCAAATGCGGTGCCGACGGCGCCCAGGCCAAGGCCACCGGCGCCGAGGGCAAGTGCGGTGAAGGCAAGTGCGGCGACGCCTCCTTTGCCCGCACCGATGCCGACCACGACGGTCGCGTCTCCCGCGCCGAACTGCTGGCCGTGGCGCCCAAGGCGGGCGCGGAGTTCGACGCCATCGACGCCAACCACGACGGCTACCTTTCCGAGGCCGAGGTCTACCAGTTCCGCAAGAATCAGTTCGACTCCAACGGCAAGCCTTTCCCGTCCGACCTCTACAGCAAGCTGAGCCAGGCCAAGAACTGACAGACGCTGCCCCTCCCCGAGCCGATGGCCGGGGAGGGCACTTCGCCAAGGAGACTGCCATGACCCCTTCCGTACCCCTGCAGGGAGCCGGCCTCGGCCTGCGCCGCGCGATGCTGCCTGATCTGCTGACCCTGGACGAGCGCGCCGTGGACTTCCTCGAAGTCGCCCCGGACAACTGGATCGGCGTCGGGGGGACCTACGGCGAAGGGCTGGCCCGTCTGGCCGAACGCTTCCCGCTGTCCTGCCATGGCCTGTCGCTGTCCCTGGGCGGCCCGGAACCGCTGGACCATGTATTCCTCGGTCGCGTCCGCGAATTTCTCGACCAGCACCGGGTGCCGCTGTTCAGCGAACACCTGAGCTACTGCTCCGACGAAGGCCACCTCTACGACCTGATTCCCATGCCCTTCACCGACGAGGCCGTGCGCCACATCGCCAGCCGCATCCGTGAAGTGCAGGACATCCTCGGTCGCCGCATCGCCGTGGAAAACATCTCCTACTACGCCGCGCCCTACCAGGCGCTGAGCGAGATCGACTTCCTCCTCGCGGTGCTCGGCGAGGCTGACTGCGACCTGCTGCTGGACGTCAACAACCTCTACGTCAACGCCCACAACCACGGCTACGACGCCGCCGGCTTCCTGGCCCGCGTGCCGGCCGAGCGCGTCGCCTGCCTGCACGTCGCCGGCCATTACGACGAAGCGCCGGACCTGAAGATCGACACCCACGGCGCCGCCGTGAAGGACGACGTCTGGAGCCTGCTGGCCAGCGCCTACCAGCACCTGGGCAGCGTCCCGACCCTGCTGGAGCGCGACTTCAACCTGCCGCCGCTGGCCGAGCTGCTCGGCGAAGTAGCCACCATCCGCCACCTGCAAACATCCGCGCGCCAACCGGAGGTGCGTCATGGCTGAGACCTTGCGCGAGCAGCAGTTGCGCATGACCCGCTACATCCGTGACCCGCAGGCCAACGAACCGCCGCCCGGCATCGAGGCGCGGCGCCTGGCGGTGTACCGGCAACTGTTCTTCGGCAACCTGCAAGCGCTGCTCGCCGGCAACTTCCCGGTGCTGCACGCCAGCCTGCCAAGTGAACAGTGGCAGGGGCTGACGGAGGATTTCTACGCCAGCTTCCACTGCCAGACGCCGCTGTTCACCGAGGTGGCCGGCGAGTTCGTCGACTACCTGGAGGGCTGCAGCGAGCAGCTCGGCTGGGTCGCCGAACTGGCGCACTACGAATTCATCGAGACCGCGCTGCTACTCAGCGACAACACCGAGCCGGCCCATGACCCGGACGGTGATTTGCTTGAGGGTGTGCCGCTGCTGTCAGCGCTCGCCGCGCCTCTGGCTTATGCCTGGCCGGTCAGCCACATCGGTCCGCAACACATTCCTCTGGACGCCCCGGCCGAACCGACACTGCTGCTGGTGCGCCGGGATACCGACCTGAAGGTGTACTTCTCGCGGTTGGCCCCGTTGGCCCATGCTCTGCTGGTGTCGCTGCAACAGTGGCAGCTCACCGGTCGCCAACACCTCAAGGCGCTGGCTGAAATCGCCGGCGTCGAACCGGCCGCCATCGAAGGGCAGGGCATTGCCCTGCTGCGCAGCCTGAAAGCACAGGGCGTGGTGCTCGGCACCCGCCCGAACTGCACCACTCCACGTCGTCCCCCATTGCATCGCCCCTGAAGGAGAAGCGTCATGACCGACACCCTGGCAACCGTGATCTACACCGCCCACACTCACACCACCGGCGGCCGCGACGGCCGCGGCCAGACCACCGACGGTGAGCTGGACCTGCCCCTGAGCCCACCCGGCTCCGGCCGCCCCGGCACCAATCCCGAGCAACTGTTCGCCATCGGCTGGTCCGCCTGCTTCATCGGCGCCCTGCGCCGCGCCGGGCAGAAGCTGAACGTGCGCCTGCCGGCCGATGTGGCGGTGGACGCCGAAGTCTCCCTGGGCAACACCGCCGACGGCGGCTTCGCCCTGGCCGCCCAGCTCACCGTGCACCTGCCGGGGCTGGAGGCCGAGGACAAGGCGAAGCTGGTCGACGAGGCCCATCAGATCTGCCCTTATTCCAAGGCTTCGCGCGGCAATATCGAGGTGGGGTTCGTGATTCCCTGATTGCACTTTTATCCACAGCGCAGCCCGCGCACCTTCATCGGTGCGCGGGCTTTTTTATGTCCTATCGGCGCGCGAGGCGCTTCTCTGTAGGAGTGGGCTCTGCCTGCGATCCGCCGGCAGGCCCGGTGTCTTCTTTTGCTCTGGTGTTGCAGGCCTGCTGCGTTGGATTGGATATTCCTGCGCCGCTTTGGCGAGCGCGCGGATTCTGTGTTTCGCCCCCTCGGGCGAGTCACTTGGCAAACGACGGATGGCCGCCCCACCCAAAGTAACCAAAGGTCTTGCCCCGGACATCCGGTTTTTCGCTTAGGCGAAAAATACCCTCGTCGAACGGGGCATTCGGCGCGGGCGGAAATCTTTCTGGAAGACCTCAAGAGCAAGAGCCGGTGTTTGCGTAGGGCGAATAACCCGGAACGGGTTATCCGCCGATACCACGACGGCGGATAACGCTGGCGCGTTATGCGCCCTACGATCGCTGCGACGGAGTCGCGACTGGCATGAAGACCCGAGGGTAATACGCACCTTGTAGGAGCGGGCCATGCCCGCGAACAGCGGACAAGGTCCGCGTTCGACCCCTCGCGCCGACTTCCCGCAGGCAAACAAAAACGCCCTCTCCAGAAGGAGAGGGCGTCGCTGGTCGAACAGAAGAGTCGTTGGCTGATCAGACGTTCCGCGAAGCTCCCATTACCCGCCGCACCAGTCCATCCAAACTCAGCGCTCCCGCGCCCTTCAGCACCAGCGGCAGCAGTGCCACCAGGTAGATGAGCGGCAGCTTGTAGTTACCGAAGCCATGATCGGTAATCG
This sequence comes from Pseudomonas sp. PDM17, assembly GCF_014851985.1. Taxonomy (NCBI): domain Bacteria; kingdom Pseudomonadati; phylum Pseudomonadota; class Gammaproteobacteria; order Pseudomonadales; family Pseudomonadaceae; genus Pseudomonas; species Pseudomonas sp. PDM17. The sequence continues at coordinate 452,107 of NZ_JACVAT010000005.1, forward strand.
AGTAGCCCTGGGCCAGTTCCGCGAGGCTCGACCACTGCGCCGGCCAGTGCACTGCGGCGATGGCGACGAGGGTCACGACGATCAGCGAGGCCGAGGCGAAGCGAGTCGCCAGCCCCAGGAGCAGCAACACCGGCGCGATCAGCTCGGCCCACATCGACACCTGCCAGTCGAAGCCGGCGGAGAAGTGGTTGAAAGGGAAGGGGAAGCTGGCGTGGATCTGTTCGAACCAGTTGTCGCCGTGCCATTTCTCCAGGCCCGATTCGAAGAATTCCCAGGCCAGGAACAGCCGCAGCGGGATGTCCCAGCCCCAGGCGGCGAGGCGGTCGAGTTGGTCGAAGGCAGCTTTGATCGGGTTCAGGGTCAGCAGGGTCATGGCGCACCTCGTGGGCAATGTTGTGGGCAGTCGGTCGTGGGCAAGACTTGGGCGGCCGGGCGAGGGTTTCGCCCGGTCGGGGAGGAGGTCGGGGTCAGGCGTTCGGCAGCGCGGGACGTGCGCTACGGCGCAGGCGGACGGCCAGTTTGGCGATGAGCTTGAAGGCGATGGCGCTGAAGATCAGGCCGAAGCCCAGCGGGTACCAGGATCCCATCGGCAAACGCTTGTAGAAGGACAGGAAGAACACCCCGGCGATCACCCAGGTGCCGGTGCTGTGCAGGCTCTTCCAGACACGAGCGCCGAGCAGCTTCACCGCGTAAGGGAAGGAGGTGACGGCCAGCAGGGCGATGAACAGGTAGCCGACCGAGCCGGGAATGTTCGCGGCGACGCTGCGGCCGTTCCAGAAAGTCTCGGGAAAGAACTTCACGTAAAGGAGGATCAGCACCGCGTGCACGGCGTGGGAGAAGGCGAAGGCCAGCCCGAGGAAGCGCCGCTCGCGCAGCAGGCCACGGGTGAAATCGCTCGGCATTAGCGTTGCCAGGGACGAGGCGAGGAAGGTGGCGAGGAACAGCGCGAAGGAAGTGCGGGCGGTGACGCGGATCGAGCTGCGCAGCGCTTCCACCCCTTGTGGCTGGGACCACAGGGCCAGCGCGGCGGCGATCAGCACCAGCAGCGACAGCAGGGAAAACAGGCGCCAGCCATGCAGGCGGGCAGGTTCGGCGGGATGGTTCATGGCGGGCTCCTTTGGGGAACGCGGCGGGCGGGGTGCCGCCGCTGTTCGTGGAGCCATCTTGTCGACGGGCCTTATCCCGGATGTGTCCGGGGAAGGCCGTCTTGTATCTCTGTGTACATCATCGGGCGGGCGGCAGTTCCAGTTGCACGCACAGCCCGCCGCTGGCGCGGTTGGACAGGGTCAGCGTGCCGCCCAGCGCCTGGCTCAGCTGCAGGGCGATCGCCAGCCCGAGGCCGGTGCCGCCGGTGCTGCGGTTGCGCGAGCTTTCCACCCGGTAGAAAGGCTTCACCACCTCGGCGAGTTCCTCCTCGGGAATGCCGGGGCCGTCGTCGAGTACACGAACACACACGATGCCCTGGGTATCGCGCTCGACTTCCACTTGGGCGGCCCCGCCGAACTTCAGGGCGTTGTCCACCAGGTTGGTGAGCACCCGGCGCAGCGCGTGGGGGCGGGTTTCCAGCACGGCGTTGCTGTTGCCCTGCAGCTCCACGGCCTGGCCGCTGTCCTGGTAGTCGAGGACCAGGCTGTCGAGGAAGGCGTCGAGGTTGACCTTCACCGCCGCCTCGCTGGCGCCGTCCATGCTGCGTGCGTAGGCCACGCCTTCGCGGACCAGGTGCTGCATCTCTTCCAGGTCACTCCACAGGCGTTCGCGCTCGGGCGAGTCGTCCATCTGCTCGACGCGCAGCTTCATCCGCGTGATGGGCGTCTGGAGGTCGTGGGAGATGGCGGCGAGCAGTTGCATGCGCTCCTTGAGGTAGGAGCCGATACGCCCCTGCAGCGCGTTGAAGGCGCGGGCGGCGTAGGCGACTTCGCTGGGGCCGCGTTCGTCCAGCTCCGGCGCCGGGGCATCCGGATCGAGATGATCCACGGCCAGGGCCAGACGCGTGAGCGGACGGATCGCCAGGCGCACAGCAATCCAGGTGCAGAACAGCAGCAGCGCCAGTTGCACGACCAGCACCCAGGGCAGCCATTGCGCCACGGGCACGCCCTTGGGCGTCACGTCGATGGTCAGCGGCATGCCGTCGGCGAGCTTGAGGTGTGCCTGGAAGTGCGGAATGGAGCCGGGAATGTCCTCGAAGCGCAAGGCGTAGCGCGGGCCAATGGAGTCGGCAATGGACGTCGCCGCCATCGGCGCCTGCGCCATGTTCATCGGCTCGCCCGGTTCACCGCCATCCAGCCGGTAGCGGTAGTTGGGCCGCTGCACCATCGGCAGCCAGGCCTCGCGCTCATCCTTGGGCAGGCGGTCGAGCAGGGCAACGGCGGTGCTGACGTCGGTCTCCAGGTTGCCCAGCATCATGCTGCGCGCACTCTGGTAGCGCTCGTAGAACTGCGAGCAGAACGACAGGCTGTAGGCGAACACCAGCCCGGCGAGGAAGATCAGCGCCAGGCGCGCAGCCAGCGTGCGTGGCCAGTGCAGGAGGGATTTCATTGGTTGGGCTCGAGCAGTTCGACGGCCAGGGCGAAGACGTAGCCTTCGCTGCGCACCGTCTTGATATAGGCCGGCTCGCGGGCGTCATCCAGCAGGCGCTGGCGCAGGCGGCTGACCAGCAGGTCGATGGAGCGGTCGAAGATGTCCGCCTCGCGGCCCTGGGTGAGGTTCAGCAGTTGCTCGCGGCTGAGCACGCGCTGCGGGTGATCGACGAACACGCGCAGCAGGCGGTATTCGGCGCCGCTCAGGGCGACCAGGGTGCCGTCTTCATCGAGCAGGTGGCGGGCGGTGGTGTCCAGCTTCCAGCGGCCGAAGCCGATCAGCCGGCTCGCCTCGCTGACCTGCAGGTTCGGCGGCAGCATGCGGGTGCGGCGCAGCACGGCGTTGATCCGCGCCAGCAGCTCGCGGGCGGAGAAGGGCTTGGTGAGGTAGTCGTCGGCGCCCATTTCCAGGCCGATGATGCGATCGGTCTCGTCGTTGCGCGCGGTGAGCATCAGCACCGGCGTGGACTTGTGCTTGCCCACGCGCAGCTCGCGGCACAGCTTCAGACCGTCGTCGCCGGGCATCATGATGTCGAGGACGATCAGGTCGACGCTGTTGGCATCGAGGAAGGCGCGCATCTGCCGGCCGTCTCCCGCCAGGCTCACGCGCAGGCCGTTCTTCTTCAGGTAGTTGCCGACCAGCTCGCGGATCTCGCGGTCGTCGTCGACGATCAGTACGTGATCGACATGGTCCATGCCGGTTCCTCGTTCGTAGTGGGTTGAGGCGAGTTTATAGCGCAGCGCCGCGCTTGCCTTCCGTGCTTTGTATTCCACTGTATCTACAGCCGCCGCCGATACCCGGCGCGGCAAACCCGGGCCCTGCGCGACACAAGCCCGATACCTCCTGAACGTGAAATGGGCACCAACGGCGAGGCACACAGCCCCCGCCGGCCAAACCCGACACAGGACAGGAGAACCACCATGAAAGCCATCCAACTCGCCAACGCTTGCCTCTTCGCTGCCGTCGCCGCCTTCGCCAGCTTCAGCGCCCAGGCCGCCGACACCCAGCCCGCCGAGACTTACCACTACGGTCAGAAACTGGACGTGAAGCGCGTCCTGGCCATCCATGAAGAGAACGCCTCGCCGTTCGATTGCGGCATCGTCAACGCCCGCATGGACTACCTGGATTCCAGCGGCCAGCCGCACAGCCTGGCCTATCGCAAGTTCGCCACCAACTGCAACGAAGGCGGCTGATTCGCCTGATGCCGCGGCCATGAGTGGCTGCGGCGTTCATTCCCCGGCGTTTATCCCAAGCGTGAACCCCACGGGCCGACGGCCCACCGAGGTGCCCATGTTGCTCATCGCCTTTCTCGGCGGGGCGCTGACCCTGCTCAGCCCCTGCATTCTTCCCGTACTGCCCCTGTTGCTGCAGCGCGCCGGCGGCCCGGCGTGGTCGCCGTGGGTCACGCTGCTCGGCTTGGCCAGCGGCTTCGCCGTGCTGGCGAGCCTGGCGACCGTCTCCAGTAACTGGGTAATTGCTGCCAGCGAGTGGGGCCGTTACTTCGCCCTCGCGCTGCTGTCGGTTTCCGCCGTTGCGCTGCTCTGGCCGCGTTTCAGCGACGCGCTGGCCAAGCCCTGGGCGTGGATCGGCGATCGCCTGCAGGGCCAATCCCGCCGTCTACCGCCGGCGCTTTCCACGTGGGTGCTGGGTTTCGCCGCCGGCCTGCTGTGGGCGCCCTGCGCCGGGCCGGTGCTGGGGCTGATTCTCTCCGGCGCCATGCTGCAAGGCCCGAGCGCGCAGACCAGCCTGCTGCTGTTCGCCTACGGCCTGGGCAGCGCTACCGTGCTGGGCGTCGTGCTCTTCGCCGGCCGCCGGCTGATGCAGCACCTGCGGCCGCGCATGACCGTCATCGAAGGCCTGCGCCGGGCCACCGGCGTGCTCGCGCTGCTGGCGGTGGTCGGCATCGCCAGCGGCACCAGCGCGCAGCTGGCTTCCGGCCGCTCATCCACGCTGGTGAACAGCCTGGAGCGCAAGGTCATCGACGGCGTGCCCGCGCTCATCAGCCAACTGATGCCCGGCGACATGGCACACGGCGCCGAGCGCCTGCCCGACCTTGGCCCGGCTCCGGAGCTGCAAGGTGCCGTGGAATGGATCAACAGCCCCGAACTGAACCTGCGTGACCTGCGCGGCAAGGTAGTGCTGGTCGACTTCTGGACCTACGACTGCATCAACTGCCAGCACAGCCTGCCGTATGTGAACGCCTGGGCGAAGAAGTACGCCGACCAGGGCCTGGTGGTGATCGGCGTGCATACCCCGGAATACCCCTTCGAACGCGTGCCGGCCAACGTCCGCGCAGCGGTGAAGCAGCACGACATCCACTACCCCGTGGCGCTGGATAACCAGTACCGCCTCTGGAACGCCTTCGCCAACCAGTACTGGCCGGCGCACTACTTCATCGACGCCCAGGGGCGGATTCGCCACCTGTCGATTGGCGAGGGCGGGTATGAGGAGCAGGAGCAGGTGATCCAGGCGCTGTTGAAGGAGAGGGACGGGGCGAAGGCAGGGGCCTGAGTGAGCGAAGAGGCGGGTGGTGCATCCGCCCCATTCTTATTTCCCGTTTCCGACGGGCCTTGCCTGCAGCTCCACGCCCAGGGCGCGCATGACCTTCATCACCGTCTCGAAGCGTGGCTTGGCGCCTGGTGCGAAGACCTTGTACAGGCTCTCCCGGCCGAGCCCCGAATCGTTGGCAATCTTGGTCATCCCACGCGCCTTGGCGATGTTGCCGATGGCCAGCAGCAACTCATCGGGATCTCCGTCGGCCAGGACCTGGGACAGGTATTCGGCGATGACTACCTCGTCGTCGAGGTAGTGGCTGGTGTCGAAGTCGCTCAGTTCAATGGTCATTCAATGACTCCCGCCAGCTGCTGCACCAGTTTGATATCCCGCTGCTGGGACGATTTGTCTCCGCCGCACAGCAGCAGGATCAGCACATCGCCACGTCGCGTGAAGTACACGCGATAGCCCGGACCCACATCCAATCGGATTTCCGAGACACCGATGCCCACTGATCGAGTGTCACCGAGATGGCCGGATCGGATTTGGTCCAGTCGACGCAGGATGGCGACTTTCCCACGGGCATCCCGAAGGCCGGAGAGCCAGCGATCAAACTGAGCGGTTCGCTTGAGTTGATAGGTCATACGGCGACTGTATCCAGAAGGATACAGCTGTGCCATTGAGTTCGCAGCTGAAATTTTTGGCGATCACAAAGAAAGCGCTGAGGGGGGCGCAGGACAGTGCGATGGGCCGTCTTCAGCCCACTGCCTTATTACGGCCTAGCTTTTTCGCTTCATACAACGCCGCGTCCGCCCTTGCCACCAGTGCCTCGGCCGAGACTTCCTGCCCCGGCACCGCTGCTGCAATGCCGATGCTCACGCTCACCCGCCCCAACGGCGAAAGCTCGTGGGGCAGGGCAAGGGCTTCCACCGCCTGCAGCAGCTTGTTCGCCATGCCACGCACGCCGGCGAGGTCGGTCATCGGCGCGAGGAAGACAAACTCCTCACCGCCGTAACGCGCCACCAAGTCGGTCGAGCGGTTGACTGTCGTCGCCAGTGCCTGGGCGATCTCGCGCAGGCAGGCGTCGCCGGCCGGGTGGCCGTAGTGGTCGTTGTAGCGCTTGAACCAGTCCACATCGACCACCGCCAGCGCCAGCAACTCGCCCGAACGGCGCGCATGGCCCCATTCCTGCTCCAGTACCTGGTCGAAGCGGCGGCGGTTGGCGATGCCGGTGAGGGCGTCGGTCAGGCTCATGGCTTCCAGCTGGTTATTCAGCTCGCGCAGTTCGTCGGTGCGCTCGGCGACGCGCAGCTCTAGTTCGTGTTCGGAGGTGCGCAGGTTATCCACCAGCTGCTGCTGGGTGCGGATCAACTCCTCCTGCACCCGCGCCTTCTCCCGGCGCATCACGTTGAAGCGGTCGGCGAGGGCGAAGGCCAGCACGATCATTTCCATCGCCGAGCCCAGTTGCAGGCCGTCTACGGTGAACAGGTTGGTCGGCACTATGCCCATGGCGCGCAGCGAGGTCATCGCCCCGCCCAGCATCAGCAGCGCAAAGGCGGCGAGGAAGAAGAACGCACTGCGCTGGCGCTTGAAGGCGCAGACGATGGCCGCCACCAGCAGCACCACCGCCGTGGCGAAATTCAGCAGGATGCCCGAGCGGGACACATAGGGCAGCGCGAACGCGTAGGCGACAAGGCTGAGCAGGTACAGCACGATCATCCCGCGCAACACCCAGTCCAGGCGCGGCAGGATGCGTTCGAGCTGCATCATCCTGCGAGCGAACAGCAGCAGCGCGGCGAGGGCCAGCGACACGCCCGAGTAGTAGACAATGTTCGAGTTGAGCGGCACGCCGAAGATCGCCCAGTCCGGCGCCAGCCCGTTCTTGATCGCCAGCGCCGAGGCCGTGCAGCCGACGAAGACCACGTAGAGCAGGTAGATCGGGTCGCGCAGGGCGAATAACAGCATCAGGTTGAACAGGATCATCGCCATGGCGATGCCGAAGTACCACGCCTTGCCTGTGTAGTCGTCGCGCTCATAGGCGTGGAAAGCCTTCACCGGCCACAGCTGCAGCGGCACCAGCAAGCCAATGCTCGACTCCACCCGCAGGTACACCACCTGCTCCGACCGCGCCGGCAGGTTCAGCGGAAAGACGAAATTGCGATTCGGGTAGACCTTGCTCGATTGCGGCACGTCGCTGCCGGTGTTGATGGTTTTATACGAACCATCCGTCTGCGGGATATTCGCCTGCACATGGGACACCCGAGGGTTCTCTACAACCAGAAACCGCTGCAACGGCGCGTCGCTGGAGTTGCTCAACTGCACCTTCAACCAGAACGCCGAACGGGTGAAGCCCATCGCCAGCGCGCTGCCCGATGGCTGATCGCCCTTGAAGCGCGCCAGGTGCTCGGGGGATTGCACGTCCGCCAGCGTCAGCTTGCCAATTGGGTCTTCGAGCACGGACACATAGGTGGTCAGCGTCAGCGGCTGGGTGGTGACGCTGGCAGCGTCAACCACCTGATCGGCCCAGACCGGGCGGATCAATAGAAGCAAGAGGGGGAACAGGAGCCAGGACAGGGATTGCCGGTGCGAGGCGAGGGCGGGCATGCGGCGGGTCCGGGGGATGTAGGTGTGCCAGGGAGTTTACAAGACACGCTTTGGCGACGCCAAAAACACAAAAGCCCCCGGCAACTCAGGCTGCCGGGGGCTTTTGCTTGGGATTCTGGAGCGGGCGAAGGGAATCGAACCCTCGTCATGAGCTTGGGAAGCTCAGGTAATGCCATTATACGACGCCCGCTTGGGGGTGCCTTTTTACCAGAAGGGCGGGGCTTAGTGAAGCCTCGGACGTTCAGGTGTTACGAGCGGGCTGCCGCTGTGAACAACGTGGCGCAATAAAAAACCGGGGGCGGAAGGTCTGGGGCCGGCCCCCGGCTGTGTGCGCTGGCTGCATCAGCCCACCATGGCGGCGATGGGCACGCCCTGGCTGCTGGGCAGGTAGGGGTTGGCCAGGACCGGGTGGCGCTGGGGCTGGAGGAAGGTCAGGAGGGCGTCCTGGGTTTCCTGCCAGGCTTTCTTGTGCTCCACGTCGATGAAGTGGCCGGCGTTGCGGATGGTGCGGAACTCGCAGTCACGGATCAGTTGCTGGAACAGCTTGGCCTCGGCCGGGGTGGTGTAGATGTCCAGCTCGCCGTTCATGAACAGCAGCGGGATGTCGATGGCCGCGAACTTCTCCATGTAGCTCTCCGCGCTGAGCTTGAGCACTTGGCAGATGTGGAAGTGCATCTGCTGGTATTCGTGCTCGTCGAGGCCGCTGACATGGCGGAAGTTGTAGCGCTTGAACAACTGCGGCAGATAGCGGCCGATGGTGTCGTTCACCAGGTTGCCGACGTTGGTGCGGTCGCAGGCGGACAGGTAGTCCAGGCCGCGGTGCAGGTAGTCGAGCATCGAGGCGTTGAGCAGCGGCGAGAAGGAGTTGATCACGGCCTTCTGGATCCGCGCCGGGCGTTCGGCCAGGGCCAGCAGGGTGGCGACGCCGCCCCAGGAGAAGGACATCACCACATCGGCGCGGTAATGCTCGATCAGGCCGAGCAGCAGCTGCGCCTCGTACTCCTTGGTGATGAACTCGCGGCAGTCATTGTGGGCCTTGGACCGGCCGGCGTATGGCTGGTCGTAGCACACCACGTTGAAGTGCGGTTGCAGGTATTTCACCGTTTGCGCGAAGGAGGCGGTGGTTGCCAGCGAGCCATTGACCAGGATGATGGTCTGGCGCGCTTCCCTGTTGGCGTGAAACTCCGTGTGTACCCGGTGTTGCTGAATCTCGACGACGGCGGTTTCCGGCCTCATGTCGTATTCCTCCAGACGCAGGTCATGGTGCGCATCCACCATCGGATGCGAAGAAAGTACCCAGGCAGAGGAAAGCGTCTTGACGTGACAGCTTCATGTCACTCGACGAAAGTTAACAATTTCTTGATTTTCAACTAGTTGGAGCATCAATAAGCACGATTTCCGGCACCGTTGAAGGCGCGGATTCGGGCTATTGATCAGGCAGGGAAGGGGCGGCTTGGGGAAACGGCGTGCCGCGAAAAGCTCTCTTGGATGCAGCGTGTGACTCATGGGTCACGCTTGGGCCTGAGTTAAGCAGCACCGTTCAGTCGGCGCAACCGCCGCTGGGCGCCTGAGTCACATCGGTGGCGCGGATTCCGACGAAATGACATTTCTCTGCGCGATTGTCCGGCGCTTTGGCGAAGCCGGATTACACTCTTGTGATAGCTGTAATGCCCCCTGCCGAAGACGAGCGATCCTGCCGTGCTCCCCCTGAGGCCGATACCGCGTGCGGAGCGGGTCCATGGCACTTCATCGACAGTTCGTCTCTCTGCTGGTCCTGGCTCCGGCCGCCTGGCCGTGTGCGGAAGCCATGGCCGAGGATCGCTACGGTTGCGAACAGCCGATTTCCATCGCCTACACCCGCAATGTGGTGTTCTTCCATGACGACATTGGCATCGACCCGGACCTGATCGCCGAGCTGGAAAAGCGCACCGGCTGCCAGTTCGAGACGTCCGTCCGGCCGCGCGACGAAATCTGGAGCAAGCTGGAGAGCGGCGAGTTGCAGATGGGCACCAGTGGCGTCGCCACGCCGCAGCGGCGCAGCTACACCTACCTGCTGCCCTATCTGTATATGCGCAACAAGCTGATCGTGCGCGACGACCTGGGCGAGATGACCAGCCTGGATGCCTTCCACGACATGCCCGGTGCGCGCCTGGGGGTGATCGCCGGCTACCGCCATGGCGCCTACATCGACGGCATGTTGCGCATCCTCAGGGCCGAAGGCCGGGTGGTGGAATACAAGGATGACGCGACGCGTTTCAGCGCGTTGCTCAACGGTGACGTGGAGGGTGTGATCGGCCACGAGATGAATCTCGAGGGCGCGGTGAGCGATCGTCGTCAACGGGAACGCTTTCATGTGATAGATGTGATGCCGGGACCGGCGACACCCCACAACCTGATGCTCTCGCGCAAGCGCTTCACCCCGGCGCAAAGCGCCGAATGGATGCGCCTGATGGAGACATTGTGGCTGGATGGCACCCTGGCCCGGATCATGCGTAAGAATGCGCCGCCGCAACAGGCGGAAGGACTGCTCGACAGCGGCTATCGCTACAGCTCCACGGACAGAGGCTGGTAAAGGATGAAGGCATTCGAACGGGGTATTCCGCTGCAACTGCTGGTGGCCGGAGCCATCATCGCCAGCATGCTGGTGCTGGCGGGGGCGTTGCTGATCCAGGGATATCGCGGTGTGGAAGGGGCGCTGGTGACGGCGGCCGGGGAGTCGGCCAGCCAACTGGGCGCGACCATCAACGAGCGAATCCGCCGCCTGATCGACCCAGCGGAAAGCGCTTTGCGCCTGCTGACCCACGACCCCATCTCGCAGACCGACAACCTGCCCGCGCGCCTCGACCGCCTGCCGATGCTGGTGGAGAACCTGCGCGCCAACCGCACCCTGAGTGCGGTGTACATCGGCTACCCGAACGGCGAGTTCCTGCTGATCCGCGCACTGCGCGTGCCGGAAGTGCGACGCGCGTTGCAGGCGCCGGATGCGGCCAAGTACCTGGTGCAGAGCCAGACGCTCAACGGCCAGGGCGGGCTGCTCGGTGAGTGGCGCTTCTATGACAGCGAGCTGCGCTTGCTGCGCGTGCAGGAGCGCCCCGACTACACCTACGACCCCCGTCAGCGGCCCTGGTACAACGAAGCGCGCCTCACCAGCAAGACGGTGCTGACCCAGCCCTACGTGTTCTTCACCACCCGCGAGATCGGCCTGACCCTGGCGCACCGCAGCGTCGACGGCGCCGCGGTGATCGGCATGGATGCCTCGGTCAACGATCTGGGGGGCGAGATGGGCGACCTGCGCCAGACCGCCAATACGGAACTGGCGGTGGTCGACGGCAAGGGTACGGTGATCGCCTACCCGGACCTGTCCCGGCTGATGATCCACGAGGGCAAGGAGTTGCGCCTGGCCTCGCTGGCCGAGTTGAAGGTGCCGGCACTGAGTGAACTCAATGCCGAGAAGGTGCGCTCCGGTACGCCGCAGGCTTACCGGGTCAATGGCGAGGACTGGTACGGCATCTGGGTGCCGCTGTCGAACTTCACCAGCAACGAGGTGAAGGTGCTGATCGCCATTCCCGCCGTGGAGCTTCTGGCCGGCGCGCGGCAACTGCTGTTCAACCAGGCTTTGTGGAGCGGCACCCTGTTGCTGGTCCTGCTGCTGATCGGCTGGTACATCGGCCGGCGTATCGCCCGTCCGCTGACTGCGCTGGCCGACCAGGTCGGCGCGCTGGCGGCCTTCGACTTCGCCCGGCCGGTGGGCGTGGAGTCGAAGATCGCCGAGGTTCGCGACCTGAGCAGCGTGATGGGCAGCATGTCGCGCACCATCCACAACTTCCAGGCGATCACCCTGACCCTGAGCCGCGAGACGCGGCTGGAAAGCATGCTCGAAGGCGTGCTCTCGCGCCTGGTGGAAGCTACCGGCGTCATGGGCGGTGCGGTCTACCTGCTGGACGACGAGGAGTGCCGCCTGCGCCTGGCCTGCTCGGTGAATGGCGAGCAGTACCCGCAATCGATGCTGATCGAAGGCTTCACCGAGGCGGAACTGGCCGAGCGGGTGGACCTGGCGCTGGCCAATCGCGGCCAGTACCTGGAGGTTTCCCTGCGCAACCGTTCGGACGAGCTGCTGGGCATCCTGGTCCTGCAATTGGCCCAGGAAGGCGTACACAGCCGCCAGCCGCGCAAGCCGTTCAAGCGCTTCGTCGAGGAACTCTCCGGCGCCGCTGCCGTGGCCATCGAGACCCGCCAGCTGATCGAAGCGCAGCAGCGTCTGCTGGACGCGATCATCAAGCTGCTGGCCGACGCCATCGACGCCAAGAGCCCCTACACCGGCGGCCACTGCGAGCGTGTGCCGCAACTGGCCGACCTGCTGCTGCAGAAGGTCATCGACTCGCACGATGGCGAGTACGCCGGCTTCACCATGAGTGATGCGGAGCGCTACGAGTTCCAGATCGCCGCCTGGCTGCACGACTGCGGCAAGATCACCAGCCCCGAGTATGTGGTGGACAAGGCGACCAAGCTGGAGACCCTGTACAACCGCCTGCACGAAGTGCGCACGCGCTTCGAGGTGATCTGGCGCGACATCGAACTGGACTACTGGCGTGGCATCGCCGAGGGCAGCGACATCGGCCTGCTCGCCGCCCGCCGCGATGCGCTGCACGAGTCACTGCGCGACGACTATGCCTTCGTCGCCCAGGCCAACGTCGGCGGTGAATTCATGAAGGACGAGGATATCGAGCGCCTCAAGCAGATCGGCGAGCGCCGCTGGTTGCGCTATTTCGACGATCGCCTGGGCATCTCCCACGACGAGGCCGAGCGCCTGCAGGGCCGGCCGGCACAGCCGCTGCCAGCGGAGGAGTGCCTCCTTGCCGACAAGGCCGAGCATCGCGTGATGTGGGGCGAGCGCAAACCGCCGGTGACCAAGGACGACCCGCGCAATATCTGGGGCTTCGACATGCGCCTGCCGCCCTACGCCAGCAACTATGGCGAGCTGTACAACCTGGGCATCCGCCGCGGCACGCTGAACGACGAGGAGCGCTTCAAGATCAACGAGCACATCGTGCAGACCCTGATGATGCTCACCACCCTGCCGCTGCCGCGCAACCTGCGCCGCGTGCCGACCATCGCGGCCAACCACCACGAGAAGATGGATGGCACCGGCTACCCGCGCAAACTCTCCCGCGAGCAGATGAGCATCCCGGAGCGGGTGATGGCGATCGCCGACATCTTCGAGGCGCTGACCGCCGCCGACCGTCCGTACAAGGCGCCGAAGACACTTTCCGAGTCGCTGAAGATCCTCGCCTTCATGGCGCGCGATCAGCACATCGACTCGGACCTGTTCCGCCTGTTCATCAGCCAGGGCGTGTACAAGGAATACGGCGACCGCTTCCTCAATCCCGAACAGATGGACGCGGTGGACGTGCGTGCGATTCTGGAAATCCTCGACGGGGTGAAGGCCTAGTCGCCCCCCCGCGACCTCCTGAAATGCAAACCGCCGGCATCAGCCGGCGGTTTGCATTTCAGCGATGAGATCAGCGCTTGGCGAGGTTGGTGGCGTAGCGGTTGATCTGCGGGTTCTTGGCCACGGTGCAGCTCTGCCCGGCTAGGAATTGCGAGGTCTTCAGGTACTGCTGCTGCGGGTAGTAGGCGAAAACGTAGCTGCCGTTCTTCACCGTGTCGATCAGCTTCTGCGCCACCTGTGGGCGCACGGCGGGACAGCCCAGGCTGCGGCCGAGGCGACCGAGACCGGAGACGACCTTGGGATCGGCGTAGGCGGCGGCATGCATGACGATGGCGCGTTCTTCGCTGTTGTCGTTGAAGCCCGGCTCCAGGCCCAGCAGGCGCAGGGAGCGGCCGTGCTTGCCGCTGTAGGTCTGGCCGGTCTGGTAGAGGCCAATGGAGGACTGGTTGCTCTCCGGGCGGTTGGAGAAGGAGGTGGCCATGTCGTCGCCACTCTTCTTGCCATGCGCGACCCACTCCTCGAAGAGCAGTTTGCGCTGCTTCAGGTCGAAGACCCACAGTCGCTTGTCGCGGGACGGCTTGGAGTAGTCGATCACCGTCAGCAGATTGTTCTGGCCGCCCAACTGGGTGCTGGCGCACTGCAGCGCGCTGAGCGCCAACCGCAGGGTTTCGGTATTGGTTGCCGGCGCGAGGCGGTGCAGTTCCTCGGCGGTGGGCAGGGTGGCAGCGGACGCAGCCTGCCAGCTACCGATCGCAAAAAGCGCGGTACTGGCGAGCGAAATCCGGAAGAACCCCCGTAACTTCAAAAAAGTCAGCATGAATACAACATTCCCGTTGAATCGATATGGTTTTTTCTGGGAAACGCCGCATTGTGCGCGATTTTTGACCAGTGATGTGGTTGTTTTTTAATCAAGTATGGTTCCGCCCGTCGGTAATTACGAACTTTCCAGCGCGATAAAGCGCCGTGAGGCGGGGAGTTTCCTTGCGCGAGGATCAAGGGAGCTCACCTCGGACAGGCGCCTTGACTCCTTGTGTTTCGAGATTCTTCGGCTGCTTGCACGGCTGGCTTGAGGCCGTCTGTCCGTCGGTGAGTGCCGGCAGTTTGCAGGGGGCGGGCGAGGGACTATGCAGTGGAATGATGAAGACGTTGTAGGGGAAATCCGGAGCGCGCTGGTGTCGCTCCGGCCCATCGCGTTACTGCACGCTCTGGTTCTTGACCGGCTTCTGCTCGGCCTTGCGGTCGTTGGTGGTGATCACCGTGAAGTCCGGGTTGCTGCGCATGTCGCGGGTGGACGGCAGGTCGGTGATCACCAGGGTGCTGCCCACGTCCATGCTGGTCAGCAGGTTGCGCAGGAACTCGCGGTCGAGGCTGAACTTGCCCAGTTGCTCGGCGGGCGACAGGCCACGCTGCGGGTCGCTGACCTGCACGCTGGTCCAGCGCAGGTTCGGGTTTTCACTGTCGATCTCGGCCTGGGAGGGTTTCTCCATCAGGGAGAAGGCGGCGACGCCGGTCTTTTCCTCAGGGTGTTCGAAGGCCACCGGCGCGGTGCCGATTTGCAGGCCGCCGCGGTAGACGTAGAGGCGGCGGTCGGCACGGCTGACCAGCACGGAGACCGGGCCCTTTTCCGCACCCGGATCGCTCCAGAACGGCACCACCATGCCGCTGTCGTCATGCGGGCCGGCGGCGCGGCCGTCGCTGACGATGGGCGCGAGCAGGCCGGGGTGGTAGACCTCCACCGGCGAGCTCTTGGCGTCGGAGATGATCACCGTAGTGGAGGTGAAACCGGTGACTTCGTAGAGCTTCTTGGCGAAGGCCATGGGCAGGCGGATGCAGCCGTGGGAGGCGGGGTAGCCGGGCAGGTTGCCGGCGTGCAGGGCGATACCGTCCCAGGTCAGGCGCTGCATATAGGGCATGGGCGCGCTGTTGTAGAGGTCGGAGTGGTACTCGACCTTCTTCTGCAGGATGGAGAACACGCCGGTAGGGGTTTCCTTGCCTTTCTTGCCGGTGCTCACCGTGGCCACGCCGATGGCGATGCCGTTGCGGTACACGTAGGCGCGCTGCTCGGTGAGGCTGACCACCAGGGTCACCGGGCCCGCCGGGGATATTTCCGGGTACCAGAGGAACTGGCCGGGCTTGAGCGTCTTCAGCGCTGCCTGCAGGTCCGAGAGCGGCGAGGGCTTGCCCGGATTGGCAAAGGCGATGCTGGCGCTCAGGGCGATCAGCAGGGCAACCGACAGTTTCTTCATTACCTTTCCTTGGATCGCGGGCATGGCTGGGAGATTAGCCAAGCGGCGAGGCGGGCTGCAAACTGCTGGGCCGAACGGTCTGCGCAGGGTGTTTCAGGACGTGACCTGGGTCGCGATGCCCGGAGGAACGGCTCAGCCCAGCTCGGCGATTTCCTGCGCCGTCAGGGCGCGGTACTCGCCCGGTTGCAGGGCCGGGTCGAGCTGCAGGCTGCCCATGCTCTCGCGGTGCAGGCGGGTCACCTTGTTCTGGAAGTGGCCGAACATGCGCTTGACCTGGTGGTAGCGGCCTTCGTGCAGGGTCAGGCGCGCGGCATGGGCGTCGAGGATTTCCAACTGGGCGGGCAGGGTGGTGAGGTCTTCGAAGGCGAAGTACAGGCCCTGCTCGAAGGTCGCGATGTAGCGCTCCTCGATCGGGTCTTCGGTCTCGACGTAGTAGACCTTGGGCAGCTTGCGCCCCGGCAGCGTCATGCGCCGCGACCATTGCCCGTCGTTGGTGATCAGCAGCAGGCCGGTGGTGTTGTAGTCCAGGCGCCCGCCGATGTGTAGCTCGTGCTTGTCCGGCTCGTCCAGCAGCTCGAGCACGGTACGGTGCTCGGCGTCGCGGGTGGCGCTGACGCAGCCGGCGGGCTTGTGCAGCATGAAGTAGCGTGCCGGCTTGCCGACCTGCAGCACGTCGTCGTCCAGCTCCACGCGGGAAAACTCGCGCACCTCGTGGCGAGCATCGCGCACCACCTGACCATCCACGCGCAGGCGGCCCTCGGCAAGCAGCTGGCGAGCCTGCTGGCGGTTCAGATGAGGCAGGTTGGCAATGAAACGGTCCAGGCGCATCAGGCGTTCCCGGCGTTCTTCAGCCCGGCGGCGCAGCGCGGGCACAGGCAAGCGCGGTCGACCAGCCCCGGCGGGATGCGCTTCAGCGCCTCACGGTCGATGGGCGTGCTGAAGCACCAGCAGTCCTGGCCCAGCAGCGCAGGATCGGCCTGGGTGCAGCGGTTGGACTGGCCGCAGAGCGGGCAGCGGCTGGGATCGGGAGTGACGTCGTTCATGGCCGGTCAGGGCGGAGGCTGGTGGTGAGGCGGGCGCACAGGGTGCAGCGCCGACCCGCATCGCGCAAGCGGATTCGGATCGGCGCGGCGGGTGCCGGTCAGGGGATTTCGATGCGCTCGATCCAGGGCTCCAGGCGACGGCCGAAGGCGACTTCGGCGACGAAGGGCTGGGGCAGGCCGTCCGACGCTCGATGGGGCTGCGCCGTGATCTTGTCCAGGCTTTCGCGCCACTGGTAGGGCACGTTGATGCTGCCGGAGCCGATGTCGCTGGCGGTGCCGCCCAGCGTCCAGATGTGCTGGTAGTAGTTGGAGATGGGGCGCACGCGACCATGGATGATCAGGTAGCGCTGGCGGTCGGGGTACTGACTGCGCAGGGCCTGGAGATCCAGGCCGACGTCCTTGAGCAACAGGCGTGTGTCGGTCTTCTCTTCGCTGTCCAGCTCGCGGCGGATGAAGTCGCGCTCGTCCGCCAGCCGCGCGTTCTGTGGTGCGGCGTCGGCGGCCTGGCGAGCCTCGTCGAGGCGCTTGCGCGTCAGTTGTACTTCGCGCTCGTACAGCGGGCCGGCCAGTTCCAGCACCAGCAGGGCGTCGCGCGATTGCTGGCGACCGAAGTGCCGGGCGCTGTCGTCGTCGACCTGCGCGGGCATGGCGAAGCCGAGCTTTGCCATCTTCTGCGCGTCGATGGCTGGCAGCCAGCCCCGGTTGTGCCGAGTGCTGTCATCGCGCGTGGGGGTGCGCCAGCGCAGGCGCAGGCTCAGGCCGCTGTTCTCGTTGTGCCAGGTGGTGTTGCGGATCAGCTCGCGCTGACTGAGCGGCAGTCTGCTCTCGGGCTCAGCCGAGCGGTTCCAGGCGACGCCGCCCAGGGCCACGGCGTTGACCAGCAGGATCAGGCCGGCGCCGCCGACCAGGGCATGGGTGCGCGTCCAGTTCATGACGAAACCCCTCCCAGCAGGCCATGGGCACGGCGCAGGCGCCGCAGCACCAGCAGAATCAGCACGGCGCACAGGCCCAGTACGAGGAAGAACAGGTACTTGGGCATCACCTCCCACCACCAGTCGAAGAACTTGGTGTAGAGGAAAATCACGAAGAAGGTCAGCCCGGTGTTCACCACTTCCGGCCATTCGCGGCGCGCGCCGAGCCAGATGACCAGCGCCGAGGCAATGAAGCCGAGCACCTGGTAAAGGTTTTCCACGGTGGTGAAATCCAGCGGCAGGTAGCTGCCGCCGCCCCAGTTGGCCAGCACCAGCATCGGCAGGAACAGCCCGAGCAGGCCGAATATCCGGTAAATCGCGGCGAAGCCATCGAAGCGGTGCTGTGCGATGAACGAGGGGACGAGGACGATCAGCAGTGCGGCGGGGAAGAAGTTCTCCGGGCGCTCGCCCACATCCAGCCAGTAAACGCCGCTCCAGGTGCCGACCCGCGCGGCAACGTAGCCCATCAAGCAGATCAGCGCGGCGGCCAGCAGCAGGCGAGTGTTGCAGGTATAGGCCAATAGCAGGGCGTAGGCGGCCCAGGGCAGCAGGGCCTTGTCCGAGGGCGTGATGTTGAAGATCTGTCCGACCATGACGACGTTCAGCACCAGGCAGGCGAAGGCCAGCATGGCGCCGAGCTTGGCGAAGTAGCCGGAGGCGTCGCGGCGTTGCAGGAAGAGCGTCAGCAGCAGGCTGATCAGGGACGCGGCGATGAGGGTGAGCACCTGGGCGGTTTCCGCGAACAGGCCCCAGAACTGGTAGAACAGGAAGAACAGACTCGCCGCCAGAGCCAGTGCGCCAAGGAAGGAGGCGATGCGCATGCCCAGGGAGAGGCGGTGGTCCTGGTTGTCGCGGTCGATGTCGAAGCGCGCGCGGTAGTCGGCGAGCAGGCGTTGCTGGTGGTCGTGCAGGCGGTCGCGCTGGGGAGTGTCGAGGACGAGGGCGCCTTCGTCGTGAAGGCGGCGCAGCTCGCGGTCGAAGGCCAGGATATCGTCGACGCGGTGCTGCGCCTGCTGATGGCTGAGGTCGGGCATGACCGGTCCTTGCGGAGGATGATGCTGGGACTCTAGCTGGTGGCGCGGCGGGGTTCCATGGAGCGTTGGGGAGATATACAACGCGCAGGGTTTTGCGTTACCGCCTGCTCCTGCAATGAAAGGTTTTGTGCGGGAGCGGACTGTGCCCGCGACCACCGAGGCGGTTCGCGGGATTGATGGGTATCGCTGCGCTCCACGCCATCCTGCGGCCTGTCATTCGGCGATCAGAAACGTAGGGCGAATAACCTGGAGCAGGTTATCCGTCGATCTTGCACGGCGGATAACGCTGGTGCGTCATGCGCCCTGCGAAATCCCGCTGCGATCAGCTACGGCTCTGCAGCCACGCACGCCAGCCGCCGAAGCGGCTGATGTCCTCGGCTCCCTCCAGGCCCCAGGGGTCGCAGATGAAGCCGGTCTCCCAGCTGCCGTCTTCCAGCTGCACCTTGCCCAGCCCCAGCGGCGCCGGGATGCCGGTGAGGAAGGAGCCCAGTTCGGCGCTGGGCAGCTCCCAGACTTCCACTTCGATGGCCACGCCTCCGTCGGCCACGCGCAGCATGCCGGGGCGCAGCGGCGGGCCGCCGGCGAGGGCATAGAGCTTGTAGGCCGGGGCGCTTTGAGTGGCACGCAGCCGGCGCGCGCCGCGCTGGCGCAGCTGCCAGTTCAGCGCCAGTCCGTCGAGATGCGCGCCGCATACCACCAGGCGCGCGCGGTCATTGCGCGCGGCGTTGGCGGAGGACGCCGGGTCAATCGCATTGCCGCCCGTGAGCGGCAGGTTGTGCCGGCGCTGCAGCGCGTCGGCCACGCCGAGCAGGTACTGGTCGGTAAAGGCGCGGCCGAACAGCGTCACGCCCCACGGCAGGCCGTTGTCCATGATCGCACTGGGCACGGCGACGGCAGCGTAGTCCAGCAGGTTCATGAAGTTGGTGTAGTAGCCCAGATCGGAATTGCGCTTCACCGGTTCGGCGTGCAACTCGTCCAGGGTCACCGGGCGGCCGATGGTGGGCGTCAGCACGCAGTCGAGGTCGGCGAGGATCACGTCGCACTGTGCCTTGAGTTCCTGCAGCCGGTACTGCGCGCGGAACGCCTGCACGGCGGTGGCGCCGGGAGCTTTCGCCAGTACGTCGCGGATCACCGGCAGCACGGCTTGCGGGTCGCACTCGATCAGCTCGCCCGCCACGCTGTAGCGCTCGGCCACCCACGGACCTTCGTAGAGCAGGCGCGCGGCTTCGAGGAAGGGCGCGAAGTCGATTTCCCGAGCCTCGCCGCCCAGCGCCTTGAGCTGGTCGAGGGCGTCGGTGAACAGCACCGGGCCTTCGTGGCAGTCGAAGAATTCCAGTTGGTCGGCACGCGGCACGCCAAAGCGGAAGGGTTTCGGCGTACCGAAGGCGCTGGCGTCGTTCCAGGCGGGATTGGCGCGGCTGTAGCCGTCCCGTGGATCGAGTCGGGCGGTGAGGCCCAGCAGTTCGCTGGCCTCGGCGGCGCTGGCGGTGAAGTAGGTGATGCAGTCCAGGGTGCGGCAGGCCGGAACCAGACCGGTGTTGGACAGCAGGCCCTTGCTCGGCTTGAGCCCCAGCAGGCCGTTGAGCGCCGCCGGCACACGGCCGGAGCCGGCGGTGTCGGTGCCCAGGGCGAAGCTCGCCACGCCCAGCGCCACGGCCAGCGAGGAACCGGCGCTGGAGCCGCCCGAGGGGTACTCCGGCAGCATGCTGTTACGGCATTCGCCGTAGGGCGAGCGGGTGCCGTTGAGGCCGGTGGCGAACTGGTCGAGGTTGGTCTTGCCCAGCGGGATGGCGCCCAGGTCGATCAGTTGCTGCACTAGCGTCGCCGAGGTTTCCGGCGTGTAGGCAAAGGCGGGGCAGGCGGCGGTGGTGGGGATGCCGGCGAGGTCGATGTTGTCCTTGATGGCGAAGGGGATGCCGTAGAGCGGCAGCGCTTCGGGGGACTGTTCATCCAGTGCGGCGAAGTAGGGTTCCAGTTCTTCCAGGCTCAGCAGGTGGATGAACAGGTGGTAGTCCGGGTTCAGCGCGGCGGCCCTGTCGCGCAGCCCGGCGATCAGCTGGCGCGGCTTGGCGCGGCCCTCGCGGTAGGCGGCGCGCAGGGTGGCGAGGCGGAGGTCGAAGGTGTGGGGCATGGTCGGGATTCCTGTGCTGGGCGGATACCCTCTCCCCGGCCCTCTCCCTGAGGGGGGAGGGGGAAGAGCAGTCCGGCATGGTGTTGGGTTTTGAGCACAGCTCATCATTTGGCGTAGCTGTGGCTCCGGCTGGCTCCAAAGGTGCTGCTCGCTCCGAACAGTCCCCTCTCCCGCTTGCGGGAGAGGGTTAGGGAGAGGGGCTCTTGCAACTTCTGCGGTGTCAGCTCAAGCCTCCTCCATCACCACCACCCGCTGTCCTGCGCGCACCGGCGAGCCGGGCTGCACGCGGACCTCGCGGACTACGCCGTCGCGCGGGGCAGTGAGGGGGATTTCCATCTTCATGGATTCGAGGATCACCAGGATGTCGCCGGCCTTCACGCTGGCGCCGGCTTCCACCTGCACCTGCCAGAGATTGCCGGCGATGTGGCTCTCGACGGCATGCTGGCCGGCGCCGAGCGGGGCCTCCTCGCCGGTATCGGCGGCGGCTTCCTCGCTCTCGAAGTGGGCCTGGCCGGAGGCGATCCAGCGCTCACGCTCGGCGTCGAAGGCGGCGCGCTGGTGGCTGCGGAAGGCGGCGATGCTCTGCGCTTCCTCGGCAAGGAACTGCTGGTAGTCGGCCAGGCGCAGTTCGCTGTGCTCGATGCGCAGCGGGTAGCGGCCCAGCGGGAAGTCACGGCGGATGCGCAGCAGCTCCTCGGCGGACACCGGGTAGAACCGTACCTGGTCGAAGAAGCGCAGCAGCCAGGGCTTGCCGTCGAACGCCGCGACTTCGCGGTAGCGGTTCCACATCTGCAGGGTGCGGCCGACGAACTGGTAGCCGCCGGGGCCCTCCATGCCGTAGACGCACATGTACGCGCCGCCGATGCCCACGGAGTTCTCCGCGGTCCAGGTGCGTGCCGGGTTGTACTTGGTGGTCACCAGGCGGTGGCGTGGGTCCAGCGGCGTGGCCACCGGCGCGCCGAGGTAGACGTCACCCAGGCCCATCACCAGGTAGCTGGCCTCGAACACCGTGCGGTACACCGCTTCCAGGTCCGGCAGCTCGTTGATGCGGCGGATGAACTCCAGGTTGCTCGGGCACCAGGGTGCGTCCTTGCGCACGGTGGTCATGTACTTCTCGATGGCCAGCTGGCAGGCCGGGTCGTCCCAGGACAGCGGCAGGTGCACGACGCGCGACGGCACCTTGAGGTCCTGCGCGGCGCAGACGGCGTCCCACAGGCCGGCGACGGTTTCCAGCAGGCTTTGCAGCGGCAGCGTTTCCGGCTGGTAGTGCACCTGCAGCGAGCGGATGCCGGGGGTGAGGTCGATCACGCCGGCCAGTGCCTTGGCTTCCAGCGCCTGCATCAGCGCGTGGGCGCGGAAGCGCAGGACCAGGTCCAGCTCGGGCTGGCCGATTTCCAGCAGCAGGTGGGTGTCGCCGGAGAGGCGGGCGACCAGGCGGGTGTCGTGCTGGCCGAGGTCGAGGACGATGGGGGAGGTGAGCATGGCGCTCGGGCTGCCCTCACCCCCCGCCCTCTCCCGCAAGCGGGAGAGGGGGCTGTCCGTGCCACCGGGAAACACTGTGCCCGCCGGCAACGCCGGACTGCTCCCTCTCCCTCCGGGAGAGGGCTGGGGTGAGGGGAAACCGGCGGCGCTGTGGTTCGCCTGACCTGTAGGAGCGAGCTTGCTCGCGAACGGAATTCCGCCTGGCGTTCCGGTGAGGTGCGGTTCGCGAGCAAGGGCTGAGGCGCCCCCCTCGGTCCTACGAAAAGCAGCCAGATTCCGGGCTTCGGAAATGGATACAGGCAGGAACCGCACCTTGTCCCCGGCCTTGAGCTGGCCGAGTTGCCAGAGGTCGGCTTCGATTACCGTCACCGGACAGACGAAGCCGCCCAGGCTCGGGCCATCCGGGCCGAGGATCACCGGCATGTCGCCGGTGAAGTCCACCGCACCGATGGCGTAGGGGTTGTCATGGATGTTCGACGGGTGCAGGCCCGCCTCACCGCCGCTCTCGCGCACCCATTCCGGCTTCGGGCCGATCAGGCGCACGCCGGTGCGGCTGGAGTTGAAGTGCACTTCCCAGTCGGTGGCGAAGAAGGTGTCGATGTAGGGCGCAGTGAAATATTCCGGTGCGCCGTGGGGGCCGTAGATCACGCGGATTTGCCTTACGGCCGGCAGCTCGGTGCGCAGTTCGGCAGGCAGGCTGGCGCCATGGCTGTCGTCTGCCAGTTCTGCCAGGTGCAGCACATCGCCGGCGCGCAGCGCGCGGCCGCCGTGGCCGCCGAACTGACCGAGGGTGAAGGTGCTCTTGCTGCCCAGGTAGTCCGGCACGTGCAGGCCGCCGCGCAGGCACAGGTAGCTGCGTGCGCCGGCGCCGCCAACGGTGCCGAGGCTGAGGGTGGAGCCGGCGGCGATGAACAGCGAAGTGTTCATCGGCTGCTCGACGCCATCCAGGCTGATCGGCAGCGCTGCGCCGGTGATGGCGACCACCGCGTCGGTGTTGAAGCGCAGGGTCGGGCCGCTCATGGTGATTTCCAGCGCGGCGGCGCCTTCGGGGTTGCCCAGCAGGGCGTTGCCCAGGCGCAGCGCGCGGTCGTCCATCGGCCCGGACGGTGGCACGCCCACGGCCCAGTAGCCGAGGCGGCCGGGGTAGTCCTGCACGCTGGTCTGGGTGCCGGCGCTGAGCACTTCGAAGGTCTGCGCGCAGTAGAGCAGGCCTTCCAGGCAGCGGGTCCAGGGCGAGCCGCTGGCGAAGGGAGCGTCCGCGAGAATCTGCCGCAGGTAGTCGCGGTTGCATTCCACGCCGTAGAGCTGGCTTTCGCCGAGGGCACGGTCGAGCCCGGCGCCGGCCTGCTCGCGGGTCGGCGCCCAGGCGATGAGCTTGGCGATCATCGGGTCGAAGTAGGGCGGAATCTCGCAGCCGGCTTCGACCCAGGTGTCGATGCGCAGCGCCTTGCCGTCGGCCGGCGGGAATTGCACGGCGGTGAGCAGGCCGGGGCAGGGCTGGAAGTCGCGGCCGGGGTCTTCGGCGTAGAGGCGCGCCTGGATAGCGTGGCCGCTGGGCTTCAGCATGGCCGCCAGCTCGGCCAGGGGTGGCAGGTCGCCGGCGGCCAGCTCGATCATCCAGCGCACCAGGTCGACGCCCCAGACCTGTTCGGTGACGCCGTGCTCCACCTGCAGGCGGGTGTTCACTTCGAGGAAATAGAAGTCCTGCGCCTCGCTGTCGTAGACGAATTCCACGGTGCCGGCGCTGCGGTAGCTGACGGCTTTCGCCAGTTGGATCGCCGCCGCGCAGAGGGCTTCGGCCATGCCGGCGGGCAGGTTGGGCGCGGGGGTTTCTTCCAGCACCTTCTGGTTGCGCCGCTGCACCGAGCAGTCGCGCACGCCCAGGGCTATCACCTCGCCCTGACCGTCACCGAACACCTGCACTTCCAGGTGGCGGGCACGCTGGATGTACTTCTCGATGAACACGCCCGAGTCGCTGAAGTTGTTCTGACCCAGACGCTTTACTGCGTCGAAGGCGTCGCGCAGCTCGTCCGCCGAGCGGCACACGCGCATGCCGATGCCGCCGCCACCGGCGGTGCTCTTGAGCATCACCGGGTAGCCGACTTGCTCGCCGGCGCGCAGGGCGGCGTCGAGGTCTTCCAGCAGGTCGGTGCCTTCGAGCATCGGCACGCCCTGTTCTCGGGCCAGCGCGCGGGCGGTGTGCTTGAGGCCGAACAGGCGCAGCTGTTCCGGCGTCGGGCCGACGAAGGCGATGTCGGCGGCCTCGCAGGCTTCGGCGAAGGCGGCGTTCTCGGAGAGGAAGCCGTAGCCGGGGTGGATCGCTTTCGCGCCGCTGTCGCGGGCAGCCTGGAGAATCTTTTCGACCACCAGGTAGGTGCTCGACGCGGGGCCTTCGCCGAGGCTGATGGCCTGGGCGGCCTGCTGGATGTGCAGGCTGGCGGCGTCGGCTTCGGAGTAGACGGCCACGCCTTCTACGTGCAGCTCACGAAGGGTGCGCAGGATGCGGCAGGCGATGGCGCCGCGGTTGGCGATCAGGAGCTTGTCGAACATGAGGGCGTCCCCATGGGGTGGCGGGCCGTCCCGCCGTCATTCGGTGCCTATCCCGGTCGTCCGGGGCAGGTTCATGCTGCCGTAGGGCGGATGTGCTCTATCCATCCGCCGTCCGGCTACGCGCGATCTGTTTGCGCGGATAACGCTGGCGCGTTATGCGCCCTACTCGGTCAGCTCCGGGGCTCGGGCGAAGTCCGTTCGATGCAGGTTCTGGCAGTCCGCAGCGTCGGGCTGCACTGGCCACTCCGACTCTGGCTCAGGATGTACAGCCAGCGCCGCAGCACGTGCAGCCCATCGCCTGCCGTGTGCAGCCGCTTCAGTCCCATACCAGCAGCTCCGCCGGGGTCGGGTTCCAGCCGTTGCAGGGGTTGTTGAGCTGCGGGCAGTTGGAGATCAGGACGATCACGTCCATGTGGGCGAACAGCTCGACGTACTTGCCGGCGCCGGAGATGCCGTCCTCGAAGGTCAGGCCGCCCTCGGCGGTGACCGGCACGTTCATGAAGAAGTTGATGTTGTGGCTGATGTCGGCCTTGCTCAGGCGGCCGTCGTGCAGGCTGGCGCGCAGGAAGTTGTCGCGGCAGCTGTGCATGTAGCGCTTGTCCAGGGCGTAGCGCACGGTGTTGCTCTCCTGGGCGCAGGCGCCGCCGAGGGTGTCGTGGCGACCGCAGGTGTCGGCGCTGATGGTCAGCATCGGGTTGCCAAGGTTGGACCAGAGCACGCTGCCGGCGCTGAGGTAGACCTGCCCCTGCTTGCGCAGGGTGCGCTGCACGTCGTAGCGCTCGCGCGGGTTGGCGGCGCTGAAGAACAGCGTGTCCACCGCCTGGTTGCCTTCCAGGTCGAGGATGCGCAGGGTCTGCCCGGCCTTCAGCTCGGTGAGGCTGGGTTCGCCGGCCGGGATCAGGGTGCGCGAGACGCAGGCTTCGGGGTGTTTGTCGCTGGGGACGATGGGCATGCTCGCGCTCCTTACAGGTACTGGCGTTCGGTGTTGTGGAAGCCGCGGCTGTTCTCCGCGCGGGAAGTGCGGCAGAGCACGCTGATGCCGTCGGCGGCGACCTGCTGCCAGGTCAGGCCGATGGGCTTGGGCGCGTACTGCGGGTTCGGGTCCAGCGGGTGTTGCAGGGCGGTGAGCACGACGAGGGTGTCCATCGGCGCGTAGAGCTCGACGTAGTCGCCGGCTTTCGAGTTGCCCTGGGCGAAGCGGAAGCAGCCATCGGCGTCGACGTCCACGCGGCTGAACAGGTTCAGGCACATCAGCAGGTCCTGCAGGCGCATGTCCCACTTGCCCATTTCCACCAGCAGGTTGTCCACGCCGTTGCGGTGGAAGCCGTTGCGCAGTTCCTGGTAGCGGCCCGCGCCGTACTTCTCCTGCACCTCGGCGGCGTTCAGCACGCCGCCGAAGCTGTCGTGCCAGCCGCAGCTGTCGGCGGTGATGGCGGCCAGCACGCGGCCCATGTCCGAGTACAGGCAGTGGCCGGCGGTGAGCCGCGCGGTGTGCTGGCACTTGAGGCTGTCGGGCAGGTTCAGTCGCTCGCTTTTCTCGGTGGCGTTGAACAGCAGTACGCTGGTGTTGCCGCCGCCTTCCAGGTCGGTCAGGCGCAGTAGCTGGCCGCGCTTGAGGATGAAAGAGGTGTGGCCGCCGCCGGGGACGGCTTCTTCGTAGAGGGTGGTGCGCAGTTCATTCATGGCAGCGGATTCCTTAATAGACCGGCGTGATCACGGGTTCGTCGACAGGGTGCAGGCGCGCGGCGAGCGTGGCCGGCAGGGCGGCGCGGGCGGCCCGGCGGTCGGCGTTGAGCGGGATGTCGTAGGTGATGCGGGCGCCGTAGGCGTTGGGCGCCTGCGGGTCGTGGCGGACCTTGTCGAAGACCAGCAGGCGGGTGCCCAGGCTGAAGCCCTCGGCGAGGTCGTGGGTGACCATGAACACGGTGAGCCGGGTTTCCTGCCACAGCTCCAGCAGCAGGGCGTGCATGTCCTTGCGGATGCCCGGGTCCAGCGCGCCGAAGGGTTCGTCGAGCAGCAGCACGCGCGGCTTCATCACCAGCGCCTGGGCGATGGCCAGGCGTTGCTGCATGCCGCCGGAGAGGGCGCTCGGATACTGCTGCAGCGCATGGCCGAGGCCGACGCGCTGCAGCAGTTCGGCGGCCTGCTCGCGGACCTCTCGCTTGGCCGCACCGAACAGCCGACCGAGCAGCGGCGAGCGCGGCAGTTCCAGGCCGAGGGCGACGTTGTCGAGCACGGATAGATGCGGGAACACCGAGTAGCGCTGGAACACCACGCCACGGCTCGGATCGGGTTCTGCGGCCAGCGGCCGGCCTTCGAGCAGTAGTTCGCCGCGGCTGGGCCGCTCCTGGCCGAGCAGCAGGCGCAGGAAGGTGGACTTGCCGCAGCCGGAGGCGCCGACCAGGGTGCAGAACTCGCCTTCCTTCACCTCGAGATTCAGGCGTTCGAGTACCACGTTGCCGGCGTATTCCTGCCAGACGTTATTCACCTGGATGAAGCTCATGCCTTGGCTCCTTCATACCAGGGGAAGGCGCGCCGGGTGAGCGCGCGCAGCGCCCAGTCCATCAGCCAGGCCAGCGCGGTGATCCACACCACGTAGGGCAGGATCACATCCATGGCCAGGTAGCGGCGCACCAGGAAGATGCGGTAGCCCAGGCCGTCGGTGGAGGCAATGGCCTCGGCGGCGATGAGGAACAGCCAGGCCGAGCCGAGCATCAGGCGCAGGGAAATCAGTAGGCGCGGCAGCAGTTGCGGCAGCACCACGCGCAGGATCAGCGTCCAGGTGCTGGCGCCCAGGGTCTGCGCCTTGATCAGCAGTTCGCGGGGGATTTCCCGGGCGCGTTGTTCGATGTCGCGGGCGATGCAGGGGGCGACGCCGATGACGATCAGCACCACCTTGGACAGCTCGCCGAGGCCGAAGACGATGAACAGCACCGGCAGGATCGCCAGCGGCGGGATCATCGACAGCACGGTGAGCAAGGGCGAGAGCGGCGCGCCGAACAGCGGCACGCTGCCGGCGGCGATGCCCAGCACCAGACCGAGCAGGGCGGCGATGGACAGGCCCATCCCAAGGCGTTGCAGGCTGGCGCCGGTGTCCTGCCAGAACAGCACCTCGCCGGTGCGCTTGTCTTCGCTGAAGGCCAGGCGGTTCACCGCGTCGGCCATCTGCGCGGCGCTGGGTAGCAGCTTGTCGTTGGGGTTCTCCGCCAGCCGCGACGTGGAGCCTGCGAAGTAGGCGAACAGCAGCAGGGCGAAGGGCAGCAGCACGAGGAACAGGCGGCCGCTGCGGTCGGGGGTTCGGTTGATCAGGCGCATGCTTCGTACCTGTGGTTTTCCGTTTGAAGCGCCCTCTCCCTAACCCTCTTCCTGAAGGGAGAGGGGACCGTTGCGTGCAGGTCGAAACCACTGCGTCAGCCGGCACGGACAGCTCCCTCTCTCTTCAGGGAGAGGGCGGGGGGAGAGGGGCTTCGGGGGTGAAGTGAGGTGCCATGTAAAGGCGCCTCAGAGCTTGCCGTCCGCTGCCATCTGCACGTAGGTCGGGTCGAAGCGCAGCTTGAGGTTCTGCGCGTCGCCGGTGGTGAGGTCGCCGGCGAAGCTCATGCCGACCGCTTCGGCGCTTTTCGCGCCCTCGCCGAGCAGGCCGTGGGCGAAGGAGAAGGCCGCGACCTTGTCCATGGTCGCCGGGAGTTTCGGGCTGGTGGCGAAGGCCAGTGCTTCCTGCGCAGTGGCAAACAATTTGGTAGTAGCGAGCTGGCTCTGGTAACCGGCGAGGTCGGTGCCCGAGGCCTTGGCCATGTGCTCCAGCGCGGCGCGGGTCTCGGCGCTTTCGCCCTGCATCAGTGCCACGGTTTCGAACCAGGCGCCGGTCAGTGCCTTGCCCAGCGCTGGGTTGTCCTTCAGGACCGCGCTGTTGACCACCATCATGTCCATGATCTCGCCGGGGACCTGGCTGGAGTTGAACACCTCGGTGGTGCCCGGCTTGGCGCGGGCCTCGGCGAGCATCGGGTTCCAGGTGGTCACGGCCTGCACGTCGTCGGTGTTGAAGGCGGCGGCGATGTCGGCGTCGGAGGTGTTCACCGTCTTCACGTCCTTCTCGCTGAGTCGGGCGTTCTCCAGGGCGCGGGCGAGCAGGTAGTGGGAGACGGACAGCTCCACCAGATTGACGTTCATGCCCTTGAGGTCGGCCAGGGTCTTGCCTTCGCCCTTGATGACGATGCCGTCGTTGCCATTGGAGAAGTCGCTGACGATCAGCGCGGTGGAATCGACGCCGCCGGCGGCGGGGATGGTCAGGGCGTCCATGTTGGTCATGGTGCAGCCGTCGAACTGGCCCGCGGTGTACTGGTTGATCGACTCGATGTAGTCGTTGAGCTGGGTGACCTTGATCTCGATGCCGTACTTCTTCGCCCACTTGTCGACGATGCCGTGGCTGGCCGCGTATTCCCAGGGCATCCAGCCGGCGTAGATGGTCCAGCAGAGGTTGAAGCTGTTCTTCGCGGCGACGGCGGCGGCGGAGGCTGAGAGGCTGAAGGCGGCGAGGCCGGCGGCGAACAGGGCGGTCAGAAGGGGCTTGCGCATGGAGCATCTCCAGTCGATTGGCGGGCAGGCAGGAGTCGGGCGGCACTTGTCGCTCTCGTCTCCCGGGCTTTTGTCCCGCCGTGTAACCTCGCTGGAGGTCGATGACTCTCGGACCAGTCACTCGCTGCGCGAGCCGGAACCCTAGTCATCCATTGTCAGATTGTGGTGCCGCTGTCCGAATGCTTCGGATCGTTCCTGCACACTCGATACAAAGCGAGCGGCGTGCCAAGTTGGCGAAAGTGCCGGGGCAGAAGGGCTGCGCTGGATCGCGGCGGATGTTTCGCTGCAAGCCGGGGCGTTGCGCCGCCCTCAAATGAAGCGCGACGCCGCATCCTGGTGCGCGGGGCCAGTCGAAAGGCAGGAGCGGGCGGGGCGTCACGGGCGGCAGACTGCTGCGACCTTCACCTTCGAGGAATCCATCGCCATGTCCGAGTTGCTGAGCTTCGCCAAGGGCGCGCTGTCCATGTTCTGGCTCGCCGCCGTGCTCAACCTGATCTACCCGTTCGGCGAGCTGCATCGCCCGCTGTTGTGGCTCTCCGCGATCCTGCTGGTGGTGCATGTGGGCGAGGTGCTGTTGCTGGCGCGCCGTCGTTCCTGGCTGGAGCAGGTTCAGGTGCTGCTGTTCGGCGTGCTCCACCTGCAGAGCCGCAAGGTGCGCCGGCTGGCCACTGTAAACGGCTGATTTACCCAAGCTTTACCTTTCGCCGCGGCACCGCCTTCTGACAGGCATGTCTGATCTTGTGAGACCGGAAGAATGTACGCCCCGCACCCCGGCGGGGCGACCGGCTTGCCTGATGGAGGCGCCATGCGTCGTTTCTTCGCTGCTGTACTGATGATCCTTCCGTTGACCGGCTGCGTGGTCTACGAACATGACCACGACCGTGGTGGCTGGCATGACCGGCCGCACTACTATCGCCCGGCGCCGCCGCCGGCCTATTACGGTGGCCCGTACCAGGGCTGGCGCCGTTGAGGTATGGTCCTGATGGGTATTGCTTCGCTCCACGCCATCCTGCGAAAAGCACTCACGACGCGGCGCTGAACGCCGCGTCTTCCTCCAGCAACAACTCGACGAACTGGCTGGCCGCAGGCGACAGGCTGCGGCTGGCATGGCGAACCAGGGCGTAGGCGGAGCCGCGCCCTGCAACGTCGCCGCTGCTGGGCCAGGGCAGCACCGCCAGGCTGCCGGCCTGCACATCCGCGGCCACCACATCCCAGGTGGCCAGGCAGAGTACGTCGCTGCCTTTCACCAGCTCCTTGAGCATCAGCACGTCATCGCATTGCACGCTCAGCGGCTGCTCGCGGCCGAGGGTGCGAGCCAGCCCTTCGTGGGCGTCGCGCGGCAGGCGCGGGCCGGCCAGCGGGTAGTCGAGCACGCGCTCCACCGACGGCACGCTGCCGATCAGCGGATGCCCCGGCCGGCAGAACAACACGCCCCGGTGTACTCGCAGCGGCAGAATGTCGAGGCGGCTGTCGCCTTCCAGTTCGCGGTAGTCGGCGATGAACAGTTCCAGCTCGTCGTCCAGCAGACGCTGGTGCAGCTCGCTCCAGTTCTCGATGGACAGCAGCACCGACACCTTCGGGTGCGCGCTGCTATAGCGGGCGAGCACCTGCGGCATCAGCCGCGCGCCGGGGAAGGGGCCGGCGCCCAGGCGCAGCTCGCCGGTCTCCAGGTCAGCCAGTTGCAGCACGGCATTCTTCAGCGCGCGATCACCGGCCAGCAGGCGGCGGGCATGTTCGAGCACCAGCCGGCCATGGGCGGTGAGGGTGACCCCGCGCGGGTTGCGGTCCACGAGTTGGCAGCTCAGCTGGCCTTCCAGCGCCTGGATGCTCCGCGACAGGGCGGGTTGACTAAGATTCACCGCATCGGCAGCGCGGGCGAAGTGACCGTGCTCGGCGAGGGCGACGAAGTGGCGTAGCTGGCGGAGATCGCTCATGCGCTTCCTGCATTGATTGTTAAGTTGGAATGCATTGGAATTATTAGCGCGACGGCCGGCATAGTGCGAGCACAACAACAAATTCCGGAGCCTTCCGATGTCCCGTCTTTCCGCTGCCGTGCTGCTCGCCAGCCTCTGCCCCGGCCTGCTGGTCGCCGCCGAACAGCCCAAGCCCCCGACTTCCTTCACTCAGGCCGCGCAGGAGCAAGTGCGTCAGTCGCTGCCGTTCAGTGACCGCGCCGATTTCGACCGGGTGGAGAAGGGCCTGATCAAGCGTCCCGAGAACCTCGTGATCAAGAACGAGGACGGCACGGTCGCCTGGCAACTGGGCGGCTACGACTTCCTCAAGGCCGCCAGGGACGTCGCCAGCGTCAACCCGAGCCTGATGCGCCAGGCCCAGCTGAACCTCAGCTACGGCCTGTTCAAGGTCACCGATGGCATCTACCAGGTGCGCGGTTTCGACCTCGCCAACACCACCTTCATCGAAGGCAAGACCGGCTGGATCGTCATCGACACCCTGACCACCCCGGCGACTTCCAGGGCCGCCTACGCCCTGGTGAGCCAGGAGCTGGGGCAGAAGCCGATCCGCGCGATCATCTACAGCCATGCCCACATTGACCACTTCGGTGGCGTGAAGGGCCTGGTCAGTCAGGAGCAGGTGGACAAGGGGGAGGTGCAGATCATCGCGCCCAAGGGCTTCATGGAAGCGGCGATCAAGGAGAACGTGCTGGCCGGCAACGCCATGCTGCGCCGCGCCACCTACCAGTACGGCACCCTGCTGCCGCAGGGCCCGGAAGGCCACGTCGACATGGCCATCGGCAAGGCCGTCGCCAAGGGCCCGATGAGCATCATCGCGCCGACCAAGACCGTTGACGGCTCGCTGGTGGAGATGGAGATCGACGGCGTGCCTGTGACCTTCCAGAACACCCCCGGCACCGAGTCACCGGCAGAGATGAACGTCTGGCTGCCGCAGCAGAAGGCGCTGCTGATGGCCGAGAACGTCACCGCAACGCTGCACAACCTGTACACCCTGCGCGGCGCCGAGACGCGCGACCCGCTGGGCTGGAGCAAGTACATCAACGAGGCGCTGCATCGCTTCGGCGACAAGGCCGAGGTGATGTTCGCCGTGCACAACTGGCCGCGCTGGGGGCACGAGGACATCGTCCGCACCCTGGAGAAGCAGCGTGATATGTACGGCTACCTGAACGACCAGACTCTGCACCTGGCCAACAACGGGGTGACCATCAACCAGATCCACGAGCGCCTGAAAGTGCCGCCGGAGCTGGCCAACGAGTGGTTCAACCGTGGCTACCACGGCAGCGTCAGCCACAACGTGCGCGCGGTGGTGAACAAGTACCTGGGCTACTACGACAGCAATCCCGCGACGCTGAACCCGCTGGCGCCGGAGGACTCGGCGGTGAAGTACGTCGAGTTCATGGGCGGCGCCGATCACCTGCTGCAGATGGCCAAGGCGTCCTTCGACAAGGGCGAGTACCGCTGGGTGGTGGAGGTGGTCAACAAGCTGGTCTTCGCCGACCCGGCCAACCAGGCCGCGCGCAACCTGCAGGCAGACGCCCTGGAGCAGCTCGGTTACCAGGCGGAGAACGCCGGCTGGCGCAACAGCTACCTGATGGCCGCGCAGGAGCTGCGCAATGGCGTGCCGCGTGACATGCCGACCATGAAGTCGGGCAGTCCCGACGCGTTGGCGGCTATGGATACCGGCCTGCTGTTCGACTACCTCGGCGTACGCCTGAACGCGGAGAAGGCCGAGGGCGAGGACTTCGCCATCAACCTGGTGCTGCCGGACAAGAACGAGCAGTACCTGCTGGAACTGAAGAATTCGCACCTGAACAACATCAAGGGCGTGCAGAGCGAGAGCGCCGGGCAGACCGTGACCATCGACCGTGCAGACCTCAACCGCCTGATGCTCAAGGAAGTCTCGCCGGTGCGTCTGGTGTTCGAGGGCAAGCTCAAGAGCTCGGGCAACCCGCTGCTGCTGGCCAAGCTGTTCGGCATGCTGGAAGACTTCAACTTCTGGTTCGACGTCGTCACCCCGCCGCAGAAGAGCTGAGTCTTTCCCCTCCCGCGCGGCCGGTTCCCCGCAGGCCGCGTCTCCCCTGGATGGCACAATGCAATGATTGCATTGTGCCATTGTTTTTTTCGCGGCCAGTCTGCACCATGCGACCCCTGCGCCGGCAGCTGGTTGCCGGCGCTCGCAGTCGAGTAGTCGCGATCGTGCTCAACCGTTGTTCCAGGGTGTTGCGTCGTTGCTGGCCGGGGCCGTTGGCCCTGATGCTGGCGGCTTCGCTCGGCGTCCTGGCGGGGGCGCAGCAGGCCGAGTGGGACTTCAAGCTGATCAGTCAGCAATCCGCGCGCCTCTATGGGCCGCTGGGCGAAGGCCAGGTGCGCATCGACGCCTGGCAGAAGCTGCTCGTGCAGCAGGCCACGGCGAGCGAACGCGACCAGCTTCAGGCGGTCAATCGCTTCTTCAACGACCAGCTGCGCTTCACCGATGACCTGAGCCTCTGGCACGAAGTGGACTACTGGGCCACGCCGGTGGAGGCCTTGCTCAAGGGCGCCGGCGATTGCGAGGATTTCGCCATCGCCAAGTACATCAGCCTGCGACACCTGGGCGTGCCGGCACAGAAGCTGCGCATTACCTACGTCAAGGCGCTGCGTCTGAACCAGGCGCATATGGTGCTCACGTACTACCCACGGCCCGATGCCGTGCCGCTGGTGCTGGACAACCTGATCGGCAGCATCCTCCCGGCCAGCCAGCGCAGCGACCTGCAGCCGGTCTACGCGTTCAACGGCGAGGGCCTGTGGCTCGCCGGCAATGGCGCGGGTGGCGGCAAGCAGGTTGGCGACAGCAAGCGCCTGTCGCGCTGGCAGGACCTGCTGAAGAAGATGAAGGCCGAAGGCTTCCCTCTGGATGAGTAGCCACGGAACGAATAGCTGCACCGACACGAATAGCTCCCGCGGGGGGAGCCTGGAGACACGATGTCCCTGTTCAAACAGTTGTTGATCGCCATCTGCCTGTTCCTGGTGGTCGCCTTCAGCGGCAGCTTCATGGTCGGCCTGGAAAGCTCGCGCGAGCAGTACGGCAACCAGCTGCGCTCCCACGCCCAGGACGCGGCCACCGCGCTGGGCCTGTCGTTGACGCCGAACATCGACGACCCGGCGATGGTCGAGCTGATGGTCAGCTCGATCTTCGACAGCGGCTACTACGAGAGCATCCGGGTGATCGACCTGGCCACCGGCAAGGTGATGGTGGAGCGCACCGGGATCCCCGATGCGGTGGCCGCCAAGGTGCCGCAGTGGTTCATCTCGCTGATCGACCTGCATTCGGCTGGCGGCGACGCCATCGTCAGCCGCGGCTGGACCCAGGCCGCGCGGGTCGAGGTGCTCAGCCACCCGATGTTCGCCATCGCCAAGCTCTGGCAGAGCACCCTGGGCAGCCTGCTCTGGCTGGTGCTGTGCGGCATTGCCAGCGCTGTGCTCGGCGCCATCCTGCTGCGTCGCCAGCTCAAGCCACTGGACTACATGGTGGCGCAGTCCCACGCCATCGCCCGGCGCGAATTCCTCAGCCTGCCGGAACTGCCGCGCACCCCCGAGCTGCGCCGCGTGGTGCAGGCCATGAACCAGATGGTGGAGAAGCTCAAGGCGCTGTTCCAGGAGCAGGCCCAGCGCAGCGAACGTCTGCGCGACGAGGCCTACCTGGACAGCCTGACCGGGCTGGGCAACCGACGCTTCTTCGACATGCAGCTGAACAACCGGCTGAGCGCCGAGGACCAGGTCAGCAGCGGCGTGCTGCTGGTGCTGCGGGTCAACGACCTCGCCGGGCTGAACCAGCGCCTGGGCGGCCAGCGCGTCGACCAGTTGCTCAAGGCGGTGGCCGACCAGCTGCGTCTGTCCGGGCAGGGGCTGGGCTCCGGCCTGACCCTGGCGCGCAGCCGTGGCGGCGAGTTCGTGATGCTGGCGCCGGGGCTGATGCCCGAGGACGCGCCGGCCCTGGCGATGCGTCTGGAAGGCATGCTCGCCGCGTTGGTCACCACCGGCGCCAGCGATGTGAGCCCTGTGGCTTGCCTGGGGCTGGTGCCCTTCGTTTCCGGCGAGTCGGCGCAGGCGCTGTTGCAACGCGCGGACGAGGCGCTGGTGCAGGCCGAGCGACGGAACGACAGCTGCTGGGCCTTCCTCCAGGGCGGCGCCAAGCCGGTCGCCGAGGAGCGTCACAGCTGGCACCAGCTGCTGGACGAGGCGCTGATGCACAAGCGCTTCCAGCTGCATTTCCAGGCGGTGGTGTCCTGCGCCGACCCGCAGGTGGTTCTGCATTACAAGGTGCTCTCGCGCCTGCCGGACGGGCAGGGCGGCAGCATCGCCGCCGGGCGCTTCCTGCCCTGGCTGGACCGCTTCGGCTGGACCGCACGGCTGGACCTGCTGATGCTCGAAAGCGTCCTGGCCGACATGGCCAAACACAACCGCCCGCTGGCGCTGAACCTGTCTGCTGCGCTGCTGCGGGATGAATGGGCGACCACCCGCGTGTTCGACCTGCTGCGCCAGCACCCGCAATTCGCCGGGCGCCTGACCCTGGAGCTGGAAGAAGACCAGTTGCCGGCGCAACCGGTGCTGGAAGCGCTGACCCGCCGCCTCGGCGAGCTGGGCTATCGCCTGAGCCTGCAGCACTTCGGCGGGCGCTTCAGCATGATCGGCAACCTGGCGCGGCTGGGGCTGGCGTACCTCAAGGTCGACGGCAGCCACATCCGCCATATCGACCAGGAGAACGACAAGCGCCTGTTCATCGAGGCGATGCAGCGCGCGGCGCACAGCATCGACCTGCCGCTGATCGCCGAGCGCGTGGAGACGGCGGGGGAGTTCCGGGTGCTGAAGGAGATGGGTATCCAGGGCGTACAGGGACAGCTGTTTGGTGGGCCGGCGCCGTGGTGATGCGCCTGTAAGGTTGTAGGAGCGGGCCATGCCCGCGACCCGTCGGCAGGGCTGACGTGTGCCTTGGTTCCAGGGCCGTAGGGCGCATAACGCGCCAGCGTTATCCGCCTTCGTGGCATCGGCGGATAACCCGTTCCGGGTTATGCGTCCTACAGGGGAACATTTGCCGGAAAAGAAAAACGGGGCTCAGATCAGCCCCGTTTCCTCGTCGTCGTTGATCAGCCGGGTCAGCCCGCCCAGCGCTTCACGGGCCTGGGTCCGGTTGAGCAGCTTGGAGCGCGCCGCCGGCGGCAGGTCGGTGATGCGGATCACCCCCTTGGTGATCAGCACCGAGATCAAGTCTTCCAGTACCCGGATCATGTCCAGATCGCTCTGCTTGAGTTGCAGCAGGCTGCTCTCGGCCGCCCAGGCCTGGATGTCCGGGTGGTCCGCCGGCAGGGTGCCGGTCATCCCGTCGAACTCGGCGTCCTCGACGCGCGAGATTCTCCCCTCGGCGTTGCGCTGGATATACAGCATCGACCCGTCCCCAATTCATGTGATGTGAAGGAACGACAGCGCAGCCACCCCGAAGGGTGGCCCCGCTGTCGTCGTGTCAGAGCCTGACCGTCTGGAAGCCTGGCGGCAACCGCGGATCAGTGATGCTCAGTCTTGACCACCGGGTCGGAACCCGCCACCAGCTTGTTGACGATCTCGGTGGAAGTCGAGCCGTAGGTGGAAAGGTCGACCCCACTCAGCTTGATGGTGACGTCCGCGGCCCCGCCGTTGTTGATCTGCCCGGTGGTGCTCACCTGCAGGGTCGAGGTCGTGGTGTCCACCTTCAGGTAGCTGAGGATGTCGTTGTGCGCGGTCTCCGGCAACAGGTCGCTGATGTCGATACGGTCGCCTTCACCGGCCTTGAAGTCGGTGATGGTGTCGTTGCCGATATCGCCGGCCTTCCAGATGAAGGTGTCGGCACCCGCGCCGCCAGTGAGGATGTCGTCGCCCTTGCCGCCGGTGAGCTGGTCGTCACCGGTGCCGCCGAAGAGGATGTCGTTGCCATTCTCGCCGAACAGGAAGTCGTTGCCGCCCTGGCCGTAGAGGATGTCATTGCCATCGCCGCCATACAGGTGGTCGTCGCCGCCACGGGTATCGCCCTCGACATTGAACAGCGCATGGTTGGCCTTGATGTAGTCGTACATCTCGTCGCTGGTGGCGGCGTGGCCGTTCTTCAGCTCCAGGAAGGCCGACAGTGCGCTGACACCCGAGCCCGCCGGCATGTCGGCCGGTTTGGCCGGGTTGCCATTGACGCCCCAGGGCAGGTTGTCGGTGTTGATGGTGTCACCGAAGATGATGTCGTCACCCGCGCCACCGTTGATGGTGTCATGGCCCGAGGGCGCCAGTTCGGTGGAGGTGGAGCCGCCATGCAGTGCGGCCGTGAGGTCGCTGGCCTGCTTGACGATGTCCACCTGGCCGACCGGGGCGTAGGTGTTGACGATCTGCTTGAGGTTGTCGAGGGTGATACTCGCGGTGCCGGAAGTGGTGTTGTCGGTCAGCACGAAGTCGATGCGATAGGTGCCTTCGCCCACGGCCTTGTCGGTGGTGTAGGTGGTGTTGCTCGACGAGGACGTCAGTGTGTGCGTTTCCACCTGTGTCCAGGCGCCGTCGACGTACTGCTTCAGCGTCCAGGTGAAGGTGTCGCCGCTGCGCATGCTCTCGGTGAAGTCGAAGCTGAAGCTCGAGGTGGTGTTCTTGGCGACGGTCAGGTCCGAGGTGATGGCCGTGCTCGAGCCCGCAGCACTGGTGTCGGTCATGCTCAGCTTGTTGCCCGAGATGCCGACCGCGCCGGTGGAGCTCTTGCTCAGGGTCCAGCCCGGCAGCGCGCTGTTGTTGTCGAAGGTGAACAGCGTTTTGGTGGCGGTGGTATAGACCGTGCCCATGCCGGTGACATTGGTATTGTCGAAGTACTTGAGCGTGCTCTCGTTGACATTGGTGCCGATGCCGATGGCACGTACTTCGCTGAGTGCCGACAGGCTGGCGAAGGCCTGGGTGGTGTTCTGCATCAGCGAGCCATTGCCGCTGGACTCGGTCGGGTCACCGTCGGTGAGGAACAGGGTGATGTTCTCGTAGCTGTTCTTCTGGTCGTTGAACCAGCTGACCGCCTGGCCGAATGCCTCCTGGTAGTCGGTGCCGCCGACGGCTTGCAGGCCCTGGTTCTGGGACTTGCCGATGGCGTTGACCAACTGGTCGATGTTGGCGTCGGACAGGTCGGTGATGCTGACTTTCAGGCTGGCGGTGCTCTGGAAGCCGATCAGGGAGATGTTGATGATCCCGTCATGGCCCTTGAGTTCGTTGGCCAGGCTGATCAGCGCATCCTTCACCAGCTTCATCCGCGAGTTGGCATAGGCCGCGCCGGACTGGCCGGCGAGGTTGTAGGCCATGCTGCCGGAGGTGTCGACCACCAGGGCGATGTTGTAGTTGGTGCCGCCCTGGGTGAGCGTCTTGATGCCGCCGACGTCGCCGAGGATCACGTCATCGCCCGAGCCACCGGTGAGGGTGTTGTCGCCGTTGGGGTTGGTGGACGGGATCTGCACCTGGCCGACGTGGATGTCGAAGCCGTAGGTCGGCGAAGTGTCGACACCGCCGTTGGCCACGCCGCCGCTGTCCTGCACAGCGAAGCTGAAGTGCGCGTTGGAACCCGAAGCGTCCGGTACGAAGGTCAGCTTGCCGCCAGCCACATCGCTGGCGCTGATGGCCTGGCCGGCCTTCACGGCGGTGCCGTTGAGCAGCAGGGTGCCGGAGTCCGGCAGGGCCTTGATCAGGATGTTCTGCAGGCTGTGGTTCTGGCCGTTGGCGGAGTCGGCGGTGTCGCTGAAGGCGAAGTCCTTGGTTCCGAAGGTGTAGGTCTTGCCGGCGTAGACGCTGGCCGAACCGTCCGCCGACAGCGGTGCATCGTTCACCGGGGTGACGTTGAAGGTCAGGGTGCTGGACGAGCTGGAGAAGCCGTCGTGGCTGTCCTGCACCGAGAACTTCAGGGTCGCATAGGCATCGCCCGCGGCGTTGGCCACCGGGGTGTAGACCAGGCTGGCGAGCAGGCTCACGGCAATCACCTGGCCGGCGGTCACCGACTGGCCGTTGAGGGTCAGGCTGCCGGCGGTGGGCAGGTTGTCGATGCGGATTGCCTTGAGCGCGTCGCCGGCGTCCTTGTCGCTGAAGCCGAAGTCGCTGGCGCTGAAGCTGCGCTTGCCGTCCTCGTTCAGGGTCACGGTGCTGGCGGTGGCGGTGGGCAGGTCGTTGCTGCCGGTCACGGTGATGGTCACGGTGGCCGGCGCGCTGACCGCACCCTGGGCGTCCTTGGCGGTGTAGGTGAAGGTCACCTGGCGCGATTCGCCGACGTTCAGCGAGTCGAAGTCGGTGCCCGGATTGAACACGTAGCTGCCGTTGGCGTTGAAGGTGAGGGTGCCGTTGCCGGCGCCCACGCTCTGTACCAGGGCATAGCCGTTGGGGTTGACCGCGCTGTCGATGTCGGTAGCCGCCGGAACCTGGCCGTTGTACGTGTTGTTCTCGCCGGTGGTCTGCTGGTCGTTCTTGGCTTCCGGCGCATCGTTCACTGCGTTGATGCCCACGGTGACGGTGGCGGTGCTGGTGCCGCCGTGGCCGTCGCTGATGGTGTAGGTGAAGCTGCCGCTGCCGTTGACGTCCTTGGCCGGGGTGAAGACGACGTTGCCGCCCTCGAGCTTCACGCTGCCGTTGACCGCGTTCTGCACGCTGACGATGGTCAGGCTGTCGCCGTCCACGTCGCTGTCATTGCCCAGCAGGGTCTGCGGAGCGATGGTCAGCGCGGTGTCTTCGTTGGTCACCAACTCGCCCACGGTGTGGGTCAGCGAGGTGCCGCCGACGGTGGTGTAGGTGCCGTTCTGGGGGCGCATCTCCACCTGCAGCTGGGCCTGGCCGCCCTGATCCCAGTAGACGATCTCGATGCTGTGGCTACCGCTCTGGGCGATGGTGAACACCGCCGATTCACGGCCTGTCGGGCTCTGGATGTTGTCGTATTTGAAGACTTCCACGCCGTCGATCTTGATGCTGAAGCCATCGTCGGCGTTAACCCGCAGCTGGTAGCTGCCGGCGTTGAGGTTGATCGCGCCGGTCAGCTGGATGATCGCGTCCGAGGTGTTCGCCGGATCGGTGTTGAGGCTCTTCGCATCGTTGCCGAGGAACTTCTGCAGGTTGCCGTCACCGCCCAGGTCGCCGCCGCTGAGGTTGTAGTTCAGCGTGGTGGAGGTGAAGGTGGCGCTCGGGTTGTGCCCGGCCATGAAGCTGGTCACCTGGCTCAGGCTGATCAGGTTGGTGCCATCGGGGCCTTCGTTGTAGCCCCAGTAGTTGCCCTTGAGGCCGCTGAGGGTGAAGTTGTCGTTCACTGCCAGCGGGGCGTCGTTCTCCGGCGTCACGTTGAAGGTGATCTTGTTCGGCGTGGTGTCGTAGGTGTTGCTGCTGTCCTTCACCGAGAAGGTGAAGTTGGCGTAGTTGTTGCCGTTGGCGTTGGCGGCCGGGGTGAACACCAGCTTGCCGAGGTCGGCGGCGTCGATTACCTGGCCGGCAGTCACGGCGTTGCCATTGAACTTCAGCGTGCCGTTGGTGGGCAGGCTGTCGATGCGCACGCCACTCAGGGTGTCGCCGGCGTCCACGTCGCTGAAGCCGAAGTCGGCGGCGCTGAAGCTGCGGCTGCTGTCTTCGCTCAGGGTGATGGTGTTATCGGCGCCGTTGGGAGCGTCGTTGCTGCCGTTGACGGTGATGGTGATGGTCTTCGGATCGCTGAGCGCGCCGTCGTTGTCCTTCGCCTGGTAGGTGAAGGTGACGGTTTCGCTCTGGCCGGCGGCCAGGTGGTCGAAGGCGGTACCCGGCGTGAAGGTGTAGCTGCCGTTGGCGTTGAAGACCAGGCTGCCCTTGCCCTGGGCGACATCGGTGGCCAGCTGGTAGCCGACCACGGTGCCGTCGATATCGGTGGCGACCGGGACCTGGCCCTGAAGAACGGTGTTCTCCCCGGTCGACGCGGTGCCGTCGGCAGCAACCGGACGGTCGTTGGTGCCGGTGACGTCGATGGTGATGGTTTTCGGATCGCTCAGTGCGCCGTTGTTGTCCTTCGCCTGGTAGGTGAAGGTCACCAGTTCGTGAGCGCCAGCGGCCAGGTGGTCGAAGGCGGTGCCTGGATTGAAGGTGTAGCTGCCGTTGGCGTTGAACGTCAGGGTGCCTTTGCCGGCCGCCACGTTGGTGACGAGCTGGTAGCTGGCGATGGTGCCGTCGACGTCGGTCGCCACCGGAACCTGGCCCTGGAGTACGGCGTTTTCGCCGGTGGTCTGGGTGTCGGCGTAGGCAACCGGCGCATCGTTGGTGCCGTTGATGGTGACGGTCACGTTGGTGCTGGTGCCGTCGGCCGCTTTCACGATGAAGGTCTCGACGAGGTGTTCGCCGGCTTTCAGTTCGTTGAAGGCGGAGTTGGCGACGTAGGTCCAGGTGCCATCGGTGGCGATACTGAACTTGCCGTTGGTGCCGACGGTGTTGGTCTGCGCCTGGAACACCGCCGGGCTGTCGACATCGTTGACGATCAGCTTGCCGGCGATGGTGACCGGGGCGTTGGTTTCATCGGCGCTGCCGCTGTTCTGGCCGGTGATTACGGCCGCGTCGTTGGTGCCGGTGACGGTGATGGTGATGGTTTTCGGGTCGCTCAGGGCGCCGTTGTTGTCCTTCGCCTGGTAGGTGAAGGTGACGTCCTGGGTCTGGCCCGCCGCCAGGTAGTCGAAGGCGGTGCCGGGGTTGAAGGTGTAGCTGCCGTCGCTGTTGAAGGTCAGTGTGCCCTTGCCGCCGCCGATACCGGTGGCCAGCTGGTAGCTGGCGATGGTGCCGTCGACGTCAGTGGCAACCGGGACCTGACCCTGGTACACGGCGTTCTCGCCGGTGGTCTGGGTGTCGGCGTAGGCCACCGGCGCATCGTTGGTGCCGTTGATGGTGACGGTCACGTTGCTGCTGGTGCCGTCGGCCGCTTTCACGATGAAGGTCTCGACGAGGTGTTCGCCGGCCTTCAGTTCGTTGAAGGCGGAGTTGGCGACGTAGGTCCAGGTGCCATCGATGGCGATGCTGAACTTGCCGTTGGTGCCGGCGGTGTCGGTCTGCGCCTGGAAGCTGGCCGGGCCGTCGACATCGGTGACATTCAGCTTCCCGCCGATGGTGACCGGGGCGTTGGTTTCATCGGCGCTGCCGCTGTTTTGGCCGGTGATCACTGCCGCGTCGTTGCTGCCGGTGACGGTGATGGTGACGGTCTGCGGGTCGCTCAGCGCGCCATTGTTGTCCTTCGCCTGGTAGGTGAAGGTCACGGCTTCGCTCTGGCCGGCGGGCAGGTGATCGAAGGCGGCGCCCGGATCGAAGCTGTAGCTGCCGTCGGTGTTGAAGGTCAGGGTGCCTTTGCCAGCAGCCACGTTGGTGGTGAGCTGGTAGCTGGCAACGGTGCCGTCGACATCGGTGGCGACCGGGACTTGCCCGTTGAACACGGCGTTTTCGTCGGTACTGACGGTGTCGGCAAACGCCACCGGCTTGTCGTTGGTGCCGACGATGTTCACGGTGACGGTGCTGCTGGTGCCGTCGAAGGCTTTCACGGTGAAGGTGTCGGTCAGGGTCTGGCCGTCCTTCAACTCGTTGTAGGCCTCTTTGGCGGTGTAGACCCAGGCGCCGTCGCTGCCGAGGTTGAAGGTGCCGTACTTGCCGGTGCTGCTCTGTGCCTGGAAGCTTTCCGGGCTGTCGACGTCACTGATGCTCAGCTGGCCATTGGTGGTGACCGGGGCGTCGGTCTCGTACACGTTGGCCGTGGACAGGCCGCCGATGACGGCTGCGTCGTTGCTGCCGTTGACGGTGATGGTGATGGTCTGCGGATCGCTCAGCGCGCCATTGTTGTCCTTCGCCTGGTAGGTGAAGGTCACGGCTTCGCTCTGGCCGGCGGCCAGGTGATCGAAGGCAGCGCCCGGATTGAAGCTGTAGCTGCCGTCGCTGTTGAAGGTCAGGGTGCCTTTGCCGGCGGCCACGTTGGTGGTCAGCTGGTAGCCGGCAACGCTGCCGTCGACGTCGGTAGCGGTCGGAACCTGGCCGTTGAGAACGGTGTTCTCCTCGGTGGTCTTGCTGTCGGCATAGGCAACCGGCGCGTCGTTGGTGCCGATGAGGGTCACGGTGACGGAGGTGCTGGTGCCGTCGGCAGCCAGGACGGTGAAGGACTCGGTCTGATGCTCGCCGTCCTTCAGTTCGTTGAAGGCCTCGTTGGTGACGTAGCTCCAGGTGCCGTCAGCGGCGACGCTGAACTTGCCGAAGGTGCCGGCGGTGTCGGTCTGGACCTGGAAGCTGGCCGGGCCATCGACGTCGCTGATGTCCAGCTTGCCGTCGATGGTGACCGGGGCGTTGGTTTCATCGGCGCTGCCGCTGGTCTGACCGGTGATCACCGCTGCGTCGTTGCTGCCGATGACGGTGATGGTGATGGTCTTCGGATCGCTCAGCGCGCCATT
Source organism: Pseudomonas sp. PDM17 (assembly GCF_014851985.1). Classification (NCBI taxonomy): domain Bacteria; kingdom Pseudomonadati; phylum Pseudomonadota; class Gammaproteobacteria; order Pseudomonadales; family Pseudomonadaceae; genus Pseudomonas; species Pseudomonas sp. PDM17. Next base: position 495,657 of record NZ_JACVAT010000005.1, read on the forward strand.
GTTGTCCTTCGCCTGGTAGGTGAAGGTCACGGCTTCATTCTGGCCGGCGGCCAGGTGGTCGAAGGCGGTGCCCGGATTGAAGCTGTAGCTGCCGTCGCTGTTGAAAGTCAGGGTGCCTTTGCCAGCGGCCACGCTGGTGGTCAGCTGGTAGCCGGCAACGCTGCCGTCGACGTCGGTAGCGGTCGGAACCTGGCCGTTGAGAACGGTGTTCTCTTCGGTGGTCTTGCTGTCGGCGTAGGCGACTGGCGCGTCGTTGGTGCCGTTGACCGTGATGGTGATGGTCTGCGGATCGCTCAGCGCGCCGTTGTTGTCCTTGGCCTGGTAGGTGAAGGACACGGTTTCGCTCTGGCCGGCAGCCAGGTGATCGAAGGCGCTACCCGGGTTGAAGCTGTAGCTGCCGTTGGCATTGAAGGTCAGGGTGCCCTTGCCGGCGGCGACGTTGGTGGCGAGCTGGTAGCTGGCGATGGTGCCGTCGACATCGGTGGCGGTCGGAACCTGGCCGCTGTAGACGGAGTTCTCCCCGGTAGTTGCGGTGCCATCGAAGGCCACCGGTGCATCGTTGGTGCCGACGATGTTCACGGTCACGGTGGCGCTGGTGCCGTCGGCAGCCTTCACGGTGAAGGTGTCGGTCAGGGACTGGCCGACCTTCAGTTCGTTGTAGGCGTCCTTGGCGACGTAGGTCCAGTTGCCGTCGGTGCCGAGGTTGAAGGTGCCGTACTTGCCGGCCACGTTGTTCTGCGCCTGGAAGGTTTCCGGGCCGTCGACGTCGCTGACGTTGAGCTTGCCGCCGGTGCTGACCGGCGCGTCGGTCTCGTTGACGCTGCTGGACTTCACGCCGCTGATGACGGCGGCGTCATTGCTGCCGGTGACGGTGATGGTGATGGTCTTGGGTTCGCTCAGCGCGCCGTTGTTGTCCTTCGCCTGGTAGGTGAAGGTGACGACCTGGCTCTCGCCGGCGGCCAGGTGGTCGAAGTCGCTGCCCGGCTCGAAGTGGTAGGTGCCGCTGGAGTTGAAGTTCAGCGAGCCGTTGCCCTGGCCGACGTCGGTGACCAGCTGGTAGCTGGAGACCTTGCCGTCCGGATCGGTGGCGGCCGGTACCTTGCCGTTGACGCGGCCGTTCTCGTCGATGGTGACGTTGTCATCGTACGCGGTGGGCGCATCGTTGGTGCCGAGGATGTTCACGGTGACGCTGGAGCTGGTGCCGTCGGCGGCCTTCACGGTGAAGGTGTCGGTCAGCGACTCGCCCGGCTTCAGCTCGTTGTAGGCGTCCTTGGCCACGTAGGTCCAGGTGCCGTCGGTGCCCAGGTTGAAGGTGCCGTACTTGCCGGCGACGTTGGTCTGGGCCTGGAAGGTGTCCGGGCCGTCGACGTCGCTGACGTCCAGCTTGCCGGTGGTGGTGATCGGCGCGTCGGTCTCGTAGACGTTGACGATCTTCGCCCCGCTGATGATCGCGGCATCGTTGCTGCCGGTCACGGTCAGGGTCAGGACGTTCTCGTCGGTGGCGCCCTTGTCGTCGGTGACGATGAACTTGATCTGCAGCTCGAGGGTTTCACCAGCGCCGAGCTTCTGGTAGTCGGCGTGGTTGCCGTTGAAGCTCCAGGTGCCATTGGCGTTCAGGGTGAAGCCGCTGGGCGCCGCGTCCTTCAGGCTGAAGTACAGTGCGTGGCCGTCGTCGACATCGGTGGCAGTGAGCGTGCCGCCGCTGATCTTGTCTTCATTCACCGAAGCGCTGGCGGCCTTGGCCTGCGGCGCATCGTTGGTGCCGATGACGGTGATGGTCAGGGTGCTGGTGCTCTTCGCACCGTACTGGTCGGTGACGCTGTAGTTGACGGTGAAATTCTGGGTCGCGCCCACGGCCAGGTGCTGGTACGCCGCGTTGCTGGCGTCGAAGCTCCATTTGCCGCTGCTGTCGCTGCTGAAGCCCGCCGGCAGGCTGCCGGTGGTGGCGAAGGTCAGCACGGCGTTGTGGTCGACATCGCTGCCGGCCAGCTGGCCACCGATCTTGCTGTCTTCGTAGACGGTTTCCTTCATCACCCCGGCGACCGGTGCGTCGTTGGTGCCGGTGATGGTGAGGGTCAGGGTGCTGGTGCCGGTGGCGCCGTGTTCGTCGGTGACGGTGTAGTTGATCGCCAGGGTCTGCGTCTCGCCCTGGGCGAGGTGGTCGTAGGCTGGGTCCTTGGCGTCGAACAGCCAGCTGCCGTCGGACTTCAGGGTGAAGCCGGCGGTGTTCTGCGCGGTGCTGAAGGTCAGCTGGGCGTCGTGGTCGACGTCGGTGGCCTGCAGCTTGCCGGTGATCTCGCTGACCGGCTTGAGCTGGTTGGTCAGGGTGGTGTTGTTGGCGCCGCTGGTGGTCAGGGTCCAGTTGCTGCCGGTGTGGGTGACCTGGCCGACCACATTGCCGACACTCACCTGCGAAGGCAGGTTGCTCAGCACGAGGGTCGAGTCGACGGATTTGTCGACGGCATCGGAAACGCCCAGGACGATGGTGTAGGTGCCCGGCTTGTCGAACACCTGCTGGAAGGTCTGCAGCCCCGAGCTGCCGCCGTCGCCGACCAGAGCCACGCTGGAAAGCAGCTGCACCTTCTGGCCGTTGACCTGCACGTAGGCGAAATCGTTGAAGGCCGATTCGTCGTTGGTGCTGAACTTCCAGTTGAAGCTGACCGCCTCGCCTGGCTGGGTGGTGGTGATGGTCAGGGTGACGGACGAGCCGTCAGTGGCGCCGGCCACGACGCCGGGGTCCTTGATGCCGCCTTCGACCGCGCTGGCGGTGGCCGGGTAGGCGACCGGCGCGTCGTTGGTGCCGACGATGTTCACGGTGACGCTGGAGGCGGTGCCATCGGCGGCTTTCACGGCGAAGGTGTCGACCAGGGTCTCACCGACTTTCAGCTCGTTGTAGGCGGAGCTCGCGGTGTAGGTCCACTGGCCGTCGGCGCCCAGATTGAAGGTGCCGTACTTGCCGGCAACGTTGCTCTGCGCCTGGAAGGTTTCCGGGCTGTCCACGTCGCTGATGGTCAGCTGGCCGCTGGTGCTGATCGGTGCGTTGGTCTCGTAGACGCTGACCGAGGTCTGGCCGCTGATGACCGCGGCGTCGTTGCTGCCGGTGACGGTGATGGTGATGGTCTGCGGATCGCTCAGCGCGCCGTTGTCGTCCTTCGCCTGGTAGGTGAAGGTGACGTCCTGGCTTTCGCCGGCGGCCAGGTGGTCGAAGTCGGTGCCCGGCTCGAAGGTGTAGCTGCCGTCGGCGTTGAAGGTCAGGCTGCCATGGCCCTGGCCGACGTCGGTGGCCAGTTCGTAGCCGACGACGCTGCCGTCGATATCGGTCGCCAGCGGAACCTGGCTGGTGAAAGCCGCATTCTCGCCAGTGGTCTTGCTGTCGCCGAATGCCACCGGCGCATCGTTGGTGCCGACGATGTTCACGGTGACCGTGGCGCTGGTGCCATCGGTCGCCTTGACGGTGAAGCTGTCGGTCAGTTTTTCGTCCTGCTTGAGCTCGTTGTAGGCATCGTTGGCGGTGTAGGTCCAGGTGCCATCGGTGCCCAGGCTGAAGGTACCGTACTTGCCGGCGACGTTGCTCTGCGCCTGGAAGCTGGCCGGGCCGTCGACATCGCTGACGGTCAGCAAGCCGCCGGTGGTGACCGGCGTGTTGGTCTCGTTGACATTCACGCTGGCCACGCCGCCGATCACTGCCGGGTCGTTGCTGCCGGTGACGGTGATGGTCAGGGTCTGGGTGTCGGTGGCGCCGTGTTCGTCGGTGACGATGTACTTGACCTGGATGTCCTTGGTCTCGCCTTCGGCGAGGGACTGGTAGGCCGGGTTCTTGCCGTCGAAGGTCCAGCTGCCGTCGGTCTTCAGGGTGAAGCCGGCCGGCGGATTGCCGGAAACGCTGAAGCTCAGCTTGGCGCCATCGTCCACGTCGGTGGCGGTGAGCTGGCCCTTGCTGACGGCGTCTTCCTTGGCGGCTGCAGTAGCAGCGTCAGCCTTGGGCGCGTCGTTGGTGCCGGTGACGGTGATCAGCAGCACGCTCTGGGTGCTGGCGCCGTGTTCGTCGGTGACGGTGTAACCCACGCTGATGAGCTGGGTCGCGCCGGCCTTCAGGTGCTGGTAGGCGGCATCGCTCGCATCGAAGCTCCACTTGCCGTCGCTGTTCAGGGTCAGGCCCGCCGGAGCGGCCTTGTTCAGGCTGTAGGTGAGCTGCGCGCCGTTGTCGACGTCGATGGCCTTCAGCTCGCCGCTGATCTGCGCATCTTCCTTGACGCCATTGAGCAGCGAGGGCAGGGCGATCGGCGTGTCGTTGGTGCCGGTGACGGTCAGCGTCAGGGTGTTGGTGCTGGTGGCGCCGTGTTCGTCGGTGACGGTGTAGTCGATCGACAGCACCTTGGTCTCGCCGGCGGCGAGGCTCTGGTAGGCCGGGTCGAGGCCGCTGAAGGCCCAGGTGCCGTCCTTGAACAGGGTGAAGCCGGCCGGTGCCTTGTCATTCAGGCTGAAGCTGAGCTTGGCGCCGTCGTCGACGTCGCTGGCGGTCAGTTTGCCGAAGCTGAACTTGTCTTCGCCGACCTTGGCGGACGCCGCGTTGGCGACCGGCGCATCGTTGGTGCCGGTGATGGTGATGGTCAGGCTGCTGGAGCTGGTGGCGCCGTGCTCGTCGGTGACGGTGAACGGGATGCTGAGGGTCTGCGTGGCGCCGGCCTTCAGGTGCTGGTACTCGCTGCCGCTGGCATCGAAGGTCCACTTGCCGTCGGCGTCGATGCTGAAGCCGGCCGGGGCGGCTTTGTCCAGGGCGTAGCTGAGTTGGGCGCCGTTGTCGGCGTCGGTGGCGGCGAGCTGGCCGCTGATCTGCGCGTCTTCCTTCACCGCGCCGGTGGTGGCGCTGGCGACCGGCGCGTCATTGCTGCCGGTGACGGTGATGGTGATGGTCTGCGGATCGCTCAGGGCGCCGTTGTCGTCCTTCGCCTGGTAGGTGAAGGCGATGTCGCGGGATTCGCCTTCGGCCAGGCCGTCGAAGTCCTTGCCGGGGTTGAAGCTGTAGCTGCCGTCGGCATTGAAGGTCAGGGTGCCGTTGTTGGCTCCCACGCCGGTGACCAGCTGGTAGCCGGTGATGCTGCCGTCCACGTCGGAAGCTGTCGGAACCTGGCCGTTGAAGACGGTGTTCTCTTCGGTGGTGGCGCTGTCGGCATAAGCGATCGGCGCGTCGTTGGTGCCGGTGACGGTGATGGTGACGGTCTGCGGATCGCTCAGCGCGCCGTTGTTGTCCTTCGCCTGGTAGGTGAAGGTCACGGTCTCCTCGGCGCCGGCGGCCAGATGGTCGAAGGCGGTGCCCGGATCGAAGCTGTAGCTGCCGTTGGCATTGAAGGTCAGCGAGCCCTTGCCCTGGGCGACGTCGGTGGTCAGCTGGTAGCTGACGACGGTGCCGTCCACGTCGGAGGCTGCCGGAACCTGCCCGTTGAGAACGGCGTTCTCTTCGGTGGTGGCGGTGCCGGCAATGGCGACTGGCGCATCGTTGGTGCCGATGAGGGTCACAGTGACGGTGGTGCTGGTGCCATCGGCGGCCAGGACGTTGAAGGATTCGGTCTGGTGCTCGCCGTCCTTCAGCTCGTTGAAGGCCTCGTTGGTGACGTAGGTCCAGCTGCCGTCAGCGGCAACGCTGAATTTGCCGTAGTCGCCGGCAGTGCCGGTCTGGACCTGGAAGCTGGCGGGGCTGTCGACGTCGCTGATGTTCAGCTTGCCGTCGATGGTGACCGGGGCGTTGGTTTCATCGGCGCTGCCGCTGGTCTGGCCGGTAATGACCGCTGCGTCGTTGGTGCCGGTGACGGTGATGGTGACGGTCTGCGGGTCGCTCAGGGCGCCATTGTTGTCCTTCGCCTGGTAGGTGAAGGTCACGGCTTCGTTCTGGCCGGCGGCCAGGTGGTCGAAGGCGGTGCCCGGATCGAAGCGGTAGCTGCCGTCGGCGTTGAAGGTCAGGGTGCCTTTGCCAGCGGCCACGCTGGTGGCCAGCTGGTAGCCGGCAACGGTGCCGTCGACGTCGGTGGCGGTCGGGACCTGGCCGTTGAGAACGCTGTTCTCCTCGGTGGTCTGGCTGTCGGCGGAGGCGACCGGGGCATCGTTGGTGCCGTTGATGGTCACGGTGACGATGGTGCTGGTGCCGTCGGCGGCGAGGACAGTGAAGCTGTCGGTCAGGTGTTCGCCGACCTTCAGTTCATTGAAGGCGGAATTGGCCACGTAGGACCAGCTGCCGTCAGCGGCAACGCTGAATTTTCCGTAGTCGCCGGCAGTGCCGGTCTGGACCTGGAAGCTGGCGGAGCTGTCGACGTCGCTGATGTTCAGCTTGCCGTCGATGGTAACCGGGGCGTTGGTTTCATCCGCGCTGCCGCTGGTCTGGCCGGTAATGACCGCTGCGTCGTTGGTGCCGGTGACGGTGATGGTGACGGTCTGCGGATCGCTCAGTGCGCCGTTGTTGTCCTTCGCCTGGTAGGTGAAGGTCACGTCGCGGGTCTCGCCCTGGGCCAGGCTGTCGAAGTCCTTGCCGGGGTTGAAGCTGTAGCTGCCGTCCGGATTGAAGGTCAGGCTGCCGTTGCCCTGGCCGACGTCAGTGGTCAGCTGGTAGCCGGCAACGCTGCCGTCGACGTCGGTGGCGGCCGGGACCTGGCCGTTGAGGACGGTGTTCTCCTCGGTGGTGGCCACACCCGGCAGGGCGACCGGCGCGTCGTTGGTGCCGGTGACGGTGATGGTGATGGTCTGTGGGTCGCTCAGCGCGCCGTTGTCGTCCTTCGCCTGGTAGGTGAAGGTCACGTCACGGGTCTCGCCCTGGGCCAGGCTGTCAAAGTCCTTGCCGGGGTTGAAGCTGTAGCTGCCGTCGGGGTTGAAGGTCAGGTTGCCATTGCCGGTGCCGACACCGGTGGTCAGCTGGTAGCCGGCGACGCTGCCATCCACGTCGGAGGCGGCCGGGACCTGGCCGTTGAGCAGGCTGTTTTCTTCGGTGGTGGCCACGCCCGGCAGGGCGACCGGCGCGTCATTGGTGCCGGTCAGGGTCACGGTAAGGGTGGCGGTGCTGGTCGCACCGTGCTCATCGGTGACGGTGTAGGGCACCTGCACGACCTGGGTCTCGCCCTCGGCCAGGTGCTGGTAGGCCGGGTCCTTGCCATCGAAGGTCCAGCTGCCGTCCGGCTTCAGGGTGAAGCCCGCCGGCGGATTGCCGTTGGTGGTGAAGGTGAGGGTGCTACCGGTGTCGCGGTCGGTGGCCACCAGTTGGCCTCCGATCACGCTGTCTTCGTTGCCGCTGGCCTGGCCATCCTGGGCAACTGGGGTGTCGTTGGCGCCCTGGACGTTGATGGTGATGACGCGGGTATCGGTGGCACCGGACGGATCGGTGACGGTGACGGTGAAGTTCTCGCTCGGGTTCTGACCCAGCGGCAGGGCGTTCACTGCATTGGCGTCAACCACGTAGGTGTAGCTGCCGTCGGCGTTGACGGTCAGCTCGCCATAGGCGCCCTTGGCGCTGCCGCTCCAGGTCAGGTTGGTGTCGTCGACGTCGGTGGCGGTCAGTTGACCCTTGATGTCGGCGAAGCTGTCGTTGGCGGCGGTGTCAGTGATGGCGCTGGTATAGGTGCCCGTGGCCACCGGAGCGTCGTTCACCGGGGTGATGCCGACGTTCACCACCAGTGTGCTGGACGCACCACGGCTGTCGGTGACGATCACGGTGAAGCTGTCGGCGCCGTTGTAGTCGCCATTGGGGTTGTACTGCCAGGTGCCATTGGGGGTGAGCACCAGCAGGCCGTTGGCCGGAGCCTGGCCGACGCTGTAGTAGATCAGGTCGCCATTCGGATCGCGGGCGGAGAAGGCGCCGGTGAGCAGAGTGTCTTCGGCGGTGGTCAGGTTCAGCACACCGTTGCCGCCGTCTTCGAATTGCGGCGCGAGGTTGGCCGGCAGTTCGTTCTGGCGCTCGTCACCGGTAGCGCCGCCGTTGTCCAGGCCGGAGGTGGTGTAGCCGATGTTCGGATCGACGCGACCGGCGGTGGCATCCAGCACCACGAAGCTGTGGCCGCCGCCAACGCCACCATTGCCGCCAGCGGCCGATGGCGCGGCAGTCGGGCCCGCTGCGGTGGGCGCCAGCGCCTGGGTCGGGTCGAGGCCGGCGGCGATGGCTTTCTGCAGGTCTTCGGTGCTCGGTGCGTTGGTCGGCTGCGCGGCAGCGTGGTGCGCCTCGGGCTGCGGCAGGTCAGCGCTGCTCCATTGGCTGTCGCGGCCCAGGTCGACCAGCTTGCCCTTGCCGACGTCGAGCGTCACCGCGCCGGAAGCGCCGGTGAGCAGCTGCTCGCCCTGGTAGATGCGGTCCCCTTCGACCAGGACGCGCTGGGCGCCTTCGGGGGATACCGCAATCACTTGGCCGATGATGCTTTTTACGACGGCGACGACGCTGCTCATGCACTTCTCCTGGTGAGGCTTGCCTGGTTGCCGACCGGCCGCAGGTGAGGTCGGCTCAGGAGGCATTCCTTTGTCTTTAAGAGCAAAAAGTTTGGCGTCAATCAATTGGCTTATAGCGTATCGAAATTACGTATATGCCAATGTATTGACCATTCGACTGCCATCCTAAACAATTGGCAAATCGATGTCACTTTGATATCGGTGTGCCGCCCAAAAAAATTTAGCGTGAAATTCATCACGCTTTTTGATGCTTTCCTTGCAGCCATTCGCCGGCCTTTTGACGCTCCTTGGCGACAATCGAATCGCTGCGGCTATCTCACTGATAAGGATGTTTTCCTCATGCGCATGCGATTCGCTCAAGCCGTGCCCTTCGCCCTGGCTTTCGTCATTCCCGTTGCCCTGCCGGTGCAGGCCGACACCCTCAACCAGGCCATGCAGAAGGCCATGGAGTACCACCCGGAAATCCAGGCCGGGGTGAACTCGCGTCTCGCTGCGGACAAGCAACTGCGCGCCGCCAAGGGCGGCTACCTGCCGTCCGTCGACCTGACCGCCGGTTACGGCCGTGAAGGCTCCGACAACACCACCACCCGTGGCCAAGGCGACCACTGGGACACGCTGAACCGTGGCGAATCCAACCTCGCCCTGCGCCAGATGGTGTTCGACGGCTTCGCCACGTCCAGCGAAGTCGGCCGCCAGCAAGCCAACGTCAACTCCCGCGCCTACGCGCTGCTGGGTACCTCCGAGCGCACTGCGCTGGACGTCGCCCAGGTCTACACCGACGTGCTGCGTCGCCAGGAAATGGTTCGCCTGGCCGAGGACAACCTGAAGAATCACCAGCGCGTCTACGACCAGATCAGCCTGCGCAGCTCCCGTGGCGTCGGCCGCCTTGCCGACCAGGACCAGGCCGAAGCCCGCCTGGCCCAGGCGCAGAACAACCTGATGACCGAGAAGACCAACCTGGCCGACGCCCGCACCAACTACTACAGCGTGGTGGGCAGCGACCCGGTGGAACTGAGCGAGCCGACCGGTCTTGTCGGCCAGTTGCCGGAAGACCTGCAGGCCGCCCGTCGCCAGCTGGTGGAGAACAGCCCGATCCTGCGCTCCGCCGAATCCGACGTCGCCGCCGCCGAGAAGCAGTACGACGCCGCGAAATCGACCTTCTATCCGAGATTCGATGCAGAACTTTCCCGAGGTGCCGATAACAACCTCGACGGAGAAGAAGGCCACAACAACGAATGGCAGGCCATGCTGCGCATGCGCTACAACCTGTTCGCCGGTGGCAGCAACAAGGCCGAGCTGGAAGCCAAGTCCTATGAGGCGAACCAGGCCCTGGATATCCGCAACAACGCCCTGCGCCAGTTGAACGAGGAACTCGGATTGTCCTGGAACGCCCTGAACAACGCCCGTGACCAGCTGCCGATCGCCCGCCAGTACGTGGACTACAGCACCCGTGTGCGCGAGGCCTACCAGAAGCAGTTCACCATCGGCGAGCGCACCCTGCTCGATCTGCTGGACAGCGAGAACGAACTGTTCAACGCTTCGCGCCGCCTGGTCGACCTGAAGTACACCGAGCTGTTCACCCAGTACCGCATCAAGGCCACCCTGGGCGAACTGCTCAAGAGCCAGGGTGTGGTCGCGCCGATGGCCGCGGTGGCGTCCGAAGACATCAAGCCGAAAGTCCAGCTGCCCGGCCTCAACTAACCTGCCCGAGAGAGCATCCGCGTGGATCAAGAAGTCAGCGAAGTACCCCTAAGCCACGATCCGCGCGGTCTGCTGGATGACCCGCTGCTGGACAGCCTGCTGACGCTCTGTCAGCTGCACCAGAAGCCGGCCAGCCGCGCCATGCTCACCAGCGGCCTGCCGCTGCCCGGCCAACGCCTGTCCGCCGAGCTGCTGCCCCGTGCGGCGGCTCGCGCCGGCCTGCAGGGTCGCCTGCTGCAGCGTAAGCTGGAGCAGATTCCCGCGCTGGCCATGCCGGCCATGCTGCTGCTGCGCGAAGGGCGCTGCGCGGTGCTGCTGGGTTGGGAAAACAACGGCGATGCGCGCCTGCTGCTGTCCGAGAGCGACGGCGGTGAAGTACGCGTCACCCGCGAGCTGCTCAGCGAGGACTACGCCGGCCAGGCCTTCTTCGCCCAGCCGCAGCACAAGTTCGACCTGCAGCACGGCGAGCTGATCCCGCGCGCCAAGAGCTGGTTCCGCGACACCCTCAAGCGCTCGCGCTGGCTGTACGTCGACGCCGTGGCCGCGAGCCTGCTGATCAACCTGATCGCCCTGGCCGCGCCGCTGTTCGTCATGAACGTCTACGACCGCGTGGTGCCCAACCAGGCCGCCGCCACCCTCTGGGTGCTGGCCATCGGCATCAGCGGCGCCTACCTGTTCGACCTGCTGCTCAAGACCATGCGCGGCCTGTGCCTGGACCTGGCCGGCAAGAAGACCGACCTGATCATCTCGGCGACGCTGTTCGAGCGCATCGTCGGCATGAGCATGAAGTACCGCCCGGCGCGGGTCGGTTCGTTCGCCCAGAACATCCACGAATTCCAGACGCTGCGCGACTTCCTCAACTCGCTCACGCTCACCACCCTGATCGACATGCCGTTCACCCTGCTGATCCTGCTGGTGATCGGCATCATCGGCGGGCCGCTGGTGTTCGTCCCGCTGATCGCCTTCCCGCTGGCCGCAGGTCTTGGCTGGCTGCTGCAGAAGCCGCTGGTGGAGACCATGAACCGCACCATGGCGCTGGCCGCCGAACGCCAGTCGAGCCTGATCGAGACCCTCGCCAGCCTCGACGCGGTGAAGGTCAACAACGCCGAAAGCGAGCGGCAGTACCTCTGGGAGCAGACCATCGGCACCCTCAGCCGCCTGGAGCTGCGGGTCAAGCTGCTGTCGACCCTGGCGATGAACATCACCGTGCTGATCCAGGCGCTGGCCGGGGTCATCATGATCATCGGCGGCGTCTACCTGATCATCGCCGGCGACCTGTCCATGGGTGGCCTGATCGCTTGCTACATGCTCAACGGCCGCGCCCTCGGCCCGCTGACCCAGCTCTCCGGGCTGATCCAGCGCTACCAGCAGGCACGCCTGTCGATGGCGACTACCAACCAGATGATGGAGCTGCCGCAGGAGCGCAACGCCGACGAACGTCCGCTGACCCGCTCGCAACTGCGCGGCGGCATCGAGATGCGCGGCCTCGACTTCGCCTACCCGAACCAGCAAGTGGCGGCGCTGCACGGCATCAACCTGCAGATCCGCGCCGGCGAGAAGATCGGCATCATCGGCCGCAGCGGCTCGGGCAAGAGTTCCCTGGCCAAGCTGATCGTCGGCCTGCACCAGCCCGAGAACGGCAACCTGCTGGTGGACGGCGCCGACGTGCGCCAGCTGGACATCAGCGAGCTGCGCCACAACATCGGCTACGTGCCTCAGGACATCAGCCTGTTCAGTGGCACCCTGCGCGACAACCTGGTCAGCGGCGCGCGCTACATCGATGACGAGCGTGTGCTGGAAGTGGCCGAGCTGACCGGCGTCAACGAGTTCGTCCGCCTGCACCCGCAGGGCTACGAACTGCAGGTCGGCGAGCGCGGCCACAATCTTTCCGGCGGCCAGCGGCAGAACGTCGCCCTGGCACGCGCACTGCTGCTCGACCCGCCGATCCTGCTGCTGGACGAACCCACCAGCGCCATGGACAACGCCGGCGAAGAACGCCTGAAACAGCGCCTGCAAGCGATCATGGGCGAGAAGACACTGCTGCTGGTCACCCACCGTGCCTCCATGCTCAGCCTGGTGGACCGCCTGGTGATCATCGACAAGGGCCGCATCATCGCCGACGGTCCGAAGGACGTGGTCATGGATGCACTGAAGAAGGGGCAGATCAGTGTCGCTTAATCCTCTGGGCAGTATCCGCCACTCTGTCCGTGGCTATTTCAAGGGCGGCGACAACCTCTCCGGCCAGCCGCTTCCTGAGGTCAGCAAGGCGCTGATCGAGGACGCGCCGCGGGTGGTGCGCCTGACCATCTGGATTCTCATCGGCTTCGTGGCCTTCCTGCTGCTCTGGGCGCATTTCGCGCAGATCGACGAAGTCACCCGTGGCGAGGGCAAGGCGATTCCCTCGTCCAAGGTACAGAAGATCCAGAACCTGGAAGGCGGCATCGTCTCGCAGATCTTCGTCCACGAAGGGCAGGTGGTGCAGGCCGGCGAGCAGCTGATGCGCCTGGACCCGACGCGCTTCCAGTCCAACGTCGGCGAGACCGAGGCCGACCGCCTGGCGATGTTCCTGCGCGTGGAGCGCCTGTCCGCCGAGGTCGAGGACCGCGCTCTGAACATCCCCGACGACGTGCGAGCCAAGGCTCCGGGCCAGGCCAGCAGCGAAGAAGCGCTGTTCCACAGCCGCCAGCAGCAGCTCAAGGATGAAACCGACGGCCTGCAGCAGCAACTGGTGCAGAAGCAGCAGGAGCTGCGCGAGTTCATCTCCAAGCAGGCGCAGTACCGTAACAGCCTGAACCTGCTGCGCCAGGAGATATCCATGTCCGAGCCGCTGGTGGCCCAGGGCGCGATGTCCCAGGTGGAACTGCTGCGCCTGAAGCGCGGTGAAGTGGAGAACCGTGGCCAGCTCGACGCCACCACCCTGGCGATCCCGCGTGCCGAAGCGGCAGTGAAGGAAGTGGAGCGCAAGGTCGCCGAGACCCAGTCGCGCTTCCGCAGCGACGCGCTGAAAGAACTCAACGAAGCCCGTACCGAACTGAGCAAGGCCACGGCCACCGGCAAGGCGCTGGAAGACCGCGTCAGCCGCACCCTGGTTACTTCGCCGGTGCGCGGCATCGTCAAGCAGCTGCTGGTGAACACTATCGGCGGCGTGATCCAGCCGGGCAGCGACCTGATCGAGATCGTCCCGCTGGACGACACCCTGCTGGTGGAAGCGCGCATCCGTCCGCAGGACATCGCCTTCCTGCGTCCCGGCCAGCACGCCATGGTCAAGTTCACCGCCTATGACTACACCATCTACGGCGGCCTGCAGGCGGACCTGGAGCAGATCGGCGCCGACACCGTCACCGACGATGACGGCAACAGCTTCTACCTGATCAAGCTGCGCACCCGCAAAAGCCACCTGGGCACGGACGACAAGCCGCTGCTGATCATCCCCGGCATGATCGCCACCGTGGATATCATGACAGGCAAGAAGAGCATCCTCAGCTACCTGCTCAAGCCCATCCTGCGGGCCAAGGCGGAAGCGCTGCGCGAGCGTTGATTGCCGCGCGGGACCCAATGAAACGGGCCACCCCTGGGTGGCCCGTTTCGTTTGTGCAGGTCGGCTGCGACGATCAATAAGCCACGGTAAACCGCTGCTGGTGATGGTTGGCCTGCTCGGCCTCGTCGATCATCGCCACCGCCAGGTCCGGCAGGGAGATGCGGCTCTCGCCATTGCTGTCGAACAGTATCTGGTCGCCGCCAATGCGGAAGCTGCCGGTGCGGGTCTCGCCGTCGAGCAGCATCGCCGGGCTGAGGAAGGCCCAGTCCAGCGCCTTCTCCGCGCGCAGCTGATCCAGCGCGTCGGCGGCGCCCAGCGCGCCCTGCTTCCACTGCTCGGGGAATTCCGGGCTATCCACCAGACGCTGGCCGGGGGCGATCTCCAGGCTGCCGGCGCCGCCGAGCACCAGCAGGCGTTTCACGCCGGAAGCCTTCACACCGTCGAGGATGGCGCGGCTGCCGCTGGCGTGGGCCTTGCGGATATCCGGGTTGCCCCAGCCGGCGTTGAACGCGCTGACCACGACGTCCTGGCCAGCCACGGCACGGGCGACCTGGGCCGGGTCGTAGACGTCGGCCTGGACCACCTTGAGGTTGTCCCGCGCCGGCAGTTTCGCCGGGTCGCGCACCAATGCGGTGACCTGGTGGCCTCGGCGCAGGGCCTCTTCGAGGAAATAATGGCCGACGTGGCCGGTGGCGCCGATCAGGGCAATGTTCATGGAATCACCTTTTCGTGGGAGGGAGTGCCGCGCCTGGCTGTGCAGGGCTGGCAGGTGATTCATCTTCGGCCGGAGACCGCCGGCGATAAAGGCGGGTTGAAGCCATGCACTCATAAGCCTGGCTTCACAATCAGTCCTTGCTGTCGTCGCTCATCAGGCTCAGCCCCCGCGCCACTGCCAGCGCGATGAACAGCGCGCCCATGATCGCTTCGCTGCCCGCCAGCAAGCGCGCCAGCGGGTTCACCGGGACGATGTCGCCGTAGCCGATGGTGGTCAGGGTGATCATGCTGAAGTAGATGAAGGCATCCAGATGCAGGGCTCCGTTGTTGGTCTGGAAGCTGCCTGGCCTGAGGTCCTCGATCAGGTTGTAGGCCAGGGCGAAAGACAGGGCGAAGTTCAGGTACAGGGCGCAGAGTCCGTAGAGCAGCTCGCGGGTGACGGGGCGTTCCTGGGTGACGCGGCGGAACAGTGCGACGACCAGCAACTGAATGAAGATCAATTGCGGAATACCTCGCTGCAGTGCGGGATGCACATGCCACGCGGCGGGGGCGAACAGCATGAACAGGCTGAGCACGCCCATCACGCTGATGAAGCTGAAAAGCAGGCTATGGCTGCGGACGGTGTTCAGGCCAGCCAGCACCATCAGCAACAGGCTGCACAATTCCAGCAGCGGGTTGGGCGATGGGAAAGCCAGGACGATCAGCAGCAGAAGGATGCTGTTGAGCAGAAGACGAAAACGATAGCGCAGCAGGAATGAGTTCAAGGCCGATGGCCCTCTGTCCTTCAGGGGAGGCCAGTCTCGGCCGGGACGCACGAACGCACCATGCTTGTACTCAGGAATCGAACAGCTTCTGCACGACGGAAAAATCCTGTTCTCCATGACCCTGTTTTACCAGCAGCCGGTACATCGCCAGCGCCAGGCTGCCCATGGGCGTGCTGTTGCCGCTGACCTGCGCGGTCTCCTGTGCCAGGCCCAGGTCCTTGGTCATCAGCGCAGCCATGAAGCCGCCGGTATAGCCGCGCGAGGCGGGGGCGTTCTCCATCACGCCGGGCCACGGGTTGTACACCTCCAGCGCCCAGTTGCCGCCGGAGCTGCGCCGCATGATCTCCGACAGCACTACCGGGTCCAGTCCATTGGCGGCGCCCAGGGCGAGGGATTCGGCGGTGCCGATCATCAGCACGGCGAGCAGCTGGTTGTTGCATACCTTGGCCACTTGCCCGGCACCGTCGCCGCCGGCGTGGAAGATATTGCGGCCCATGGCGGAAAACACCGGGCGCGCGCGTTCGAGCACCTCGGCATCACCGCCGACCATGAAGGTCAGGGTACCGGCGATGGCGCCGCCGGTGCCGCCGGAGACGGGCGCGTCGAGCAGGGGGATATGCCTTTCGGCCGCCGCTTGATGCACCTTGCGCGCCGAGGCCGGGGCGATGGTGGAACACTCCAGCACCAGGGTGCCGGGGGCGATGTGCGCGAGCAGGCCTTCGTTGCCGAGGTAGAGCCCCTCGACGTGCTGGCTGGCTGGCAGCATGGTGACCACCACGTCGGCGCCGTCCACTGCGTCGTGGGCGCTGCGTGCGGCACTGGCGCCCTGGGCGATCAGGCCGTCGATGGCGCTCTGCACCAGATCGAACACGCGCAGCAGGTAGCCGGCCTTGATCAGGTTGGCGGCCATGGGGGCGCCCATGTGGCCGAGGCCGATGAAGGCGATGGTTTGCATGCTGGTTTCCTCCTGTTCAAAGACGACAGGCACTCCAGCGCAAGAAATCATCCTGTAGGACGGGCGGGGGCGCCTAGCCCGTGCCCGCGATCGCGCCCATAGGGCGCTCCTACAGAAAGATCAGGGGAGAGGACCTACAGGTCCGCCAGCGGATGCTCGCCCTCCCAGGTCGCGTCGAAGTGCGCATTCACCACAGCATCAGGTATGGCAGCGATATCCGGCCAGTGCCAGTGCGGGGTGTTGTCCTTGTCGATCAGCCGGGCCCGCACACCCTCCGGGAATTCCGGGTGACGGCAGCAGTTCAGGCTCATCGCGTACTCCATGCGGAACACCTCGGCAGTCGACAGATGGCGCGCGCGACGGATCTGTTCCCAGACCAGATGGGCGGTCAGCGGGCTGCCCGAGGCGAGGGTCTTCGCCCCTCGGGCAATCAGCGCGTCCTCGTCGTTGACCAGCGCGGTCAGCGCGTTCCAGGCCTCGGCGATATTGGCGCTGTCGAGCACCGCATCCAGGCGTGCGCGGCGCGGCAGCAACTGGGCTTCGGGCATTTCGCCTCGGGCTTCGTGCTCCAGCGCCTGGAGCAGGCTGTGCAGCTGCACGTCAGCCTGTTCGCGCCAGTTCAGTTGCACCAGGCCTTCGATCAGGTCGTCCTGTTGGGTGTCGAGCAGGAAGCGGTCGGCGAGGTCCAGGTCCAGCGCATCGCGGGCGTTCATCTGCGTCGCGGTCAGCCCGAGGAACAGGCCGAGGCGGCCGGGCAGGCGGGCGAGGAACCAGCTGGCGCCGACATCCGGGTACAGGCCGATATTCACTTCCGGCATGGCCAGGCGGCTGCTCGGAGTGACGATGCGCACGCCGGCGCCCTGCATCAGGCCCATGCCGCCGCCCATCACGTAGCCGTGGGCCCAGCAGATCAGCGGTTTGGAATAGGTGTGGATGAGGTAGTCGAGGCGGTACTCGTCGGCGAAGAAGCGGCGCGCCAGTTCCGGCACCTCGCCGGGCTTCTCGCGGCAGGCATCGACCAGCTTGCGCACGTCGCCGCCGGCGCAGAAGGCCTTGCCGCCGTTGCCGCGCAGCACCACGCAGGCGATCTGCGCGTCGTCCTGCCAGACACGCAGCTGGTGGTTCATCGCCTCGATCATCGGCAGGCTCAGGGCGTTCAGGCTCTTCTCCGCATCCAGCGTCACCACGCCGATGCGGAAGCCGTGCAGGCCGGGGCGTTCTTCGAACATCACATTCATGGTCAGGGCCTTATTGGTTGCGCCAGTGCGGGTCGCGTTTTTCCAGGAAGGCGTTCACGCCCTCGCGGGTGTCGTCGGCGTCGAACAGGTCGACGAAGCGTTCGCGCTCCTCCGGCAGCCAGGTGGTCGGGCCGCGCTCGCGGGCGCCCTGGATCAGCGGCTTGATGGTGCGCACCGCTACCGGGCTCTGCCGCGCGACCTTGGCCGCCAGCAGCAGGGCGGTGCCGCGCGCTTCGCCGGTATCGACGACCTGCTCGATGAGACCGATGCGCAGCGCGGTGTCGGCATCGACACGCTCGCCGCAGAGGATCATGCGCTTGGCCCAGCCTTCGCCGACCAGCCACGGCAGCGCCTGGGTGCCGCCGGCGCAGGGCAGCAGGCCCACGGTGGCTTCGGGCAGGGCCATCTGCGCCTGGCGCTCGGCGATGCGGATATCGCAGGCCAGGGCACACTCCAGGCCGCCGCCCATGGCGTAGCCGTTGATGGCGGCGATGGACACGCCACGGAAGTCGCGCAGCGTCTCGAAGGCTTCACCGAAGCGGCGGGCCATCTCGCGGGCGCGGGCCTTGTCGCCGTCGGCGAACATGTTCAGGTCGGCGCCGGCGGAGAAGAATTTCGGACCCTGGCCAGTCACCACCAGGGCGTAGATATCGTCGTCACGGTTCAGGTGCTCGACCACCTGACGCAGGCCGATCAGCGAGTCGCGGTCCCAGGTGTTGGCCGGCGGGTGGTTGATGGTGATCAGCGCGGTGTGCCCGTGTTTTTCCACGGTCAGCTTGTGGGTCAGGTCGAAGACTCCGGGCTTGTAGGGTTCGAGGGCGTTGCTCATGGGCATCTCCTTGTCGGTGTCGCCAGCGGGCGGGCGTATGGGCATGGACTCTAGGCGTGCGCGGCAGGGCGAGTCCATGTCCGATCTGTTCGATTGCGCCCGCGCGGGCGGGCGGTTTTTCCAGTGAATCGTGTGGATCGATTCGTAGGGCGGATAACGCGCCAGCGTTATCCGCCATCCCAGGTGCGGCGGATAACCTGTTCCAGGTTATGCGCCCTACGGTTCTGTTCGATGCAGGCTGACGCCTAGGCGTCAGCCGATACGGACGGCGCCCTCTCCCTTCAGGGAGAGGGCGGGGGAGAGGGTGCTGTCCGCCTGCTCCCAAATTGATTGGTGGTCACAGCAAACGGTCCAGCATCCCGCCCTGTTCCAGCAGGCGGCGGGCGACGATGACCCGCATGATCTCGTTGGTGCCTTCGAGGATCTGGTGCACGCGGCTGTCGCGCACCCAGCGCTCCAGCGGGTAGTCGTTGAGGTAGCCGTAGCCGCCGTGCAGCTGCAGCGCCTCGTTGCACAGGGCGAAGCAGCGGTCGGTGGCGAAACGCTTGGCCATGGCGCAATAGAGGGTCGCTTCGCCGTCCTTGTGGTCCAGCTTGTGCGCGGCCAGGCGCACCATCTGCCGGCTGGCGGTGAGGTCGGTGAGCATGTCGGCGAGCTTGAACTGCAGGGCCTGGAACTCGGCCAGCGCCTTGCCGAACTGCTTGCGCTCCTCGACGTAGCGCAGCGACTGCTCCAACGCCGCCTGGGCTGCGCCGAGGGAGCAGCTGGCGATATTCAGGCGGCCGCCGTCCAGGCCCTTCATGGCGTAGACGAAGCCCTGGCCCTCCGGGCCGATGCGATTGCCGGCGGGGATGCGCACGCCTTCGAAGGTGATGGTGCGGGTCGGCTGCGCCTTCCAGCCCATCTTGTCTTCGTTGCGGCCGTAGCGGATGCCCTCGGCGTTGGCCGGCACCAGGAAGCACGAAATGCCCTTGGCGCCTTCCTCGCCGGTGCGCGCCATGACGATCAGCACGTCGGTGGAGCCGGCGCCGGAAATGAAGGTCTTGGCGCCGTCGAGTACGTAGTCATCGCCGTCGCGTTTGGCGCGGGTGCGCAGGCGCGCGGCGTCGGAGCCGGCGTCCGGCTCGGTCAGGCAGTAGGAGGCCAGCAGTTCTCCGCCGATCAGCCCCGGCAGCCACTGCTCCTTGAGCGCGGCGTCGCCGAAGCTTGAGAGCATCCAGCTGGCCATGTTGTGGATGGTCATGTAGGCGGTGGTGGCGACGCAGCCTGCGGCCAGTTGCTCGAAGATCAGCGAGGCGGACAGGCGCGAGAGGCCCAGGCCGCCGTCTTCCTCGGCGATGTACAGGCCCAGGTAGCCCTGTTCGGCGGCGCGGCGGATCACTTCCACCGGGAAGTGGTGCTGGCGGTCCCAGTCGGCGGCGTGGGGCGCCAGTTCGCGGCTGGCGAAGGCGCGGGCGCTCTCCACCAGCAGGCGTTGTTCTTCGGACAGATCGAAATGCATGCAGCTACCTCTGTTTGTTCTTGTCGGCTACCGCTTCGCGCTCGTGGCGCGCGCTTCTTGGGCTCTTGGGTAAAGAGTCCTTCGGTTATAGCCGTTGCGCCATCGGCTGTGGATTGACGATCTTGTGCTGGGGATGGACGATCTTGGTATTGCCGATCCCGGATTCGTGCCCATGTCCCGTCCACTGATCTCTACCTGGCCGCTGCCGCAGCAGGGCGTGCGCTTCATCACCCCGCCACGCCTGCGCCGCGCGCTGGATCGCCATCCGCTGGGCCAGGCCTGCTATCCGCTGGCGCTGGGCTACTACCCGGCAGCGGTAGGGCATCGCATGGAGCGGGAAGACCCGGACGATCACCTGCTGATCTACTGCAGCGCAGGGCTCGGCTGGCTGGAAACGGCGGATGGACGATTCGAGGTCGCCGGCGGTGATCTGCTGGTGCTGCCCAAGGGCCGCGCCCACGCCTATGGCGCCGACCTGCAGCAACCCTGGTCGATCTTCTGGGTGCACCTGGAAGGCCGGCTGGCCGAGGACTTTCTGCGCCCGCTGGGCAAGTCGCCGCGCCTGCGCGTGGGCGTGCAGCCGCGCATTCTCGGTGAGTTCGATGCGCTGTTGGCGCTGCGCCGGCAAGGCCTGAGCCTGCCGCACTTCATCCATGCCGCCCACCTGCTGCAGAGCCTGCTGACCTCGCTGGCCCTGCGCCCGGCGCGGGCGCGGCTGAAGTCCGGACGGGTACTGGACGTGGAGGCGGTGCAGGCGATGATGCGCGAGCACCTGCACGATGCGCTGAACCTCGACGAGCTGGCGGCGCAGTTCCGCCTGTCGCGCTTCCACTTCGCCAAGACCTACCGCGCGCTGACCGGCCAGGCGCCGATCCAGGACTTCATCCGGCTGAAGATGACCCACGCCTGCCGGCTGCTCGACCAGGGCAACCTGGAAGTACGTCAGGTGGCCGAGCAATTGGGCTATGCCGACCCGTACTACTTCTCGCGGCTGTTCAAGAGCGTGGTGGGCATGGCGCCCAGTCACTACCGGGCGCTGCACACCGGCTGAGTCATTGCAGGGTCAGCGGCTTGCCTGCGGCGCTGCGCTCGGCCTGCCATTCGGCGAGGGAGGGGGCCGCCTCGGGGCCGTCCATGTGCTCGACGATCTCGAAGTAGTCCTGGTGCAGCGGGCTGCGCATCACCTCGTCGCGCGGTTTCACCTTCACCACGTAGACACGCTGGATGTTCTGGTGGTCGAAGTCGCGCCATTGCTGCTCGCCCTTGAGCAGGCTGTAGCGGTGGCCTTCCAGCGCCTTGACCAGCGCGTCGCTGTCCAGGCTGCCGCTGCGCCGGGCGGCGTCGGCCCACTGGTAGACGATGCTGTAGGCCGAGGCGGCGGAGCTGGCGGGGTAGACGCCGTAGCGCTGGGTGAAATCGCGCACGAAGGCCTGGCCGCGCGCCGAGCCTTCGCGCTCAGGGACCTGCCAGGTCCAGGGTTCGGTGCCGATCACGCCCTGCATCAGGCCGGGCCCGGCCAGCTCAACCATGCTCTGGGTGAGGTTGGGCGCGATGATCTGGTGCTTGCGCGTCAGGCCCAGTTCGTCGGCGATGCGCATGGCATGCACCAGGTCCTCGCCGAACAGCGCCAGGACCAGCACGTCGGCCTTGCTCGCGGCCGCCTGGGTCAGCGCATCGCGGTAATCGGAAAGGCGTGCGCCGGGAAAGGGCACCTTGATCGACGGGTGCCGGGCGGCGTCTTCGGTGCCGGTGTAGTGGCGCAGCGAGCTTTCGGTGGTCAGGCCCCAGGTGTAGTTGGCGGTGACGTAGAAGTAACGCTTCCCCGGCAGCGTGCGGCCCAGGTAGTTGCCCAGCGCGCGGGCACTCATCCAGGCGCTGTTGCACTCGCGGAACATGTAGCGCTGGCCGTCCTTGCCGGTGGTGTCGTTGGAGTAGGTGAGGGTGCCGAAGTACAGCAACTTCTTCTGCGCCGCCCGTTCTCCGGCGGCGATGGCTGCCGCGCTGGAGGCGCCGCCGAAGAACATCGCCGCACCGTCGGCGGCCATGGCGTCGATATTGCGCAGGGCTTTTTCCGGGCGCGAGGCGTCGTCCTTGCTCAGCAGATGCAGCGGCCGGCCGAGCACGCCGCCCTGGGCGTTGATCTCGTCGATGGCCAGCAGCGCGCCGCGCATCTGCGCGAGGCCTTCTTCCTTGTAGGAGCCGGTGCGGGGGTAATTGAGGCCGAGGTTGATCGGTTCGGCGGCTTGCGCCAGGCAGCTGAAGGCAGCCACCAGCGAGAGTGCGGCAGTCAGAAAGCGCATGTTCGTTCCCTGTTGTTTTTATTGGCGGGTGAAGCGAAGAGGGGACTGTGCACAGACTGGCCGGCCACTCCCATTGGCCTTTGGTCGAATCCGGACGTGGTCGATGGACGCAGGATGGCGCGCGGCGTCGCCTGTGCTGGCGTGCTCGACCGTGCGCGCAGCGGCGGGGCTCGCTAGTCTGCGCCGACGACAAGAAGAAGGACTGCCCGATGCTGCCCGTGATCGCCGAACTGCTGCTCACCCTGGCCTGCACCATCGCCGCCTGGCTCGCCCTGCGCGAGCAGATGGGCTGGCGCGCGCTGGGATTCCTGTCCATGGGCATCGCAGCGCTGCTGGGCGCGCTGGAGTATGGCGGCGTTGCGGCATTGTCTGAGGCACATCATTTGGCGAGCGTGGTGTCCGGCGCTGTAGGCCTGCCGTTGATCGCGTTCGGGCGTCTGTCCGGCGGCCCCGGCCGGCAGGTGGTGGTGCTGGTGATCGGCGCGCTGCTGGTGTTCCTGTCGCAGCTTTCATTGGTGAGCAACCTGATCGCCTTGCTGGTCATCGCCTGGCCCGGTCGCTCGCGCCGCTATGGGTTGGCGCTGCTTGGCGCGCTGCTGTTCATCGGTAGCGGCCTGCTGATCGGCACCCATGGCGAACTGGCCGGCGTGCCGCGCCGCGAGCTGTTCCACCTGGGGCTGACGGTTGCCGTCGCAGCGTGGATTCTGGCCGGCCTGGGCAGCGGTGTGCCGCGTTTGCCGGGCTCCTGGGCGGTGCGGCACAAGTCGCCTTGACTTGGCCGGGGCGCTTGCTTAGCGTGCCGGTTCGTTTCACCAGGCAGACGCACCATGACCCACGACGACCGGATCAAGCTGGAACCCAGCTGGAAAGAAGCCCTCCATGAGGAGTTCGAAAAACCCTACATGAAGCAGCTGGGCGAGTTCCTGCGCACGGAGAAGGCCGCCGGCAAGGTGATCTTCCCGCCCGGTCCGCTGATCTTCAACGCGCTGAACACCACGCCGCTGGAGCGCATCAAGGTCGTCATCATCGGCCAGGACCCCTACCACGGCCCCGGCCAGGCCCATGGCCTGTGCTTCTCGGTGCAGCCGGGCGTGCCGACGCCGCCGTCGCTGCAGAACATCTATAAAGAGCTGCAACGCGACCTCAACCTGCCGATCCCCAGCCACGGCTACCTGCAGCACTGGGCCGAGCAGGGCGTGCTGCTGCTCAACACCTCGCTCACCGTCGAGCAGGCCCGCGCCGGCTCCCACGCCCAGGCGGGCTGGGGCCCGTTCACCGACAAGGTGATCGAAGTGGTCAGCCAGCGCTGCGAGAACCTCGTATTCCTGCTCTGGGGCTCCCACGCGCAGAGCAAGCAGAAGCTGATCGACGCGCAGAAGCACCTGGTGCTCAAGTCCGCGCACCCGTCGCCGCTCTCCGCCTACCGCGGCTTCCTCGGCAACGGCCACTTCAGCCGCACCAACAAGTTCCTCGAACAGCACGGCCTGACGCCCATCGACTGGTCGCTGCCGCCGGTGTGATGCCGATGCTCCGGCCCGCGTGGCTGCTTTCCCTGCCGAGCCTTGTGCTCGGCATGAACTGCGTCGCCGCCGGTTCCCCGCTCGAAGACTTCCGCTCCAGCGAGTCGATTCACGGCCTGTACGAAATCGACCAGGCGGCCCGCGTCTTCGTCGCCACCGAGAACGCCCGCGACGACACCGCCTGGACGGTGGCCGAACCCAATCTCAAGGCCCTTGTTGCCCGCTGTTCGGTGCCGCTGGACACCCGCTGGGGTGAGATTCGCCTGTTCGCGCCTGACGGGCGCGAGCTCAGGCGCAAGGTCGTCGAAGTCGTCTGCGCCAAACCGGTCAGCGGCAAGCGCTGGACGGTTTCGCTGCGCGTCTCCCGTGCCTCCTGATCGCAACAAAAAAGAGGCGATAAGTTCAGTTCGACAGAAATCTTTATTTGCCTCCTTTTTGTAGGGAATATACCGAGCACGGGGCGAGTCGTTTCTGTGATGGTTGCGTCATAAGCTGAAAGCCGTGACTAGACCTCTTGGCAACGGATTTTTTGGGTAGGCTTCCAATACAAGGAGTCCGTTATGCCTCTACATAATTCCAGTAACCGTTTATTGGCCTGCCTGCTTCCTTTGCTGCTCCCCGTCAGTTCGCTCGTAATTGCAGACGAAGACCCCAGCAAATCCTCCGCGTCATACGAGTTTCCCGGCTGGGACAGGAAATGGGTGGGCACTCTCGGTAACAAGCAAGTGGAAGTCTCGCTGACTCGCGTGGGCGACCAAATTTCCGGTACCTATTGCTACCAACCTTGCACGCTACAGACCCGTACTCAGCTCGCGTTGACTGGCCGAATGTCCGGTGGAAGGGCTGAGCTTGCCGAGCGCGACAATGGCAAAGGGAATGCCGTTACAGGTTTATGGCAGATTGAGTCGAACAGGGATGGCTTCCTCGGCCAATGGAAATCTCCTTCGGGCGCGCAAGTTTTAGGCTTGGATTTGCGCCCTGACACAACTGGATTTAAGGAGGCTTTTCCATACGAGATACGTCTGGTAGCGAATCGTCTGCCTGCTGAAGGGGATGACAACTGCTTCGAGCCTCCATTTGTATCGGCCCTCCGCCTATACAAGGATGGAAAGTTATTCCAGTCGCTACCCGCTGAGTCCCAGGGAACCTGCGGGATATTCGTCCCCAGCCTGATCGATGCAAACTTCGATGGTTGGCCGGACCTGACTATTGCCCAATTCCTTCCGGCAGGCCCAAATATCCCTCACCAGACGTGGTTGTACGACCCGATGAGCGGCCGTTTCGTTGACGCACCACCGATTTTGCAGGGCATCACCTCGCCGGAGTTCGATTCTGTACATCAGATCGTTTACACATTTTGGCGGGCCAGTTGTTGTGAACACGGCATCACGACTTATCGCTGGAAGGGTGACGATGTAGAGGAAGTTGAGAGTTGGAGTAGTTACCTTCTTCCGGTTCTGGATAATGGGCAGCGACTTCTTTGTTATGTTGTCCCAAAATACGGCGATGGATTTATTGACTTTGCAACTCATATCTATGCTTCGGGTGACGGAAGGGTAGAACTACAAGGACTTGACCCCACGGCATGTGAAGCCATGGGGGATTCTCTCTATGGTGTGCATTTTCCTGTATGGAAGCATAACTTGAACGGGAAGCCGCCAACTGTTCTTCGCACAGAGTTTGTCACCTGGAAGAAGGCAGAGACGCCAGCTGGCCAGAGGTACTGCCCTGAAGTGCCGTTCATAGATAAAGTTCGCATTCGCCACATAGTATTAAGCGAGAATCCGGAGCTATGTGACGAGTCGGAGCCCAAGTAGGGCGGTTTCAATTCCCTTGCCTGGATGGAGAGGGGATAGATTTATTTTCTGCTCTAAGACTGGATGGTGATGTTTTAGGAGTGGAGTTTGGGAAATAAATTTGTCCCCTTTATCATCCTATCTTCTAATTCTCGCTATTTTCCTAATCGAGAATCTATGTTGTCTCTTAAGTCTTCGCACCTCTCTTTTTTGGCTAATAGTTTTCTCTCGCCCGATTGCCACGCACAGATAGGGTTTTCATAGGTGCCTGTCAGCGTGGTGCATTTTTTTGATTTTTCATTGTTGTATATGCATTGCTCGTCAGAGAATATGAACTCATAGCCTGGATAGGCTGTTGTTAGTTTTCCATCTTTAATAATGTATATTGTCTCAAAGAGAGAGCCCCCGACTTGCGCGATATCTCGAAATGTCTTGTTTTCAATAAAATCTGATCGCACGGGTACTGAGCCAATATAAATTGCTTTCCGGCTTCCAGAGGTGGCGAGATAAACTTCATTCTGTGCGTTTATTCCGAGCTCATCAGAGCTTGGGCCGGCCAGAATTACCATGCTCCCGTCGCCTGAGTCTATGAATGAATAATATCTATCGCAGGTCTTGCTGTTGTTTTCAAGTTGGTAGAGTGCTCCGTTTGCATATATTTCAATTTTCGCATCTGACTCGGTTTTTCTGCAGTCTGCCTGTTCGTATATTGAGTCTGCGTTTGCTTTTGTAATCGTCAAAATAATGATGAGAGCTAATGGATTTTTCATGGTTTTAGCAGATATTTACAGTGGAATAATGACAGAGGGGAGGACTGGTCTCAGGCTGGCTTAGATGTGGGGTTTGGAAAATAAGCATGCCCAGTTTTTGTCTAATGGCTAAGTTTGTTTCTCTGTCGTGGATTTAATTTATAAGTTTCGAGTATTTCTACTTTATCTTCCATTGGCAGCCTGAATCGATACTAAAATCAATGTTTGAGTCTAGCGTAAAGTAGTACTTATTCCCGTTTTTTCGTTTGGTATAGTTGAAATCGTACACGTAGGCTCCTTGTGAAGAAATTTCGTACTCTCCTGATATGTCTCCGCTATCTATTTCTATCCATGTTGATGTACTGTCTACAGGGGCGTCGCTTGCCATTTCGTGTTCTTCGATGCTCTTGCGGACTATAGGAATGACCTTGCTTGAAGTGGAGTACTTTACGTATCCGCCACTCCATTTGCTTTCTGTCTCATAGAATGTTCTGAATTCAAGCTGTATTTCTTTTTGTCCAAGAGAATGAAAGCATAGAACTTCTGTGTTGATGCCTCCGAATGCAATATTTGAAACGAAGAGCGTTGGCAATATGTGTGCTCCTCGGAAGCTTTTTATCTCACGAACTAATAGGGAATATTTCATAGGTTACTGGCATTTGAGGTCGCCGGGAGAGTAAGTTAGTGTTGTTGGGGTTGAGATGTAATGTTTTCCATTCCATTTGAATGTGTATCTCTCTTTAGTTTCGGAGTCTATGCGTTCCTCTCCGGTTAGCCGTTCTTAATGGTCTTTGTTTTGCATAGATATGATCCGAAGAAAATGAACTGTTGGTTTGGCTTGTTGTTTTGGATTAGATAAAATCCTATGTAGTAGTTTTCGGCTTTCTTTATTGGGGTCGCAAAACAGCCTGTCAAACTTTTCCCGAGGTCTATGGATTCTATGGATACTCTTGCGGAGAATACATTTGGTGTGCATTTTTTCCCGCCGCACGTGAAGTTTCTATATTCCTTGTTCTTATAGAGGTTGGTAGATATTAGTTCTTTGGCGGATTGGCATGAATCCGCCAGAGAGGTTGATGGAAATACTATGCAGGATATAAGGGGGAGCAGGATTTTCACGAGATGTTTTGATCGCTGTCGAATGGCTGTTTTTCTTATAGCTTTGTGTGGCAAATTTTCGGGGTGTTATCTTCAAAGATTGTGCTTGCGATTGTCTTTGTTTTTTTATCTATTCTCACGTTTATAAATTCATCTCCACATTTCGATTGTGCTTCGACGAATGCTTTTGTTTTTTTGTTGTACAAGAAAATTCTGTATATGTCGTATACTCCCTTCCCATCGTCGGAATGCCATATGGAAAAATCTAGGTTTTTATCAAAGTCATAGTCGGAAATTTCTATGTTTAATGTCTTTTCTGTGTCGAATTCTATTTTCTTTTCTATCTTGTCTCCGTTGATTATCTCTACTTCGTTATTCTTTATTTTTATCGTGACCTTGCTGTCGTCTGACGGAAAGAAGCCAATGATCTCTGCGTTGGTGGATGTTGTACCAATCGCGGCGAGGATAGAACCTGCTAAAACTATTGTTTTTACTTTCATCTTGGCATCAGTGCTTACTCTGTTTTTAAGCTATTTATTAGCTTCAGTCTCCAGTCGGTGTTGGGGACGCTTTTTCTTAGAGGCTCAGGCTCGCAAAGAGAGATAACTATGCTTTCTAGTTTTCCTTTTACTATTCCGTCTATGCACTCATATGTCTTGGAGGTGTATTCTGATCTTTCTGAGTTGGGGTCCTCTTTAATGTATGTTACCTTTAGTCTGGTAATGCGTATGTTGCTGCCGGGGAAGGCTTTTTGTGGTTGGTATTTTTCTTTGCTTATGATTGATTGTGTGAAGTCTCTTGCGTCATCGCTGTATGATTCTCTTTGAGGGTATGTGGAGCCTTTCGGGATTTTACTTCCCTTGATTACTCCTGAGTTTATGTTGGCATTGCTTTCGGCGAAGATCATTCCAGATATAGGGCTCGCTTCGTATAGTAGGGTGCATGCGTCGGATCCCTGTATTAATTTCTTTTCAGATTGCAATGAGAATCCACAGGTTTTTTTTAAGTCGTATGGGCGGTTGGTGTCGATTGATGAGTTATTAGCGGCACAAGGCATAGTTGATGCCAGTGAGGTCGCGATCAAAAGAGATGATCTCATTTTCATGGTTTTATTGATATGTCTTTCATGGTGTTTATGATTTGCATTGAATCTCTTTTTGATAGTTTCGTGGGGGTAGCTATATGTATGTAAAAACACGGATTGTGAGGCAGCTTAGGGCATACCAGATATTGGTTTGGAATAGCGCTCTTTTCTCCATCGCCAAATATTGAATTGACGTAGGCCATGGTTCCTAGCCAATTGTTTCCTTGTACTTCTTTCTCCCAGTTTACTATCCGATAGTATCGCCCCCCTGAGTCTTCAGTTTCTATTTCTGACTTCGCGTCTCTTGGCTCAGTGATTGCGGGTGATGATGTTGTGTAGCAAGATATCTCTATATCAGCCTCAATGAGGTTTTTTCCTGTTTTTATTGTTGTGGTTATTTTGTTTTTTTGTATGCCGTTGTTTGTTGTTGATTCAATGTTTATTATGTTTTTTAATAGATTTCCCCCAATAGTGTAGTCGCAGAATTCTCTGGTTTCTGGATCTGCAGTTGACGAAGATTCACTTCTGCTAGTGGTGGATACAATGGCTGTTGAAATAGCCACGAATACGATTAATCTTTTCATGGCAGAACTCTTCTTTGAAAATCCTCGGGAGTATCTATGTACGAGCCATTGGGTGCCTCGAATCTAGGCGTGTCCGATAGCACTATAATTGCATTTGTATATGCAGTAGATCGGTCTACCAAACCGTTCATGTTGGGGCTGGCGCTGCCTGTGGCTGCCGGGTAGTTAACCGCAGTGGCGGTATTGGTAAAAGATTGATTGTAATACCATGTTTTTAATCCGCTATTGGTTTGTATTTGCCTTCTTTTGTTTTGTGCCGCTACGTCAGCAAATCGGTTGGTATTTCCTACTTGAGGTAGGCTTGGGTTGTTTATGGTTGGACCAGATTTATCCGGCCATACCCAGTAGGCCCCTGCGCTATCGCATGCCTGTCTGGATAACTCCCCAATTTCGTTTCGCCAAATTAGCTCACTTGGCGTTGGAGGGATGCTTGGAGATTTCCCGCTAAATCTGAAGTATCTGTAGTAGTTGTTGTTTCCGCTACCGAGGTTTCCGTTAGGGTTGGTCAGTTGAAGAAGACCTCTTCCATACCATCCTGAATGTAGAGTTGGGTTGCTTCCGTTAGACTCCTTAAGGTATCTGAACCAACTAGTCTCTTGCGTTGAGTTTCCAAAGAAGCATGCTTGTCTGGATGGTGTATTTATAAGGAATTTCTGGAGGCTTCTGTTTATTTCCAATGAGTGCGTTTTTATAAATGTTATCGACGCTGTAATGTTTGGCTGTTCCCATACGCCTTGGCTTTGGGAATTGTTTGAGCCTGGTTTTCTTATGATGTATTTTGGGATTAACTGTGTTAGTTCGTTCAGAGATAACCAGCCGCATCTTTTGAAGGTTATGGCAAATTCTTTTGGTGGGAAATGCCAATGCTTATTATCGATATCCGCTAATCCGGCATCCTCCCAAAACGCCAACGCCTTTTGATGCTTCTCAAGTTCCTCGAAGTCATCCTCCGACATAGGCCCACCCGCCGCGACTTTCTTTAGCCAGCCATAGCGCGTATCGAAATCATCGCGTGCCCATTCGGTGGGGAATTTGCAGATCAGGCGTTTGAGCTTTTCGTGGGTGCCCGCATCAGCTAGCCGGGCCTCGTTTCGTTCGCGGTCGAGCACGTATTGCTCGGAAAGCCGGCGCTGATCTCCTGCGGTCATCGTGTCGTACGCGGGGGAGATGGCGATGCTGGCGGCATCGGGTTGGCGAGGCGGTGGGTCGGTGTAATGGCTTGATGGTTCGAGTAGCGTGCGGATGTAATCCGACTGGCAATGGCTGTCGGAGTCGTCGTCATCGTCGATCAGACGCCAGCCCATCCAGTGCGGGAAGTCGGCATCGCTGAAGCGGGTCACGCCGGGGGCGTTGAGGTTGAACCAGGCGCTGCGTTCCGCTTCGCTAGCTTCGGTACGGGGCGGCAGGCTGATCTTCCGCCAGTGCGCGGCGTCGGCCGGTTGGAGTGCATCCGGCCCCAGCACCCGGCCGAAGCGCAGCAGTTCGTAGCCGGCACTAGGGCAGGCGGGGTAGCGGCGGGTGGCGGTGGTGTAGAGGTTGTACTCGAAGTCCGCTTCTTCGCTCTGGCTGCCGATGAGTTCGCCGGTCAGGTGGTAGGTGGTCAGCTGGCACTGGCCTTTGTCGTAGCGCATGCGAACGATAAGACCCTGCTGCATCTGCTTGACCATTTCCGGGCGGTAGCCGTCGATCTGGGTGGTGGTGATGGCGAGTCCGCTGGGGCTTCCGCTTGGCGTGAGCCAGCCTGCTGGCAGGGCGGGGAAGCTGAAGGAGGCAGCGCCCGTGATGGTGGGCGAGGCGAAGTTGCTCGGTGGCGCGGCGAAGCCTTGTAGAGTGCTGGGGACGTAGAAGTACATGTCGCCCCAGCAACTGTCGGTTCGGCCGTCGCGGGTGCGGTAGTCCAGCTCTCGCGTGCTGCGGCCGGTCAGGTGCTCGACCTGAGTGTCGCTGGCGATGATCTCGAAGTGAATCTTGCCAGCGCTGCCGTAGATTTCCCCAACCTCGCCGATGCTGTCCTTGCGGTAGACGCGCTGCTTGAGCTGCGGGTTGGCGATGTTGATTTTCGATAGATGCATGTAGATCGAATAGAACACCACCTGGCTGCGTGCTCCTTCGCCGATTTCGGTTTCGTGGCGCAGCACGATGCAGCCGTTGTCCGTCCAGCCGTTGCCGTAGTTGAGCGCGTTGTTGGGATCGTCGGTTTTCTTCTCTGGGGCACGGAAGAATGCGAGCGTACCGTCGGCAATCGCGCGGACGGGCAGGTTCTTTCCGTTCTCCTGCGGGGCGCGCAGATGCAGGCCGCCGTGCCAGTTGAGGTCGAAGCTCAGGGGGTAGGCGCCATCGCCCAGGTTGCCGCCGGGCATGGCGCGCTCAACGAAGGCTTCGTCGGTTTCCCCGGCCACCGGAGCGGGAATGAAGGGAGGACTGATGATCATGTGCAGGCTTCCTTGGCCTAGTCAGAGCGACAGTGGGTAGATGGATTTCTTCTTCGCTTCGCCGGTGGATTCGCGCGGAAGGAACGGGATGTCCGGGTGCAGACTGGCCGGCCCTCGATACTCGTAATGCGGCGACTTGATCAGGTAGTCACCCTGGGTGCCGTACTCGATGCTGTGCTGATCCATGCGGATGTAGCTGCCGCCAGCGTTGATGACGATTGCCTTCCTGGCGGTGATATGGATTTCGTTCTCGGTGCTGGTGATGTCCACGGCCTTGCGGGCGAGCAGTTCCATGCGGTCGTTCTGTGCCTGGATTTGCACCGCGCCGTGGTTGGCGAAGATCTTCATGCCGAGCTTGCGGACGAACAGGCTCATGCCTTCGCCGATGCCGGCGAACAGGCGCTTGGCGACGCTGATGTCCGCCTCGGCGCCGGCGTTGAGCATCAGGTTCTGCTGGGCGGCCACCTGCAGGTGCTGGCCGCTGGTGAGGGCGATGCCTTGGGGCGCGCTGAGCAGGGCGACGGCGCCTGCGAGCTGTTTGACCTCTTCACGCATGAAGGCGATTTGCGCGAGATAGTTGGCCGCGTCGGCCTGGGACATTTCGGCATCGCTGGAGAGCTGCTGCATCTCGTCGCTGGCCTGCTCCAGGCGGGCGATGGCTTCCTGCATGGCCAGTACCTGACCTTGCGCGCCTGTCTGCGCGTCGGCGCTGATGAACACGCCCTTGCCGGCGCGCACTGCACCCCAGCCATCGCTGCGCAGCTCGAAACCTTCGCCGCGCTGTTCGCGCTGGGCATCCACCAGATGCCCGAGGTTGAGCTGGCTCTTGCCGCTGTATTCGGTGCTGAGCTTGATGTGCTCTTTTCCGCGCGAGTCATCCAAGCGCAGCTTGTTGTTGGCCGGCGTCCGCAAGACGTTGCGCTTGTAGTTCTTCAGGGTGACGTGGTCGGGGTGCTGGCTGTTGTGCATCGCATGGGCGATGTAGGGCCGGTCCGGGTCGCCGTTTTCGAAGGCGATCCGTACTTCGGTGCCTTGTATCAAAGGCAGGTGCAGCCCATACGTGTCGCCACTATAGGGGCGCGCCAGGCGCAACCACATTGACTCGCGTCCTGCGGGCCAGGTGTCGCGATCGAAGACGAAATGGCACTTGTAGCGGCCTTCCATGTCGATGTGGCCGTACAGGTCGTTCGGCTCGGGGCTGGTGACGCGGGCGGGAATGGTGCCGGCAATCACCGGTTTGGCCGGCACTGTGGGGCGGAAGCAGACTTGCTCGTCGTAGGGGATGGCTTCGAACTGCACTTCGAAGCTGCGGTCGCGGGCGGCACTGCTGTGCAGGCGGACGATCACCGCGCCCGGTGCGAAGTTTTTGTCTACGCCGTCGAGCTTGAGTATCTGCCCGGGTAGCAGCGCGGGGCTGCTGGTGTGGCCGGTCAGGCGCGTGCGTTCGTTGAGGTAGCGTTCGTGGGCGAGGCGCGCGTAGAAGTAGCCGCTTTCGCTCTCCAGGTCTTCGTCCTGAGCGTAGGCGTCGCCGAGTTTCTGGTGGGGCTCGCCGTAGTGGTAAGCCTCGCCGTAGGTAGTTTTCGGCGATTTGAGCAGGTCAACATTCGCGTCCAGCTCAGCGCCGGCGTCGCGGTAGTAGTAGGCGCGGTTGCTGACCTGCTGCAGGACCAGCTCATGTTTGCCTTGCAGGCTCCAGACGGCATCCTGTCCGCTGGACTCCAGCGATGACAGCGGGCGCAGCGGCAAGGGTGGCGCGGGCTGGTAATGGCGCTGGTCGTCGTGGAACTCCACCGTCTCGATGCGTAGCTCGGGGTTCATCGAGAAGCGGTACCAGATGCCCACCTCGGCGGTGAGGCGCTGGATGAACGCCAGATCATCCTCGCCGTACTGCATCACCTGTTCGCGCTGCGGGTAGTCGCGGGTCAACTCGAACAGGAAGTCCTGACCTTCGAACTCATTGCGCCGCAGCACCTGCTCGACGATCTCCGGCACGCTCTGGTTCTGATAGAGGCGGTACTGGCGGGCAAGGCCCAGCAGCCTCAGACGGGGGACGAAAGTCACCTCGTAGCGGGATTCGTCCCGTGACATGGACAGCAGGGAAAAGCGGCTGATCGTGCCGTACAGCGTGCGCAGGGGTGGAGCGATTGGCGGCGTGTAGCCGGGAATGCCCAACTGCTCCGGCGGCGCGCGCAAGCTGAAGCTGGCGTCCTTGCAGAGGAAGGCGTCGGCCGGGAGGTCGAGATTGGTACTGGTGAATTCGATGCGGTAGAGGAAGGGTTGACTGAGGGCCTCATCGCCGCTGAAGGCCAGGACGTCGAGCGGGGCTTCAACGTCCCTGACCTTGAGGGTATGGCGACTGTGATCGAAGAAGCGGTGGGCAGCGTTGATGAGCATGGCGGGCGTCCGTTCCGGGAGAACGTTGATCCCACCAGTTGGGTGGTGGCTCTGTCAGTCAGACCCGTCCGGGGAAGTTGCGCGATTGGTCGCTGTCAGCACGAAGGTTTGTCTCTGGCGTAGGCAAAGCGGTAGAGCCGACCGTCGCAGCCTTTCATTTCTGACAGTCTCGGCGTCAATCGGTCAGCGCAACGACGAGTACTCGTGGGACGTGGTTTGCCGGGGAGCCCAGGCCGATTGGCGGTTCACTTCAGAGTTCTCGAACAAAAAAGAGGCCCGCACAGAGGCGGGCCTTGAAAGTCGCCGCGCGTCTCGACGCGGCGAGCGTGGTTGCTTTACGCGGCGTCAGCCACGGCCTCGCGGGAACGGCGTGTGCGCTTGCGCCAGGCGCGGTAGAGCGGCAGGCCAAGCATCAGGGCGACCAGTGCCCAGGTGCCGATGGCGATGGGGCTGGACCAGAGGATGCCCAGTTCGCCGTTGGAGATGGACAGCGCGCGGCGCAGGTTCTGTTCCATCAGCCCGCCGAGGATGAAGCCCAGCAGCAGCGGCGACAGCGGGAAATCGAGCTTGCGCAGGATGTAGCCGAGGATGCCGATGGCGACCATCAGGAACAGGTCGAAGGTGGTGGCGTGCACGGCATAGACGCCGATGGCGGTGATGATCGCGATGCCCGGCACCAGCGCCCAGTTCGGCACCGAGAGGATGCGGGTGAACACCCGCACCATCGGCACGTTGAGGATGATCAGCATGACGTTGGCGATGAACAGCGAGGCGATCAGGCCCCAGACGATGTTCGGCTGTTCCTGGAACAGCAGCGGGCCGGGGGTGATGTTGTACAGGCTGAGCGCGCCGATCATCACCGCGGTGGTGCCCGAACCGGGTACGCCGAGGGTCAGCATCGGCACCAGGGCGCCGCAGGCGGAGGCGCCAATGGCGGTTTCCGGGGCGGCCAGGCCGCGCAGGTCGCCCTTGCCGAACTTGCCGGTGTCACCGGCCAGCTTCTTCTCGGTCATGTAGGCCACGGCGCTGGCCAGGGTCGCACCGGCGCCGGGCAGCACGCCCATGATGAAGCCGAGCAGCCCGCAGCGGACGTTGACCACGGCCACCGAGGCGGCTTCCTTCATGTTGAACAGCATGCGCCCGCTGGCCTCGACCATCTTGTGGCCGTGGTGGGTCTTCTCCAGCAGCAGGAGGATCTCGCTCACCGAGAACAGGCCCAGCACCAGCACGACGAACTGGATGCCGTCGGAGACGTGGATGTTGTCGAAGGTGAAGCGGTACACGCCGCTGTTGGCGTCGATCCCGACGCTGGACAGGAACAGCCCGAGCAGCGCCGCCAGCAGGGTCTTCAGCGGCCGGTCGCCGGCCAGCCCGCCGAGGGCGACGATGGCGAAGACCATCAGTACGAAGTATTCCGCGGGGCCGAAGGCGATGGCCCATTTCGCCAGCAGCGGGGCGAACAGCACCATGCCGCAGGTGGCGATGAAGGCACCGATGAACGAGCTCCAGGCCGACAGCGACAGGGCCACGCCGGCCAGGCCGTTGCGTGCCATGGGGTAGCCGTCGAGGGTGGTCATCACGGTGGAGGCTTCGCCGGGAATGTTCAGCAGGATCGAGGAAATCCGCCCGCCGTATTCGCAGCCCAGGTACACGGCGGCCAGCAGGATCAGCGCCGACTCCGGCGGCAGGCCGAGGGCGAAGGCGACCGGGATCAGCAGGGCTACGCCGTTGATCGGGCCCAGGCCCGGCAGCAGGCCGACGACGGTGCCGATCAGGGTGCCGATCAGCGCGGTGATGAGGTTGTACGGGCTCAGGGCGACACCAAAGCCCTGTCCGAGATAGCTCAAAGTTTCCATGACGAGTTCCTCAGAGCAGGGGGTCGAGGATGCCCAGCGGCAGCGGGACGTCCAAAGTGCGGTCGAACAGCACGTAGAGGCCGATGGCGAGCAGCGTCGCGGTGATCACGCTGGCCACCGGGCGGCCGCCGTAGATCAGCGCGATGAAGGTGCCGATCATCGCGCTCGCCGGGATGAACCCCAGCGGCTCGAACAGGCCGGCATACACCGCCAGCAGCACGACGCAGAGCACCACCTTGCCTAGTAGCGCGCCTTCCAGCGCGGGTTCGTCTTCCTCGCGCTTGATCGGCGTGGGACGGGCGATCAGCCAGGCTAGGCCCACGGCCATCAGGCCCAGGCAGAGCAGCGGGTAGGCGCGCGGGCCGACCGGTTCGTAGGAGAAGGGCGCCTGGAGCTGCCAGGCGATCAGGGCGAAGGCGACGCAGGCGAACAGCCAGGCGCCGGCGAACAGCCGCTGGAAGAGGCTGGTACGGGACATGGGGAGTCTCCTGGCGCCGCCTTCGTGGAAGGCGGCGCCGCTCGGGGCGTTACTGGATGAGGCCGAACTCGCGGGCCAGCTGCTTGTACTGGGCGACCTGCTGCTTCACGTAGGCGTCCAGTTCCGGGCCGGTCATGGCGAAGGGGAACAGCTCGCGCTGGTCGCGCAGCCTGGCGAAGTCTTCCGAAGCCAGCAGCTTGTCGAAGGAGGCCTTCCAGAACTGGTAATCCTCTTCGCTCACCTTCGGCCCGACGTAGAAACCGCGCACCACTGGCCAGACGATGTCGAAGCCCTGCTCCTTGGCGGTGGGGATGTCGGCCATGCCTTCATCCTTCAGACGCTCCTCGGAGAACACCGCGAGGATGCGCATCTTGCCGGCGCGGATGTGCGGCATGGAGTCGGAGATGTCCGTGCTGCCCACCTGGATGTGCCCGCCCAGCAGCGCCGTGGCGATCTCGCCGCCGCCTTCCAGGGCGACGTAGCGCAGCTGCTTCGGATCGATGCCGGCGGCCTTGGCGATCAGTGCGGTCTGCATCCAGTCCTGGCTGCCGACGGTGCCGCCGGAACCGATCACCACCTTGCCCGGGTCGGCCTTGAGCGCGGCCACCAGGTCGCCGAGGTTCTTGTACGGCGAGTCGCTGGGCACTGCGATGGCGCCGTAGCTGGTGCCCACGGCGGCCAGCCACTTCACGGCGTTCTCGTCGAAGCGGCCGAACTTGCCCTGGGCCAGGTTCAGCAGCGAGCCACTGGAGAAGGCGGTGATGGTGTTGCCGTCGGCCGGACGCTGGGCGACCACCGCGTTGTAGGCCACGGCGCCGACGCCGCCGGGCATGTAGGTGACGCGCATCGGCTTGGTCAGCAGCTTCTCGTCCACCAGGGCGCTCTGCGCCAGCTTGCAGGTGAGGTCGAAGCCGCCGCCGGGGGACGCCGGGGCGATGCATTCCGGGCGCTTGGGCTCGGCCATCAGTTGGCTGGCGGCGAGCAGGGTGGCGCCGGCGAGGGTCAGGTTGCGCAGGACGGTGGTCATGGTGCGATGCCTCTCTTGTTGTTGTCGGTTTACCAGATCGCCAGGGAGTAGCTGAGATAGATACGCGTCTCGTCGGCGTCCCGCGCGAAGCTGGAACGGTAGGTGGCGTTACGCACGCGCACCGCGACGTCCTTGAGCGGGCCGCTCTGGATCACGTACTTGATGTCGGTGTTGCGCTCCCATTCCTTGCCGTGACCGTCCATGCCATTGATTTTGGCATTGTCACCGCTGATGTAGCGATTCATCAGGGTCAGGCCGGGCAGGCCGAGGCCGGCGAAGTCGTAGTCGTGGCGGACCTGCCAGGAGCGCTCGTCGGTCTCGGCGAAGTCGCCGACCTGGACGAAGTTGACGAGGTAGGGGTTGCTGCCGTCGATGTAGGGGAAGGCACTGTCGCCGCTCATCTGCTGCCAGCCGAGGCTGAACTTGTTGGCGCCGATGGCGTAGCCGAGCATGCCGTTGAAGGCGCGGTTGTCGATCTCGCCGCCGCGCGCCTCGCCCTGGTCATCGCTGATGGCCAGGCGCATATCGGCGCTGAACTTACCGGGGCCCAGCGGATAACTCGCGAGCAGGCCGACGAAGTGCTGGCGGTAGACCTCGTCCAGCTGCGCGTAGTGGTAACGGCCGGTGAGGTTGTCGGTGAACTTGTAGTCGCCGCCGGCCAGGTCGTAGTGCTTGCCCTCGGCGCTGCCACCGGAGAAGCGGCGGTTCTTGTTGTTCAGCGCCAGGTCGGTGTAGTCGGTGGAGTCGCGGTCCTTCACTTTCTCCAGGCGCCCGCCGGTGAAGTTCAGGCCCGGCAGGTCGGTGGAGTTGAGCAGGCCGCCCTCGAAGGTCTGCGGGAACAGGCGGCTGTCGTTGGGCTGCAGGGTGGGCAGGTCGGGGATCAGGCTGCCGATCTTCAGCTCCGTCTCGGAGGCCTTGAACTTGGCGGTCAGGCCGAGCTTGCTGTATTCGTCGGCGGCGCGGCCGTCATCGTGGGTCGGCAGCAGGCCGGTGCCGGTGCGGTCCGGGGAGGAGTCGAGCTTCAGGCCGAGCATGCCCATGGCATCCAGGCCGACGCCGATGGTGCCGGGGGTGTAGCCGGACTGGAAATCGAGGATGAAACCCTGCGCCCATTCTTCGCGCTTGGACTGGCCGGCGCCGTCGCGGAAATCACGGTTGAAGTAGATGTTCTGGGTGCTGAGCGTGGCGCTGCTGTCTTCGACGAAGCCGGCGGCTTCGCACAGCGGGGCGACCCCGGCGAAAGCCAGCAGGGCGGGAGTCAGACAGCGGGAGTTGGGCTTGGAAAAAGCCGGTGCAGCCAAAGGCCGGGCGGTGGGCATCTGTGGTCTCCGTTCTTGTTGTTGTCGCGAAAGGGCACCACGCCGCCTTCCGCTCTGTTGACGGTCTTTGCCGTCGTCGAGTCCGCTGCTCCCGCCGTTGCGCCTGGGCAGTCGGCGCTGAAATATTCGGGGTTGGGAGGCGGCTCGTTGGCGATGCTAACGGGCTAAGCTTTCGCCAGGCTTTCAGTCGCCTTTCGCAGTGATTTCAGCGAATTTCCCCCATTCACAGTGGCGCGCGGATGGGTAAACTGCCGGCCCGAACCTGTAGTCCGAGGGGTAGAAACGCGTGCGAATCCTCCTGGTTGAAGACCATCCGCAACTCGGTGAAAGCGTCGCCCAGGCGCTCAAGGGCGCCGGCTGGACCGTGGACCTGCTGCAGGACGGCGTGGCCGCCGACCTGGCCCTGGCCAGCGAGGACTACGCGCTGGCGATCCTCGACGTCGGCCTGCCACGGCTGGACGGCTTCCAGGTGCTGGCGCGCCTGCGCGAGCGCGGCAAGACCCTGCCGGTGCTGATGCTCACCGCCCGTGGTGAAGTGCGCGACCGCGTGCACGGCTTGAACCTGGGCGCCGACGATTACCTGGCCAAACCCTTCGAACTCACCGAGCTGGAAGCACGGGTGAAGGCCCTGCTGCGCCGCAGTGTGCTGGGTGGCGAGCAGCAGCAGCGCTGTGGCGAGCTGGTCTACGACCTCGGCGCGCGGCGCTTCACCCTGGCCGAGCAGGCGATGAACCTGACCTCCCGCGAGCAGGCCGTGCTGGAGGCGCTGATTGCCCGTCCGGGGCGGGTGATGAGCAAGGAGCAGTTGGCGGCGCAGGTGTTCGGCCTGGATCAGGACGCCAGCGCGGACGCCATCGAAATCTACGTCCACCGCCTGCGCAAGAAGCTCGAAGGCAGCTCGGTGCGCATCGTTACCTTCCGCGGCCTGGGCTATCTGCTCGAGGCCCAGGATGGCTGAACGGCGCTGGGTGCTTCCCGGCACGGGCAGCCTGCGCGGGCGCCTGCTCTGGCGCCTCGGCGGGCTGCTGCTGGTGCTGCTGCTGATCGGTAGCGCGGCCACCTACTGGCGTGCCCGGCACGCGGCCGACATCGCCTATGACCGCACCCTGCTGGCGTCGGCGCGGGACATTGCCGATGGCCTCTACGCCAGCGACGGCACCCTGCGCGCGAACGTGCCCTACGTGGCGCTGGACAGCTTCGAGTACGACAGCGCCGGGCGCATCTTCTACCAGGTGATCGATCCGCAGGGGAAGATGATCTCCGGCTACGAGAACCTGCCGGCGCCACTGCCGACCACGCCGCGTACCGACGATTACCCGGCGCTGGCCAAGTTCTACGACGCCACCTACGAAGGGCAGGGCGTGCGGGTGGTCAGCCTGCTGCAGCCGGTGAGCCAGCCGACGGTCAACGGCATGGCGGAAATCCGTGTCGCCGAAACCATGGGCGCCCGCGAGCGGCTGGCGCGCAACCTGCTCGCCGATACCCTGCTCAACCTCGCGTTGTCGGCCATCGCCGCGCTGATGATGGTCTGGTACGCGGTGAGCGCCGGCCTGCGCCCGCTGGATCGTCTGCGTGAGGCGGTGGAGGAGCGCCAGCCGGACGATCTGCGGCCGTTGCCGGAAGTCCGCGTGCAGAAGGAGCTGCGCCCGCTGGTAGCGGCGCTCAACCACTTCACCGTGCGCCTGCGCGGGCTGTTCGACCGTCAGTCGCAGTTCATTGCCGAGGCGTCCCACGAGCTGCGTACCCCACTGGCAGCGCTCAAGGCGCGGCTGGAACTGGGCCTGCGCGAGCAGGACCCGCAGCAATGGCGGGCGACGCTGGTCGACGCCGTGCAGAACACCGACCGGGTGACCGGGCTGGCCAATCAGCTGCTGTCCCTGGCGCGGGTGGAAAGCGGCGCTCGCGCCATCGCCGAAGGTGCGGGGGAGCGCCTCGAGCTGGGCCAACTGGCCCGCGAACTCGGGCTGGCGCTGGCGCCGCTGGCGTATTCGCGCGGTGTGGCGCTGGCGCTGGAGGCGGACGAGCCGGCCTGGGTGAAGGGCGATCCGACCCTGCTCAACGAGCTGCTCAGCAACCTGGTGGACAACGCCATCGCCCACGCCCCGGCGGACGGCAACGTGATCATCCGCGTGCGCTCGCCGGCCGAGCTGGAGGTCGAGGACGACGGCCCCGGTATCCCGCCGGAGGAACGCGACAAGGTGTTCCGCCGCTTCTATCGCCGCCGCCAGCAGGGCACAGGGCTGGGCCTGGCCATCGTCGGCGAGATCTGCAGCGCGCATCGTGCGCGCATCGAGCTGGGCCAGGGCGAACTGGGCGGGCTGTTGGTGCGGGTGACTTTCCCGGCGGAAAACGCCTGAGCCAGAAACACGAAACCCGCCGGTAAGGGCGGGTTTCGGGCGGTCCGGCGCGAGCTTACTGCAACATGCTCATGGCCGCTTCCATGGCGGCGGAGAGGTCTTCGTCTTCCTTCACGTCTGCCTTCGGGTCCAGGCCCAGTTTGGCGAAGGCCGGAATGGTCGCCCAGTCCAGCTCGGTGTAGGGGTGCTGGCTGCCCAGATAGCTCTGCAGGGTGGCAACCTGGACGATGTCCACGTAGTCGACCTTGGCCGAGTCGCGGCTGAAGTCCAGGTGCTGCCCCGGTACGGCGGCGATCGGCGCCGGGAAGTCCCAGGCCTTGAGGATGCGGTCGCCGATGATCGGGTGGATGCGCTCGATCACGTGGTTGAGGCTGATGGAGTCGGCCAGCAGTTCGCTGTGCTCCTCGGCGTAGGTGAGGATCGGCAGCACGCCGATCTGGTGCACCAGGCCGGCCAGGGTCGCCTGATCCGGCGCCAGGCGGGTGTAGTGGCGGCACAGGGCGTGGCAGATGCCGGCGATCTCGGTGCTCTTGTTCCACACCTCGCGCATCTTGCGGTCGACCACGTCGGAGGTGGCCTGGAACATCTGCTCCATGGCAAGACCGGTGGCCAGGTTGCAGGTGTAGTTGATCCCCAGGCGGCTGATCGCCATCTGCAGGTCGGTGATTTCCTTGTTGGTGCGCAGCAGCGGGCTGTTCACCACCTTGATGATGCGCGCGGTCAGGGCAGCATCGTTGCCGATCACCTTGCTCAGATCCTGGATGCTGATGTCCGGGTCTTCCGCCGCTTCCCGGACGCGCAGGGCGACTTCCGGCAGCGTCGGCAGCACCAGCTCATCATTGTCGATGGCCCGCAGCAGTTCCTGTTGTACTTTTTCGGCAAGCTTGCTCATGAAGTGTCCTTCAGGGAAAGCCGGGCTCCCCGCCCGGCACGAAATTCAGCGCTGGATCTCGCGGTCGCTGTCCAGAACGTAAGGCAGATCCAGCAGACGCAAGGGCTGGTCCTCGCCCAGGCGCACGTTGCCGTCGGCAGCGGCGTCGTCCTGCAGCACGGCGAGCAGCTCCACGCCATCGGCCGCGCGGGCGGCCAGTACCACCTCGCCGACGCTGGTGGAATGCACCGGCGAGAACAGCTCGCGGCCCGGCTCCGGCAGTTCGGCGCCATCGAGTTTCAGGCGCTGCAGGCGGCGCTTGAGGCGGCCGAGGTACTGCATGCGCGCGACGATTTCCTGGCCGGTGTAGCAGCCCTTCTTGAAGCTCACGCCGCCCACGGCCT
This sequence comes from Pseudomonas sp. PDM17, assembly GCF_014851985.1. NCBI lineage: Bacteria > Pseudomonadati > Pseudomonadota > Gammaproteobacteria > Pseudomonadales > Pseudomonadaceae > Pseudomonas > Pseudomonas sp. PDM17. The sequence goes on from NZ_JACVAT010000005.1 coordinate 537,584, forward strand.
GCAGGTTGATCATCTGCGGGATGAACAGCTCGCGGGTGGCGCCGAATACCTGGCCGACGCCGGCGCGAACCTGGCCGAGCAGCCAGTCGTTGAGCTCGGCGTGGGGCAGGCGGGCCTGCAGCAGGTCGGCGATGGCGGCGGCGCGTTCGGTCGATGCCCAGAGCTCGACCCGGTCCTGGCCAAGGCCGATGGCGATCAGGCCGTCGGCCCGTGCCACCTGGTCGGCTTCGCCGGAGAGGCTCAGACCCAGCTCGGCGAGGACGGCGTCCGCACCACTCAGGCCGAAGCGCGCCCACTGGCTGCTGTCATCGGAGAGGGTGGCCTTGGAGAACACCGCGTATTTCTTCAGGTCCGTCAGCTGGCTGTCCAGCAGGTCGTTGGCCATGGCCAGCAGGAAGCCCTCGCCTTCGGCGAGGATGCGGAAGCTGGAGGTCATGCGGCCCTTGGGCGTGCAGCGGGCGCCGAGGCTGGAGTATTCGGCGTTCAGGTAATTGAGGTTGCAGGTCAGCTGGCCCTGGAGGAATTTGGCGGCGTCCGCGCCACGGACGGCGAGAATCCCTTCGTGATTGAGTTCGGTGTAGAAAGCAGAGTCGGTCATCACGATTCGCTGGAAGAAAGTTAGGGGCCTCATGATAGAGCTCAGGCCCAGCCTTGTCAGCGGGTGCCGGGTGAGCCGAGCATGCGTATAATGCCGCTCGGCTCGCGCCGTCCGTCGACTTCGCGAGCGTTCCGATGTATTTGCTCGCAGTTATTCGAGGGAACCCGCAGATGAACGACGAAACCGAACTCAAACGCCTTTTCTGGCACAGCCGCCGCGGCATGCTGGAACTGGACGTCCTGCTGGTGCCCTTTGTACAGGAAGTCTATCCGGGCCTGCCCGCCGACGATCAGGCGCGCTTCCGCAAGCTGCTGGAGTGCGAGGACCAGGACATGTTCGGCTGGTTCATGCAGCGCGGCGAGCCGGAAGATGCCGACCTGCGCCTCATCGTTCGCATGATCCTGGACCGTGTCCAGCCGAAGTGACCCCTTCGAGTGCCGCTGGCAACCGTCCATCGGGTTGCTGGTGGCCTATCTCGCCGCGCAGTGCTGCGCCGTCCTGGCGCTGCTGCTCGCGGACATTCCCCTGCACTGGAAAACGCTCGGCCTGAGCCTCTGCCTGCTGCACGCCTGTCTGGTTGTGCCTGGGCGGATTCTATTGCGCGCGCCGGATTCGGTGCGTGCGCTGCGCCACAACGCCGAGGGCTGGCAGTTGTGGAGCGAACGGGAAGGGTTTCAACCGGTGCAGTTGCTGCCGGACAGCCTGGCGCTGCCTTCGTTGATCGTCCTGCGTTTCCGTCGCCCCGGTGACTGGCTGGCGCGCAGCGTCTGCGTGCCGGCCGATGCGCTGGCGCCGGAGTTGCACCGGCGCCTGCGCGTGCGGCTGCGCTTCAGCCGCAATAGGTGGACGGCGCCAGGATAGTGTCGCGGGCTTCGGGCAGCAGGTCCGGGTAGTCCAGCGTGTAATGCAGGCCGCGGCTCTCGTGGCGTTGCATGGCTGAATTGATGATCAGCTCGGCCACCTGGGCCAGGTTGCGCAACTCGATCAGGTCGCGGCTGACCTTGTAGTTCGAGTAGAACTCGTCGATCTCGTCCAGCAGCAGGCGCACCCGGTGCTGGGCGCGCGCCAGGCGTTTGTTGGTGCGCACGATGCCCACGTAGTCCCACATGAAGCGCCGCAGTTCGTCCCAGTTGTGGGCGATGATCACGTCCTCGTCCGAGTCCGTCACCTGGCTGGCGTCCCAGCAGGGCAGTGCGACCAGTTCCTGCGCCTTGGGCAGCTCGGCGAGGATGTCGGCGGCGGCGGAGCGGGCATAGACGAAGCATTCCAGCAGTGAGTTGCTGGCCATACGGTTGGCGCCGTGCAGGCCGGTGAAGGTGGTTTCGCCGATGGCGTAGAGGTTCGGTACGTCGGTGCGCCCCTGGGAATCCACCAGTACGCCGCCACAGGTGTAGTGCGCCGCCGGCACCACCGGGATGGGCTCGCGGGTGATGTCGATGCCGAAGTCCAGACAGCGCTCGTAGACGGTGGGAAAGTGCTCGCGGATGAATTCGGCCGGCTTGTGGCTGATGTCCAGGTAGACGTAGTCGATGCCCAGGCGCTTCATCTCGTGGTCGATGGCGCGGGCCACCACGTCGCGCGGGGCGAGTTCGCCCAGGGCGTGGAAGCGCGGCATGAAGCGCTCGCCATTGGGCAGTCGGAGCAGGGCGCCTTCGCCACGCAGCGCCTCGGTGATCAGGAAACTCTTGGCCTGCGGGTGGTACAGGCAGGTCGGGTGGAACTGGTTGAATTCCAGGTTGCCGACCCGGCAGCCGGCGCGCCAGGCCATGGCGATACCGTCGCCGGAGTTGCCGTCGGGGTTGCTGGTATAGAGGTAGACCTTGCTGGCGCCGCCCGAGGCAAGCACGGTGAAGCGCGCGCTGAAGGTGTCGACTTCGCCGGTCGAGCGGTCCAGTACGTAAGCGCCCAGGCAGCGTTGACCGTCCATACCCAGTTTCTGCTCGGTGATCAGGTCGACGGCGACCCGTTGCGACAGCAGTTCGATGTTCGGCCGCTGGCGGGCCTGTTCCAGCAGGGCATTGAATATCGCGGCGCCGGTGGCGTCGGCAGCGTGGATGATCCGCCGATGGCTGTGGCCGCCTTCACGGGTCAGGTGGAACTCGAAACCGCCGTCCTCGCGGCCCGGCTCATGGTCGCGGGTGAAGGGAACGCCCTGCTCGATCAGCCACTGGATGGCCTCGCGGCTATGCTCGACGGTGAATTTCACCGCGTCCTCGCGGCACAGGCCGGCGCCGGCGACCAGGGTGTCCTCGACGTGGGACTCCACGGTATCGGTGTCATCCAGCACGGCGGCAACGCCACCCTGGGCCCAGAAGGTGGAGCCCTGGGAGAGTTCGCCCTTGCTCAGCACGGCGATCTTCAGGTGCGAAGGCAGCGTCAAAGCCAGCGTCAGGCCGGCGGCCCCGCTGCCGATCACTAGGACGTCGTGCTGGAAATGCTGACTCATACCCGGCTCCACAAAATGGCGCCCTAGTATATAGAAGGGGGCCACGGCACAATACTGGCGAACCGATGACACCGAAGGCGCGTGAGGTGGGGCGGCAGTCGCAGGGCGGGAAGCTTTCTTCCCCGCTCAAGCCGGTCCGGCAGGCGCCAGGGGTTGCGTCGAAGTCATTGAACGATCACGGCAAATCACCGGAACTTTTTCAGGCGTTCCGGTTCGAACGCGGAATACCCAATCAACTTTGCGCGCAGATTGACATTGCGCGGAAGGGGAGCGGGTGTTCCGCCCGGTGCAGTTGAATTTGACGGGCTTCGGACGCATGTCGGGGTCCGATTGCCGCAAATGTGAAAAAACTGTGCGGCGCATGCTTGGAGGGGAGAACTTTTGCAAAAGACCCGAGTCTATCTTGGCAGGACGATTTACCAGGGTGCTCGAAGCTCCTCCAGGTTTTCAGAGGAGCATTCATGCTAACCCAGGAACAGGATCAGCAACTGGTTGAACGGGTACAGCGCGGAGACAAACGGGCATTCGACCTGCTGGTGCTGAAGTACCAGCACAAGATTCTGGGTCTCATCGTGCGATTCGTGCACGACGCGCAGGAAGCCCAGGACGTTGCACAGGAAGCATTCATCAAGGCGTATCGCGCCTTGGGCAACTTCCGGGGCGACAGTGCTTTTTATACCTGGCTGTACCGTATCGCCATCAACACCGCGAAGAACCATCTGGTTGCGCGCGGTCGGCGGCCGCCGGACAGCGATGTCACGGCAGAGGACGCGGAGTTCTTCGACGGCGATCACGCCCTGAAGGACATCGAGTCGCCGGAAAGAGCCATGCTGCGGGATGAGATCGAGGAAACCGTCCATCGCACCATCCAGCAGCTGCCCGATGATTTGCGCACGGCCTTGACCCTGCGCGAGTTCGAAGGCCTGAGTTACGAAGATATCGCCACCGTGATGCAGTGTCCGGTGGGGACCGTCCGCTCACGGATATTCCGTGCGCGGGAAGCGATCGACAAAGCTTTGCAGCCTTTGTTGCATGATGAAGTCTGATACAGCGGCAGAAGCCAAGAGAGGTACCGCTATGAGTCGTGAAGCCCTGCAGGAGTCGCTGTCCGCGGTAATGGATAACGAAGCGGATGAGCTTGAGCTGCGGCGTGTGCTTGCAGCCTGCGGCGAGGACGCCGAATTGCGGGCCACCTGGTCCCGTTACCAACTGGCCCGTGCAGTGATGCACCGCGAGCCGGCCATGCCCAAGCTGGACATTGCCGCCGCCGTGTCCGCCGCGCTGGCCGATGAAGCCGCACCGGCGCCGCGCAGCCGCAATCCGTGGCGCAACGTCGGCCGCCTGGCCGTCGCCGCCTCGGTGACCCTGGCTGTGCTGGCCGGTGTGCGCATGTACCACCAGGATGACAGTGTCGCCAACGGCCTTGCCCAGCAAAGTGCCACCCCGCAGATCGCCCTGCCGCAAGTGCAAGGCCCGGCGGTACTGGCAGGCTACACTCAGGACGAGGCGCCGCAGGTGATCACCAATGCCCAGGGCGGGCAGACCACCTGGCATGAGCAGCGTCTTCCGGGTTACCTGCGTCAACACGCGCAGCAGTCCGCCGTCAGCGGCACCGACAGCGCCCTGCCTTATGCACGCGCCGCGAGCCTGGAAAGCCGCTGATTTGCGACCTTAAGGAGCGACATGCGCGCGACGACAGCACTGTTGTTCTTCCTCGGCGGTCTGCTGGCATTGCCAGTCCAGGCCGCCGATGCGTTGGACTGGATCAAGCGCCTCTCCGAGGCTGATCAGCAACAGAACTTCCAGGGTACCTTCATCTACGAACGCAGCGGAGCCTTCTCCACCCACGATGTCTGGCATCGTGTGGAGAGTGACGGCTCGGTGCGCGAGCACCTGGTCCAGGTCGATGGGCCGCGCCAGGAAGTGGTGCGCGTCGATGGCGCCACTCAGTGCGTAGGTGGAGGCATGTCGGGGCAGGCGTCGACCGGCGAGATGTGGCCGGCACGCAAGCTCAACCCTGCCGATCTATCTACCTACTACGACGTTCGCGTCGCCGGCGAGTCGCGGATTGCCGATCGTCCGGCGGTGGTGCTGGCGGTGATCCCGCGTGACCAGCATCGCTATGGCTTCGAGCTGCACGTGGACAAGGAGACGGGCCTGCCGCTCAAGTCCCTGCTGCTCAATGACAAGGGCCAGATCATCGAGCGCCTGCAGTTCACCCGCATCGACATGGCAGCGCCGGATGACGGCGAGTTGCAGGCGAGCGCGGCCTGCAAGCCGGTGAAGGAAGCCAAGGTTGCCCAGGTGAAGACCAACTGGCATTCGGAATGGGTGCCGCCGGGCTTTACCCTGAACAGTACGCTGCAGGAGCGCAGCCCGGTCTCCAATGACCAGGTCCTGTGCCTGGCCTACGGCGACGGACTGGCGCGTTTCTCGGTATTCCTCGAGCCGCTGCACGGCGCCAAGGTCGATGATGCCCGCACCCAGCTGGGCCCGACCACCGTGGTGTCGAGGCGGTTCGCCAGTGAAGATGGCGGCACCATGGTGACCGTGGTCGGCGAGATACCCAGTGGCACGGCCGAGCGCGTGGCGTTGTCCATGCGGCCAACGGGAGCCCAGCCACAGTGATCCATGAGCGGGGAAGAGTGGTTGCGGTCGAGTCTGGAGCGGTCCAGGTCGAAACGCTGCGCCGCTCCACCTGCTCGGGATGTTCGGTCAACGCCGGTTGCGGCCAGGGTCTCCTGGAGCGGCTGGGTGTTTCCCAGGGACGCAGCCGAGTGCGAGCGCTCATCTCGCCGAACCTGGCTTCATCGAGTCTTAAGCCTGGCGATGAAATCCTGCTGGGCGTGGATGAAGACCTTCTGCTGAAAAGCGCCCTGCTTTTCTATCTTTCCCCGCTGATCGGGCTGTTCGCGCTGGCGCTACTGGCGGCGCGCCTCGATCTGGGGGAACCTCTCATCATCGTGGCCGGGCTGGCGGGTTTCCTGCTGGCCTGGCTGCTGGTGCGTCGCCATGCGCGACGCCATACGGATGATCCGGCGATGCAACCGGTTGTGCTGCGTGCGCTGGTCGGTGGGCCGCCCGGCCCTGTTTAGTGATCTTCCCAATCAACATCACGGGAGCTGTAGTCAATGCAAACCCTGAAACGCAGCATGGCTGCGCTGGTCGCCCTGCTGGCCCTGAGCCTGTCGGTCACCGCGCGGGCTGAACTACCGGACTTCACTCCGCTGGTCGAGAAGGCCTCGCCGGCGGTGGTCAACATCAGTACCACCCAGAAACTTCCCGACCGCTCCAACGCGCAGATGGGCATTCCGGACCTCGACGGCCTGCCGCCGGGCCTGCGCGAATTCTTCGAGCGCAGCATTCCCCGCGGCCAGGGCGGTCAGGGTCAGGCGCCCCGTGGCCAGCAGCGCGAGGCCCAGTCGCTGGGTTCGGGCTTCATCATTTCCGATGATGGCTACATTCTCACCAACAACCACGTGGTGGCCGACGCCGACGAGATCCTCGTACGCCTGTCCGACCGCAGCGAGCACAAGGCCAAGCTGGTCGGTGCCGATCCGCGCAGCGACGTGGCCGTGCTGAAGATCGATGCCAAGGGCCTGCCGACGCTCAAACTGGGCGATTCCGACAAGCTGAAGGTCGGCGAGTGGGTGCTGGCCATCGGTTCGCCGTTCGGTTTCGACCACTCGGTGACTGCCGGTATCGTCAGCGCCAAGGGTCGCAGCCTGCCGAACGAGAACTATGTGCCGTTCATCCAGACCGACGTGGCGATCAACCCGGGCAACTCCGGTGGTCCGCTGCTGAACCTGCAGGGTGAAGTGGTGGGTATCAACTCGCAGATCTTCACCCGTTCCGGCGGCTTCATGGGCCTTTCCTTCGCGATCCCGATCGATGTGGCGCTGAACGTCGCCGATCAGCTCAAGGCCGGCGGCAAGGTCAACCGTGGCTGGCTGGGCGTGGTAATCCAGGAAGTGAACAAGGACCTGGCCGAATCCTTCGGTCTCGACAAGCCGGCCGGCGCGCTGGTCGCGCAGCTGGTGGAAGACGGCCCGGCGGCCAAGGGCGGCCTGCAGGTGGGTGACGTGATCCTGAGCCTGAACGGCCAGACCATCAATGAATCCGCCGACCTGCCGCACCTGGTGGGCAACATGAAGCCGGGCGACAAGGCCGCTCTGGAAGTCATTCGTGACAACAAGCGCCAGACCCTGAACATGACCATCGGCAGCCTGCCGGATGACGACGATGCAGTCGCCGCTGTCGAGGGCAAGGGCGCCGAGCGCAGCAGCAACCGCATGGGTGTGACCGTGGCGGAGCTGACCGCCGAGCAGCGCAAGTCCCTGGATATCAAGGGCGGTGTGGTCATCAAGGAAGTGCAGGGCGGTCCGGCGGCCATGATCGGCCTGCGTCCGGGCGACGTCATTACTCACCTGAACAATCGCTCGGTGGATTCCTCGAAAACCTTCAGCGAGATCGCCAAGGCGCTGCCGAAGGATCGTTCGATTTCCATGCGCGTGCTGCGTCAGGGGCGTGCGAGCTTCATCACGTTCAAACTGACCGAGTAAGGTCGGTGCACCAGAAAAGGGCGACTCCGGTCGCCCTTTTTCATGCCTGACCGTCCGGCGCGGCGTGACGCATCAGGCTGTAGTCAGGTAAACTCCCCCGCTATTTTTCGGCGGACCGCCGCCTTCAGCCTTCCGAGTGTGTTCGCCGTGAGTGACCTGAGTCATATCCGCAATTTCTCCATCATCGCCCACATCGACCATGGCAAGTCGACGCTGGCAGACCGCTTCATCCAGATGTGCGGCGGCCTGTCCGACCGCGAGATGGAGGCCCAGGTACTGGACTCCATGGACCTGGAGCGTGAGCGCGGCATCACCATCAAGGCGCACAGCGTCACCCTTCACTACAAGGCGAAGGACGGCAAGACCTACCAGCTGAACTTCATCGACACCCCCGGCCACGTCGACTTCACCTACGAAGTCAGCCGCTCGCTGGCCGCGTGCGAAGGCGCGCTGCTGGTAGTGGACGCCGGCCAGGGCGTGGAAGCGCAGTCGGTCGCCAACTGCTACACCGCCATCGAGCAGGGCCTGGAAGTGATGCCGGTCCTGAACAAGATGGACCTGCCGCAGGCCGATCCGGACCGCGTGAAGGACGAGATCGAAAGCATCATCGGCATCGACGCCACCGACGCCGTGGCCTGCTCGGCCAAGAGCGGCATGGGCGTGGAAGACGTGCTGGAGCGCCTGGTCACTGCCATTCCCGCTCCGGAAGGCGAGATCGACGCACCGCTGCAAGCGCTGATCATCGACTCCTGGTTTGACAATTACCTGGGCGTGGTCTCGCTGGTGCGTGTGAAGCACGGCCGCGTCAAGAAAGGCGACAAGATCCTGGTGAAGTCCACCGGCAAGGTCCACCAGGTGGACAGCGTCGGCGTCTTCACCCCGAAGCACACCGAGACTCCGGACCTCAAGGCCGGTGAAGTGGGCTTCATCATTGCGGGCATCAAGGACATCCTCGGCGCGCCGGTGGGCGATACCCTGACCCTGAACAACACTCCCGACGTGGACGTGCTGCCGGGCTTCAAGCGCATCAAGCCGCAGGTCTACGCCGGCCTGTTCCCGGTCAGCTCCGATGACTTCGAGGACTTCCGCGAAGCGCTGCAGAAGCTGACCCTGAACGACGCCGCGCTGCAGTACGAGCCGGAAAGCTCCGAGGCCCTGGGCTTCGGCTTCCGCATCGGCTTCCTCGGCATGCTGCACATGGAGATCATCCAGGAGCGCCTGGAGCGCGAATACGACCTGGACCTGATCACCACCGCACCGACCGTGATCTTCGAGATCGTGCAGAAGAACGGCGAGATCCTCTACGTCGACAACCCGTCCAAGCTGCCCGACCTCTCGTCCATCGATGAGATGCGCGAGCCGATCTGCCGCGCGACCATCCTTGTGCCTCAGGAGCACCTGGGCAACGTCATTACCCTGTGCATCGAGAAGCGCGGCGTCCAGCGCGACATGCACTTCCTCAGCGGCCAGGTCCAGGTGATCTACGATCTGCCGATGAACGAAGTGGTGCTGGACTTCTTCGACCGCCTGAAGTCCACCAGCCGAGGCTATGCTTCGCTGGACTACAGCTTCGACCGCTTCGAGCCGGCCAACCTGGTTCGCCTCGATGTGCTGATCAATGGTGAGAAGGTCGATGCCCTCGCCCTGATCGTCCACCGCGACAATGCCCCGTACAAGGGCCGTCAGCTGGTGGAGAAGATGAAGGAATTGATCCCGCGGCAGATGTTCGACGTCGCGATTCAGGCGGCCATCGGTGGGCAGATCATCGCCCGCTCGACGGTCAAGGCGCTCAGGAAGAACGTGCTGGCCAAGTGCTACGGTGGTGACGTGAGCCGTAAGCGCAAGCTGCTGGAGAAGCAGAAGGCCGGTAAGAAAAGGATGAAGCAGGTCGGTAGCGTGGAGATTCCGCAGGAAGCCTTCCTCGCTGTGCTCAAAGTGGACAGTTGAACCCTATGACCCTGAATTTCCCGCTGTTGCTGGTGATTGCCGTTGCGGTATGCGGCGTTCTCGCCCTGGTGGACCTGGTGCTGTTTGCACCGCGCCGCCGGGCGGCCATTTCCGCCTATGAAGGTTCGGTCGGTGAAGCTGACCCGGAAGTGCTGGAGAAACTGAACAAGGAGCCGGTGCTCGTCGAGTACGGCAAGTCGTTCTTCCCGGTGCTGTTCATCGTGCTGGTGCTGCGTTCGTTCCTGGTCGAGCCCTTCCAGATTCCGTCGGGTTCGATGAAGCCGACCCTGGAAGTGGGCGATTTCATCCTGGTGAACAAGTTCGCCTACGGCATCCGCCTGCCGGTGCTGGACACCAAGGTGATCCCGGTGGGTGATCCGCAGCGCGGCGATGTCATGGTGTTCCGCTATCCCAGTGATCCGAACATCAACTACATCAAGCGTGTGGTCGGTGTTCCTGGGGACACCATCCGCTACACCAGCGACAAGCGCCTGTTCATCAATGACCAGGCCGTGGCCGAGTCGCTGGTGGGCGAGGAGCCTGGCACCCTGGGCAGCGTGACCCTGTACCAGGAGAAGCTTGGCGCCGCGGAGCACATGATCCGTAAGGAAATGACCCGCTTCCGCATCGAGCCGGGCAAGCAGTGGAAGGTGCCGGCCGGTCATTACTTCATGATGGGCGACAACCGCGACAACTCCAACGACAGCCGCTACTGGAACGATCCGAAGATTCCGAAGGACCTGCTGGGCATGGTTCCGGACCGCAATATCGTCGGCAAGGCCTTCGCGGTCTGGATGAGCTGGCCGGATCCGAAAATGCGCAATCTGCCGAATTTCTCGCGAGTTGGTGTGATTCACTAAACTGGTGAGACGTTCCGGGCCTGCAGGGCTGGATCGGTGCTGGAAAAGGGCGGGGCTGCACGCGGGGAGCGAGGCGGCCCCGCTTCACTTGGACCCGCCGCGGTTGGTGGGCAAATAAGAAAGATACCGACATGAGGTCGATATGACGTACGCACGTTCGCAGAAGGGAATGTCGTTGCTGGGTTGGCTGGCCGTTCTTGCCGTCGTGGCGTTTCTCGCCAGCGCCGCGTTCAAGGTCATTCCGCATTACCTGGACTACTACGCCATCGAGAAGGCCATCACCTCGGTGGAAACCGACAAGGCCGCAGAAGTGCGTAGTGTTCCGGAGTTCTACTCCTATGTGGACAAGGCACTGATGCTCAACAACATTCGCGACCTCAAGCTGGATGACGCGCTGAACGTGGAGCTCGAGAACAACGAGTTCCGCGCCCACCTGAAATACGAAAAACGCGAGCCACTGGTCCAGAACATCGACCTGGTGGTCAAATTTGACAAAGAATTCCGTGTACGAATGCCGTGAGTAACAACAGTCTGGATCGACTCGAGCGCAAGCTTGGCTACACCTTCCGCGACCAGGACCTGATGGTCCTGGCGCTGACCCATCGCAGTTTCGCCGGACGCAATAACGAGCGCCTGGAGTTTCTCGGTGACGCCATCCTCAACTTCGTCATCGGCGAAGCCCTGTTCACCCACTTCCCCCAGGCCCGCGAAGGGCAGCTGTCACGCCTGCGCGCGCGACTGGTGAAGGGCGAGACCCTGGCCCTGCTGGCCCGCGGTTTCGAGATCGGGGATTACCTGCGACTGGGCTCGGGCGAGCTGAAGAGTGGCGGTTATCGCCGCGAGTCGATCCTGGCTGACGCCATGGAGGCGCTGATCGGCGCCATCTATCTGGACACCGGCATGGATTCCGCCCGCGAGCGGATCATGGACTGGCTCGGCCCGCAACTGCGCGAGCTGACCCCGGTAGATACCAACAAGGACCCCAAGACCCGCCTGCAGGAGTTTCTGCAGTCTCGCGGGTGCGAATTGCCGCGTTACGACGTGGTGGATATCCAGGGCGAACCGCATTGCCGCACTTTCTTCGTGGAGTGTGAGGTAGCCCTGCTGAACGACAAGACCCACGGTCACGGCGGCAGTCGCCGCATCGCCGAGCAGGTGGCCGCCGCCGCCGCGCTGGCGGCCCTGGGCGTGGAGAATGGCCATGAGTGAGCACGAGCAAGACCAGCACGACCCATCCGAGCACGATGAAGCAGGAGCCGTTCGTTGCGGTTACGTCGCCATCGTCGGCCGCCCCAACGTAGGCAAGTCGACCCTGCTCAACCACATCCTCGGGCAGAAGCTGGCGATCACCTCGCGCAAGCCGCAGACCACCCGCCACACCCTGCTGGGCATCAAGACCGAGGGTGACGTGCAGGCGGTGTATGTCGACACCCCTGGCCTGCACAAGGACAACGACAAGGCGCTGAACCGCTACATGAACCGTTCGGCCAGCGCCGCGCTGAAGGACGTCGACGTGGTGATCTTCGTCGTCGACCGCAACCGCTGGACCGACGAAGACCAGATGGTCTACGACAAGGTCAAGTACGTGAGCTGCCCGGTCCTGCTGGCGGTGAACAAGGTCGACCGCATGGAAGACAAGGGCGAGCTGCTGCCGCATCTGCAGTGGCTGGCCGAGCAACTGCCCAACGCCGAAGTCGTGCCGATTTCCGCCCAGCACGGGCAGAATCTCGATGTGCTCGAAGGCCTGGTGGCCGAGCGCCTGCCAGAGAATGACCACTTCTTCCCGGAAGACCAGATCACCGACCGCAGCAGCCGCTTCCTCGCCGCCGAACTGGTGCGCGAGAAGATCATGCGCCAGTTGGGCGCCGAGTTGCCGTACCAGGTTGCCGTGGAGATCGAAGAGTTCAAGCAGGACGGTCCGATCCTGCACATCCACGCGCTGATCCTCGTAGAGCGCGACGGCCAGAAAAAAATCATCATCGGCGACAAGGGCGATCGCATCAAAAGCATCGGCCAGAACGCCCGCAAGGACATGGAGGTGCTGTTCGACTCCAAGGTCATGCTCAACCTCTGGGTGAAAGTGAAAGGCGGCTGGTCCGACGACGAGCGCGCACTGCGTTCGCTGGGCTACGGCGACCTCTGACCTTCAGTGCCCCGCGGGTATTCGCGGGCCGCACCCTTCGGGCGCCTGAGCGCGTCTGCCTCCCGACTCCCACTCCAGGCGCAGCGCCATGAGCCTCGCTTCCACTGCCCAAGCTGCCTTCGTCCTGCACAGTCGCCCCTACAAGGAAACCAGCGCGCTGGTGGATTTCTTCACCCCGCAAGGGCGTCTGCGCGCCGTCCTGCGCGGTGCGCGGGGCAAGGCTGGAGCGCTGGCTCGACCGTTCGTACCGCTGGAAGCCGAATTCCGGGGGCGTAGCGATCTGAAGAACGTCGTGCGCCTGGAGCCCAACGGCATCCCCAACCTGCTCAGTGGCGAAGCGCTATTCAGCGGCCTGTACCTGAACGAGCTGCTGATCCGCCTGCTGCCGGCCGAAGACCCGCATCCCGCGCTGTTCGAGCACTACCACGCGACCCTGCCGCTGCTGGCTGCCGGCAGTCCGCTGGAGCCGTTGCTGCGCTCGTTCGAATGGCGGCTGCTGGACGACCTGGGCTATGGTTTTTCCCTGGACACCGATATCGTCGGTCAGGCCGTGGCGCCCGATGGTCTCTACCGCCTGCTGCCCGACGCGGGCTTCGAGCCGGTCGGCAGCCTGCAGCCGGGGCTGTTCCATGGCGCCGACCTGCTGGCCATGGCCGAAGCCGACTGGAGCGCCCCCGGCGCCCTGGCAGCGGCCAAGCGCCTGATGCGCCAGGCTCTCGCTCCCCATCTTGGCGGCCGACCGCTGGTCAGCCGCGAGCTCTTCATGAATCGCAAGGACAACTCCCGTGACTGAAGCCAACCGTATTCTGCTCGGCGTGAACATCGACCACGTCGCCACCCTGCGCCAGGCCCGCGGCACCCGTTATCCCGACCCGGTGAAAGCCGCGCTGGACGCCGAGGAAGCCGGCGCCGACGGCATCACCGTGCACCTGCGCGAAGATCGCCGGCACATCCAGGACCGCGACGTGCGTGTGCTCGCCGAAGTGCTGCAGACCCGCATGAACTTCGAGATGGGCGTCACCGAGGAGATGATGAAGTTCGCCGAGATCATCCGCCCGGCCCATGTCTGCCTGGTCCCGGAAACCCGCCAGGAACTGACCACCGAGGGTGGTCTGGACGTCGCCGGCCAGGAAGCGCGCATCCGCGAAGCGGTCCAGCGACTGGCTGCCGCAGGCTGCGAGGTGTCGCTGTTCATCGATCCGGACCAGCGCCAGATCGAGGCTTCGGCTCGGGTTGGCGCTCCCGCCGTCGAGCTGCACACCGGTCGTTACGCCGACGCCCACAACCCGGCCGAAGGCGCTCATGAGCTGGCACGCATCCGCGATGGCGTGGAGTTCGGTCTGTCCCATGGCCTGATCGTCAACGCCGGCCACGGCCTGCATTACCACAATGCCGAGCCGGTAGCGGCCATCGCCGGGATCAACGAGCTGAACATCGGCCACGCCATCGTCGCCCATGCGCTGTTCGTGGGCTTCAAGCAGGCGGTTGCCGAGATGAAGGCACTGATCGTGGCGGCGGCGAATCGCTGATCGCTACCTGATTGGAAACCGTAGGGCGGATAACCCGGAACGGCTAATCCGCCACCACGGCGGATAACGCCTCGGGTGTTATGCGCCCTACGTTGTAATTCGACCTGGGCAGCGCTCAGGGCTTGCGCGCCACCAGCGTGGCGCGCAGGGGCGCCGGCAGGCCCTCGAGAGTACGGCTGTGGTCGTCCGGATCGAGGAAGTCAGGCAGCGACTGGTAGCGCATCCACTCGGTGGGGCGCTGTTCTTCCACCGAGGTGCGGCTGATATCCACACTGCGCACGTCGGTGAACCCTGCGCGGCGCAGCCACAGCTCCAGCGCCGGCACCGAGGGCAGGAACCACACGTTGCGCATCTGCGCGTAGCGGTCCTCGGGCACCAGCACGGTGTTCACGTCGCCTTCCACCACCAGGGTTTCCAGCACCAGCTCGCCGCCACGGCGCAGGCAGTCCTTGAGCGCCAGCAGGTGGTCGATGGGGGAGCGGCGGTGGTAGAGCACGCCCATGGAGAACACAGTGTCGAAGCCTTCCAGGCTCGAAGGCAGGTCTTCCAGGGCGAAAGGCAGGTGCCAGGCCGGCAGGTCCGGCAGGTAGCGCTTCATGGCGAGGAACTGGCAGAAGAACAGCCAGTTCGGGTCCACGCCCACCACGCTTCGCGCACCGGCGCCGAGCATGCGCCACTGGTAATAGCCGTTGCCGCAGCCAACGTCGAGGACGCGCTTGCCCGCCAGGTCGATATGCGGCGAGACGCGCTCCCATTTCCAGTCCGAGCGCCATTCGGTGTCGATGTGCACGCCGAACAGGTTGAACGGCCCCTTGCGCCAGGGGATCAGCCCTTGCAACGCGAGCTTGAGCTGCGCGCGGGTCTCCTCGTCGCAGGCGCCTTCAAGGTTGAAGCGCTCGCGCAGCTCGATGGCAGCGGCTTGCAACGGCGGCAGGCGGTCCACCGCGGCCAGCCAGCGTTCGAGATCGCCGTGGCCATCGTCGACCTTGCTGGCCAGTTGCGCGGGCAGCGAGGCGACCCAGGATTCCAGTGGCGTGCCGGCCAGTTCAAGGCGCAGGCGGTCGAGGTCGAAGCGTTCGATCATGGCAGGGCAATCAGGGAAGCGAAGTTGAGGCACTGGAACCACGGCACGACCTTGGAGAAACCGGCGGCCAGCAGGCGCTCGCGGTGGGTATCCAGGGTGTCGGGGCGCATGACGTTCTCAATGGCGGTGCGCTTCTGGGCGATTTCCAGTTCGCTGTAGCCATTGGCGCGCTTGAAGTCGATGTGCAGGTCGGTGAGCAGCTCGTGCTCCTGCTCGTCGGCGAAACGCAGTTTTTCCGAGAGGATCAGCGCGCCGCCGGGCAGCAGGGCGCTGTGCAGGCGGGTGAGTAGTTCCAGGCGTTGTTCGGGGGCGATGAACTGCAGGGTGAAGTTCAGCGCGATCAGCGAGCAGGGCTTGAGGTCCAGCTTGAGGATGTCCGCCTCGATCAGTTCGACCGGCAGCAGTTCCTGGTGCATGGCGTCCTGGGCGCGCAGGTATTCGCCGCAGCGCTCGATCATCGGGGTGGAGTTGTCGACGCCGATGACGCGGCAGCCTTCGGTCTTCACGTGGCGGCGCAGCGCCTGGGTCACGGCGCCCAGCGAGCAGCCGAGGTCGTAGAGCACGCTGTGCGGGGCGGCGAAGCGCGCGCCGAGCACGCCGATGTTCTCGACGATGGTGGGGTAGCCCGGCACCGATCGCTTGATCATGTCCGGGAAGACGCGCACCACGTCCTCGTTGAAGGTGAAGTCGGGAACCTGGGTTTGCGGCTGGGCGAAGATGCGGTCGGATTCGCTCACGCTGGATGGGGCCTCGTTACGCTGAACAGGCAACAGGGCGCGGCGCGCCCGGTTTGCCGGGGCGCGCATTGTAGCCGAGGCGCGAGGTGCGCCCAACCGTTAGCGGACGAGGGTCACTTGAGCTGGTCGGAGAAGTATTCGCCGGCGCCCTGCAGCGGGCCGAGGGGGTTCTTCTTGTCTTCCATGCGGCGGATGTTCGGCTCGCCGTTGCTGGTCTTGTGCACCACCACGTCGTCGATCAGCACGAACACCGGGCGGAACGACCAGCCCTGCACCTGGCGGCGCTTGCGGAAGTTGAAGATGTCGGCCCAGAAGCTGCCCACGCGCTGGCTGTCGGTCTTGTTGAAGTCGAAGGCGTAGCCGACGCAGCGGTCCTTGGCCTGCAGGCAGGTCACCAGGCCGTCGGGCAGGTAGTCGATGGGGATGTTGGGCTGCACGAAGAGCAGGCGCACGTCGATGAACGAAAGCATCTTGGCGTTGCCCTGGGACAGCGGATCGAAGCCCAGCGCATAGAGCTGCGACTTGGTGGTCTTGCCAGGGTCGACCTGGTTGTAGCGGCTCTGTGCATCCTGGTAATCCAGGAATGGTGACTGCACTTCCGCGCGTTCGCTGGGCAACAGGCTGCCACAGGCCGAGAGTGTCAGGCAGGCTCCCAGCAACAACATCGAGCGAACTACTGCACGCATGGAGCTCCCCTTTTCCCAGTCTCTTATTGATTGATCTATAGCCGATGACAGAGGGCTCTGCCGGACTTTTCTCACGCCTTCGCAGGACTAGTCAACGGCGATGCCGTAACCCTGCATCAGGGGTTTCCACTGGTCGTTGCGGCGCAGTTCGCGCAGGCCCTCGTCGAGGTCGGCCAGTCGCTCCTGCACGCCCTCCAGGCGAGGGTTTAGCGCGACGTACATAGGACGTTTATCGGCGAGCTCGCCGGCCGCTTGAATGCGCTCGGAGAGGCCGTGGCGCTGCAGGTAGTGCTCGACGATCTGGCTGTCCTCGAGCAGCACCGTGATGCGTCCGAGCAGCAGCTTCTGGATGTTGCGTTCGAGCACCTTCTCGCCGCTGAGCACCTGCACCTGTTCATGGTTGGCCAGGTGCTCGTCGCGCCAGTCGTCCAGCTCCTTGCCATAGGAATAGCCCTGAGCCAGCCCGATGGACTGGCTGCTCAGCGAGGCTGGCCCCTTCCAGGTCCAGGGATTGTCCTGGCGCACATAGAAACGCATGGTCACCCAGCCGATGGGCTCCTGGCCGATCAGCAGTTCCGCGGACTCTTCGCTGTAGGCGCCGACCACGCCATCCACCAGCCCTTCGCGGGCCATCTGCAGGGCGCGAGGCCAGGGCAGCGGCTCGAAGCGGGGTGGTTGCGGCAGCACCCGGCCGAGGGCCTCGAGCAGGTAGCCGGGCTTGTCCGGATCGTCAGGGCAGAGGTAAGGGCACCAGTCGTCGCCGGCCAGGCGCAGGGGTTCGGCGCTGGCCAGCGCCGAACAGAGGAGCAGCAGCGGTGAAGCGATTCGCAGCATGTCAGGCCCGGGTAGTGGAGTGTCCTTCCGAGTATGGCAGAGCGATATGACGGGATGTGACGGACGCGGCAATACCGAACTGGCCGAGCCAGTAGGTGAGCATGATGGCGTAGGAGGAGCCGTCGAAAGCAGCGACGAAGCGGCTGATGCCGATCATCGAATCGGAGCTGACGAACAGCAGTGCGCCGAGGGCGGCAAACACCCGGCTGGCATTGGCAATGCTGGGTACGCCAAGGCGGGCAATGGCGCGCCAGAGCATGGCGCTGATGGTCAGGCTGTACAGCGCAATCGGCAGCAGCAGCGGACCCAGACCCCGGCTGTAGAGCAGGGCGAACAGGCCGCCACCCACGCCGCCTGCGACCAGCAGTCCGAGCGGGGCAAAGCGGCGGGTATCGCCCAGGTAAGCGACCAGGTAGGCGAGGTGTGCCAGCAGGAAGGCGGCGAGGCCGGGAACGAAGGCGTTGATCGGCCATTCCAGCAGGATGTCGCCGAGCATCGACAGCACCAGGCCGATGGCGACCCAGCGGCGATAGCCGTCGGCGGGGGTGGCGAGAATCCACAGCAGCATGGCCAGCACCGGCAGCGGCTTGCACAGCATGCGCAGGGTCGGCAGGTCGAAGGTGACGGCGAACAGGTAGGCGGCACCGCCGATCAGTGCCAAGAGTGCCCAGCGCATGGGGTTCCCTCCCGAGGAAATGAACGCCCACTGTGCCGCAGCGTGGTGCCCGGCCCACAGGCCGAAGGCGCCAGGGCGAGCGGCTTATGGCGCCGGGGCGTCCTGTCGAGTGCGCTTTACTTGACGCTGATCGGGCAGACGAAAGTCTGCGCCGGTGCCACTTCCGCCTCCCAGGGGCGGCGGTAGGCCAGTTCCAGCTTGTCCTCGCCGGCGGCGGTCACGCGGAAGCGCCAGGTGGATTCGCCGGCGCTGCCGACCAGGCCTGCGTCTTCCGGGTTGCTGTAGACCTCCGGGCCGAGGGCGCGCAGCAGGCCGTTGGCGGCGTTGCGCAGTTCCCAACGGAAACCGGTGGTGGGGTTGCTCGGCAGGATCAGCACCAGCTCCTGGCCGGTATGCAGCTTCAGCGGTTTGCAGTCGCTGGCGTCTTCCAGGGTGACCACGGGTTTGGTCTGCCCGGCGCAGCCGGCGAGCAGGGCCAGGGTGAGGGGCAGCAACGAGCGGTACGACGGCATGACGGCTCCTGGGAGGGGACAGGTTGGGCCGCAGGATACCGTAATCATGTGGGCAGGGGATGTTTCGCGGGGGCGTATGCGCGGGCGCGGATGTCGGGAACTCACCGATGGCAGTGAATTTCTGCGCGAGGATTGCATGGACCTTGCCTGCGACCAGAATTCCACAACCACGCCGAAATCACGACGGAGCACGAATGTAGGATGGCGTGGAGCGCAGCGATACCCATCGATTCCGCCGAAGCAACAGCATGGGTATCGCTAGCTCCAGCCATCCTACGTCTGTGCTTGCCGGATGCGGCGGCAGAGTGCGCCGCCACCAAGCGAGAGAGTTAAAAAAAGGGAGGGTAAACCTGGGGGAGGGAGTAGAGCCCGCTCCTCATAGGAGCGGGCCTCGGGACATCAGGCCGGGAACAGCACCTTCGCCACATCGCCGAAGCGCCTGGCGAAATGCACCGTCAGGCCTTCCTTCAGGTACTCCGGCAGTTCTTCGAAGTCGCCACGGTTGGGCTCGGGCAGGATCAGCTCGAAGATCTTCTGCCGGCGCGCCGCGATGACCTTCTCACGCACCCCGCCAATGGGCAGCACCTGGCCGGTGAGGGTCAGCTCGCCGGTCATCGCCACGCCTTTCTTCGGCGCCTGGTTGCGCGCCAGGGACAGCAGGGCGCTGGCCATGGTCACGCCGGCGCTGGGGCCGTCCTTGGGCGTGGCGCCCTCGGGAACGTGCAGGTGGACGAAGGCCTGGTCGAAGAAGGTCGATTCGCCACCGTACTTCTTCAGGTTCGAGCTGATGTAGCTGTAGGCGATCTCCGCCGACTCCTTCATTACGTCGCCCAGTTGCCCGGTGAGCTTGAAGCCGCGGTTCAGTGTGTGGATGCGCGTCGCCTCGATGGGCAGGGTCGCGCCGCCCATGCTGGTCCAGGCAAGGCCCGTGATGACGCCGGTGCCGGAGAGCACCTGCTCGGTGCGGAACACCGGCATGCCGAGGTATTCCTCGAGGTCCTTGGCGCCGATCTTCACCACCGAATCAGGGTCATCCAGCAGCTTCATCACCGACTTGCGTACCAGCTTGCCGAGGACTTTCTCCAGCTGGCGCACGCCGGCCTCGCGGGCGTAGCCCTCGATCACCGCGCGCAGGGCGGCGTCGTTGATCGACAGGCGGTTCTTCGGCACGCCGGCCTTTTCCAGCTGCTTGGGCCACAGGTGACGCTTGGCGATGGCCAGCTTCTCCTCGGCGATGTAGCCGGACAGGCGGATGACTTCCATGCGGTCCAGCAGCGGGCCGGGGATGGAATCCAGGGTGTTGGCGGTGCAGACGAACAGCACCTTGGACAGGTCCAGGCGTAGGTCCAGGTAGTGGTCGAGGAACTCCACGTTCTGCTCCGGATCCAGCGTCTCCAGCAGCGCCGAGGCAGGGTCACCCTGATAGCTGCTGCCGAGCTTGTCGATCTCGTCGAGCATGATCACCGGGTTCATCACCTCGACGTCCTTCAGCGCCTGCACCAGCTTGCCGGGCAGGGCGCCGATGTAGGTGCGGCGGTGGCCCTTGATCTCGGCCTCGTCACGCATGCCGCCGACGCTGAAACGATAGAACGGCCGCCCCAGGCTCTCGGCGATGGACTTGCCGATGCTGGTCTTGCCCACGCCGGGCGGGCCTACCAGCAGCACGATGGAGCCGGCGATCTCGCCCTTGAAGGTGCCCACCGCGAGGAACTCTAGGATGCGGTCCTTCACGTCTTCCAGGCCGGAGTGGTGCCGGTCGAGGACCTTGCGCGCGTGCTTGAGGTCGAGCTTGTCGACGCCCATCAGGCCCCACGGCACCGAGGTCGCCCAGTCGAGGTAATTGCGCGTGACGGCGTATTCCGGCGAGCCGGTCTCCAGGATCGACAGCTTGTTCAGCTCTTCATCGATGCGCTTCTTCGCCTGCTCGGGCAGGGTCTTGCCTTCCAGGCGCGCGCGGAATTCGTCGGAGTCGGCGCTCTTGTCGTCCTTGGTGATGCCCAGTTCCTGCTGGATGATCTTCAGCTGTTCCTGCAGGAAGAACTCGCGCTGGCGCTCGCCGATCTTGCGGTTGACCTCGGCGGACAGCTCCTTCTGCAGGCGCGCGACTTCCACTTCCTTGCGCAGCAGCGGCAGCACCTTTTCCATGCGCTTGAGCATCGGAACGGTGTCCAGCACGCCCTGCAGCTCGGCGCCGGGAGCGGTGGTCAGTGCGGCGGCAAAGTCGGTCAGCGGCGACGGATCGTTGGGGTTGAAGCGGTTGAGGTAGTTCTTCAGTTCTTCGCTGTACAGCGGGTTGAGCGGCAGCAGTTCCTTGATCGCGTTGATCAGGGCCATGCCGTAGGCCTTCACCTCGTCGCTTGGGTCGTTGGGGGTGTGCGGGTATTCCACTTCCACCAGGAAGGGCGGGCGGTGGCGCTTGATCCAGCCGCGGATGCGCACGCGCGACAGGCCCTGGGCGACGAACTGCAGCTTGCCGCCCTCGCGGCTGGCGTGGTGCACGCGCACCAGGGTGCCGTGCTCGGGCAGGCTGTCCGGGTCGAAGTGGCGCGGGTCTTCCGGCGGATTTTCCATGAAGAACAGCGCCAGGCTGTGGTGCTCGGTCTTGGCGACCAGTTCCAGCGTCTCGGCCCACGGC
Source organism: Pseudomonas sp. PDM17 (assembly GCF_014851985.1). Classification (NCBI taxonomy): domain Bacteria; kingdom Pseudomonadati; phylum Pseudomonadota; class Gammaproteobacteria; order Pseudomonadales; family Pseudomonadaceae; genus Pseudomonas; species Pseudomonas sp. PDM17. The sequence goes on from NZ_JACVAT010000005.1 coordinate 558,833, forward strand.
TCCTCGTTGACGATCACCGGCAGCACCTGCGCCGGGAAGAACGGGCGGTTGTGGATCGGAATGACGTAGACCGTGGTCGGCAGGTTCTGCCCCGGCAACACCAGCCCGGTGTTGCTGACCTCTTCGGCGCTGTGGATATCGTGAATCTCGTCGTGGTCGCTCATGAGGCACCTGACTGATTGAACATGACAGTCTAGATGGGGAAACCGGCTCGGGGTTTCAATCCCATTGCTTGGAAGGATGTGTCCGGAGATGTTGCGGCCGATTGTGTGTGAACGAAGCTTACGAGCGGATTAGCGGGAGCGGCCGCAGGAAATCGCTGGGCGGTCGGCCGAACTGGCGGCTGAACATGGCGCTGAAGGCGCTGGGCGTGCTGTAACCCACTTCCAGCGCCACGCTCAGCACGCTCTCGCCCTGGGCCAGGCGCTCCAGTGCGGCCAGCAGGCGTGCCTGTTGCCGCCATTGGCCGAAGGTCAGCCCGGTTTCGGCGAAGAACCAGCGTTGTACCGTCTTGCTGTCGACGCTCAGCCGGGCGGCCCAGTCGGTAAGGTTGGCTGTGTCGCCGGGTTGCGCCTGGATGGCCTGGCACAGCGCGCGCAGGCGCGGATGGGCGGGCAAGGGCAGGTGCAGCGGTAGCATGGGGTCTTCGCGCAGTTCATCGAGCATCAGGCCGAGCACGCGACCGTCGCGCGAATCCGGCGTGACTTCGCCACTGATCGACAGCGCCGCCAGGATCAACTCGCGCAGCAACGGCGAGACCGCCAGCACACAACAGTCCGGCGGCAGGTGCGGCGCGCTGCCCGGCTCCACATACAGGGTGCGCACCTGCACGTCGCCGACCATCCGCGTCCAGTGCTCCACGCCGCCGGGTATCCACAGGCCGCGGTTGTCCGGCACCACCCACTGGCCACTGGCGCTGCCCACCACCAGCACGCCTCGCACTGCGTAGAGCAGTTGCGCGCGGTGATGGCTGTGCGCAGGCACCTGATGCCCATCGGGGAAGTCCAGGGCGACGGCCGCCACCGGGCTGGCAGCCCGTTCGTCGCCGTGGTTTTCCAGCGGTTGGGCTGAAATGTCCTTTTTTCGCATGTGGATGCCTGTTTGTCGTTAGACGACCACTTTCCGCCATCGTTAGGCTGCTGAACAGTCCCCATCTGCATCGATGATTCCGCCATGACCGACATGTCCGTTATCGCCGAACAACTGGCCCGTATTGCCCGGTTGCTCGAACAATCCCTGCCCGTGCGCCCCGAGCTGAGGCTGCAGGAGGGCGCCATCGCCCACCTCTGGGAATACCGCCAGGGCCAGCCGCGCCTGACGCCGGTGATCGAGCCAGCGCTGATCGCCTTTGACGACCTGCGCAACGTCGACCGGCAGAAGGCGCTGATCGAGCAGAACACCCGTCAGTTCGTGTCCGGCCGCCCGGCGAACAACGTGCTGCTGACCGGCGCGCGCGGCACCGGCAAGAGTTCGCTGGTGAAGGCCTGCCTGCATGCCTTCCATGCCGAAGGGTTGCGTCTGATCGAGGTCGACAAGGAGCACCTGGCTGACCTGCCGCAGATCATCGACCTGCTGCGCCACCGCCAGGAGCGCTTCATCCTGTTCTGCGACGACCTGTCCTTCGAGGACGGCGAGACCGGCTACAAGGGCCTGAAGACCGTGCTCGACGGCTCGGTGGCGGGGCAGTCCGGCAATGTGCTGATCTACGCGACGTCCAACCGCCGCCACCTGCTGGCCGAGCGCGCCGAGGACAACCTGTCGTTCCAGCGCAGCGAGAGCGGCGAGCTGCATCCCGGCGAGGCGGTGGAAGAGAAGATTTCTCTCTCCGAGCGTTTCGGCCTGTGGATATCTTTCTACGCCTTCAGCCAGGAACAGTACCTGGAGGCGGTCGCCCGCTGGCTCGAGTCCCACGGCCTGGGCGGCGTGCGGCAGGAGGAGTGGGAGCAGGCCGCGATCCGCTGGGCCACCCATCGCGGGTCGCGGTCCGGTCGGATCGCCGCGCAGTTCGCCCGGGATTACGCCGGGCGTCAGCTCTAGGAGATCAGAAAGCCACTGCTTAGAAAGCCACTTTCACCCCCGCCTGGATGCCGCGCCCGCCGGCTGGCACGCTGTCGCGCAGGATGGAGCTGGCGTAGCGCACGGTCTGGTTGGTCAGGTTCTCGCCCTTGACGAAGGCCAGCCAGCGGCTGTCGCCCAGGTCGAAGCGGTAGCCGACGCTGGCGCCGAGGGTGGTGTAGCCGTCGGTGCGCAGCTCGTTCTCTGGTACTCGGTTCTGGTCGGCGGCGTATTCCACGCCAACCCGTGCCTGCCATTGCTGCAGTTCCCACAGTAGCGCGCTGTTCAGGCGCAGCGGGGCGATGCGTGGCAGGGCTTCGCCGGTGTCCTTGTTCTTGGCGCGGGTGTAGTCGCCGGAAAGCTCCAGGTCGAAGCGGCCGTAGGGGCTGTCCAGCAGGTGGATGCGGTCCTGCGCCTCGACGCCGTAGAAGTCAGCCTTCACGCCGCTGTAGAGGTACTCGGGCAGTGCCTCGTCGTCGCCGGCGTCCACCACCGCGCCTTCCTCGTCGCGGTAGCGCCCGCTGGCCAGCAGGCCGATGTAGTTGGAGAAGCGGCTGTAGAACACGCCGACGCTGCCCTTGTGGCGGCCGTTGTCGAAGCGCAGGGCGAGGTCGGTGGAAACGGCCTTTTCCTTGCTCGCGTCGGCGTCGCCCACTTCGAAGGTGCCGGTGGCGGCGTGGGCGCCGTTGGCGTACAGCTCGTAGAAGGTCGGTGCGCGTTCGGTGTAGGCCAGGGTGCCGGCCAGCGACCAGATCGGCGTCAGCTTGTAGACGGCACCGGTGGACAGGCTGCCGGCGGTGAAACTGCGCGAGCCTTCGTTCTCGGCGAAGCGCTCGTTGTCCTTGGCGTTGGGCTCGATGCGCGTGTGCTCGACGCGGCCCCCCAGGTTCAGCGCCAGGCGCTCGCTGGCCTGCCAGTTCTCCAGGAAGAACAGCGCAGCGCTGTCGGTCTCTGTGTGCGGCACGAAGGCTTCTTCGCCCAGCGCGGAGAAGCGGCTGTTGGTGACCTGCGCGCCGACCACGCCGTCCAGCGGGCCGATGGGCTTATGCCGTGCCTCGATGCGAGCCTCGTAGCCATCGTTCTTGAAAGTGGTGCCGGTCTCGCCGTCCTCGATCTCCTTGTGCTGGTACTCGGTATAGGCGGCGTCCAGCTTCACCGAGCTGAAAGGACCGTCGAGGTCGCGGATTTCCGAGGCGAAGGCGTAGCGGTCCTGCTGCATCTTCAGGCGCACGTCGTCCTCGGCGGGCGAGCCGTAGTTGCTGTCGTAGCCGCTGTAGGACAGGCCGGCATAGCCGTGATCCCAGTGGTAGCTGCCACCGATGGCGCCGCTGTCCTGGCGGCCGTCGCTGTTGTTCACGCGGTGCTTCGCGTCATCGCCATCGATCTGGCGTTGACGTGCCGAATGGGCGTAGCCGGGGATGCGCAGGTCATTGAACTCGCGGGAGCCGGCGTCCAGGTGCAGGGCGAAGTTGCCGTCGCCGGCTTCCAGCGCGCCGGCGGCGCTGCGGGTGGTGTCCGAACCGCCGTAGCGCAGCTCGCCCTGGCCGTGGATGCCGTCCACCGGTTCGCTGGGGATGCGGTTGTCGAAGCTGTTGACCACGCCGCCGATGGCATTGCCGCCGTAGAGCAGGGCGGCCGGGCCACGCACGACTTCGATGCGCTCGACCACGTTGGGGTCTTCCGGCACGGCGTGGTCGTAGGACAGCGAGGAGGCGTCCAGCGCACCCACGCCATTGCGCAGGATGCGGATGCGGTCGCCGTCCATGCCACGGATCACCGGGCGGCTGGCGCCAGGGCCGAACCAGGTGGAGGACACGCCCGGCGTGCCATTGAGAGTTTCACCGAGGCTGCCCTTCTGCCGCAGGGTCAGCTCGTCGCCCCGCAGGACGCTGCTGGGGGCGGCTGGGGAGGCATCACCCAACGGGTTGGCGGTGATCACCTGAGGCTCCAGTTCGGCGGGGGCGGCATCGGCCAGCGACGGTGCGCCGGCGCACAGGGCGAGGCCCAGCGGTGCTAGACGCCAGCGCGGAAGGGGAAGGGATGGGGGCATGACGAACTCCTGGTTTTTCTTCTGGCAAAGCGAACCCCTCCCTCGTGGTCAGGGATGCGCCAGGCGGCGGAGGAGGGGAAACGGGAATGTGTTATTTGTTATAACATAACATATCTATCGGTTAGCAAGATTTTCCGGCTTAGATGCTTTAGTGCTTGCGTGCTCCTGGAGTTGCGCCCGGTTGCACCTGCGCGCTGGGCAGGCCCGGTCGAATCCCGTACCATGCTCAAAATTTGATCAGTCCAGCGCCATGTTCGATACCCGCCTCGCCACGCTGTCCGACCAGACCGACCAGCACGCCCATGGCCATCACCAATTGGTGTTGGCCCTGAGCGGCCGCGCGGAATTCGAGATCGGCGGCGCCGGTGGCGAGGTCTGCCGGATGCGCGCCTGCCTGGTGCCGGGGGATGTCGCTCACGAGTTCGCCGGGCTCGGCGACAACCGCATGCTGATCCTCGATCTGAACGAGGCCGGCACCGGCGAGCAGGATCGCGAGCTGCTGGCGCGGTTGTTCGAGGTGCCGCGCTACCCGACCCTGGATGCGGACTTCCAGCACCTGCTCAGCTATGCCGGCGCGGAGATCGCCCGCTACGGCGATGACCCATTGCTCGCCCGTGCCCTGGGCGGCGTGCTGCTGCGCGCGCTGCACCTGCGCCTGTTCGGCGAAGACCGTGCGCCGCGCAACGGGCCGCTGGACCTGGAGCGGCTGGACGGCTATATCGGCGATCACCTGTCCCGGCGCATCACCGTGGCTGAACTGGCCCAGGTCGCCTGCCTGAGCCCCAGTCACTTCCATGCGCAGTTCAAGGATCGCGTCGGCCTCACGCCGCACCAGTACCTGTTGCGCCAGCGGCTCGACCGCGCCGCGCGCTTGCTGCGGGAAACCGACCTGCCGTTGGTCGGCGTGGCCGGCGAATGCGGCTTCTCCAGCCAGAGCGCGCTGACCACCGCGATGCGCCGATACCTCGGCTTGACCCCAGGCAGCCTGCGCCGCTGCTGAATCCGCTAGCCTGCGCGTCCTGGATTGCTGATCGAACGGTCAGCTGCCGACCTTTGGGTGCTGGAGTCTTTTGCAAGAACTCCAGAGCTTTCAGCAAGAAATTCGTTGGGTGCAACCCATAGAGTCCGCCCACCGCGTTGCTGGTGCTCCAAGGTGCAACCCGGTCAAGCCAAGAACAACAGCCAGCTCGATACGCGGGAGGGGCAGCATGCCCATCACCGGTTTTGTCTTTGCCTGTAGCGCGCCTGCACCTGGCTGCGCCACTCCCTCCACGGCCCGGCCCGAAGCGCCCGCCCGTGGTCCTGTGCTGTCCGCCCTCGGACCAGCGGCGCCATTCGCTCCGATGCTTTCTGTACAATCCGCGCCCTCGCGCACCGGCTCCCCCCTGCCGCACCTCCATGCGCGCGTGAACCCAGTTTCGAATCGCTCCGGCAAGCAGTGCTGCCCGTCCACGGGACGGCGCGCCAGGTATTGCCGCAGTGCTGGCGCCCGTTCCGGCGCCTGATGGATCACCGGGCCCAGCCCGGGAAACGGCCCGCACCTCGCTTACCGGCGAAGGCGGGACGGAGGTCGCCGTGGTGAGACGGTGGCTGCAGGAAGACGCCAGCAAGGACGAGGGCGTGCCTGCGTCGGGATGCGTAGCGGTTCGGTGCCGGTTTGGTGCCACGCGCAACCCGGTTTGCCTGTGAGCAAGCGCTAACCGGTCGGCGTCAACCACGCCGGCTGCCAGTCAAGGGGCCGCGATACCCCGCGGTCCCGGATAAAAACAAGCTGTAGGGGAGTCCCCATGAGCGTCAACACGCCAACACTGATCACCTTCGTGATCTACATCGCGGCCATGGTTCTGATCGGCCTGGCTGCCTATCGTTCGACCAACAACTTCTCCGACTACATCCTCGGTGGCCGCAGCCTCGGCAGCTTCGTCACCGCGCTGTCGGCCGGTGCCTCGGACATGAGCGGCTGGCTGCTGATGGGTCTGCCGGGCGCCATCTACCTGTCGGGCATCTCGGAAAGCTGGATCGCCATTGGCCTGATCTGCGGCGCCTACCTGAACTGGCTGTTCGTCGCCGGTCGCCTGCGTGTGCACACCGAGCACAACGGCAACGCCCTGACGCTGCCGGACTATTTCAGCACCCGCTTCGAGGACAACAGCCGCATCCTGCGCGTCATCTCCGCGCTGGTGATCCTGGTGTTCTTCACCATCTACTGCGCCTCCGGCATCGTCGCCGGCGCCCGCCTGTTCGAAAGCACCTTCGGCATGTCCTACGAGACCGCCCTGTGGGCCGGTGCCGCTGCGACCATCGCCTACACCTTCGTCGGTGGCTTCCTGGCGGTGAGCTGGACCGACACCGTGCAGGCCTCGCTGATGATCTTCGCGCTGATCCTCACGCCGATCTTCGTGCTGCTCGCCACCGGCGGTATCGATCCGGCCTTCGCCGCCATCGAGCTGAAGGACGCCGCCAACTTCGACATGTTCAAGGGCGCCTCCTTCGTCGGCGTGCTGTCGCTGATGGCCTGGGGCCTGGGCTACTTCGGCCAGCCGCACATCCTGGCGCGCTTCATGGCCGCTGACTCGGTCAAGTCGATCCCGGCTGCCCGCCGCATCTCCATGACCTGGATGATCCTCTGCCTGGGCGGCGCGGTTGCCGTGGGCTTCTTCGGCATCGCCTACTTCCAGGCGCACCCGGAGCAGGCTGGCGCCGTGGGCGAGAACCACGAGCGCATCTTCATCGAACTGGCGAAGATCCTCTTCAACCCGTGGGTCGCCGGCGTGCTGCTGTCCGCCATCCTCGCGGCGGTGATGAGCACCCTGAGCTGCCAGCTGCTGGTGTGCTCCTCGGCGCTGACCGAAGACTTCTACAAGGCCTTCCTGCGCAAGAACGCCAGCCAGCTGGAGCTGGTGTGGGTCGGTCGCGCCATGGTGCTGCTGGTGGCGCTGGTCTCTATCGCGCTGGCCGCCAACCCGGAAAACCGCGTCCTGGGCCTGGTGTCCTACGCCTGGGCCGGCTTCGGCGCCGCCTTCGGTCCGCTGGTGCTGTTCTCCGTGCTGTGGAAGGGCATGACCCGCAACGGCGCGCTGGCCGGCATCATTGTCGGTGCGGTCACCGTGATCGTCTGGAAGCAGTTCGGCTGGCTCGGCCTGTACGAGATCATCCCGGGCTTCATCCTCTCCAGCGTTTCCATCGTGGTCTTCAGCCTGCTCGGCTCCGCGCCGTCCAAGGCGATGATCCAGCGCTTCGAGGAAGCTGAGGCGGAATACGCCGAAGCTACTCAGTCGACCGGCACTGCCGTGACCAGCCGCTGAGACTTCGCTGAATGAAAAAGGCCGCGCTCCGTGAGGGGCGCGGCCTTTTTCTTTTCGCAGGAGCGATGTATCAGTGCGAAGCGTGCCCGCCGCTCATCGCCGCCGCGTAGCGCCAGCAGGCGAAGAGGCAGAGCAGCAGGCCGGCCACCGCCAGCGCGCCGCCGACATAGCCGATCCATTCCAGCCCCATGCCTACCGCCACGCGGCTGCCCAGCAACGCGCCGCCGCCGATGCCGACGTTGTACAGGCCGGAAAACATCGCCATGGCCACGTCGGTGGCGTCATGGGCCAGTTGCAGCACCTTGGCCTGCAGCGCCAGGCCGAAGCAGAGGATCGCCGCGCCCCAGAACAGGCTCAGCCCCAGCAGTGCCGTGGGCGAATGGGCCAGCGGCATCAGCAGCAGGAGCGAGCCGCCGAGCACGGCGATGGCCAGGCACGGGAAGACGCGCGGGAAGCGCTCGCTGTAGCGGCTGAAGAGGATCGAGCCGAACATCCCGGCGCCGCCGAACAACAGCAGGAGCAGGGTGGTCTTGTGGCTGTCCAGCGCGGCGACCTCGCGGGCGAACGGCTCGATGTAGCTGTAGGCGGTGAACTGCGCAGTGATGACCAGTACGGTGAGTACGTACATCGACACCAACGCCGGGCGGCGCAACAGCAGCGGCAGGCTGCGCAGCGAGCCAGAGTTCTGGCTCGGCAGCAGCGGCAGCGCGCGGGCCAGCCAGAGCACCACGACCACCGAGACGCCGGCAATCGCCAGGAAGGTGGTGCGCCAGCCCATCGCTTCGCCCAGCACGCGGCCCAGCGGGATGCCCAGCACCATCGCCAGGATGGTCCCGGTGGCCAGCAGGCCGAGGGCTTTCGCCTGTTGGCCCGGCGGCGCCACACGCACTGCGAGCGACGCGGTGATCGACCAGAACACCGCATGGGCGAAGGCGATGCCGAAGCGGCTGATCATCAGTACCGTGAAGTTCCAGGCGAAGCCGGAGAGCACGTGGCTGACGATGAACAGGCAGAAGATCACCACCAGCAGGCGCCGGCGTTCCATGTTGCGGGTTAGCTGCATCAGCGGCAGCGAGGCCAGCGACACGACCCAGGCGTAGAGTGTGAGCATCAGCCCGGTCTGTTCCGGACGCATGTTGAAGCTCGCGCCGATGTCGCTGAGCAGGCCCACCGGGACGAACTCGGTGGTGTTGAAGATGAAGGCGGCGATGGCCAGGGCAATGACGTTCAGCCAGCTGCCGGAGCGGGTTTCTTGCACGGTGGTCATGGGAATCCTGAGGTGAAGTGGGGCTCAGGCCGTGCCTGCGGATCACGCGAAAGGCGTGTCCCTGGCAAAGAAGAATTGTTGTTGCGGCAGGCCTGATTCTACCCACGGGTTGCCCATCACGCACGGCGAATGCCGCCCTGCGCGGGCGCAGCGGCAGGCTCAGGCGGCGTTGTCGATCAGCGGGTCGGCGGCTTGCGCGGCTTCCTCGGCCAGCCAGTCGAGGAACGCCCGCACCGGCGGGTGGCGCTCGCGGCCTGGCACGCAGAGCGCGGTGTAGCGGGCGCCGGGCACGTTGATGTCGGGGCGGTAGGGTGCCAGCAAGCCCTTCTCCACGCTTTCGGAGACCAGCAGCGAGCTGGCCAGCACCAGTCCCTGGCCCGCGATGGCCGCCTGCAGGGCGTAGAACTCCTCGTCGTACTCGCGCTGCACTGCCTGGGCCAGCAGGCAGTGCTCGCCGGCCACCTGGCACCAGGCCTTCCAGCCGCGCTCGTAGAGCTCGGAGTTGTGCCAGCGCACGCTGATCATCTCCGGTACTTCCACGTCGGCGGTGGCCACCAGTGCCGGCGCGCCATAGACGGCGAAGCGCTCAGCCAGCAGGAACTGGCTGTGCATGCGCGGGTAGTCGCCGAAGCCGTAGCGGATCGCCAGGTCGACGCTGGCGTCCTGCTGCAGGTCGAGCAGTTCGCACTGGCTGTCCAGGCGCAGGCGGATGTGCGGGTAGCGCGCGTAGAAGCGCCCCAGGCGCGGCACCAGCCACAGCGCGGCGAAGGCCGGGGTGGTGGAGATCGTCAGGCTGCTGGCGCTGCGCTGCGGGCGCAGGCTGTCCACCGATTGCGATACCTCCAGCAGCGCGCCATGCAGGCTGCGGAACAGCCGCTCACCGGCTTCGGTCAGGCGCACCCGGCGTGGCAGGCGCTCGAACAGCGGCAGGCCCAACCATTCCTCCAGCGCGCGCACCTGGTGGGACACCGCCGTGGGCGTGACGGCGAGCTCCTGGGCGGCGGCCTTGAAGCTCAGCTGGCGCGCGGCGGATTCGAAGGTGCGCAGGGCGGGAAGTGGCAGGTTGGCGAACATGGTGCGCTCCATGGATGAGCTGAATTCATCTGGAAGGAAATCCCCTCAGTTGTCCTGCTCTACGGCTGGAAATAGCTTAGGCAGCAACAGGAGGCCGATCAGGACTTCCGCAGTGTACACCTTCAGCAAGGAACGACAGATGAACAGGATTCTCGCAATTCACGCCAGCCCCCGCGCCGACCGCTCACATTCCCGCCGCCTGGCCGAGGGCTTTCTCGCCGCGCTGCCGCAGGCGCAACTCACCCGCCGCGAGGTCGGCCGTGCCGATCTGCCCCATGTCAGCGAAGGCTTCATCGCCGCCGCCTTCCACCCGCAGCGCGAGCATCGCCCAGCCGAGTTGCAGGCCGAACTGCAACTCAGCGAATCGCTGGTGGACGAATTGCTCGCCCACGACCTGCTGGTGATCTCCACGCCCATGTACAACTTCAGCGTGCCCAGCGGGCTGAAGGCCTGGGTCGACCAGATCGTCCGCATCGGCCGCACCTTCGACCTGCACCTGAAGGACGGCGAGGCGGAATACGAACCGCTGCTCAAGGGGCGCAAGGCGCTGATCGTCACCAGTCGCGGCGGTGCCGGCATGGGGCCGGGTGGTGAGCTGGAGTGGATGAACCACGCCGATACCTGGCTGCGCGTGGCGCTGGGTTTCCTCGGTATCGAAGACGTGCGGGTGATCGCTGCGGAGGGCGAGGAGGGCAATCCCGAAGCCTTCCGCGCTTCCTACCAACAGGCCGAGCAGGCCCTGGCCGATCTCGCCGAGAGCGAGTGGGCGCGTGCGTGATGGCCTGGGCGATGCTGATGGTGGCGGCGGTGTTCGAGGTGATGTTCGCGGTGTCAATGAAGTATGCCGAGGGCTTCACCCGACCGCTGCCGACCGTGGTGACGGTGGTCGCGGTGATCGGCGGGATCTTCTTCCTCACCCTGGCGATGCGCCAGTTGCCGGTGAGCATCGCCTATCCGGTCTGGACGGCCATCGGCACGCTGGGGACGGTGTTCTTCGGCTTCGTCCTGCTGGGCGAGGCGCTGACCCTGACCAAGCTGGCGTCGGTCGCCCTGATCGTGGCGGGCGTGGCCGGGTTGCGGGCCTGATCGCCTGTGGCTGATTCTTGATGGTAAGGTGCCGCGCATTCTCCACGACGGCACCGAAGATGAACGACAAACCGAAGAACCCGCTGCATGGCGTGACCCTGGAAGCCATCCTCAACCAGTTGGTGGCGCAGTACGGCTGGGACGGGCTGGCCAAGCGCATCGACGTGCGCTGCTTCAAGAACGACCCGAGCATCAAGTCCAGCCTGACCTTCCTGCGCCGCACGCCGTGGGCGCGGGAGCAGGTCGAGGCGCTGTACGTGAAGAGCGTGCAGGGCAAGTAACCTGGCGGCTCTGCGTATCGCAGGGCTACCTCCAGCTCACCCGCAGATTATCCAGCCGCTCCTGGCATCCGGTGCTGATCCCCGGCTCCAGGTAGCTGGTCAGCAGCGGCGCCATGCCCTTGAGCACCTGCACCGGTAGCGCCGAGGTGAACTTGAAGCCGTCCGACTCGCTGCCCGCCACATAGGCGGTGAGCGTACCGAAGTGGCGCGGACCGATGTAGAAGACAAAGGTCGCCGTGCGGTTCATCGCCTTCGAGCTCTTCACCCAGCCGCTGCGGGTGACGCTCTCGATGCGGTTGTCGCCGGTGCCGGTCTTGCCCCCCATCACCAGTGCATTGCCATCAGCCAGCTTGAAGGTGCCGGACAGGCGCCGAGCAGTGCCTGCATCCACCACCTGGGATAGCGCCGTGCGCAGGGCCTGGGCCACTTCCGAGCGCATCACCTGGCGACCATTGCCGGATTCCGGGCCGAGGGTGACTTCATAGGGTGTGGCGGCGGCGAAGTGCAGGCTGTCGATGCGCAAAGTCGGCAGGCGCACGCCATCGTTGAGGATGATCCCCATCAGCTCCGCCAGCGCCGCCGGGCGGTCGCCGGAGCTGCCCAGCGCGGTGGCCAGCGACGGCACCAGGTGGTCGAACGGGTACCCCAGGCGCTTCCACTGTTCATGCAGGTCGAGGAAGGCTTCCACCTCCAGCATGATGCGGATGCGCTTGTCGCGGGCGTACTTGTGCCGCGACTTGAACAGCCAGCCATAGACTTCCTTGCGCTCGGCGCTGCTGGCGGCCACGGCGTCGGCGAAGGTCGCTGCCGGCTGGCGTTGCAGGTAGCCCAGCAGCCAGAGTTCCAGCGGGTGCACGCGGGCCACGTAGCCCTGGTCGTTGAGGTTGAAGGCGCCCGGCCCGTAGCGGGTGTAGAGGTCCTCGATGCGCTTGTCGGTGAGCTTGTCGCCGGCGTATTTGCCCTGCTTCAGGCGATCCTGCAGGAAGGCGGCGAAGGTCGGGACATCCGCCTGCGGCTGCAGGTAGCGGTGGATCGCCGCCAGCCGCACCGGCCAGGCGCGCAGACCGTCGAGGAAGGTGCTCAGGCGCGCGTCGTTGTCCTTGCCCTTGTACTTCTGCCAGAAGCGCAGCAGGTAGACCTGGCTTTCCTTGTCGACGAAGCGGTCGAGGTAGTCCTGCCTGCGCGGGTCCTTGTCGTCGGCGAGCACGGCGACCTTGCTGCCCTCGTTGGCGTAGATGTCGTGACGCACCAGGTCGCGCAGCAGGCGCACGAAGGGCAGGTTGATCGACTCGCGCAGGGCGTCCTGCAGGGTCGGGATGCGGCCGTTGTCTTCCTTGCGGAAGTTGCTGAAGGTGTGGATGCCGCCGCCGGTGAAGAAGCTCTCGTAGGGGCTGGCGGAATACTTGCGCTGCAGCGCGGCGGCGAGCATGTCCGGCAGGTCGCGGTCCTTGGCGGTGATCAGGTAGTCGATGGACCAGCGGGTAAGGAAATCCAGCGGCTCCACCGGCACCTTCTTCAGCTCCGCGACGCTCATCGGCGCGTACAGCTGGTGCAGGTCGGCGATGGTTTCCAGGTAGGTGGAAAGCACGCGGAGCTTGGCGGTGGAGCCCAGCTCCAGCTTGCTGCCCTCGTTGATGTCGAAGGGTTGCTCGGTGCTGTCGGTCTGCACGCGCACGCGGTTGCCGCTGGGAGTGCGCTCGAAGAGGGTGAAGCTGTAGCGCACGTCTTTGGTCTTGTCCTTGGACAGCAGGTGCTCGCCGAACAGGCCGATCTGCTCGGCGAATTCCGGGTCGGACAGATGCCGCAGGTAACCGGTGACCTGCTCCTGCAACTCATGCTGCAGGGTGGTGGTGAAGCTCATGTCGAAGCGGTCGAGGTCATACAGCGGCACGTCGAGCATGCGGGCCAGGCGTGTACGGGCCAGACCGATGCCCTTGTTGTTCTCCAGCGGGGTGAAGCTCGGCTCGCTGCGCGGATCGCGGAAGCTGAGCTTCTGGCCGAGCGCGGCATCGCGCAGTTCGGGGGCGATCACGTTGTTCTGCGCCAGCAGGCGCAGGTAGCTGTCGGTCAGCACGGCGAGCTGGTCGCGGCCGCGGGCCAGGTACCAGGAAGGCCGGCGGTGGGCGATCATCAGCGACACCACCTGTCGCAGCGCCTTGCCCTGGGCCGCCAGTTCGGCGCCGGAGCCGGGCGGGGCGTTGAGCAGCTTGTTGACCTGCTGGTAGTCGGCGCCGTACCAGATCCACAGGCCATCCGGCAGGCCGCTGACTTCGCCGTAGCCGGGCTGCGCCGAAAGCGGCACGGAGTTCAGGTAGGTGAGGGCGACGTTGCGCCGCGCGGCCATATTCTCCGCGCCGTTCTGGTAGGTACGCACACTGGCCGAAGCCATCTGCCGCAGCTTGTCGGTGATGGAGTTGGTGCGGCCATCCTCGGAGTGGCGGTACTTCTCGATCTGCGTGGCGAGGGTGCTGCCGCCGGGCGCGTGGTTGCCCAGGCCGACCAGCTTGCCCACCTGCGCCACCGAAGCCTGGGTGAAGCGGCTCCAGTCGATGGCCGGGTTCAGGTAGGGGCGGTCGGGGTCGAGCAGGTCGCGGTTCTCGATATACAGCAGGCTGTTGACGATGGCCGGCGAGATGCTCTCGAAGTTGGCGTAGAGCCGCTGCGGGTAGCGGAAGTTGTAGATCGGCAGGCCGCGGCAGTCGGCGATGTCGACGCCGGCCTGGGCCTTCTCCGGGTAGGGTGGGAACATGCCGTGGCCGGTGTACTGCATCAGCGGATCGGAGAAGCGCGCCTGGCTCAGGGTGACGAAATTGCGCCCGTGCAGGCGGCCGAGGAAGCTCGGCAGTTGCTGGTAACCCAGGCGCCGGTCGAAGGGCCCGCCCTGGGGATAGACCACGTCGGCAGTGCCGCCCTGTTCCAGGCTCCAGGTCAGCCCGGTGGCGTAGCGCGCCAGCTCGCGCGCCTGCAGCTTGGAGGTGCGCGCTTCATAGAGCAGCGCTGCGCCCATGGCGGCCAGCAACGGCAGGAGAAAGAGGAAGAGAATGAGGAAGCGGTGGTGATGCACTTTCTGTGGGGAAAGGCCGGGCCCCAGACTTCCCGGTTGACCTGCCACTTGCGTACCGGAATGCTTCGAGTTGCCCATCTTCACGCCCCGCCCTTGCTTGTACGACAGCCCAGGTAGCGGACTCCGCCCACGTGATGGCCGGCGCCATCCTGGCGCCGCGAAAGCCGCTTCCCCCCGCGGCTTTCCTAACTTCCAGCGTAGTCGGCGGCAAAAAAACTGCGCACCGGCTGGCACCGTTCGTGGCCGTGCGGATTGATTTGCCGACGGCCAGCAGGTGCAATGTACTGACTTCGACAGGAACCCTTGCCCATGCGTTCGCCTTTTCTGCCTTGCAGTCTGCTCCGTGCTCTGCCTCCGGCCGCCCTGCTGCTGGCGTCCTTGAGCGCCCAGGCGGCGCCCATGCCGTTCTACCGCTGGCAGAGCAAGCTCGATGGCGCCTACACCTGCCAGCAGACGTCACCGGGCAGTGGCTGGCAGAAGATCGGCGGGCCGTTCCGCGACGCCGGCTGCCGCGAGGCCATCCCGCAGACTCCGCCGCCCAAAGGGCTGGCGGTGCCCAAGGTATTGAAGGGGCAGTAGTGACAGTTTCTTGTGGCGTTGTACCGGGACATTGGGTGCCGACGATTCCCCCTCACCCCAGCCCTCTCCCAGAGGGAGAGGGAGCAGATTGTGCCGGCTGATGCTGTGGTTTCCTCCTGCACGAACGGTCCCCTCTCCCTCCGGGAGAGGGTTAGGGTGAGGGCAGACCCGGGCGCCGGAGTAGCACCGTAGGAGCAGATTCCTCCGCCATCGTTTCACCCACGCACGGAGCTCACCATGACCGACCACGACGCCCGAATCCGCCAGAGCTGGCAGGCCAACGCCGATGCCTGGACCCGCGCCGTGCGCGAGCAACGCATCGAGAGCCGTCGACTGGTGACTGACGCGGCGATCCTCGGCGCCATCGCCGATGGTCCGGCAGGGCGTGCGCTCGATATCGGCTGCGGCGAAGGCTGGTTGTGTCGCGCGCTGGCGGAGCGCGGCAGCGAGTGCGTCGGTGTGGATGCCTCGGCGCCGCTGATCGATTCGGCGCAGGCGGCAGGCGGCGCACGCTTCGAGGTGATGGATTACGCGGCGCTGATCGAGTCCGGCAGCAGCCTGGGAAAGTTCGACGTACTGGTGTGCAACTTCGCGCTGCTCGACGAGTACATTGCGCCCTTGCTCGGCGCCTTGCGCGAACGCGTCGCTCCCGGCGGGCGGCTGCTGATCCAGACCGTTCACCCCTGGACCGCCTGCGGCGACGAGTCCTATGCCGATGGCTGGCGGCTGGAAACCTTCGCCGCATTCGGTGGCGAGTTCCGCTCACCGATGCCCTGGTTCTTCCGCACCCTGGAGTCATGGCTGGCGATGCTGGCCGCCAGCGGCTGGCGTTTGCGTCAGCTGCGCGAACCGCGCCATCCGGGCACCGGCCAGCCCTGCTCGCTGTTGCTGGAATTGCAGCCGCTGGCAGGCTGAACCGCTCTAAAACGGCCTTCGCCGGGCGCGTGGATGTGGCGATACGCCGCTATTCCTTTGGTCACATTGCACCTTGGTGGTGCAGACGTTTCCTACACACTTGTGTAACACTCGCCCGCGACCTCAGCCGTGGTCCTCCCGCAATGCCCACGTCCGCTTCACAAGAGCGGGCAGCCTCTTCCGGTGTGCCGTCCTGGAACTGCCAGACACTTCTCCCTCCGTGCCGCCTGGCGCGGCGGCGAAGCCTTTCCGGTGGTTCCGCACCCTGACTGCACTCAGAGTCCGCAGCTGATTACTCCCAAGAACAAAATGAGGTTGCATCACCATGTCGTCCCACGATCTCCAAAGGGATCTCAACGAGCGGCACATCCGTCTCATGGCCCTGGGCGCCTGCATCGGCGTCGGCCTGTTCCTCGGCTCCGCCAAGGCCATCCAGATGGCCGGCCCGGCCATCATGCTCTCCTACCTCATCGGCGGTCTCGCCATCCTCGTGATCATGCGCGCCCTCGGCGAGATGGCCGTGCACAATCCGGTGGCCGGCTCCTTCGCCCGCTACGCGCAGGACTACCTCGGCCCGCTGGCCGGTTACCTGACCGGCTGGAACTACTGGTTCCTCTGGCTGGTGACCTGCGTTGCGGAGATCACCGCGGTGGCCATCTACATGGGCATCTGGTTCCCCGACGTGCCGCGCTGGATCTGGGCGCTGGCCGCGCTGGCGAGCATGGGCACCATCAACCTCATCGCCGTGCGCGCCTTCGGTGAATTCGAATTCTGGTTCGCGCTGATCAAGATCGTCACCATCGTCGCCATGATCCTGGCCGGCGCCGGCATGATCTTCTTCGGCCTGGGCAACGGCGGCATCGCCACCGGCATCTCCAACCTGTGGAGCAACGGCGGCTTCATGCCCCACGGCATCACCGGCGTGCTGATGTCGCTGCAGATGGTGATGTTCGCCTACCTGGGCGTGGAGATGATCGGCCTCACCGCCGGTGAAGCGAAGAACCCGCAGAAGACCATCCCCGGTGCGATCAACTCGGTGTTCTGGCGCATCCTGCTGTTCTACGTGGGCGCGCTGTTCGTGATCATGTCCATCTACCCGTGGAACGAGATCGGCACCCAGGGCAGCCCCTTCGTGATGACCTTCGAGCGCATGGGCATCAAGACCGCCGCCGGCATCATCAACTTCGTGGTGATCACCGCTGCGCTGTCGTCCTGCAACGGCGGCATCTTCAGCACCGGCCGCATGCTCTACAGCCTCGCCCAGCATGGCCAGGCCCCGGCCGTGTTCGCCAAGACCTCGAAGGGCGGCGTGCCGCGCAATGCGCTGCTGCTGTCGATCTTCGCGCTGCTGCTGGGCGTGCTGCTGAATTATCTGGTACCCGAGAAGGTGTTCACCTGGGTGACCTCCATCGCCACCTTCGGTGCGATCTGGACCTGGGCGATGATCCTGCTGGCGCAGCTGAAGTTCCGCCGCGGCCTCTCCGCCGCCGAAGCCGGCAAGCTGCAGTTCAGGATGTGGCTGTACCCGCTCAGCTCCTACCTCGCCATGGCTTTCCTGGTGCTGGTGGTGGTGCTGATGGCCTTCTTCGAGGATACCCGCATCGCGCTGTACATCGGCCCGGCCTTCCTGGTGCTGCTGACGGTGCTGTACTACGCGCTGAACCTTGCTCCTAAAAACCTGGCTCCGAAAGAGCAGGGCAGCGTGGCCAGCCGTGCCTGATGCACGGTTGAGCGAATGAAGAAAGGGCCTCTGCGGAGGCCCTTTTTTTTCGCGTCGAATCAGGCACCGGGCAGGCTGCCGGCCATGCGGGTCAGGCTGCGGTCGAACTCGGTGATCTCCAGTTGCAGGCCGACGGGACGTTCTTCGATGAGTGCGGCGAGGGTCTGCTCGGCGGTGTCGAACAGCGTGTCGACGATGTGCTGGCGCAACTCCTCCGGGCGGCCGGGGGCGATGCGGACCTGGATGTTGATGAAGGCTTCGTTGGCGGTATTCGCGCCGACCCGATAGTCGTTGACGGCCTGGGCGAAGGTGCGCAGGCCGTTGATGGGGAACACGCCCATGGCTTGCGCGGCCTCGTGGAGTTTCCGGGGCAGGTCGAGGGGCTGGAGGTCGTTGGCAAGGTTGGCGCTGTAGTCGATGGCGATGTGGGGCATGGGGAGTATCCGGCATCAGTGATGTCAGTCATCCTAGGGCGCCAGCGTCGCTGGGGATATGCGGGTGACTACGTACTAAGGCGGGGCCGACCTGCAGGAGCGCCCGTGGGCGAGATCGGAGTTTTCATCCACTTCGAATTCACGTGTGAAGCATCAACGTAGGATGGGTGGAGCGAAGCGATACCCATGCTGCTTCGGCGCACGGCAATCGATGGGTATCGCTCCGCTCCACGCCATCCTACGAAGAAGCTTTCCTGCATCCGCCGCAGAGGGTGGTAATCCCGCCCTGCGTGCTGAAGCGTCAGCCCGCCAGCAACGGGGGCATCGGGCAGTCCATGATATCGGCCACTGCGCGCATCAGTTCCGCCTCGTCGGTGCTGATGCGCCCATCGTGCTCGATGCAGCGCGCCAACGCCTTGAGCAACTGCGGCTTCTGCAGCGGGCGCAATTGCTCCAGTTTCTTCAGGGCGCTTTCCAGGTCGCGCAGGCTGCCTTGCGCCGGCATGGGACGAGGCGGGAAGGGCAGGCCGCTCCACGCATCGCAGAATGCCTGTGCGGTTTCCGCATCGCGGGTTTCACCGACGCGGGCGAGGAAGGCCAGCAGCGTCGCGGACTCTTCGGCAAGCTCCGCCAGCGCCACATTGCCTATCTTTCCGCTGCCCGGTCGCAGGTTGCGTTCGACGATGCGCAGCAGGGTCCACTCCAGCAGTTTCACCTTGCCGTCCAGCTTGATCAGCAGCGCCATGTTCTCGCGCAGGGCGAGGAAAGCCTTGGCGTCCAGCTGCTTGAGCGCCGGCATCGCCAGGTCCAGCAGCGGCAGGCGCTGACCGGGATCGAGTCGCAGCAGCGATTCTTCCAGCAGGTCCAGTTGCAGCGCCAGGCTCAGGTTCAGGCGCTTCTTGATCTCTTCCAGCTGGCGTGTGCGCAGACCGGGTTCGTTGTCCAGCAGCAGGCCGTAGATCAGTGCCTCGGCACCTTCGCTGTCATGGGCGGCGCGCTGCAGGCGCTCATCCAGGCGTCGCAGGGTGCTGCGCGCTTCCAGCAGGTGGGCGGCAGTCGGCGCGCCCACGGCAGCCACGGCCACTTCTACGGCGCTGGGCTGGTAAGGCTGGCCGGTGACGGCGGCGGTCCAGGCGTCCTGGTTCATCAGTGCCACGTCCAGGCGCGGCTCGAACTTCGGGTAGCGGCCGTCCCAGCCCGGATCGACGCGGCGGATGCGATCCTTCAGCGGTGGGTGGGTGTCGAACCAGCTGCTGCCCACGCCATCGCCGAAGTACATGTGGCTGAACTCGGCGGCGCGTGGCGCACTGAGCAGGGCGCCCAGCGGGTTGCCGCCGATCTTCTTGAGCGCGCCGGCGATGGTCGAGGGATCGCGGGTGAACTGCACCGCCGAGGCGTCGGCCAGGTACTCGCGCTGGCGGCTCACCGACGCCTTGATCAGCTGGCCGAAGAAGGTGCCGATATAGCCCAGCACATAGAGCACCACGCCGGCGCCGATCACCAGCAACACCACGCTGCCGCCGCCGTTCTTGTCGTTGTTGCTGCTCCGGCTGCTGACCCGGATGCCGGTGCTGGTTTCGCTCCAGCCGCGCAGCAGCATCCCGCCGATCAGGCCGAGCAGGAGCATGCCGTGGAGCAGGGCGGTCAGCCGCGTGTTGAGCAGCATGTCACCGTGGTGGATATGGCTGAACTCGTGGGCGATCACGCCCTGCAGCTCGTTGCGGTCGAGCTGCTCGATGGCGCCACGGGTGATGCCGATCACCGCGTCGCGTGGCGTCAGCCCGGCGGCGAAGGCGTTGATCGAGCCATCTTCCAGCACGTACACCGGCGGCACTGGCGAGCCTGAGGCGAGTGCCATTTCCTCGACGACGTTGAGCAGACGGCGTTCATCGGCGTTGCCGGCGCTGAGGTTGAGCAGGCGACCGCCGAGACTCTCGGCCACCACCTTGCCGCCGGCGCTCAACTGCACCTGCTTGTACAGCGCGCCGAGCACGACCACGCCGATGATTACGGCGGCCACTGAGAGGTACAGCTCCGGGTCGGGCAGGGAGGCGCGGGAGGTCAGGTGCAGCGCCGGCTCACCCAGGTGACGCCAGAGCCAGCCCAGGGCGAAGCTGGTGATGGTCACCAGGCAGACCACCGCAACGGTCAGCAGCAGGACCAGGCGCCCGGTCTGCTTGCGGGCACGGTCCTGGTGTTCGAAGAAGTTCATCGCGCGTCCTGCGCCGGGGGGTTAGAAGGCGACTTTCGGCGCGGCCTGGATGGCCTTGCTGTCCTCGAACTCCAGCAGGCTGGCGTCCTTGCTGTGGCCGTAGGTGGTGGCGAGGAAGTTGGCGGGGAACGACTGGCGGTAGGTGTTGTACTCCATCACCGCGTCGTTGTAGGCCTGGCGGGCGAAAGCGACCTTGTTCTCGGTGCTCGACAGCTCCTCGCTGACCTGCTGCAGGTTCTGCGAGGCCTTGAGGTCCGGGTAGGCTTCCAGGGTCACGTTCAGGCGACCCATGGCACCGCCCAGGGCGTTCTCGGCGGCGGCCAGTTGCGCCATGCGGCCGGCGTCGCCGGGTTGTTCGGAAGCGGCTTTCAGGCCGGCGACCGCCGCGTTACGGGCAGCGATCACCGCTTCCAGGGTCTCGCGCTCGTGCTTGAGATAGGCCTTGGCGGTTTCCACCAGGTTGGGGATCAGGTCGTAGCGGCGCTTGAGCTGCACCTCGATCTGCGCGAAGGCGTTCTGGTAGCGGTTGCGCAGCGCCACCAGGCGGTTGAACACGCTGATCAGCAGGAAGATGAAGCCAGCGATGATGGCGAGGATGATGATCGAAGAAACGCTCATGGGATGTCCTTATCGGCAGGCGATCGAGCGTCGATCATAGCGGAAAGCCCGCGGCGTGTTGGGCAACTTCTCACGTCTTGTATCACCGACTCTTTGGCGATGTTTCGGTGCGTTGCTGAATGAAAAAGGGCCTCATTGGAGGCCCTTTTGCCAAACCCTGTGAGTCAGCGGTTCAGGTACTCGGCGGTGGACACCACGTCGGCGTAGGCGAAAGCCAGGGACGCCATGTAGGACGCGTGTACCTGGGCTGCCGGAACCTTCACGCCATTGAACTCCAGGTCCAGGGTGGCACAAGCGTCGTGCAGCACGGTCACCGGATAGCCGAAGTCGGCGGCGGCGCGCACCGCACCATCCACGCACATGTGGCTCATGTGGCCGACCACCACCAGTGATTCCACGCCGTGCTGGTCGAGGATGGCCTTCAGGTCGGTGTCGCGGAACGAGTTGACGAAGTGCTTGAGCACCACAGGCTCACTGGGCAGATTGGCGACCTTGCCGTGGATCTTCGCGCCGTCGCTGCCGGGGACGAAGAACGGAGCATCGGCGCTTTCGAATTCGTGGCGCACGTGGACCACCAGGTCACCGCGCTCGCGGAAGGCGGCCAGGACCTTGGCAGCCTGGTCGGCGGCGGCTTCGATGCCGACCAGCGGCCACTTGCCGGAAGGGAAGTAGTCGTTCTGGATATCCACTAGGATGAGCGCTTGCTTGGCCATTTCCGAAGTCCTTCTTGAACGTTGAGTGGTGAGGAAGTGGGACCAGTATGGTTCGCCGCGCGCCGCGCGGGGATCAGGCGGAACGACAATAACCGGGGGAAAACTGACAATGGTTGTGGAACGGAGCGTCGTCGAGATCGGGTTGCTGCTCTATCCCGGTGTGCAGACGGCGGCGCTGCACGGGCTCACCGACCTGTTCGCGGTGGCCGAGCGCATCGCCGGCGAGGAAGCCGCGCAGCAGCTGCCGGCATTGCGCGTCAGCCACTGGTCCGGTGAAGACGGCGGCGAGCCGCGGCGCGTGTTCGACACACATCCAGGCGCGGATAGCCGGCTGGTCGCCGTGCTCGTCCCGCCTTCGTTGTTCGGCCTGCCCGACGCCGCGCCACTGCGTAATCTCACCGACTGGCTCGCCGCGCGCCACGGCGAGGGCGCTATCGTCGGCTCGGTGTGCATCGGCGGCCTGCTGGTGGCCGAGGCCGGGCTGCTCGACGGCCGCAGCGCCACCGCCCACTGGAGCGGCGCCGAGGCTTTCGGCAAACGCTTCCCGCGCGTGCGGCTGGAAGCACACAAGCCGATGGTGGACGACGGCGACCTGATCACCTCCGCCGGGCTGATGGCCTGGTCGGACCTGGGCCTGCGCATCGTCGATCGCCTGCTCGGCCCGAGCATCGCCAACCGCACCGCGCGCTTCCTGGTGGTCGAACACAGCGACAGCGCCCAGCAATGCGGCAGCAATTTCGCGCCGCTGCTGGGGCATGGCGATGCCGCGATCCTCAAGGTGCAGCACTGGCTGCAGGGCAATGGCGCGGTGGACGTCAGCCTCGCCGCCATGGCCGCCCAGGCCGGGCTGGAGGAGCGCACCTTCCTGCGGCGCTTCCGCGCCGCCACCGGGCTCAAGCCCACCGAGTACTGCCAGCACCTGCGGGTGGGCAAGGCGCGCGAGCTGCTGGAGTTCACCAACGGCACGGTGGACCACATCGCCTATACGGTCGGCTACCTCGATCCGGGCTCGTTCCGTAGTACCTTCCGCAAGATCACCGGGATGGCGCCGAGCGACTACCGCAAGCGCTTCGGCGCCAAGCCAGCCGAGGTCCTGCTCAGGGACTGACCGATGGGTTGTCCGCCGCCTGCTGCAGCAGCTGCGTGAGCAGCGGTGCATATTCGGCGTCGGTCATGGCCGGGTGCACCTGCAGGTGCATCAGGTCGGTCCACTGCAGCATCCAGCGCTGCACATCGAGCGGGTTCTCGGCCTCCGCCAGGCCGAAACCGAGCATGTGGCCCATGGCGTGCCAGCGGCCGACCAGCTTCACGCCGGGCGGCGGCAGGCCGCCGGTCTTGAGGAACCGTTGAATGATCCTGTCGCGGTTCTCGATGGGGATGGTCCAGTTCACCAGATAGAGCATGTCGCACCTCCGGCCCGGCTCCGGGCTTCGATGGACGCGGACCCGAACCGGCGACGCCGCCAGAGCCGCGCCGGTGTATCCCAGGCGTGACAGCCTCCGGCTGGGAGCGGCGTTCTCCCGACAGGCATAGCAGTACCCAGCGAAGCGGGAGCGGCCGCTGATCGGCAACGGGCTGGGCAGTCGATCGGCGGTCGGAGTCTGTGCCTGAGAACACCGTCCCACAACCGCCAGACTCGCGCTAATATACTTATTGAAAGGCTTATATTTCTGCCTCTCCCCGCGAGGCAGCCATGAACCGGATCAACTGGACCTGAAAGGCCGTGAAGCAGCTTGGCAGGCTCAACAAGGCGGACCAGCCGGTGATCTACGACGCCGTGCAGGAGCTGGCCCGGATGCCGGCTGTGCCGAACGTCAAAAGGTTGGTCAACCATGCCTACGGCTACCGCCTGCGGGTGGGCAGGTACCGGGTGCTGTTCGACTGGGATGGCGGCATCCGCATCGTGAATATCGAAGAGGTCAGCAAGCGCGATGAGCACACGTACTAGCGTGCAGATCATCAACGGACCGGACGGCG
Organism: Pseudomonas sp. PDM17; assembly: GCF_014851985.1. Lineage (NCBI taxonomy): Bacteria > Pseudomonadati > Pseudomonadota > Gammaproteobacteria > Pseudomonadales > Pseudomonadaceae > Pseudomonas > Pseudomonas sp. PDM17. Next base: position 582,183 of record NZ_JACVAT010000005.1, read on the forward strand.
TTCCGGCGTTCGTGGTCATTCCCTATGCGGAGTACATCGCCAGCCACCCGAAGGAGGACCTGGTCCCCAACGAGGTGGTGGGCTTCATGGTCAAGGAAGGGCTGAGCCCTGTCGGCGCCTGGCGCAGGCACCTGGGCCTGACCCAGGCGGAAGTGGCCGAGCGCATCGGCATCAGCCAGTCCGCCTATGCCCAGCAGGAAGCAGCGAGCCGGCCGCGCAAACCCACGCGAGAGAAACTCGCCAAAGCACTGGGAATTCACGCCGACCTGCTGGACCTCTGAGCCGCAGGCGCTCACACCCAGCGATCATTCTCCGCCGTGCGTTCGCCGCCCTGGTCGCCGGTGTTCAGCACGCCGCGCGGTTCGATCAGCATCAGCTGCACCTCGTGCTCGGCATAGGGTTTGTGTTCCACCCCACGGGGTACCACGTAAAGCTCGCCGGCGCGCAGGGTCAGCGGACCGTCGCGGAAGTCGATGCGCAGCTCGCCGCCCAGCACGATGAAGGTCTCGTCGGTGTCGGCGTGGCTGTGCCAGACGAAATCGCCCTGCAGCTTCACCACCTTGAGCTGGTAGTCGTTCATCTCGGCGATCACCCGTGGTTGCCAGGTTTCAGTGAGGCGACCGAGCTTGTCCTGCAGGTTGATCGGTTGGCGTTGGGTCACGGTGGTTTTCTCCTTGGGATCGGTCTGCCCAAACTACTGCCGGCCCCTGGCGCGGTCTTGCAGGAACTTGCGCTTCACTGTCGCTGTTGCTGCTGGTCGCCATGCAGTAGCGGGGAGCGAAAAGCGGGCGACTATGCTCAGAACATCGCGCCTGTTCCTGCTGGAGACCGCCATGTCCACGCCCGCTCCCATCGCCCGCCCCAGCGTCATTCCCTGCCTGCGCTACCGCGATGCGCCCCAGGCCATCGACTGGCTGTGCGCCACCTTCGGTTTCCAGCGGCAGTTGGTAGTTGCCGATGACCATGGCGGCATCGCCCACGCACAGCTGGCGCTGGCCGACAGCAGTGGGTTGGTGATGCTCGGATCGCTGCATGACAACGAGTACGGCCGGCTGATGCGCCAGCCCGATGAGATCGGCGGCTGCACCCAGAGCATCTACGTGGTGGTGAAGGATGCCGAGGTGCTGTACCGCGCGGCAGTGGACGGCGGCGCGCAGATCGTCATCGACATCAAGGACGAGGACTACGGCGGCCAGGGTTTCACCTGCCGTGATCCGGAAGGGCACATCTGGAGTTTCGGCACCTACGATCCCTGGCACTGATTTCGCGCGTCCCGTCCGCCTCCGCAACATCCTGCCCAACCCCCGCGCTTGACGCTTTCGTCCGCCGAGTGTTCAGATTCGCCCCGTTTCAGGTGCCCCCCGCCGCCGTGCGTGGGGTGAAACGGGAAGCCGGTGCGTCGCCCTCGCGCGATCAGTCCGGCGCTGCCCCCGCAACGGTAAGCGAGCGGAACATCCATTAGGCCACTGTGCTCAGGCATGGGAAGGCGGAAGTTTCATGACCCTCGCAAGCCCGGAGACCGGCCTGGAACCTGTTTGGCAAACCCGCGGTGGGCGGGCGTGAGCCGGTTCCCGGAGCGCGCTCGTTCCGGGTGTCGCTGCGCCGCCTGCGAAATCCCGATTTCGAGGCGATCACCTTGCAACATTCTTCGTTCCTGAACCGGCGCGCCCTGCGCTGGACCCCCGTTCTCTCCCTGTGCGCCCTCAGCTCGCAGCTCGCTGCGGCGCCGCTCGACCTGGCCGATGAAGTCGTCAGCGGCCCTTCCGTGGAGTCCACTACCGTGGCCGACATGGCCCGCTACGGCAGCAAGCTGGAGGTCATCGACCGGCAGCAGATCGAACGCGCCGGCCCCAGCGCCGACATCACCCGTGTGCTGCAGATGTACGTGCCCGGTCTGTTCGTCGCGCCAAAGAACGGCCCGTTCGACTACGGCACCTACTCGCTGCTCGGCGGGCGCAACGACGACACATTGATCCTGCTGGACGGCGTGCGCCTGAACAACCGCCTCTACGGCGGCATCTACATCGACACCCTGCCGACCACTGCGGTGGAGCGCATCGAAGTGCTCAAGGGCGGCCAGGGCCTGCTGTTCGGCACCCAGGCGGTGTCCGGGGTGATCAACATCGTCACCCGCAGCGCGCGCAGCCGCGAGGCGGCCGGCGAAGTGAATCTCGGCCTGGACACCTTCAAGGGCCGCAGTGGTGATGCCCGCGCCGAGAAGATCGTGCAGAACGGCCTGGGCGACCTCGGCCTGATGGCCTACCTCAGCCACAACCGCTCCGACGGCTACCAGCCTTACCGCGACCGCGACATGACCGACACGGTGAGCGACAAGCGCCGCTCCTACGACGTCAACGTGTTCGGCGCCAAGGCCATCCAGGCCATCGGCGATGCCTCGCGCCTGGAACTGTTCTACCAGTACGCCGACGCCGAGCTGGACTTCGCCCGGCCGACGTCCAACCACCACACCAGCAACAACCGCGTGCAGCAGATCGCCACGGCGACCTTCCAGCAGAGCGTCGGCGACGATTTCAGCTGGTTCGCCAAGACCCACATCAACGACTGGGATACCCGCTACGACCGCGTCTACAACCTGCAGGGCGGCGGCACCCAGGTGCTCAACCACAACGACTACTGGGGCTTCACCGACTGGGGCGCGCAGCTCGAAGGCAAGGCGAAGCTGGCGGGCGGTCACGAGCTGGTCTTCGGCAATGACAACCAGTGGTACAAGGGCCAGGACGATGTGCTGATCATCGACAACGACAAGGCCGAGTCCCACGCGCTCTACGCCCAGCTGCGGCCGAACATCGAGGCGCTGCCCGACTGGCACCCGAGCCTGGGCGTGCGCCGCGAGGAAATCTCCGGCGGCGAAGGCGCCACCGTGTGGATGCTGACCTCGCTCTATGACCTCACGCAGCAGCTCAAGCTGCGCGGCCAGTTTGGCACCGCCTTCAAGCTGCCCACCGCCGAGCAGTTGTTCGTCAACGAGCCGGGCGACGAAGTGGGCAACCGCGACCTCAAGCCCGAGCGCAGCCGCAACGCCGAGCTGGGCCTGGACTACACCGGCGAGCTGTTCGAGCAGCCGTGGAGCGGCAGCGTCACGCTGTTCCGCCGCGAGATCACCGATCTCATCACCCTCGCGGGCGACCAGTGGGTGAACGGCAATGGCGAGATCACCGTGCGTGGCGTGGAAGCCAACGGCCAGTGGCAGTTCGGGCGGCACTGGCAGCTTTCTGCGGACGCCACGCGCAACCTCGTGGACAGCCGCGAAGGCGTGACGGTGAACAACATCCCGCACTTCTTCGCCCGCCTGCGCCTGGGCTATGACGACAGCCTCTGGGGCGCGGGCCTTGCTACCCGCTATGTCGGCTCCATCGTCAGCGCCCAGGATGACGACTACGGCCACTACAGCGTGCTCGATGGCGACGCCTACCGCTACCTCGACGCCGCCCACTCGCACCGCTTGAGTCTGCTGCTGGAGAACCTGCTGGACCGCGACTACGCCACCGGTCGCACCAGCAACGGCATCCGCCAGGTGGACAACCTCGGCCGGCCGCGTACCGCCGAGCTGCGCTACACCTTCAGCTTCTGATGAAGGCCATCCTGCTGGTCGGCCCGCTCGCCGGAGCCCAGGGCGAGCGCCTGCACCGCGAGGTGTCGGCGCGTCTCGCCAGTGTCGAATGCATCGATACCGGCGAGGGTTTCGATTCGCTCTGGGGGCGGGTGCGCGCGCTGATGGCGGAGGCGCGGGAGCTTTTGCTGGTCGACCTTGAACCGACCGCTGACGGTGCCTACCTCGACTGGTTGCGTGCCGAGCTGGCCGCGCTGTCAGAAGATCATCCGCAGGCGCCGCCGCCGAAAGTCACCGCGTCGGCGCTCGGCCGGCGCGGGCTGGACGCGGCGGCGGTGCTGGCGGCGATTGGTGACCCGGCGCAACAGCTGGATTGCCAGGGCGTCGGCGCAGTGCCGTCGCAGCCGGACTGGTCCGCGCCGCCGCCGCACCGGCATCACCTGTTCCTCTGTACCGGGCCGCGCTGCGTGCGGCGTGGTGCGCTGCCGTTGTGGAAAACCCTGCGCCGCGAACTGATCCGTCTCGATCTCTACGAGAACGCTGCGGGTGCCCTGCTGACCCGTACCGGCTGCCAGTTCCCGTGCAATCGCGGGCCGCTGCTGACGGTCTATCCCGAACGTGTCTGGTATGGCCTGCGCAGTGACGAGCAAGTGTGCCGGATGGTGGCGGAGCATCTGCGCGACGGCGTGCCGGTGGCGGAGCTGCGGGTGGACGAGCCATGAGGCGCTCGCTCTTCTTGGGAGCGCGCTTGCTCGCGAGCGGGTGGAGGCAGCGTCGCTCAACTGCCGGAGGCGCTCGCGGGCATGGCCCGCTCCTGCAGGGGACGCTGCTGCTCGCATGCTTGCTTGGCACTATGACGGTCTCCGCGCAGGACTACCGCAACTGCGCCCGGACCTGGCAGATCGACCACCCGCCGCAACGCATCCTCGCCCTCAACCAGCACGCCGCCGACCTGCTGCTGGCGCTGGGCGTCGGAGAGAGGCTGATCGGCGTGGCCTACATCGATGACGATCTCGACCTGGCGAAAGGAAGCTATCGCGGTGTGCCGCTGCTGTCGCGCCAGTACCCGTCGGCGGAAGCGGTCTATGCGCAGCGCCCGGACCTGGTGGTGGCCGGCTTCGCCTCGGCCTTCCGGCTGGGCAACCTGTCCCGCGAGGAACTGGCCGGCCATGGCGTCGCCAGCTATCTGCTGGATGCCGGTTGTGGCGCGTGGCAGGACGACCTGTTCAGCGGTGTCGAGACGGACCTGACGACGCTGGGCGACCTGCTCGGCGAGCAGGAGCGGGCGAAGAAGCTGATCCGCCAGCAACGCGCCGAACTGGCCCAGGCACGCCGCCATTTCTCCGGGAACAAACCGCTGGAAGTCTTCTACCTCGACAGCGCCAGCAACGGCCTGGAGAGCCAGGGCCGGCGTGGCGTGGTCACCCAGTTGCTGCACGCCGCCGGAGCGCACAACCTGTTCGAGGATGTCGATCTGGGTGGCTTCACCGCCAACAGCGAACAACTGCTGGTGCGCGACCCGGAGGTGATCCTGCTGGCCGATGCGCTGTGGTCCACGGCCGAGCAGAAGATCCGAGCCCTGCGTGCCGACCCGGTGCTCTCGCGCCTGCGCGCCGTGCGCGAAGGGCGCTTCGTGGCCTTGCCGTTCACCCACCTGTTCCCCGGCGTGCAAAGTGGCCAGGCTGCACGCGAACTGGCGCAGGCGCTGGAGCGGTTCTGAGGGAGGGGCGTCCCGTCTGTTCACTGGCCACTGTTCCTACCCAAGTGCCGGAGCCCGTGTTAGAAAACGCCCATCGTTCATTCGGAGGCTGTCATGGGCAAGTTGCGCGTTGGGGTGATTTTCGGTGGGCGTTCGGCGGAGCATGAGGTGTCCCTGCAGTCGGCGAAGAATATCGTCGACGCACTGGACCGCGAGCGCTTCGAGCCGGTGCTGGTGGGCATCGACAAGGAGGGCCGCTGGCACCTCAACGATGCCTCCGACTACCTGCTCAACCAGGAAAACCCGGCGTTGATCGCCCTCAACCGCTCCAACCGCGAGCTGGCCGTGGTGCCGGGCAAGGCCGAGCAGCAACTGGTGGAAACCGGCAGTCGCCAGTTGCTCGACCACGTCGACGTGATCTTCCCCATCGTCCACGGCACACAGGGCGAAGACGGTTGCCTGCAGGGCCTGCTGCGCATGGCCGACATCCCCTTCGTCGGTTCCGACGTGCTGGGTTCGGCCATCTGCATGGACAAGGACGTGAGCAAGCGCCTGCTGCGTGACGCCGGCATCGCCATCACGCCCTTCGTCACCCTGACACGCGCCAATGCCACGCGCACGCCGTTTGCCGAGGCGCAGCGCAAGCTTGGCCTGCCGCTGTTCATCAAGCCGGCGAACATGGGCTCCTCGGTGGGCGTTAGCAAGGTCGAGGACGAGGTCGCCTACGACGAGGCCGTGCGCCTCGCGCTGGCCTTCGACGACAAGGTGCTGGTGGAGTCCGCCGTGAAGGGCCGCGAGATCGAGTGCGCGGTACTGGGCAACGAGCAGCCCATCGCCAGCGGCTGCGGCGAGATCGTCGTGGGCAGCGGCTTCTACTCCTACGACAGCAAGTACATCGACGAGGACGCCGCCAAGGTCGTGGTGCCGGCGGACATTCCCGCCGAGGCCAGCGAGCGCATCCGTCAGCTCGCCGTGGACGCCTTCCTGGCGCTGGAATGCTCCGGTCTGGCGCGGGTCGACGTGTTCCTCACCGAGACTGGCGAGGTGCTGATCAACGAGCTGAACTCGCTGCCCGGCTTCACCCGCATCAGCATGTACCCCAAGCTCTGGCAGGCCGCCGGGATGACCTACAGCGAGCTGGTCAGCCGGCTGATCGACCTGGCCATCGAGCGCCACGCCGCCCGCCGCAACCTGCAGACCAACCGCTGATCCACAGCCTGGCTCTTGCTTCTGCGCTACCCTGTGTGCCCGTCGCTCGGTTTCGGGCGGCTGGCCCCGTGTCCCCATTACCAGCGCAAGAAGGAGCACGAGATGAACACCGTGGTATTCGCCGACGGCACCGCCGTTCCCGCCATCGGCCAGGGCACCTGGCGCATGGGCGAGGACAGCTTCCAGCGCAAGCGCGAGATTGCCGCCCTGCGTGAAGGCATCGAGCGCGGTCTGACCCTGATCGACACCGCCGAGATGTACGCCGAGGGTGTCTCGGAAGAGGTGGTCGGTGAGGCGCTGACCGGCCTGCGCGACCAGGTCTTCCTGGTCAGCAAGGTCTACCCGCACAACGCCAGCCGGCGCGGTATCCCCGAGGCCTGCGAACGCAGCCTGCGGCGCCTGGGCACCGATTGCCTGGACCTCTACCTGCTGCACTGGCGCGGCCAGTATCCGCTGGAGGAAACCGTCGAAGCCTTCGAGCGCCTGCGTGAGGCCGGCAAGATCAAGCGCTGGGGCGTGTCCAACTTCGACCTCGACGACCTGCAGGAACTGAACGAACCGGCCTGCGCCACCAACCAGGTGCAATACAGCCTGGAGGAGCGCGGCATCGAGTGGGACCTGCTGCCCTGGTGCCAGGAAGAGCGCATGCCGCTGATGGCCTACTGCCCGGTTGGGCAGGGCGGCAAGCTGCTGCGCCATCGCGTGCTGGGAGAAATCGCCGGCCGTCACGATGCCACTCCGGCCCGTGTGGCGCTGGCCTGGCTGATCCACCAGCCAGGCGTGATTGCCATTCCCAAGGCGGTGGAGCCGCTGCATGTGCGTGACAATGCTGCCGCGCTGCAACTGCGCCTGACCCCCGAGGACCTCGAAGCTCTCGACGCCGCCTTCCCGCCGCCGACCCGCAAGCGGCACCTGGCGGTGGTCTGACGCCGGAGCCCCGGTCGTCGCTCGCCAGGGCGCGGCCGGGGTGCGGTGCTAGCCTTGCCCCATGGTCACCGACCGGGGAGGGCTGCAGCGATGAGCAACTACACGGCGGACAGCGCCGCCATCAATCGCGTACTGACGGACTACGTCGAAGGCATGACCTTCGGCGACGAGTCGCGCCTACGCCTGGCGTTCCATCCGTCCTGCAAGATCATCGGCAATTACCACGGCGCGCTGGAGTGGGCGTCTCTGGATGAGTTCATCGGCGCGATCAAGGCCGAGTCGCCGCCACCCGAAGGCGCACCGCCGCCGTGGGAGCTGAAGTCGCTGGACATCACCGGCGACAGCGCGGTCGCCAAGGTCACCGACGAGTTCCTCGGCATGCACTTCACCGACTACCTGGCCCTGCTGCGCATCGGCAACGGCTGGCAGATCGTCAACAAGCTCTATTACCTGCACGAATGACGTGGAACGCATCACCCTGCGCGGCACGCCGGAAACCCTGCTGATCACCCTGTACGCCAAGGCGAAGGAGAGCGAGCTGCCCGACAGCCTGCTGCGCGACCATTTCTCGCGGCAGGCCGTGGAGCACATCGACTACGACTTCGCCCACCTGCACATCGGCCGCGCCGAGCAGGTGGGCATCGCCCTGCGGGCCCGGCTGTTCGATGACTGGGTGCGCGACTTCCTTGCGCGGTGTCCGTCCTGCGTGGTCCTGCAGCTGGGCTGCGGGCTGGACAGCCGGCTCTTTCGCATCGACCCGCCGCCCAGCGTGCAGTGGTTCGAGGTGGACTTCCCTGAAGTGATCGCCTTGCGCGAGCGCCTGTATCCCGCACGGGAAAACTGCCACTTGCTGGCCAGTTCGCTGACTGCGCCGGACTGGTGGCGCGCGGTGCCGACCGGGCGGCCGGTACTGATGGTCGCCGAGGGTGTGTTGCCCTACGTGGAGACTGACGAGGTATTCCGCCTGTTGACTGCGCTGACCGCGAGTTTCGGTCAGGGCGAGCTGGTCTTCGACGGCTACAGTCGCCTGGGCATCCGCCTGTTGCAGTGGAACCCGATGATCCGTCGTACCGGCGCTTTACTGCACTGGGGCATCGACGAGCCGCAGGAGCTGGAGCAACAGGTGCCGGCCCTGCGTTTCGTCGATGCCATTGCCGCCTACGACCGCGCGCAGATCGCTCGGCTGTCCCTGGGCATGCGCCTGCTCTACGAAATCACCCTGGCCATCCCGGCGATGCGCCGCATGGGCCGGCTGCTGCGCTATCGCTTCGGCCCGTAGCCTTCGACAGATGGCCGCACCGCGCCCCGGCTGCTTTACTGATGCGTCTACGACGACCTTGTTCAGGAGCTGGCGATGAAGCTCGAGCCGTTGATGGAAATGAACGTGAAGGCCAGTGTGCCGCTGGAGATCGGCCGCGTGCCGCAGGGCCAGCGGCTGATCTCGGCGGCCGGCGGCGGCACCTTCAAGGGGCAGCGCCTGAGCGGCGAGGTATTGCCCGGCGGTGGCGACTGGATTCTGGTGGACAGTGACGGCGGCTGGCACCTGGAGGTGCGCCTGGTGCTGCGTACCGACGATGGCGCGCGCATCCTGATGCAGCACATTGGTCTTCTCGTGGCCAACCCGAAGATCATCCACGCGGTTTCGCGAGGCGACAGTACCGAGTTCGGCGATACCTACTTCATGATCCAGCCGCGCTTCGAGGTCGGCGACGACCGCTACCGCTGGCTCAACCACCAGCTGGCGGTGGGCGAGGGGCGGTTGGGGCCGGGCTGGGTCGAGTATCGGATATTTTCCCTGTCGAACAGCTGAAATGGATATTTCCCGCAGGTGTCACAACCGCTGAGCATAGTGGGGACTACCAGGTATTCGGAGAAGGACGATGCCGCTTCCCCCTGATATGCATCCGTGCGACAAGATTGCTCTCTTCGATGCCGATTGTCCGCTGGGGCGCGACTGGAGTCGTTTCCTCCGCCATCAGGATCACCTCCGTCGGGTGAAGCTGCACAGTGTGCAGTCAGCAGAGGGGCGGGCGATTCTCGACTGGTTCGGGTTGCCCGGTGATTGCGTGCGCAGCCTGTTGTACATCGATGATCGGCAGGGTTATGAGCGCAGCGATGCACTGCTGCAGGCACTGGGGCAACTGACCTCTCCCTGGCGCTGGCTGCGCGTCCTCCGGGTGCTGCCGGAGTCCCTGCGTGACAGTTGCCTGGACCGAGTTGTCTATCGCCGTTACCGTCTGTTCGCGAGCAAGCTCGCTCCTACCGTTTCGCCTTAGCGCCGGCGCGCATTTCGTTGGACCGAGGGGGACGCCTGGTCCTTGCTCGCGAACCGGGTTGGCACCTCATTTTCCGGTAGGAGCGCGCCATGTCCGCCATCGCGTGCATGGCGCGCTCCTACCGTTGCGTGCGATCAGCGCCCCGCCGATTCGTGTCAGAAACTCCTGCTCACGCTGGCGATTACCGTCGCCGTGCACACGTCGCCAAAGCCGAACTGGGTACGGCATTCGTTCTGCGACAGGTCGGTGTCGATGTAGCTCACCCCCCAGTCGAAGCCCACCCACTCATGGCTCAGTTTCGCTTCCCATTCGTGGTAGGTGTCGCGGGTGCTGCCGTCTCCGGACAGGTAGAGCGGGTCCTTGGCGTCATTGCGGCCGTAGCGCACGCGCAGCTTGAACTCCGCCGGCAGCTCGGCGTTGTAGGCCAGGTAGGTGTAGAGGTTGGCCTGGTCTTCGCCGAAGTAGGTCGGATAGTCGTTGCCGTAGTAGGCCGCCACTTCGAAGCCGTAGGCGTGGAGGATCGCGTAGGTATCGCTCTGGTTGAACTGGGCTTCCTTCGGGTAGGCGTACTTGATGTAGCCCAGGTCCAGGGCGATATCGTCGTTGGCCTGCCAGTACCAGCCGGCATAGTAGTCGGTTTCCTGGCGGGTCTTCAGACCGCCGCCGAAGTCGACGTTGGAGGTCCACACGCCCAGGTAGGCGCCGGAGGCGTGCTGCAGGGTCAGGCCGAGTTGGGCTGCGGGGTCGTTCTGCGTCTGCGAGATACCGCGGGTGCGGTAGTCGCTGACCAGGGCGGTGTCGATCTGCAGGGCGAAGCCTTCGCCGAGCTCCACGGCCAGGGCGGAGGTGAGCGGGGCGCAGGCGAGCAGCGCGCCGACAAGCCATTGCGGGCGATTCATACGGGGTTCCCTTTGTTGTGATTGTCTGTGGGCAGATGAAAAATCCCGCGCAGCGCCGACCCTCCCGGTCAACTCGGGAAGCTTCGGCAAGGGTTGGGCTGGCGGGCAGGGCGCCGGGGGTGTTCACGCCCCGGCGCAGGAGCCCGGCTCAGAGAGCCGGTTGGTCTTCGGCGCGGTAGATTTCGCGGCCTTCGAACAGGGTGTGGAGCACGCGGGCTTCGTCCAGTTGCTGGTCGGGCACGCTGAACACGTCGCGGTCGAGCACCACCATGTCGGCCTGCTTGCCGGGCGCCAGGGTGCCGATCTTGTCGCCCAGGCCGATGGTCTGCGCGGCGTTGCGGGTGTAGGCGTAGAACATGGTCTGGCGATCCACGCGCTCGGCGGCGTTGAGCACGCCTTCCTCGCCCTGGCGGGTGACGGCCTGGTAGATGGCCTTCAGCGGATCGGGTGTGGACACCGGCCAGTCGCTGGCGCCGGCGATCGTGGCGCCGTTGTCCAGCAGTGACTTGGCCGGGTACATGTAGCGGTAGGCCTCATCGGCGATGTACGGCTTGACCAGCTCCACGGTGTAGGGCTCGGCGGTGGCCCAGTCCAGCTGCATCGAGGCGATCACGTTCAACTGCTTGAAGCGTGGGAAGTCCTTGGGGTTGACCAGTTGCAGGTGGGTGATCGAGTGGGTCACGCTGCTCTGCCGGTCCTTGCGCGCCTGGGCGACGCCGTTGAGCGATTCGCGCACCGCGCGGTCGCCGATGGCATGCACGTGCACCAGCCAGCCACGGGCATCGGCGGCGCTGACCAGCTCGCCGAAGTGCTTCGGATCGATCAGCAACTCGCCCGGCTTGTGGCTGTTCTTGTAGTTCTCCAGCAGCGCGGCGGACTGCGCCGGGAATTCGATCACGCCGTCGGCGAAGACCTTAATGCCCGGCAGTGTCAGGTTGGGGATGCCCTGGAACTGCTGGCGGACCTTCTCGATGACGTCGAGATCAGCCGGAGTGCTCCTGGGATTGACCACCTGCAGTGCAGCGACGTGGGCGGTGAGTTCGCCGTCGCGAGCCAGATCGCGGTACACCGGCAGTACGCCGACGGTCTTCTCGGTGGGCTTGATGTTGAATACCGCCTCGCCCGGTGCGCCGTTGGCGGCCGGGTCCATCCAGGCGGTGATGCCGAGGCTGTTGTTGTACTTCACTGCAGCGCGGCCGGCGCGGTCCATGGTCTCGGTACTGGCGGCGGGCATGGTCGCAGCGACCAGGTCGAAGCCCGAGTCCACCAGGAAACCGGTGGGGGCGAAGTCCTTGCCGTGGGCGATGTTGCCCTGTTCCAGCGAGCTGAGGCTGCGCACCCTTTTGGCGTCCAGCTTGGCGCGCTTGAGCATGGCGGCGTTGGCCCAGGCGGTGTGGTGGTCGCTGCCGATCAGGATCACCGGCACCTTCTCCCATTCGCCATGGTTCAGACGCTCGGCGAGGCCGTCGGCCTTGGACCAGTAGCTGGAATTCATGCCGTTCATCACCACGATGTCGCCGTTCTTCGCCTTGCCGCTGTCGCGGTCCTGCTTCAGCCGGGCGACGAAGGCGTCGAGGTCCATCTCCTCATCCAGCAGGCTGGCGGAAATCAGCTCCAGGCCGCCGAAGATGGAGTGCGAGTGGCTGTCGATGAAGCCGGGCATCAGTACCTTGCCGCCCAGGTCGACCTGCTTGCTGCCGGTGCCGGCGAGCTTGCGGATGTCCTCGTTGGAACCTACCTGCAGCACCTTGCCGCCAGCGACGGCGACGGCCTGCTGCAACGGTTGGCCAGGCTCGGCGGTGAAGACCTTGGCGTTGTACAGGATCAGGTCCGCGTTCTGTGCCTGAGCTTCAAAAGTACCCAGTGCGATGGCGAGCGCCAGCGCGCCCTTGAGCATGCCGTGCATGACTTCCCTCTGCTTTTCGGTGGATTATTGTTGGTCTGCGGCGCAGGCTACTGGCGGACCGGATCGTGCGGAAGTCGCCGCCAGGCATAACACTTGTGAAGGATTGGCACGAATGACGATGGACAGATTCAGCAGCCTGGCAATGTTTGTCGCCAGTGCCGAGACCGGCAGTTTCAGCCGCGCCGCCGAGCAGTTGGGCAAGACGCCCTCGGCGGTGACCAAGGCGGTCGGCCAGCTGGAAATCGAAGTCGGCGCGCGCCTGTTCGAGCGCACCACGCGCAGCATGTCGCTGACCGAAGCCGGCCAGCTCTATCTCGACGGCGCCCGCGAGGTGCTGGCGCGGATGCGCGAGACCACCGAGGAAATCGCCCAGCTGCAGCACAGTCTGCGCGGCGTGTTGCGCATCACCGGGCCGCTGATCGTCGGCCCGGTATTCCTCGACCAGGCCTGCGCCGAGTTCCTCGACCTGCATCCGGACGTGCGCCTGCAGGTGGACCTTTCCGACAGCTATGTCGACCTGCTCGACGGCCGCTACGACCTCGCCCTGCGCATGGGCAACAGCGACCTGCCGGGCCTGATCGCCCAACCGCTGGCCGAGAGCCGCCTGATCATGTGCGCCAGCCCGGCCTACCTGGCCCGGCGCGGCACCCCGCGGCACCCCAGCGAGATCGTCGATCACGATTGCCTGGTCTACCGCCATCCGGCGCTGGATGACCGCTGGTGGTTCGACGTGGAGGGCGAGCGCTTCTCGACCCCGCGCAGCGGCCGCCTGAACAGCGATAACCAGGCGGTGCTGCTCACTGCCTGCCTTGCCGGACACGGCCTGTTGCCGTGCCCGCACTGGAGCGTGCTGGAGCACCTGCGCAGCGGCCGGCTGGTGACGGTGCTGGATGACTATTTCTTCGAGCCGGACACCTTCGGCGCGCAGATTCTCGCGGTCTACCCGAGCAACCGCCGGGCGACGCGCAAGATCCACGCGTTCATCGAGCACCTGCGCGACTACCTGGCCCGCGACGGCATCCGCTAGAGAATCACAGCAGCGCCCCGGCCCAGGCCGACACCAGCAGCAGGACCGCCATCAGTTGGTTGAGTCGCTGCATCTGCGTGGGCGAGAGCAGGCGCTGGCTGCCGATACCCAGGCCGGCCCAGACCGCCGTGCAGGGAATCGACACGAGGAAGAACAGCAGCGACAGCAGTTGCACGCGGTCCAGCCGGTCGACGCCGTGGCCGGCATACACGCTGATCACTGCCAGCGCCATCATCCAGGTCTTGGGGTTGACCAGTTGCAGCGCGGCGGCGCCGAGTGCGCCCAGGCGGGCAGCGTCGCCGTCGCGCGCAAGGTCTGCCGGAGGGCTGCGGAAGATCTGCCACGCCAGCCAGCTCAGCCAGAGGACGCCGACCACGCTCATCGCCTGTTGTACGCGCGGCAGGCTGGCCAGCACTTCACCCAGGCCGCTGCCCACGGCGAGTACCAGTGCGGCGGCCGCCGCGCAGCCGCCGAACATGATCGGCAGCGCGGCGCCCCAGCCGAAGCGGGCGCTGTTGCTGAACACCAGCAGGTTGGTCGGCCCCGGCGTGATCGAGGCGACGAAGGCGAAGAGGATGAAGGGCAGCCATTGGCCGAGCTGCGAGAAGTGCATGGCGGGAACTCCGGTAAATCCGTGGGAGCTCATCTTCGCCAGTGCGGCGGGCTCAGTCTGGAAGCTTTGAGCAGCGCTTGCGGTAGTAGGCGGGGGTCACGCCATAGGCACGGCGGAACCAGCGACCGAGGTGGCTCTGGTCGGCGAAGCCGAGGTCGGCGGCGATGTCCGCGGGTGCCAGGCCGCGACCAAGCAATTGCCGCGCTCGGGCCAGGCGCAGCTGGATCAGGTAGGCATGGGGCGGCAGGCCGAAGGCCTGCTTGAAGGCGCGGGTCAGGCGGAAGCGGTCGCAACCCGTGGCGCGGGCCAGGTCGTCGAGACCAATATCGGCGGTCAGGTTGGCGTGCAGGAAGTCCCGCGCGCGCTGCGCCACCATGGGCAGATGAACCTGCGCTTCCCCGCGCTGGCGCCAGTGCAGGTGTCGGGTCATGCCGTCGAGCAGCTCGTCCATGGCGGTCTGGCGGACGATCTTCAGGTCGTTGCCGTGCACCGCCTGGAAGGCGTTGTCGACGCGTCGTGCCAGTCGCGGGTCGTCGATCAGCAGCTCGGGCACGCTCAGCTGGCAGTTGCCCGGCGCCTCCTCGAACAGCGTGCCGATCTCGCGTTCCAGCCAGGGCGCGTCGAGGTACAGGGTGCGGTAGGTGAAGCCGCCTTCGGTGGGTGCCTCGCCATCGTGGATGTCGCCGGGCTCAAGGAAGAACACCTTGCCGGTGGTGCTGATGTAGCGCTGGTTGCGGCTGCGGAACTGCTGGACACCCGACTCGGTGTAGCCGATCAGGTAGCTGTCGTGCCAGTGCGGGTCGTAGGCGTGGCCCTTGAAGTGCGCGCGCAGGCTCTGGATGCCGGTGTCGGCATCCTGCAGCAGGTCGATCCAGTTGTCTTTATGCATGGGCCGCCTCCGCACCGCTTGCCCGGTCGGCCAGCATAGCGCGCGTGGAGTGGCTGTCTGGAAGATTCGTGCAGCCATCGATCCGATGGCTGCACGATCGGGGGGCGATCAGCCGGCGGCAGCCTCGAAGCTGTCGCTGCGCGCCATGCGCCAGATGCGCTCGTAGAACTCGCCTTCGATGTTGCCCGAGAGCAGTTCGCCGGGCTTGAGGAAGTAGTGCAGGTGCGAGAACAGGCGGATCTCGGTGGCCGAGACGCGGCGCACCAGGTGCTTGGCTTCCAGCTGCGACGGGTGCTGGATGCCGGCGGCGGCGATCATCTCGGCCAGGCCTTTGAGCGTGTTGCGGTGGAAGTGGTAGACGCGCTCGGCCTTGTCCGGTACCACCAGGGCGCGCTGGCGCAGCGGGTCCTGGGTGGCGACGCCGGTGGGGCACTTGTTGGTGTGGCAGCTCTGCGACTGGATGCAGCCGATGGCGAACATGAAGCCGCGCGCCGAGTTGGCCCAGTCGGCGCCCATGGCCAGCACGCTGGCGATGTCGAAGGCGCTGACGACCTTGCCGCTGGCGCCGATGCGGATCTTGTCGCGCAGGTTCAGGCCGACCAGGGTGTTGTGCACGAACAGCAGGCCTTCGCGCATCGGCAGGCCCATGTGGTCGGTGAACTCCAGGGGCGCAGCGCCGGTGCCGCCTTCCTTGCCGTCGACGACGATGAAGTCGGGGAGGATGCCAGTCTCGTGCATGGCCTTGGCGATGCCCATGAATTCCCACGGGTGGCCGATGCACAGCTTGAAGCCCACCGGCTTGCCGCCGGAGAGTTCGCGCAACTGGACGATGAAGTTCAGCAGGCCATGGGGCGAATCGAAGGCGCTGTGGGAGGAGGGCGAGATGCAGTCCTGGCCCATGGGCACGCCACGGGTGGAGGCGATTTCCGGCGTCACCTTGTGCTTGGGAAGGATGCCACCGTGGCCGGGCTTGGCGCCCTGGCTGAGCTTGATCTCGATCATCTTCACCTGCGGGTCGACCGCCTGCTTGGCGAAGCGCTCGGGGCTGAAGGTGCCGTCGTCGTTGCGGCAGCCGAAATAGCCGCTGCCCAGTTCCCAGGTCAGGTCGCCGCCGTACTCGCGGTGGTAGGGGCTGATGCTGCCTTCGCCG
The DNA here is from genome assembly GCF_014851985.1 of Pseudomonas sp. PDM17. Classification (NCBI taxonomy): domain Bacteria; kingdom Pseudomonadati; phylum Pseudomonadota; class Gammaproteobacteria; order Pseudomonadales; family Pseudomonadaceae; genus Pseudomonas; species Pseudomonas sp. PDM17. Next base: position 598,349 of record NZ_JACVAT010000005.1, read on the forward strand.
GTGTCATGGATGAATCCGCCGAGCTTGGCGCCCTTGTTCAGCGCGCGGATGGCATTGGCGCTCAGCGAGCCGAAGCTCATCGCCGAGATGTTGAACACCGAGATGGAGTAGGGCTGCTTGCACTCCGGGCCGCCGACGGTGACGCGGAAGGTGCATGGATCGGCCACTGGGGCCGGGCGGATGGAGTGGGCGATGAACTCGAAGCCCGACTGGTAGACGTCGATCAGGGTGCCGAAGGGCTTGTCGGCGGTCTCGTTCTTCGCCCGCGAGTACACCAGGGCGCGCTGGGCGCGGGAGAAGGGCAGGGCCTCCTGGTCGCCTTCGAGCAGGTACTGGCGGATTTCCGGGCGGATGGCTTCCACCAGGTAGCGGATGTTGCCCAGGACCGGGTAGTTGCGGCGTACCGCATGGCGTTCCTGCAGCAGGTCGAAGACACCGAGCACGCTCAGGGCAAAGGTGGTTAGGGTGAAGGGCCACACCCAGTCATGCCCGAGGAAGGGCAGGCTGAGCACGGTGAACAGGACGCACGCGGCGAAAAAGGCATAGCGGCTGAGCAGCGACAGGTTCATGGAGTCTCCAGTCGTCGGGCTTTGATCACGGTCAGGTTGGCCAAAAGGGCCGCCACAGAGCATGGCAGGCATCGCGCGAACGCGCCTGGGTAAAGGTCAATGCGGCGGACTTTCGGAAGTCTTTCTAGTTCTGGCGGGCATCGACGGTAGCCCGAAGTGGTGGAAAAAGAAAGCTAGCTAACGATTTTCACCGTGGCTGAGAAAGCTTGTTTCGGGCAGTGCAAGAACGGCGGAATGGGGGCCGGGCTGTTCGCGATCAGGGAGTAGGCGTCCCCTCGCTCCTACAACGAACCCTGGTGGTCAACAGGCAATCACATTCACCGCCAGCCCGCCCTTTGCGGTCTCCTTGTACTTGTCCATCATGTCGCGGCCAGTGTCGCGCAGGGTGTCGATGGCCTTGTCGAGGCTGACCAAATGCTGGCCGTCGCCGCGCAGGGCGAGCTGGGCGGCGTTGATGGCCTTGAGCGAGGCCATGGCGTTGCGTTCGATGCAGGGCACCTGGACCAGCCCGGCCACCGGGTCGCAGGTCAGGCCGAGGTTGTGCTCAAGGCCGATCTCGGCGGCGTTTTCCACCTGCTCCAGGCTGCCGCCCAACACTTCCGCCAGGCCCCCGGCAGCCATGGCGCAGGCTGATCCGACCTCGCCCTGGCAACCGACTTCGGCACCGGAGATGGAGGCGTTGAGCTTGCACAGGATGCCGATGGCGGCGGCGGTCAGCAGGTAGCGTTCGATTCCTTCGGCATTGGCGTGGGCGTCGTAGCGCGCGTAGTAATGCAGCACCGCCGGGACTATACCGGCCGCGCCGTTGGTGGGCGCGGTCACTACACGCCCGCCGGCGGCGTTCTCCTCGTTCACCGCCAGCGCCCAGAGGTCCACCCAGTCCAGCGCGCCGAGGGTGGTGGCGATCAGGTTGCCGCTGTCCGCCTCGTTGAGCCGTCGGAACAGCATGGGCGCACGGCGCCGCACCTTGAGGCCGCCGGGCAGCGTGCCTTCGGTCTCCAGCCCACGGTTCACGCAGGCCTGCATTTCATCCCAGATATGCGCAAGGCCCGCATGGATCTCCTCGTCGCTGCGCAATGCGCGTTCGTTGGCCCACATCAGGTCGCTGATGCGTTTGAAACCCTGCTCGTGGCACAGGCGCAGCAGTTCCTCGGCGCTGTGGAAGGGGTAGGGCATCGGGTTTCCCTGCAGGGCGCGGTCGGTGTTGAAGTCCTGAGCATCCACCACGAAGCCGCCGCCAACCGAATAGCAGATGCGCTCGGCCAGTAGTTCGCCGTTATCGTCCAGCGCCCGCAGGTGCAGGCCGTTGGGGTGAGCGGGCAGGCTGTTGTCGTGGAAGACCAGTTGGCGCGCCGGGTCGAAGTCGATCTCCTGCACGCCGCCCAGGCGCAGGCGATGGCGCAGCAGAATGTCGTCCACCTGCGGGGCGAGGGCGGCAGGATCGGCTTCTGCCGGGTCAATGCCGAGCAGGCCGATCAGGCAGGCGCGGTCGGTGGCGTGACCCTTGCCGGTGGCGCTGAGGGAGCCGTAGAGATGCACTTCCACGGCGGCGGTGCGCGGCAGCAGATCGTCGTCGCGCAGGCGGTCGACGAACTCGCGGGTGGCACGCATCGGCCCCACGGTGTGGGAGCTGGACGGCCCGACGCCGGGCTTGAACATGTCGAAGACGCTGAGGCTCATGGGCATTCCTCCTGCCCTCAAGCATGGACCCGCGTGGCCGGGAATGCTCACCGGCCGCTCGGCGGCTGGCGGTTACTCCTGGGTGCAACAGACATTTCCGGGTAGTCGGTGCCGCTACTTCCCCCTCACCCCAGCCCTCTCCCTCAGGGAGAGGGAGCAGTCCATACCGGCTGATGCCTTGGTTTCATCCTGCACCTGACGGTCCCCTCTCCCGCTTGCGGGAGAGGGTTAGGGTGAGGGGCTCTTGATCCTGCAGGAACAGATTTATCCTCGATCCACTCGAGCATGGCGTGGGGCCGTATGCGTGATTCGTTGTGACAGCCTCAGCCCTGCGCCTGCAGGAACAGCGAGAACAGCTCCGACTGCGACTTGATCCCCAGCTTGGAATACATGTGCTTGCGGTGGACCTTCACCGTCTCGGCGGAAATGGCCAGCTTGCGGGCGATTTCCTTGCTGGAGCAGCCGCTGAGCATCAGGCGGCCGACTTCCAGCTCGCGGGCGGTGAGCGGGGTTTCCATCTGTTGCGCGGTGGACTCCAGGCGGTTCTGCCAGCGCGGCGGCGGGGGAGCTTCCTGGACTTCGCGCTCGAAGGCCATGCGCTGGCGCATCAGCCCGGCGACCCAGGGCTGCACCAGGGCGAGCAGGGCGATCTGCTCCGGGGTGAAGCGGCCCTTGCTGCCCACCGAGCAGCAGAGCGTGCGCTCGACGTCGAGTTGTACGTTGATCTGCACTTCGTCGGCGACCACGTTCAAGCTGAAGTAGCGCTGGTAGTAATCGGTCTGCTCGAACATCTCCGGCGCCACGTCGTCCAGGCGGAACAGCCCGCTGCCGGGCGCTTCGCGGCTGGCGATGTAGAAGGGATCGAGCAGGTAGAGGCCCTTGAGGTAGTCCTGGAACAGCGGATCGGGGCCGCCGTCCTCGCCTGGGCATTCGGCAAAAACCTGGGGACGGCCGTCGCTGAAGAGCAGCACGACCCAGCTGTCGAACGGTACATACTGGCCTAGCAGGCGCACCAGCGAGGTCCAGAAGTTCGGCTTGTCCAGTGCCTCGATCAGTTGCCCGACCGAGCGGTGCCAGGCGATATCCTGAAGGGAAAGGCTCATGACTCTACCCCCGATGGGTTACCACGCGGGCGTAATTACCCGGTGATGGCACGCCCGGCATACTCGGTGGATGCCTTGAGCCGGCGCGGTGCGCATTCTGACCCTTTTGCATCGTCTGGTCACTGGAAGACAAGAATCCGAGGAAGCCCCATGAAAGTAGAACTCGTCCAACTCGCCGGCCGTGATGGCGACGTAGCCTGGAACCTGGCCCGCACCCTGGAGGCCATCCACGCCTGCGCCGACGACACCCAGTTGGTGGTGTTCCCCGAGACCCAGCTGACCGGCTTTCCCACCGAGCAGAACATCGCCGCCATCGCCGAGCCGCTGGACGGCCCCAGCGTGCAGGCCGTCCAGCAGGCCGCGCGGGAGAAGAACATCAGCGTCGCCGTGGGCTTCGCCGAAGCCGCTGAGGATGGCCGCTTCTACAACACCACGCTGCTGATCACCCCCGAAGGCATCGCCCTGAAGTACCGCAAGACGCACCTGTGGGCGTCGGACCGCGGCATCTTCACCCCCGGCGACCGTTACGCCACCTGTCTGTGGAACGGCGTCCGCGTCGGCATCGTGATCTGCTTCGACATCGAGTTCCCCGAGTCCGCCCGCGCCCTGGGCCAGCTTGGCGCCGAGCTGATCATCGTGACCAACGGCAACATGGACCCCTACGGCCCGACCCACCGCACCGCGATCATGGGCCGCGCCATGGAAAACCAGGCCTACGCGGTGATGGTCAACCGCGTCGGTGCAGGCGATGACGATCTGGTCTTTGCCGGCGGCAGCGCCGTGGTCGATCCCTACGGCCAACTGATCGTCGAAGCCGGCCGCGAAGAGTGCCGGCAGATCGTCGAGCTCGACTTCGAGCGCCTGGCGCAATCGCGCCGCGACTACAGCTACCTGGCCGAGCGCCGCTTCGTGCTGCCCGGTGAGATGCGCGAGCACGAAAGCGGTCTGCGCGAGCTGATCATTCCCGCCTGATTGTCCCATCCGGTCCGGCTGCTCTGGAGAGCGGCCGATGCCGGGGCGCAGGGCCGCGCCGACACAGCGTTATTCCACCATCGACGGGCGATCAGAACGCCCGCGAGGCCTGCGGGTGAGCGCAGGCCAGCACTTTGCACTGCCATAACAAACACAACGCGGAGTAAGCAGTAATGGCTCGACTGAAACGAACCCTGTCGCTGGGTTCGGTGGTGCTGTTCGGCATCGCCTACATGACCCCGATCATCGTCCTCGGCACCTTCGGCATTCTCGCCGACGTCACCCGCGGCGTAGTCCCCTCGGCCTACCTCGTCGCCTCCGTGGCCATGCTCTTCACCGCGCTCAGCTACGGGCGCATGGCCGCCGCCTTCCCGGTGGCCGGCTCCGCCTATACCTATGTGCGCAAGTCGATCAGCCCCAAGCTCGGCTTCCTCGCCGGCTGGGCGGTGCTGCTGGATTACCTGTTCCTGCCCATGGCCATCTGGCTGATCGGCGCGGCCTACCTGCATTCCGCGTTCCCAGCCGTGCCCCAGGCCCTGTGGGTGCTGGCCTTCATCGGCGTAACCACCGCGATCAACGTGGTCGGCCTGCGCCTGGCGAAGAACATCAACGGCGTGCTGATGCTGGTGCAGTTCCTCGTGCTGATCGCCTTCGTCGGCCTGGCCATCCACTACATCACCGGTGATGGCAGCCGTCCGCTGTGGACCCTGGAGCCCTTCCTCAAGGAAGGCACCCAGCTGCCGCTGATCATGGGTGGCGCGGCCATCGCCTGCTACTCCTTCCTGGGCTTCGACGCGGTCAGCACCCTGACCGAAGAAACCCACGAGCCGCGCAAGACCATTCCGCGCGCCATCCTGCTGATCACCCTGATCGGTGGCGGCATCTTCATCGCCGCCAGCTACTTCGTACAGCTGGCGCACCCGTCGGTGGAGTTCCAGAACGCCGATTCCGCCGCCTACGAAATCGCCCGCAACATCGGCGGCGACCTGTTCGTCAGCTTCTTCCTGATCGGCCTGATCGTCGGCCAGTTCACCTCCGGCCTGTCGGCCCAGGCCAGCGCCTCACGCCTGCTGTTCGCCATGGGCCGCGACGGCGTGCTGCCGCGCCCGTTCTTCGGCCGCATCAGCAAGCGTTTCGAAACCCCGGTGAACAGCATCGTGCTGTGCGGCGTGGTGGCCCTGCTGGCGCTGCACATGGACGTCACCACCTCCACCTCGTTCATCAACTTCGGCGCCTTCCTCGCCTTCAGCCTGGTGAACCTCTCGGTGATCTTCCACTATTACCTGAACGCCGAGCGCCGCGGCCTGCGCGAGCTGGTGCTGTTCCTGCTGTTCCCGCTGATCGGCCTGCTCGCCGACCTGTGGCTGATGGTCAGCCTCGATCACCTGGCCATCTGGCTCGGCGCGACCTGGCTGGTGCTCGGCGTGATCTACCTGGCGGTGATTACCAGCGGCTTCCGCCAGCAACCGCCGGAGATGCATTTCGAGGAGGCGTGAGCCCCGCGCGGGGCTATGCTGGGGACTCCGAGCCGTGATGCCCGAGGAGATCCCGCCATGCCCCGCCTCACCCTCTACCATTCGCCCCAGACACGCTCCAGCGGCACCCTGGTGCTGCTGGAGGAACTGGGCGCCGAGTACGACCTCGAACTGATCAACATGAAGGCCGGCGAGCAGCGCAAGCCGGAGTTCCTGGCGCTCAACCCGTTGGGCAAGGTCCCGGCGATCCGCCTCGGCGAGTCGCTGGTCACCGAGCAGGGCGCCATCTTCATCTACCTCGCCGACCTGTTCCCCCGGGCGAATCTCGCTCCTGCCCTCGACGACCCCTTGCGCGGCCCCTACCTGCGCTGGCTGGTGTTCTATGGCTCCAGCTTCGAGCCGGCCATTGTCGACCGTGCCCTGAAACGCGATGCCGCCCCGCAGGCCATCAGTCCCTACGGCGATTACGACAGCGTGATGCGCGCCCTCGCCGAGCAGCTGGAAACCGGCCCCTACCTGCTGGGCAACCGCATGACCGCCGCCGACGTCCTCTGGGGTGCGGCCCTGCGCTGGACCATCGGCTTCGGTGTGGTGCCCAAGCTGCCGGTGTTCGAGCGCTATGTGGAGCTGGTGACGTCGCGCCCGGCCTTCAAACGCGTGTGGGAACGGGATGTGCAGTGGGCGGAAGAACACACCCGCGTGGCGGAAGCGAAAGCGCCCTGATATCCGGTAAAGGGCCGGTCCAGGGGCATAGAAGGGTTTCGGCCAGTCGTGGCGGTCCTGGTGCGATCTGCGGAATCGGTCTCAGGTAGTGTGGGAAAGTTCTTTTTTCCGTGTGGCCTTATTTTCCGTCGAAGCGCGCCGGTCAATGATTGCCCTAACGCCGCGTAACCCCATCACACGGCGCCGCTGGAACCATAAGAACCATAGGTGTTGATCGGTTATGTCCCCCGATGGCCCATCCGCAAGGATGGGCCTTTTTTCTGGGGAAACGATTTTCGTCAGGCAGCCTTGAACGCTCACAGGGGGGGCCGCAGAGAGCGTGAGCGATCGGAGAGTCCGCGTCAGTTCTTTGCCGCGCTGACGCCTTCCAGGGTGGCGAAGGACGTGTCCTTCGCGGTCAGCAGGAAATCGCGCATGAACGGTGCATCCAGCATGTCGGCACGAATGGCGGCGAACAGGGTGCAGTACAGGCCTTTTTCCCCCAGGCGCTTGGCGGTCACGTAGCCCCGCGAACTGTACTCATGCAGCGCCCAGTTGGGCAGGCTGCAGACGCCGCGTCCGGACGCCACCAACTGCATCATCATCACCGTCAGCTCCGAGGTGCGTACCTGCGCCGGTTCGACGTCGGCGGGTTCGAGGAAGCGGGTGAAGATGTCCAGGCGGTCGCGCTCGATGGGGTAGGTAATCAGCGTCAGGTTGGCCAGGTCTTCCGGGACGATGAACGACTTGCCGGCCAGCGCATGGTGGTTGTCCACCGCCAGCAGTGCCTCGTAGGTAAACAGTGGCACGTAGGTGATGCCGGCGATGTCCACCGGGTCGGAAGTCACCACCAGGTCCAGGTCGCCGCGGGCCAGCGCCGGCAGCGGCGCGAAGGAGAATCCGGAGGCGAGGTCCAGCTCCACTTCCGGCCAGGCGTCGCGGAACTGGTCGATGGTCGGCATCAGCCACTGGAAGCAGCTGTGGCACTCGATGGCCATGTGCAGACGGCCGGCGGTACCGCCGGCCAGGCGCGCCAGGTCACGCTCGGCGCCGCGCAGCTGCGGCAGCACGGCGTCGGCCAGCTGCAGCAGGCGCAGGCCGGCGCTGGTGAAACGCACCGGCTTGGTCTTGCGGATGAACAGGGACAGGCCGAGGCGCTCCTCCAGTTCCTTGAACTGGTGGGACAGGGCGGACTGCGTCAGGTGCAGACGCTCGGCGGCCTCCACCAGGCTGTCGGCTTCGCGCAGGGCATGCAGGGTTTTCAGGTGACGGAGTTCAAGCATGGCGCGGCCTCGCCTCACTATGAGGAAATCTTGATAAAACGGCAGAACAATTGAGCTGCTCTCATGATAAGCCGGTGACTGGCACTTCACCAGCACGCATTCGCCAGCCCGCCTTACCGGGCTGGAGCCGCCGGACGGGAGTCACCAGCTCAGGTAGAACATGCCCTTGGCCAGCAGCACGATCAGCACCACGTGGGCGAACACGCTGTAATGGATGCGCCGGGAGCGCTGGCCGGTCATGCGCCCGACTCGGAAGGAGTACATGGCGAAGAGGAAATGGCCCAGAACGCTGGTGGCCAGCAGCAGCTTGAAGCTGAGCAGCGTAGCGAAGGGCGATGCCAGCGGGGCGACCAGCAGCGGTGCGTAACGCAGGTGCAGCATGCCCAGACCGCTGCCGAACAGGGTCAGGATCACCCAGGGCATCACCCGGCGCAGGCGACGGCCCAGCGCACCCTCGACCATTTTCATCGCCCGTGCCGGGACATGGCGGTGGACGCTTTCCAGGATCAGCACTTCGAAGAACACCGTGCCGACGAACATGATCGCGGCGAACAGGTGCAGCACCAGCAGGATGGGGTAGGCCATGAGGAAACTTCCGAGCGGGGGTTTCCTATCTTCGCCAGTGCAAGGGGCGACCTCCCTTGATCCGGATCATGGGAAGGTCCGTCGGTGACCGCTCAGCGCCTTTCATCAAACTGTCACGGACCTGTGGCAGAGCGAGCGACGGAAATTCATCAGAATCGCGCTCAACTGGGGTTTTGCGTTCCGGATTTTCACTCATGCGTGCTTTCCTGCTGGCAGTCGCACTTTGCTGCGGCCTGTCCTCTCTTTCTTTTGCCGATCGGGCGGTTGCCGCCGATCGCTGCGATGCGCGGGTGCCGACCGAACTGGTCGACCTGGGTGACGTGCGCCTGGCGTACCAGAGCATCGGTCGTCCGCAGGACCCGACGCTGCTGCTGGTCATGGGCCTGGGCGGCCAGTTGATCCACTGGCCGGACGAAGTGGTCGAGGCGCTCTGCCAGCAAGGTTTCCGGGTGATCCGCTACGACAACCGCGATGTCGGGCTGTCTTCCTGGCGCGTTCCTGTGCCCAGCGGCAACCTGACCTACGAAGTCATTCGCTATCGCCTCGGCCTGCCCGTGAGTGCGCCCTACAGCCTGACCGACATGGCCGGCGACGCGCTGCACCTGCTGGACGCGCTGCATGTCGAGCGCGCCCATGTGCTGGGCGCGAGCATGGGCGGGATGATTGCCCAGCACGTGGCCGACATGGCGCCCGACCGGGTGATCAGCCTGACGCTGGTAATGACCAGTTCCGGCGCAGAAGGCCTGCCGGCTCCCAGCGAGTCATTGCTGCGCCTGCTCGCCCGGCGCGAAGCGGCCAGTCGCGAACAGGCCATCGAGCAGCAGGCGGATTTGCTGGCGGCCCTTGGCAGCCCGGAAGTGCGCGATGATCGTCAACAGTTGCTGCAGCAGGCGGCGCGTTCCTACGATCGTGCCTTCAACCCGGAAGGCGTGCAGCGGCAGATGCTGGCGATCCTCGCCGAGCCGAGCCGGGTGGAGCTGCTCAATCGCCTGAACGTACCGACCCTGGTGGTCCACGGCACCGCCGACCCGCTACTGCCCGTAATGCACGGCGTACACGTGGCGGCGCACATCCGCGGTTCGGTACTCAAGCTGATTCCCGGCATGGCGCACCGCTTCCAGGAAGACTTCAAGGAACCGCTGCTGGGCGCTGTGCTGCCTTACCTGCGCGAACATCAGGGCGGCGGTCACGTCGCACAACTCTGATCGCCTGCCTCAGGGTTCGCTGAACGGCAGTGGCGCCTCGGTTTCGCGCCGCACCGAGAACGCGTTGAGCGTCATGGCCACCAGAGCGTAGTAGCCGAAGATTCCCACCAGCTCCACCAGCCCGGCCTCACCGAAGCTGGCCGTGGCTTCTTCGTACAGCGTCTGGTCGATGCGTCGGGTTTCGTACAGCGAGCGGCCCAGGCGATGGATCAGGCGTTCGTCTTCGCGCTGGAAGTCCGGTGTCCGATTCTGCCGCAAGGCCTCGATCACTTCGTCGCTGAGGCCGGCCTGGCGCGCGATGGGTTCGTGGATCTGCCATTCCGCCTGGGATTGCCACCAGGCCGCGGTGACCAGGATCGCCAGTTCGCTCAGCCGCAGTTCCAGGCGTGTGCCGTAGCGGCAGAAGGCGCCGAGCTTCTGGGCGTTGTCCGCCAGTCCGGGACTGTGCACCCAGGCCAGGAACGGGCCGTCCAGATTGCCGCGCGGACCGCTGAGGATCTCCTGCAATACGCGGCGCTGGTCGTCGTCCATGTTGGCGTCGGACAGCGGGGTCAGGCGTGAGTCGATTTTCATGTGAGGTCCTTCAGAGGCTGCCAATGGCCTTGACGATGGCACGCTGCAGCTTTTCAGTCAGTTCATCCAGCTGCGCTTCTTCGAGGATGAAGGGTGGGGCCAGCAGGATGTGGTCGCCGCGGCGGCCATCCAGCGTGCCGCCCATGGGGTAGCACATCAGGCCTTCCTGCATGGCGGCCTTCTTGATCCGTGCGTGCAGTTTCGCTTCGGCGGGGAAGGGCGTCTTGCCGGCGCGCTCGGCCACCAGTTCCACTCCCTGGAATAGCCCGCGACCGCGAATGTCACCGACGTTGGGATGCTCGCCAAGGGCGCTGCGCAGGCGTTGCTGCAGCTGTTCGCCCAGCTCCCGCACGCGTGGCAGCAGGTTGCGCTGTTCGATGGTCTTCTGCACGGCCAGGGCGGCGGCGCAGGCGGTGGCATGGCCGATATAGGTGTGGCCGTGCTGGAAGAAGCCCGAGCCGTTGGCGATGGCGTCGTGGATACGCTGGCTGACCAGGGTGGCGCCAATGGGCTGGTAGCCGGCACCCAGGCCCTTGGCGATGGTGATCAGGTCGGCGCTGATGCCTTCCTGTTCGGCGGCGAACAGGCTGCCGGTACGGCCCATGCCGCACATTACTTCGTCGAGGATCAGCAGCACGCCATAGCGGTCGCAGATTTCCCGCACGCGCCTGAAGTAGCCCGGCACGGCGGTCACCGCGCCCAGCGTGGCGCCCACCACCGGCTCGGCGACGAAGGCCATGACCTTGTCCGGACCGAGGTTGAGGATTTCCGTTTCCAGTTCCCGTGCCAGGCGTTCGCCGTAGGCTTCCGGCGTTTCGCCTTCGGCCTGGTCGCGATAGGCGTAGCAGGGGCTGACGTGGCTGACATCGATCAGCAGCGGCTGGAACTGCTGGCGCCGCCAGGCGTTGCCGCCGGCCGCCAGGGCGCCGAGGGTGTTGCCGTGGTAGCTCTGGCGGCGGGCGATCAGGTGTGTGCGCTGTGGCTGGCCGATCTCCACGAAGTACTGGCGGGCCAGCTTGAGCGCCGCCTCTACCGCTTCCGAACCGCCGGAAACGAAGTACACCGAGCGCATCCCGGCCGGGGCGCGGGCGATCAGGAAGTCGGCCAGTTCTTCCATTGGCTCGCTGGTGAAGAAGGAGGTATGGGCGTAGGCCAGGGTGCCGATCTGCCGGCGTACCGCTTCGATCACTTCGGCGTCGCTGTGCCCCAGGCAGGACACCGCGGCTCCGCCGCTGGCGTCGAGGTAGCGACGGCCCTCGCTGTCGATCAGGTAGGCGCCGTCGCCGCGAACGGCCGTGGGGTAGGACTGGATGAGGCTGCGGTGCAGGACGTGGCTCATGGTGACCTCCTGGGGTTTGCGCAAATATTAAATGCATTTTCGTTCTTGGCAAATTTTTCTTGCGAAGAATGGTATTGCTCTACATTTGGCTAATGCGCGTCCTGCGGTGCTTTTCTTCGATTTTCCGGGTGCATCAGGCGGGGCGTGAGGTGTTTTGGGGTGGGAAAAATACTTGCAAATAAATTTAATGCATGTTTATTTTGCACAAAAGCACGCAAGTGCATGCAGCCCCTGACGGGGGTTAGCCGCTCAAAACAATAAAGTCCGGGCCCAGGCCCGTTGCATCGAACTGCCGCTAATGCGCGCCAGCCCCAGGGCATGGCGCATCCCGCCGTCCCGCAAGAGGAAGTCCTGCATGAAAAAGCTGCTGCAAGCCTCGTTCGCCGCTCTCTCCCTGTTCGCCGCCAGCCAGTCGATGGCTGCCGACAAGGAGCTGCTGATCGCCACCGATACCGCCTTCGTTCCCTTCGAGTTCAAACAGGGCGACCAGTACGTCGGCTTCGACATCGATCTCTGGGCAGCCATCGCCAAGGAGATGGGCGTGAGCTACCAGCTCAAGCCGATGGACTTCAACGGCATCATCCCCGCGCTGCAGACCCGCAACGTCGATGCGGCCCTGGCCGGCATCACCATCAAGGAAGACCGCAAGCAGGTCATCGACTTCTCCGACGGCTACTACGACAGCGGCTTCCTGCTGATGGTCAAGGCCGATAACGACAGCATCAAGAGCTCTGCCGACATTGCCGGCAAGAGCCTGGCGGTGAAGAGCGGCACCTCCTCGGCGGACTACGCCAAGGCCAATCTGAAGGCCGGCGACCTGCGCCAGTTCCCCAACGTCGACAACGCCTACCTGGAGCTGCGCACCGGCCGCGTCGATGCCGCGATGCACGACACTCCCAACGTCCTCTACTACATCAAGACCGCCGGCGACGGGCAGGTGAAGGCCGTGGGCGAGCAGATGATGGCGCAGCAGTACGGCATCGGTTTCCCCAAGGGCAGCGAGCTGCGCGAGCCGGTGAACGCGGCGCTGAAGAAGCTGCGTGAGGACGGCACCTATGCGCAGATCTACCGCAAGTGGTTCGGCACCGACCCGAAATAAGACGAGGTAGGCATCCATGCATTTTCAATGGTCCGCCATCTGGGACGCGTTGCCGGTGCTGCTCGAGGGCGCCCGGCTGACCCTGTGGATATCCATTCTCGGTCTGATCGGCGGCGCGGTGATCGGCCTGGTGGCCGGTGTCGGCCGCGCCTACGGCGGCTTCATCGGCAGTCGCGCGGCGCTGGTGTTCGTCGAGCTGATCCGTGGCACGCCGATCATGGTCCAGGTGATGTTCATCTACTTCGCTCTGCCGCTGATGATCCCGGTGCGCATCGATCCGTTCAGCGCAGCGGTGGTCACCATCATGATCAACTCCGGCGCCTACATCGCCGAGATTACCCGCGGTGCGCTGCTCTCGGTGAACAAGGGCTTCCGTGAGGCGGGGCTGGCGCTGGGGCTTTCCGGACGCGATACGCTGCGCTATGTGATCGCTCCGCTGGCCTTCCGGCGGATGATCCCGGCGCTGGGCAACCAGTGGATCGTGAGCATCAAGGACACCTCGCTGTTCATCGTCATCGGCGTCGCCGAACTGACTCGCCAGGGGCAGGAGGTGATCGCCGGCAACTTCCGCGCGATGGAAATCTGGTCGGCGGTGGCGGTGATCTACCTGGTTATCACCCTGGTGTTGAGTTACGTGCTGCGGCGCATGGAATCGAGGCTGAAGATCCTATGATCGAGTTCAAGCAGGTCGCCAAGCACTTTGGCGAGACCAAGGTGCTCCACGACATCAACCTGAAGATCGGCAGCGGCGAGGTGGTCGTCATCATCGGCCCTTCCGGCTCCGGCAAATCGACGCTGCTGCGCTGCATCAACAAGCTCGAAGTGATCACCGACGGCCAGTTGTTCGTCGATGGCATGGAGGTCAACGACCCGAAGGTGGACGAGCGCCTGATCCGCCAGGAGGCGGGGATGGTGTTCCAGCAGTTCCACCTGTTCCCGCAGATGACCGCGCTGGAAAACGTCGCCTTCGGGCCGATCCGCGTGCGCGGGGCGAAGAAGGCGGACGCCGAGGCGCTGGCGCGTACGCTGCTGGCGAAGGTGGGGCTCTCCGAGCGCGCCGGGCACTATCCGTCGGAGTTGTCCGGCGGCCAGCAGCAGCGCGTGGCCATCGCCCGCGCGCTGGCGGTGAAGCCCAAGCTGATGCTGTTCGACGAGCCCACCTCGGCGCTCGACCCCGAGCTGCGCCATGAAGTGCTGCAGGTGATGAAGGACCTGGCGGAGGAGGGCATGACCATGGTCATCGTCACCCACGAGATCGACTTCGCCCGCAAGGTCGCCTCGCGGCTGATCTTCATCGACCAGGGCCGCATCACCGAGGACGGCGACCCCGCCAGCCTGATCGGCCACCCCACCAGCCCGCGCCTGCGGGAGTTCCTGCAACATGTCGCCTGAGGTGCGCCGATGATCCTGCAACCCCTGAAACTGGGCGGCAGCCCGTATGACATCGGCCTGGGGCTGGGCCGCTTCGGCCGCGATGCGGTGCATCAGCGCCTTCGCCCGCTGCCACTGTGGCGGAGCCTCGCGGCCCTGGCCGGAGCGGGCGTGGCGAAAGCCATGCAGGCGCAGGTCGAGGCCGACTTCCCGCGTATCTGGGAGGAAATCCGCGGCCTGGCCGATGGACTGGAACTGCCGGTCGAGGAAGTCTTCCTGTGGAATTGCCGCGGCGACTTCGTGAGCCCGCAGAGCGTGGATGGCTGCACCACGGTGTTCGGGCCGACCGCCGACGGCTGGCTGATCGCCCACAACGAAGACGGCCTGCCCTCCCTTGAGGGTGCCTGCGGCCTGCTGCAGGCCACGCCGGAGCAAGGCATGGCTTTCACCAGCTTCGTTTACCCCGGCTCCATTCCCGGCCACACCTTCGCAGTGAATGCTGCCGGGCTGGTCAGTACGGTGAACAACATCCGCCCGACCCGCATCCCGACCGGCCTGCCGCGTCAGGTACTGGCCCGTGCGGTGCTGGATTGCGCCAGCCTGGATGAGGCGGTCGACGTGCTCTCCCGCGCAGGCCGCGCCGGTGCCTTCCACCATGCCCTCGGGCAGGTCGGCTCGGCTCATCTGCTGAGCGTCGAAGCCTGCTCGGCCGGCGTGGTGGTGCGCAAGGTGCGGCGTCCCGGCGGGCACTCCAACCATTTGCTGGATGCCGGGCTGCACGCCGCCGGCCAGCGCATCACCGGCAGTTCCGGCAGCCGCCAGTGCCGCGTCGACGGGTTGCTGGGGGAGGGCGGCGGTCTGCTCGACGAGGCCCGCGCGCTGGCTATCCTGCGCGATGGCGCTGATCCCGAGCTACCGATCTACCGTCGCGCGGCGGACGACCCGGACGATGAGAACACCCTGGCCACCGCCGTGTTTCTCATCGGCGCGAACTCGGTAGAATGGCGCGTCTACTGCCAGCCGGACGTCCAGCACGTGGAAAGCGCCGGCAGTACCCGTCCTCCTTCCGCCAACGGACCTGCCCGATGACCCAAGCGCCCGCCGCACTGCCCGATAACCTGGGAGCCCTCAAGCAGCTGCTGGAGGCTATCGAGCGCGGTGAGTCGGGCATCTCCCTGGGCGGCAGTTCGCGGCGGGTGCTGGCTGCCTTGATCGAGGCGCCGCAGCGCACCGCGGTGTCCTCCATCAGCGAGCTGGCGGAGCAGCTCGGGGTGAATGCCTCGACCTTGTCGCGCCTGGCCCAGCGCCTGGGCTATGGCGGTTTCAGCAAGTTCCAGGACCTGTTCCGCCGCGAGCTGACCGAGGGCAAGAATTTCTACAGCGACCAGGCCTCGCGCCTGCTGCTGACTCCCGCCGACACCACATTGTCGCGCCTGACCCGGCTGGGCCGGCAGGAAAGCACCAACATCGCCAGCCTGATCGAGCAGGTGGAGCCGGAAGTGTTCTCACGCGTGGTGGAGCTTCTCGCCAGCGCGCGTCGCGTACGAATCCATGGCATGCGCCAGTTCACTTCGCTGGCCCTGTTCATGTCTTACGGCCTGGGCATGCTGCGCCAGGACGTGGCAGCGCTGGATGCCAGCCGCCAGGGCGTAGCCGATGCGTTGGCGCAACTGGATGCCGGCGATGTGCTGGTGGTCGCCAGCTGCTTTCCCTACACGCCCAGCGTGCTGGCCACGGCGGAAGTCGCCGCGCGCCATGGCATCGAGGTCGTGGCTCTGACCGATTCCTCCAGCTCGCCATTGGCGAAGGTGGCGCGGCACAGCTTCTATGTGCCCAACCACAGCCTCTTCTACAGCAACAGCATGTGCGCGTTCATGCTGCTGGCGCAGGGCTTGTTGAGCGAGGTGGCGGGGCGACTGGGCGAAAGCGCGCTGGAGTCACTGCGCCAGCGCGAAGAACTGATCAGCGAGCTGAACGCGTCGCTCTGAGGCGACGCGGCCTCAGGCAACCTGGGTACTGGGCTCCAGCGGGCTTTCGCTGCTGAGGAACTGCTCCAGGCGCTCGCGCTGCCGGGCATTGAGGAACAGGCCGAGCTTGGTGCGACGCCAGAGGATGTCATCGGCGTCGCGCGCCCACTCCTCGTGGACCAGGTATTCCACTTCCCGCGCATAGAGCCCGGCGCCCAGGTGTTCACCCAGTTCGCTGAGGTTGTGCGCGCCGTCCAGCAGTTTCCAGATGCGGCTGCCGTAGGTGCTGGCCCAGCGCCGGGCGAGGGCTGGGTCGAGCTGGCGCAGGCGGTCCATGAGCTGGATGGCCAGGTCGTCCACGCAGGTCATGGCTTCACCGCCGGGCAGCGGGGCACTGGCGGTCCAGCTGGTTTTCATCACGCCGGCGAAGTGCGGCGCCAGTTGCTCCAGCGCGGCCTCGGCGAGCTTGCGGTAAGTCGTCAGCTTGCCGCCGAACACCGACAGCAGCGGCGCTTCACCGGGGGTGTTGTCCAGCGCCAGGGTGTAGTCGCGGGTCACGGCCGAAGGGTCGTCGGACTCGTCGTCGCACAGCGGGCGCACGCCGGAGAAGCTGCGCAGGATGTCCTGTCGGCCCAACTGGTGCTTGAAGTGGGCGTTGACCACGTTGAGCAGGTAGTCGGTCTCTTCTTCGCTGATGCTGATCTTCGCTGGATCACCCTGGTACTCGCGGTCGGTGGTGCCGATCAGGGTGAACTGGCGCAGGTAGGGAATGGCGAAGACGATGCGCCGATCCTCGTTCTGCAGGATGTACGCGTGCTCGCCCTCGTACAGGCGCGGCACGATCAGGTGGCTGCCCTGGATCAGGCGGATGCCGTAGGGCGGCTTCTGGCGCAGTTCCTCGCGAAGGAAGCGGTCGACCCAGGGGCCGGCGGCATTGACCAGCGCGCGGGCGCGCACCGAGTACAGGCTGCCGTCGCGGCGCTCCAGGTGCAGGTGCCACAGGCCCTTGCTGCGCCGGGCGCTGACGCAGCGGGTGCGCGGGTGCACATGGGCGCCGTTCTCGCGGGCGGCCATGGCATTGAGTACCACGAGGCGGGCGTCGTCTACCGAGCAGTCGGAGTATTCGAAGCCGCGGGTGATTTCGCCCTTCAGCGGGCTGTCGAGGCCGAAGCGCACGCCACGGGAAGCCGGCAGCTTCTCGCGCTTGCCCAGGTGGTCATAGAGGAACAGGCCGGCGCGGATCATCCAGGCCGGGCGCAGGTGCGGGCGGTGGGGAAGCACGAAACGCAGCGGGTGGACGATGTGCGGTGCCTTGGCCAGCAGCACTTCGCGTTCGGCGAGGGCTTCGCGGACCAGGCGGAATTCGTAGTGTTCCAGGTAGCGCAGGCCGCCGTGGACCAGCTTGCTGCTGGCGGAGGAGGTGTGGGCGGCGAGGTCGTGCTGTTCGCAAAGGAACACCGACAACCCGCGCCCGGCAGCGTCCGCCGCGATCCCCGCGCCATTGATGCCGCCACCGACGACGGCCAGGTCATAGACTTCGGCCAGGGGCGCGTGGCGCTTGCTGGTTGGGATCATGGGGGCCGCCTTGGGGATTGAAAGTGAATCTTGTGATGTTCGTTTTCGAAAATATCCTAGTTCAGTGAATGAAATATGACCAGCCTTCAGCGCGAATTCGCGCAGGCATTCGTCTGAATGTTCGAAAGTGAAGGCGGTGAGCGCGGCTCAGACCAGTTCGAGCTGGACCTTGTGCTGGTGCAGCAGGCGCGCCACGGCGGCGGGCGGCGGGCTGTCGGTGAACACCCGGCTGACCAGGGAGATCGGCCCCAGGCGCACCACGGCGTTGCGCCCGAACTTGCTGGAGTCGGCGGCGAGGAACACCTGACGGGCGTTGTCGATGATGGCGCGGGAGACGCGCACTTCCTGGTAGTCGAAGTCCAGCAGGCTGCCGTCCTCGTCGATACCGCTGATGCCGACCACGGCGAAGTCGACGCGGAACTGCTCGATGAAGTCCACTGCCGCCTGCCCGACCACGCCGCCGTCGCCGCGCACGGTGCCGCCGGCGATCAGCACTTCGAAGTCGTCCTTGCCGGCGAGGATGCTGGCGACGTGCAGGTTGTTGGTGATGACCTTGAGGTTCTGGTGGCCGAGCAGGGAGCGGGCGATGGCCTCGGTGGTGGTGCCGATATTGATGAACAGCGAAGCGTTGTCCGGGATGTGCGCGGCGATGGCGTCGGCGATGCGCTGCTTCTCGTCGCGCATCTGGTCGGCGCGGGTGTTGTAGGCGGTGTTCTCGATGCTCGAGTCCCAGGCCGCGCCGCCGTGGTAGCGGCGCAGCAGGTTCTGCTCGGCGAGCTGGTTGATGTCGCGGCGGATGGTCTGCGGCGTCACGGCGAACTGCTGGGCGAGTTCCTCGATGCTCAGGTAGCCGCGCTCGCGGACCAGGTCGAGGATGCTTTGCTGTCGGGGTGGCAGGTTCATGCGCTGTGCTCGTGCGGACGGGCCGGGAGGGCAAGGATGCCGCAGCGGGGGCCTTGCTGTCATGCCAGGCGAGTTCGGCGCGGGCGGCTTTCCCTCACCCCAGCCCTCTCCCGGAGGGAGAGGGAGCCGTCCATACCGGCTGATGCCACGGTGTCAGCCTGCACCGATCAGTCCCCTCTCACTCTGGGAGAGGGCTAGGGTGAGGGTAGAAATGGCACCCAACTTTCAGTCGTCCGCAGCCCAGCCGCGGGTGCGCTCCACGGCTTTCTTCCACCCGGCATACAAGCGAGTGCGCTCTGCCTCGTCACAGGCCGGCTGGAACACCCGCTCGATCACCGCCTTGTTCTTCAGCTCGCCCAGGCTGCCCCAGAAACCGCAGGCCAGGCCCGCCAGCACGGCGGCGCCGAGGGCGGTGGTCTCGCGCATCTGCGGGCGCTCCACCGGGGTGCCGAGGATGTCGGCCTGGAACTGCATGAGGAAGTTATTGGCCACCGCGCCGCCATCCACGCGCAGGGCGCGCAGCGGTTCGCCGGCGTCCTGCTGCATGGCGTCGAGCACGTCGCGGGTCTGGTAGGCGATGGACTCCAGGGTGGCGCGGATCAGGTGGTCGGCCTTCACCCCACGGGTCAGGCCGAACAGCGCGCCACGGGCGTACGGGTCCCAGTAGGGCGCGCCGAGGCCGGTGAAGGCGGGGACCAGGTAGACGCCATTGCTGTCCTTCACCTTGGTGGCGAAGTACTCGGAGTCGTGGGCGTCGTTGATCACCTTCAGTTCGTCGCGCAGCCACTGCACGGTGGAGCCGCCGTTGAACACCGCGCCTTCCAGCGCATAGGCCACTTCGCCGCGCGGTCCGCAGGCGATGGTGGTGAGCAGGCCGTGGGTGGATTTCACCGCGTTGGCGCCGGTATTCATCAGCAGGAAGCAGCCGGTGCCGTAGGTGTTCTTCGCCTGGCCCGGCTCCACGCACATCTGCCCGAACAGCGCGGCCTGCTGGTCGCCGGCGATCCCGGCAATCGGCGTGCGGTGCACACCCAGGCCGCCGACCTTGGCGTGGCCGTACACCTCGGACGACGGGCGCACCTGCGGCAGCATCGCGCGCGGTACGTCCAGCGCGGTGAGCAGGCGTTCGTCCCAGTCGCGCTTGTGGATATCGAACATCAGGGTGCGCGAGGCGTTGGTGTAGTCGGTGACGTGCACCTCGCCTTCGGTGAGCTTCCAGATCAGCCAGCTGTCGACCGTGCCGAACAGCAACTCGCCGCGTTGCGCGCGTTCACGGGCGCCTTCGACGTTGTCGAGGATCCATTTGAGCTTGGTGCCGGAGAAATAGGGATCGATGACCAGCCCGGTGGTGTCGCGGATGTGCTGTTCCAGGCCGTCGCGCTTGAGCTGCTCGCAGATCGCCGCGCTGCGCCGGCACTGCCAGACGATGGCGTTGTGGATCGGCCGGCCGGTGCTCTTGTCCCACACCAGGGTGGTTTCGCGCTGGTTGGTGATGCCGATGGCGGCCACTTCGGCGACGCTGATGCTGGCCTGGGCGAGGGCTTCCACCAGGGTCGAGCTCTGGGTCGCCCAGATCTCCATCGGGTCGTGTTCGACCCAGCCCGGCTGCGGGTAGATCTGCGCGAACTCGCGCTGGGCCGTGCTGACCACGTTGGCGTCGTGGTCGAAGATGATGGCGCGCGAGCTGGTGGTGCCCTGGTCGAGGGCGACGACGTATTTCTTGTTCGTAAGGTCGGTCATGGCAGCGGCCTTGTGCGGATTCCGTTCGGCAACCCCGGCGGCAGGGCCGGGTAGGGATTGGCGGTGAACATACGGGATTCATCCCCGTCGGTGAAGCGAACACCGTGCAGTACGCCACACCTTGGCTTACTGTTATGCGCTGGAAAGCCGCCTGCGAGAAGCCCGCCGATCATGACCCCCGCCATCGACCTGCTGAAAAAGAACCGCGCCGAACACCACGTGCTGAGCTACGAGCACGACCCCAAGGCGCCGTCCTACGGCCTGGAGGCCGCCGAGAAGCTCAACCTCGACCCGGCGCGGGTGTTCAAGACGCTGCTGGCGGCAAGCGAGAAGGGCGAACTGCTGGTGGCGGTGGTGCCGGTGGTGGGCAGCCTGGACCTCAAGGCGCTGGCCCACGCGGCGGGCGTGAAGAAGGCCGACATGGCCGACCCCAACGCTGCGCAGCGCGCCACTGGCTACCTGGTTGGCGGCATCAGCCCGCTGGGACAGAAGAAGCGCCTGCGCACCTTCATCGACGAATCCGCCCAGGGCTTCCCGACTATCCATGTCAGCGCTGGCCGACGCGGTCTGGAAGTGGAGCTGAGCGCCGAGACGCTGGCCGGCCTGACCTCGGCGAAGTTCGCGCCCATCGGCCGCCCCTGATCGCTCAACCCCGGGGACTGTGTGGTCCCCACTGTACGGTTCGCCGCCCGCCGGCTTCTGTCATGCTCGGCCATCACTTACAAGGAGATCGCCATGCTGCTCGACTTCCATCAGGTGGACGCCTTCACCGACCGTCCTTTCGCCGGCAACCCGGCCATGGTCTACCGCCTCGATGCTTGGCTGAACGACGAGCTGATGCAGAAGATCGCCGCCGAGCACAACCTCTCGGAGACCGCCTTCCTGGTGAAGGAACCCGAGGGCTGGCGCATCCGCTGGTTCACCCCGACCGCCGAGGTGCCGCTGTGCGGCCACGCCACTCTGGCCAGCGCCCACGTGCTGTTCGAGGTGTTCGATGAGCCGGGCGAGGTGCTGGAGCTCAATTCGCTGTCCGGCCCGCTGCGCGTGACCCGCGAGGAGGGCCGTCTGGCGCTGAACTTCCCGGCGCAGCCGCCGAGCGAAACCGGCGCCACCGTGGAACTGGCCAGCGCATTGGGCGTGGACGTGGTGGACGCACTGAGCAACGCCTCGCACCTGCTGGCGCTGCTGGAATCCGAGCAGGCCGTGCGCGACTGCAAGCCGGATTTCGCCGCCCTGGCGCGTCTGCCGTACCTGGGGGTGATCGTCACTGCGCGCAGCGATGACTATGACTTCGTCTCGCGCTTCTTCGCCCCGGCCATCGGCCTCAACGAAGACCCGGTGACCGGCGCCGCCCACTGCAGCCTGATCCCCTACTGGTCGGGCCGCCTGAACAAGCTGCAGATGCGCGCCTTCCAGTGCTCCGAGCGCGGCGGCGAGCTGTGGTGCCGCCTGGAGGACGACCGCGTGAGCATCGCCGGTTATGCGCGCCTGGTGGCCAGCGGTCGTCTGCTGGTTGTTTGATCTGTGACCGGGGAGATTTCGTCTTCCCGGCGTAGGCTGGCCTTCACTGAAAACCGCGCCCCTCTGGCGCGGTTCGCAGCTTCGGAGGAAGGCCCATGGCAACCCTGGTCATCGCTGACTATCACACCCACACCGGCTCCCCCGTTCTTGCCCCGGCGACCCTGAACGCCCTGGCGGCCGCCCGGCAGGTCGGCGGTGAGGTGCATCTGCTGCTGGCCGGCAGCGGCCTGGCCCAACTGGCGGAGCACGCTCGCGGCATCGAGTGCATCACGCGCGTCGTGCTGGTGGACGATTCCGCCTACGACCACCTGCTGGCGGAAAATCTCTCCGCACTGGTCGTGCAGCTCGCTCCCGGCTACAGCCATATTCTCGCGCCTGCCAGCGCCATGGGCCGTGATTGCCTGCCGCGTATTGCCGCGCTGCTGGACGTCGATGCGGTTTCCGATGTCATCGCGGTGATCGATGACGAGACCTTCCAGCGCCCGATCTACGCCGGCAATGCGATTGCCACGGTGCGCTGCGCAGGGCGGCTGAAAGTGCTGGGTATCCGGCCAACGGCCTTCGACCCGGTTTCCGCTGAAGGCGGCAACGCCGAGCTGGAAAGACGCAATGGGGCGGGCGATCTCGCGCTTTCGTCCTGGCAGGGTGAGGAGCATCCGGACTTCGAACGCCCGGCACTGGAAGCGGCGCGGGTAATAGTCGCTGGCGGGCGCGGGCTGCAGACCGAGGAAGGCTTCGCGGCGCTCTATCCCCTGGCGGATCGCCTGCACGGCGCCGTGGGCGCTTCGCTGGCGGCGGTGGACGCAGGTTTCGCACCGGCGGAGCTGCAGATCGGCCAGTCCGGGCGCATCGTCGCGCCGGAGCTTTACCTGGCGGTAGGGATATCCGGTGCGGTGCAGCACGTGGCGGGGATGAAGGACGCCAAGGTCATCGCCGCGATCAACCTCGATCCGGACGCACCGATCTTCGAAATCGCCGACTACGGCCTGCAGGGCGACCTGTTCGAGTTGCTGCCGGCGTTGATGCTCGAGTTGGACGGCGCGCTCGGCTAGAGCGCCACGCTGCCCTGTGCCGGGAACAGCACCAGGTGCTCGGCGGCGACGCCGATGGCCACTTCGTCGCCCGGTTGATGGTCGGAGTGGCTGGGAAATAGCGATTCCAGCTGGGTGCCGGTGGGCAGTTGCAGACGATAGAGCGTCGCCGCGCCGAGGAACGACTTGCCGACAATCCGCGCCTTCAGCGCGCCATCGGCGGCCGGCACCAGGTCGTCCGGGCGCAGCAGCACATCCACCGCACTGCCGTCCGGCAGGCTGTAGGCGCGGTTGCCGCGCAGCAGGCCCAGTTCGGTCTGCACCGCATCGCGTCCGCACATCTGTCCGCGAATGAAATAACCCTGGCCGACGAAGCTGGCGACGAAGGGTGTCTGCGGTTCGTGGTAGAGGTTGAACGGGGTGTCCCACTGCTCCAGCACGCCATGGCGGAATACGCCGACGTGGTCGCTGACGGCGAATGCCTCTTCCTGGTCGTGGGTGACCAGGACCGCGCTGGTGCCGCGAGCCTTGAGGATGTCGCGCACCTCGTGGCTGAGCTGGCGGCGCAGTTCCACGTCGAGGTTGGAGAAGGGTTCGTCGAGCAGCAGCAATTGCGGCTGCGGCGCCAGCGCGCGGGCCAGGGCCACGCGTTGCTGCTGGCCGCCGGAGAGCTCGTGGGGGAAGCGCTGGCCGAGGTCGTCGAGCTTCACCAGCTCCAGCAATTCGCCGACGATGCGCTCGCGCTCGGGGTGCTTGCGAATGCCGAAGGCGATGTTGTCCGCCACCGACAGGTGCGGGAACAGCGCGTAGTCCTGGAACACCATGCCGATCCGGCGCTTCTCCGGCGACAGGGTGAAGCCGGGGCGGGAAATCACTTCGCCGGCCAGTTCGATGCGGCCGGCCTGCACCGGCTCGAAGCCGGCGATGGCGCGCAGGGTGGTGGTCTTGCCGCAGCCCGAGGGGCCGAGCAGGCAGCCGATGTCGCCGGCGTTCAGGTGCAGGCTGACGCCTTGCACCACACGCTGCTGTTCATAGCCACAGGAAAGATCTTCGAGGTTGAGCAGCAGCGGTTGGGTCATTGGACTCGGAACGGATTCAGGCGTAGTGGGCGTGCTCGACCAACAGTTCGAGCAGCGCCTTTTGGGCGTGGAGACGGTTTTCCGCCTGGTCCCAGGCCACGGAGCGTGCGTCGTCCAGCAGGTCTTCGCTGATCTCTTCGCCACGGTGGGCCGGCAGGCAGTGCATGAATAGTACATCCGCCGCCGCGCCGTCGAGCAGCGCACGTGTTACCTGATATGGCTGGAACAGGCGCAGGCGCGCGGCCGCTTCGTCTTCCTGGCCCATGGAGGCCCAGACGTCGGTGCTTACCAGGTGCGCACCGGCCACCGCCTTGCGCGGGTCGCGGAAGATCTTCACGCGATCGCCAGCCAGCGCCATCAACGCGGCATTCGGCTCGTAACCCTCCGGGCAGGCCACGTTCAGCTGGAAGTCGAAGCGGATCGCCGCCTCGATGTAGCTGTTGCACATGTTGTTGCCGTCGCCGATCCAGGCCGCGGTCTTGCCGGCGATGCTGCCGCGGTGCTCGAAGAAGGTCTGCATGTCGGCCAGCAACTGGCAGGGATGCAGGTCGTCCGACAGGCCATTGATCACCGGCACTCGGGAGTTTTCGGCGAACTCGATCAGGTTACTGTGGGCGAAGGTGCGGATCATCACCGCATCGACCATTCGCGACATCACCCGTGCGGCGTCGGCGATCGGCTCGCCACGGCCCAACTGGGTGTCGCGCGGGGAGAGGAAGATGGCCTGGCCGCCGAGCTGGATCATGCCGGCTTCGAAGGAAATCCGCGTACGGGTCGAGGCCTTCTCGAAAATCATGCCCAGCACGCGGTTCTTCAACGGTTCGTAGAGCACGCCTCGGTCTCGCAGGTCCTTCAGCTCGGTGGCGCGGCGGATCAGACCGAGCAGTTCTTCGGTCGTGTAATCCAGCATCGAGAGGAAGTGACGTGCGCTCATGGTTCGTACCTACTACTTATTCTCAGAATCAGGCCGAGGTACCGACCGGCTTTCGTGAGAAAAAACGGGCTGAACCTGCGGCGGGACCGCATGGAGCGGAAAATGGGGGAAGGCGCGATCCTATAAGGAAATGACGGATCTACGCAAGTTTCCCCCGGAAGGCCCGTCGGGTGGGGCTTCAACATGGTCGTTCCTGATGCCCCGCGATTCACCCGACGGAAGCTGGTGGTGCTTCGCCAGGCCAGGATTCATAGTGCTTTCGACCCCGCGACCGGCCCCATGAGGCGCCGGCGACAACAATAACGAGGCGAGCCATGAGCAAGACCCTCCATCACCGTGCGTGCCACCTGTGCGAGGCCATCTGCGGCCTGACCATCGAGACCGAGGACGAGCGCATCCTCTCGATCAAGGGCGATGCCCTGGACAGCTTCAGCCGCGGCCACGTCTGCCCCAAGGCGGTGGCGCTGCAGGACATCCAGAACGACCCGGACCGCCTGCGCCAGCCCGTGCGCCGCGTCGGCAACGAGTGGCAGCCGATCGGCTGGGACGAGGCTTTCGAGCTGGTCGCCACGCGTCTCGCCGAGATTCGTTTACGCCATGGCAACGACGCCGTGGCCGTGTACCAGGGCAATCCCAGTGTGCACAACTACGGGCTGATGACCCACAGCAACTACTTCCTCGGCCAGCTGAAGACCCGCAACCGCTATTCGGCGACCTCGGTGGACCAGCTGCCGCATCATCTGGTCAGCCAGCAGATGTTCGGCCATGGCCTGCTGATCCCGATTCCCGACATCGACCACACCGACTTCATGCTGATCCTGGGCGGCAACCCGCTGGCCTCCAACGGCAGCATCATGACCGTCCCGGACGTGGAGAAACGCCTGAAGGCGCTGAAGGCGCGCGGTGGCAAGCTGGTGGTGGTCGACCCGCGCCGCACCGAGACAGCGGCGCTGGCGGACCAGCATCTGTTCGTCCGTCCCGGCGAGGATGCAGCCTTGCTGCTGGGCATCCTCGACACGCTGCTCAGCGAAGGACTGACCCGCGCAACCGCCTTGCCGGTGAATGGTCTGGAGGCGGTACGCGAAGCGCTGGCGCCGTTCAAGGTCGAAGCCATGGCCGCGCGCTGCGGTGTGCCGGCCGAGGATATCCGCCAGCTGGCGCGGGCTTTCGCCGCCGCCGATAAGGCGGTCTGCTACGGGCGCATGGGTGTTTCGACGCAAGTCTTCGGCAGCCTGTGCCAGTGGCTGGTGCAACTGATCAACCTGGTCACCGGCAACCTCGACCGCGTCGGCGGCACCCTGTGCACCACGCCAGCGGTGGACCTGGTGGCGACCACTGCGGGCGGCGCTTTCAATCGCTGGCAGAGCCGCGTGTCCGGCCTGCCGGAATACGGCGGCGAGCTGCCGGTGGCGGCGCTGGCCGAGGAAATGCTCACCGAAGGGGAGGGGCAGGTGCGCGCGCTGGTGACGGTGGCCGGCAACCCGGTGCTGTCCACGCCCAATGGCCGTCGCCTGGAGCAGGCGCTGGATGGCCTGGAGTTCATGCTCAGCGTCGATCTGTACATCAACGAGACGACCCGCTACGCCGACCTGATCCTGCCGCCCACCGCGCCGCTGGAGCACGATCACTACGACACCACCTTCAATGTCTTCGCAGTGCGCAACGTCACCCGCTTCAACGAGGCGATACTGCCCAAGCCCGAAGGGGCGCTGCACGACTGGGAAATCTTCGTCGGCCTGGCCAAGGCCTACGCTGCGCGCCAGGGAGCTGAGCTGAAGCCGACCATGGCGCCGGAGCAGATGATTGAAATGGGCCTGCGCTTTGGTCCCTACGGCGACGCCAGCGAGCACAAACTCAACCTGGCGCGGCTGCGCGAGCACCCGCACGGGCTGGACCTGGGGCCGCTGCAGCCGAACCTGGCGCCGCGCCTGAAGACCGCCAGCCGCAGCATCGAGGCGGCACCGGAGATTTTCCTCAACGACCTGCGCCGCTTCGCCGACAGCCAGTCGCATGCCATCGACCAACTGCTGCTGATCGGCCGCCGCCACGTGCGCAGCAACAACTCGTGGATGCACAACTATCACCGCCTGGTGAAGGGCAAGCCGCGCCACCAATTGCTGATGCACCCGCAGGACCTGGCGTCGCGCGGGCTGGTGGACGGGCAGAAGGTACGGGTGCGCTCGCGGGTCGGCAGCATCGAGATCGAAGTGGCTTCCAGCGATGAAGTCATGGCCGGCGTGGTCAGCCTGCCCCACGGCTGGGGCCACGGGCGACCGGGCGTGCAACTGGCCATCGCGCGCGAGCAGGGCGGTGCCAGCGCCAACGACCTGACCGACGAGCGCCACCTGGATGCACTCTCCGGCAACACTGCGCTCAACGGCGTGCCGGTGGAGGTCGAGGCGGCCTGACAAGCTGACGCACGTCACCTGCAAAGCCGAGCGTTGCACTCGGCTTTGCAGTACAATGCGCGGTACCGTGCCGGCCTGTGCCCCCAGAGGCGACTGCCGGGTCAGTGTCTGATAGTTAAGCCGAGGAAGTTCATGGATATCATCGATACCATCAAAGAGCAGATCTCCAGCAACCCTGTTCTGCTGTACATGAAGGGTTCGCCGAACGCTCCCCAGTGCGGTTTCTCGTCCCGCGCCGCGCAGGTGCTGATGGCTTGCGGCGAGAAATTCGCCTATGTCGACATCCTGCAGAACCCGGAAATCCGCGC
Source organism: Pseudomonas sp. PDM17 (assembly GCF_014851985.1). NCBI lineage: Bacteria > Pseudomonadati > Pseudomonadota > Gammaproteobacteria > Pseudomonadales > Pseudomonadaceae > Pseudomonas > Pseudomonas sp. PDM17. The sequence goes on from NZ_JACVAT010000005.1 coordinate 625,771, forward strand.
CAACCTGCCCAAGTACGCCAACTGGCCGACCTTCCCGCAACTGTGGGTCGGTGGTGAACTGGTCGGCGGCAGCGACATCCTGGCCGAGATGTTCGAGAAGGGTGAGCTGCAACCGCTGATCAAGGACGCCGTGAGCAAGGCCAACGCCTGAGTCTTTCGTGCTGTCGCACAAAGCCCCGCCTTGGCGGGGCTTTGTTTTTGGGAAGAAATAAAAGATGACTGAACAGACGCGGGCCAACGCCGCGCGCTGGGCGTGCGGATACTGCTTCGCCATGGGCGGGATGGTCCATGGCAGCGTGATGGGGCGGGTGCCGGCCCTCAAGAGCATGACCGGGGTCGACGAGCAGCAACTGGGCCAGGCGCTTCTGGGCGCTGGCTTCGGCGCGCTGCTGGCGTTCGCCTTCGCCGGCGCGCTGGTGCGGCGCTATGGCAGCCGGGCGATCACCGTGATTTCCGGGTTGGCGCTGATGGCGACCTTCCCCTTGCTCGGGCTGGCGCAGGATGTCTGGGTACTGGCGGCGGGCTTCCTCGCCGTCGGCCTGACCTTTGCGACCATGGACGTGGCGATGAACACCCAGGCGGTGGAAGTCGAGCGGCGTCTCGGCCGCCCGTGCATCTCCAGTTTGCATGGCATGTACAGCCTGGGTGGGCTGGTCGGTGCTGTCGGCGCGGCAGCCTTCGCCGACCTCGCGCCGATCTGGCACTTCAGCCTGCTGGCACTGGTCGCCGTGGCGATCCTGCCGTTCTTCGCCCGCCATTTGTTCGAGGGACGTCCGGAACCTATGGAGGAGGAGGCGCCAGCCCAACGTGGCTGGCGCCTGCCGCCACCGGCCTTGATCGGTCTGGGCTTGCTGACCCTCTGCGCGTTCGTTTCCGAAGGAGCGGTCGCCGACTGGGGCGCCTTGCTGCTGCACCAGGTGCTGGGCGCGTCCGAACGCCTGGCAGCGCTGGGCTTCGCGGCATTCTCCGCGACCATGGTGCTGGGCCGGCTGTTCGGCGATCGCCTGCGAGTGCGCTTCGCCGACGAGGCGCTGGTGCGCAACCTGGCGCTGCTGGCCATCGCGGGCATGTTCCTGGCGCTGTTCAGTCCGTGGGTTGCCGGCGCGATTGCCGGATTCGCCCTGGTGGGCGCGGGACTGTCGGTGGTGGTGCCGATCCTGATCGGCGCGGCGGGCAACCGGCCGGGCGTCGAGCCTTCGCGCGGCGTGGCGGCGGTAGCGTCGTTCGGCTATGGCGGCTTGCTGATGGGCCCGCCGCTGATCGGCTTCCTCGCCGAGCACGTGGGCCTGCGCCTGTCGTTGCTGGTGGTGGTGGGGCTGTGCGCAGGGTTGGTGCTGAAGGCGTCACTGGTGCGCCGTCCGCCAAAGGCGAACGTCTAGAAGGAGAGGGCACCGGCGTCCACAACAGCGCCGGTGCCTTTTTTCTATCAGTCGTCTTCGTGCATGTGCGACTGCAGGTAGTTTTCCAGACCGACTTTCTGAATCAGGCCCAGCTGGGTTTCCAGGTAGTCGATGTGCTCTTCCTCGGACTCGAGGATGTCCTTGAGCAGGTCGCGGCTGACGTAGTCATGCACGCTTTCGCAATGCACGATGGCGTCGCGCAGGTCCTTGCAGGCCTTGAGTTCCAGGTTCAGGTCGCACTGCAGCATTTCCTGGGTGTTCTCGCCGATCAGCAGCTTGCCCAGGTCCTGCAGGTTGGGCAGGCCTTCGAGGAACAGGATGCGTTCGATGAGCTTGTCGGCGTGCTTCATCTCATCGATGGACTCGTGGTACTCGTGCGCGCCGAGGCGCTTCAGGCCCCAGTCGTTCCACATGCGCGAGTGCAGGAAGTACTGGTTGATGGCGATCAGCTCGTTGCCGAGGATCTTGTTCAGATGCTGGATGACTTTCTTGTCGCCTTTCATGCCGGGGTCCTGCCGTGTGGAGTGGGAGAGATTGAAATTCTCGCGCCCTTATAACCATCTGTCAAACATAAGTCCTTGAATTTGTTATAAAAAGGAATATGAATGCGAATGTTTTCATTCCGCAACTTGGCGCTAAACCACTGAATTACAGGCATAAAAAAACCGGGCCAGAGCCCGGTTTCTTTGGAATTTTGGCTGAATCGATCAGCGGTCTTTTTTCTCAACCCGCCGCGTAGGCCAGGTTGTAGTTCATCGCCTGGGCGCTTTGCAGCTCGCCGAGGGTATCGCGAACCACCTGTTTGGCCAGGCAGGCGCACTTGCCACATTGAGTGCCGACGCCGGTGCACTCGCGCACTTCACGATAGTTGCAGGCGCCGTCGTAGATCGCATCGCGGATCTGAGTATCGGTAACACCGTTGCAGAGGCAGACGTACATGGTTGCACTACAGTCGCTGTGGGGTTGTTGGAAGCGATACTAATAATAATGAGAATGATTGTCAAAATTTACCAGGAACCCCTTTCGTGGTCTCCGATAAATGGTCGTGAGGTCAGTGAATCAGCCGCGAAAGCCGCATGGATGAAGGCGTTGCGCGCCAGGTGTATGATGGCTGCCCCACTGGAGCGGCAACCCCTCAAGCCCGGCAGTTTCGACCAGGCAGCGGGCTTTTCGCTCCCAAGCGCCTCACCATTTCCGGAGACAAGGAATGAGCGTACTCGTAGGTAAGAAAGCTCCCGATTTCAACGTGGCCGCCGTGCTGGGCACCGGCGAGATCGTCGACAGCTTCGTGCTGTCCGAAGCCATCAAGGGCAAGTACGGCCTGGTGTTCTTCTACCCGCTGGATTTCACCTTCGTGTGCCCATCCGAGCTGATCGCCCTGGACCACCGCATCCCCGACTTCCAGGCGCGCAACGTCGAAGTGATCGGCGTTTCCATCGATTCCCACTTCACCCACAACGCCTGGCGCAACACCCCGGTGGACAAGGGCGGCATCGGCCCGGTCAAGTACACCCTGGCCGCCGACATCACACACGAGATCGCCAAGGCCTATGACGTCGAATCCGAAGGCGGCGTGGCTTTCCGTGGTGCCTTCCTGATCGACCAGAACGGCGTGGTGCGTTCGCAGATCGTCAACGACCTGCCGCTGGGCCGCAACATGGACGAGCTGCTGCGTCTGGTCGACGCCCTGCAGTTCACCGAGGAGCACGGCGAAGTCTGCCCGGCCAACTGGAAGAAGGGCGACAAGGGCATGACCGCCTCGCCCGAAGGCGTTGCCGCCTACCTGGCCGAGAACGCCGGCAAGCTGTAAGGCTGCTGGTGAATAAAAAAGCCCCGCGATTGCGGGGCTTTTTATTCAGGAAGGCGCGATCAGTGATCGTCTTCCATCCAGCCGCCGAATTCCTTCCAGCGGTTGACGATGCCGCAGAACAGCTCGGCAGTCTTCTCGGTGTCATAGCGCGCCGAGTGGGCCTCGCGGTTGTCGAACTCGATGCCGGCTGTCTGGCAGGCCTTGGCCAGGACGGTCTGGCCGTAGGCGAGGCCGGCGAGGGTAGCGGTGTCGAAGCTGGAGAACGGGTGGAACGGATTGCGTTTCACGCCGCTGCGGTTCACCGCCGCATTGAGGAAGCCCAGGTCGAAGCTGCTGTTGTGGCCGACCAGGATCGCCCGCTTGCAGCCATTGGACTTCAGCGACTTGCGGATGCCGCGGAAGATTTCAGTCAGCGCCTGTTCTTCCGGCACGGCCATGCGCAGCGGGTGGTCCAGCTTGATGCCGGTGAACTCCAGCGCCGCCTGCTCGATGTTGGCGCCTTCGAAGGGCTCCACACGGAAGAAGTAGGTGTGCTCGGGGAACAGGTAGCCGCTTTCGTCCATGCCGATGGTGACGGCAGCGATTTCCAGCAGGGCGTCGGTGCCAGCGTTGAAGCCACCGGTCTCGACGTCTACCACGACCGGCAGGTAGCCACGGAAGCGGCGCGCCATCGGGTGGCGCGGGCCGGGCGGGAAGGAACCGTCGAGTTCTTCTTCGAAGATTTCGTTCTCGTCACTCATGCCTCGGTCTCCAGCAGGCGCCAGCGCAGTTTTTCACCCGCGCGCAGCGGGACGACGTCGAAATCGCCGAACGGCAGGGCCGCCGGGGCTTCCCACTCTTCGCGGACCAGGGTGATGCGGTCGCTGTTGCGCGGCAGGCCGTAGAAATCCGGGCCGTGGAAGCTGGCGAAACCTTCCAGCTTGTCCAGCGCATTGCGCTGTTCGAAGGCTTCGGCGTACAGCTCGATGGCGGCGTAGGCGGTGTAGCAGCCGGCGCAACCGCAGGCGGCTTCCTTGGCGTGGCGCGCGTGGGGGGCCGAGTCGGTGCCGAGGAAGAACTTCGGGCTGCCGCTGGTGGCGGCATCCAGCAGGGCTTCCTGATGGGTGTTGCGCTTGAGGATCGGCAGGCAATAGAAGTGCGGGCGGATGCCGCCAACCAGCATGTGGTTGCGGTTGTACAGCAGGTGGTGTGCGGTGATGGTGGCGCCGACGTTGGCCGGGGCGGCCTTGACGAAGGCGGCGGCGTCGCCGGTGGTGATGTGCTCGAAGACCACCTTGAGGGTCGGGAAACGCTCGACCACGCGGGTCAGGTGTTCGTCGATGAAGCGCTTCTCACGGTCGAACACGTCGACCTCGGCGCGGGTCACTTCGCCGTGTACCAGCAGCGGCAGGCCGACTTCGGCCATGGCTTCGAGCACGTGGAAGATGTTGTCGACGCTGGTGACGCCGGAATCGGAGTTGGTGGTGGCGCCGGCCGGATACAGCTTGGCGGCGTGCACGAAGCCGGACGCCTTGGCAGCGCGGACTTCCTCGGCGCTGGTGCGGTCGGTGAGGTACAGCACCATCAGCGGCTCGAAGCGGCTGCCGGCGGGACGGGCGGCCAGTATACGCTGGCGGTAGGCGTCGGCTTCGGCGGCGTTGCGTACCGGCGGGACCAGGTTCGGCATGATGATGGCGCGGCCGAAGGTGCGGGCGGCGTCGCCGACGGTTTGCGCGAGTGCGGCGCCGTCGCGCAGGTGGATGTGCCAGTCGTCGGGGCGCAGGAGTGTCAGGCGGTCGGACATGCGGATTCCAGGGGTGCGGTTGCAGCGGGAAGAGGGTGAAATGCTACCGGAAAAGGCCGCCGCCGGCACTCGCTATCAAGTTTTGCCGAGGTCGACCGATAGAATCTGGGACGCCTCTTTATCTGTATGGAAGCCACCGTGCGCCAACCCTCCCTTCTCCTGCTCGCTCTCTGTGCCAGCCTCCCGGCCTGGGGGCTGACCTTCCAGACGCGCATGGAAAGTGCGCAATGGACGGTGGAGGGTGACCAGTTCGAGTGCCGGCTGTCGCAGAGCGTGGCCGGTTTCGGCCTGGGCGAGTTCGTCTGGCGCGCCGGCGAGCAGCCGACCTTCCGTCTCAAGCCGCAGACGGGCTGGCTGGGCAGCGGCTCGGCAACCCTGCTGGCGGCCGCGCCGCCGTGGCGTCCGGGGCAGGGCGACCTGAACCTGGGGGCGGTGCAGGTGGGCTCGGGCGAGGTGCCTTTCAACAGCACCCAGCAGCAGGCCGGGCGCCTGCTCGGCGGCCTGCTGGAGGGACGTGCTCCGGAGGTTCGCCACCGCACGCGCACCGGCGAGAACCTGCTGGTACGGTTGATGCCAACGCGTTTCGCCGACGGATACGTGAAGTTCCAGGACTGTTCGACGAAGATGCTCCCGGTCAACTTCGACCAGGTGCGCCAGAGCCAGGTCGGCTTCCCGGACGGCGGCACCGAGGTCGATCCGCTGGGCCGCGCCAAGCTGGACATCATCCTGCAGTACATGAAGGCCGATCCGACGGTGAATCGCATCGAGCTGGACGGCCATTCCGACAACGGTGGCAACCGCCTGGCCAACCGCGAGGCCTCGCGCCGTCGCGCCATCGCGGTGATGGAGTACCTGAAGGCCAATGGTGTGGCGGAATCGCAGATCACCGTGCGCTTCTACGGTGAGCGCTACCCGCTGGTGAAGAACAACTCCGCCGCCAACCGCGCGAAGAATCGCCGGGTAACGGTGAACCTGTCCCGCGAGGCGGTCGTCGAGCAGGCACCCGCCGAAGCCCCGCCAGCCCCTGCCGCACCGGCTCCCAGCACCGCCAGCGCGCCGGCTCAGGGCGCGCCGGCAGCGCCTGCCGCCAACGCTGCCAACCCACCCGCCACGCCGCCCGCGACACCCAAGGGCTGACCCGCGGCGTCGGGTCGCACCGACGATAGTATTTGTCGCTTTGTCGTCAAAAGCTGTCGCCCCTCTGTAAATTATTCCGAGCGGACAGTAGAATCGGTCCCTTTCGTGACAACCCCCGTGGAGTTGAGTGGCATGGCGGACGTGAAGAAGGTAGTCCTGGCGTATTCCGGTGGCCTGGACACCTCGGTAATTCTGAAGTGGCTGCAGGATACCTATAACTGCGAAGTGGTGACCTTCACCGCCGACCTGGGTCAGGGCGAGGAGGTCGAACCGGCCCGCGCCAAGGCCAAGCAGATGGGCGTGAAAGAGGTCTTCATCGAGGACCTGCGAGAAGAATTCGTCCGCGACTTCGTCTTCCCGATGTTCCGTGCCAACACCGTCTACGAAGGCGAGTACCTGCTGGGTACCTCCATCGCCCGTCCGCTGATCGCCAAGCGCCTGATCGAGATCGCCAACGCCACCGGCGCTGACGCCATCTCCCACGGCGCCACCGGCAAGGGCAACGACCAGGTGCGTTTCGAGCTGGGCGCCTACGCGCTCAAGCCGGGCGTGAAGGTAATCGCTCCCTGGCGCGAGTGGGACCTGCTGTCCCGCGAGAAGCTGATGGACTACGCCGAAGCGCACAACATCCCGATCGAGCGCCACGGCAAGAAGAAATCGCCGTACTCCATGGATGCCAACCTGCTGCACATCTCCTATGAAGGCGGCGTGCTGGAAGACACCTGGACCGAGCACGAAGAGGACATGTGGAAGTGGACTGTCTCCCCGGAGAAGGCCCCTGACACCGCCACCTACATCGAGCTGACCTACCGCAAGGGCGACATCGTCGCCATCGACGGCAAGGACATGACTCCGGCCCAGGTACTGACCGAGCTGAACCGCATCGGCGGCGCCAACGGCATCGGCCGTCTGGACATCGTCGAGAACCGTTACGTCGGCATGAAGTCCCGTGGCTGCTACGAGACCCCTGGCGGCACCATCATGCTCAAGGCGCACCGTGCCATCGAGTCGATCACCCTGGACCGCGAAGTCGCTCACCTCAAAGACGAGCTGATGCCACGCTACGCCAAGCTGATCTACACCGGCTACTGGTGGAGCCCGGAGCGCGAAATGCTCCAGCAGATGATCGATGCCTCCCAGGAACACGTGAACGGCGTCGTGCGCCTGAAGCTGTACAAGGGCAATGTCATCGTCACCGGCCGCAAGTCCGACGACTCGCTGTTCGATGCCAACATCGCGACCTTCGAGGAAGACGGCGGCGCCTACAACCAGGCCGATGCCGCTGGCTTCATCAAGCTCAACGCGCTGCGCATGCGTATCGCCGCGAACAAGGGCCGCAAGCTGTTCTGATAAGCTTGCGTCTCCCGTGACAAGCAGACCCCGGCCACGAGCCGGGGTTTGTGTTTATAAGCCCGCACTCCGGGCACCTGATGAGGAAAGAACCGATGAGACTGCTGCACACCATGCTGCGCGTCGGCGACATGGACAAATCCATCGCCTTCTACACCGAAGTCCTGGGCATGACCCTGCTGCGTCGCAAGGATTATCCGGACGGCCAGTTCACCCTGGCCTTCGTGGGCTACGGCAACGAAGACGACAACAGCGTCATCGAGCTGACCTACAACTGGGGCGTGGACCAGTACGAGCTGGGTACCGGCTATGGCCACATCGCCCTGGAAGTGGCGGACGTCTACAAGGCCTGCGAGGACATCCGCTCCCGTGGCGGCAAGATCACCCGCGAGCCGGGCCCGATGAAGCACGGCACCAGCATCCTGGCCTTCGTCGAAGACCCGGACGTACCCCAAACTTTTCACTGATTTGACAGGATCTTAAAGTCGGCTAGAAGTGGACAGACAACCCTCATGAGGATTGTCCGATGCTTCGAGGCGTGGCTCGCTCGCTTTCAATTCGCAACTGTCGATTCACGACTGTCGCCTCTCTTGGCGGGGCTTCTGACCGCGTCCAGACCTCTCTTCTCTGCTACTTCACGTCTCCCCATTCCTGCTACTCAAGCTTGGGCCTACCTGCTTCAGTCACTTTTCCCGTTGTCCTGAGTGGAGACGGGGGGCTTTGGCACGAAGCTAATTTCTATTTATTCAGCCGGTACAAAAACGGAAGTATTGGAATAGAGACATGTAGTGATATTTCGAAGGATCTTTCTCTATTCAAACGATATCTAGAAGATGAAGAGCTGAGCTACACGTATTTTCCTGAGGAAAAACTGAAGAGGGTTACTTATAGATATCGATCATCTCTTCTTAATAAAGTTAGATCCCGAGAGATAAGCTCTAGTACAGCTAAACGTAGGATAGGGGCCGTTGTCTCGTTTTACAGGTGGTTAGGGGAGAATGGGGTTTTCATTCCTGAAAATAATCCGTGGGTTGAGTCCGAGAGGTATTTGATCGGAGGAGATCGTGTTGGAAATAAGATTCTCAGAAAGATCAAGGTAACCGATCTTTCTATAAAAGCCCCTAAGCTTTTAGATACCGAGATTATATATGATGGCGGGAAGCTGAAGCCCATACCTTTGGATAGGCAGATACATCTTTTAGAGGTCTTGGTAGAAGCTGGTAATCCGGAAATGCTTTTGGCTCATTGTATAGCATTGTTTACCGGTGCCAGAATACAAACAGTTCTAACGCTAAGGGCAGGGGTATTCGCGGGCGAGTTTGAAGACAGACGTCACTATCAGGTTTTTGCCGGACCAGAGACGGGGGTAGATACTAAGTACGGTAAGAATATAACCCTTCTATTTCCTGGTTGGTTAATGAGCAGGCTCGCGACTTATCGTGAAAGTCCGAGGTGGGCGGGGAGGGCCGAGAAATTCAGGTCAAGAGAAAATAGAGAGTCAGACTATCTTATGATGACTAACCGCGGTGAGCCCTATTATTTGTCGCGGCAAGACGTTACGGCTAGCCAATCAAGATATAAGAGCGAGGGGCAGGCTGTTCGTCAGTTCATTTATGATCAAGTTATTCCTCGTCTCTCAAGAAATGGCGCTGATGTCTGGAGGTATCAATTTCATGATCTTCGCGCTACCTGCGGAATGAATATTGTTGATGCATTGATGCCGAGGGTTGAGCGGAATGAGATGTCGCTTTCTTATGTTCGGGAGTATGTAAGGACGAGGCTTTCACATGAAAGCTTTAAAACGACAGATCTTTATCTTGACTATAGGAGGCTGAATAATTTAGTTGCAGTTGCGCAGTTTGATTGGGAGGAGCATCTCAAAGATATTGCTGATAAGGGGCTGTTAAACTTCATGTGAGTTTCGGGAGGTAGGTATGCGGATATTTACTGAGAGGAGTACGGTAAGGCTGGATATAAAAGACTCTCAAGGTATTCAGGATAATAGTGTCGAGAAAATAATAGTTAGCTTTAATGGCGGGGCTACTTCTATAGATATAGGGGCGTTTTGTTACAAAGCTAGATCAAAGAACGGCAGGCTCAGGGGTAAGCCGAAACTGGTAGATACATCGACTATTTGCCCTGTGCGATCCCGGAATTTGAGGCTGGTGGTTGAACATTTTTCGAACAGAGTTATCAGTGGCTACCTTCGTCCAACTACTGCTCACGGTTATCTTCAAATTGTTAGCGAGTTTATGGATTTCTGTGATGAGAATTTTGAGTTAGTTGATTTTCAGGATGAAGTAATTCGTAAGAAGGCAGTGTTATCTTATACGGATTTCCTAGAGGACCTTACAAAAAGATCTCCCCGTGCCAATAATTATTACTCAACTAAGCAGGTGGTTCTTATCAATGAGCTTTCTGAGATGTGGTGTGACGATTATGTTTGGTTTGGTGTTAGGCGTTTGCAATCTAATGCTGATTTAGATGCCCCTGTTCAGCCTCCGGATGATAGTAGGGTTTCGAAAAATATTGATATGTTTCGATGCCTCTTTAGTGGCTATTCTAATTTTGTTACATCCTTTGGTAAATTTCCTTTTTTTTTAAAGCTACCTAACTATATTGGAGCTGGGATGTATATATTCCCTACGAATCTGAAGTTCGTGTCTCCTTTGGCAATAGATAGATTTGAAAGTTTAAAGAACACTGTCGGTGCAGTTGATTATAGGGCGGGGCGAATTAGGAGTTTGGATGAGTGTGAGTCGTTCTATAAGAATAGGGCCTCCGCATCTGTTTGTAGAAGTAGTCTATTGAGATCACTTAAGCAGGCTAACGAGGACCCTCAATGCTCTCGTAGAAGAATGTTGGGCATACTTGCACATAATGCGTTCTTTGTTCTTTTTCAAGCAAATACTGGAATGAATCTCTCAGGTGCCTTGGAGCTGGAATGGTGTGATGAATACACCGTAGAAGCCTCGCGAAAGAAGTTTCGCCTTATTAAATATAGAGCAAGTGGGCGTGAACAGAGTTTTGAAATATCGGCAACATTTCTTCAGGCGTTTAAGGAGTTTCTTAAGCTTAGAATTTATCTTTTGGCGGGGCGGACGTGTAGTACTCTATTCTTTCGATGTTCCTTTTCTGATATCTCTTCCCCAGTCAAAGCTATGCGGGCTGGATGTACTACTGAGTTATCAAAATGGGTGTTGAAGATTGATCCGGGATTTGAGTTTGTAACTTCTCGCGAATGGCGTGCAGCGAAATCTGACTTTCTTTTGCAGAAATATAGTGTCGAAGTTGTTTCGCTGGCTCTTCAGAATAATATTGATACCGTGGAGGATCATTATGCTGAAGGGAGCGAGCAGAGAGCTCGTATTGAGTTGTCGGACTATTACTCTAAGTTGATGAGTGCCGTCGTTCGCTCGAAAGATTTTGAACTGACAAAAATCTCTACTGGAAGTTGTAGTGACTATGGTTCCCCCGCTGCATCAGACTCAACGTTAGTCGAGCCTGATTGCAAAACAGATCTGGGGTGCTTGTTCTGCGAGAAATTTAGGGTTCATGCTGATATTGAAGATATAAGGAAGTTGATCAGTTGTCGTTATTTTATTAGTAGACTTTCTTACCTCAACCCCAGTACTGATTCAGTCAGAGAGTTCTATGATCCAGCCTTGGCTCGGATAAATTCTATTCTAAAGGTGATCGGATCCCATTCAGATGAGCTTAATCACGCTATCTCGACTTTGGAAGAGTCTATAGCGGTTCAAGACGGATTAGATCCCTATTGGGAAAATCGAATATCGTCTCTTATAGAGGTTGGGGTTCTTTAATATGAAAGCTACTAAGGGGCGTATGAATAAACCTCTCAACGACATTCATCTCGGACTGGATGTTTTAATTTGCACTGATAGAAAGCCAATACGCGTCGTAAGTCGTGATAGGGACGGTGTGGCTTTGTCTGTTTTTGACGATGATGACTGGTATCTGCCTCGGTATGATGGGGACCCGGAAAAGACCATCATGCGTTTTAAGTACTGGTATCCTAGTTTTACTTGTGACAAGAGCCTGGAGGGGTTGGTAAGGCAAACTAAAGAAATAATTTGGTATATGCTAAATGTGCGGCGCGATCCACTTTCACCTAGCACGGCAGATAGCTACTTTCATATGTTAGTTGATATGTGCAGATTCTCCGTTTCCTCTGGGTTCAGTGTTTTTGAAATTCTATCTGAGGATGAAAAGTGTCGTCTATTCATGCATCATATTTCAGATGGCTGGCAGTTGTGTTATCTCAGGTCACTACTTTCTGCACTACAAGAGCCTGAAGCCTTATCGCTGCCCTTTAGACCGGTTGGCCGAACCCTCATACAGGAGGCTAGTAGTCTTCTAAAGAAACTTCCTGAATGTAAGCAGACTCCTGTAATACCTACGCGAATTTTCTCAAAAGTAATATCTTATTTGATGGAGGAGATTAACGTTTGTGAAGGCGTTGTGGATTCATTGGTTGAGGTTCTTAAAGAGTTGAGGGGTAAAAAGCCCTCAAGCACTGAAGAATGGAAATGCCTTCGGAGGATGAGTAAAGCTGATTTCTCTATAATTCTCGACAGGTTCGGTTTGAGTGATTTTTATTTTTCACGTGGGTATTCAATTTCTAGGAATACTTTTTATATTTTGACTGAGATGCTCTTTGTTTGTAAGTGTGTTATTCATATTTTTTCTGGGATGCGTGATTCGGAAGTTAACTACCTGCCGTATGATTGCTTGCGCTCGTATGTTGATGGTGGGCTTCGGCATTACATGATTCACGGCTTCACGACAAAACGCTCTGGCGGTAAGCCTAGAGAGTCGAGATGGGTCACCTCAACTGAGGGAGTCAAAGCCATAAGGTTGGCGCAAAAGATTTCAGAAGGGATTTATTCATGTATTGGAATGGATGTAAATAAGACCTCTGGTTGTCGCCTCTTTGTCACTCCAGGTGTAGTGAGGTTTTGGTCGAAAGGAGGCGATGAGGCAAGGGTTGTAGATTTTGATATTTCGCGATTTACGAGGATGGTGGAGAAAATGTCTCTGACTATCGAGCAAGTGGATTGTGATGAACTTATGAGGGTCGACCCGTTTCGCAATTGGGGCGAAAGTGGAATTGTCGTTGGCGGTTGCTGGAAGCTGAAAACTCATCAGTTTAGGCGTTCTTTGGCCTTGTACGCCTCTAGGTCCGGCCTGGTTTCAATAACTTCCTTACGTAGACAATTGCAGCACATAACCGAGGAAATGACTCGGTACTATTCGGATGGCAGTTTTTTTGCGAGAAATATGCTTGAGTACGATAGGGATCATTTTTCTGTAGATTATATTGAGACCCTTCCGGAGGGGGAGGCGCTTTCTTTTTTTGAGAATGTATTATCTAGCGAAGAAAGGCTGTTTGGCGGTGCAGGGTCTTGGATTGAACTTCATAGCTCTAGTAGAAATAATGTTACTTTTGAGTCTAGGTCTGAAACTATTAGGAAGTTTATTAAGGGCCTTCTTTCGTATAAGGATACGCCGGTTGGGGGCTGCATGAAGCATGGGGATTGCCAGCAGCGTTCATTTGGGCGGTGGATATACTGTTTGGCGCATTGTTCGGACTCGGTTGTGAACTTGAAGAAATTAGCTAGGTTAATCGAAGTGCAACGTAGTTTTGTTTCTGATCTCGCTGATGGCACTGTTTATAGAAGAACTGAGAAGTTTGTTCTTGAAGAGTATGAAAGGCTCTATAATCAGTTTTTGGAGAAAGCATGATGAATGGATTGGATGAGTATTTTGATGCGCTTAATCGATTGATTGCGGGGGCTCCGGCTCGATTGAGTTCTGATGCTAAAATCAATAAAGATAATGTTGCATTAGAAGCTGGTCGAGGACGAGGCAGTATTAAAAAATCGCGGCCAGTGTTTTATGATTTAATTGAGGCAATCGAAAAGGCTGCCAAGGAGAAATTAGATAGAGGCATTCTTCCTGATGGTAAAGCAAAGGAAGATTTGGAGTTCTATAAAAGTGAATATGAGAAAGCTTTGGCTAGAGAGTTGTCTTTAGTGGTGGAGGTTATTGACTTAAGGAGGCAGTTGGCAAAAGCCAATTCAGCCTCCTTGAAGTTGGTGAAATCTACCTCTGAATGAGTTCGATCTTATAGCCGTCGGGGTCGGCGACAAAAGCAATAACGGTAGTGCCGTGCTTCATTGGGCCGGCCTCTCTCGTAACAACGCCACCATTGTTTCGAATATCGTCACATGCTTTGGCGGCATCTTTAACTTCAATTGCGATATGGCCATAGCCAGTTCCAATTTCATAGCTATCGACGCCCCAGTTATGGGTTAACTCGATAACACTGTTGTCTTCTTCGTTGCCATAGCCGACGAAGGCCAGGGTGAACATGCCCTCGGGATAATCTGACTTGCGTAGCAGGGTCATTCCCAAAATTCGAGTGTAGAAGTCTAGCGATTTATCGAGATCGCCCACGCGTAACATAGTATGAAGCAGTCGCATTATATTTCTCCTTGCTGAGTTTTCTCATTATACATGAATTTAATTTTGGCTAAGATTTTTGCGCTGGTTATTAATGTTTTCGTTGATCTGGCTGCTGCTTATTCCTGATTGAAGAGGTGGTCTGCTAGAAAGACCACTCAGGGCTGTCGTTACCCCCATTGCCCGCGATACTTTGTCAGCCACGAAAAAGGGGGTAAGGATGTTCTGGAGAAAGGAAAAGACGGTCCGTGTTGAGCTCATCAGCCCGCCAGTCATGGTTTCTGCGGCAGCACCGCTAAATGCCGCAGAGTCAATGGCGCCGAGTCGCACGCCCCTGAGCGTTGAGCAGCTCCTCAAGCTGGCAACGATCATGGTCGCCGTCGTGAACACTGCACTGGTCGTATTGGGCTACATGCGCTACGTGGGGCTGCTACAGCAGTTCGGTATCAGCAGAACTGAGGTGTCATTCACTTTCTCTGATCTGCTCTCCTTCGGATACGTCGGCTTCATCAATATGACACTCTCGGGCCAAGTAGCAGTAGCCGCAGTGAGCTCGGCTATCTGCTTACCAGTGATGGCGGTGGTGATCCGGCTCAAGAAAAGCATGCACCAGGTGCTGCAATTCCTTCTGGTCTGGTGAATATCGACAGGTCTGTTTTTCCTAGTCACCGCTCCTTACTGGATCGGTTACAACCCTGGCAAGGACGGAGCGCTACGGGAGGCTGCCAAGTCTATGAACGTCGAAGTGGATCAGCTCCACGGGCTATCGATAGTGCAGGAGGTGAGTACGGATACCGGGTCACTGGTTGGATCCATCATTCTGGCAATACCTGAAACCACGTACCTACTCAAAGAGAATGTGCTGTACAAGATTCGCGCGTCTGATGGCCACATCCTGCGGAAAACACACCTGAAGCCGAACCTGAAATCTACTACCGCCGAGTAGTGTGAAGTGGCTTGCCGGCATTGTCGGTTATTCGTGCAAAAAAAATGTGAATGGAATCGCTGGAATACGGCTGGAAAGCACCGGGATAGAGGGTTTCTTGGTCGGGAGAAAATGTGAATTTGCACCTGTTCGACGTCGCCACGAAGCCAGCTTTGCCTGCCTGACGAGTGCAGGTGAGTCCCTTTTGGGGAGGCCGATGCTGCAGTGGCTCGTTAGTGCACCATTGTGGTCTCGACTGGCCACCCGCGGACGAGCGAAGTAATCTCACTCTCAGGTAGCCAATCGCCACACATGATTAGGGATGATCGAATGCAAGACTCTCGTCGCATGGTCTGTCCCGGAACTGGTGGACAGGTAGTTAAGAGCTACTGCTCGCATAGCGCCGCTCAAACTCCATCGGACTGAGATAGCCCAGCGTCGAATGGCGGCGACGGTGATTGTAAAAGCGGATGTAG
>NZ_JACVAT010000006.1:0-527606 GCF_014851985.1 Pseudomonas sp. PDM17
CTACATCCGCTTTTACAATCACCGTCGCCGCCATTCGACGCTGGGCTATCTCAGTCCGATGGAGTTTGAGCGGCGCTATGCGAGCAGTAGCTCTTAACTACCTGTCCACCAGTTCCGGGACAGACCACCATGGTGTGTCTACCAACGAGACATTTTGAATAGGCCCTGAAATACCAGCCCGCTCCTTAGCTTGCCCAACGAGCTTATCCAGGTTTTCAATCCCCGATTGAAGGCGCTTCGAGGCCTCAAAGGGGTCAGAGGCCGGCTGCCCACCAGCTATCCCTTTCGCCTGGTTGAGCACATCCCTGACGGCATCAGCGTTTTGGGAAATGAAAACCCCGGACCCCATGACGACTTCAAGCTGGCGATAGCAGCACTCACTGGTCAGGACCACTTGCCCACCGGGCAGAACACCTCCGAAGGTACGAGAGTTGTGCTGAAGCGGCTTGCGGCACACTCCACAATTGTCTCCATCCTTCTTCAGGATCTTGGAAAACTCTTTGTCATACCTACGGCGCTCTGATCGGTTCATTCCAAGGGAGCCTCATGACAGGTGGTAGAGAAAGTCCCGCAATTCAACGTCGGTCACTGCTTCGGGACTGCGAGTAGCCACGGGGGGGGGACTGCAATGAAATTGCCTTATAGAGCCATGATGTCGTGGGTTGTGCAATGACAGTATGAGCGCCCGCTTTTGGCCGGGAGCAGACGCTGGTGACAGGCAGCTCTCGGCCAATATCTGCCGATCAGGGACGACTCGTATCCAAGTTTAAGCTCATAGTCGTCCCTGACTCCTCAAATGGCGATTGGGGTGAAAGTTCTCCGCCGCCAGACGGTAGCAAACTTAATCTAAATGCTGGTAATGACTCTCACATCCGAGCCGGAAACGCTCTTGATGTACGAGTAACTGGTGCCAAGCACCGCCAGCTGATCAGCGGAAACCTTGCCGGCCGAAATACCGGGTTGGACGATCACAAAGCGGAACACCATTTCATGGTCGTGGCACTTGTTGCGCAGCAGTTCCAAATCCAAGGGCTCACCCTTAAGGATCCTGTCGAAGCCTTTGGGCAACGACTGCTGATAGCGCTGCAACAACCGGTTGAAGAACTTTTCTTCCGTGTGCAACCACTTCACCGAGCGTGATGCCTGACCACAGACCTCGTAGACATCGGAGACACGTGCACCCGGCCGCGCCTCGCCATCTTGCTGAGGGCAGTACTTGCAGTGGTACAGGTCGACAAAGATGGCATCCTTGCTGTCCTTTATCGCCACTAGGTCGGCGATCTCGCCGGCGCCATCATCATTGAAAATGAACGAGTAGTCGTTCTCGATTCGGCGATAGGTGAACCCCTGAACGGTGTCTAGGTTGCGGTCAGCCCTCATCGACTCACAGTGGATCTGGGTCGTGCCCCAGTCCCACGGCTCAATCAGGGCGACTGGCAGCTTCAGGTCCAAACTGTTGGGGGAGTAGTAGCGGTAATTGCCTTCGACCATCGAACCGTCGACGGCCAACAGCACCAACGGGTTGGTATCCAGGTACTGCTCGAACGAACTCTCTTCTGCAAATACGATCTTGACTCCCGGGCAGGAAAATTTGTAGCCGTCATCCAGCAGCCGGATCGTGATGTCAGGCAGTTGGCGCTCCGCGCCATCAATTGCCGTTGCGCTGATAGGCACTTCCAGCGTAAGCGCATTGATTCGCCGGGGCTTGCCCAGTTCGACATCCAGCAGGTTGAACACCTCAGCCAGGTACGCCAGCGAGATCTTCTGCTCATTTTCGATCAGGATGGACGCAGGCCAATCGGCATAGAAAAGTCCCGCAGGCCACGCCGCCTCGATCTTTTCAGAGCGAAGCACATCCTTGAGGACTTCAGATGGATTGATCGTCGCGTCGTTGAGCTTCTGCGAGGCGCGCTTGCACCACTCGATCCAGTCGTTGATGCTGGAAGAGTTCATCTCCCAGATCTTGCCCTTGTGCGAACAGCCAACGGTGGTGCGCTGACCATCCTCGTAGCCGGTTGCAAAGATGTTGGACTTTCTCGCAGTGCCGTTCTCGATTTCACTTATGACGGTATTGATGTCGCGCCCGACATGCATGGTAAAGCGCAGATCCTTGCGCATACGAGACAGGCCCACGTTCTGCAGTTTCATGAGTTTGATGCCGTGCAGGGTGCGGAACGTCGGCTCGCCGCTGATGCGCCGGGCATCCTTAGCGATCAGGTTCAGGAATCGGTTGGTTTGCGATTCATCCCCTGAAGAGTGAACGAACAGCGTCTTGTCAGGCGTATGGTAGTACGCCAGGTAGAGGATCCAGTTGGTGTCCACGATCGCCGACGTTTGCGCCCAGCCGACGGGCGTTTCGCGCCGTGTCACCATAATGATGGTGTCGGCCTCGTCGTTGATGGACAGAAGCTGCAGCGGTTCTTTCTTGTGCGAGAAGTGCTGGGCCTTCTCGGGTCGCCAGTGCTCAAGCTCCACGTGGTAGGCGATCGCACTGATCTTGGGGTTGGGGTTCAACCCGAAAATGTCCTCGGCGTCGGCATCATCCGGAAACTGTTCGGTGAACGTCTCCTTCTCGATCTCGCGGGCGATCTTGTCCTGGCTGACGTCGCGGATCACCGCACTCCAGTCAGCGCTTTCCTTGTACAACACCGCCATCTGGTAGTCGACTTTCTGGTTGGCGATGTTCGAGACGAACTTGGCGTCACCGAGCGTATCATCGACTCGCGTCAGGCGACCGATAAACTGCAAGGTGACGGCGGGACTGCGGTGCTGGTCGTGGATGGCCGCAATCTTAAGCTCCGGTAAGTCGAAGCCTTCCCCCAGCATGTCCACACAGACGATGATCTTGTATTTCTTCTCGACAATCTCACCCAGTAGTTTGGCCCGATTAGGTACTTTGCTGTGGATGAGGATGGGCGAAAGATCCTCGTGCTGCTTGTACAACTCAAACAATTCGGCGGCACGCTTCTGTGACCGCGCCCGCACCATCAGCAGGTGGTTAAACCCACGCGCGCGGTCGTCTCGTAACAGCGCTACCGCCTTGTCAGCCACCGCCTGGTCAGCCAGTTCCAGGTTGTACTCGCGCACCGGATGGAATTCGATCGACTTGAAGTAGCCATCGCTCTGTGCGTCCTTCAACGGGTAGTTGTAGATGATCTTACCGTCCAGCGGCTGGTTATCCTCTCGGAAAGGCGTAGCCGTGAACTGCAGGCAGGGCTTGTCCTTGAACGCAGTCTTTACCCTGTTCCAAGTCAGCGCGGCCACATGGTGCGCTTCATCGATGATTAGGTGGCTGCAGAGCGCGGCCAAGGCCTCCAAGGCGGGCTGGTCGAAGCGCTGCAGCGCTTGCGGCGTGGCGACGATCACGTTGGCCTCGACCAACTGCTGAACCTCATCAGCTGACAGGCCCGAACCGATCGCCTGCACTACCGGGTTGAGTGCGGTGGCCGAAACTGCACCAATCTCCCGCAGCTTCTTCAACTCAGTACATTTCTCGACCAGCTGGGAACGCAACGGGTCGGAGGGCACTAACACTAAGGTTCTGGCCAGCCGCCCGGCGATCAGCAGCCCGAGCATGGTGTCGGTTTTTCCGGTCCCGGTCGGCATCACGATCGTTGCGGTCGTGGCCGGCGCCATCACCAGGTGCCCCAGGGCGGCATAAAGAGCCGCCAGTTGCGGCTTGCGCAAGCCCGGCGTCTGGGTTTCCCGGACAGCCAGATTGAAATTAAACAGATGCTGATGCCAGCTGCGATAGACGTCTGCGTACTTCCCTGCTTCAACGGCCATTACGGTTACCAGAGTGAGGATGAAGATGAGTCTGCCTAAATAATGGCCACAGGCTACCAGTGAAGCGCTAGCACGGTGTAGTCCTGCTAGGCGCCTCCTGTCTTGTGTGATTAATCATCCAGGCATCTCCTCGGCAAGCCGAGCTATCCCCCTTTCCAGTGTTCCATTTTTAGCGGTGGGGCAAAAAGTGGGGCAAAATTCAGCAGCGCTCAAAAACCATCAGACATAAAAAAATCCAGTCACCGTTAAGTGACTGGATTTTCTAGGGATTTTTGGTCGGGACGGAGTGATTCGAACACTCGACCCCTTGCACCCCATGCAAGTGCGCTACCAGGCTGCGCTACGCCCCGACATTGCATCCGAGTTCCCTCAGAAGCGGATCGCACTATACCCCAAGCATTTGCTTTGGAGAAGTGCTTTTTTCATTTTTTTCAGTTACTTGCGCAACACATGCAGCACATCTTCCAATTCGGCGATCATCTGCCGGATCAGTTGCTTGTACTGGGTGGCGTCCTCGCGGGCTTCGTCGCCGGTGAGGCGCTGACGGGCGCCACCGATAGTGAAGCCCTGGTCGTAGAGCAGCGCGCGGATCTGGCGAATCATGAGCACGTCCTGGCGCTGGTAATAGCGCCGGTTGCCCCTTCGCTTGACAGGGTTGAGTTGCGGGAACTCCTGTTCCCAGTACCGCAGTACGTGCGGCTTCACCGCGCAGAGGTCGCTGACTTCACCAATGGTGAAATAGCGCTTGCCCGGGATAGGGGGCAACTCGTCGTTATGACTTGGTTCCAGCATAAGCTTCAACCCTGGCCTTCAGTTTCTGCCCTGGACGAAAGGTGACGACGCGCCGGGCTGTGATCGGGATTTCCTCTCCCGTCTTCGGGTTGCGTCCGGGACGCTGGCGCTTGTCGCGCAGATCGAAGTTGCCGAAACCCGACAACTTCACCTGTTCGTTGTGCTCCAGCGCCTGGCGGATCTCTTCGAAGAAGAGCTCCACCAGTTCCTTGGCTTCCCGCTTATTCAGGCCCAGCTCTTCGTACAGACGTTCAGCAATTTCAGCTTTCGTCAGAGCCCCCATACGCTACTTCCTTAACGTGGCGTTGAACCTTTGTTCCAGCGAGGCGACGATATTCTGCGTAGTCGCGTTCACCTCGTCATCATTAAGAGTGCGTGATGGATGCTGCCAGGTCAAGCCAACGGCCAAGCTTTTTCTAAGCGGATCAATGCCTTTACCGTGGTAGACGTCAAAGAGCCTGAGGTCCGTCAGCCATTCGCCCGCCGTTTCACGGATATTTGCCAGGACGAATTCGGCCGGGGTATCCAGATCGACGATCAGCGCGAGGTCACGGCGCACTTCGGGGAAGCGCGACAGTTCGCTGAATTTCGGCAGGCGACCCTTGGCGACTTCGGCCAGTACCAGCTCGAAGACGTAGACCGGGCGATCCAGGTCCAGCGCCTTGGCCAGCTCCGGGTGCAGGGCGCCCAGGTAGCCGACCAGCACGCCGTCGCGCTCGATCTTGGCGGTCTGGCCCGGATGCAGCGCCGGGTGCTCTGCCGGAGAGAAGGTGAAGGCTTCGAGGGCGCCGGCATTACCCAGCAGCGCTTCGACGTCGGCTTTGACATCGAAGAAGTCGACGCTCTCGCGGCCGTTGGCCCAGCCTTCCGGCTGACGAGCACCGCAGACGACACCGGCGAGCATGTTTTCCTGCACCAGCCCTTCCAGCTGACCAACGAAGCGCAGGCCGCTTTCGAACAGGCGCACGCGGGTCTGCTGGCGGTTGAGGTTGTGCTGCAGGGACTTCACCAGACCCGGCCAGAGCGAGGCGCGCATGGCGGCCATGTCGGCGGAGATCGGGTTGGCCAGCATCAGCGGCTCGACGCCAGGATGGAACAGCTGGAACAGCTTGGGATCGATGAAGCTGTAGGTGATGGCTTCCTGGTAGTCGCGGGCGACCAGCAGGCGGCGCAGCGCCGGCAGCTCGGCCTGGGACTCGGACTTGGTGTTCGGCGCCAGGCGAGCCTGCGGGTAACGAACCGGCAGGCGGTTGTAGCCGTACAGGCGACCAAGTTCTTCGATCAGGTCGACTTCGATGGAGACGTCGAAGCGATGGCTCGGCACACCCACGGTCCAGGCATCGGCACCGGCTTTCTGGACGTCGAATTCCAGCGCAGTGAGCAGGCGCTCGATCTCGGCGTTTTCCAGGGTCATGCCCAGCATCTGAGTGACGCGCTCGGCACGCAGGGTGACCGGCGCAACCTTCGGCAGGTCGGCTTCGCTGGCTTGCTCGATGATCGGGCCGGCTTCGCCGCCGACGATCTGCAGCAGCAGCTCGGTGGCGCGCTCCATGGCGCGGCGGGCCAGTTGCGAGTCCACGCCGCGCTCGAAGCGGTGCGAGGCATCGGTGTGCAGGCCATAGGAGCGGGCCTTGCCGGCGACGGCGATGTTGTCGAAGAAGGCGCTTTCGAGGAACAGGTCGCGGGTCTTGGCGCTGACGCCGCTGTGCTCGCCACCCATTACGCCAGCAATGGCCAGGGCGCGTTCATGGTCGGCGATCACCAGGGTGTCGGCACGCAGGGTGACTTCGTGGCCGTCGAGCAGGACGAGCTTCTCGCCCTCCTCCGCCATGCGCACGCGAATGCCGCCCTTGATCTCGTCGAGGTCGAAGGCGTGCATCGGCTGGCCCAGCTCGATCATCACGTAGTTGGTGATGTCGACGGCGGCATCGATGCTACGGATGTCGGAACGGCGCAGGCGTTCGACCATCCACAGGGGGGACGGCTTGCTCAGGTCGACGTTGCGGATGACGCGGCCGAGGTAGCGCGGGCAAGCCTTGGGCGCCAGCAGTTCGATGCTGCGTACTTCGTCGATATGCGGAGCAACGGCGTTGACCACCACCGGCTTGACCTCGGCGCTGTACAGCGCGCCGACTTCGCGGGCGAGACCGGTCAGCGACAGGCAGTCACCGCGGTTCGGGGTCAGGCCGATCTCGATGGAGGCGTCGTCCAGTTCGAGGTAGTCGCGGACGTTGGCGCCCACCGGCGCGTCTGCGGCGAGCTCCATCAGGCCGGCGTTCTCTTCGCTGATTTCCAGCTCTTTGGCCGAGCAGAGCATGCCGTTGGATTCAACGCCGCGCAGCTTGGCTTTCTTGATCTTGAAGTCGCCCGGCAGTTCGGCGCCGATCATGGCGAAGGGGATCTTCAGTCCCGGGCGCACGTTGGGCGCGCCGCAGACGACCTGGAAGGTCTCCGAACCGTTGCTGACCTGGCAGACGCGCAACTTGTCGGCGTCCGGATGCTGTTCGGTCGACAGCACTTCGCCTACGACCACACCGCTGAACTGGCCGGCGACGGGGATCACGGCGTCGACCTCGAGGCCGGCCATGGACAGACGAGCGACCAGCTCGTCACGGGATACCTGCGGATTTACCCAGCTCCGCAGCCACTGTTCACTGAATTTCATCCTGCTCTCCTAAATGCGTTGACGGTCGTGCGGGCTAGCGGAACTGGCCGAGGAACCGCAGATCGTTGTCGAAGAACAGGCGCAAGTCGTTCACGCCATAGCGCAGCATGGCCAGGCGCTCGATCCCCATGCCGAAGGCGAAGCCCTGGTATTTCTCGGGGTCGATGCCGGACATGCGCAGCACGTCGGGGTGGACCATGCCGCAACCCATGACTTCCAACCAGCCGGTCTGCTTGCAGACGCGGCAACCCTTGCCGCTGCAGAGCACGCACTGGATGTCGACTTCCGCCGAAGGCTCGGTGAAGGGGAAGAAGGACGGACGGAAGCGGACTGAGAATTCCTTCTCGAAGAAGGCGCGGAGGAATTCCTCGATGGTGCCCTTGAGGTCGGCGAAGCTGACGTCTTCATCGACCAGCAGACCTTCGACCTGGTGGAACATGGGCGAGTGGGTCAGGTCGGAGTCGCAGCGGTAGACGCGGCCCGGGCAGACAATGCGAATCGGCGGCTTCTGGTTTTCCATGGTGCGGACCTGTACCGGCGAGGTATGGGTGCGCAGCAGCATGTTCGCATTGAAGTAGAAGGTGTCGTGCATGGCACGAGCCGGGTGGTGGCCCGGAATGTTGAGCGCTTCGAAGTTGTGGTAATCGTCTTCGACTTCCGGACCCTCGGCCACTTCATAGCCGATGCGGGTGAAGCACTGCTCGATGCGCTCTTTGGTGCGGGTGACCGGGTGCAGGCCGCCGGAGGACTGGCCACGGCCCGGGAGAGTCACGTCGATGCGCTCGGCTGCCAGCTTGGCGGCGAGGGCGGCGCCCTCCAGCTCGGCCTTGCGGGCGTTCAGCACATCCTGAACCTTTTCCTTGGCGACGTTGATCAGCGCACCGACCTTGGGGCGCTCTTCGGCCGGCAGGTCGCCCAGGGTCTTCATGACCTGGGTCAGCTCGCCTTTCTTGCCGAGGTAGTGAACCCGGATCTGCTCCAGGGCGTTGACGTCTTCGGTGTTCCGCACGGCGTCCAGGGCCTGCGAGACCAGCGCGTCCAGGTTTTCCATGTACCAACTCCAGATACAAAATAGGGGAAGAGCGGTAAGGCTCTTCCCCTATCGGTGACGTTACGTCCGGACCAAGATCCGGTAACTGTCGCGGGGCTTAAGCCAGGCTGGCTTTCGCTTTCTCGACAATTGCGGTAAACGCCGCTTTTTCGTTCACAGCCAGATCGGCCAGGACCTTACGGTCGATCTCGATGGCCGCTTTTTTCAGACCAGCGATCAGACGGCTGTAGGACAGACCGTTCAGACGAGCACCAGCGTTGATACGAGCGATCCACAGAGCGCGGAACTGACGCTTGCGCTGACGACGGTCACGGTAGGCGTATTGGCCTGCTTTGATGACCGCCTGCTTGGCAACACGGAACACACGCGAACGCGCGCCGTAGTAGCCTTTTGCGAGCTTCAGAATCTTTTTGTGACGACGACGGGCAATCACGCCACGCTTAACACGAGCCATTTATTTATCCTCTACCAGAAATCAACGCAGACGCAGGGAGCGCGCTACACGGCGAACGTCGGAAGCAGCGAGCATCGAAGTGCCGCGCAGCTGACGCTTACGCTTGGTGGTCATTTTGGTCAGGATGTGGCTCTTGAAAGCGTGCTTGTGCTTGATACCACCAGCAGTCACTTTAAAGCGCTTTTTGGCGCCACTCTTGGTTTTCATCTTTGGCATGTTTAGTACTCCGCATTCGTTAACAACTGATAACCATCAGGCCTGCCAGTGCCCGGGAGGTTATTTACGCTTCTTGGGAGCGATGACCATCATCAGCTGGCGTCCTTCCAGCTTAGGATGCTGTTCCACGGTGCCGACTTCGGCGAGGTCGGTTTCGACCCGCTTCAACAGCTCCATGCCCAGCTCCTGGTGGGCCATCTCACGACCACGGAATCGAAGCGATACCTTGGCCTTGTCCCCTTCATTAAGGAAACGTACCAGGTTGCGTAGTTTTACCTGGTAATCCCCTTCTTCCGTCCCTGGACGAAACTTGATTTCTTTGATCTGTTGCTGGTGCTGGTTCTTCTTCGCAGCAGCGGCTTGCTTCTTCTTCTCGAAGAGGTGCTTGCCGTAGTCCATGATGCGGCAGACAGGGGGCACCGCATCAGCAGAAATTTCCACCAGGTCCAGCTTGGCCTCGTCAGCCAGACGGAGAGCCTCATCGAGGGAGACCACACCGATCTGCTGACCGTCAGCACCAATCAGACGAACCTCACGGGCGGTGATGTTCTCGTTGATCGGCGGTTTCGGGAGAGCCCGCTTATCCTGTCTCATTTCACGCTTAATAATGATTACTCCGAGTCTTGGCGACCACGCCGGGAAACCGCCTGAGCAAGCAGCTCAGCGAACTGGGCGACCGGCATCGAGCCGAGGTCTGCCCCTTCGCGCGTACGTACGGCGACGGCCTGCGATTCAACTTCCCTATCACCGATGACCAGCAGATAGGGAACCTTGAGCAAAGTATGCTCGCGGATTTTAAAGCCAATTTTCTCGTTTCTCAAGTCAGACTTGGCACGGAATCCGCTTTGCTCGAGCTGACGCACCACTTCTTCAGCCCATTCGCCCTGCTTGTCAGTGATATTCATCACTACAGCCTGGGTCGGTGCGAGCCAGGCCGGGAACAGGCCGGCGTAGTGCTCGATGAGCATGCCGATGAAGCGCTCGAAGGAGCCGAGAATCGCGCGGTGCAGCATGACCGGGCGGGTACGGCTGTTATCTTCGGCGATATAGCTGGCATCCAGACGCTCCGGCAAGTTCGGGTCGTACTGCAGGGTGCCGCACTGCCAGTTACGGCCGAGGCAATCCTTCAGGGTGAACTCGATCTTCGGACCGTAGAAGGCGCCCTCGCCCGGCTGGTATTCCCACTCCAGGCCGGATTCGTTCAAAGCGTCGGCCAGCGCGCTTTCAGCGCGATCCCACAGCTCTTCGGAACCGACGCGTTTGGCCGGACGAGTGGACAGCTTCATGGAGACATCGCTGAAACCGAAGTCCGAATAGACCTGCAGGGTCAGCTTGATGAAGTCGGCCGCTTCCTTCTTCACCTGCTCTTCGGTGCAGAAGATGTGGGCGTCGTCCTGGGTGAAGCCACGCACGCGCATGATGCCGTGCAGCGCGCCGGACGGCTCGTTGCGGTGGCAGGCGCCGAACTCGGCGAGGCGCAGCGGCAGGTCACGGTAGGATTTCAGGCCCTGATTGAAGATCTGCACATGACATGGGCAGTTCATCGGCTTGACCGCGAAGTCACGGCTTTCCGACGAAGTGGTGAACATGTTCTCGGCGTAGTTGGTCCAGTGGCCGGAGCGCTCCCAGAGGATGCGATCGACAACCTGCGGGGTGCGGACTTCCACATAACCGTGGTCGCGCTGCACCTTGCGCATGTACTGCTCGAGCACCTGGTAAACGGTCCAGCCGTTCGGGTGCCAGAAGACCATGCCCGGCGCTTCTTCCTGGAGGTGGAAGAGGTCAAGCTGCTTGCCGATGCGGCGGTGATCGCGTTTCTCGGCTTCCTCGATGCGCTGGATGTAGGCAGCCAGCTGCTTCTTGTCCGCCCAGGCGGTGCCGTAGACGCGCTGCAGCTGCTCGTTCTTCGAGTCGCCGCGCCAGTAGGCACCGGAAATCTTGGTCAGCTTGAAGGCCTTCAGGAAACGAGTGTTCGGCACGTGCGGGCCGCGGCACATGTCCACGTACTCCTCATGGAAGTACAGGCCCATGGCCTTCTCGTCCGGCATGTCGTCGATGAGGCGCAGCTTGTACTCCTCACCACGAGCCTTGAAGGTCTCGATGACTTCGGCACGCGGCGTCATCTTCTTGATGACGTCGTAGTCCTTCTCGATCAGCTCGGCCATGCGCTTTTCGATCGCGGCCATGTCGTCCGGAGTGAAGGGGCGCTCGAAGGCGATGTCGTAATAGAAGCCTTCGTCGATCACCGGGCCGATGACCATCTTGGCGGTCGGGTACAGCTGCTTGACCGCATGGCCCACCAGGTGAGCGCAGGAGTGGCGGATGATCTCCAGCCCGTCCTCGTCCTTCGGGGTAATGATCTGCAGGGTCGCGTCGCTGTCGATGATGTCGCAGGCATCGACCAGGCGGCCATTGACCTTGCCGGCCAGGGTGGCTTTTGCCAAGCCCGCGCCAATGGATTGCGCCACCTCGGCCACGCTGACCGGATGATCGAATGAACGCTGACTACCGTCGGGAAGAGTAATGATGGGCATGGCGCCTCCTCTCCTAGTGGTGACCCCTACGAAAGGCCACATGGGTTGGGATGTGCCAGTAAGCGTCGCCCGCTGGGTAAGCCTGCCTCACAGTGGCAGGCGCCTTGTCGGCACCCTGCGCTTACGCGCGCGGACGTAGATCACTGGAAGAAATCGAAAACCTGTCCGCAAACGATAGCGGGCAAGGCGTGGGATGTTACTGCATGTTTGGGAAGCTGACGAGCGGCAAGCCTGACTTCGCTCAGTACTGGTCGACAAACTCCAGCACGCTGCGATTGAAGGACGCCGGGCGGATCACATTCATGCCGTGGGACGCACCGGGAATCGTCACCGAGCGCGCATCCACAAGCGTCGATTGCAATGCCTGGATGATTCGCGGAAACGGCTCCGGACTTTTTGCCCCGCCGATCAGCAATACCGGCAACTGCAACTGCAAGATCTGCTCATGCCTTATAGGCACGGGATGATCAGCGACCTGCCCAACCAATGTCATGGCATTAGCTGTCGCCATTTCGCGGAATTGCCGGGAAGACCGCGACCAGACTCCTGCACCACTGACAGTATCGACAAAGAGTTGCAGCCCCTCTTCCACCGCCCCCGCTCGAATCATCTCCAGCGCCTGCTGACGAAACTGATTGCGCTCCACGGGAGATACTGGCGCCTCGATATTTACCCCCGCGAAAACATCATCGGCATAGTCCCCGCCGGGATCAGCGAGTGTCAACGAGAGTAATTTCTGCGGAGCCGCCAGTGCCAAGCGCAGACAGATATTACCGCCCCGCGAATGCCCCAGCAGATGAACCGGACCCGGCAACTGATCGAGCAACGCCCACAGATCATCGACATGCTGCTGCGTTGTAAAATCCGGCCCCGCTCCATCCCACTGCTCGGGAAAATAGTGGCGCAGGCTGGGCACCACCACACGATAACGGGCAGACAACGCCTGGACTTGTCCCTGCCAGTAGCGGTAGTCACAGAGCGAACCATGCACCAGCAGCAGCGGCACGCCCTGCCCGGCAACCTGGCACGTCAGTTCATAATCATTGACCCGGTATTGCACTATCTCGTTATTCATCCAGCACTCGCACGCAACGCACCACAATAAAGCACACAGATTTCGCAGGGGCTATTGATCGACGAAAAATACCGCCACACCCTTTAGCCGGCACATTATCCCTCATTGATCAATTAATCGACCAACCCTTTATGCGCCCTTAACATTTAAAGCGCGCTTCCCAATCGCAACAATTCATATATTCAGTTGACGCGAACAATCACAAGAACACAGAATCGCGCCGTACTAAATCACCCTGCATACGGGAGCACCCAGATGTCCAAACTTGCGGAATTCCGCGAAGCCGAGCGCAAACTCCAGGAACAACTCGCCCTGCTCGAGAAACTCAAGAGCGATGGCGGCCTGAAGAAAGAACTGGAGTTCAAGGATCAGCTGCAAGCCTTGATGAACCAGTACGGCATGAACCTGCGCAATGTCATCGACATTCTCGATCCGCAGACTTCCACCGAGCCGGCTGCCGCACAACAGCCGCGCCGTACCCGCCAACTGAAGGTTTACAAGAACCCGCACAACGGCGAGACCATCGAGACCAAGGGCGGCAACCACAAGACCCTGAAAGCCTGGAAACAACAATACGGTGGCGACACCGTGGAATCCTGGCTGCAGTAATGCTGATGTTCCGCGGAGCGCTCCCGCTCCGCGGAATCTATCCTTTGCTCGGCGACTCCTGACAGACGGCTGCATATAAACTAGCCATCGTTAGAAGAAATCCTTATACTGGCCGACAGCGAACACCAAACCCAAGGTCGCCCCTCCCAGCACTCCCTACCTGATCCAGGGCAGAAGCTGGGCTCTACAGGGCCACGGCCAGCGCATCCTCCGCATTGATTCCAGAGCACGCCAACCGCGCCAGGAACATTTGCCCGAGCGATCAGCGCCCCACGTCAGACCCCCTGCTTTCACCCAACATCGCAGCCTGACGCGAACAGACCCCCAAGCTTCCAATCGCTGCCATATTCCGGTCATACGTTTTCTGCATTCTCAGATCGCACCCGGAGCTTTTGACGATTTCGACGGTCATAGGACCGTTACCTATTTGGAAAGACAAGACAATGAAAACCTCCCTGCAAATCCAGGAGGCGATTCGCACCCTCTCGGCGGCCTTCGCCCCTCTGAACTGCGTTATCCAGGCCAAGCGCAAGCACGGCTTCAGCTTCACCCTGGTGAACGAGCATGGCATCGCCAAGCACACCGAACGCCTCTACCCTCAGCAATACCAGGGCGAGGTACCGCTGAGCGCGGTGATTCAGCGAGTGCAAGCCACCATCGCTGCCTGAGCCTGAAAACGAAAAAAGCCCCGCATGAGCGGGGCTTTTGCTTTTCTGCCGTCCCTATAAAGGCAGCACTCAATTCAGACTGATGCCTGCCTTCACCGATTCGATCTCCGCCATCAGCGCCGCATAGCGCTCCGATGGCGCCGCATAGGTCAGCGAGTACGCCGCCCCATCACCCAACGCGACCTGCACGGTCTGCTTGAGCACCTCGGTGCCGTTCTGGCTGATGCCGCAATGCACTTCCAGCCCCGCCAACCCACCCAGCCTCGCATCCAGCGGCTTGCTGCACGCCGCCTGGAATCCCTGGCGCATGAAGTCCTTCTGCAACGCCTTGCGCATCTCGACGATGACATTCTCGACACTGACCTTGGCGGCATCGCCGAGCCGACTGCGCGTGATCTCCATGACCAGATCCTGGGATCCATCCTCCGCCATGCGCACGCCACGCTGACGAACCACCGGTGCATCAGCAGCCGCTTCCGCTGGCGAACGCGAAACCTCCCAGCCCTGCGGCCAGATCACCTGCATTTCTGCCAAAGCCGGCAGCGGCACCCACAACACGCCGAGCAACAACCAGGATCGCAGACCACCCATCACCACCTCCGTGCACACGCCAAGGGCCACCATAGCAGGCAGCCCTGCAATTTCGCGGGCCAGCCGCCCTTCCGAGAGCCAAGGAAAGGGCGACCCTACCGGACCACCCTTCCAGCGCCAAGCACCGCTTACGACGCCTGACGCCCCAACCGCCGGGTCGAAGCTACATTCACAGTACAGCCGAAGGACCGGCTTGCCCGTACCCCCCCCTGAGTTGCCGTCTTGAAGCCCCGCGCGCTCCAGCTGCGGGGCTTCTCCTTAGTGCCACCAGCAAAA
Organism: Pseudomonas sp. PDM17; assembly: GCF_014851985.1. Classification (NCBI taxonomy): domain Bacteria; kingdom Pseudomonadati; phylum Pseudomonadota; class Gammaproteobacteria; order Pseudomonadales; family Pseudomonadaceae; genus Pseudomonas; species Pseudomonas sp. PDM17. The sequence continues at coordinate 14,718 of NZ_JACVAT010000006.1, forward strand.
CGCCGTCCATCGATCGCCGGAAATGCATCAGCGCCGACACAATACTTACCCTGCCGATACCAAATTCTTCGAGACACCGGCGCCCCCGGCGGGTCTACTTCGCACCGATTTTTCCATGTCCCACGGTGTCTCGATGTTATCCAAGCTGACCAAAGCCGCTCTGCTCACCGCCTTAGTATTGCTCTCCGGCTGCTGGCCGTTCTTCCCGCCCTTCGGCGGTCCAGGTGGAGGTGGCCACGGCGGTGGCGGCAACCACGGAGACGGTGGCCACGGCGGCGGTCCCGGCTTCGAAAGTCGCCGATAGCGAAACGCCCGGCGCACCGCATCGGGCGTTTTTGATTCCCGTCATCACAAACAACCTGGGCAGATCCGGCAGACACACGCCCCGAAAGAGAGAGGCTTCGTCACACTCACGCACAGGACGAGCAGAAGGCCGCAGCAGGCTCCATACTTAGAGGCAGAATGAAATCGCAGGCTCAGTGAGGCCACATGAAAAAGCTCACAGCATTGCTCCTGCTCATGCCACTTGCCGCCGGCGCCCAAGCCTCCGACTTCTGCACCGGCATCGGCCTGTTCGCCCGAGCGGGAGCCCTGTACCGAAACGAGGGCAAGACCGAGCAGCAGGCGATAGCGGCCGTTCACGAGGGCAGCGCCAAGCTCGACGCGGATACTCAGGTGGTCGTCAGGTACTTCGTGCGCTTCGGCTACCACGGAGATCAGACACCCGACCAGGCGTTTGCCAACGCCGAGCAGAAATGCCGGCAGTACGAAGCCTATAGCGAGCGCAGAAGCGCGATGAACTAGAGGCGACTCAACCGCCCGCGCCTACTTCGGCGACTGAGGCGGTTCGATGCGATACACGTAGCGGGGATAGTAGAGGCATTCGGTCTTGGCCTTGATTGCTGCCGAGTAGCGCTCCCGAGGACTCGTGCTTTCATTCAGAGCGATCGCCATTTCGGTCTTCACTGCCGCGCTGATGTTGTTTGCAATCGTAATATCTGCACCGCCGCTCATCCCAGCATTATCCACTTGGCGAACAGCAACAGCGCTCGCACCACCAACACCACTGAAAGCCGCAATCCAGGGCGCATTGGCCGCGGCGTCCGCTGCTGTCAGCGCGGGAGCAATCACTGAACCGGCTGCCAAACCAATCAGCGAGATGCCAAGGGTGTCGCGAGACCTCTTCTGGGCCAGTTGCTCGCGCGAGCCGATGACTTCGCTGCAAGTCTGATTGGCATCCTCGATGGCGGACTGGATCTTCGCATCCAGCTTCTCCTCGACCTCGACTCTTTCCTTCTGCGCACTGGCGTCCCCACCCGCCGCCAAGGCCATGAGCTGTTGCCGCCGCTGCAGCAGCTCAGGAAAGCCAGTTTTGAGTGTGTCGGTGGTGGAGCAGCCTTCCAGCAGGGCAAGTGAAAGCAGCAACACGGCGCAATGGCGCATCGGGAGAGTCCTTTCAGTGATGGGCGTCAATATCAAATTGATAGCACACCACCAGCATCGCGACGCCCAACCTCCGATTAATTCAATCAGCGCCCCACCGCACTCCTTGCACGGCAGTTACCGGCGACCGGCGCACTCACCCATAAGCCAACTGAGGGGCTGCCGGGTTAAGCAGGCGAAAGGCAAACCGTGCGAATGACCCGGGATTCTGGTGCGAAGGCCAGCTTCACCAGTCGTGGCGCCGGCAACAAAAGCGATTTCGTCGACGCCTATGCGAGAGGGGCATCCGGGAAAACAAACGCCCAGGAGAGCAAGACGATGCCCCCAAGGCCAACCAGCAGCAATCACCACCAGCCAGCACGCAGGCAAGCGCGCCATCTTCAGCAAGCCGTCCTCGCACGGCGCAGGCCGGTGCTTCGCCAGCTTCACTAGCGGCCTGCTGGCCGGCGCGCAGGTCAGGGTCAGCGATATCCAGGCCATCCTTTGATGGCCTACGCCACTTGGGCCGTCGACGGTCGCAAACTTCCGACCGAGATCAACTTCTGCACCCACTGCAGCACCGAGCCTTAGAAGATCATCCCATTGAGCGAGACCGATCAAATCCTGGGCGCGGATAGGGCCGCATCCCGGTACTGCTTCTCGCAGGAGGCAGCGCGATGTCAGCTCACGCCCAGCAACAATATCGAGGACACGGCGAGGGCGCCTGCGACCAGTGAAAGAACGCCGAGCGCAACAACGGCATCGTCACTGCCAATCAGATCTACCAATGCGGACAGAGCTTTCATCTTCAGGTCCTCCAAACAGCGCTCATAGCGCCTGACCTAAGTCTCGCCCTCCTCGCTCGGCGCCTGACTGATAGATGTCAACGCACCAGCGGGCGCCGGCCGGATGAGGTATTGCCCATGACAAAGGTGATTTCACAAGTTACCGCGAGAACGCCGCGCCCAATGGAGGCCGGCGAGCATAGAAAGCTGCGGTACGTCGGCGGCAAGCCGAGCCTGCAGCAACTCAAACGATGGATTGAGGAAGGCGCGGGACAACTGCGGGGCGTACACATCACCAGGCCAACTGTGCATGAGCTTCGCGCGCTGAGTTCCTGGCTATATGAAGAGCAGGGATTCCCGACCGAGTACGTGCAGGCGCTGACGGGCCACGCCGACGGCGAAATGACGACCTACTCTCAGGAGGGACACGAACAGAAGGCGATCGAGTATCGGAGGATGCGAGCCAACCTGAAACTCTAGAGCCGGCGGCCGTTTTCCCAAGGATTTTCCAAATAGCCCCAAGACAAAAAGGGCGACCCTTTCGGATCGCCCTTTCTGAAATCGCCGAAGCGATTATGTTTGGTAGGCACAATTGGACTCGAACCAACGACCCCCACCATGTCAAGGTGGTGCTCTAACCAACTGAGCTATGTGCCTGTCGTGTGGGGCGCATTCTACGCGATCGTTTTAGAGCGTCAAGCACTTTTTTCAGCTAAGCCACTGAAAAAGTGAATTTTTTTATGTTCGACCGTCCGTAAATTATTTTGCACGGGCACTAGCCGGTCCGATTCGACTCAGGTAGCATCCGCACATCTCGTAAAAAATAACAAACACAGGTGCATTATGCCGCACACTTCCTACCCCTCTTCCTATTACGCAGCTTCGGCCAACCCGGTTCCGGCCCGTCCTGAACTGCAAGGCGAGGTGGAAACCGATGTCTGCGTGATCGGCGCAGGCTACACCGGCCTGTCGACCGCCCTGTTCCTGCTGGAAAACGGTTTCAAGGTCACCGTACTGGAAGCCGCCAAGGTTGGCTTCGGTGCCTCGGGCCGCAACGGCGGTCAGATCGTCAACAGCTATAGCCGCGACATCGACGTCATCGAACGCAGCGTTGGCGCCAAGCAGGCCAGACTGCTGGGCGACATGGCCTTCGAAGGCGGCCGCATCATTCGCGAGCGCATCGCCAAGTACAACATCCAGTGCGACCTGAAGGACGGCGGCGTGTTCGCGGCCCTCAGCACCAAGCAGATGGGCCACCTGGAGTCGCAGAAGAAGCTGTGGGAGCGCTTCGGCCACACCCAGCTGGAACTGATGGACGCCAAGCGCATCCGTGAAGTCGTCGGTACCGACAGCTATGTCGGCGGCATGCTCGACATGAGCGGCGGCCACATCCACCCGCTGAACCTCGCCCTGGGCGAAGCCGCCGCCGTGGAGTCCCTGGGCGGCGTGATCCACGAGCAGTCCCCTGCCGTGAAGATCGACCGTGGTGCCAACCCGGTAGTGCACACTCCGAAGGGCCGTGTGAAGGCCAAGTTCATCGTGGTAGCCGGTAACGCCTACCTCGGCGGCCTGGTGCCGGAACTGGCTTCCAAGTCCATGCCGTGCGGCACCCAGGTGATCACCACCGAGCCGCTGAGCGCCGACCTGGCCAAGTCCCTGCTGCCGACCGACTACTGCGTCGAGGACTGCAACTACCTGCTCGACTACTACCGCCTGACTGGCGACAACCGCCTGATCTTTGGCGGTGGCGTAGTCTACGGTGCACGCGACCCGTCGAACATCGAAGCAATCATTCGTCCGAAGATGCTCAAGGTCTTCCCGCAGCTGAAGGACGTGAAGATCGACTTCGCCTGGACCGGCAACTTCCTGCTGACCCTCTCGCGCCTGCCGCAGGTTGGTCGCATCGGCGACAACATCTACTACTCCCAGGGCTGCTCGGGCCACGGTGTGACCTATACCCACCTCGCGGGCAAGCTGCTGGCCGAAGTGCTGCGTGGTCAGGCCGAGCGTTTCGACGCCTTCGCCACCCTGCCGCACTACCCCTTCCCGGGCGGTCGCATGTTCCAGGTCCCGTTCTCCGCGATCGGTGCCTGGTACTACACCATGCGCGACAAGCTGGGCATCTGACGCCTCGCTTCTCACCGCACGAAAAAACGGCGCCTCAGGGCGCCGCTTTTCTTTTCGGGGACTTCTCCGGTGGCGACGTATCGCTGCGCACCTGGGCATGGCTCATCAGAGCGAAGATCAGGCTGCCGCCGACGATATTGCCCACCAGCGTCGGCAAGGCGAAATCGACGACGAACGCCGCCAGCCCCACTTCGCCGGCAAACATCAGGTAACCCACCTCGCAGGTGCCGACCACGATATGGCTGAAGCTGCCCAACGCCATCAGGTAGGTAACCAGGAAGATGATCCACACCTTGGCGTTTTCCGCCGCCGGCACCAGCCAGACCATGGTGGCGATCATCCAGCCGGATACGATGCCCTTGGAGAACATCTGCCAGTGGTCGTTCTCCATCACCTCGCGGCCGATATCGAGGAAGGCCTGGTCGGCCTTTGTGTCGAAGATCGGCAGATGCAGCATGCCGTAGGCGAACAACAGCGCGCCGACGACATTGCCCGCCAATACCACCGACCACAGCCGCAGCAACTGTCCGAACTTTTCCAGCGTTGGTTCGCTCATCACCGGCAGCACTGCCGTCAGGGTGTTCTCGGTGAACAGCTGCTGGCGCGCGAGAATGATCGCCAGGAAGCCCACCGGATAACCCAGGCTGGTGGTGATCACCGCCATGTCGTGATCCGGCAGCCGAGCACGGAACAACCCCATGGCCATCAGCGACAGGCCGATAGTCAGCCCGGCCGCCAGCGCCGACCACCAGAGCGCCGCCAGAGTGCGGTCCAGTTCATGATTGCCCTGCAGGCGGATGACTTCGTGCAGCACCAGCGCACGGGGCGGCTGGCTTTTCTCGACCTTGCGGCGCTCCTCGGCGGAGAGATCGTCGGCCGTGTCGCTCCCGGCTTTCGAGCTGCGGGAAGGATTGCGAGGCGCCGCCTTCTTAGTAGTCGACGCGCTCTCCTTGGCACGCGCGCCGCCGCGTGCCGGTGGTTTTTCGCTGGCCATGCCAAGCACCTCGCTGGGACATTGCAGGTTTAGGCTGTGCCCTTCCCGCTTCGGTTCCAGAAACCTTCGCGTCTCAGTTCGCCGGGCAGACCGGCACCGCCTGGCAACCGTCACCTGCCGCGGCCGTACTACCGATCCTCTGCGAGAAGCGCGCATCGTCCGGCGCCAGGTGCCGCGCACAACTCGCCGCTGCGCCAGCCTGCTGCGGACAACCACGCTCGCCCAATACGTTGGCCAGGTTGAACCAGCCCGCCGCAAACCCCGGCTTCGCGCCGACGCTGTGGCGCAGCGCATCCTCGGCATCGCCGAGATTTCCGTCGCTGTAGCGCGCATTGGCCAGGGCGAACCAGCCGAGCGACTCCTGCGGCCAGGCCTTGGTCGCGGTGCGGTAGGCCTGCTCCGCCAATGCCGGCTGACCGGTTTCCTCCAGGTCATGGACCGCCCTCAACCAGGCCGTCGGCTCCGCCGTCGCCGGTAGCCGGTCCGCTGGCACGGTCAGCACCGCCCAGCGCTGGCTGCGCTTCCAGGTCACGTCGAAGGCGGTGAAGTCGATCACCAGGCGCTCGGTGATGCCCGAGCGGAGGATCAGTTCGTGCCGATTGCGATCGAAGCCGACCACCACCGCGAAGTGCCAGACCGGCAGCCAGTCCAGCCCCTGATTCTGCAGGATCAGCACCGGATTGCCCGCCGCCACTTCGGTCAGGATATTCTCCAGGCGCGGCCTGAGCGGATAGACCAGCATGCCCTTCTCCCGCGCCGCCGCTACCAGCTCCACCTGCAAGCTGCCCTCGCGTCCAGGGATGAACACCCGATCCTTCAGCTCGCGAGGAGTCACCCGCACGCCGCGCTGATTAAGCATGGTCGCGAGCGCGGCCGGGCCGCACTGGAACTCCTGCTGCGGGAAGAACTGCACATCACTCAGTTCCACCCGCTCCGGCAACGCATCCACGCTGGCTGGCAACCTCGGCGACTGCGCGCAGCCGCCGAGTGCCACGGCCGCCGCAAACGCGACGGCCATGGCCCAGCGTCTCAACGCTGGCACCTCACGAAGGTGAAGATGTGGGTGATACAGAGCAGGTCGGTGATCACGAAGATCAGCAGGAACAACAGGATGATCCCGATGATGCCGCCAGCGGGGGCCTCGTCCAGTTGCTGGTTGAACTGCGCCAGCTCTTCATTGGACAGGCTCTTGATGCGCTGCTCGACCTTGCTGCGCTCGACGCCCATGGACTGCAGTTTTTTCTGCACGCCCTGGTCATCGAGCATTTTCAACAACTGTTCGCGGTCGACCTGTTGCTGCTGTGCCTGCAGCACTTCGCCGGTGCCAACCATGGCGGCCTGAGCCAACGGGACTTCCGCGACGACACCCAACTGCGCGAACACCAGGACTGCTGCAAGGCTCTTTACCCGTCTTGTTATGGTCATTCTGGGTCACCTCATCATGGACTGCATGCACTGGGCAGGAGGTGCAGGCCGCTCGCACGCGAGACAACCGACCACGACGCTCCCGCCGTATCGGCGGCACCGCAGGGCCGCTATCTAGTGTGATGCCGGCTCAGGAAAAGAGTTCGAAGCGAATTTGGCGCCAGTCGGCGTCCAGATGCCCCAGGTAGAGGCAGGCATGGCCATGGGGAAAGAGGATGTGCTCCGGGCCGATGCCCGGACCTTCGAGGCGCAGCAGACGTCCCCAGGGATAATGGCTAATGCGCCCGCGCACATCGTCGACCGTGCCGCCGCGCCACCAGTGGATAGCGGCCTCGGCATCCTCGACGCCTTCGGGCTGCTCGATGCGCACCGGCTCGTCGCGCCAGCCGATCACCCGCTGCGGGTCGAAACCAGCCTGCTGCGCCAGCGGCAGCGGCGTGATCCACTGTGCGCCATCACGCTCCTCGAGCGACACAGCCAGCGGGCACCACTGCGGCTGCTCCAGCGCCCAGAGCAGATCGCCGTCGATGGCCAGCGAAGGTTCGGGCTGGGCCTGGATGCGGAAACCAGGGCAGACCAGCGCGCCTTCGCGCAGGGGAATGCGAAGCTCGCTCACGCACTCTCCTGCCGTAGAAAAGGCCCGACCTTGCGCTCCAGCAGGAGCACCAGCTCGGGCTGGAGATAGACGTAGTCGTCAGGGATATCCAGGCACACCAGGCGCTTGCCGCGCATCGCCACGGGGAAGCGGCGCAGCAGTGCCTGCCGATGGCGGCGCTCCATGACGAAAACCAAGTCGGCCCACTCCAGTTGCTCGGCGCTCAGGGAGACTTCCGCGTCCGACGCCAGACCGGCGGAGTCAGTCTCGACCTCCGGCCAGTTGGCGAAGACGGTTTCGGCAGTGGGACTGCGCAGACGGTTGCGGCTGCAGATGAACAAAGCGCGGCGCACTTCATCCTCCCTACGGCTGGCGCGCAAACGGCAGCGGCGATTCTAGGGAAGAAGGCGGCTCACGGCGACTTCTGTTTCGCTTTCTGGCGCTCGAGGAAATCCACTTTCCACTGCTCGACGCCCAGGTGCTCGGAGTCCAGGCTCGCCTCGACGCCGTACTTGGCCTTGAGCGCAGCCACCTCCCTGGAATGGTCGACGAGGAAGCGGTCGAAGCGCTCGATCAGCTCGCCGTGCTTCACCGTGGACAGGTGGAAGGCGCTGCGCGTGTGCGGCAGCGATGGATCGAACACCAGCGCCCCCGGCTTCGCGCGGATGTTGTCCAGGTAGAAAGTGGCGACCACCACGTTGAAATAGACGCCGTCGGCCTGCTTCTTCAGCGCGGCATGGATCATCTGCTTGAGGTCGGCGCTGGGCGCGAGGGCGATCTGCCCGGCCTGCACCGACTGCTCATAACCGCGTGGCGTCCAGCCATCCACCAGCGCCAGCCGCCTCAAGGCGCCAACGCCTTGCCCCAGCCGCTCCGGCGCCACCAGCACGCCGTCGACGTACTCGGTCACCGGCTGGCTGTAGCGCAGGGTTCTCCCGGCTTTCTGCTCGGGCGCCCAGTTCGGGTTGTCGGGGTACTTGAGATCGACCTGGCCGGACAGCAGCGCCGGCAGCAGCGCGTCCACCGGCAGCGGACGATACTCCAGGGTGATGCCGCTGGTGCTGGCGAAAAGGTCCAGCACCTCACGGGCGAAGCCCTGGTAATTGCCCTGCGCATCGGTGCTGTAGTGAGGGGCGAAGGCCAGGTTCTCGACGCCGACGACGAAGGTCTGCGCCATGGCGACACTTGAAACACCGGTGGAAAAAATGCTGGCGAGCGCGCAGCAGAATGCCTTGAGCTTCAAACGACTCTCCTTGTTGCCTGTTGTTTTTGTTCTGTCCGGCGGGCCGGGCGCCCGCCCTGGCGGACTCAGCCGCCGGTCATGCTCATGAAGCGCAGCACCTGCACCTGCTGGTCGGCTTCGAAATGATGGCGTTCGGGCTTGAGCTGCAGCGCCTGCATCAGCGCCTCGCGCAGGCGCGCGCCGTCGCCGGGGTGCTCGCGCAGCAGTTGGCGCAGGTCCAGCGCGCCCTCGTGGCCGAGGCAGAGCACCAGCTTGCCTTCGGCGGTCACCCGCACCCGGTTGCAGTCGCCGCAGAAGTTGTGGCTGTGCGGGGAAATGAAGCCAATGCGGCTGGCGTAGCCGTCGATGCGGTAGTAACGCGACGGGCCGCCACTGCGCTCCGGCGTCGGCAACAGTTGCCAGCGCTCGGCGAGCTGCGCACGGACTTCGTCGCTGCTGCACAGAGTCTGCTTGCGCTCGTGGCTGCTGACGCTGCCCAGCGGCATCTCCTCGATGAAGCTGATGTCGATACCCTTCTCCAGGGCGAAGGCCACCAGGTCGCAGACTTCGTCGTCGTTGCGGCCCTTCTGCACCACGGCATTGAGCTTGATGCGCTCGAAGCCGGCCTCGCGGGCGGCGTCGATTCCGTCGAGCACCTGCTCCAGCTTGTCGGAGCGGGTGAAGGCGGCGAAGCGTTCGCGGCGCAGCGAGTCGAGGCTGATATTCAGCCGACGCACGCCGGCCGCGCGCAGCTCTGCTGCACGCTCGCGCAGTTGCGATCCGTTGGTGGTGATGGAGAGATCGTCCAGCTCCGAACGTGCGCCCAGTCTTGCCAGCAGACCGGTCAAGCCCTTGCGCACCAGCGGCTCGCCGCCGGTGATGCGGATGCGCTTCACGCCCAGGCCGATGAAGGCGTCGGCCACGGCTTCGAGTTCCTCCAGGCTCAATACCTGGTCGCGCGGCAGGAACTGCATGTCTTCGCTCATGCAGTAGGTGCAGCGGAAGTCGCAGCGGTCGGTGACCGACAGGCGCAGGTAGGTGATGCGTCGACCGAAGGGGTCGACCAACTGGGAATCGGACATGGGGGGTTCCGGATGGCAGGTGCCGAACGAAAGTGCGCTAGAAATACCTTAGAACGTCGTCGCTGTACACACAAAACCGACCCGCGAGTCAGGAAATTGCACGCAAGTACCCGCAACGGGGCCGAGTTGAGGGGCTCAAGAGCCCGGTGCTACCATGCCCGGCTCGGTGACAACAGCTATAACAGCAATAAAAGAAAAGAAGACCAGCCAATGACCAGCATCCGCGAGCGTAACCGTCGCCTCATCCTTCGCGCCGCCAGCGAAGAATTCGCCGAAAAGGGTTTCGCGGCGACCAAGACCAGCGACATCGCCGCTCGCGCCGGGCTGCCCAAGCCCAACGTCTACTACTACTTCCAGTCCAAGGAAAACCTCTACCGCTGCGTGCTGGAAAGCGTGGTGGAGCCGCTGCTGCAGGCCTCCGCGCCGTTCCGCGAGGATGACGAGCCGAGCGAGGCGCTGCGCGCCTACATCCGTTCCAAGGTGAAGATTTCCCAGGAGCTGCCGCACGCCTCCAAGGTGTTCGCCAGCGAGCTGATGCACGGTGCGCCGCACCTGCCCAGGGAATACCTGGATGAGCTGAACGCCCAGGCGCAGCGCAACATCGCCTGCCTGCAGAGCTGGATCGACCGCGACCTGCTGGCACCGGTGGACCCGCACCACCTGCTGTTCACCATCTGGGCGGCGACCCAGACCTACGCCGACTTCGACTGGCAGATCTCCATGGTCACCGGCAAGACCAGCCTCAGCGAGGCAGACTTCGAAGCGGCCACCGAAACCATCACCCGCCTGGTGCTGCGCGGCACCGCGCCGGACAATGGCGCCGAGCCCAAGCCGCAGGGGCGTTTGCGGCCGTTGTCGATCTGACGGTTATCAACCGCTGCAGCATGGGTATCGCTTCGCTCCACCCATCCTACGGATGCCCCGGAAACGCGTAGGAGCGAGGCGCGCGATGAACCGCGCGCCCTGCCCTTCTTCGATCAGCCCGCGTCAGCGACCAGGCCCAGCGCCTGCACGCCACGGATCGCGCATTGCTCGTCGATGTCCGAGACGTCGCCGCTGATGCCGATGGCACCAATCACTTCATTGGCCGAATTGCGGATCAGCACGCCGCCGGGCGCGGGTACCACGTTGCCTTGCGCCAGGGTGTTCACCGCGGCGATGAACGACGGCCGCTGCTGAGCGTCCGCCGCCAGCACCCGCGACGACTTGCCCAGCGCCACCGCGCCCCACGCCTTGCCGATGGCGATCTGCGGGCGAAGCATGCTCGCGCCGTCCTCGCGCTGCAGGCTCAACAGGTGCCCGCCGGCATCCAGCACGGCGATGGTCAGCGGAGCGGTGGACAGCTCGCGGCTGGCGACCAGGGCGTGACGGGTGATGTCCAGTGCGGTTTCCAGACTCAGGGTGCTCATGAGGTTTTCCTCTTCAAGTTGATAAGGCGGTTCAAGATCGACAAGCCGGGGCCACGCCATGCGCACAAGTGAATGCTGCGCACACGCGTATCAGAAATCTGTACGCAATCTAGTAGCCGAAGGTCTCAACCAAAGCAACTGAAAAGGACAATTCATATCTATTTTTGTATACATTTTTTCAAACGACAGTTTGACCCTGCGTTCAGCTTTTTCTCGAGACCCCCGGAATAAAAGGCCCACAGCGAAAAATGACCACTCAGTCCCTCGTATACAACCCGTCTTGACCTTCGTCGAATTGCCTGCCTAGAATCGCCTCAACTTTTGTACACAATCAGTATAAGAACCGAGGAACAAAATATGGCCAGAATGAGAGCAATCGAGGCTGCCGTACTCGTCATGCGTCGCGAAGGCGTGGATACCGCCTTCGGCGTACCGGGCGCCGCCATCAACCCCATGTATGCGGCCATGAAGAAACTCGGTGGCATCGATCACGTCCTGGCCCGCCACGTGGAAGGCGCCTCGCACATGGCCGAGGGCTACACCCGCACCAACGCCGGCAACATCGGCGTGTGCATCGGCACCTCCGGCCCCGCCGGCACCGACATGGTCACCGGCCTGTACTCGGCTTCCGCCGACTCCATCCCGATTCTCTGCATCACCGGCCAAGCTCCCCGTGCGCGCATGCACAAGGAAGACTTCCAGGCCGTGGACATCACCAGCATCGTCAAGCCGGTCACCAAGTGGGCGACCACCGTGCTGGAACCGGGCCAGGTGCCCTATGCCTTCCAGAAGGCCTTCTTCGAAATGCGCAGCGGCCGTCCCGGCCCGGTGCTGATCGACCTGCCCTTCGACGTGCAGATGGCCGAGATCGAATTCGACATCGACGCCTACGAACCGCTGCCGGTGAACAAGCCCAAGGCCACTCGTGCCCAGGCCGAGAAAGCCCTGGCCCTGTTCAATGACGCCGAGCGCCCGCTGATCTGCGCCGGCGGCGGCATCATCAACGCCGACGCTTCCGACAAGCTGGTCGAGTTCGCCGAGCTGACCGGCGTGCCGGTAGTCCCGACCCTGATGGGCTGGGGCACCATCCCCGACGACCACCCGTTGATGGCGGGCATGTGCGGCCTGCAGACCTCGCACCGCTACGGCAACGCCACCGTCCTGGAATCGGACATGGTGCTGGGCATCGGCAACCGCTGGGCCAACCGTCACACCGGTTCGGTCGACGTCTACACCGCAGGCCGCAAGTTTGTTCACGTGGACATCGAACCGACCCAGATCGGCCGTGTGTTCACCCCGGACTTAGGGATAGTTTCCGACGCCGGTTCCGCCCTCGACGTGTTCCTTGAAGTAGCCCGCGAGTGGAAAGCCGCCGGCAAGCTGAAGGATCGCAGCGCCTGGGTCGAAGCCTGCCGCGAGCGCAAGCGCACGATGCAGCGCAAGACCCACTTCGACAACGTGCCGGTCAAGCCGCAGCGCGTCTACGAAGAGATGAACGAGTTCTTCGGCAAGGACACCTGCTACGTCAGCACCATCGGTCTGTCGCAGATCGCCGGCGCGCAGTTCCTGCACGTCTACAAGCCGCGCCACTGGATCAACTGCGGCCAGGCCGGCCCGCTGGGCTGGACCATTCCGGCAGCGCTGGGCGTGGTCAAGGCCGACCCGAGCCGTCAGGTCGTCGCGCTGTCGGGCGACTATGACTTCCAGTTCATGATCGAAGAACTGGCCGCCGGTGCGCAGTTCAACCTGCCGTACATCCACGTCCTGGTGAATAACTCTTACCTGGGCCTGATCCGCCAGGCGCAGCGTGGCTTCGAGATCGACTACTGCGTGCAGCTGGCCTTCGACAACGTCAACGCTCCGGAGCTCAACGGCTACGGCGTGGACCACGTCGCAGTGGTGGAAGGCCTGGGTTGCAAGGCGATCCGCGTGTTCGACCCGAACCAGATCGGCGCCGCCTTCGCCCAGGCTCGCGAGCTGATGCAGCAGCACCGTGTACCGGTGGTGGTCGAGGTGATCCTGGAGCGCGTCACCAACATCTCCATGGGTACCGAGATCAACGCGGTCAACGAGTTCGAAGAGCTGGCGCTGAAAGGCATCGACGCACCGACTGCCATCTCGCTGCTGGACTGATTAGCTGATCCGTACGACTCCTCCCTTCGGGGAGGAGCTGGGGGTGGACATTTCCTGGCGGGGAGTCCCCCACCCCCTGCTCTCTTTCATCAGGAAGCCGAGCGCCACGCACCACCCGTTCAACAGGAGTGACCCCATGCCCCGTTTCTGCGCCAACCTGTCCATGCTGTTCACCGAGGTGGACTTCCTCGACCGTTTCGAAGCCGCCGCGCGCGCCGGTTTCAGCGGTGTCGAGTACCTCTTCCCGTATGACGTCGAGGCCGAGGTGATCAAGGCCCGCCTGGACGCCAACAAGCTCGAACAAGTGCTGTTCAACCTGCCGGCCGGCGACTGGTCGAAAGGCGAGCGCGGCATCGCCTGCCACCCGGACCGCGTCGAAGAATTCCGCGCCGGCGTCGACAAGGCCATCGCCTACGCCAAGGTCCTGGGCAACACCCAGGTCAACTGCCTGGCCGGCATCCGCCCGCAGGGCCACGACTGCGCGACCATCGAGAACACCTTCCTGAACAACCTGGAATACGCGGCAGGCAAGCTCGAAGCCGCGGGTATCAAGCTGGTCATGGAAATGATCAACACCCTCGACATTCCCGGCTTCTACCTGCAGACCACGAAGCAGGCCCAGGACATCCGCGAGAAGGTCGGCAGTGCCAACCTGTTCCTGCAGTACGACATCTACCACATGCAGATCATGGAAGGTGACCTGGCGCGGACCATCGAGAAGAACCTCGCCTCGATCAACCACGTGCAGCTGGCCGACAACCCCGGCCGCCACGAGCCGGGCACCGGCGAGATCAACTACCGCTTCCTGTTCGATCACCTGGACCGCATCGGCTACCGCGGCTGGATCGGCTGCGAATACAAGCCCAAGACCACCACCGAAGCCGGCCTCGGCTGGCTCAAAAGCCACAACGTCATCTGATTCGCCGGCCGGCGCGGTGGGTACGCACTGCGCCAGCCAGCCTAACAAGAACAACCAGGAGAACTCCTCATGGCCAAAATCGGATTCATCGGCACCGGCATCATGGGCCTGCCCATGGCGCAGAACCTGCAGAAAGCCGGTCACCAGATCTTCGTTTCCACCCACCACGACGCAGCCCCGGCGGCCCTGGTCGAAGCCGGCGCCATCGGCCTGGCCAACCCCAAGGAAGTCGCCCAGGAAGCCGAGTTCATCATCGTGATGGTCCCGGACACCCCGCAGGTCGAAGACGTGCTGTTCCGCAAGGACGGCATCGCCGAAGGCGTGGGCCCGAACAAGGTGGTGATCGACATGAGCTCGATCTCCCCCACCGCCACCAAGACCTTCGCCGAGAAGATCAAGGCCACCGGCGCGCAGTACCTGGACGCCCCGGTCTCCGGTGGTGAAGTCGGCGCCAAGGCTGCTTCCCTGAGCATCATGGTCGGCGGCTGCCCGAACACCTTCGAACGCGCCCTGCCGCTGTTCCAGGCCATGGGCAAGAACATCACCCGCGTCGGCGGCAATGGCGATGGCCAGACCGCCAAGGTAGCCAACCAGATCATCGTCGCCCTGAACATCCAGGCTGTTGCCGAAGCCCTGCTGTTCGCCGCGAAGAATGGCGCCGACCCTGCCAAGGTACGTGAAGCGCTGATGGGCGGCTTCGCCTCCTCGCGCATCCTCGAAGTGCACGGCGACCGCATGGTCAAGGGCACCTTCGATCCGGGCTTCCGCATCAGCCTGCACCAGAAGGACCTCAACCTGGCCCTGGCCGGCGCTCGCGAACTGGGCCTGAACCTGCCCAACACCGCCAACGCCCAACAGGTGTTCAGCACCTGCGCGGCCATCGGCGGCAGCAACTGGGACCACTCCGGCCTGATCAAGGGCCTGGAGCACATGGCCAACTTCTCCATCCGCAAGGACTGAGAATCGGCGGATGAAGCGTTCCGCTTCATGCGCCCTGCGAGGTACGCCAACGTAGGGCGCATAACGCCAAAGGCGCTATCCGCCACAGTGCAAAGTGACGGGCGAGGTTATGGGAGTGGCCTCGCCCGCCACGCTGCAAAGCGACTCGAACACCCGGCCGTAGGGAATCACGGCCTCGCCGGCCGGGGTGTTCGATTCCATCGCTGAGCCTTCTGCAAGACAGAAGCCTGAGCCATGGAACACCACAACAAGAATCATCGGAGCCTGTCATGAGCCTCGACCCACGCGCCTTCCTGCGCGAGCTGTTCGACACCGCCATTGCCGCCGCGCATCCGGCCCAGGTACTGGCGCAGCACCTGCCCACCGACAAGGGCGGCCGCACCATCGTCATCGGTGCCGGCAAGGCCGCCGGCGCCATGGCCGAAGTCGCCGAGAAGCACTGGAACGGTGAGGTCCAGGGTCTGGTGGTCGCGCCCTACGGCTACGGAGCGCAGTGCCGCAGCATCGAAGTGGTGGAAGCCTCGCACCCGGTGCCGGACGACGCCGGCGAACGCGTCGCCCGCCGCGTGCTGGAACTGATCAGCGGCCTGTCCGAGAACGACCGGGTGATCTTCCTGCTCTCCGGCGGCGGCTCCGCCCTGCTCGCCCTGCCGGCCGAAGGCATCAGCCTCGACGACAAGCGCAGCGTGAACAAGGCGCTGCTGAAATCCGGCGCCGCGATCAGCGAAATGAACTGCGTGCGCAAGCACCTCTCGGCCATCAAGGGCGGCCGCCTGGCCCGCGCCTGCTGGCCGGCCAGCGTGTACACCTACGCGATTTCCGACGTGCCCGGCGACGAGGCCACGGTGATTGCCTCCGGCCCGACCGTGGGCGACCCGACCACTTCCGCCGACGCCCTGGCGATCCTCAAGCGCTATGCCATCGACATCCCGGCGAACGTGCGCGCCTGGCTGGAAGACCCGCGCTCGGAGACCGTCAAACCCGGCGACGAATGCCTGTCGCGCAGCCACTTCAAGCTGATCGCCACGCCTCAGCACTCCATTGACGCGGTAGCTGCCAAGGCCGAAGCCGCCGGCATCCCGACACTGATCCTGGGCGATCTGGAGGGCGAATCCCGCGAGGTCGCCAAGGTCCACGCCGGTATCGCCCGGCAGGTCCGCAAGCATGGCCAGCCGCTGAAGGCGCCGTGCCTGATCCTTTCCGGCGGCGAGACCACCGTGACCGTGCGCGGCAACGGCCGTGGCGGACGCAATGCAGAGTTTCTCCTCAGCCTCACCGCCGACCTCAAGGGCGAACCGAACATCTGGGCCCTGGCGGGGGACACCGACGGCATCGACGGCATGGAAAGCAACGCCGGTGCCCTGATGAGCCCGTGCAGCTACAGCCGCGCCCTCAAGGCCGGCCTGAATCCGCTGCACGAACTCGACAACAACAACGGCTACGGTTTCTTCGCTGAACTGGGCGATCTGGTGATTACCCGGCCGACCCGCACCAACGTCAACGACTTCCGCGCCATCCTGGTCCTCGAGAACGACAAATGACTCCGGATAAAAAAGTAAAGATCCTCGCCACCCTGGGCCCGGCGATCAAAAGCCGCGACGACATCCGCGCCCTGGTGGAAGCCGGCGCCAACCTGTTCCGCCTGAACTTCAGCCACGGCGAATACGACGACCACGCCCAGCGTTTCGCCTGGGTGCGCGAAGTGGAAGCCGAACTGAACTACCCCATCGGCATCCTCATGGACCTGCAAGGGCCGAAGCTGCGCGTGGGTCGCTTCGCCGACGGTGCGGTCCAGCTGCAGAAGGGCCAGACCTTCACCCTCGACCTGAACGACGCACCGGGCGACGACAAGCGCGTCACCCTGCCCCACCCGGAAATCATCCAGGCGCTGGAGCCAGGCATGAGCCTGCTGCTGGACGACGGCAAGATTCGCCTGCAGGTACTCAACGCCCATAGCGATGCCATCGAGACCCGCGTGATGAACAGCGGCGAGCTGTCCGACCGCAAGGGCGTCAACGTCCCCGAAGCGGTGCTCAAGCTCAGCCCGCTGACCGCCAAGGATCGCCGCGATCTGGCTTTCGGCCTGGAGCTGGGCGTGGACTGGGTCGCCCTGTCCTTCGTGCAGCGCCCCGAAGACATCGAGGAAGCCCGCGAGCTGATCGGCGACAAGGCCTTCCTCATGGCCAAGATCGAGAAGCCCTCGGCGGTGCAGTCCATCGAAGCCATCGCCAGGCTGTCCGACGCGATCATGGTCGCCCGTGGTGACCTGGGTGTGGAAATGCCGGCCGAGAGCGTGCCGGGCATCCAGAAGCGCATCATCCAGGTCTGCCGCCAGCTCGGTCGCCCGGTGGTGGTCGCGACGCAGATGCTCGAATCCATGCGTTTCTCCCCGGCGCCGACCCGCGCCGAGGTGACCGACGTCGCCAACGCCGTCAGCGAAGGCGCCGACTGCGTGATGCTCAGCGCCGAGAGCGCCTCGGGCCAGTACCCGCGTGAAGCGGTGGAGATGATGGCGAAGATCATCCGCCAGGTCGAAGCCGAGCCGGACTACCAGGCCACGCTGGAAATCAACCGCCCGGAACCGGATGCCACCGTCTCCGACGCCATCAGCTGCGCGATCCGCCGGATCAGCCGCATCCTGCCGGTGGCGGTGCTGGTGAACTACACCGAATCCGGAGCCTCGACCCTGCGCGCTTCCCGTGAGCGGCCCAAGGCACCAATCCTCAGCCTGACGCCGCAACTCAAATCCGCCCGCCGCCTGACGGTGGCGTGGGGCGTCCACTCGGTGGTCAACGCGCAGCTCGCCCATGTCGACGAGATCTGCTCCACCGCCCTGGACATCGCCCTGGCACAGCGCATGGCTCGCCGTGGCGACACCGTGGTGATCACCGCCGGCGTGCCCTTCGGCCAGCCGGGCAGCACCAACATGCTGCGCATCGAGACGGTGGCGCCGGCGTTGGAGGTTTGACTCAAGCCTGAGAGCCCCTCTCCCCAACCCTCTCCCTGAAGGGAGAGGGGGCAGTTCGGCGCCGCCGGTGACTCCGGTGTTCCGCCTTCTGCCACTCAAGCCCCCTCTCCCGCTTGCGGGAGAGGGCTGGGGAGAGGGCAACCGAGTTCAGGAGCCACGCCCAAGCGCGTGCCTCCGCACCGAGTCACTCCCGGACGGACGGGGCCGGGAATACGGGGCCGCGTCCCCGTCCGTCCGGGATTGACCTTTGTACTGAGTGCTTACGCACCAGCAACATGCGTACCGAATGCTTGTCGGTCCATGGCCCCCACGCAGCAACTCCCAATGCTGGCCATGGAATTTCGAGGTTGTTGGCGGTGATCCCGCCGGCAACCTCTTTTCTTTTTCCTGACCCGTGGCGCAGCCCCGTATGGCGGCGTCACAAGGTTCTCACGCAGCGCCCGCCGATGGGGCCTCGATGCCCCACACCCAACGAGGCGCTGCGGAGTCACTTTCAACTGCCCAGACGTCAAATGCCCCTGAACAAGTTCATCCCCAACCGGCTGATCGGCTTCGGCCAGATCTACCTGCAGGCCGATGCCCGATTCGGCCTGATCCTGCTGCTGACCATCGCCTGGTCCGCGCCGCACCTGCTGCCCGGCGCCCTGCTCGGCGCGCTGCTCGGGCCGCTGACCGCCCGCTTCGTGCGCGAGCCGCAGACGGACATCGATGCCGGCCTGCACGATTACAACCCGATCCTCATCGGCCTGCTGCTGCCCTTCCAGTTCCAATGGTCGCTGGGGCTGGTGATGCTGAGCATCGCCGCCATCCTCACCAGCGTCGCCGTGCAGGCCGTGCTGCTGCGCCAGTCGCGCCGGCGCTTCGGCCTGCCGGCCTACACCTCGGCCTTCGTGCTGCTGGGCTGGGTCTCGGTCGCGCTGGGCAAGGCGCTCGGTTTCGCGCCGGCCAGCGGCGTCGCCTGCCTGTCCTGCGGCACAGCCAATCTGCTGCTGGATTCGACTGCACTGGGCTTCGGCGAAGTGATCTTCCTCGGTGAACCGCTGGCCGGCCTGACCATCGCCCTCGGCCTGCTGCTGGTGGAGCGTCGCGCCGCGTTCTGGGCACTGGCCGGCGCCGCCGGTGCGCTGGCCATGGCGCCGCTGTTCGACCTGCCGGGCGCCTCGGCGCAGGCCGGCCTGCTCGGCCTGAACGGCGCGCTGGCCGGTATAGCCCTGTCGCTGCGTTTCCGCAGCCCGCTGGCGCCGCTGTGCGGCATCGTCCTGGCGGTGCTGCTGCAACCCGGCTTCGCCCTCATCGGCCTGCCCGCGTTCACCGCGCCCTTCATCCTCGCCTGCTGGCTGGTGATCCTCGGCCAGCGCGTGCTGGAAGCGCTGCTGCACGATCCGCGAAGGGAAAACAGCCGCCCGCGTGTATAGTCGGGGACCTTCTTCCGGCGATGGATCGCACCGATGAACTTCGTGAAATACCAGGCCCTGGGCAACGACTACCTCGTCTATGCCGGCGACGCACCGTTTGCCCTGACCGCTGCGCAGATCGGCCGCGTCTGCGACCGCCACCACGGCATCGGCTCCGACGGCATCCTGGTGGCGAACCACAGCGACGCCGCCTTTGGCCTGCGCATCCTCAACCCCGACGGCTCCGAGGCGGAGAAAAGCGGCAACGGCCTGCGCATCTTCTCCCGCTACCTGTGGGACTGCGGGCTGGTCGCCGGGCAGGCGTTCGACATCGTCACCGCCGGAGGCACCGTCACCAGCCAGGTGTCCGACGAGGGCCGCACCGTGGAGGTGTCCATGGGGCGCGCCGAGTTCGCCTGCGCGAAGATCCCGGTGCTGATCGATGCTCCCGAGGCGCTGGACCACGAGCTGGAAGTCGGCGGCGTGGCGCTGAGGATCAACGCCGTCTCCATGGGCAACCCGCACTGCGTGGTGTTCGTCGAACAGACCAGCCGCGAACTGGCCTGCCGCCTCGGCCCGCTGCTGGAAAACCACCCGCTGTTCCCCCGCCGCACCAACGTGCAGTTCGTCCAGTGGCTGTCCCGCGATGCGCTGCGCGTGGAAATCTGGGAGCGCGGCGCCGGCTACACGCTGTCCTCGGGCACCAGCAGCTGCGCCGCCGCTGCGGTGGCGCGCCGGCTCGGCCTGTGTGACGGGCACATCGACCTGCACCTGGCCGGCGGTCTGCTGAAAATCCGCGTCGAAGACGACTTTCAGGTGACCATGCGCGGCGCCGTGCAGCGGGTCGCCGGCATCGACCTGGATCCGGAAGCCTTCGCCGACCTCGGCTGACCCGCCGGCTGGTTCCTCGGGAATTGCCGACGCGACCGGCATGGATCAATGCCGGCCCGCTCGCGCCCGTCCAGACTTCGACCTGACACCTGCCGAAGCAAAGCCTGACCGATCAATCGACGGGTAACCGCGCATTTCCCGGCATCAGACGGCATAATCCGCGACCTTTCGCACCCGGTCCGCCGGGGCGATCCCACTTCCAGCAGCGAAAGACGTCATGACGCTTCCAACTCCCACTCTTCTGCAGCGCATCAAGGGCACCAGCCTGGTCCTGCGGATTTTCATCGGCATGCTCTGCGGCATCGCCCTCGCCGTGCTCTGGCCGCAGGGTGCGGCGGCAGTCAGCCTGCTCGGCAAGCTGTTTATTTCCGCCCTGAAGGCCGTGGCGCCAGTGCTCGTCCTGGTGCTGGTGATGGCCTCCATCGCCAACCACAAGCAGGGCCAGCGCACCCACATCCGGCCGATCCTGCTGCTGTACCTGATCGGCACCTTCTCGGCTGCCGTGGTCGCGGTGATCGCCAGCTTCACCTTTCCCTCGACCCTGGTGCTCAGCGCCCCCACCAGCGAACTGACTCCGCCCGGCGGTATCGGCGAGGTACTGCGCTCGCTGTTGTTCAGCGTCACCACCAACCCGGTGAAGGCGCTGCTGGAGGCGGACTTCATCGCCATCCTGGCCTGGGCCATCGGTCTGGGCATCGCCCTGCGCCACGCGCGCCAGAGCACCCGCGACCTGCTCGATGACATGGCAGGTGGAGTGACCCTGATCGTCCGCGTGGTGATCGCCTTCGCCCCGCTGGGTATCTTCGGTCTGGTGGCCGGCACCATCGCCGAATCCGGCTTCGACGCATTACTGGGCTACCTGCACCTGCTGGCCGTTCTGCTGGGCTGCATGCTGTTCGTGGCGCTGGTGGTCAACCCGCTGATCGTCTTCGCCAAGATCCGCCGCAACCCCTACCCGCTGGTTCTGCTGTGCCTGCGCGAGAGCGGCATCACCGCTTTCTTCACCCGCAGTTCGGCGGCCAACATCCCGGTCAACCTGCAACTGTGTGAACGCCTGGGCCTGCACGAGGACACCTACTCGGTGTCGATCCCGCTGGGCGCGACCATCAACATGGCCGGCGCGGCGATCACCATCAGCGTGCTGACCCTGGCAGCGGTGCACACCTTGGGGATAGCCGTGGACCTGCCCACCGCCATCCTGCTCAGCGTGGTCGCCTCGGTCTGCGCCTGTGGCGCATCCGGCGTGGCCGGCGGCTCGCTGCTGCTGATCCCCCTGGCCTGCGGCCTGTTCGGCATCTCCAGCGAAGTGGCGATGCAGGTGGTGGCGGTCGGCTTCATCATCGGCATCCTCCAGGATTCGGCCGAGACCGCGCTGAACTCCTCCACCGACGTGCTGTTCACCGCCGCGGCGTGCATCGCCGAAGGCGACGTGGACGAGCCGCAGGAAGGCGAGCGCGCCTGAACCTGCTTTCCCGGATGTGAACCGGGGCGGCTGCGGCCGCCCCGGTGCATCTCGGCTAAGGTGTCTGAATCCCTTCCGTGGATTCCCCCATGGCCGACTCCCCCAGCTGGCGCCAGCGTCTCTACGTCGTCATTTTCCAGTCCGACACCATTGCCGGCCGGCGCTTCGACAGCGCGCTGCTGGTCGTCATCCTCGCCAGCCTGCTGGTGGTGATCCTCGACAGCGTCGACGACATCAGCCACGCCTACGGCAGCCTGCTCAGCGACATCGAGTGGGTGATCAACGGCCTCTTCCTCATCGAATACCTGCTGCGCCTGTACTGCTCGCCCAAACCGCTGCGCTATGCGCTGAGCTTCTACGGGCTGGTCGACCTGCTGGCAGTGCTGCCGGGAGTGATCGCCATCTTCTACCCCGACGCGCAGTACCTGCTGGCGGTGCGGGTGATCCGCGTGCTGCGCATCTTCCGCATCCTCAAGCTGCGCCAGTACCTGCGCCAGGCCGACTTCCTCCTCACCGCGCTGCGCGGCAGCCGGCAGAAGATCACGGTGTTCTTCGTCTCGGTGATGAGCCTGGTGACGGTGTTCGGCTCGCTGATGTACGTGGTCGAAGGCCCCGAGCACGGCTTCACCAGCATCCCGCGCGGTATCTACTGGGCCATCGTCACCCTCACCACCGTGGGCTTCGGCGACATCACGCCGAAGACGCCGCTGGGCCAGGCCATCGCCAGCCTGGTGATGCTCACTGGCTACTCGATCATCGCCGTGCCCACCGGCATCTTCAGCGCCGAACTGCACAACGCCATGCGCCAGGAACGCATACCAGGCGCGCTGGACAAGCCTTGCCCCGCCTGCGCCAAGGCCAGCCACGAAGCCGAGGCGGCGTTCTGCTCGCGCTGTGGCAATCCGCTCTATCCGCGTATGGACGACGCCGCGCAGCGCTGATCCGCGCTGGATAGCCGTTCGTCGGTCATCCTCACCCACGCTCAACCCGTTCCGCACGCCCTCTTCGTCACACGCTGCATGGACGGACGCCGTGGTGGCGTTCCGCAGTGCCGGCCGCCTTCCAGGCCGCGAGGTGAGCACATGCCCTTTCGATTCCACCCACTGATCCTCGCCATGGCCGGCGCGCTGGCCAGCCCTTCGCTGCTGGCCGCGCCGCAGGTGGCCGACAGCCGCATCAGCGCGGTCACGGTCTACACCGACCGCGCCATCGTCACCCGCACCGCCACCCTGCAATTACCTGCCGGCCAGCATGAAATCGCCCTGGAGCAGTTGCCCCTGCGCATCGACGACAACAGCCTGCAGGCCTCGCTCAGCGCCAGCGCCGCCGCGACCCTGCTCGATGTCAGCAGCGCACCGCAGGCGTCGCCGCCCTCCGCGGACAACCGCTTGCAACAACTGGACGCGCAACTGCGCGACATCGAGCGGCAGGAGCGTGAGATCAGCGACCGAGGCAGCGTGCTGGAGAATCAGAAGCAGTTTCTCGCCGACATCCAGGCCAGCAGCACCAAGCCGGGCAAGAACCAGGCACTGCCGAGCATCGACGAACTGAAGAACCTTCTGCAGATGAGCGAGGGCAACCTCGGCCGCATCCTCGACGAGCAGCGCAAGCTCGACCAGCAGGGCGAGGAGTTGCAGCAGCGCAAGCAGGAGCTGGAGAACCAGCGCAGCCACCTGGCTGGCGACGGCACCCACTACAAGCGCGCGATCCTACGCGTAGCGCTGGAGAAGCCCGCACAGGTCCAGCTGCAGCTCAGCTACACGCTCTACGACGCCTCCTGGCGCCCGGCCTACGACGCCCGCCTGCGCGATGGCGAAGAGCAGATCGAGATGACCTACCAGGGCATCGTCCGGCAGAGCAGCGGCGAAGACTGGACCGACGTCGACCTCACCCTGTCCACCGCCCGCCCCAATCTGGGCAGCAGCGTACCGGCACTCTCACCATGGTTCGTCGATACCTTCGACCCGCGCACGGTGATGGCCGCCCGCCCCGCCCCGGCGCCAGCCGCGCCGATGATGGCGCTGGAGGCGAAGAAGGCCCAGCGCTTCGCCGCGGACGAGATGGCCGCGACCGGTTCGCTGGAAGAGATGCCGGTGGCCGTCGCCGAAGTCAGCGGCGCGACCACCAGCGCCTCCTTCCACATCCCGACCCGTGCCACGCTGAACAGCGACGGCAGCTCGCAGAAGGTCTCCATCGCCCAGTTCAAGCTGCCGGCGACCTTCCGCTACCTGGCCACGCCGTCGCTGCGCGAAGCCGCCTACCTGCAGGCCGACACCCGCAACGCCAGCGACTATCCGCTGCTGCCGGGCACACTCAACACCTACCTGGGCAACACCTTCGTCGCCAGCGGCCAGCTGCGCGCAGTGATGCCGGGCGAGACCTTCGAGCTGGCCCTGGGCGGCGACGAGGCGATGTCGATCAAGCGCAAGCTGGTCAACCGCTACACCGACTACACCGGCCTCACGGGTGGCCGCAAGCGCGTCACCTACGAGTTCCGCATCGACGCACAGAACAACCACAAGACCGAGCAGCGCCTGCAGTTCAAGGACCAGTTGCCGGTCTCGCGCAACGAGCAGATCAAGGTGGCTCTGCTGGCGCCCGAAGACCAGGCCGCCACCCGCGAGGACGACGGCAAGCTGCTTTGGGACTGGCAACTGAAGCCGGGCGAGAAACGCAGCACCACCTTCAAGTTCAGCGTGGAGTATCCGAAGGAGCTGGAAGTCAGCGGGCTGGACTGACGTCCGTCGGGAGCAGTCATAGCCCGGCAGGCCTGCTAGGCTGCCGGGCAACCTTCTTCTGCGTTGGGTGCGACACACGGGGAACCCCGCATAAGCAAATAGCCTTTAAGTATTTAAGTGCCATATAACCTGTCGGCATAATCGACACCCAACAACACTGCCCAAAGGAACTGCTCGTGAAACGTCTGTTCAGCGCCTCGCTGCTGGCCGCCGGCCTTGCCCTGGCCTCCACCGCCCAGGCCGCCCAGCCCCTGCTCAACGTCTCCTACGACGTGATGCGCGACTTCTACAAGGACTACAACGCCGCCTTCCAGAAACACTGGCAGGCCGAGAAAGGCGAGAAGATCACCATCCAGATGTCCCACGGCGGTTCCAGCAAGCAGGCCCGCGCCGTGATCGACGGCCTGCCGGCCGACGTCATCACCATGAACCAGGCCACCGACATCGACGCCCTGGCCGACAACGGCGGCCTGGTGCCCAAGGACTGGGCGACCCGCCTGCCCAACGACAGCGCGCCCTTCACTTCCGCCACCGTGTTCATCGTGCGCAAGGGCAACCCCAAGGGCCTGAAGGACTGGAACGACCTGGTGAAGCCGGGCGTGCAGGTCGTGGTGCCGAACCCGAAGACCTCGGGCAATGGCCGCTACACCTACCTCTCCGCCTGGGGCTACGCGCAGAAGCACGGCGCCGATGAAGCCAAGGCCAAGGAATTCGTCGCCCAGCTGTTCAAGAACGTCCCGGTGCTGGATACCGGCGGCCGTGCAGCGACCACCACCTTCATGCAGAACCAGATCGGCGACGTGCTGGTGACCTTCGAGAACGAAGCCGAGATGATCGCCCGCGAGTTCGGCCGTGGTGGCTTCGAAGTGGTCTACCCGACCGTCTCCGCCGAAGCCGAGCCGCCGGTGACCGTGGTCGACAAGGTGGTCGACAAGAAAGGCACCCGCGCCGAGGCCGAGGCCTACCTGAAGTACCTGTGGTCCGACGAAGGCCAGACCATCGCCGCGAACAACTACCTGCGCCCGCGCAACCCGGACGTGCTGGCCAAGTTCTCCGACCGCTTCCCGAAAGTGGACTTCTTCTCCGTGGTGAAGACCTTCGGCGACTGGCGCACCGTGCAGAAGACCCACTTCGCCGACGGCGGCGTGTTCGACCAGATCTACACTCCGAACTGATTCCGCTCCCGCGAAAATGTGAAAGCCGGAGCGGCCCTGCAGCTCCGGCTTTTTTCATGGAGCAGCACTCCTGCAAACAGCGCCGAACCTTCCGGTTGCGACTCGCAGCGATCCCCATGCCGCATCGGCACAGGGCCCATCGATGGGTATCGCTGCGCTCCGCACCATCCTACCCATGCGTCATCTCATCCCTTCCAACCCACTTCGCGCAACGCCGCCAGCAGCCGCTCCCCGCTCAGCGCAGGCACCAGCACGCCGTCATCGGTGCGCATGTCCTTGCCGGCCAGCAGCACGTTGACGATGGCTTCCTCCACTGCCTCGGCAGCGGCGGCGAAGAGCGGCGAGATGTGGTCGTTGTTCACCATCTCCAGGGCCGTGGCGAACGACAGGCCTTTGCGTCCGTAGTCCGCGGGCGGCAGGTCGCGGTTGCCAGTGGCGAAGGCGAGGAAGATGTCGCCGCTGGAGTCGTCGGTACCGCCTCCCGTGCGGGCGATCCCCAGCGAAGCACGCTGCGCCAGGCGCTGGCACTGGTGCGGCAGCAGCGGCGCGTCAGTGGCGAGGATCACCACGATGGAGCCCATACCCGGCGTGCCCTGCTCGGCGAAGGGTGACGGCAGGTCGCCCAGTTGGCGGCCGACCGGGTAACCATCCACCCGCAGTTCGCGGCGCTGGCCATGGTTGGCCTGGACCAGCGCACCCACGGTCCAGCCGCCCTGCTCCATCGGTAGTTTGCGCGAGGCTGTGCCAATGCCGCCCTTGAACTCGTGGCAGATCATCCCCGTGCCGCCACCCACCGGGCCTTCCCGTACCGGACCGGACTCGGCCGCAGCCAGGGCCTCGCGCACCTGCTCGGCGCCGACGT
Organism: Pseudomonas sp. PDM17; assembly: GCF_014851985.1. Classification (NCBI taxonomy): domain Bacteria; kingdom Pseudomonadati; phylum Pseudomonadota; class Gammaproteobacteria; order Pseudomonadales; family Pseudomonadaceae; genus Pseudomonas; species Pseudomonas sp. PDM17. The sequence continues at coordinate 41,281 of NZ_JACVAT010000006.1, forward strand.
GCTGGCCCCAGATGTCGTTGAGCAGGCCATCGTAGGTTTCCATCACCACCGGCATGCACCAGTAGATGGTCGGGTCCGCCAGCTCGACATGCTCGGCGGCGATCAGCGCATCGCGCACCGCGCCCACGCTGTGGGTGTTGGTGATGGCGATGGGCGTGGTCAGCAGCCCCGCCTCGCGAATCCACTCAAGGCCGGTGGCGTCGCCGTTGCCGTTGAGCACATGGCAGCCGGCGAAGCAGGGTTGCTGGCGCGCCGCGCCGTCACGTGGTTGCACTACCGTGACGCCGGTGCGCACGGCCTTGCCGTCGCGCTCGCCGATCAGAGTACTGTGACCGACACGGATGCCGGGCACATCGGTGATGGCGTTGAACTCGCCGGGAGTGCCCAGGCCGAGGGTGATGCCGAGTTGACGAGCGCGCATGCTGTCTCCTTGGTTTTCGAAAAGGGTTCAGAGCTTCTGGAAGGCCGGGCTGAGCTTGCCGTAGGTGCTGTAGAGAATCACCGACACGGCCAGTATCCCGACAATGATCATGACGTCCCGCGAGGAGGCATCCAGTAGCAGGTTGAGCAACAGGTAGCCGGCGCCGACCACCGCCAGCATCGCCGGCAGCGGCCAAAGCGGCATGCGGTACGGGTGCTCGCGGTCGCGGCGCAGCACGCGGCTGAACAGCGCACAGAGCGCCACCACCAGGTAGACCATCACCAGCAGCAGTACGGTGAAGGAGGTCAGCTCCTCCAGGTTCGAGCTGAAGCTCAGCGCCGCCGAGGGCACGCCGAGGAACAGCGTGGCGATCCATGGCGATTCCCAGCGCGGGTGAATACGGGTGAAGGCACGGTTCATCAGCGGCGTCCACAGCTCGTCGCGGCCGCTGCTGAAGATCACCCGGCCGACCTGGATGACGATGGCGACGATGGCGTTGAACACCGAGAGGAAGATGCCGGCGCTGACCAGCCGCGACAGCGTTGCATTGCCGTGTGCGGTGAGCAGGTAGCCGACCGGGTCGGGGCTGGCGATCATGTCCTTGAGCGAAGGCGCGCCCAGCAGCAGTGCGGTCAGCGGGACGATCTCGATCGCCACCACCAGCACCAGCGACCAGATCACCGCGCGGTGCACATTGCGCCCGCCGCACTTCATATCCTCGGCCAACAGCACCGCGCCGCCAAAGCCGTTGTAGGAGAACAGCGCGGTGCCCACGGCGCCGATCACCAGCGCCCAGGGCGCGGCGGCCAGTATCCCGCCGTCGATGTGCTGCGGTTGCACCAGCACACTGACCGGCTGACTGACGTGGCCAAAGCCGAGCACCACGATCACCAGCAGCGCCGCCACTTCGCAGAGCAGGAACACCCCGGTGATCCAGGCGTTCACGCGGATATTGAGGATGCCCAGCACGTAGCTGGCGGCGACTATCACCAGGGCGACGGTCTGGGTGTCGAAGTTCGTCCCCAGGGCGTTGTTGAGGTAAGTCGCCGCGCCCGTCGCCAGAACCGGCGGGATGAACAGCAGCGAGACCAGTACGGTGAGGAAGGTGGCGTAGCCGGCGAGACCGCCGAACACGCGCTTGGCGTAGACGTACTCGCCGCCGGCGGAGCTGTGGGCGCGGCCGAGTTCGGCGTAGCACCAGGCAAACATCAGCGCCAGGAAGCCGGCGAAGACAAAGGCCAGGAAGGCGCCGCTGCCGGCCTGCTGGATGGCAAAGGGGGCAATGACGAAAACGGAGCTGGCGGGGGTGACCGCCGAGACGGTAATGGCGACTACGTCGAGCACGCCCAGGCTGGGCTTGAGCGCGCTCGCTGGCGCAGGGGAAGCGCTCATATCGTTGTTTCCTCGTGTTGTTATTGGTGGCTGAGGCAGGAACGAAAACCTTCTTGCGCCCTCTTGCTCGGGGCGTCAGGTGGCGCTGAGTCTGTGCGTGGCACGCGGAGCGGCCAATCACCATTTGGGGTTACGCCCCCTTGACGGCAGGCAGGTAAAAGGAGGAAACCGTGGGCCGAACCCACGCCGCCAGTTCGGAGAACTACCGTCGATGCACACCCTGTTCCGCGAGGTCGGCATGCACGCCAACCTCGGCCGCGCCATCGAGCAGATCGGTCAGCCGCGCTTCTGGAAGCAACTGGTCCTGCTGCTGCACCAGTGGTTGCCGTTCGATAACGCCCTGGCGATGTTCTACCCGGCCAGCGGCACCCCGGTGGCGCTCGAGGAATACGATGCCGAACCCACCGCCGGACCGGCCGCCATGGCCATCTACCTCGACGGCCTGTTCCAGCTCGACCCGTTCTACCAGGCCTGCCGCGAGGGCGTGCCCAGCGGGCTGTACCGGCTGGAAGAAATCTCCCCGGACCAGTTCCGCCAGAGCGAGTACTTCCTCAGCTACTTCCACGACAACGTGCTGGAGGACGAGGTGCAGTTCATCCTCCAGCTTCCCGGCCAGGGCGCGCTGTCGCTGTCACTGGGTATGCGCAAGCTGTTCGATGGCGAGCAGACCGGCCTGTTGGCGATGCTCGGCCCCTGGGTGCTGGCGCTGATGCAGCAGCACTGGCAGCAGCGCAGCCAGCGCCTGCTGCCAGGCACCAGCGACGGTGTGGCGGTGCAGGTGCGCGACGCCCTGAGCCACTTCGGCGCCGGCGTGCTCTCCGAGCGAGAACTGGAGATCGCCCGGCTGATCCTGCGGGGTTACTCCTCCAAGGCCATGGCCGAGCGCCTGGCGATCTCGCCGGAGACCATCAAGGTCCACCGCCGGCACCTGTACAACAAGCTCGACATCTCCTCGCAACCGGAGCTGTTCTCGCTGTTCCTGCAGTCGCTGGGGCACGATCCGCAGAATCCCTGAACGCCAACGCGCTTCGCTGCCCAAGGACTGAGCACGTCGCCGGCCCAACCACAGCGCGCCATTCACCCTGGCCACCGCGTTCAGCGTGCGCTCGCAAAAGCTCGAAGTACTGGCAGGGCTCTCCGAGCGCTTCCCCAAGGCGGATGTATTCTCCGTGGTGAAGACCTTCGGCGGCTGGCGGCGGGCTCGGCCAGTTCTACCCCCTGACAGATTTCCCCCCGGCTGCGCGCGCAACTTTGCAGCACAGGCCCTGTATCAACGCCGCAGGCTGGACAGGACCTTCCTGAGCGGCTCGGTGGCACGCCAGCTGGTCGAATTCCTCAGTGCGCGAAGCTCTTCCCGCAAGCATGAATTCTCCTGCCTCAAGTGCTCCTGGAGGCTGCCCATCCTCTCCAGCTCGGCGCCCTGCAAGTCAATTTCGGCCTGAGTTGCTTCCAACTGAAGGAGAGTCGACTGCGGGGTCGAATCAACCTCCTGAAGATAGGGCAAGGCTCCCTTCGTATGGGCCAGCTCTGCAAACTGATCTGCCTTTTCCCCTGGGACCATAAAGAAGTCCCAGCACAGGAAATCCACTGCCTCGACCCAATCCGTGCGGTCTTCCAGGCGGTTCAGGAAGATGTCGAACAGGACATATCCTGCCTCGGTCGCCAGGTCATAGAGGCTTTCCGGCACATGACCATAGGCTTTGAAGGCCAGCGAACCATACTCGACCGAAATGATCGGCCGAAGCCGCTTCAGGACGTCGCCAGCACCTCGCAGACAGTCGATCTCAGCGCCTTCGATATCGATCTTGATATAGGCAACACTGCTCAGATCCTGGGTGAATTCGTCCAACTGATGCACTTTGACCCGAATGGTTCTGGGTCTTGCCAGCTCAGGCACATTGAAGGTTCGCTGGATCAGACCACTTTCTTCCGGAGAACCTTCGGCGAAGGTGAAATCGAATTCGCCATCCTTGTTGGAAAGCGCGACGTTGTGCAGCGAGAGATTGGAATGAGGCAGGGTGCTGCACAACTGTTCGTAAGCGAACGGCAAGGGTTCGAAGGCGATCGCTCTGCCGCTTTCACCAATGCACTCGAGCAATGGACGCAAATGCCGTCCGGCATGTGCACCAATGTCGATCACGGTGTCCCCCGGTCGCAGGATCTGCCGGTAGACATGCTCGAGCATGCGTTCGAACTCCAGGCGAATGATTCCCCGGGAAAGGAGATTGGCGACACCTTCCATTCTCGATCTCATCGACACTCGTTCCATGTTGCGTTCCTTTGTCAGAGCCGGATCCGAATTGGCAAAACCCGATTCAGGCTAGCTGCTTCCTCCCGCTCTGCAATTACATAACAGGACAACTTACCCATCGGGACATCCCGTTGGCGTCCTACGGACACTTCCGTGTCCCATACAGGCTTCTAGACTGGACCCGTGCCATCCAGACACGCCACGACAATCACAAGAGAGCACAGCCTGATGAACGCACGCGCCAATTTCACCCACATGGAAGACGGCAGCGCCGAGGACTGGGCGATCATCGCCAAGGACTTCGGCCAGTACGCCGCGCTTCTGCCCGACCGGATCATGACCCACCTGCGCCTGCTCGACGGCGACTTCGGTGGCTTCCCGGTGGACCGCCTGACCCACTCGCTGCAGACCGCCACCCTGGCCCACCGCGACGGCCGCGACGAGGAGTACGTGGTCTGTGCCCTGCTCCACGATATCGGCGACACGCTCGGCTCGTTCAACCACGCCGACATCGCCGCGGCCATCCTCAAGCCGTTCGTCAGCGAGGCGAACCTGTGGATGATCGAGAAGCACGCGATCTTCCAGGGTTACTACTTCTTCCATCACCTGGGGCTGGACCGGCACCTGCGCGAGCAGTTCAAGGACCATCCGCAGTTCGAGCAGACCATCGAATTCTGCGCGCGCTACGACGCCGCCGCCTTCGATCCGGACGGCGAAGTGCTGCCCCTGGAGTTCTTCGAACCCATGCTGCGCCGGGTCTTCGCCCAGCCCCGCCGCTCGATCTACCAGAAGCCTGACGGCACGATGGCCTGAAGGTCCCGTGGTGACCGGCGGTCCGCGACGAAGAGTGGCGAACCGCCGCTGGCCCGGGGGCTGCGCATGGAATAAGATTCCTCCCAAAATCAGACGCGCAACCGGCCACGAGCCTACGCGCACCAGGGAAGTTTCTTGCGCATGAAGCCTAACGTTCTTGAGCGCCCCAGCAGTCCGCTCACCCCCGCCCCTCTGCGCGAATACCATTCCCGCGTGCTGGCGTATATCGCCATCGCCGCGACCATCACCGCCGGCATTTTCGCCAAGTACTTCGGCTACGAGATCCTCTGGATGATCCCGTACGCCCTGCTCTACCCGCACCTCGCCCAGCAGGTCAGCCGCCGCTTCAAGCGCGACAACCCACAACGCACCCGCCTGGTGCTGCTGTTCATCGACGCCCTGCACGCCGGTATCGCCACCACGCTGCTGGGCTTCTCCGAAGTGCCCAGCCTGATGCTGGTGCTGATCCTCGCCTTCTCCGCGCTGATCATCGGCGGCCTGCGTTCCCTGGGCCTGGCGCTGCTGGTGGCACTGAGCGCCGCGGTCCTCAGCGCCGCGCTGATCGCCCCGGCCTACAAGGGCCAGACGCCGAGCATCGTCGCGCTGGTCAGCGTGCTGTTCTCCACCCTGTATATCTGCATCACCGCCTTTTTCGTGCACCAGCAGGGCCTGCGCCTGGCCCAGGCCCGCTCGGACATCACCCTGGAGCAGGAAAAGGCTGCGCGCCTGGCCAGCAACCTGGCCAAGTACCTGTCTCCGCAGGTGTGGGAATCGATCTTCAGCGGCAAGCGCACGGTGCGCCTGGAAACCCAGCGCAAGAAGCTCACGGTGTTCTTCTCCGACATCAAGGGTTTCACCGAGCTGTCCGAAGAGCTAGAAGCCGAAGCCCTTACCGACATGCTCAACAACTACCTCAACGAGATGTCGAAGATCGCCCTGAAGTACGGCGGCACCATCGACAAGTTCGTCGGCGATTGCGTAATGGTGTTCTTTGGCGACCCGGCCACCCAGGGCGCGAAGAAAGACGCCGTGGCCGCCGTGTCCATGGCCGTGGCCATGCGCAAGCACATGAAGGTCATGCGCCAGCAGTGGCGCGCCCAGGGCATTACCAAGCCGCTGGAAGTGCGCATGGGCCTGAACACCGGCTACTGCACCGTGGGCAACTTCGGCGCCGACACACGCATGGACTACACCATCATCGGCCGCGAAGTGAACCTCGCCAGCCGCCTGGAAAGCGCCGCCGAAGCCGGCGAGATCCTCATCAGCCACGAGACCTACTCGCTGGTCAAGGACGTGCTGATGTGCCGCGACAAGGGCCAGATCGCCGTGAAGGGCTTCAGCAAGCCGGTGCAGATCTACCAGGTGGTCGACTTCCGCCGCGACCTGGGCTCCAACCCCAGCTTCGTCGAGCACGAGGTGCCGGGGTTCTCCATGTACCTGGACACCAACAACGTGCAGAACTACGACAAGGAGCGGGTCATCCAGGCGCTGCAGCAGGCGGCGGAGAAGCTCAAGGACAAGATCATTCTCTGATCCTCCGACCTCCTCGCTCAGGCTCACCCGATCGCGGACAGAGTCCGCTCCTACCCGAAATATTGCGCAAGGGCATGCCCTCTCCCCCACCCTCTCCCTGAAGGGAGAGGGAGCCGCCTGTGCCGGCTGACACTTTGGTTTCAACCTGTGCTGAACGGTCCCCTCTCCCTTCAGGGAGAGGGTTAGGGAGAGGGAATCGCTGGTACAGGGTTTCAGATAAAGACAGTTGTTCCTACGCTCGCCGGGCAGTATCTGGCGTCCGGCAAGGCTCACGCCTGGCATCGCGGCGTAGCCCACCGGCGTAGGAGCGGACCCTCTCCGCGAAATCCATCGCGGCGGCCCCCCTCTCACCGGTTAGCACTAATACGTGCCGCCATTGCAGGCGCACATCCTGCCCACGATCCATCGTCAAACGACGAAGCCCAGCGCTCCTACGAAGAGCCGAAGAGCCCGCCCTTTTCCCCCGCCCATAAAAAAGCCCGCTCAATCGAGCGGGCTGGAAAGGCTCCGGCGCTTCACGTTCACCGGGCCGAATTGCTCGTTGAGGCACTCGTCAGGAGGGCTGAAGCTCCGCAGAGTTGCCCGGGCCGGCGGCCAGTTCGGTGGACAGGGTCTTCTCGTCCAACTGCTTGCACCACTTGGCAACCACGATGGTGGCCACGCCGTTGCCGACCAGGTTGGTCAGGGCGCGGGCCTCGGACATGAAACGGTCGATACCCAGGATCAGCGCCAGGCCGGCAACCGGCAGGTGGCCGACGGCGGACAGGGTGGCGGCCAACACGATGAAGCCCGAACCGGTAACGCCGGCAGCACCCTTGGAGGCAATCAGCAGCACGACCAGCAGGGTCAGCTGGTGGGTGATGTCCATCGGGGTGTCAGTGGCCTGGGCGATGAACACGGCGGCCATGGTCAGGTAGATCGAGGTGCCGTCGAGGTTGAACGAGTAGCCGGTGGGGATCACCAGGCCGACGACGCTCTTGTCGGCGCCCAGCTTCTCCATCTTGGCGATCATGCGCGGCAGGGCCGATTCGGAGGACGAGGTGCCCAGCACGATCAGCAGTTCTTCGCGGATGTAGGAGATGAAGCGCAGGATGCTGAAGCCATGGGCGCGGGCGATGCCACCCAGCACGATCAGCACGAACAGCAGGCAGGTGATGTAGAAACACAGCATCAGCTGACCCAGCTGCACCAGCGAGCCGAGACCGTAGGCGCCGATGGTGAAGGCCATGGCACCGAAGGCACCGATGGGAGCGACCTTCATGATCACGTTGATGATGTTGAACATCACATGGGTGATGCGATCGATGAACTCGAACACCGGCTTGCCGTAGTCACCCAGGCGGTGCAGCGCGTAGCCGAACAGCACGGAGAAGAACAGCACCTGGAGGATGTCACCGTTGGCGAAGGCGCCGACCACGGTGCTGGGGATGACGTTCATGAAGAAGTCGATGGTGCTCTGCTTCTCGCCCGAAGCGATGAAGCCGGTGAGCGCCGCGTTCTTGTTCATTTCGGCGGTCAGCGTGGCGACGTCGGCGTGCATGCCGGCACCCGGCTGGACGACGTTGACCACGACCAGGCCGATGATCAGCGCGACGGTGGAAACGATTTCGAAGTACAGCAGCGCCATGCCGCCCGTCTTGCCCACGGCCTTCATGCTCTGCATGCCGGCGATGCCGGTAACCACGGTGCAGAAGATGATCGGCGCGATGGCCATCTTGATCAGTTTGACGAAGCCATCGCCCAGCGGCTTCATCAGTTTGGCGGTGTCGGGGTAGAAGTGGCCAAGTGCGATACCGATGGCGATGGCGATCAGTACCTGCACGTACAGGCTTTTGTAGAAGGGTTGCTTGGTCATGGCAGCTCTGTCCTCACGGGCGAGTGCTCCCTGGGAGGAAACACAAGACCGAACGCGTTATCTCCCTGCAATGGGAGAATTTGTTTTCAGGGCATGCCAGAAGGCAGGCCTTGATCGCATATGGCAAGTGCTGTGCCAGACCTTTAAAAAATATTTAATCCCTTTAAATTCAATAGCTTCCGTAAAAAGTCGCGGCACGGAAGGCCTCGGAAATGGCGGAAACCCGCCTCCGCACTGGCGGGTTTCCCGCCCTCTGGCGGGTATCCGCCACGGCCTTCGTACCGTAGATTGTAGAACTCCGATCAGGTTCGATCGGGTTAACCGCGCGGCTGTTGGACGTGCGGCCAGAACAACAAGGACCGCTCATGCGTGAACGCACCATTGCCAGCCATTTCGTCCGCGCCGCCGTCCACGGGGCCCAGCGCAAGGGGCTGGATATCCAAGTCCTGCTGCGTGACGCCGGCATCGCCCCGGCCATCCTCGACGAGCCCCGCGCACGCATCGATCCATTGCAGTTCACCTGCCTGATGCAACGCCTGTGGGAAGTGCTCGACGACGAGTACATGGGCTTCGGCGCCATGCCCAGCAAGCGCGGCACCTTCGCCATGATGTGCAACGCGATCATCCACTGCCGCACGCTGGAAAAGGCTCTGGGACGCGGCGCGCTGTTCTACGGGCTGTTTCCCGAGGCACCACGGATCGAGCTGGTGCGCGACGGCGACCGCGCCCGCCTGACCCTGGATGAAACGCACCTGCGCGACCCGGACCACTTTCTCGCCGAGAGCCTGCTGCTCATCTGGCACCGCCTGGCCAGCTGGCTGATCGGCCAGCGCATCCGCCTGGAGGAAGCTACCTTCAGCTACCCGGCGCCCGAGCATCAGGCCGAGTACGACCTGCTGTTTCCCTGCCCTCGCCGCTTTTCCGCCGGCAGCACCAGCCTGCTCCTGCAGGCGCGCTACCTGGACATGCCGCTGCTGCAGGACGAGCGCACGCTCAAGCACTTCCTCAAGGATTCCCCCGCCGACCTGCTCGCCCGCCCCGACGGCGGCGACAGCCTGACCAGCCAGATCCGCCGCCTGCTCGGCCGCGACTGCCGCAGCTGGCCGGACCTGGAACAGGTCGCCGCGCAACTGCACATGAGCCCGCAGACCCTGCGCCGGCACCTGCGCGAGGAGGGGCCGAACTTTCAGGAGCTCAAGGACCAGCTGCGCCGCGACCTGGCGATCTACTACCTGGGCCGCGCCGAACTCTCGATCCAGGACATCGCCGACCAGCTCGGCTTCTCCGAGCCCTCGGCGTTCCACAGGGCGTTCAAGAAATGGACGGGGCTGACGCCGGGCGCCTACCGGGCGCAGCAGGGGGAATAGCTCGGTTTCAACCTGCAGGCGCGCCGGCGCCCAGGCCGTGGGGCGCATAGCCCGGAACGGGTTATCCGCCGATTGCTCTCGCGGCGGATAACGCTGGCGCGTTATGCGCCCTACGACCTAAAACGAGACTACGGTGCGTGGGCGTTCGCGAGCAAGCTCGCGAATCCGAACCGACTCCCGATCACCCCGGCAGGCGAATGCGGAAACACGCCCCGCCCAGCGCGGAATCCTCCAGCGCCAGCTCGCCGTCGTAGCTGTCGATGATGTCCTTCACCACCGCCGTGCCGATGCCCTGGCCGGGGTGCTGGGTGTCCAGGCGCTCGCCGCGCTTGAGGATACGTTCGCGCTGGCTGGCCGGCACACCGGGGCCGTCGTCTTCGATGATCAGCTCGAACAGCCGGCCGTTCTTGCGTGCACTGACCTTTACCGTGGTCAGGCAAAGGCGGTAGGCGTTCTCCAGCAGGTTGCCGAGCATCTCCAGCAAGGCGCCCTTCTCCAGCGGCAGGGAAAAGCCCGGCGGAATTTCCCGCTCCAGCTTCACACGCTTGTCGCGGTAGACCTTGTCCAGCGCACCGCCGATGGTGTCCAGCAATGGGTCGAGTGCCGCGCGGTGGCGGATCAGACCACTCTTGCGCATCGTTGCGCGCTGCAACTGGTAGCCGATCTGCTGGCTCATGCGCTCGATCTGGGTCTGCAGCACCTGCACCTGCTCGCGGTTCTTCGGCTCGTCGGCGAGGGTTTCGCTGACGCCCTGCAGCACCGCCAGCGGCGTCTTCAGGCTGTGGGCAAGGTCGCCCAGGGAGTTGCGATAGCGCTCGCGCTGGGCGCGCTCGCTTTCCAGCAGGCGGTTCACCGAGTCGGTCAGGCGCAGCATCTCGGCGGGGTGATCGTCACTCAGGCGCTCGCGGTCACCGGTCTCGATCTGGTCCAGCTCCGAACGCAGGCCGCGCATGGATCGGAAGCCCCAGCCAAGACCGAGCCACAACAGGCCCAGCAACAGCAGCAGCGCGCCCCCCAACCAGAGGTAGAGTTGATCACGGAAGCCGCTGACCAGCTCACGGAATTCGCTTTCCGGCTGCATGGTGACGATGCTGTAGGCCGCGCGCTTGCCACCGAGCAGGTCGATCTCCACGTCGTAGACGAAGAACTCCTGGCCGGTGGCGTCGCGGATACGGGTGAACTCGTCGATCAGGCCGTCGTACTTGGGCGAGTAATCAACGCTCTCGTCCTGGGCCGAGGTGGAGCGCCAGACCAGCCTGCCGGACTGATCGTAGATAAAACCCAGCAACTTCGATTCGGGGAGGTTGAAGTCCTCCACCGGCAGGTGCTCGGGCATGCTCAGGACATTGCCCTCGATGCGCGCCGAGGACACCAGGGTCGCCACGTCCGCCGCCAGGCGCTGCTGGATGGCGTTCTCCAGGGCAATGCTGAATGCACGCTGGAGCGCCGGCAGCAGCGCCGCCATGAACAGCACGGCGAGAATCGCCGCACCGATCATCAGCCGCAGCCGTAGCGAGCGGATCATTTACACAGCTCGTTGAAAATGTAGCCTTGGCCGCGCACGGTATCGATCGGCTTGAAGCCTGCGGCACTCTCCAGCTTGCGGCGCAGGCGGCCGACCAACACTTCGATGACGTTCGGATCGCGCTCGTCGTCGTCCGGGTAGAGCTGCTCGATCAGGCGCTCCTTGGCCACCACCTGCTGGTGATGGCGCATGAGGTATTCAAGGATGCGGTACTCGAAGGCCGTCAGCTGCAGCGACTCGCCGTTGACCAGCGCCTGCTTGCGGTTGGTATCCAGCACCAGCGGGCCGGCCTCGATGCTCGACTGGGCGAAGCCGCTGGAACGGCGCAGCAGCGCGTTCAGCCGGGCCTCCAGCTCTTCGAACTGGAAGGGCTTGACCACGTAGTCGTCGGCGCCGGCGGCCAGGCCCTCGACCTTGTCCTGCCAGTTGCCGCGAGCGGTGAGGATGAGAATGGGGAAGGTCTTGCCCTGGCTGCGGAATTCGCGGATCAGGTCCAGGCCGCTCATGCCCGGCAGGCCCAGGTCAATCATCGCCAGGTCGTGATGGTATTCGCTGGCGCGGTACAGCGCCTCTTCGGCGTTGGCGACGGCATCGACCACATGGCCTTGCTCGCCGAGCCGGGTATACAGGTGATGGCGCAACAGCGCCTCGTCTTCCACCACCAGCAGTTTCATGCGCGTGCTCCCTGAGTCAGGCAACCGGGCCACGCGGGGCCCGGTTGCGGTACCGGTCAGAACTTGTAGTTGGCACCCAGGTAGAACTGGGAGCTGCTGTGCAGGTCAAGGGATCCCACCTTGCCGCCGCCGTGCGGGCTCATCTCGGTACTCGCGTTGGTACGCAGGTAACGGTAGCCGCCTTCTACGGATGCGTTCTTGCCGAGTTCCTGGAGGATACCGGCTTGGGCGCCGATGGCGTACCCCACATCGCTGTCGCGGCTGTAGCCCTTGGAGTCCTGCTCCAGCTTGACCAGGCCGGCGGTGCCGCCGCCGAACAGCTTGGTGCCCTGGTCGCCCAGCGGCAGGAAGGCGTCGTAGCTGCCGAGCAGGTTCTGCTGGCGCAGCTTCAGGCCGTTCTCGGTGTCGGAGACGTTTTCATAGGTGACGTAGTAGCGACCCTGCTCCATCTGCTGGCCGGCGCGTACGCCCCAGGTGCCACTGTTGTTGATCACACTGTCGAATTTCGGGTTGCCGAGGTTGCGGTTTAGCGCATCGGACTTCTGGATGTTGTTGCTGGTTTCACCCCAGGTCATACCGACGAAGGTGTCGGCGGCATTGGCTGCGGTAGCGGCGACGCTGGCACCGAGAATGGCGGTGGCGAGGGCGATTTTCTTCATGGTGTTCATGGGGATTCTCCCGTCAAGGATGTCTGTAATGTGTTGACGGGAAGTAGGTTACGAGGGGGGCACTGAACCGAACCTGTCGGACTGCTGAACCAATGCTGAACGACTTGGCTGAAGGAAATTTCGCTCCTACAGAAATGCAAAGCCCCGGCACAGGCCGGGGCTTTGCTGGAACGGGCGGGATGCTCAGCCGCCCTGCAACGCCTTCAGGATCTTCTGTCCCGCGCGACCGTCCGCCGGCGTCATACCGCGCTTGTTCTGCTCCTGCTGGATCGCCTTGCGCGTCACATCGCCGATCATGCCGTCGGGCTGGCCGATGTCGTAGCCACGCTGGATCAGCAACTCCTGCAGCTCCTTGCGCTGCGCGCGGCTCAAGCCCGGATCATCGGTCGGCCAGGGCGTGCGCAGGCCCGGCTCGCCGCGCAGGCGATCGGACAGCAAGGCAATGGCCAGCGCGTAGCTTTCCGCCGCGTTGTAGGAATAGATCGCGTCGTAGTTGCGCAGCACCAGGAAGGCCGGGCCGTTGGCGCCCGCCGGCAGCAGGATCGCCGCCTTGGAATCGATGCTCGGGATCGGCTTGCCGTCGACACGTTTCACGCCGCGGCTGGTCCAGTCGGACAGCGCACGGCGCTTGGTGCGCCCCGCCAGCGAGGCGTCGAAGCCCGCCGGCAGTTTCACTTCGTAGCCCCACGGCTGCCCTTCGCGCCAGCCGGCCTTGCGCAGGTAGTTGGCGGTGGACGCCAGGGCGTCGGCGGTACTGCCTACGAGATCGCGATGACCGTCGCCGTCGAAGTCCTCGGCGATGCGCGCGTAGGTCGAGGGCATGAACTGCGTCTGGCCAAAGGCGCCCGCCCAGGAACCGGTGATGCCGCTGTCGCGGATATCGCCCTGCTGCAGCAGCTTGAGGGTGGCGATGAACTCGCCCTGGAAGAACGACTGGCGCCGCCCATAGCAGGACAGCGTCGACAGCGACACCAGCAGCGGGCGCTTGCCGGTGATGCGCCCGTAATCGCTCTCCACGCCCCACACGGCGACCACCGTGGCCGGGTCGACTTGATAGCGCGCCGCGACCTTGCGCAGCAGGTCGGCGTGCTCGGCCATACGCGCCTTGCCGTCAGCCACGCGCTGGTCGTCCACCAACCCGGCCAGGTAGTCCCAGATCGGCGTGGTGAACTCGGGCTGGGCGTCCAGCAGCGGCAGCACGCTCATGTCCGGCTGCAGACCCTGGGTGAATTGCGCGAAGCTGGCGGCGCTGACGCCCTTGGCCTGGGCTGCACCCTGCAGACGATTCAGGCAGGAACCGAAATCGTCGCCCGGCGCTGCCTGCGCCAATGCCGCCGGCAGCAGCAGGGACAAGGCCAGGGACGCGCGGCGCGCGATGGAGGAAGTCTTCATTGGTGTCGAATGCTCAGATCGGTGAAGGTGGCGCGCCCGCCCTCGCTGGCGGGCCCGCGATTGTCCTGCAGGTAGAGCCCTGCCTTGAAGTACAGGCCCTGGTAGGCCCATTTCGTATCCAGTTGCTGGCTGACCTGGCCGCCCTCGACCTGCACGCTCAGCACCCCGCTGCTGGACACGCCCAGCCGGTAGGTAAAGGTATCGCCCAGCGCAATGCCGTCATAGACGGTATAGGTGCGCGTGGTGATGTCGTCCGGCCGATCGCGAACCAGCGCCTGTACCCGCGCCTTGTCCAGGCGCTGCTGGTACACCAGCTTGACCAGCGGCAGGGCCTCGGCGCTGCCGCTGCCGTTGCTGTGGATCTGCCCGATCACCATGCGCCGGCTGGAGGGCACGGACTCCACGCGCAGGGTGGCGACCATCAGGTTCTCCGCCAGCGGATAGCGCCAGGTCAGCAGACGGCCGTCGGGCTTGGTCTCGCGCAGTTCGGTGCGGGGATATTCGCTGCCGCTGGTATGGGCGCCGTTCACCGGCACCCAGAACTCCACGCCATCGGCGCTGCGGCGGAAATACGGGCTCTCGTAGTCACGGCCGAGTTTCGCCGTGGAAATGGTCGCGGCCGGGCCGCGTTGGGGAATGGTCAGATTCCAGGTGCTCAGGTCCAACATCGGCCTATCGCTTCGCGGGTCAGGACATGGGCGCAAGGGTAGACGAGGCTGTCGGACTTTTCATCCATGCGGCTTCCCCCCTCTTCTAACGAACAACCGCGCCCTTGAGCGGCCGCGTGCAGTCTGCACGGGCGTTTTCCGCATCACCGGCTATCGTCATGGTTTCCGCCATCCGCCATCCGCCATTGCCACGGCCAACGCCACGGAGAAACCTCATGCGCCTGCTCACTGCCCTGCTGCTGTTCGCCTTCGCGGCCAGCGCTTCAGCCGCGATCAAGACTCAGGAAATCCCCTACGAATCCACTGACGGCACGAAGATGATCGGTTATTTCGCCTACGACGACGCCAAGTCCGGCATCCGTCCCGGCGTCATCGTCGTCCACGAATTCTGGGGCCTGAACGACTACGCGAAAAGCCGCGCGCGGCAGCTCGCCGAACTGGGCTACAGCGCCCTGGCCATCGACATGTACGGCGAAGGCAAACACACCGACCATCCCAACGATGCCAAGGCCTTCATGGCCGAGGCGCTGAAGAATGCCGACGCCGCCAAGGCGCGCTTCCAGGCCGGCCTGGAGTTGCTGAAGAAACAGCCGCAGACCGACCCGAGCAAGATTGCCGCCATCGGTTACTGCTTCGGCGGCAAGGTGGTACTGGACATGGCCCGCGCCGGCCTGCCGCTGGCCGGCGTGGCCAGCTTCCACGGCGTGCTGGCGACCCAGACGCCGGCGCAGCCGGGGCAGATCAAGGCGAAGATACTGGTCGAGCACGGCGGCGCCGACACCCTGGTTTCGGCCGAGAGCGTTGCGGCATTCAAGTCAGAAATGGACAACGCCAAGGCCGACTACAAGCTGGTGATCCAGCCCGGTGCCAAGCACAGCTTCACCAGCCCGGACGCTGACAAGCACAAGGGGCACGGGCTGGACGTGGGCTACGACAAGACCGCCGACCAGAAGTCCTGGGCGGACCTGCAGGCGTTCTTCAAGGAAATCTTCGACGTCAAACCGGACGCGTCATAAATCGCAGGCAATAAAAAACGGGAGCCCATTCGGGCTCCCGCACTCAATCAAGTGTCTAAGGTCAGAGCCCGCCTTGGCGGCACTCCAACAACAACCTCACCTGCGTCCCCTAGGGAACGCGGCGTGCAGTGTGACAAAGCTTGTCAGACGAATCCGTACGCCTTTGGTGAAGGTTTGCAAACGAATGTAAGTGCCGCGTGACTGGTGAGCCACGTTCCGGCGCGGCAGAATGCTCCCATGACTGCCCTCCCCGACTTCTGCACCCCCCTCGATGCCGACTGGCCCCTGCCCACCCCGCTGGCAGGCATTCAATTGCGCAGCACCCGCTTCGACCGCCAGCGCCTGCAGGCCGGGGACTTTTCCCTGAGCCAGGTCGAGGCGCCGGCCAACATCCAGCGCTCCGTCGCCAAGCGCCAGGCCGAGTACCTGGCGGGGCGCATCTGCGCCCGCGCGGCATTGCTGGCCGCAGGCTCGACGGCCTGGGTACCGGGCACCGACGAGGAACGTGCGCCGGTCTGGCCGACGGGCTTCTGCGGCTCGATCACCCACGGTGACGGCTGGGCGGCGGCCATTGTCGCCCGTGACAGTTGCTGGCGCGGGCTCGGCCTGGACGTGGAGAACCGCCTGGAAACCGCACGAGCGGAGCGACTGGCCGCTGAAATCCTCACGCCGGACGAACTGGCGCGCCTCGACCCACGGCAGGCGGCGCTTCAGGTCACCCTGACCTTTTCCCTCAAGGAAAGCCTGTTCAAGGCGCTCTTCCCGCTGGTGCGCAAGCGCTTCTACTTCGAACACGCCGAGCTGCTGAGCTGGTCCGCCGGGGGCCATGCGCGCCTGCGTCTGCTCACCGACCTGTCGGAGGAATGGCACCACGGCAAGGAGATCGACGGGCAGTTCAGCCTGTTCGATGAACGCCTGCTGAGCCTGGTGGCCATTCCTTCGGTCAAGGGCAGCGCCTGACCGCCGCGACTGACAGACACATCTGAAAGTCTTGACTTAAAAGTCAGAATTTGGCGTCATGCACGCCATCCAGACGTCCCCGTACCTCTTTTGATCCTCAAGTTTTGCCTTCAGAGGAATCGTCAGCAGGCCTATCGGTATATAGAATCTTATACAGCCAAACGGCAACGTCTGGTTCTTGGGGTCCCCACAAAAAGAAATGACCATCGGAGCAAACGTAATGACCAGAAACACCCTGGCGCTCGCCATTGCCGCCAGCTCGCTCGGCCTCATCGCGCAATCGGCACACGCCGGCGGCTTCATCGAAGACAGCAAGGCCAGCCTGACCCTGCGCAACTTCTACATCAACACCGACAACCGCAACGGCCCCGCCTCACCCAGCAAGCAGGAAGAATGGGGCCAGGGCTTCATGCTCAACTATTCCTCGGGCTTCACCCAGGGCACCGTGGGCTTCGGCGTCGACGCCCTGGGCCTGCTCGGCGTGCGCCTGGACGGCGGCGGCAAGGCCGGCAAGGCCGGCGTGGATCGCCAGCCCGGCACCATCTTCCCGCTGGAGAGCGATGGCAGCGCCGTCGACGAATTCAGCAGCCTCGGCATGACTGCCAAGGCGAAGATCTCCAAGACCGAATTCCGCTACGGCACCCTGCAGCCCAAGCTGCCGGTGGTGGTCTACAACGACGCCCGCCTGCTGCCGATGACCTACGAAGGTGGCCAGGTCACCTCCACCGACATCGACAACCTGACCCTGACCGGCGGCCAACTGACCCACACCAAGGGCCGCAACTCCACCGACTGGCGCAGCATGTCCATCGCCGGCGCCAACGGTAGCAGCGCCTCTTCGCGCGACAGCAACAAGTTCTACTTCGCCGGCGGCGACTACAAGGCGACCAAGAACCTGACCCTGTCGTACTACTACGGCGAACTGGACAACTTCTACAAGCAGAACTACCTCGGCCTCGTCCATAACTGGGGCATCGGACCGGGTACCCTGAAGTCCGACATCCGCGTCTTCATCAGCGACTCCGACGGCAAGAACGGCAGCGCCTCCGGCCGCGCCGACGGCTACGTCAGCAGCGGTTACTACGGCGGCAACAGCCTGAAGGGCGAAGTGGACAACAACGTCTACAGCGGCATGTTCACCTACTCCCTGGGCGGCCACAGCATCGGCGCCGGTTACCAGACCATGACCGGCGACAGCGACTTCCCCTACCTCAACCGCGGCGACGGCGAAGGCACCAGCACCTACCTGATCTCCGACGCCCAACTGCTGAAGTTCAACCGTGCCGGCGAGCGCACCTGGATCGGTCGCTACGCCTATGACTTCGCCGACCTCGGCATGCCCGGCCTGACCTTCAGCGTGCTCTACCTGAACGCCGACAACATCGACACCAAGCAAGGCGACAAGGGCGAGTGGGAACGCGATATCGCCCTGGGCTACGTGGTCCCGGAAGGCACTTTCAAGGGCCTGGGCCTGGCCTGGAAGAACGCCGCCATGCGCAGCGGCCTGCCGGCAACCAGCACCGCGGGCGTGCCGAGCCAGCGCGACCAGGACGAGAACCGCCTGATCGTCAGCTACACCATCCCGCTGCTGTAAGGCGTGGAGTGAAACGAAGAAGGGCGGCCAATGGCCGCCCTTTTTGTTTCTGATCTATCCGCAAAGCTGGTCGTCAGGAGGCATCTGCAGGATGGCGTGGAGCGCAGCGATACCCATCGCTCCAGCGCACCGGCAGCCTGGGTATCGGCGCGCTCCACCCATCCTACGAGAAGCAGGCGCAGTCTCAGGCCAGCAACGCCACCGATTTGATCTGCGCCCAAACTTCCTGCCCGGCGTGCAGGCCGAGCTGGTCGTGGGAGTAACGGGTGATCCGCGCCAGCAGCGGCGTGCCGGCCACATCCAGCTTCACCAGCAGGTGCGCCGGGTTGTCCGTCGGCACGATCTCGACAACGGTCGCCGGCAGCACGTTGAGGATGCTGCTGTGGGCCGCCGGCTCCAGGCTCAGGCTGACGTCCCGCGCCTGCACCTTGATGCGCAGCGCCCTGCCCTTGTCCATCGGCGCGTGGGCCAGGCGAATGCGCTGCTCGCAGTGGGGCAGCGCCAGGGTCAGCAACCCGTAGTCAGCGTCGTGCCCCAGCACGTGGCCGTCGATTACCACGCCGGCGTCTTCCAGATGGGAGATGGGCAGATCGGTGCGAGCCAGGGTCTCCACCACCGGGCCACTGGCGATGGCCTCGCCCTGGTCCAGCAGCACCAGGTGATCGGCCAGCCGCGCCACTTCATCCGGCGAGTGGCTGACGTAGAGAATCGGGATATCCAGCTCGTCGTGCAGGCGCTCCAGGTACGGCAGGATTTCCGCCTTGCGCTTGAGGTCCAGCGCCGCCAGCGGCTCGTCCATCAGCAGCAGGCGCGGGCTGGTCAGCAACGCCCGAGCCATGCCGACTCGCTGGCGTTCGCCGCCGGAGAGGTGACCCGGCATGCGCTCCAGCAGATGGCCGATGCCCAGCAGTTCGGTGGCCTGCTCCAACGCCACACGGTGCTGGTCGCGCGGCACGCGCTTCATGCCGTAGGTGAGGTTGCGCTTCACCGACAGATGCTCGAACAGGTTGGCGTCCTGGAACACATAGCCCAGCGCGCGCTGGTGCGGCGGCAGGAACACACCGCTCGCGCTGTCCTGCCAGACCTCGCCGTTCACCACCAGCCGGCCGATCGGCGCACGCTCCAGGCCCGCCACGCAGCGCAGACAGGTGGTCTTGCCGGAGCCGGAATGGCCGAACAGTGCGGTCACGCCCTTGCCCGGCAGCTGCAGGTCGACGTCCAGGCTGAAGCCCGAATAGGCGATCTGGAAGCGGGCCTCGATGGCACGCGCGGAAAACTCTTGCGACATGCCCACCTCAGGCCCAGGCCGACCGGCTGCGGCGACTCGCATAGAGCGCCAGCAGGACGAAGAAGGAGAAGATCACCATGCCGCCGGCCAGCCAGTGCGCCTGGGCGTACTCCATGGCCTCGACGTGATCGAATATCTGCACCGACACCACGCGGGTCTTGCCCGGGATGTTGCCACCGATCATCAGCACCACCCCGAACTCGCCCACCGTGTGGGCAAAGCCGAGGATGCTGGCAGTGATGAAGCCCGGCCGCGCCAGCGGCAGGACCACGGAAAAGAAGGTATCCAGGGGGCTCGCGCGCAAGGTCGCGGCGGCCTCCAGCGGCTTGTTGCCGATGGCCTCGAAGGCGTTTTGCAATGGCTGCACCACGAAGGGCAGCGAATAGAACACCGAGCCCACCACAAGCCCGGCGAAGGTGAACGGCAGGCGCCCCAGCCCCAGGCTCTCGGTCGCCTGGCCGATGACGCCGTGGGGGCCCATGGTGATCAGCAGGTAGAAGCCGATCACCGTCGGCGGCAGCACCAACGGCAGCGCCACCACCGCTCCCAGCGGACCTTTCAGCCAGGAGCGGGTGCGCGACAACCACCAGGCGATCGGCGTGCCGATCAGCAGGAGGATCAAAGTGCTCAGGGCGGCCAGCTCGATGGTGAGCCGGATGGCCAGGAAATCCTCCTGCGTGAGGGGCATCGCTATTCCTTGAAGGCTTAGAGTTCGTAACCGTAGGACTTGATCACCGCAGCGGCCTTCGGCCCTTTCAGGTACTCGACCAGGGCCTTGGCGGCGGCGCTGTCCTTGCCCTTGTTGAGGATCACGGCATCCTGGCGGATCGGGTCATGCAGGTCGGCCGGGACGATCCAGGCGGAACCGCTGGTCACCTTGCCATCCTTGTAGATCTGCGACAACGCCACGAAGCCCAGCTCCGCGTTGCCGGTGGAGACGAACTGGAAGGCCTGGGTGATGTTCTGGCCTTCGACGATCTTGCCGGCGACCTTGTCCTTCAGGCCGAGCTTGTCGATCACCTGGGTGGCGGCCAGGCCGTAGGGCGCGGCTTTCGGGTTGGCGATGGACAGGTGCTTGTACTCGTTCTTCTTCAGCACCTCGCCCTTGGCGTCGACGTAGCCGTCTTTCGCCGACCACAGCGCCAGGGTGCCCACGGCATAAGTGAAGCGTGAACCGGGGACGATTTCCTTCTCTTCCTCGAGCTTCTTCGGCGTGGTGTCGTCGGCGGCGAGGAAGACCTCGAACGGCGCGCCATTCTTGATCTGGGTGTAGAACTGGCCGGTGGCACCGTAGGCGGCGACCAGCTTGTGGCCGGTGTCCTTCTCGAAGTCCTTGGCGATCGCCTGGATCGGCGCAGTGAAGTTGGCGGCGACGGCAACCTGCACTTCATCGGCCAGGGCCGAGTGCAGGGTGAAGCAGGATGCGACCAGCAGAGAAAGACTTGCGAAGCGGTGTTTCATCGTGAGGCTCCAGTGGGTGTTGTTTTTTAAAACTTCGATTTGTCAGGACTGGTCTATAAACTCGGTTCAGCCCCGTGTTACGCCCGGCGCAAAGCCGGCCATTCAAAACGTTCAAGGAGAGTCAGTTCATGAAGGTCAGTGCACGCAACGTGTTCAAGGGCAGCGTCAAGCAGCTGCGCAACGGTGCGGTCAACGCGGAAGTCGTGGTCGCCCTGCCCGGCGGCAGCGAGCTGGTGGCGATCGTCACCGAGGAAAGCGTGAAGAGCCTGAAGCTTGCCCAGGGCAAGGAAGTCATCGCGCTGGTCAAGGCGCCCTGGGTGATGCTGATGACCGAGGCCGACGGCATCCGCCTGTCCGCGCGCAACTGCCTGGCCGGCACGGTGAAGTCGGTCACCGACGGCGCGGTGAACGCCGAAGTCGTGCTGAGCCTGCCGGGCGGCACCGAAGTGGTGGCCGTAGTCACCCGCGATGCGGTCAGTGAGCTGGGCCTGGCGGCCGGCGTGAAGGCGACTGCAGTGATCAAAGCGTCCCATGTGATCCTCGGTGTTCCTGCCTGAAACCCTGCGCGGGCCTGTCGCTGACAGGTCCGCCTGCTGTGCCTGCAAGCGCTCGTTATAGCAAAAATTACATAACGATACCGGTGACTCTGCAATACCCCCGAAGAGAGAGTGATCTCAAAAAGGCTATTTACCGTAGGGAGGGACTGCAGAGTGACGCGGCGAATGCCATCCACCTGTGATGGCACCGCAGCATTCTGCATTTTTTGACTTCAAGGTCAAATATTGTCTTCGACCTTCGGCGCCTGGCGGCGTGGCCACATCAGCGTGAAGCACGCGCCGCCCAGCACTTCGCTTTTGGCGATCTGCGCGCGGCCGCCGTGCCAGTGGATGATCCGCCGCACGATGGACAGCCCCAGCCCATGCCCGCCGGTAACCCGCGCGCGGCTGTCGTCGGCGCGGAAGAACGGCTGGAACAGTCGGTGCCACTGCGCTTCCGGTACGCCGGGGCCGTCGTCCTCCACATCCACCTGGCAGCGGTCCACGCTCACCCGGTAACTGATGCGCACCCGCCCTTCGGCGTAGCGCAGCGCGTTGGTCATCAGGTTCTGCAGCGCGCGATGGAGGTAGCGCGGCTCAGCCTCGATCCAGCTGCCCTGGTCGAACGGCACCAGCGCACCCGCCTCGCAGGTGACGGTAATTTCCCGGCGCAGCGGGGCGATCTCCGACACCACCTGCTCCACCAGCGCGCCCAGCTCGATGCGCTGGTAGCTCAGCGCCGGCGAGCCCTGCTCCAGCCGCGCGTAGGTGAGCATCTCGTCCACCAGCTGGTCGAGGTCCTGAATGTCGCCATCCATGCCTTCCATGTACTTGCGCCGCGCCGTCTCAGTCTCGGCGGACTCGATCATCTCCAGCCCGAAACGCAACCGCGCCACCGGTGTGCGCAGCTCGTGGGATACCGCGCGCACCAGCTCGCGCTGCACCGTCAGCAGCAGGTGCAACTGCTCGGCCATGTGGTTGAAGGCCCCGGCGAGGCGCCCCACCGAGTCCGCGCCGCGCACCTCCACGCGGGTGTCCAGGCTGCCGCGGGCAATGCGCGTGGCGGCGGACTCGAGCCCGCGCAGGCGCTGCTCCAGGCCGCTGATCAGCAGGTACAGGGTCAGGCCGATCAGGGTCAGCGCGACGACCACGATGATCGTCAGCAACTGCGGCGGGTACGGATTCATCTGGTAGATCGGCCCCAGCTCCAGCACCCAGGGCGTGTCGAGTATGCCGGAGAGCACGCGGATCGAATCGCCGCCCTTGCCCAGCGCCATCACCGTGTCGCCCTCTTCCACGCGGCGGCTCTGGTCGTCGTCCAGGTCGACCTCCTTCAGGCGCAGCAGGTGCACCTCGAAGCCGAAACGCTTGTCGCGGACGATGCGCGCCAGGTGATAGGGCTGCTCGCTGGCAGGGTAGCGCTTGAGCTCGTCCATCAGCAGGTAGATGGTGGCGCGCGCCAGTTGCTCGCTGACCTGCTCCACCTCGCCGGTGAGGATCAGCCCTTCCGCTGCACTCACCTGGGTCATCACCTTCACTTCATGGGGCGCGCCGGCCTGCACCAGCACCTGGTCGTTCATCAGCCGCGCCCGGCTGCGCCCTTCCATGCCCAGCGCGTCCAGGCTGGTAAGCTTCAGCGGGATGCCCAGCAGGCGGCTCCACTGGCTCAGCGCACGCTTGCGGTCCACCTCGCTCATGGGCAGCAACTCATCCGCCATCAGGCGGAAGGTGCCGCGCGCCAGGTCCTCGCGGTAACGCTCACCACGCACGTCGTTGACCAGGTGCAAAGTCAAAACCGCCAGCGCGGCGACCGCCACCAGGGTCAGCAGCATGCCGCCGTAGATGCGCAGGAAGATGGATTTCATTGAGGGCTGTTCCGGGGTGACACGGTGCAGGCTGGGAGCACCCTCACCCTAGCCCTCTCCCAGAGGGAGAGGGGACTGTGCGGAGTACGCGTGAAGATTGGCGCCCTGCTCGAATGGCTCGGCTGGCATCGATCACGACAGGACAACACCGAATCGGCAGCTCGCACGGACGGCCCCCTCTCCCCCTGGGAGAGGGTTGGGGTGAGGGCAGGCCCGAGCACCGGACTCACCCTGCCTCCTCCGAGTTGAGCAACCCGTAGTTGTCCAGGCTGAGGAACGCCCCGTCCTTCACCTCGCATTCGCGGCGCCGGCCTTCCAGCGTGAACCCCTGGCGCAGCAGCAGGCGGCCGCTGGCAAGGTTCTCCGTTTCCACCTCGGCCTCGATGCGGTGCACGTTCATTTCGCGGAAGGCGTGGCGGAAGATCAGCGGCAGGCACTCGCCCATCACGCCCTGTCCCCAGTGCTCGGGCAGCAGCCAGTAGCCCAGTTCCAGGCGGCGATGTTCCTGCTGCCAGTTGTTGAAGCCGCAGCCGCCGAGGATGTCCTCGGGCGCATCCGGCCGGCAGATCGCCCACCAGATGCCGCTGCTTTCCTTATAGATGCGCTCGAACCACTCCATCTGCTCGCGGGTGGCTTCCAGCGTCGCGTAGGAGACGCCGTAGTAGCGGATCACCTCGGGATGCGACAGCGCGCGGAACACCGCCGGCTGGTCGGCATCGGTGAAAGCCCGCAGGCGGAAGCGTTCACCATGCAGCTCGGGGAACGGTGGCACGGCGCTCACGGCTCAGAGTTCCCCGACGAACAGGTAGCCCTTGCTGCGCACCGTCTTGATCAGGCGCGGGTGCATCGGGTCGTCGCCGATCTTCGGGCGGATGCGCGAGATGCGCACGTCGATGGAACGGTCCTGGCCGTCGTACTCGATACCGCGCAGGGAGTTGAAGATTTCCTCGCGGGAGAGAATGCGTCCGACGTTGGCCGCCAGCAGCCAGAGCAGGTCGAACTCGGCGCTGGTCAGCTCGATGGTCTGCTCGTCCAGCCAGGCCTCGCGCATCGCATTGTCGATCACCAGCTTGCCGAAGGTCAGGCGCTTGCCGCTCACCGCCGGCGCAGCCTCGGCCGGCTCACTGCGGCGCAGCAGGGCGCGGATGCGCGCCAGCAGCACGCGCGGGCGCACCGGCTTGCACACGTAGTCGTCGGCGCCCATCTCCAGGCCCTGCACCTGGTCCATGTCGTCGGTACGCGCGGTGAGCATCAGGATCGGCCCGTCGTAATCCGGGCGCAGGCGCTTGCAGATGGACAACCCATCCTCACCCGGCAGCATCAGGTCGAGCACCACCAGGTCCGGCCGTTCGGCCAGCACCCGCTCCACCGCCTTGCCGCCATGGGACTCGATGGACACCGCCAGGCCGTTGCTCTCCAGGTAATCCTGGGTCAACTCGGCCAGTCGCTGGTCGTCCTCGACGATGAGAATGCGCGCTTCTTGTTCCACCTTGCCTCCTGATGCGCCATGAGCGAGCACGGCCCCTCTTACTATAGAGAGCCCGCAAAAGCGGCCGGCATTGTAGCCAGATTGCCAGCGCCGCCGCACGCCAACGGCGTAAACAGGCATTGCACGAAAAGGTCAAGGGCTGCTGCGCCAGAAACACTACATATTGTGGTAGTGTTCCTCCCCGCGCAGCGCCCCTTACGCGTGTGAAAAATCTGTCGCCGAGCACGACGAACGGTGAAAGGCAGTCAGCATCAGGGATAGCGCGAGTTACCCCGCTTCACCCACATTCCATGCACATTTTATCCACAGCTTTTCCCCGCCTCCCCGCCTTGCAAACACCCCCTTAGCGCATTATCTTGTATCCCCGTTGCGGTATACCCCTACATCTTGGGGTTACAGCAGCGAACCGGACACAAGAAGAAAGTCGAAATCCCGAGCCTGTTCCACGGCTCCTCCGGTTCCACCACAACGTATTCCAGACGTACTGATGTGCCAGGCGGCCCCGCCCGCGAGGAGCGATTCATGTCGATGGAAATGCGGTACGGGTGTTGCAACGTAACGTTCAACACCACTAGGTATTGTGGTCCCGGCCCGTAAAGCCGGCACCCGAGATGGGCCAGGGAGGCGCTTCGGGTCATTCCCCCTGTTCCAGAAGAATTCCAGCTTGCGGCTGCAATCGCGGGCGACTGCTCTTTATTTCGCAACGACGCCCCGGCGTCAGCAACACACCAAATTACGAGAACGTGGAGACAACCACCCATGCAAATCGACACCACTCGCGAGAACCCGCAGGCCAACGCGCCGCAGGCCGCCGAATCCGCTCAGGATCTGGCTGCCACCGCGCCCGGCCAGCTGCGCGTGATCAAGCGCAACGGCACCGTAGTTCCCTACACCGATGACAAGATCACCGTAGCCATCACCAAGGCGTTCCTCGCCGTGGAAGGCGGCACCGCCGCCGCCTCGTCGCGCATCCATGAGACCGTGCGCCGCCTGACCGAACAGGTCACCGCGACCTTCAAGCGCCGCATGCCCTCCGGTGGCACCATCCACATCGAAGAAATCCAGGACCAGGTCGAACTGTCCCTGATGCGCGCCGGCGAACAGAAAGTCGCCCGCGACTACGTGATCTACCGCGAAGCCCGTGCCAACGAGCGCAAGACCGCCGGCGTCGCCAGCGACATCGCCCAGCCGCACCCGAGCATCCGCATCACCAAGGCCGACGGCAGCACCCAGCCGCTGGACATGGGCCGCCTGCAGACCATCATCCGCGAAGCCTGCGAAGGCCTGGCCGAAGTCGATGGCGCCCTGATCGAACGCGAGACCCTGAAGAACCTGTACGACGGCGTTGCCGAGAAGGACGTCAACACCGCCCTGGTGATGACTGCCCGTACCCTGGTCGAGCGCGAGCCGAACTACTCCTACGTCACCGCCCGCCTGCTGATGGACACCCTGCGCGCCGAAGCCCTGGGCTTCCTGGGTGTCGCCGAGAGCGCCACTCACCACGAGATGGCCGACCTCTACGCACAGGCCCTGGTTGCCTACGTCGAGAAGGGCTCCGAGTTCGAGCTGATCGACAGCAAGCTCAAGGGCTACGACCTGGCCAAACTGGGCGCCGCGATCAACCACGAGCGCGACCAGCAGTTCACCTACCTCGGCCTGCAGACCCTGTACGACCGCTACTTCATCCACAAGGACGGCATCCGTTTCGAACTGCCGCAGGTCTTCTTCATGCGCGTGGCCATGGGCCTGGCCATCGAAGAGAAGGACCGTGAAGCTCGCGCCATCGAGTTCTACAACCTGCTCTCCTCCTTCGACTACATGTCGTCGACCCCGACCCTGTTCAACGCCGGCACCCTGCGTCCGCAGCTCTCCAGCTGCTACCTGACCACCGTTCCGGACGACCTGTCGGGCATCTACAACGCCATCCACGACAACGCCATGCTGTCCAAGTTCGCAGGCGGTCTGGGCAACGACTGGACTCCGGTCCGCGCGCTGGGCTCCTACATCAAGGGCACCAACGGCAAGTCCCAGGGCGTGGTTCCGTTCCTCAAAGTGGTGAACGACACCGCGGTGGCCGTGAACCAGGGTGGCAAGCGCAAGGGCGCCGTCTGCGCCTACCTGGAAACCTGGCACCTGGACATCGAGGAATTCCTCGAGCTGCGCAAGAACACCGGTGACGACCGTCGCCGCACCCACGACATGAACACCGCGAACTGGATTCCGGACCTGTTCATGAAGCGCGTCTTCGACGACGGCAAGTGGACCCTGTTCTCCCCGTCGGAAGTTCCGGACCTGCACGATCTGACCGGCAAGGCCTTCGAAGAGCGCTACGAGTATTACGAAGCCCTGACCGAGTACAACAAGATCAAGGTGTTCAAGGTCGTCCAGGCCAAAGACCTGTGGCGCAAGATGCTCTCCATGCTCTTCGAGACCGGCCACCCGTGGCTGACCTTCAAGGACCCGTGCAACCTGCGCAGCCCGCAGCAGCACGTGGGCGTGGTCCACAGCTCGAACCTGTGCACCGAGATCACCCTGAACACCAACAAGGACGAGATCGCGGTCTGCAACCTGGGCTCGATCAACCTGGTCAACCACATCGTCGACGGCAAGCTGGACACCGCCAAGCTCGAGAAGACCGTGAAGACCGCCGTGCGCATGCTCGATAACGTTATCGACATCAACTACTACTCGGTCCCGCAGGCTCGCAACTCGAACCTCAAGCACCGCCCGGTTGGCCTGGGCATCATGGGCTTCCAGGACGCGCTGTACCTGCAGCACATCGCCTACGGCTCCGACGCTGCCATCGAGTTCGCCGACAAGTCCATGGAAGCGGTGAGCTACTTCGCCATCCAGGCTTCCTGTGACCTGGCCGACGAGCGTGGCGCCTACGAGACCTTCGACGGCTCCCTGTGGTCCAAGGGCATCCTGCCGCTGGACTCCCAGCAGATCCTCATCGAAGCCCGTGGCCAGAAGTACATCGACGTCGACCTGACCGAATCCCTCGACTGGGCTCCGGTACGTGCCCGCGTACAGAAAGGCATCCGTAACTCGAACATCATGGCCATCGCGCCGACCGCGACCATCGCCAACATCACCGGCGTATCGCAGTCCATCGAGCCGACCTACCAGAACCTGTACGTGAAATCGAACCTCTCCGGCGAGTTCACCGTGATCAACCCCTACCTGGTTCGCGACCTGAAAGTGCGCGGCCTGTGGGACCCGGTCATGGTCAACGACCTGAAGTACTACGACGGCTCCGTGCAGCAGATCGAGCGCATCCCGCAAGACCTGAAGGACCTGTACGCCACCGCCTTCGAAGTCGAGACCAAGTGGATCGTCGACGCCGCCAGCCGCCGCCAGAAGTGGATCGATCAGGCCCAGTCCCTGAACCTCTACATCGCCGGCGCCTCGGGCAAGAAGCTGGACGTGACCTACCGCATGGCCTGGTTCCGTGGTCTGAAGACCACCTACTACCTCCGTGCCCTGGCCGCGACCAGCACCGAGAAGTCCACCATCAACACCGGCAAGCTCAACGCCGTGTCGGCTGGTGGCAACGAAGGCCTGCAAGCCGCCGCTGCCGAGCCGCAGCCGGCTCCGGTCCCTCAGGCATGCAGCATCGACAATCCCGACTGCGAAGCCTGCCAATAAGGTGAGCGTGCCGCGAAAGCGGCGCTGACACCGAAACGGCAGACCGCACGGACTGTCCCCTCTCCCTCTGGGAGAGGGCTAGGGTGAGGGGCTCTTCCGGGCCCCTTTTCCCCACCGAACAACAGCCTCCTCCGCCGCGCACCGCGCAGGACGGAAGACGCACAAGCTCTTAGCGTGCACCACACGCCACCAGACATCAGGCCGCCCTAGAACGGCCATCCAGAACAGGAGAGGACCCATGCTGAGCTGGGACGAATTCGACAAAGAAGACGCCACCGAAGCCAAGGCCGCCCCGGCCGTCGCCCAGGCCGCCGCGCAGAACGCTGACAAACTCGACGCCGACGCCGCCGGCTCCGTCGAAGAAGCGCGCGCTGTATCCGCCGACGACTCCGACGCCGTCGCCCGCGCCAAGCAGGCCCTCGACGCCCTGGACATCCAGGAAGGCCTGGACGATCTCGAAGGCTCCGCCGCCCGCGTACAAGTCGGCGACAAGCAGATGATCAACGCCCGCGCCGACCTCAACCAGCTCGTACCCTTCAAGTACGACTGGGCCTGGCAGAAGTATCTGGATGGTTGCGCCAACCACTGGATGCCCCAGGAAGTGAACATGAACGCCGACATTGCCCTGTGGAAGAGCAAGGACGGCCTGTCCGAAGACGAGCGCCGCATCGTCATGCGCAACCTCGGCTTCTTCTCCACCGCCGACTCCCTGGTCGCCAACAACCTGGTGCTGGCCGTCTACCGCCTGATCACCAACCCCGAGTGCCGCCAGTACATCCTGCGCCAGGCCTTCGAAGAAGCGATCCACACCCACGCCTACCAGTACTGCATCGAGTCGCTGGGCATGGACGAGGGCGAAATCTTCAACATGTACCACGAGATTCCTTCGGTCGCTAAGAAAGCGTCCTGGGGCCTCAAGTACACCCGCTCGATCTCCGATCCGAAGTTCGAAACCGGCACCCCGGAGACCGACCGCCAGTTCCTGCGCAACCTGATCGCCTACTACTGCGTCCTGGAAGGCATCTTCTTCTACTGCGGCTTCACCCAGATTCTCTCCATGGGCCGCCGCAACAAGATGACCGGCACTGCAGAGCAGTTCCAGTACATCCTGCGCGACGAATCCATGCACCTGAACTTCGGCATCGACGTGATCAACCAGATCAAGATCGAAAACCCGCACCTGTGGGATGCCCAGATGAAGGACGAGGCCACCCAGATGATCCTCCAGGGCACCCAGCTGGAGATCGAATACGCTCGCGACACCATGCCGCGTGGCGTGCTGGGCATGAACGCCGCGATGATGGAGGACTACCTCAAGTTCATCGCCAACCGTCGCCTGACCCAGATCGGCCTCAAAGAGGAATACCCGGGCACCAGCAACCCGTTCCCGTGGATGAGCGAAATCATGGACTTGAAGAAAGAGAAGAACTTCTTCGAGACCCGCGTAATCGAGTACCAGACCGGCGGCGCGCTGAGCTGGGACTGACGAAAGTAGTAGCACCACCGCAAGTCAAGACCATTAGAAACGCTGTAGACCGAAATGGAATTTTGGGGCAGTGATTAGAAAGCGAAAAGCCCCGCCTAGTGCGGGGCTTTTTTATGGAGCATGGCAATGTACGCCAATGAAAACAACGATAGAATTCAAGAATATATAAAAACACAGAAGCTAAAGAAAAGCCTTCAATCCCTAATAATCATCGCATTTGCATTTACAACACTAATGTTCCTTGCTCGCTTTGAAAGAACCTTTCCAAGCGATATATCCGACATACTCACAAGCATCTCCATAACAGTAACCTGCGTTCTAATTGTCTACTACTACTTACAAACAAGACCAATTTTCCTACCGCGAAATATAATTGAGAGGACCACTCTCCAAGAATTAAAAGCGGCAAGAAGCAGCCTGGAAGAACTGGAAAACTTGTTGTCAATGTACGAAGGCAGCGACAACCCTAACAGCACAGAACTAAAACCTCTCAAAGAGAGAATAAAGAGCTCATACATTGGTCTTTGCCAAGAATGGTTCTCTCCTAGAAACATGCTCAATCTAGATGACTCACTGCTCGCCACAAAAACCGGAATACTAATCCTAAGAAACAATCTGAGCACAACACGAATACATATTCTCGAGCTAATATCGCAAGAACACGAAGATCAAAATACCGAAAATAGAGAAAGCGAGAGAAAAATCGAGAGGACTAGGCTTCTTGGAGAAAGGGCTCACTCTAGAATAACAGGAGAAATAGCGCAGCTTTCCAAGAGAGCCAATATCTACATCTCAATTGGCACAGCAATAACAATTATTGCAGGATACATACTTTACCTAGCCGCTCAAGACTCATACAAAAGCATAATCACGACAGATGGGTCCAATTTAAACGAGTTACTCCAACCAAAGATCTTGCTTGGAGTAACCGTGAAAATATCCATAGTTATATTCATAGAGATATTTGCATTCTATTTCCTAAAACTGCACAAAGAAATAATGGAAAATATCAAATATTATCAAAATGAAATTACAAATATCGATTTAAAAATGGCAGGCCTGAACGCCTCTGAAAGCTCTGACGAGTGCATGAAAATAGCTGTAGAAGAGCTCATCAAGACAGAAAGGAACTTCATAATAAAAGACAAACACACCACCATAGAACTAGAAAAAAGAAAACACGAAAGCACAACAACAAAGGATTTAATAGACACTATATTCAAAGCAATAAAAATAAAAGAAAAATAAATCAACCAATCTCAACAAAGGATTCCTACTTAAGGAATCCTTTTATTAACAAATCACTCTAAACAAGCGAGTAGCCTGGACATCCATCCGGTCCCAACTCCTACGCCGTAGCTGAACTTTGTGTAGGGCGAGTAACGCCCCGCGTTATCCGCCGAATCCCCAAGGTACCCTCCAGACTCCAACCGAGTTCGGAGGGACCCAATGCCAAACTACCGACGCGCCTGGGTGCGGGGTGGCACCTACTTCTTCACGGTCACGCTACGTGACCGCCGCTCCAACCTCCTCACCCAGGAAATCAATCTGCTGCGACGCGTCATCGCCCAGACCAAACGCAACCACCCTTTCCAGATCGATGCCTGGGTCGTGCTGCCGGAACACATGCACTGCCTGTGGACGCTGCCCCCGGGCGACGCCGATTTCGCCACGCGGTGGAAGGTCATCAAATCCGGTTTCGCGCGGCGCATTCCCCACGGAGAGCCGCGGAGCATCGAGCAACAGATGCGCGGCGAGCGCGGTATCTGGCAGCCGCGTTATTGGGAGCATCTGATCCGTGATGAAACGGACTACCAGCGTCACTTCGACTACATCCACATCAACCCGGTGAAACACGGGTGGGTGACGGCGGTGAAGGATTGGCCGTATTCCACCTTTCGCCGGGCGGTTGCCGAGGGCATTTACACCGAAGATTGGGCGGGGGATGTGTCGTTGGATGTGCGGGCGGCGGAGCGGCGGTGAGGTGGATGGCGGATAACTGCTTCGCAGTTATGCGCCCTACGGCAATGCATGCGCCGGCGCTTAGCCCACCCGTAGGGCGAATAACGCGAAGCGTTATCCGCCGCCCAGGTTGACCCGCCCACACCAACGCCATACCCTCACGCCCGGCGCCTAAGAAACGCCTGTCACCTAGCGGCTTGACCGCTCCCGAAAGATAAGCGGCTTTTTTGAGCCTGCGGGATTTTCTCGTCCTCAAAAAAGACTCTGCAACGTCGGGAGTGGGCTAATACAAGACCCGAAAGGGGAATACGTCCGGCCCTCTAGGTGGGGTTTCTTAGCTCCCGGCACCACAGCCCTAAGAAGCTGTTTAGACCTAGCAGAGGTAATGGATATGCCTGTCACCCCCAGCCTTCACCACGAAGGCGCTTCGCTGTACCCGCCCTCTTCGCCCTCCTTCCCGGAGGTGCGCCATGTCTGAAGAGGTCCTGATCCCCACCGAATTCATCCGCCACAAGCGCCTGCTGCGCGCCGTGCTGCTGGAAGACCAGTGCTGGTTCTGCGCCCACGACCTGGGCAGGCTGATCGGTGTTCCATGGCTGGCCGAGCGCGTGGAGCGCAACCTGGACGACGACCAGTTCCGCCGCGCCTGGGTGCGCGATGGCAGCGGCGATTACGTCGATGAACTGCTGATCAGCGAGTCGGCGGTGTATGCGGCGCTGATTCACTACTTCCATCCGGAGAATCGCAGCGTCCGGCAGTGGTTGTCGCTGCATGTGATTCCGGCGTTGCGGGACCAGCATCGGCTGGATGCTGGCGAGCCGAGACGGGAGCTCCTGAGAGGGACGACGACGTTGTCGGTGTTGAAGTGGCAGGGCGTGACCTGGGTGCCCTACCAGAACTGGCCCGAGCTGAGCCTCGGGCCGGAGAGCAAGACGTAGGATGGTGTGGAGCGGAGCGATACCCATCGCTCTGCTCTTCCCATTCGACGCGCGGGCGTTCCCTTGTAGGAGCGGGCCATGCCCGCGATCCGCCGGCAGGGCCGGCGCCCGTTTCGGTGCCTGTGTTGGTCTGTTGCTTCGGAATGGGTGTTTCTGCGCCGCTTCGGCGTACGCGCGGGCTTTTTGTTTCGCCCCCTCGGGCGAGTCCCTTTTGGCAAACGCCCCAAAAGGAACCAAAAGGGCTTGCCCCTGCCATCCGGCTTTTCGCTTCGCGAAAAGTACCCTCGGTTCTTCGGAGTTTCAGGGGGCCGCCGCGAAGGGCCATCCCTGGCCAGTCGCGGCTTCCGCGGCATCCATGCCGCTCTCCCCCTGAAACTCCGATCACCTTCGGCCTCCTGAAAGGGGCATTTCGGCGCGTGCGGTTGTATCGCTGGAAGACTTGCAAGAGCCAAAGCCAGTGCAGCGGCGTTGAGGAGTTTTGTAGGATGGGTGGAGCTTGCGATACCCATGCTGCCCCGCGCACAGCAATCGATGGGTATCGCTGCGCTCCACGCCATCCTACGTTTGTGCTTCGCCGTGGCTTCGGCGTGGATGGAAACTCCAATCGCGGACAAGGTCCGCTCCTACGAAAGCTGGTACGTCGGCGCGGGGATGGTTCGCGAGCAAGCTCGCTCCTACGAAAAGCCAAACCTGCCAATCCCCGGCTCTGGCTCTGGCTCTGGCTCTAAAGGCTTCCAGAGAAATACCAGCGCACTCCGGCCTGCCCCGTTCAGGAGGCCTCGTTGAATTGGAGTTTCTGGGGTTGAGCGACATGGATGTCGAGAGAGCCGCGATGGGCCAGGGATGGCCCTTCGCGGCGGGCCCCTGAAACTTCGATTCAACGAGGGAATTTTTCGCCTAAGCGAAAAACCGGATGTCCGGGGCAAGACCTTTGGTTACTTTGGGGCGTTTGCCAAAGTGACTCGCCCGAGGGGGCGAAACACGAATCCCGAGCGCACACCTAAGCAGCGCTGGAACACCTAGGACAACGCAGCACAACCCAAACAATGGAACGAGGATAGGCGTCGGCCCTGCCGACGGATCGCGGGCATGGCCCGCTCCTACAGGGGGTTCCCTGCAACGCGCAATAAAAAACCGGAGCCTCGCAAGAGGCTCCGGTTTTCATTTCAGCAACCGCTTACTTGGCGGCAGCAAACGCGTTGTAACTGGTCATCAGATTCCGGTAATCCGGAATGTGGTTCGAGCACAGCGCCGCCAGCCCTTCGACATCGTTGCGCCAATCGCGGTGCAGCTCACAGGCCACGCCGAACCAGGTCATCAGCTGGGCGCCAGCCGCTTCCATCCGGCGCCAGGCGGCGTCGCGAGTCATCTCGTTGAAGGTGCCGGACGCATCCGCCACGACGAACACATCGAAACCTTCCGCCAGGGCCGACAGCGCCGGGAACGCCACGCAGACCTCGGTCACCACGCCGGCGATGATCAGCTGCTTCTTGCCAGTGGCCTTCACCGCTTTCACGAAATCCTCGTTGTCCCAGGCATTGATCTGACCGGGGCGGGCGATGTACGGCGCGTCCGGGAACTGCGCTTTCAGCTCGGGAACCAGCGGGCCGTTGGGGCCGGTTTCGAAGCTGGTGGTGAGGATGGTCGGCAGGTTGAAGAACTTCGCCAGGTCGCCCAGCGCCAGCACGTTGTTCTTGAACTTGTCCGGATCGATGTCGCGGACCAGCGAGAGCAGACCGGCCTGGTGGTCAACCAGCAGTACGGCGGCGTTGTCTTTGTCCAGGCGGTTGTAGGTGGCGTTGGTCATGGTGAAATCCTCGATTTGCTTTCAGTGGGTGCCGGCTGCGCCGGAAGATTTGGACTCGTCTTGCAGTGCGTCACTGCATGGAACAAAGATTAAATTCGACACCCTTGATCCACCAGACGGCAAAATTCACTTCTAGCGTTCCATTTTCAGAACGATAGCAACAAGACACCCCGCAAACCCACGGCTCCCAGGGGCGGCCCCCCTGAGCAAACGCCGACCATCACTCCAAGCACCGCCCCAGAGCCCCCGATTTCACGTCCTTCAGAAATCAGCCTACCAACGATCACCCAGGCCTTTACAAGAAATACTGTATTTACATACAGTATTTCCATCCACCCCGAACCGAAGGCCTCCCATGCACGCCGCAACCTACAACCAGCTGTCCGCCCGCGTGAACGCCCTGCTGGCAGACCCGACCACCCTGAAGAACCTCGGCATCACTCTGCGCCGCGAACCCAGCGACGACTCCGCCGCCTGGAGCCAACTGGTCACCGACCTGCGCCAGGCCCCGAACCTGACCCTGCTGCCCCTGCAGGACGGCGCGATCCGGCTGGCCTGGCACAGCTGGCTGGATTGATCCACGAGAGGGAAAGCAAATCAGGATGGACCACAAACTCCCCATCCCAGATGACTTACGGCGAGCTGGTCCGCGCCGTATCGGCGATGGCGTTGCAGGTGGTGGGGTTGAGGCAGTAAGTGATGTAGGTCGCCTGCTTGTTACAGCCGCGCACGCCGATGGTGTATTCGGTGCGCTCCATGGCACGGCGAACCTGGGTGACCTTGCTCGACAGCACGCTGCTGGTGACCGACTCGCAATTGAGCTCGAACTTCGCCCGTGATTCGGTGGCACTGATCGCGGCCTGCTGGTTCGAGGCAAGGAACTCTTCGTTACTCATGCAACCGGACAACGCGGCGACAGCGGCCAGCACCGGCAGGGACAGCGGTAGACGTTTCATGAAGACGCTCTCCGTGTGATTCCCCCGGTAGGGTCAGCTTCTGGAGTCTAGATCGCGCTGAAGGAAACGTCTGACGTGCAGTCCGTCGGCTGATACGGCGCAACGCCACTACGCTTCTACGCTCACCTCTGAGGGTATTGCAGTGGAGCGACGCGTGATGAATCTCGACGACGATTTCAACCTCAGTGATTTCAACTTCGATGACCTGAACATCGATGAACTCAGTCTGGTTCCCATGGAGCCCACCGCCGCGCCCGTTGCGGCGATGCCGGCCAAGCCCAAGGCCAAGTTCCAGATCGACACCCGCCACACCGAGCGCCGTTGCAGCGCCGACCGACGACAATCCATCCGCTTCGAGGACGACCGCCGCAAGGGCGACCGGCGCGGTAGCAGCGTCGGCGATCCCTGGGCGAAGACCATCGACTTCTGAGCGTCGGCAGCGCCAGGTGATTTGCCGGGGCTCGGGCTGAGCTGCTAGAAAGCGGTATCGCATTCAGATTTCCGATACCGCCATGAGCGACAGTGATAAACCGAATACCCGTCTCTTTGACCTCGATCTGCTCCGCGCCATCGTCACGGTGGCCGACTGCGGCAGTTTCACCACGGCCGCTACGCGCCTGCACTCGACCCAGTCCACCGTCAGCCAGAAGATTCGCCGGCTCGAGGAAATGGCCGGGCACCGGCTGCTCGAGCGCGGCAACCGCGATGTGCTGCCCACCGATGCCGGCGACACGCTGCTGGGCTATGCCCGGCGCCTGCTGGCGTTGAATGACGAGATGCTCGAGGCGCTGTCCGGCGCCACCGTGGCGCTGACGGTGCGCATCGGCGTGCCGGACGACTTCGCCAGCGGGCGCACCACCGAGCAATTGGCCGCGTTCAACCGCCGCTATCCACAGGTGAAGCTGGAGGTCACCAGCGGGTTGAGCCGTGATCTGTCCGCCAGCTATGACCGTGGCGAGCTGGACCTGGTACTGCTCAAGCAGCGGCAGAACGCCCGCGAGGCGGTGGCCTGCTGGCCGGAGAAGACGCGCTGGGTGGATAGCGCGAAGAACGCCTGCATCGAGCTGGACCCGCTGCCCATCGTGACCTTCCCGCCACGCGGGGTGTATCGCGACGAGATGATCGCCGCGCTGGAATCCATTGGTCGGCGCTGGCACATCAGTTTCACCAGTTCGAGCCTGTCCGGCATCCAGTCGGCCATCGCCGACGGCATGGGCATCGGCCTGCTGCCGCAGCGCGCGGTAACCACGGAGCACGCCGTGCTGCCGAAGAATATCGGGCTACCCTCGGTGGACGTGTTCGAGGTGGCGATGCTGCACCGGCCAGCGGTGGACCCGATGGTGAAGGAGCTGGCGCGGGTGCTGTCGCGGGTTCTGGCGCAGGACACGAAAGGCTGAGCGCCTCCATCGTCGCATTCAGAAATTGAATACAGCGGATTCCAACATTTAATTTGTGCATGAAGTCGCCGCTGGATATCGTGGTTTCCAGCGACGGCCAGCGCACCGACAGCGCGCCGCTCTGCACGAATTGCTCACCACGGCGCCGCACGCGCCGGGCAGCAAGACAACAATGAGGAATTACCCCATGGCCAAATCCACTTATTACGCGCCGCACGGCGGGCACCCGGCACAGACCGAGCTGCTCACCGACCGCGCCATGTTCACCGAAGCCTATGCCGTGATCCCCAAGGGCGTGATGCGTGACATCGTCACCAGCCACCTGCCCTTCTGGGACAACATGCGCATGTGGGTCATCGCCCGCCCGCTGTCTGGCTTCGCCGAGACCTTCGCGCAGTACATCGTCGAGCTGGCGCCCCAGGGCGGCAGCGACAAGCCCGAGCAGGACATCAACGCCGAAGCGGTGCTGTTCATCGTCGAAGGCGAGCTGACCCTGACCCTGCAGGGTGAAGTGCACAAGATGCAGCCGGGCGGCTACGCGTTCATTCCGCCGGGCGCCGACTACAAGGTGCGCAACACCAGCAGCCAGCACACCCGCTTCCACTGGATCCGCAAGCACTACCAGAAAGTCGACGGCGTACCGCTGCCCGAAGCTTTCGTCACCAACGAGCAGGACATCGAGCCGCGGGTGATGCCCGATACCGAAGGCCGCTGGAGCACCACCCGCTTCGTCGACATGGCCGACATGCGCCACGACATGCACGTGAACATCGTGAACTTCGAGCCGGGCGGCGTGATTCCGTTCGCCGAGACCCACGTGATGGAGCACGGCCTGTACGTGCTGGAAGGCAAGGCGGTGTACCGCCTGAACCAGGACTGGGTCGAAGTGGAAGCCGGCGACTTCATGTGGCTGCGCGCCTTCTGCCCGCAGGCCTGCTACTCCGGTGGCCCCGGTCGCTTCCGCTACCTGCTGTACAAGGATGTGAACCGTCACATGCGCCTGACCCTGAACCAGCCGCACTGAGTGGCAGGTTCAGCCGGGAACTGACTCCGGTTCCCGCAGTGTCACCTGAAAAACCGGCGCCCAGGCGCCGGTTTTTCTTTTGAGCGTCGCCCGTGCCGTGACCGGCCTCGCGTGGCAAGCATGCCCTGGTCTGCTAAAACGTCTGGCTGGGAAATGTTTTGCAGTCGCCGAGGAAACAGGTACATGGAAGTCCGGTTCTTGCCGCAGACCGAGTTCGACAACGTCCATTTCTACCGCGCCGCCACGCTGCTGATTCTGCTGGCGATGGCCGCGTTCACGCTGATCAAGATGTTCAGCGGCGTCGTTCCCCTGTTCTCCGCCCTGCCCCTCTGCCTGCTGCTGCTCGGCGGGCGCTTCGCCTTGGAGTGGCGGCGGGTGTCGAAGGCGGAACCGGCCTTCATCGACAAGGGCGAACTGGTGCTCTGCGGCCAGGAAAGCCACCGGAAGATCGCCCTGGAGAAGATCAGCTCGGTACGCAGCCGCCACAGCCTGTTCATGGTACGGCGCTATCGCTCCTGGTCGGAGCACCTGGCGTTCGTGGAGTTCACCCTGGACAGCGGCGAGCGCGTCTCCACCCTCGCCGAGAGCCGCGTGCTCGAACTTCCCGCGGCCTCGGGCACGCTGGCGGCGGTCGAGTCGGCCATCCTCGCGGCGAAGGTGAAGCGCCAGGGCGGCGAGGCCGACGCCGTCGGCAACGGTCGATGACGGCTCAGGGCGAGCCGAACATGGCCGTCCAGTAGATGCCCGCGTCGCTTTTCGGGTCCGCCGCGTAGGCCGCGCCCAGCTCGCTGTACTGCGGGTTCATCAGGTTGGCGCAATGGCCGGGGCTGGCCAGCCAGCTGTCCACCACCTTCTGCGCGTTGCCCTGGCCGGCGGCGATGTTCTCGCCGATGCGCTGGCCGGCGTAGCCATCCAGTTCCGCGCGGTCGCCCGGCGTGCTGCCGTCGCGGCCCTTGTGGTCGAAATAGTTGTTGTTGGCCATGTCGCGGCTGTGGGCTTCGGCGGTGCCGCCCAGGGTGGCGTTCCAGCTCAGCGCAGCAGCCGGGCCGAATGCCTGGCCGCCGCACTGGCGGCCCTTGCCGCGTGCCGCGTTGATCGCCTGCAACAGTTGCTGGCCTTCGGCTTCCCAGGTGCCCAGCTTGCCCTGCAGCAGCGGGCGGCCGAGCAGCACGCGCCAGTCATCACCCTCGCGGACGATGCCGACATCGACGAACTGCGGGTCCAGCAGCACCTGGCAGAAGCTTTCCTGCAGCGCCTTCATGGCCGCCGTCACATCGCGCGGGCCGGTGAGGCTGAGCATGCGCACGCTGCTCATCGGGTACCCGGCCTGGTTCAGCGCGGCCTTCCACTCCCCCGCAGAAGCGGGCAGCGCCAGACGCGGGTCCGGCGACAGTGGCGGCAGCACCTGGGAGGCCTGGCCACCGCAGGACTGCACGTCGCCACGGTAGGCGTTGATCGCTTCGAGCAGTTGATCCTGGTCGGCCGCGCCGGCATTGGCGGCGGCCAGCAGGCCGAGCGACAACAACAGGCTACGCGGAAGGAACGACTGGCTGGGCATGGATGGCTCCGATGGTCGAAAAGGGCTCAATGATGCGTGATTTCTCGGCGTTTGGCTGCGGCCGGGACGTTCCGGTTCCCTTTGCGGAAAAACCCGGCAACGTTTGCCTGTCCCGGCCTGCAGAGAATTTCCGGGCCGCCTGACATAGGGCAAGAGAGCTCCCGACTTCGATTGCCGGCCCCGCGCTGTCAGGGACAATTCAGGTACCTGAACGAAACCGGACAACCCGCATCGTGCTCAAACCGCTGCATGTCTTCGCCCTGACCTTCCTCCTGGCCGTGCTCGCCACGCTGCTGGCCGGCTGGCACATGCTGCAGATGAAGCAGGACGCGCTGATGTACGCCCGCGCCAGCGGCACCAACACACTGCTGCTGGTGGAGCGTGAATTCCACCGCGACCTCGACGTTCACGCGCAGACGTTGCAGACCCTCGCCAATGTCATCACCGGCCCCAGCACACCGGCCATGACCCAGCAGGTGCTGCAGGAACTGGTACAGGGGCACGCGGCGGGCGCGCTGCAGTCCGGCACCCTGGTGGTGACCGACGCCAAGGGGCAGTTGCTGGTGGACCTCAACCATGCCGGCGAAACCCGCCGCGACCTGTCGGCCCGCGAGTACTTCACCGCGCAGCGCGCCAACCCGGGGCATCTCTACCTCAGCCATCCGTTCCTGCCGTCCTATCCCGGCTCGGGGCCGAGCATCGCGCTCAGCCGCGCCATCGTCGGCAAGGACGGTCAGTTCCAGGGCGTGGCCGTGGCGATCAAGGACCTGCATCACCTGGACGCCTTCGTTCACGGCCTCGACCTGGGCCAACGCGGCGTGGTCGCCATTCGCCTGCTCGACGGCACACCGCTGACGCAATGGCCGC
This sequence comes from Pseudomonas sp. PDM17, assembly GCF_014851985.1. NCBI lineage: Bacteria > Pseudomonadati > Pseudomonadota > Gammaproteobacteria > Pseudomonadales > Pseudomonadaceae > Pseudomonas > Pseudomonas sp. PDM17. The sequence goes on from NZ_JACVAT010000006.1 coordinate 81,692, forward strand.
CGCAGCACCCCATGCACGAGGACGAGAGCGGCACCTTCCATGACTTCGTCGCTTCCGGCCGCGCCGAAGCGGTCGACGAGAGCATCGGCGGTGCCAGCGCCCACTGGCGCGGCTACCGGCGCATCGGCGATTACCCCGCCGTGGTCTCGGTGGAGTTGTGCCGCGAGGAAATCTTCCACACCTGGACCGGGCGCACCTGGATCACTGCGGGCCTGCTGCTGGCGATCAATGCCGCGACCATCTGTTTCGCCTACCGCCTGACCCGCCACCTGAAGCGCCGCAATGCCAAGGAGAACAAGCTGCGCATCCAGGCCGACACCGACCCGCTGACCGGCCTGCACAACCGTCGCTGGTTCGATGAGAAGGCGCAGCACGAATGGCAGCGCCGCCGTGCCGGGGATGGCCATCTGGCGGTGCTGATGATGGATATCGACCAGTTCAAGGCCTACAACGACCACTACGGCCACCCGCGCGGCGACCTGGCGCTGATCAATGTCGCGCACCTGGTGCGCAAAGGCTGCCGCCGCGAGGAAGATGGCGCGGCGCGCTATGGCGGCGAGGAGTTCGTGATGATCCTCCCTGGCTGCGACAGCGCCGCCGCCGCGCGGGTCGCCGAGTCGATCCGCCGCGACGTGGAGGAAACCGCGCTGCCCCACGAAAAGAGCCAGCGCGGTGTGGTGACTATCAGCATCGGTGTGGCCAGCACCTCGGACACACCGGCGGACAGCCTGCAGGCGCTGATCGATGCGGCGGACGCCAACCTCTACAAGGCCAAGGAAGCCGGGCGCAACCAGGTGGTGGCCTGAGCGCCGGTCAGCGTGGCTGCATGACCTCGACTTCCTGGATATCGAAATCGCGGCGCAGGTACTCCATGCGCCGCTCGTGGAACTCGCGCATGTGCGGTAGCGAGGAGTGGATGGCCAGGTGCTCGCGGCTCTGCCAGACCTCGAAGAAGGTGAACAGGGTCGGGTCGCTGGCGTCGCGCAGCATGTGGTACTGGAGGCAGCCTTCCTCGGAGCGGCTGGGGGTCAGGTAGGTACGGAACAGGTCCTCGAAGGACTGGGATTTTTCCGGAAGGGTGTGGGCCTGGAGGGTGAAGGCGTACATCGGACTGGCTCCTGGAGGGCGAAAAGATTGCCTAATCCTGACGCAAATCAATCCTCCACATTCTTGATTCTCACGCACGGATCATTTGTCCGAGAACGGGTTTTTCCACCCTGCTGCGCTCGATATTCTGCCGCCATCCAATTTCTCACTTCAGGGCCCACACCATGAAAAAGATCCTGCTGGTCAATGGCGGCAAGCAGTTCGCCCACTCCGATGGCCGCTACAACGCGACCCTGCATGAAGCCGCGATCGCGCATCTGGACCACGCCGGTTTCGACGTGAAGGAAACCTTCGTCGACGGCGGCTACGACATTCAGGAAGAAGTGCAGAAGATGCTCTGGGCCGACGTCATCGTGTACCAGATGCCCGGCTGGTGGATGGGCGCGCCCTGGACCGTCAAGCAGTACATCGACGAGGTGTTCACCGCCGGCCACGGCAGCCTCTACGCCAACGACGGTCGTACCCGCTCCGACGCTTCGCAGAAGTACGGCAGCGGCGGCCTGCTGCAGGGCAAGCAGTACATGATCTCGGCCACCTGGAACGCGCCGCAGCAGGCCTTCGACGACCCGACCGATTTCTTCGAGGGCAAGGGCGTGGATGCGGTGTACTTCCCCTTCCACAAGGCCAACCAGTTCCTGGGCATGAGCCCGCTGCCGACCTTCCTCTGCGTGGACGTGATGAAGCGCCCGAACATCGAGAATGATGTGGTGCGTTATCAGCAGCACCTGAGCGAAGTGCTGGGCGGCGGGGCCTGATACTCCGCGCCTGAAGAATCCGCCCGTACCGCTGGGCAACCAGCATTGGGTTCGTCAGCGGAATCGGCTAGGCTTCGCCCTTTCCTACTGCCTGTTCAGGAGTTATCCCATGGCCCGTGCATCCGCCCGTCACATCCTGGTTTCCAGCGAAGCCAAGTGCAATGAACTGAAAACCGCCATCGAAGGCGGCGCCGACTTCGCCCAGGTGGCGCGCGACAACTCCACCTGCCCGTCCGGCCGCAGCGGCGGCGACCTGGGCAGCTTCCGCCCGGGCCAGATGGTTCGCGAGTTCGACCAGGTCGTGTTCAGCGCTCCGCTGAACGTCGTCCAGGGTCCGGTGAAGACCCAGTTCGGCTATCACCTGGTGGAAGTGACCAGCCGCGAGGACTGATCCGCTTCACCCGCGCCGCGCCCTTTGCCGGGGGCGGCGCCTGCTCTGCTTTGCGCTCCAGATCCCCGCGTCACACCGGCCCGCCCCGCGCCACCAGCATCACGCCCAGCCCGACCAGAATCGAACCGCACACCCGCGGCATCAGCCGCTGTCCGCGTCCCTTGCCCAGTGCGCCCAGCAACAGCGAGGCGAACAGCACGGCGAGCACGTCAGCCGTGGAAAACACCAGGTTGACGATCATTCCGAGGATGAAGAACTGCAGGCCCACCGGCAGGCTCGCGGTCGGGTCGACGAACTGCGGCAGGAAGGTCAGGAAGAACAGCGCCGTCTTGGGGTTGAGCACCTCGACGATGATGCTGTCGCGCAGCACCTTCGGCCGTGCCTCACCCACGTCCTGCTCGTTCCCGAGCAGGCGGCGCCCGCCGAAGATCATCGTGCCGCCAAGCCAGATCAGGTAGGCCGCGCCGGCCAGCTTCAGCGTGAGGTACAGGTTCGGCGCGTGGTGCAACAGTGCGGCAAGGCCGGCGCTGGCGGCGAGGATGTGTGCGTAGCAACCCAGGTGAATGCCCAGCGCGGCGTGCAGGCCGGCGCGGCGGCCGTGAGCGAGGGTCTGCGAGGTCATGTAGAGGATGGCCGGGCCCGGCATGCAGGCGAACGCCAGCGTCGCCACGGCGAACGAGGCCCAGTAGGCAGGCAGTGTCATGGTGTGATCCTTCCCTTGATCGGGTATCGGCCGGCGCTCATCGAGGCGGCGTCTGGTCCGTGTCGGGAAAGGTTAAGCAGCGCGGGCGGCCGGGCACATACGGCAGTTGCCGTATTTTTTCCCGGCGTGCGGGACGCTAGTCTCTGCCGGACGACTCATCCATGGGACGGGGACGCGCCGCATGCGCACGCAGGCAAGGCACAGGTTCGACTCAGGCGCTGGGCAGGCCCAGGCGCACGGCGAAGGCAGCCAGCTCCGCTGGGCTGTGCAAGTCGAGCTTGCGCATGAGGTTTTCGCGGTGCTTGCGCACGGTCAGCGGGCTGATGCTGAAGTGCTCGGCGATTTCCCGAGCACTGTGCCCCTGGGCGGCCAGGATGAGAATCTGTCGCTCGCGCCTGGTCAGTTCCACGGCCGACAGCAGACTGGAATCAACCGGGGTGCGGGCGTTCGGGTTGTCCAGCAGGACGCGCAGGCTGTGCGCCAGAAAATGCCGGCCGCCACGCAGGGCATCGATGGCTTCGAGCAGCTCGCCGGTATCATCGTTCTTGCTCAGGTAGCCGTGTACGCCGGCGTCGAGCACCGAGCGCACCGTGGCCGTCTCCGTGTTGGCGGTGAGCACCAGTATCTTCAGCCGGGGGTGACGCTGGCGCAGTTCGTGGATGAACTGCAGCCGGTTGAGGCCGGGCATGTTCAGGTCGAGCAGGAGCAGGTCCGCACCCTGTTCTTCCAGCAGGGTGTGCAGGCGCATGCCGTCCCCCGCCTCGCCCACTACCTGGATGCCGTCCTGGGTCGACAGCAGCAGGTGCAGGCCGTCCCGTACGATGCCGTGGTCATCGGCGATGACCACCCGCATTTCGCGCTTCCCGTCCATCTTTCGTCTCCCTGAGGCATTCCGGATATGCACAACAGCCTGCAGCAGCGCGATCTGGTCGATCTCTTGTTCCGCCAGTCCTACGCCGTGCTCTTTGCCAACCTGGTGATACCCCTGCCGGTGCTGTACATCTTCCGCAACGCCCTGTCGCCGACGACGATGGTCTTCTGGTTGGTCGCGCTCTACGCGCTCACGCTGGGGCGGATTGTCCTGGCACGCACGTACTTCCGGCAAGCCCCGGCGCGCACGCGGGAAGAAAAATGGTTGTGGAGCAATACGCTGCTGTCCTGGGCCAGCAGCCTGCTCTGGGGATGGCTGGGCTGGGCCGGCTTCGCCCATGGCGATCCGCAGCTCTTCGCCTTCACCTGCATCGTGCTCACGGGCCTGGTGTGCGGCGCGGTGCCCTCGCTGTCGGCCTTTCCGCCGGCCTACATCGGCTCGCTCACCGCGATGCTGCTGCCCATGCTGGTACGCTGCCTGAGCATTGCCGATGAACAGCACACCACCTACAGCTTCTTCATCGTCTGCCTGGCCGCGGTCAACCTGTACTACAGCCGGGTGACCTACCGCAGCCTGTGCGAGACCATCCGCCTGCGCCAGGAAAACTCCGAGCTGGTGCAGGACCTGCGCGAGCAGCGAGACCGCGCCCGCGCTGCCGACCAGGCCAAGACGCGCTTCCTCGCCGCCGCCAGCCACGACCTGCGCCAGCCGATCCACGCCCTTGGGCTGTTCGTCGGGGCGCTCTCCGCCCTCGCCGAGCGCGGCCCCGTCGATGCCCGCCAGGCGCGCGATATCGCCTCGCGCCTGCGCGCCATGCTCGGCAACCTGAGCGACCTGCTCAACGGCCTGCTGGATATCTCGCGCCTGGACGCCGGCGTGGTGCCGGTGGCGCGCGAGCCGATCTCGCTGCACAAGCTGTTCGCCGACCTGCGCGAGGCATTCGCCGGCACCGCCAGCGAGCACAACCTGCGCTGGCGGGTGCAGGACAGCCGGCTGTGGGTGGATAGCGACCCGCTGCTGCTCAAGCGCATCCTCGACAACCTGCTGAGCAACGCCTTCCGCTATACGCCCAAGGGCAGCGTGCTGCTGGGCTGCCGGCGGCGCGGCGACGAGCTGGAGATCCAGGTGATCGACACCGGCGTCGGCATCCATGCCAGCCAGCAGGAGGTAATTTTCGACGAGTTCGTCCAGCTGCATAACGCCGAGCGCGACCGCAAGCAGGGGCTCGGCCTGGGCCTGGCCATCGTGCGCCACACCGCGCGGCTGCTCGGGCATCCGCTGGCGCTGACCTCCGAGGCGGGCCGGGGCACCTGCTTCAGCCTGCGCGTGCCAGCAGCCGAAGCGCCGTTGCAGGCTCCGCCCCTGCCGCTGCCGACGGCCGCCCGCGGGCCCGGCCTGGGCATCATGGTGGTGGAGGACGAAGTCGACGTGCTGCACGCGCTGTGCAGCCTGCTGGAGGTCTGGGGCCATCGCGTCTATCCCGGCACCAGCGCCCTGCTCGCCTGCCAGCGGCATATCGAGGCCAGCCACACTGGCCGCGCCCCCGTGGACCTGATCCTCAGCGACTACCGCCTGGGTGACGGCCAGACCGGCGCCGACGCGGTGCGCCGCATCCGCAGCTACCTGTCGCGCGGGCATTTGGGAGAGGTGCCGGCGCTGATCATCACCGGCGACACCTCCCCCGAGCGCCTGCGCGAGGCCGCCGCCAGCGGCAGCCAGCTGTTGCACAAGCCGCTGGACACCGACCAGCTGCGCGCCGCCATCGCCAGCAGTCAGGATGTGACCAGCACCGCCTGAAAACTGGCGTCAGGCCTTGTGGCATGGGGGCTACGCCGGTTCATCCGGGGCTAAAGTCGCGGCTGGATCGGCCGATGCACTGGGTGAAACGAATCGGCAGCAGCCTTCGTGCCTCACCACTAGAGAAAGCCCTCGCATGTTCAACTCGCGTCTGAAGCAGGAAATCGCCACCCTGCGTGAAGAACTCGCCTCCTTCGAAGAGATCCGCGCCAGCCTCGACGAAGAAATGCTCGTGCTGTTCCTCGACCCCCGAGGGCGCATCGAGTCGGTGAATGCCAACTTCGAGAAGGAAATGCTCCACCGCGGCGAACAGCTCAAGGGCCGCCCGCTTCTCGACCTGATCCCCGACCACGTACGCGGGCTGGACTTCCACCTGAAGGTGAAGCACGCCATCGAACGCGGCGAGCACCTGGCCGGAGTCATTCGCCTGCTGCGCGGCGACGGCGAGGAAGCGTGGCTGCGCTCGATCCTGCAGCCGGTGCACGACAGCGCCGGGAAGATTCAGCACTTCTCGATCTACGCCAGCGACCTGACCCGCACCATCGAGAACTCCCGCGAGCACGAGAACCTGATCGAGGCGCTGCAACGTTCCACCGCAGTAATCGAATTCAACCTGCAGGGCGAAGTGCTCGCCGCCAACGACCGCTTCCTCAACGCTATGGGCTACAGCCTGACGCAGATCCAGGGCAAGCATCACCGGATGTTCTGCGAGCCGGCCGAATACAACTCGTCGCAGTACGACGCCTTCTGGGCCAAGCTGCGCCGCGGCGAGTTCGTCACCGGCCGCTTCAAGCGCCTCGACAGCCGCGGCCACGAAGTCTGGCTGGAGGCCTCGTACAACCCGATCATCGACGCCCACGACCGCCTCTACAAAGTGGTGAAGTTCGCCACCGTGATCACCGAACAGGTACACCGCGAGAACGCCGTTGCGCAGGCGGCGACCATTGCCTTCGACACCTCGCAGACCACCGACGACAGCGCCACCAAGGGCGCCGCCGTGGTGCAGCAGACGGTTGAGGTGATGCGCGAGCTGGCCGACCGCATGCAGGAGGCCGCCCAGGGCATCGAGGCACTGGACCGCCAGTCCCAGGCCATCGGCGCGCTGGTGCAGAGCATCCGCAGCATCGCCGACCAGACCAACCTGCTGGCCCTCAACGCCGCCATCGAAGCCGCCCGCGCGGGCGACCAGGGGCGCGGCTTCGCGGTGGTCGCCGACGAGGTGCGCCAGCTCGCCTCGCGCACCAGCGCTGCCACCGAGGAAATCACCCGCGTGGTGGAACAGAACCAGCACTTGGCGGGCCAGGCCGTGGCCATGATCGACCGAGGCAAGCAGCAGGCCGAGCTGGGCCTGGAGCTGTCCGGGCAGGCCGGTACGGTGATCATCGAGATCCAGGACAGCGCCCAGCGCGTGGTCAACGCCGTGGGCCAGTTCGCCAACCAGCTGTCGACCTGAGGCGCTTCCCTGCGGCACGTCAACACGGCGTGCCGCAGCCTCCCCTAGGCTCCCGTCCGGCATTGCAGCTAGGCTCAATGCAGATGCGCATTTTCGCCATCGAAGGACGACCCCATGAGCGACACTCCCCTCCCCGACGTTATCCAGTATCTGAGCCTGCTGCCCGAGCGCGGCGGCTCGGACATGTTCTTCAGTGTCGGCGCGCCGCCGCACCTGAAGGCCGAAGGCCACAGCCAGCCAGCGGATGACCGCGTACTGCAGAACGGCGAAGTGAAGACCCTGGCCTGGCAACTGATGTCGCCGGCCCAGGCACAGGATTTCGAGCGCGACCTGGAAATGAACCTGGCGCTGAGCGTGCCGGACGTCGGGCGCTTCCGCGCGAACATCTACTACCAGCGTGGCGAAGTGGCCATGGTGGTACGCCTGATCAAGCAGGTGATCCCCGACGTCACCTCCCTCGGCCTGCCGTCGATCCTCGACAAGCTGGCCATGCAGGATCGCGGGCTGATCCTGGTGATCGGCGCGGCCGGCGCGGGCAAGTCGACGACCCTGGCGAGCATGCTGGACTTCCGCAACCGCCACCGCTCCGGGCACATCGTCTGCATCGAGGACCCCATCGAGTTCCTCCACACGCACAAGAAGTCGATCATCGACCAGCGCGAGGTCGGCCTGGACACCCACAGCTACGAAGACGCCCTGCGCAATGTGCTGCGTGAGGCACCGGACGTGATCATGCTCGGCGAGATCCGCGACGCCGCCACCATGCAGCACGCACTGCACTACGCCGAGACAGGCCACCTGTGCGTCGCCACCCTGCACGGCACCAGCTGCCGCCACGCCATCGAGCGTATCACCCGCTTCTTCCCCGACGAGGCGCGCCCGCAGGTGCTGGCCGACCTGTCGCAGAACATCCTCGCGCTGGTCGGCCAGCGCCTGGTGCCCGGCACTCACCAGCGGCGCGCCGTGGCGGTGGAACTGGTGCTGGGCACGCCACACATCCGCGGCATCATTCAGCGCGATGAACTCCCCGAGCTCAAGGGCGCGGTGGAGCGCGCGCTGGAAAGTGGCATGCAGAGCTTCGACCAGAGCCTCTACAAATTGCTCGAGGAAGGCCGCGTGAGCGTGAGCGATGCACTGAAGTTCGCCGACTCGCGCACCGACCTGGCGCTGAAGATCAAGCTGGAGCGCGGCATGGACGACGACAGCGTCGGGCCGGTGTTTGGTAGCTGAACAAGCCTGGTCGGTATAAGCCAGGGTTGAGCCAATCGCGGACAGAGTCCGCTCCTACCGGATAGATCGGTGCTCGGATCGGCCCTCACCCTAACCCTCTCCCAGGGGGAGAGGGGACCGTTCGGAGCCGGATGAAACCACAGCGTCAGCCGGCACGATTTGCTCCCTCTCCCTGAGGGAGAGGGCTGGGGTGAGGGGGAAAGCACAAACACGGAACCACCAGGGAAAGACAGTTGCTCCTACGTATCCTGTTAGCGCGTGCGTAGGAGCGGACTTCGTCCGCGATAGATCCCCGGCAACGCCTATATCCAGGCGTCATATCCCCTGCAACAACGCATCAATATCCACGCTCTGGGCCATCGCCCGGTTCCCCGCATCGTTGGGGTGCAGGTGGTCGCCGCTGTCGTAGGCCGGCAGCAGGCGCAGCGGATGGGCGGGATCGCGCAGGTGCGCATCCAGGTCCACCACAGCATCGAACTCGCCGCTCTCGCGAATCCACTGGTTCACCCGCTGGCGCAGCGCTTCCTTGTTGGCGGCGTGATAGTTCTCGATGGGCGACCCGCTGAGCGCACGCTCGAACGGCAGGAGGGTCGCGCCGATGAGGCGCACGCCACGTACATGGGCCTGGGCGATCAGCTGGCGGTAACCGGCGACCAGGTCCTCGTACTGCACCAGCGGGTTGTTCGGCGCGAAGGTACTGCCGGGCCAGGAGATGTCATTGATCCCCAGCGCCACGATGACCGCCTTCACACCCGGCTTGCCCAGCACGTCACGCTGAAAGCGCACCAGGGCGCTCTGCCCCATGCCGTCGGAGAGCAGGCGCGCTCCGGAGATGCCGGCATTGACCACACCCACGTCACGCAACGCCAGCCGCTGCGCCAGCAGGTCCGGCCAGCGCTGGTTACCGTCCAGGCTGGCGCCACGGCCATCGGTGATCGAGTCGCCGAGCACCGCCACCACCGGGCGCACTTCGGAACTCTCCACCAGCACGTCGGCAAGGAACAACCGCGCCTCCATCTTGCCGTCCGCCGGCAGGCGCGCGGCGTCGAGCTGCTCGCCCGGACCACCGTAGACGCGCTGCTTGCCGTCCCAGTGGAAGCTTTCGATGGCGGTGGGCTGCGGCAGGTAGATCGACACGGCCAGTTCGCCCAGCGGCGGGACGGCAAGGTCCAGGGGATCGCTCAGCAGCTCGGCGCCCGGTGCGATGTACGCCGTGGGCTGACCGGCGAAGGTCAGGCGACGGCCAGGGCCATCGAGCTGGCCGGCGGACGCGGCGAGTGCCACGGCGACACCGCCGATGGCCACCGGCTGGCCGCCATAGGCATTGGACAGCGCGACGCGCACACGCTGGCCACCCAGGCTGAGCTTCACGCTCTGCCGCAGTGTGTGGTTGCCGATCACCGACGGCACACCCAGCGGCAGCGGTACTTCCTTGCCCCAGGTGCGCTGCGGGCTGGCGCTCCAGGTCGCCTGCCAGTGTCCTTCTTCGGCCTGCGCCAGCGGCAGGGCCAGGGTGATCAGGGCGGCGAGCAGCAGTCGTTTCATGGCATTCCTCGAAATCGGTGATGGGGTGGCCATAGGCTCAGCCATTCCCAATCACGGAGGTAGACGGCATATTTGCAGACCCGTCATTCGATAAACGAATAGGACATGGATACCCTCAAGGCGTTGCACTGTTTCGTCCGCGCCGTGGAGCTGGGCAGCCTTTCCGCCGTGGCCCGCGAATCCGGCAGCAGCCAGCCGACAGTGAGCAAGACCATGGCGGCGCTGGAGCGGCAGGTCGGCGCGCAGTTGCTGATCCGCAGCACCACCCGCGTACAGCCCACCGAACAGGGCCGGCGCTTCTACGAGCATGCCCGGCAGACGCTGGAAAGCTACGCCGAGGGCGTCAGCGAGGCCCGTGGCGAGACCGAGCAGGTGCGCGGCCGCCTACGGGTCAGCGCACCGGTGAGCCTGGGCGTGCTGCGCCTGAATGCGCTGCTGCTGGAGTTCATGCAGTTGCACCCGGAGGTCGAGGTGGAATTGCTGCTCAACGACCGCTTCGTCGACCTCGCCGAAGAAGGTATCGACCTCGCCCTGCGCCTGGGCGGCGAACTGCCGGACCAACTGATCGCCCGCCCGCTGGCGCGCTCGCCGCGCTATCTGGTGGCCGCCCCGGCATGGCTTGCGCGGCAGCCCGGGCTGCACGCTCCCGAAGACCTGCCGCTGGCCGACTACCTGCGCTTCGCCTGGCTCGACGCCGGACAGCACCTGTTGCTGCGCCACGCCGACGGGCGCGAACTGAACCTCGCCACACGCAGCCGCTACACGGTGAACAGCTCCCTGGCGATCCGCGAGAGCTACTGCCTGGGCGCCGGCTTCGGCCTGACGCCGGCCTGGCTGGTGGCCGACCTGCTGGCCGACGGCAGCCTGCAACACCTCCTTCCAGAGTGGCGCGGGCCTATTCAGGAGGCCAGTCTGCTGTATCCTTCGCGGCTTTTTCTGCCGGCCCGAACCCGCGCGCTGATCGATTTCCTCATCGAGCGCCTGCCGCGCCTGCCTGGTTTCGAAGCTCTCTGACGGGCAGCGGCTATGCTTTTCGCCAATGAGCAGAACCGGCGCGCCCACCAACCGGTCGAACCCTGACATCCGCTCCCGAGGGACTTGCATGGGCAAGCAACACACACCTTACCTGCTGGCCGCCCTGGCCCTGCCGCTACTGCTGGCCGGCTGCTCGACGAACGCCAGCAATCCCTGCGACGAGCCGCTGAGCGGCGAGGCCTGCCGCCAGGAACGCCTGCTCTACCAGAACGACATGCTGCAGGCGAAGCTGCTGATCGCCAGCGGCGACCTGGCCAACTACGAGCTGGCCGAGGCGTTGCTCGCCCGTTCCATGGAAAAGGACGTGCGCGGCGAGGCGAGCTTCTACATGGCGCTGCTGAAGATCAAGGAAGGCCCGCAGGTGGACGAGGTGCTGCCGCTGCTGGAGAAGGCCGCCGACGCCGGCCAGCCCTACGCCGTGGCGCTGCTCTACAAGATGTGGTCCGAGCCCTTCCTGGTGGAGCAGGCCGACCCGGCCAAGGCCCGGCAGTATCTTGAGGACTACGGCAACCTGGACGTCGCCAAGAGCGGCTACCCGTCGTTCGAGAAGGCCACCGCACTGGTCAACTCGCTGCTCAGCGAGCCACCCGCCGTCGCCGGCCAGCCGGCCCAGCCCTAACCCTCATCGGGCGCCGGAGCGGCCCGGTCAAAGGTCTTCTCGCCCTCGTCCTTGCCGTGAGGCAGATGGTGCTCGATCACCGCGTTGAGCTCCGCGCCCAGCAGCAGCACCGCCGACGAGATGTAGAAATACAGCAACAGCACGATGATCGCCCCGACGCTGCCGTACATGGCGTTGTAGTCGGCAAAGTTCTTCACGTAATAGCCGAAGCCCAGCGATGCGGAAATCCACAGCACCACGGCGAGCACCGAGCCGGGGGTGATGAAGCGGAATCTCTGCTGCACGTTGGGCGTGACGTAGTAGATGATCGCCACCGCCATCATCATCAGCAGCACGATCACCGGCCAGCGCAGGATGCTCCAGAGGATCACCACGAAGTCCTCCAGGCCCACCTTGGCGGCGATCCAGCCCATCACCTGGGGCCCGAGGATCATCAGCGCGGCGATCAGCATCAGCATCGCCACCAGGCCGAAGGTGTAGAACAGCGACAGCGGGATGCGCTTCCACGCCGGGCGTGCTTCGCGCACATCGTAGGCGGCGTTGAGCGCGATCATCAGCGAACGCACCGCCGCCGAGGACGACCACAGCGCCACCACGATACCGATGGACAGCAGCCCGCCCTGGCGCTGCTGCAACTGGTCGATGACCGGGTTGACCTGATCCAGCGCCTGCGCCGGCAGCACGTAGTCGGCCTGCTGGCGGAGGAAGTCGAAGAATTCCGGCAGGTGCAGGAAGCCCAGCAGCGCGATGAGGAACAGCAGGAAGGGAAACAGCGAGAACAGCCCCTGGTACGCCAGCGCGGCGGCATAGGTGGGCATCTCGTCGTCGAGGAACTCCTTCACCGTCAGGCTGATCAGCTTCCAGGGCCCCAGACTGAGCCCGCGCATGTCCATGAATCGCATCCCGCACCGTCCTCCCGATGAGCGTCCCGCCCGCCGGCGGGCTGCAGGGTGGACCTGCGCAACGCCGGCAAAGTTGCAACAAAAGCGCGACGCAGAGCGCCCGCCAGCACAGACCATAGCCGCTGGCGGGGCGTGGAAGCCAGTGCGGGGGCGGTTTCAGTCGGCCAGGCGATAGACCTTGGCGAAGCGCTCGGCCTTCACCACACCGTAGTCGCCGGGGGCGTATTGCATGACCCAGTCGCCAGCGGCACCGGTGAGGCGGTCGCCACCGGCCGAGCGCAGCAGGGTGAAGGGTTCGTCCATGCGCCGGGCCAGCACCGGACTGGGGATGTTGCGGTAGGCACCCGGCTCGCCGTGGGTTAGCGCGGTGTCGGCGGGCCGGTACTTCGGATCGAAGCGCTCGCGGGAGACGACCCAGCGCTCGCCGGTCGCGCCGCTGATGATCGCGTCGCCGACGGCATAACGGTTCGGGCCTTCGAGGCTCATCAATGCGCCTGCCACCGCAGCGAATTCGACGGTAACGGTTTCGTCCTTCACCACGCGCTGCGCGGCGGGATCGGTGCGGAGGTCGACCTGGGTCAGTTCGATCATGGCGGGACTGCGGACCTGCGGAAAAGGTGGGGGAAAGAACGGGGGCAAGCCTACTCGCAAAAGAATCGCCCTGCGAGAAGCCAGCCGCTGGTGGTGCTCTACACTCACTGACCATGCGTGCCGTCACGACACTCCCGGCCGAACCCAGCCCGCTTTCCGGCGGTCGCACCTACTGAGCCAACCCCATCAGCCGTACAGGAATCTCCCATGCCGTTTGCCCGTCTCGCCCTGCCCTTCCTGTTGCTCACCAGCCTTGCCGTCCACGCCGAAGACACTCCCGAAGAAGCGAAATTCCTCAAGGAATCGGCGGACTATTTCGACCAGGTGACCAAGTCCAACCTGCCACGCCAGGTAGACAAGGTGACGACCCTCAACAGCGTGCAGCTCGACCCGGCGAAGAAGATGCTGTATTACCGCTACGCCATCTCCAACCTGCGCCTGGACGCGATGGACCTGGGCGCCCGCGCCAAGTTCGAGAACGGCCTGAAGAAGCAGCTCGAAGGCACCACCTGCGAGCAGCCCGACCTGCTGCAGCGCTTCCGCGAGCACCACCTGAGCGTCACCCACGAGTACGCCGGCAGCGACGCCAAGCCGCTGGCCAGCATCACCATCGACCCGCAGACCCTGAGCTGCGCCAAGACCTGACACTGCACCGAAGAACCGCCGATGAGCCGTGCCGACTACCACCAGGAAAACGCCCAGCGCGCCGAAGCCGAAGCCCGGCGCCTGCTGGCCGAACGCGACCCGCTCGGCGCCCGCTGGCTGCCCTGGGTAGCCGGCGAGCTGTACCGGCTGAGCCCACCGCACTACGCCAACATGGTGCGCCGCGAGCTGGAGCGCCTGACCGCCGGCTGAACAGCCGCCTTCCACGGGACTATGCTGAAGCAGTCAGCTCTCGGCCCGAGGGCGTCCCGTTGGAGGACAGGCTCGTGAAAGGTCTCGACGCGAAGAAACAGGCGAAGAAGAAGCCGCTGAAAACCGCGCACGAAAAACGCATGGCCAAGCGGCAGAAGAAAACCGGCAAGTCGCTGCTGGGTACTCCGCAGCAACCGTCCTGAGGGCGCGCCCCTCGTTCTGCGGATGGCCTCGGTGAGGCTGTCCGCTCACCTTTCTTCCCGCCCCTACAAGTGTGTTCCGGCGCACCGCCCAGGTAAGAGTGCGCGAAACCAATCCGGGTCAGATCAATCCGGCCCGCAGATTCAGCAGCATCCGCTCGCCCTGGGCGAGAATCAGCCCGCCGGCGCGATAGCCGGCGGCGCCGATGCACAGGAAGCGCTCCGCTTCACCCGGCTCCACCTGCTCCACCGCGCGGCTGCCGGGGTGCCAGATGACACTGCCGGCGCTGGTGTTCTTGTCGATGCGCAGGCGCCGCTGCCAGCCGGCATCCTCCAGCACCAGGGAACCGGTGTTGTAGAGCACCTGCTTGACCGCGCCACGGGGAGCCCAGGTGTTGGGCAGGCCGCTGGCCTTGCCGTCCAGCTCCATCCCATGGACCACCGAGCGGCGCAGCGAACCCACGCGCCAGTAGGGCTGCAGGGCGAAGCTGAAGAGGCAGTCGCTGTCATCTTCGTGGTAGCTGGAGAGTTCGATGTCCAGATCCTGGCCCAGGCGCGCTTCCAGGCGCACGTGCCAGTCCTCGATATCCAGCTGCCAGCTGACCACCACCTTGCTGTCGTCGGCCCAGGCATCGAGCATGCGCCACTCGCGCTGGCGCGCCCAGCCGTGCTGCGGCCAGTCGGCTTCCACCGGGTGGCTGCCAAACCAGGGCCAGCAGACCGGGATGCCGCCGCGGATCGGCGCCGTGCTCAGGCTCGGCCACTGGCTGGAGCACCACAGCAGCGGGCGCTCGCCGCGCGGCTGGAAGTGCAGCAGTTGCGCGCCCTGGCGGCTGAACACCGCCTGGCATTGCGGATGATCGATGAGCAACAGGTCGCGACGCTGGAAGCGCACCCAGTCGAAGGGACGCTTGCCCCGCATGGAATGAAAAAAGCGCTGCAGCGGATGCTCGAGCATTGTCCGGATGTCCTGATCCAATCCCTGCCCGGACATTCCGGGGCGTGAAGATCTCTGTAGTTTCACTACATCTTACAGAAAAGGCGGCGATTCTAACCGCAAAGCCTAGTCACGCGCAGCGCCCGCGCCAATGAAAAAAAGGCCCGTCACAAGGACGGGCCAGGTTCGCACCAGGGAGCAATCAGAAGCTGGACTGGATCTTCAGGCCGGCGACCACAGCGTTGTTGACCTCGTCAACGCCGCCCGGATGGCGGATGTACTGCAGGTTCGGCCGCACGGTGAGCCAATTGGTCACATGCACGCCGTAGTACAGCTCGGCGTTGTACTCGGTGTCCTGGATGGGCTGGTACAGCGGGTTGTCGTAGTCGTCGATGCCGTTGACCTGGTTCACCAGGCGCTGGCGATCCTGCACGTCGTCGTTGACGTGGATGCGCGCCACGCCGAAGCCGATATCGTCCTTGGGCCGCGCGTCGAACGGGCCCTTGTAGACCACGCCGAGCTGCTGGTAGTTGTCGACGGTGTTGGTGGCCTTGTCGTGGACGGTGAAGTTGGCGAACAGGCTCAGGCCGCGCGAAGTGTCGCCGTCATGGGCGGTGACCTGCTGCTGCGCCACCACCCACCAGCCGTGCTTGCCGCTGTGGGTCTTGGCCGGCTCGCCGGTGAGCGCCTGCGGGTTGCCGTTGACGTCGTCGTACACGTCGTCAGCCTCGGCAGTGCTGTAGTAGTAGCCCAGGCGGTATTCGCCGGGCAGTTGCTGGGCGCCGACCTTGGGCATCCAAACCAGCTCCACCGGCAGGATGGTGCCCTTGGTGCCGCTGCCGTTGAGCTTGAAGCCGTTGCCGGTTTCCAGGTTCGACGGGTTCTGGTTGTACGCGCCGACCTGGGCGTACCACTCGTCGTTGAAGTTCCACTTCACGCGGGCTGCCCACTGGCTGACCGGCCAGTTGTACCAGATGCCGCCGACCCAGTTGCCCACCTGCGAGCCGCAGAAGGCCAGGTTCTGGAAATCGCAGGGGAAGCTGTTGAAGTCCTCGCCCTCGCCGAAGCGGCCGACTTTCACGTCCAGCGCGCCATCGAAGTACTGCTGCTTGATCCACATCTGCGTCAGGCGCCAGGTCTGGCCACGGCCCCAGACTTCCTGCACGGAGCTGAACTGCCCGGCGCGCGGGTCGCTGATACGGTCGTTGGAGAGGTTGCGGCCGCTACGCTCGGTGACCGTCAGCTGGAACTCGGTGGCGTCCCAGCCGAGGATCTTCTGCAGGTCCAGGTGGGTGCCGAGGGCGAACTGGTCGGAGTAGCGCGCCGTGGTGTGCTGGTCGTAGCCGCCGCCCAGGTTGCTGGCGGCCTCGCCGACGTAGTCGAGCTTGAAGTCGTAGCCCTTCTCCAGCAGCTCGGTGCGCTTGCCGCCCCAGTCACCCAGGCCCCACCTGGACTCGGATGAGAAGGCATCGGCGGCATGGGCGACGTTGCCCGCGCAGCCTAGCGCGAGCAGGCAGCCCAGGGTTCTTGCTGCAGGCCGGTTGTTGTTGTTCTTGTGCATCTCCAGCGTCCTCGTTGTCTTGGTTTCTAGCGTAGTTACAGGCAGGGGTGTTTCAGGAATGCTTCTGGCGGGCCAGCGGCGTCACCTTGTTCGCGCCGTCGCCGCGCGGCTCGGCGCGCAGGCGCTCGCCGCTCTGCGCGTCGAACAGCAGCGCGCGGGAAGGATCGAAGCGCAGCTGCAGGGACGAGCCCGGCTGGGGCGCCTGGTCCGGCGCGAGGCGGCAGCAGACCTTGGCGCCATTGAGCGTGACGAAGGCCAGGGTGTCCGGGCCGGTGGGCTCGACCACCTCGACCTCGGCGCGCAGGTCGCTGGGACCGTTGGCGCCATCAGTGGCCAACTGCACCTGTTCCGGGCGCACGCCGAGGATCAGCTCGCGGCCTTCGATCAGCCCGGCCTGCAGTTGCAGCGGCAGCTCGCAGCGGTCCTGGCCGCTGTCCAGCAGGCCGACCAGCCGGCCGCCCTGCTGCTGGACCTTGAGCGGGATGAAGTTCATCGGTGGCGAACCGATGAAGCTGGCGACGAACAGGTTCGCCGGGGCGTTGTAGATCTGCTGCGGTGTGCCGAACTGCTGGACGATGCCGTCCTTCATCACCGCCACCTTGTCGCCCAGGGTCATGGCCTCGATCTGGTCATGGGTCACGTACACCGTGGTGGTCTTCAGGCGCTGGTGCATCAGCTTGATTTCGGTGCGCATCTCCACACGCAGCTTGGCGTCGAGGTTCGACAGCGGTTCGTCGAACAGGTAGATCTTCGGCCGCCGCGCCAGCGCCCGGCCCATGGCCACGCGCTGCTGCTGGCCGCCGGAAAGCTGCGAGGGCTTGCGTTCGAGCAGGTGCTCGATCTGCAAGAGCTTGGCCACGCGAGCCACCTCGGCGTCGATCTCGGTTTTCGGCAGCTTGCGGATCTTCAGGCCGAAGGCGATGTTCTCGCGCACGCTCATGGTCGGGTACAGCGCGTAGGACTGGAACACCATGGCGATGTCGCGATCCTTCGGGCTCATGCCGCTGATGTCCTGGCCATCCACCAGGATGGCGCCACCGGTGACGTTCTCCAGCCCGGCGATGCAGTTCATCAGGGTGGATTTGCCGCAGCCCGAAGGGCCGACCAGGATCAGGAACTCGCCCGACTCGATCGCCAGGTTGATCGACTTCAGGGTGTCCGCCAGGCCTGCGCCGTAGGACTTGTGCAGGTTGTGCAGTTCAAGGGTGGACATCGGTGCTTACCTCAACCTTTGACGGCGCCGGCAGTGAGCCCGCGCACGAAGTACTTGCCGGCCAGTACGTAGACCACCAGCGTGGGCAGCGCCGCGATCATCGCGGCCGCCATGTCGACGTTGTATTCCTTCACGCCCGTGCTGATGTTCACCAGGTTGTTCAGAGCCACCGTGATCGGTTGCGCGTCGCCACTGGCGAACACCACACCGAAGAGGAAATCATTCCAGATCTGGGTGAACTGCCAGATCAGGCAAACCATCACGATGGGGGTGGACATCGGCATCAGAATGCGTAGGAAAATGGTGAAGAACCCCGCGCCGTCCAGGCGCGCGGCCTTCACCAGCGCATCCGGGATCGCCACGAAGTAGTTGCGGAAGAACAGCGTGGTGAAGGCCAGGCCGTAGATGCAGTGCACCATCACCAGGCCGGTGGTGGTGTTGGCCAGGCCGAGCTTGCCGAGGGTGAAGGACATCGGCAGGAGGATGACCTGGAACGGCAGGAAGCAGCCGAACAGCAGCGCGCCGAAGAACAGCTGCGAACCGCGGAAGCGCCACATCGACAGCACGTAGCCGTTCATGGCGCCGATGAAGGTGGAGATCAGCACGCCCGGCACGGTGATCTTCACCGAGTTCCAGAAGTAGTCGCCCACTGCGCCCCAGGCTTTCACCCAGCCAACCACGGTGAACACGTCCGGCAGCGCCAGCAGGTTGCTGCTCCTGATGTCCTCAGGCGACTTGAAGCTGGTCAACAGCATCACCAGCAGCGGGATCACGTACAGCGCCACGGCGCCCCAGAGGGTCGCGTGCACCGCCAGGCGGCTCAGGCTGAACGACGGTTTCAGGGTCGAGTCATGCATGGCGCTTGCCCCGCAGTTCGGAGTACAGGTACGGCACGACGATGGCCAGCACGGCGCCCAGCATCAGCATCGCGCTGGCCGCGCCCAGGCCCATCTGGCCACGGGTGAAGGTGTGGGCGTACATGAACATCGCCGGCAGGTCGGAGGAGTAGCCGGGGCCGCCGGCGGTCATCGCGGCGACCAGGTCGAAGCTCTTGATGGCGATGTGCGCGAGGATCATCAGTGCGCTGAAGAACACCGGGCGCAGGCTCGGCAGGACGATGCGCAGGTAGATGGTCGGCAGGCTCGCGCCGTCCACCTGGGCGGCACGCACGATGGCCGGGTCGACCCCACGCAGGCCGGCAAGGAACAGCGCCATGACGAAGCCCGAGGCCTGCCATACGGCGGCGATCACCAGGCAGTAGACGACCCGCTCCGGGTCCACCAGCCAGTCGAAGCGAAAGCCGGTCCAGCCCCAGTCGCGCAGCAGCTTGTCCAGGCCCAGGCCGGGATTGAGCAGCCACTTCCAGGCGGTGCCTGTGACGATCATGGACAGCGCCATGGGGTACAGGTACACCGTGCGGATGAAGCCTTCGCGACGGATGCGCTGGTCCAGCAGCACCGCGAGGAACACCCCGAGCACCAGGCAGACGCCGATGAACAGGCCACCGAACAGCAGCAGGTTCTTGCTCGCCACCCACCAGCGGTCGTTGTCCCACAAGCGCAGGTACTGGCTCAGCCCGGCCCAGCTGTAGGCCGGCATGAAGCGTGAGTTGGTGAAGGACAGCAGCAGCGTCCAGCCGATGTAGCCGTACACGCAGACCAGCACCACGAGCATGCTCGGGGCCAGCACCAGCTTCGGCAGCCAGGCCTGCAGGCCATCGAGCAGCGAAGCGCGTGGCGCGACAGCAGGAGTGAAAGTCGGAGATCGGGTCGCCATCTGCTTTCTCGAGGATGAGTGAGCCCACCCGGGCCGCCATGGCGGCCCGGAGTCGTTCAGTTGGGAAGAGAGGCCGGCTCCGCGACGGAGCCGGCGAGCGTGTTACTGCGCGGCGGCCTGGATGGCGGCGCCCAGTTGCTGCGCGGCCTTCTGCGGGTCGGCGGCGGGGTCGTTGAAGAAGTTGGTGACCACGTCGAAGATCGCGCCCTGTACGTAGCTGGAGGCGGCCATGCTGTGGGCCATGCTTGGCACCAGGTTGCCGCTGGCGGAAGCGGCCTTGAAGTCCTTCATCGACTGCTGGGCGCAGCTGTCGAACGGCGTCATGTCGACGTCCAGGCGCACCGGGATCGAGCCCTTGTTCAGGCTGAAGTCCTTCTGGAAGGACGGGTCGAGCACCGCGCGCGCCAGGTCTTCCTGAGCCTTGCGGTTCTCCTCGTTGCTCAGCTTGAACATCACCAG
Source organism: Pseudomonas sp. PDM17 (assembly GCF_014851985.1). Taxonomy (NCBI): domain Bacteria; kingdom Pseudomonadati; phylum Pseudomonadota; class Gammaproteobacteria; order Pseudomonadales; family Pseudomonadaceae; genus Pseudomonas; species Pseudomonas sp. PDM17. The sequence goes on from NZ_JACVAT010000006.1 coordinate 101,692, forward strand.
GGAATCGATGTTGTAGTCGAAGGCCTTCTGCGTGCCGGGGAACGGCAGGCACTGGTAGTCCTTGCCCGCCACCTTGCCGGCGGCGGTGAACTCGCTCTTGGCCCAGTCGCCCATGATCTGCATGCCGGCCTTGCCATTGATGACCATGCCGGTGGCGACGTTCCACTCACGTCCGGCAGCGTCGGCGTCGACGTAGCCGTGCAGCTTCTTCAGCGCGGCGAAGACGTCGGCCATCTGAGCACCGGTGAGGGTTTCCTTGTCCAGTTCGACGAAGGCCTTGCGATAGCCCTCCGGGCCCATCTTGCTGAGCACCAGGTTCTCGAACAGGGTGCCGTCCTGCCAGGGCTGGCTGCCGTGGGCCAGCGGCGTGAAGCCGGCAGCCTTGAGCTTGTCGGCGGCGGCGAAGAATTCGTCGAGGGTGGTCGGCGGCGTGGCACCGGCCTTCTTGAAGACTTCCGGGTTGATGTACAGCCAGTTCACCCGGTGCACGTTGACCGGCACGGCCACGTAGTCGCCCTTGTACTTCATGATCTGTGCGACCTGCGGCGGCAGCAGCTGGTCCCACTTGCCTTCGGCGGCGACGTCATTGAGGTCGGCGAGCAGCCCCAGCTCGCCCCACTCCTGGATGTCCGGCCCCTTGATCTGCGCGGCGGCCGGCGGATTGCCGGAGACGGCGCGGGTCTTCAACACGGTCATGGCCGCTTCACCACCGCCACCGGCGACGGCGAAGTCCTTCCAGGTGTGCCCCTTGGCTTCGACGAGTTTCTTCAGGGTTTCGGCAGCGCGCTTCTCACCGGGGGAAGTCCACCAGTGCAGCACTTCGACTTCACCGGCGTGGGCCAGCAGGGGGGAGAGACAGAGGGAGGAAAGACAGATGGCGGCCGACAGGCGACGGATCGCATTCATGGGGAGCACCTTGTTCTTGTTATTGGAGGCAAGTCTTTGCTTGCGATGGTCCGAGTCTATCCAAGGCATTCCGTTCTCCGGGTAACGAAGCGATCTTTGATTGTCACGAGGTGGTGACATTGGGGCTTGGGGTTGATACGAGCGTGGAGGTGGATTGGAGCGTGAAAGCGCGCTTACGGATACCCCCTGGGGGATTTCCGCTCGGCCTACCACCCTCTCCCCCGCCCTGGCTGCGCCCCCCGCTCCGAAGGGAGAGGGAGTTGTCCTCTGCCGTGCCAGGTGTGCAGTTCGCCTGATGCCATCGGAGCTTTCAAATATCAATGGAGAGGCCGGCTGAAACCGAGGTCTCGCTTCACGCCGAACGGCCCCCTCTCCCTTCAGGGAGAGGGTTGGGGAGAGGGCAAAGCGTCCGCATCGAGCGCCAGACGTATCGCCTCCAGCACCGAATCCATCTTCGACAGCACATCATGATTCCAGAAGCGCAGCACCATGAACCCCCTGGCCTTGAGCCACGCGTCGCGCTGCTGACCCTCACTGGAATCCAGATGCTGCCCACCATCCAGCTCAATGATCAACAGGCGTTCGTGACAAATGAAATCGATGATGTAGGGCCCGATGACCTTTTGCCGGCGGAACTTGAGGCCGAGGAAGCGGTGGGCGCGCAGGTGGTGCCAGAGGGCGCGTTCGGCTTCGGTCTGGCCATGGCGGAGTTGTTTCGAGAACTGGGTGAGGTGGGAGGTCATTGGGTTGGCTCCGGCGGGGCTACGCCTGGAGGCTAGTGCCTCGGCCCACCACTCTCTCCCCAGCCCTCTCCCTGAAGGGAGAGGGAGCTTTCCGAGCTGCCTGTAGGCTTCTGCGTCCACTCACACCGTGGCATCAAGCCAACTCCGTGGTTACCACTCGCGCCGATCCAGTCCCCTCTCCCTTCAGGGAGAGGGTTAGGGAGAGGGGCGCAATAACCGAGCACTCCGGAGCGACCAAGAGCAACCAACCGCCCTACTCAACCTCCAGCCGCGGCAACCTCAACGTCACTCGCAGCCCACCCTCACGGCGGTTCTGCAGGGTGACTTCGCCGCCGTGGGTATGCGCGATGTTGCGCGCAATGCCCAGGCCCAGGCCGTAGCCCTGGCCACGCTCGGACAACCGGAAACGCGGTTCGAAGACTTTCTCCAGGCGCTGTTCCGGCACGCCTGGGCCCTGGTCGTCGACGTGCAGGACCACCGCGTCGGGATCATCCTCGATGCTCAGCTGGGCGCGGCCGCCGTATTTCAGGGCGTTGTCCAGCAGGTTGCCGATGCAGCGCTTGAGCGCCAGCGGCTTGCCCGGATAAGGCTCGAGCGCCGCGCCCAGTACCTCGACACGGCCGTCGGCGATGTAGGGCCCGGCGACGTATTGCAGCAACTGGTTGAGGTCCACCGACTCGACGTTTTCGTGGATGTCGGTGTCCTTCACGCATTGCAGCGCGCCCTTCACCAGCAGTTCCAGTTCGTCGAGGTCGTGGCTGAACTTGTCCTGCGCCTGTTCATCCTCCAGCAGCTCCACGCGCAGGCGCAGGCGGGTGATCGGCGTGCGCAGGTCGTGGGAGATGCCACTGAACAGCTGCGCACGTTCGTTGACGTAGCGGTCGATGCGCTCGCGCATGGTGTTGAAGGCGCGGGAGACCTCCACCAGCTCACTCGCGCCGCTCTCCTCCAGCGGCTGTTCCTCGCCGCCCAGGGCGATGTCGCGGGCGGCGCGGGCCAGGCGCTTGAGCGGGCGGCTCTGCCAGTGCACCAGCAGGCCGGTGAACAGCAAGAGCAGCAGACTGGTGAAGGCGATGGAGATGACCTGCTGCGGCGGCAGGCCCTCGGGCTCCAGGGTGACGTAGGGCGCCGGCATCAGGCTGGCGATGTACAACCATTCGCTGACGCCGATGCGGATCTGCGTGACCAGCACCGGCGGGTTCACCGGTTCCAGGGTCAGCGCGTAGTGCGCCCAGGAACGCGGCAGTTCCTCCAGCTTCAGCTCGCCGTTGAACAGCCGCAAGTCGTCCGGGCTGACGAACTCCACCTGCAGCTCGACGTCCTTGCCCAGCTTCTGGTGCAGCACGTCCTGCACGATATCGATCACCGCCTGCTTGTTGGTGGTGTCCGGGAGAGCGCGCAGGTTCAGCGGGCGTTCGTTGAGCGAGACGAAGAAGCGCGTACCGCCCATGCTGCGCAGCTGGTCGAGCACCAGCGGACGATAACCGATGGGCAGCGAGCGAAAGTAGCTGACGCTGGCGGCCATGGAATAAGCCAGGCTGCGCGAGCTGGTGAGCAGGCCGTCGCGCTGGCTGGTGCGCAGGTGGGATATCCAGAACAGGCTCGACAGCCCCTGGGCGATCAGCACCGCCAGCAAGGTGAGCAGCAGCATGCGGCCGAGCAGCGAGCGCGGCACCAGGGCCCAGCGGCGGCGTTCACTCATGGCCGGCGAGGTGCGGACGAACCTGGGCGGCCAGCAAGTAGCCGCTGCCGCGCACGGTCTGGATCAGCCGCGCCGGTTTCTCGGTGTCGCGCAGACGCTGGCGCAGGCGCGACACGGCCATGTCGACGATGCGCTCCAGCGGCATCACCTCGCGGCCACGGGTAGCGCTGGCGATGGTGTCACGGTCGAGAATCTGCCGGGGATTGTCGAGGAACAGCTTGAGCAGGGCGAAGTCGGCGCCGCTGAGGAAATGCTCCTCGCCGTCCTCGTGGAACAGCCGGTGGCTGATGGTATCCAGCCGCCAGTCGTCGAAGGCGATGACTTCGCCGCCGCGCACCTGGGTGAACTGCGCGCGGCGCAGCAGCGCCTTGATCCGCGCCAGCAGTTCGCGGGGGCTGAAGGGTTTGCCGAGGTAGTCGTCGGCGCCCAGTTCCAGCCCCACCACGCGGTCGGCCTCGTCGGAGCTGGCGGTGAGCATGATCACCGGCATGCAGGCATGGCGCTGGTGCGAGCGAATCCAGCGGCACAGACTGAAGCCGTCTTCGTCGGGCAGCATCACGTCGAGGATCGCCAGGGCGGCGTCCTCGTCGCACAGCGCGCGGCGGAAGCTCTCGCCATCGGCGACGCTGCGTACCTGAAAGCCGGCACGGCTGAGGTAGGTTTCCAGCAGCTCGCGGATTTCCTGGTCGTCGTCCACCAGCAGGATGGATCGGGCAGGCTGGTTCACTTCGGGCGTCCTTTGTTCTTGTTGTTCTTCAGGGATGAAGCGGGGTGTCAGCCTTCGTTGCGCAGCGCCTGCTCCAGGGCCACGCCCGCGCCGAACAGGCCCGGATGATCCGCCGTCATGACCCACACCGGAACCGGGTCGAGGTACGGCCCGCTGGTCTTGCCACGGGTGCGGAAGGCCTCGGCGAAGCCGCTGCGCTGGAAGCGTTCAAGGAAGCGCGGGACGATACCGCCGGTGATGTACACGCCACCCAGCGCACCGACCGTCAGCACGGCGTTGCCGGCGACGCGCGCCAGCCAGACGAAGAACTGTTCCAGCACCGCGTCGGCATAGGCGTCGCCGGCCATGGCGCGTTCGCCGATCTCGGCGGCAGTCGCGCACTGCGGCTCCACCCCATCGAGCTGACAGCTCATGCGGTAGAGGTTTTCCAGGCCGCTGCCGGAGAGCACGCGCTCGGCCGAGACGTGGCCGTATTTCTCGCGCAGCAGTTGCCAGAGGGCGAAGTCACGTTCGGAGGTCACCGGCAGGTCGACGTGGCCGCCTTCGCAGGGCAGCACTTCCCAGCCGCCACCCGGCAGCGGCATCAGGCTGCCGACACCCAGGCCGGTGCCCGGACCGATGATCAGCTTGGCGCGGCCTTCCAGCGCCTTGCCGGGGCGCACCTGCACCAGGTGTTCCTCCGACAGCCGCGAGGCCGCCCAGGCCATGGTGCTGAAGTCGTTCACCAGCAGCAGGTGGCTCAGGCCCAGCTCGGCGCGGAAGGCGTCGCGGCGAATCACCCAGTGGTTGTTGGTGAACTTGAAGTCGCCGTCGCCAACGGGGCCGGCGCAGGCCAGGCAGACGTTATCGACGGCCGACAGCGGCTGGCCGACGCGCTGCAGGTAGTCGCGCACGGCGTCTTCCGGGCGCGGGTAGTCGGCGCAGGCCAGGACCTGGATGGACTCGAGGACTTCACCGCGCCACAGGGCGAAGCGGGCGTTGGTGCCGCCGATGTCGCCGACCAGGGCGAAACCGTTCGAGGCGGGCTGAGCGTTGTTGGAAATCATTGTGGGCTCGTGCCTGGAAGTGGAGGAAAAGGTTCAGCGTAGGACAGCGCCGAAGGCTCTCCCGTGCGACAGACAGGCAGTCACGCCGCTCGGAAGACTCCATCAAGTACGCGTCTCAGCGCAAGCCGTCGAGCTCGGCGGTGAAGCTGCAGGCGCCCTGCTCGGCCGAACTGAAGGCATTGCGCATGAAGGCGAACAGCTCGCGACCCATGCCGACATTATCCAGTGTCGGGGTCTCGACGAGCGGACGGGCATCCCACTCTGCGGTATCCACCAGCACGCGCAGCTCGCCGGTAGTGCCGTCGACGCGCACCACATCGCCGTCGCGCAGTTTGGCCAGCGGGCCGCCGTTGAGCGCCTCCGGAGACACATGGATCGCCGCCGGCACCTTGCCGGAAGCGCCGGACATGCGCCCATCGGTGACCAGCGCCACCTTGAAGCCACGGTCCTGCAGCACGCCAAGGAACGGTGTGAGCTTGTGCAGCTCCGGCATGCCATTGGCGCGCGGGCCCTGGAAGCGCACCACGGCCACCAGGTCACGCTCCAGCTCGCCGGCCTTGAAGGCGGCGGCCAGGCTCGACTGGTCGTGGAAGATGCGCACCGGGGCTTCGACGATCTGGTGCTCCAGCGCCACGGCGGAAACCTTCATCACGCCGCGACCAAGGTTGCCTTCCATCAGGCGCAGGCCGCCTTCGGCCGAGAACGGCTTGTCGATGGGGCGCAGGATGTTCTCGTCCAGGCTCGCCGCCGGACCTTCGCGCCAGACCAGCTTGCCGTCGTCGAGGAAAGGTTCCTGGATGTAGCGACGCAGGCCCTTGCCGACCACCGTCTGCACGTCTTCATGCAGCAGGCCGCCGTCGAGCAGCTGACGGATCAGGAAGGACATGCCGCCTGCCGCCTGGAAGTGGTTGATGTCGGCCTGGCCGTTGGGATAGATGCGCGCCAGGGTCGGCACGATTTCGGAGAGGTCGGCCATGTCCTGCCAGGTCAGCTGGATGCCGGCGGCCTGGGCGATGGCCAGCAGGTGCAGGGTGTGGTTGGTCGAGCCGCCGGTGGCCAGCAGCGCCACTACCGAGTTGACCATGGCCTTCTCGTCGACGATCTCCGCCATGGGCACGAACTGGCCGTTCTCCGGCGCCAGGCGCGCAGCCTGGCGCGCGGCTTCGCGGGTCAACTCGTCGCGCAGCGGGGTGTTCGGGTTGACGAAGGAAGCGCCCGGCAGGTGCAGGCCCATCACCTCCACCAGCAACTGGTTGGTGTTGGCGGTGCCGTAGAAGGTGCAGGTGCCCGGCGCGTGGTAGGAGGCCATCTCCGAGGCCAGCAGCTCCTCGCGGGTGGCCTTGCCTTCGGCGAACAGCTGGCGCACCGCGGCCTTCTCCTTGTTGGAGATACCGGTGGGCATGGGGCCGGCGGGCACGAACACCACCGGCAGGTGGCCGAAGCGCAGCGAGCCGATCAGCAGGCCGGGGACGATCTTGTCGCATACGCCCAGGCACAGCGCGGCGTCGAACATGTTGTGCGACAGCGCGATGGCGGTGCCCATGGCGATCACGTCACGGCTGGCCAGGGACAGTTCCATCCCCGGCTCGCCCTGGGTCACGCCGTCGCACATGGCGGGCACGCCGCCGGCGAACTGGCCGACCGAGCCGATCTGCCGCAGGGCGTCCTTGATCAGTTCCGGGAAGCGCTCCAGCGGCTGGTGCGCGGAAAGCATGTCGTTATAGGCGGAGACGATGGCGACGTTGGCCTGGTTCATCAGCCGCAGCGCCTGTTTGTCGGAATCACCACAAGCCGCGACGCCGTGGGCGAGGTTGCCGCAGGGCAGCGTGCCGCGGTGCGGACCCTTGGTGGCGGCTGCCTTGACCAGATCGAGGTAGCGCTGACGCGTGGCCGCGCTGCGGGCCTGGATGCGCTGGGTGACTTCAAGCACACGAGGGTGCATGGCAGCATTCTCCTACAGACTATCGGTTGTTGTTTTTACAACATTATCGTTGATTACTCGGTGTTTACTTTTCATCAACGTGGAAATTTAATTGTTTTTACCACAACAAAAGAAAAGAGACGACCTTCATGACTATACGCCTGGCAATCAACGGATTTGGCCGCATCGGTCGGAACGTACTCCGCGCGCTCTACTCGGGCCCCTACCGCCAACACCTGCAAGTGGTGGCGATCAACGACCTGGGCGACGCCGCGATCAACGCCCACCTGTTCCAGTACGACAGCGTGCATGGGCGCTTCGCCGGCCACGTCGAGCACGATGCCGAAAGCCTCAGGGTAGAGGGCGACCGCATTGCCGTCACGGCGATCCGCCATCCGGCCGAGCTACCGTGGAAGGCCCTGGGGGTGGATATCGTGCTGGAGTGCACCGGCCTTTTCACCTCCCGCGACAAGGCTGCGGCGCACCTGCAGGCCGGCGCGCGCCAGGTGCTGATCTCCGCGCCCGGCCAGGACGTGGACGCCACGGTGGTGTTCGGTGTCAACGAAGGCATCCTGCGCGCGGAACACCGCATCGTCTCCAACGCCTCCTGCACCACCAACTGCCTCGCGCCGGTAGCCCAGGTGCTGCACCGCGAGCTGGGCATCGAACACGGGCTGATGACCACCATCCACGCCTACACCAACGACCAGAACCTCTCCGACGTCTACCACAGCGACCCGTACCGCGCGCGCTCGGCTACCCAGTCGATGATCCCGACCAGAACCGGCGCCGCCGAAGCCGTTGGCCTGGTGCTGCCGGAACTGGCGGGCAAGCTGACGGGCCTGGCGGTGCGGGTGCCGGTGATCAATGTGTCGCTGGTGGACCTCACGCTGCAGGTCGCCCGCGACACCAGCGCCCAGGAGGTCAATGCGCTGCTGGAGCGCGCCAGCGAGCGCTCGACGATCCTCGGCTTCAACGGCCAGCCGCTGGTCTCGGTGGACTTCAACCACGACCCGCGCTCGGCCATCTTCGACGCCAGCCACACGCGGGTGAATGGCCGGCTGGTGAAAGTGATGGCCTGGTACGACAACGAATGGGGTTTCTCCAACCGCATGCTGGATACGGCGCGGGCGATGGTTGCGGCACGCGGCTGACATTCTGTAGGGCGCATAACGCGCCAGCGTTATCCGCCGTGGAGGATGCGGCGGATAACCCGTTCCGGGTTATTCGCCCTACGCCTGGAGTGCTCGCTGGAACCATGGCATTCACTTTCCGCTGCCCTCACCCTAACCCTCTCCCAGAGGGAGAGGGGACTGTCCGGTGCAGGAGGAAACGAGGGTGTCAGCCGGCACGATCTGCCCCCTCTCCCTTCAGGGAGAGGGCTGGGGAGAGGGGACCCCAGGCACGGCGTTACCGTCAAACACCACTCAGCGGTACAGCCTTTTCCCCTGCGCCTCCAGCACCAGCAGGCGCATGTCCGCCTCGGCCAGGATCGCCTCCTGGCCCAGGTGGTCGACGCGCTTCCACGCCTTGATTTCCTCACGGCTGCGGCCGCAGCCCAGGCAGATGCCCTCTTCGAACTCGCAGACCTTGATGCACGGACTCTTCACGGACTTCCTCTCGATTCGATGGGTGAACGTCAGTGGGCCTGCACAATGGACACCCGCGCGGCGCCAAGGTCCAACTCGATTTCCCCATCGGCGCCATCGACACGGGTTATCGAAGCGGGCAATCGAAGGCTGCGCGCCTTGCTAGAATCCGCCCTCCACGCCTTCCGGCCTCGCCCATGCTCGCCCTCAAGCTCACCCTGGTTCCGTTGTTCCTGCTGCTGGTATCCCTCTCCGGGCGCTGGTGGGGGCCGACTGTTGCCGGCTGTCTCGCCGCCCTGCCCGCCATCGCCGGCCCCATCCTGTACCTGATCACCGTGGAGCACGGCCGCGACTTCGGCGCCCAGGCCGCGTTACTGGCGCTGGCGGCGATCTTCGCTTCGGAAGCGTTCAACTTCGCCTATGCCTGGTTGTGCCGGAAGCACCGTTGGACGCTGGCCCTGAGCGGCGCGATGCTCGCCTGGCTGGTGGCTGCCTGGGCCCTGACGCAACTTCCAGCCGCGCCCGTCTGGGCTCTTCTCGCCGCAGTACTGGGCGCGCTGACCAGCCAGCTGTTCATGCCCCGCGCCGAGTTGCCGGGCACGGTCGCCGCGTTGGGCCACTTCGAGCTGGGCCTGCGCATGCTCGCCGGTGCGTTGCTGACCCTGGCCGTCACCGCCCTCTCCGGCTGGGCCGGGCCTAGCTGGAGCGGCCTGCTGGCGGTCTTTCCGCTGCTCTCCATCGTGCTCTGCGTGTCATCGCAGCGCTTGCACGGCGCGGGCTTCGTCATCGCCCTGATGCGCGGCATGGTCAGTGGGCGCCCGGCCTTCGCGGCGTTCTGCCTGTGGCTGGCGTTGCGCCTGCCGGCCAACGACATCCTGCCGAGCTTCGCCGAGGCGGCGCTGCTTTCCGTGCTGGTGCAAGGCGCGGTGCGCTGGCTGATCGGGCTCCGCTCCCGCAAGGCAGCCAAAGCCGCCTGAACGAAAAACGCCACGGCTGGATCAGCCGTGGCGTTTTCGTTTACAGCAGCGCGTGACGCTTAGAGCAGCGTGAAGCTCTGCTCCTTCACGTTGTCCGAATCCAGGCCGACGTAGACCTTGAACTCGCCCGGCTCCGAGGCGTAGCGCAGCTGGCTGTCGTAGAAGCGCAGGTCTTCCTCGCGGATCGGGAATTGCACCACCTTCGACTCGCCCGGCTGCAGCAGGATCTTGCTGAAGCCCTTGAGCTCCTTGACCGGGCGGCTGATGGACGCGGCGACGTCGCGCAGGTAGAGCTGCACGGTGGTTTCACCGGCGACCTTGCCGGTGTTCTTCACGGTCACGCTGGCCGTCAGCTGGTCACCCTTCTTCAACTTGCTGCCCGACATCTTCACGTCCGAGACGCTGAAGTCGGTATAGCTCAGGCCGTAGCCGAAGGGGTACAGCGGGCCGTTCTGCGAGTCGAAGTAGCGCGAGGTGTACTTGTTCGGGTGCTCGTGGTCGAACGGGCGGCCGGTGTTCAGGTGGTTGTAGTAGATCGGCACCTGACCCACCGAGCGCGGGAAGGTCATGGTCAGCTTGCCCGACGGGTTGTAGTCGCCGAACAGCACGTCGGCAATGGCGTTGCCGCCCTCGGTGCCGCTGAACCAGGTTTCCAGCACGGCGTCGGCGTTGGCGCTTTCCCAGCGCAGGTCCATCGGCCGGCCGTTCATCAGCACCAGCACCAGCGGTTTGCCGGTGGCCTTGAGGGCCTTGAGCAGCTCGATCTGGCTCTGCGCGATGTGCAGGTTGGTCTTGCTCGACGCCTCGTGGGCCATGCCCTGGGATTCGCCGACCACGGCCACCACCACGTCAGCCTGTTTCGCCTTCTCGACGGCTTCGTCGATCATGGCTTTTGGGCTGCGCGAGTCGACCTTCACGTCTTCGCTGTATTCGTTGAGGTATTTGACGATCTCCGGATCGTCGGTGACATTGGCGCCCTTGGCGTAGAGCAGCGCGGCATGACCACGGGTGGCGGCGCCCATGCCCTCGAGCACGGTCACGGCCTGGAAGGCCTTGCCAGCGGCGGACCAGCTGCCCATCACGTCGCGCTTGCTGTCGGCCAGCGGGCCGATCAGGGCGATCACGCCGTCACGCTTGAGCGGCAGCACGCCGCCTTCGTTCTTCAGCAGGACCATGCCCTTGCGCGCAATCTCGCGGGCGTCGGCACGGTGCAGGCGGTCCTCGGCGTCGGTGTCGACCGGGTCCTTGCCCTGCAGGTAGCGGTACGGGTCCTGGAACAGGCCCATGTCCCACTTGGCGGCGAGCACGTCGCGGCAGGCTCGGTCGATCTCGTCCTGGCTGATCAGCCCGGCCTTGAGCAGCTCGGGCATGTGCTTGCCGTAAAGGTCGTCATTCATGTTCATTTCGACGCCGGCGTTGATCGCCGCCCGGGTGGCGTCACGCTCGGTGGCGGCCACGCCGTGCTTTATCAGCTCCAGCACCGCGCCGTGGTCGCTCAGGGTCAGGCCCTTGTAGCCCCACTGGCCGCGCAGCAGGTCCTGCAGCAGCCACTTGTTGGCGGTGGCCGGCACGCCGTTGATGCTGTTCAGCGAGACCATCACCGCGCCGGCGCCGGCGTCGATGGCCGCGCGGTACGGCGGCAGGTAGTCCTGGAACATGCGCTGCGGACTCATGTCCACGGTGTTGTAGTCGCGGCCGCCTTCGCCGGCGCCATACAGGGCGAAGTGCTTGACCCCGGCCATGATGGTTTGCGGCTGGTTCAGGCCCTGGCCCTGGTAGCCCTTGACCACCGCGGCGGCGACCTTGCTGGTCAGCCAGGCGTCTTCGCCGAAGCCTTCGGAGACACGGCCCCAGCGCGGATCGCGGGCGATGTCGACGGTGGGCGAATAGGTCAGGTTGAGGCCGTCGGCGCTGGCCTCGATGGCCGCGACGCGGGCGCTGCGCTCGATGGATGCCATGTCCCAGCTCGCCGCCAGGCCCAGGCCGATGGGGAACACGGTACGGTGGCCGTGGACCACGTCATAGGCGAAGAACAGCGGGATCTTCAGCCGGCTTTTCATGGCCGCGTCCTGCAGGTCGCGGATGCCCGGACGGACCACGGTGTTGAACACCGCGCCGGTGGTGCCCTCGGCGATTTCCTTCAGCAGTACCGGCTTGGGATGGTCCGGCCCGACGCTGACCAGGCGCAGCTGGCCGATCTTCTCTTCCAGCGTCATTCGCTGCATCAGGCTGTCGAGGAAGGCGTCCTTCGACTGGCCGGCCAGCGGCACGGCAGGTGCGGCGGCAGGCGCCTGGGCGGCGGAAAGCGAAGCGCTGCCAAGGCCCAGCAGGAGGCCGAGCCAGCAGATACGGCTGATTGGAGTTCTTTTCATATGGGTACTCAGCAGCCTGCGCGACGCGCCACGCCACTGTGGATTGTTGTCGAGAGACGTCGTCAGGGCGGTCGATCGGGCGGCATCCCCGGGTGTTGCCGCCAGCGCCTTGCGAACGCGGCACATAAGGTCGTCGCGCCGAGGGCGGAAGTCAATCACCGAACGGCTGGAAAGCCTCGGTCAGATGCGCCAAAGCCCAGGCTCAATGGTCGCGATTGCGCGCGTTGAACTCCATTTCCTCGAGCATGGCTTCGCGCAGGGCGCGTTCTTCGTCCCATTCGTCTTCCACGGGTGCGGACGGTGCGTGGGCTTGCGGGGGCGCGGGTGCTTCGGGCTGGCTTTCCGTTTCTGGTTCGACAGGCGCTTCGGCTTCGCCCTGCGGCTCGACCTCCGGCAGCGCATGCACGCCGCTGAAGTCGGCATCCACGCCGGTGTCCTCGTCGTCGCTCGGCGGGCGGTCGATCAGGTCGTCGAAGTCGGTCTTCAGGCCCTGCTCCATCTCGTCCAGCTCGGCGAGCAGACTGCGGAAACTGGTCTCCTCCTTCGGTTCCTCCGGCGGCGCGGGCTCCGGCTCCTCGCCGGCATCGCGCACGGCCTGGTCGGCCAGGGCCTGCAGCGACGGCGGCACGTAGTCCTCGTCGTATTCCTCGGGGCTCGGCAGGCTGGCCACCGGCGCCATGTCCTCGAGGATCGGCTGCGGCTCGGGCTCCATCAGTTTCAGCTCGGCCAGCGGCGGCAGGTCTTCCAGGCTCCTGAGGTTGAAGTAGTCGAGGAAGGTGCGGGTGGTGGCGAGCATGGCCGGGCGGCCGGGGACTTCGCGGTAGCCGACGATGCGGATCCACTCGCGCTCCATCAGCGTCTTGACGATCTGGGTGTTCACCGCGACGCCACGGATTTCCTCGATCTCGCCACGGGTGATGGGCTGGCGATAGGCGATCAGCGCCAGGGTTTCCAGCAGCGCACGGGAGTAGCGCTGCGGACGTTCCTCCCAGAGCCGGCCGACCCAGGAAGCGAACTTCTCGCGCACCTGCAGGCGGTAACCGGTGGCGACTTCCTTCAGCTCGAAGGCCCGCCCGGAGCATGACAGACCCAGCACCGCCAGCGCATCGCGGAACTGCTGCGGCTCAGGGCGCTCGGCCTCCTCGAACAGCTCACCGAGGCGTTCCAGCGACATGGGCTTGCCGGCAGCCAGGAGGATGCCTTCGAGCAGGGTCGCCAGTTCTTGCGGGTCGGAGAGATTCATCGGGGGCTCGGGTCGGGGTTGAAGGTTTCGCCGTTCAGGCGGGAAAGCTACTCAAAGCGCGGCGCCAGGGCAACGCTGGCGGATCAGAGCGGCTCGTCTTCCGGCTCGCCGCCCAGTGCCTGGTCAAGCGCTGCCTCGCCTTCCGGGCCGTCGAAGTGGCCGTCCTCGAAGGTCAGCTCGGCTGGCGGCTCTTCGCGCGGCTCGAAGACGTCTTCGTCGCCCTCTTCCAGCACGTCTTCCGACGTTTCTCCGAAGCGTGCGGCGCCCTCCTGCACTTCCGTGCGGGCGCGGACGTGGATGGGCGCAAAAGCTTCGTTCTGTACCAGCTCCACCAGCTGTTCCTTGACCAGCTCCAGCACCGCCATGAACGTCACCACCACGCCGAGCTTGCCCTCCTCGACGCGGAACAGGCTGATGAAGGGCACGAAACCCTCGCCCTTCAGGCGTTCGAGGATCTCGGTCATGCGCTCGCGGGTGGAGAGCATCTCGCGGGTGACCTGGTGACTCTCGAACAGGTCGGCGCGGCGCAGCACCTCGGCCATGCACAGCATCAGCTCCTGCATGTCCACTTCCGGCAGCAGCCGGCGCGCCCGCGCATCCGGCGCGGCGACAGTGGGCACCACGTAGTCACGGCCCAGGCGCGGCAGGTCGTCGAGGTCCTCGGCGGCCTTCTTGAAGCGCTCGTACTCCTGCAGGCGGCGGATCAGCTCGGCACGCGGGTCTTCCTCTTCGGCCTCGGCCTCGGCCGAGCGCGGCAGCAGCATGCGCGACTTGATCTCGGCGAGCATGGCGGCCATCACCAGGTACTCGGCGGCCAGTTCCAGGCGCACCGACTTCATCAGTTCGACATAGCCCATGTACTGGCGGGTGATCTCCGCCACGGGAATGTCGAGGATGTTGATGTTCTGTTTGCGGATCAGGTAGAGCAGCAGGTCGAGCGGGCCTTCGAAGGCCTCGAGGAAGACCTCCAGGGCGTCCGGCGGGATGTACAGGTCCTGCGGCATCTCCGTCAGGGCCTCGCCGTAGACGAGCGCCAGCTGCACCGGCACCTGGTATTCAGGGGCGGCGGCGGGGGCTTCCGGCTCGGTCAGGTCACTCATCGGCCACTCGTCAGGCGCTGGGGTTCGAAGGCGGCATTATCCCTGCTTTTGCCGGCGGCGCGAGGGGCTTTTGGCTCAAGGGATGGGCGGTGTCACATCATTGGCAGGCCGTGCCCTGACAGAAAGCATCGCGGCGGAATCGGTTCGGTTCGGCAGAACCCCCGTGTGCGGCGCTCCTGCACCGTCAGTTGGTCCGCACACCCGTCAGCGGTACGACAGCCCCATGGCATGCCGCACTTCCACCAGCGTCTCCCGCGCGGCCTCGCGGGCGCGCTCGGCACCTTCGGCGAGGATGCTGCGCACCAGCTCGGGGTTGTCCTCGTAGTCCAGCGCGCGCTCCTGGATCGGCGCCAGTTCGTGGAGGATCGACTCGATCACCGGCCGCTTGCAGTCCAGGCAGCCGATCCCGGCGCTGCGGCAACCTTCCTGCACCCACTGGCGGCAACCCTCGTCAGAGTAGATCAGGTGCCACTGCCATACCGGGCAGCGCTCCGGGTCGCCTGGATCGCGGCGGTGCACGCGCGCGGGGTCGGTGGGCATGCGCGCGATCTTTTCCTCGATCACCGCCGGGCTGTCGCGCAGGGCAATGGTGTTGTGGTGCGATTTGGACATCTTCTGCCCGTCCAGCCCTGGCATCTTCGGCGCGTGGCTGGTGAGGGTCTGCGGCTCGGGCAGCAGCACGCGGCTGGTGCCTTCGAGGTAGCCGAACAGCCGGTCGCGGTCGCCCAGGGTCAGGCTCTGCTGCTCCATGAGCAGCGCGCGGGCCGTCTCCAGCGCCTCGGCGTCGCCCTGTTCCTGCCAGGCACGGCGCAGGCTGCTGTAGAGCTTGCCGGTCTTCTTGCCCAGGCGGGTGATGGCGGTCTGCGCGCGGTCCTCGAAGTCGACTTCACCGCCGTAGAGGTGGTTGAAGCGGCGGGCGATCTCGCGGGTGAACTCGACGTGGGCAAACTGATCCGAGCCCACCGGCACCAGGCCGGCGCGGTAGATCAGGATGTCAGCGGCCTGCAACAGCGGGTAGCCGAGGAAGCCGAAGGTGGAGAGGTCCTTGTGGACCAGCTTTTCCTGCAGCTCCTTGTAGGTCGGCACGCGTTCCAGCCAGGACAGCGGGCAGATCATCGACAGCAGCAGGTTCAGCTCGGCGTGCTCGGGCACCTGGGACTGGATGAACATAGTCGCGGCGCTGGGGCTGACGCCCACTGCCAGCCAGTCGATGGCCATGTCGCGCACGTGCTGGCGGATGCTGGCGGTCTCGTCGTACTCGGTGGTCAGCGCATGCCAGTCGACGATGGAGAAGTAGCATTCGTACTCGTGCTGCAGTTTCACCCAGCTCTGCAGCACACCGTGGTAATGCCCCAGGTGCAGGCGCCCGGTGGGGCGCATGCCGGACAGCACACGGCGCAGGGATTCGACGCTGGTCAAGCGGTCAACCTCGCGGGTTCGGCGATGGGACGAGGGAGTATAGCCAGCACGCAGGGCGTGTTCAGGCGTTGACCATGAAGGGTTCCGGGTCGCCGCAGCCGACGCGCACGACCACCGGGTCTTCGTCGGTCAGGGCGATCACGGTGGAGGCCTCGCCGCCGCCGAAACCGCCGTCGATGATCAGGTCGACCAGGTGCTCCAGCGAATCGCGCATCTCGTACGGATCGTTCAGCGGCTCGCTCTCACCGGGCAGGATCAGGCTGACGCTCATCAGCGGCTCACCCAGTTCCTCCAGCAGCGCCAGGGCGATCGGGCAGGCCGGCACGCGCAGGCCGATGGTGCGGCGTTTGGGATGCAGCAGCATGCGCGGCACTTCGCGGGTGGCGTTGAGGATGAAGGTGTAGGGGCCGGGCGTGTGCGCCTTGAGCAGGCGGAACAGGCCGGTGTCGACCTTCGCGTAGAGGCCCAGCTCGGACAGGTCGCGGCAGACCAGGGTGAAGTTGTGCTTGTCGTCGAGCCGGCGGATGTGGCGGATGCGCTCCACCGCGGATTTCTCACCGATGCGGCAGCCCAGCGCGTAGGAGGAGTCGGTGGGATAGGCGATCACCCCCCCCTGCCGGACGATCTCCACCGCCTGCTTGATCAGGCGCGCCTGGGGATTTTCCGGATGGATCTGAAAGAACTGGCTCATGGAGTCTCCTTGATCCCGATGGCGTTCTCGGCGCTGGCAAAGCGCGGCCAGAGCGGCACCAGGTCTTCCGGCACGCTCCGGTAAAGGCCCAGCTCCGACCAGTCGCTGGGGCCGTGGAAGTCGCTGCCGGCGGTGACCATCAAGCCGAATTCGCGGGCGAGGATGCTCAGCACGCCGACCTGCTCGGCCGGCTGCGGGCCGTTGCAGACTTCCAGCGCATGACCGCCGGCGGCGATGAAGTCGGCCACCAGCTTGCGCCGCTTGGTGCGGGTGAAATCGTACTGGTAGGGGTGCGCCAGGCTGATCCAGGCGCCCGCCGCGCGCAGCGTGCCGACGGCGTCGGCGAGGCTCGGCCAGTGCTGTTTGACGTCGCCCAGCTTGCCGGCGCCCAGCCACTTGCGGAAGGCCTCGGCGCGGTCCTTGACGTAGCCCTGACGCAGCAGGAACTC
Source organism: Pseudomonas sp. PDM17 (assembly GCF_014851985.1). Taxonomy (NCBI): domain Bacteria; kingdom Pseudomonadati; phylum Pseudomonadota; class Gammaproteobacteria; order Pseudomonadales; family Pseudomonadaceae; genus Pseudomonas; species Pseudomonas sp. PDM17. Next base: position 118,577 of record NZ_JACVAT010000006.1, read on the forward strand.
GGCGAAGTGCGGGCGCGCCGGGGCATTTTCGCTGTCGCCCAGTTCGGCCTGAATCGCCCGCGCGCCCTCGAAGGCGCCGGGCATGCCCTTGGCTTCCAGGCGCCGGCCGATTTCCTCGGCGCGAGTCCAGCGGGCGCGGTGCAGGTCGTCCAGCGCCTTTACCAGCGGTTCGGCCGTCACGTCGAAGCCGTAGCCGAGCACGTGAATGGTCGCCCCGCCCCAGGTGCAGGACACTTCGACGCCGTCCACCAGCTCCATGCCCAGCGCCTGCGCGGCACGGCGCGCCTCGGGCAGGCCGTCCAGGGTATCGTGGTCGGTCAGCGCCAGTACGCGCACGCCGCGCCCATGGGCACGCTCGAGCAGGGCCGTCGGGCTGAGCTGTCCGTCGGACGCGGTGCTGTGGCAGTGCAGATCGACTCGCATGGGGCTTCCAGGGAATGCAGGGGGTGGCTTTGTGTCAGGACAGCTTTGTGTCGGGATAGCTTTCTGTATAGACGCTTCTGTGCCAACGCTCCCGCGGCAACGCATTGAAACCATGATCTGACGCAGCGTTGGGCGGATGGCTCTTTCAGTTCATCCGCAGGTTGGTATTATGCCGGCTCTACTGGGCTCTGGCTGCCGTAATGAAGCAATTCATCGATTTCATTCCCCTCATCCTCTTCTTCATCGTTTACAAGCTCGACCCGCGCAACGTCGAACTCGCCGGCCAGAGCTTCTCGGTCGGCGGGATCTACAGCGCCACGGCCGTGCTGATCGCCGCCTCCGTGGTGGTCTACGGCGCCCTGCTGATCAAGCAGCGCAAGCTGGACAAGGGCCAGTGGGTGACGCTCGCCGCGTGCCTGGTGTTCGGCGGCATGACCCTGGCCTTCCACAGCGAAACCTTCCTCAAGTGGAAGGCGCCGGTGGTGAACTGGCTCTTCGCCCTGGCTTTCGCCGGCAGTCACTTCATTGGCGGCCAGCCGCTGATCCAGCGCATCATGGGCCATGCGGTACACCTGACCGATTCCCTCTGGGCGAAACTGAACGTCGCCTGGGTGCTGTTCTTCCTGATCTGCGGCTGTGTCCAGCTGTTCGTCGCCTTCACCTTCCAGGACTACTGGGTGGACTTCAAGGTGTTCGGCAGCCTGGGCATGACCCTGCTGTTCCTGATCGGCCAGGGCGTGTTCCTGGCCCGCCACATGCACGATGAGCCTACCGGCGAAAAACCCAAGGACTGACATGCTCTACGCGATCATTGCCCGTGATATCACCGCTTCCCAAGAACGCCGCCTGGCCGCCCGTCCCGCGCACATCGCACGCCTGGAGCAGCTGAAGGAAGAAGGCCGCCTGGTCCTGGCCGGCCCGCACCCGGCCATCGACAGTAACGACCCGGGCGCCGCCGGCTTCACCGGCAGCCTGATCGTCGCCGAGTTCGACTCGCTGACCGCCGCCCAGGCCTGGGCCGACGCCGACCCGTACCGCGCCGCCGGCGTCTACGCCGAAGTCGTGGTCAAGCCGTTCAAGAAAGTCCTGCCCTAACAGCGCGCGAGCGTTGCACCCCGCGGCACGGAGCGCCACGGGGCATCGCAGCCGGACAGCGCCGGGATGGCCACGGACGGCGGCACATCATCGAACAAGGAGTCCCGATGCGCCGTTTGCCCCTGCTCGCCTGCCTCGCCCTGCCGCTGCCCGCACTCGCCGAAGAGCCCGTCACGGAGCAACCGGCGCAAAGCGCTGTCCAAGCATCAGCTCAACCGCCGGCCGCCAATCCTGAACTGGAGCGGCGCCTGGCCGACAGCGAACGGCAGCGCGCCGAACTGGCCGCGCAACTGGCCGCGCAACCGGCACAGCCGGATAACAGCCAGGACGAAGCCCGCATCACCCGCCTGACCCAGGAAAACCAGCGCCTGAAGCTGCAGCTGCGCGAGGCCCAGGCCAACCAGCCGCCGCGCCTGCTCAGCGAGCAGCAGACCTGGTACGTGACCGGCGCCGGCACTGCCCTGCTGGCCTTCATCCTGGGCATGCTGAGCCGTGGCCGCCGACGCTCGCGCCGCGAATGGATCAACTGAAAGAAGCCTCTTCATGAGTGAACTGCTGCTGATCGACGACGATGTCGAACTCTGCGAACTGCTGACCACCTGGCTGACCCAGGAAGGCTTCAGCATCCGCGCCGCCCACGATGGCGCACAGGCCCGCGCCGCGCTGAGCAGCCGAGCGCCGGACGCGGTCGTGCTCGACGTCATGCTGCCCGACGGCAGCGGCCTGGAACTGCTCAAGTCGCTGCGCAGCGACCACCCGGACCTGCCGGTGCTGATGCTCTCCGCCCGCGGCGAGCCACTGGATCGCATCCTCGGCCTGGAGCTGGGTGCCGACGACTACCTGGCCAAGCCCTGTGACCCCCGCGAGCTGACCGCCCGCCTGCGCGCCGTGCTGCGCCGCAGCCACCCGGCGCAACCCGCTGCGCAGCTTGAACTGGGTGATCTGGCGCTGAACCTGTCGCGCGGCGTGGCCACCATCGGTGCCGAGGAAATCAGCCTGACCCTCTCCGAGAGCCGCATCCTCGAAGCCCTGCTGCGCCAGCCGGGCGAACCACTGGACAAGCAGGCGCTGGCGCAGCTCGCGCTGGGCCGCAAGCTGACCCTGTATGACCGCAGCCTGGACATGCACGTCAGCAACCTGCGCAAGAAGCTCGGCAGCCACCCCGACGGCCGCCCGCGCATCCTCGCCCTGCGCGGGCGCGGCTACTTCTACGCAGCCTGAAATCTCGCCCTGCGGAGGGCCCGGGCCGCTCTGGCCCGGGCTTCGTAAAGTTTCCAGCCGGGCTTCACGTAATCTTTACCGAAGCTTTACGTGGGACTGACCGCCCTTGACCTTGCCAACCCTAGACTGGGCTCATCCGGTAACGACCGGCCCCTGAAAGGAGAAACACCATGCGCAAGACCCTGACCGCCCTGCTGATCGCTGCCGCCCTGCCGACCGTCGCGCTGGCGGCCACTCCCGCGCCGACCGACGCTCCGCCGCCGGCCCCGTTCATGAAGGACCACGGCCCGGGCATGCACCGTGGCGAACACGGCGGTGCGTTCCGCGAACTGAACCTGACCCAGGACCAGCGCCAGCAAGTCGGCAAGCTGATGGGCGACTCGATGAAGGATCGCCGCGCGATCACCGAGAAGTACTGGAACAAGCTGCCCGAGGCCGACCGCAAGGCCATGCAGGAAGAACTGAAGGCCAACCGTGACAAGGCCGACGCCGGCATCCGCGGCATCCTCACTCCCGAGCAGCAGAAGAAGTTCGACGAGATGAAGAAGCAGCGCGAACAGCGCAAGGCTGAATGGGCTGAATTCCAGACCTGGAAGGCCCAGAAGGACGGCGCCAAGACCAACTGATTCGCTCCAGCAAACGCAGGCGCCGGGTTCTACCCGGCGCCTTGCCGTGGAGCCCCTGACAACGGATAGACCATGCGGCTGAACAGGAAGACCATGCGTTCACTCTTCTGGCGGATCCTCGCCGCCTTCTGGCTCGCCCTGCTGCTGGTCGCCGGACTGTCGATCCTGCTGGGCCGCGCCCTGAACCAGGACACCTGGGTGATCGCCCGCTATCCCGGCCTGCATGACATCGCCAAACAATGGACCCTGCTTTACGAGACGCAAGGCCCGGATGCCGCGCAGGAACTGCTGGAAAGCCGCCGCAAGCAATACGAACTCTCGGTGCAGGTGCTCGACGAGACTGGCCAGCGCCTGGTCAACGGTACCTACCTGCCGCGCCCGCCACGCCCGCGTGACAACAACTTCGACCGGGAAAACCTGCCGCGCTTCCCCTGGCGCCAGTTAAGCCAGGAATACACCAGCAGCCGCAGCGACCAGACCTACCTGTTCATCTACCGCATTCCGCACCCGACGCTGCAGGCCTGGCACCGCAGCAGCCTGCTCTGGCCGCTGAGTGCGCTGGGCATCGCGCTGGTGGTGCTGACCGTGTTCAGCCTGCTGCTGACGCTGTCCATCACCCGCCCGCTGAACCGCCTGCGCCGCGCCGTGCATGACCTCGGCCAGACCAGCTATCAACAGGACAGCCTCGCCCGCCTCTCCCGCCGTGGCGACGAACTGGGGGTGCTGGCCCGTGACTTCAACCGCATGGGTGCCCGCCTGCAAGGGCTGATCGGCAGCCAACGCCAGCTCCTGCGAGATGTATCCCACGAGCTGCGTTCACCGCTGGCGCGCCTGCGTATTGCCCTGGCCCTGGCCGAACGCGCCGAGCCCGACCAACGCGCCGCCATGTGGCCGCGCCTGGAACAGGAATGCGACCGCCTGGAAGCGCTGATCAGCGAGATCCTCGCCCTCGCCCGCCTCGACGCCGAGCCCGGCCCGACCAGCCGCATCGACCTGCTGCCGCTGTTCGAGCGCCTGCGCAACGACGCGCAACTGCTTTACCCGGAACAGAACATCCAGCTCGACGTTGCCCCACAACTGGCCCTCGACGGCTGGCCGGACATGCTCGAGCGCGCCCTCGACAACCTGCTGCGCAACGGCCTGCGCTTCAACCCGGCGGAGCAGCCGCTGGAAGTGCAGGCGCGGATCGATGGCGAGCGCCTGCACATCAGCATCCGTGACCACGGTCCCGGCGCCAGTGAGGAACACCTGGCGCAACTGGGCGAACCCTTCTTCCGCGCGCCCAACCAGAGCAGCCCCGGCCATGGCCTGGGTCTGGCCATCGCCCGTCGCGCCATCGAGCGCCACCATGGGCGGCTGCGCCTGAGCAACCATCCCGAGGGCGGTTTCCTGGCCAGCATCGACCTGCCGCTGCGCCGCCAGATCGCCTGAACCGAGCGCATTATCGGAGAGCAACCATGAGCCTTCCCGCCTTCGCTGTCCCGACTCCCGCCCTGCAACAGGCGCTGCCGCCGGCAGCCCTGCTGCGCAGCGAACCCTACGATGATCCGCAGTACCTGGTGCTGGCGGTGGAACTGGCGCGCCTCGCCACGCAATGGCGCGCACGCTGGCCCGGCTTGCGCCTGAGCCTGCCGCAGAGCGGCACCTGGCCACTGGAAAGCTGGCCGGATGCGCTGGGCGAAGCCCTGGATGCCTTGCTGGAAGGGGCGCTGGCGCGCCATCCGCATGCTGCGCTGGAGCTGTCACTCAGTTCAGCACGCGGTGAGCTGCGTCTGGATCTGCAAGGCTACGATCCGCAGGCGCGAGGCTGGCTGCCGGAGGCATTGCCCCCGGCGCGGCGCCTCGCCGCCTGGCAGGGCGGGCACCTGCTCTGGCGCGCCCGCGACGGAGGCTGGAAGGTGCGCCTGGAACTGCCGCTCAGCCCCGCCAGGCGCTGACGAACCCGGCCGGGTCCAGCGGTGCCGGCCGGCGCAGTTCGCCGATAGGCGTGCCGAGGTAGATGAAACCGACGATACGTTCGTTCTCGGCCAGGCCCAGGCCCTCGCGCACCAGCGGGTCGAACGCCATGGCGCCAGTGCGCCACATCGCTCCCAATCCTTCGACGTAGGCCGCCTGGATGATGCCGTGGGCGGCGCAACCCGCCGCCAGCCACTGCTCGATCTCCGGCACCTTGGGGTGATCCTGCAAACGTGCCACAGCGACCACCAGCAGCGGCGCGCGCAGCGGCATGGCGCGAGCCTTGTCCAGCGCCTCGGGCTTGCCATCCGGCTCATTGGCCGCCACCGCGCGGGCGAACAGCTCACCCAGCTCCTTGCGCGCCTCGCCTTCCACAGTGAGGAAGCGCCACGGGCGCAGTTGCCCGTGGTCCGGGGCGCGCAAGGCGCTGCGGAACAGGCGGTCCAGTTGCTCGGGGGACGGCGCCGGCTCGCTCAGGCGGGCATGGGACACACGGTTGAGCAACGCGTCGAGAGCCTCCATGGGCTGCCTCCAGTCAATCTCGAAAGCCGCCATTGTAGACGCAAAGGGTTCGCATTTGTCCGGGAAAGACGGCGCGCTCCTTCTCCGCCCAACTTGTAAAGAGGAACGGCGTCACGCGGTTTACTCTCGGCAGGCGGCAGGTAAAATGGCCGATTCCTATTGGATTCAGACCTCAGCGCATGGCCCTGCCGACACTACGCACCCTCGGATTCATCATCGGCATCTTCGTGATCACGCTGGCGGTCGCCATGCTGGTCCCCATGGCCACGCTGCTGTATTACGGCCGTGCCAACGAGCTGCACCCGTTCATCTGGTCGGCGATCATCACCTTCACCTGCGGACTGGGCATGGTCATTCCCGGCCGCCCGGAGCAGGTACACATGCGCCCGCGGGACATGTACATGCTCACCGTGTCGAGCTGGGTGATCGTCTGCTTCTTCTCGTCCCTGCCGTTCATGTTCGCGCGGCACATCAGCTTCACCGACGCGATATTCGAGAGCATGTCGGGCATCACTGCCACCGGGTCGACCGTGCTGTCGGGGCTGGACAAGATGTCCCCGGGCATCCTCATCTGGCGCTCGCTGCTGCACTGGCTGGGCGGCATCGGCTTCATCGCGATGGCGGTGGCGATCCTGCCGATGCTGCGCATCGGTGGCATGCGCCTGTTCCAGACCGAATCCTCGGACCGCTCCGACAAGGTCATGCCGCGCTCGCACATGGTGGCCAAGTACATAGTCGGGGTCTACGTGGCCATCACCATCGCCGGCACCCTGGCCTTCTGGTGGGCCGGCATGGGCCTGTTCGACTCGCTCAACCACGCGATGTCGGCAATCTCCACTGGCGGCTTCTCCACCTCCGACCAGTCCCTGGCCAAGTGGCACCAGCCAGCGGTGCACTGGGTCGCGGTGATGGTGATGATCCTGGGCAGCATCCCCTTCGTGCTCTACGTCGCCACCCTGCGCGGCAACCGCAGGGCGCTGCTGCGTGATCATCAGGTTCACGGGTTCCTCGGCCTGCTGGTTTTCACCTGGCTGGTGATGGGCACCTGGTATTCGGTGAACTCGGGCCTGCCCTGGTTCGACGCCTTCCGTATCGTCGCGGTGAACGTAACCTCGGTGATGACTACCACCGGCTTCGCCCTGGGCGACTACGGTCTGTGGGGGCACTTCTCGATCATGCTGTTCTTCTACCTGGGCTTCATCGGCGGCTGCTCCGGCTCCACCGCCGGCGGCATCAAGATCTTCCGCTTCCAGGTGGCCTACACCCTGTTGCGCGCCAGCCTGTACCAGCTGATCCACCCGCGCGCGGTGATCAAGCAGAGCTACAACGGGCACCGCCTGGACGAAGAGATCGTGCGTTCGATCCTGACCTTCTCGTTCTTCTTCGGCGCCACCGTCGGCGGCCTGGCGCTGGGCCTGTCGTTCCTCGGCCTGGACTGGATGACCTCGCTTACCGGCGCGGCCAGCACCGTAGCCGGCGTCGGTCCGGGCATGGGCCCGATCATCGGGCCATCGGGCAACTTCGCCTCGCTGCCGGACGCAGCCAAGTGGCTGCTCTGCGGCGGCATGCTGCTCGGGCGCCTGGAGATCATCACCGTGCTGGTGCTGTTCACCCCGGCGTTCTGGCGCCACTGATCGCTCCAACAGCCGCTTAATGGGCCGAATGAACAGGCCGTAGGATGGCGTGGAGCGCAGCGATACCCATCGAATCCGCGCACCGACAGCATGGGTATCGCTGCGCTCCACCCATCCTACAGATCGATATACCGGGAACGCCGGCACACGGCGCTTCTACACAACGACTCACAAGTCCTCGCGGTACTCCCCTGGCGTCTTGCCGAACCAGCGGCGGAAGGCGCGGAAGAAATTGCTCGGCTCCGAGAACCCCAGCAGGTAGGCGATCTCCAGCAGCGTCATGCGCGGCGTGGCGAGGTACTGCTGGGCCAGTTCGCGGCGAGTGTCGTCGAGCAGTTGCTGGTAGCTGGTGCCCTCTTCCTGCAGGCGGCGCTGCAGGGTGCGCTCGGACAGGTTCAGCGCCTGGGCCACGCTTTCGCGCTTGGGCTCGCCCTGGGGCAGCAGGCGGCACAACACCTGGCGCGTCTGATGGCTGAAGCGGCTGCTGACGAAGCGCGCCAGGTATTCCCCGGCGAAACGGTCGTGCAGGCGCGCCAGCTCCTCGTTGGCCGTGGGCAGCGGCGCGCTCATGTCCTCATGGGAGAACAGCATCGCGCAGTCCGCATGGCCGAAGCTCAACGGTGCCTGGAACAGCTCGCGGTAGGGTTCGATATGCGGCGGCGCCTCGCCCGCCAGGCGCACCTCCAGTGGCTTGATCGCCCGCCCGGTGATCCAGCGCAACATCGCGATCAGGCTCGCCAGCGAGCACTCCGCGCTCTGCCGCGGCACAGGCAGGAGATCACCGTGGACCACGATGCGATACAGGCAGCCCTCGGGCAGGCGGCGGAAGGTCAGGTCGGCGCCCTCGGCGATGATCCGCTGGTAGCGCTCCAGGCGCTCGAAGCCCTCGCCCAGGTTGCGGCTGGACATCAGCGCATAACCCACCACGGGGAACGCCGGCGTGTGCACGCGGGCAATGTTCAGGCCGATGGCCGGGTTGCCGGACAACTCCACGGCGCGGTTCCACAGACGGCTCATGGCGTCCTGCGGGAAGCGCGCATCGGGGTCATCGAGGGCGGCGAAATCCAGCTGCAGTTCAGTGAACAGCGCGCGGCAGTCGAGGCCTTCCAGCTCCAGCGACTGGACGATCCCCCGCACCCAGCTCGACAGGGTCGTACGCTCAGGCATGCAATTTCTTCTGGTTATGGTGGTGATCCGCGCCGAACGGCCGGATAAGCCGGCGGCACAGGGGGATACTAAACTGGCCCCCTATGTCATCCGCAAGTCTGAAGGCACCAGCCTACACTGGCGCCATCACAACAACAGGAGGTGCACCATGAGCACCCAGACCGCCGATCGATTCCAGAGCTTCGCCGAGTTCTACCCGTACTACCTGCAGGAACACAGCAACGCCGTGTGCCGCCGCCTGCACTACGTGGGCAGCCTGCTGGTGCTGTCGATCCTCGCCTACGCCATCGTCAGCGGGCACTGGCTGTGGTTGCTGGCCATGCCGCTGGCCGGCTACGGCTTCGCCTGGGTCGGCCACTTCGTGTTCGAGAAGAACCGCCCGGCCACCTTCAAGTACCCGCTGTGGTCGCTGATGGGCGACTGGGTGATGCTCAAGGACGCCTTCACCGGGCGCATCCGCTTCTGAGCCACTGAGCGATCAGCGCGCGGCGTTTCGCAGCGACGCGCGTTCGAACAGCAGCGCCTGCACTTCCCCGCCGGCGTGCTGGGCGATGCGTCGCCAGCTGGCGGGCACGTCGGGAATCTCCTGGTCGTTGTAGCGACTCATCACCAGCCACACGCGACCATCGCCTGGCGGCAGGTCGGCCAGGCGGTCGACGAAGCTGTGCTGGCGGTCATCGATCAGCGAACCGAAGCCATAGTGCCCCGGCCGCCCGGACGAACCATCCGCAGCCGGCGCGGTGTACAGCAGCGGTTCGCTGCCGGTGCGGTTGTAGTAACGGAACGCCAGGTACCAGAGGATATCGTCCACCACCACCCGGTCGCCGGCACGGTAATGGGCGTTGACGTAAGCGACCATGCCGTCGAACTGCTCGTCCGGGTCCGTCTCGTAGGCGCGCGCCAGCCCCAGGCCCTGCAGGCCGAGCAACGTCGCCAGGGTCACCACTCCCAGCGCCCGCCGCGCCTCCAGCAGGCGGTCCAGCGCCAGCGCGAACAGCAGTGGCAGACCCAGCGCGAAGGCCGTCAGGTAGCGCTCGACAAACACCGGCGAAACGAAGGACACGCCATACAGCCCCAGCAGCGGCAGGCCGACGTAGAGCGAGAGCAACACGCCGGCGCGCTGGCGGCTGCGATCGTGATGCAGCACCAGCAACATCGCCCCCACCACCAGCAACGGCACGCCCACCAGCAGGGGCCACGCCAGTTCGTTGCCATCGGACTGCGCCAGCCATTGCCAGAGCATCGACGGGACGGAACGGCCATCCACCGGCGGCGCCCAGCCCACGTCTCCGCCAGCGACCAGCACCGCCATGTGGCGAACCAGGTCCAGCAAGCCGGGCAACCAGGGCAGGAACAGCACGGCGATGGCCAGGTTGGCCAGCCACCAGTCGCGGCGACGCAGGGGAGTGTTCGGCAGCGACGCCAGCCAGGCCCAATGCACCAGCAGGCCGAACAGGCTGAAGTAGTGGGTGTAGAACGCCGCCGTCATCAGCAGGACGTAAGCCAGCAGATGGCGGCGCTTGCCCTCCTCCAGCCAGTAGAGCAAGGCCAGGGTCGCCGCCAGCAGCCAACAACCGAGCAGCGAATACATGCGCACTTCCTGGCTGTAGCGCACCGCCGTGGGCAGCAGCGCCAGCAACACGACAGCGAGCAATGCCGCGCGGCGACTGGCGAGGCGCCAGGCCAGCCAGCCGCCGAGGAACACCGCGAGCGTGCCGAACAGCGCACTGAACAGGCGCAGCGACAACACGCCCTCGCCCAGCAGCCCGGTCCACAGATGCAGCAGGTAGAAGTACAGCGGCGGGTGCACGTCGTGGGCAGCGTGCTGCCAGAGTTGCAAAGGCGAATAGCGGGCGAGGAACAGGCTGGAGCTTTCGTCGCCCCAGATGGCCGAGCCGGTCAGCTGATACAGGCGCAGGCACAGCGCGAGGGCCAGCAATGGCAGGAACCACCACTGGCGCAACAGGTCAGGCAGGCTCGGGGACTCGCGGGAAGACATCATAGCCTCGCAGGGAGAAACTTCCGTGCCGCTGAGTGTACGTCAGCCGCGCCCGGCTTACCGGCGGATCAGCAGTTCCCGCGCGCGGGCCTGGTCATCCGGTTGTAGCTCCGCGAGCAGCTCCACCTCGCCGGCGATCAGCGCGCCCACCGGCACGCCGTCGCGATAGAGCACGCGGTTGCCGCTCACTGCCGGCACCTTGCGCCCCGGCAGCAGGGTGCCAGCCAGGTTCAGCGGGTCGACCGCCGACACCACCACCCATTCGCCGCTTGCTTCCCGGCGACGCACTTCACGCAGCAGGCCGACGGCCTCGGGCAAGGCGAACTGCTCGCCGGTCAGCCCGGCGACGAAGCGCCCGCCGCGGATTTCCCCGCGCGCTTCCAGGCGGTGGTAGACCCGCAGCAGGTCGCGCCATGGCGGCAGCCAGTCGGCTTCGCGGTCGAGCAGGCGCCAGCAGACCACGCCGTAGCGGCGCAGCAAGGTCATGGCGACATGTTCCAGCACTTCCGCCGGCAACCGCTCTCCTGGTTCCAGCGTGGCGCGACGCAGCAGCGCCCAGCGCCCGGCATCGGCCATGCCGAACAGTGGCGTGCGCGAACGACGCTGCGGGTGCCGCCGAGCCGCCGGCATCAGCAGGGCGCGCAGACCGGCGAAGCTGTCGGCATTCACCCGCCCGGCCGCCACCAGTTCACCCAGCACGGTTTCCAGCTCGGTGCGCAGCAGGTGGCTGTCGCTGGCCAGCTCCTCGAAGAAGGACGCGCCGTGCTCCTTGAGCACCTCCAGCACCTTGCTGGCCTTGGCGGACAGCTCGGCACCCGCCTGCCCCGCGCTCAACGCGCTCCACTGCGCCATCTGTGCGCGGGGCAGCAGCACGATGGGCGTGCTCTTCAGCGGGCCGCCGCGGCTTTTCGCGGCCGTTCGGCCCGGCAGGCGCGCCCAGACGATGCGGCCGGCGCGGCACAGGTCATCCAGCCAGTTGATCCCGTAGTCGGCCACGCGGCTGGGCAGGATGTCGCTCTCCCAGGCACTGGCGGCGGCCTGGAAGCCTTCCAGCTGGCTGAGCACGCCGGCCAGGGATTCCGCGCCGCGCACCCGCGATCCAGCGGACACCCGCTGCCAGTCGAACAGGAAGCGCATGAAATCCGCCCGCGCCACCGGTTCGATCTCCCGGCGCAGGCGCTTGACCGTGTAGCGATGGATGCGCGCGAGCAAGTGGCGTTCGCACCACTCCTCCTCGCTCGCGCCCGGCGTGAAGCGACCGCGCAGCACGTAGCCCTCGCGTTCCAGGCTGGCCAGGGCGAAGCCGGTATCGCCGGAGGGAATCCCCAGGTCATCCGCCAGCTCGCGCAGCAGGCGCGGGCCGAAGCCGGTCAGGCGCGCCCGCACCAGTTCGACCTGCGCTTCGTCCACTGACAAGGGTTCACGCAGCTCCGCGGGCAGATCGAGCGAGGGCTTCATCGAGACCTGAGGATGCAGCGCAAGCCATTGGCTGAGCCGTTCCGCCGCCACCCAGACGGCGCCCACGGACAGCTCCAGGCGCGTCGCCCTCCCCGCTTTGGCCAGTGACTTGAGCAGGAATGGCCAGCCCTCGTTGGCCTGCGCCTCGCTTTCGCGGATGCCACCCAGACCGGTCAGCGCCTCGTGCATTTCGTCAGCGTCGCGGGCTTCGGGCCAGGCCTCGGCGCGTACCGCGTCGATGGCATCGGCATCCAGCGCGCCGAGGTCGTCGGCGCTTTCCGGGTCGGTCCAGCGGCGGCTCCGCACGGCCTGGGTGCGGCGCTCTTCCAGCGGCGCGTCGTCAAGGAAGGAGTACGGGCTGGCGGACAGCACCTCTGCCGCCAGCGGCGAGGGCGCCGGCAGGTCGCGCGCGAGCAGGGTCACCGCACCACTTTCCATGCGTCGCAACAGATCGAGCCAGCCTTCGCAGTCCATCGCTTCGTGCAGGCAGTCGTCCAGGGTCTGAGCCACCAGCGGATGATTGGGAATCTCGCGCTCGCCGACGATGTTCTCCAGGCAGGCCACCTGGTCGGGGAACACCGAGGCCAGCAGGTCCTCGCTGCGCATGCGCTGCAACTGCGGGGCGACTTTCCGCCCGCCGCTGTAGCGCGGCAAGGCCAGCGCGGTGGTGGCGTTCCAGCGCCAGCGCACACCGAACAGCGGTGCGTCGAGCAGCGCCTGGATCAGCACGTGTTCGCCGCTGTTGGAGTGCAGGTAGCGCCACACTTCGTCCAGCGGGAAGCTGTGGCTGGTGGACAGCGAGAGAATGATCGCGTCTTCCGTGGCCGCAGCCTGCAGCTCGAAGTTGAAGGTGCGGCAGAAGCGCTTGCGCAGTGCCAGGCCCCAGGCGCGGTTGATACGGCTGCCGTAAGGCGAATGGATGACCAGCTGCATGCCGCCGGATTCGTCGAAGAAGCGCTCGAGGATCAGCGTCTTCTGCGTCGGCAGCGCGCCGAGGGCGTGGCGTGCGCGGGCCAGGTACTCCACCAGCTGCCGCGCCGCCGCGTCGTTCAGGCCAAGCAGCCCCTGCAGCCAGTCGATAGCCCGTGCCAGCGGCTCAGCGTCGCTCTCGCCCTGGGCGAGCAGTTCGTCCAGTTGCCCGCGCAGGCGCGCGACGCTGGTGGACAGCTCGTCGGTGCGCCCCGGCGCCTCGCCGAGCCAGAAGGGAATGTTCGGCGGCTGGCCCTGGGCGTCTTCGACGCGCACGCGGCCCGGCTCCACACGCAGGATGCGGTAGGAGATATTGCCCAGCTGGAACACATCGCCAGCGAGGCTCTCCACCGCGAAATCCTCGTTCACCGTACCCACGCTGAGGCCCTGTGGCTCCAACAGCACGGCGTAGTCGCCGGTATCGGGGATGGTGCCGCCGGAGGTTACGGCGGTGAGCTTGGCTCCGCGCCGGCCACGCAGGCGCTGGTGTACGGCATCACGGTGCAGGTAAGCGCCGCGCTGACCGTTGCGGCTGGTGTAGCCCTCGGCGAGGGTGCGCAGCATGGCGTCGAAGTGTTCGCGGCTCAGCTCGGCGTAGGGCTGCGCCGCGGTAAATAGCTCGAACAGCGAGTCCTCGCGCCATTCCTGGCAGGCCACTTCGGCGACTATCTGCTGAGCCAGCACGTCCAGCGGAGCGTGGGGAATGCTCAGGGCGTCCAGCTCGTTCTGCCGCACGCTGTCGAGCAATGCCACGCATTCGATCAGGTCATCCCGCGAAGTCGGGAACAACCTTCCCTTGGGCGTACCACCGACACTGTGGCCGGATCGGCCGACCCGCTGCAGGAAGGCGGCGATAGAACGCGGCGAGCCGATCTGGCAGACCAGCCCGACGTCGCCGATGTCGATGCCCAGCTCCAGCGACGCGGTGGCCACCAGCACCTTCAGTTGCCCGGCCTTGAGCCGCCGTTCGGCGCCCAGGCGAAGTTCCTTGGACAGGCTGCCGTGATGCGCCGCCACCCAGCCGGCGCCGATGCGCTCGGCCAGGTGCCGGGTGATGCGCTCGGACAGCCGTCGGGTATTGACGAAAACCAGCGTGGTGCGGTGCTCGCTGGCCAGTTCGGCGAGGCGGTCGTAGACCTTGTCCCAGACATCGTGGGACATCACCGCCTCCAGCGGCGCTGCGGGCACTTCCAGGTTCAGGTCGCGCTCGCGGCTGTAGCCGATGTCGACGATGCGGCAGCCCTGGTGACGCCCGACAAGAAAACCCGCCACTGCCTCGATGGGCTTCTGCGTGGCGGACAGGCCGATGCGCACCAGCGGCGCTTCGCACAACGCCTGCAACCGCTCCAGTGACAGCGCCAGGTGGCTGCCACGCTTGCTCGCGGCCAGCGCGTGGATTTCATCGACTATAACGCTGCGCCCCCCCGCGAGCATGGCGCGGCCAGAGTCCGAGCCGAGCAGCACGTAGAGCGATTCGGGTGTGGTGACCAGAATGTGCGGCACCTGCCGGCGCATGGCCTCGCGCTCGCTGGAGGTGGTGTCGCCGGTGCGCACCGCGGTGCGGATATCCACCTCCGGCAAGCCCATTTCCAGCAGCGCCGAGCGGATGCCGGCCAGAGGCTCCTCGAGGTTGATGCGGATGTCGTTGGACAGCGCCTTGAGCGGCGAAACGTAGATCACCGAGGTGCGATCGGGCAGCGTACCGCCGTTCGCCAACCCCTCGCGGACCAGCGCATCGATGGCCGAGAGGAAGGCCGTGAGCGTCTTGCCCGAACCGGTGGGCGCCGCCACCAGGGTCGATTCGCCTGCCTGGATTGCCGGCCACGCCTCGACCTGCGCCTGCGTCGGTGCCGCGAAGTGCGCACGGAACCAGCCGGCCACCGCCGGGTGGAAGGCGGACAGCACATCGGCGCGCCTGGCGCGGGAGGAGGTTCGAGGAGCAGTCATGCAGACCAATATGGTGGTGCGCGAAGCCCGTCACAAGGACCACTGATCGCGCCTCGCCGGAGGCTGCGCCAGCCGGTACTCTTCCCCCATCCAACCGGCGGAAGTACACCGATGAGCGACCGTGATCGCGACTACTACTGGGAGCAGGTCAGGCGGCAGAACAAGCAGAAGCCACCCGAAGACCCGAAGCGCAACTGGCGGATGCTGGTGAAGCCGCTGCTATGGTTTCTCATCCCCCTGCTCCTCCTCGCCGCCGGCACTGCCCTGTGGCGCAATCCGGCCAGCCAGCTCTGGCTGCACGAGCGCTGGGTGCTGCTGCAGATTCGTCTGGGTACGACTCCTGACGGCATGCAGACGACGCCCGCCACCTCGCCCTACAGCGACAAGCCCCGCAGGCTGTCCGACTGCATCAAGCCCGGCAACGTGATCGACGATGAAGTGCACGCCTGCATGAAGGGGTATCGACCGAAGACCTGGTGACTGGCTGGCTTCGGCCCCGCCGGCGGATCGCGGGCTCCTGCGGGTCAACCTGCCAACACGGGAGCGGGTCTTGTCTGCGGCGCAATCCTCAGCTACCGGAAAGCCCCCCATGCAGCCCCTACAAACAGGCATGGTCACGCCTCGTCGTTCTGTCCCAGCCCATGCATCCGCAGCTTGTTGGCGATGGTGGTGTGCGACACCCCGAGCCGCTTGCCCAACTGCCGGCTGCTCGGGTGCTCGCGGTAGAGCCGCTCCAGCACGGCCCGCTCGAACCGGCCGACGATGGCGTCGAGCCCGCCTTCCAGGGAGAAGTCCCCCAGTGGGTGCGGCGCGCCATAGTCCGGCAGGCGGATGTGCTCGGGACGGATGGTGCCGCCTTCGCACAACGAGACCGCCTGGAACAGCGCGTTCTCCAGCTGCCGCACGTTGCCCGGCCAGTGGTAGCGGCCGAGGCGGTCCAGCGCCTGCGCAGACAGTTTGGGCAGCGAGCAGCCGATCTGCCGGCTGGCCTGGTCGAGAAAGTGCTCCACCAGCGGCTCCAGGCCGTCCAGGCATTCGCGCAGCGGCGGAATGTGCAGCGACAGCACGTTGAGCCGGTGATACAGGTCTTGGCGAAACTCGCCCTTGGTGCAGAGCTCGGACAGGTCCACCTGGGTCGCGCAGATCACCCGCACGTCCAGGTACACCTCCTCGTCGCTGCCCACGCGGCGGAAGCAGCCATCCTGCAGGAAGCGCAGCAGCTTGGCCTGCAGGCGCGGGCTCATCTCACCGACGCCATCGAGGAACAGCGTACCGCCGGCGGTCAGCTCCAGCAGGCCGAGCTTGCCTTCCGGGCGCGCGCCCTCGAAGGCACCGGGGCCGTAGCCGAACAGTTCGGTCTCGGCCATGGATTCGGGCAGGCCGGCGCAGTTCAGCGCCATGAATGGCGACTGCCCGCGCGGGCTGGCGAGGTGGCAGGCGCGGGCCAGCAGTTCCTTGCCTGTGCCGGTCTCTCCTTCGATCAGCAACGGCGCGTCGAGCGGCGCCATGCGGCGTGCCTCGCGCACCACCGCGGCCATCACCCGAGAACTCTGGAAGATGCTGTCGAAGCCACGCAGCTCCAGGCGACGCACGTTGTAGATGCGCTCGCCGACGCGGTCGGCGCGGTGCAATGTGAGCACGGCGCCAGCCAGTGCTTCGCTTTCGTCGTGTTCGGTCTGCAACGGCGCGATGTCGGCGAGGAACACATCGCCCTTCACCTTCACCCGCAGGCCGTTGATGCGGGCCTTGTTGGCCCGCACCAGTTCGGGCAGGTCGAGGTCCTCGACGTAGCGCGACAGCGGGATGCCCGGCACTTCGTCGACACGCACACCCAGCAACTGAGCGGCGGCGCGGTTGCCCGCGACGATCTGCCCGGCCATGTCGATGGACAGCACCGGGAACTCCAGCGCTGCCAGCAGCGCGTTCAGCTCCAGGTGACGGCGTTCGCTGGGCATCAGGCCGACGCGCTTGACGCCGAACACGCCAGGCACCGCTTCAAGCTTGGGCTTGAGCGACTGGAACTGCAGGTTGATGAGGTTCGGGCAGAGCAGGTAGATGGCGTTGCCCTGCTCGCCGCCGACTTCGCCACGGTTGACGTTGATGCCGTAATCGACCAGCAGGTTGAGGATGTCGCGCAGGATGCCGACGCGGTTCTGGCAGTGCACTTTGATACGCATGGCGGGCCCGTGGTTGTCGTTGTGGTGGGCAATCCGGCACGGATTTTCGCAAGGCGGCCGGAAATTACCGTCAAGAATATGTGACAGATCACCGCATCTTCAAGCCATGGCCGGATGCCTGCGCCACCAAGCGTAATCATTTCTTTACGGATTACCGTACGCAGCGCCTGCCAGTACTGTGCCAGGGGGGCTGTTCGCCGGCACGCATCGCGCTATTTGTGAGTCATCACAAGAACAGGCAGCTCGACGCCGGAGGCTCCATGAAGACAACGCAGTACGTGGCCCGCCAACCTGACGAAGACGGTTTCATCCACTACCCGGAAACCGAACATCAGGTCTGGAATACCCTGATCACCCGCCAGCTGAAAGTGATCGAGGGCCGCGCTTGTCAGGAATACCTGGACGGCATCGAGCAGCTCGGCCTGCCCCATGAGCGCATCCCGCAACTGGGCGAGGTCAACCAGGTGCTCCAGGCCGCCACCGGCTGGCGCGTGGCGCGGGTGCCGGCGCTGATCCCGTTCCAGACCTTCTTTGAGCTGCTGGCCAGCCAGCAATTCCCCGTCGCCACCTTCATCCGCACCCCGGAAGAGCTGGACTACCTGCAGGAGCCGGACATCTTCCACGAGATATTCGGCCACTGCCCGCTGCTCACCAATCCCTGGTTCGCCGAATTCACCCACACCTACGGCAAGCTCGGCCTGGCCGCCAGCAAGGAAGAGCGCGTGTACCTCGCCCGCCTCTACTGGATGACCATCGAGTTCGGCCTGCTGGATACCTCGCAGGGCCTGCGCATCTACGGCGGCGGCATCCTCTCCTCGCCCAGGGAGACGGTCTACAGCCTCTCCGGCGAGCCCGAGCACCAGGCCTTCAGCCCGCTGGAATGCATGCGTACGCCATACCGCATCGACATCCTGCAGCCCCTGTACTTCGTGCTTCCCGAACTCAAGCGGCTGTTCGAGCTGGCCCACGAGGACATCATGGCGCTGGTGCGCGAAGCCATGCACCTGGGCCTGCACGCGCCGAAGTTTCCGCCGAAACAGGCCGCCTGATCCGCTGCAATCGATCCCATCTGTGCCTAGGATGAGACGTGCTCGCGAGCCTAAGATGGTTCGCGAGCGCACTCCTATGCCACCCCAAGACAAGGAGAACCTTTCATGACCGCACTCACCCAAGCCCATTGTGAAGCCTGCCGCGCCGACGCCCCGAAGGTGTCCGACGAAGAGCTGGCGGTGCTGATCAAGCAGATCCCGGACTGGAACATCGAGGTCCGCGACGATCACATGGAACTGGAGCGGGTCTTCCTGTTCAAGAACTTCAGGCACGCCCTGGCCTTCACCAACGCGGTGGGCGCCATCGCCGAGGAAGAAGGCCACCACCCCGACCTGCTGACCCAGTGGGGCAAGGTCACCGTCACCTGGTGGAGCCACGAACTGAAGGGCCTGCACCGCAACGACTTCATCATGGCCGCGCGCACCGACGAGCTGGCCGCGACAGCAGAGGGACGCAAATGAACCATTTCGCCAAGGTCACCCGCGTACCGGGCGACCCGATCCTGGGCCTGCTCGAAGCCTACCGGGCGGATCCCAACCCCGCGCGGCTCGACCTTGGCGTGGGCGTCTACAAGGACGCCCAGGGCCTCACCCCGATCCCGCGCGCGGTGAAGCTCGCCGAACAGCGCCTGGTGGATAGCGAAACCACCAAGAGCTACGTCGGCAGCCACGGTGATGCCCTGTTCGCCGCGCGCCTGTGCGAGCTGGTGCTGGGCGTCACCTCGCCGCTGCTGGCCGATTCGCGCGCCGATGCCACCCAGACGCCCGGCGGCACCGGTGCCCTGCGTCTGGCGGCGGAGTTCATCGCGCACTGCCTGCCGGGCAAGAGCATCTGGCTGAGCGACCCGACCTGGCCGATCCACGAGACGCTGTTCGCCGCCGCTGGCGTGCCGATCAAGCACTACCCCTACGTCGGCGCGGACAACCGCCTCGACGCCGAAGCCATGTTCGCCATGCTGGAGAAAATCCCCCAGGGCGACGTGGTGCTGCTGCATGCCTGCTGCCACAACCCCACCGGTTTCGACCTGGATCACGGGCAATGGCAGCGCGTACTGGAGATCGTCCGTCGGCGCGAACTGCTGCCGCTGCTGGACTTCGCCTACCAGGGCCTGGGCGACGGGCTGGAAGAGGACGCCTACTCCGTGCGCCTGCTCGCCCAGAGCCTGCCGGAAGTGCTGATCACCAGTTCCTGTTCGAAGAACTTCGGCCTCTACCGCGACCGCGTCGGCGCGCTGATCGTCTGCGCCGAAAACACCGACAAGCTCACCGACATCCGCAGCCAGCTGGCGCTGTTTGCCCGCAACCTCTGGTCCACCCCCCCGGCCCATGGCGCGGAAGTGGTCGCCACCATTCTCGGCGACCCGGAACTGAAGAACCTCTGGCTGGACGAACTGGACGGCATGCGCGGCCGCATCGCCGAGCTGCGTGTCGGCCTGGTGGAAGCCTTGCGCCCCCACGGGCTGGCGGATCGTTTCGCGCACATCGCCATCCAGCGCGGCATGTTCTCCTACACCGGCCTGCAGGCGGAGCAGGTACGCATCCTGCGCGAGGAGCACAGCATCTACCTGGTGAGCAGCGGCCGCGCGAACATCGCCGGACTCGACGGTGAGCGCCTCGACCACCTGGCGGCGGCCATTGCCCGCGTCTGCCGCTGACAACGATTTCTTCCCCCTCGACCGGCCTTTGAGCCGGTCTTTTTTTGCCCAGACGCCGGAATCACCGTGCAGGAGCGCGCCATGCCCGCGATCGCTCGCATGGCGCGCTCCTGCAGATGAATTGCTTCAGTAGTCGTCGCGCTTGCGGAATGCCCAGCGCCCGGCCAGACCGGTGAAGCTGGCCACCAGCACCACGAGGATCCAGAAACCTTCCGGGTCGCCGGAGAACGGAATGCCGCCGACGTTCATACCGAAGAAGCCGGCGATGATGTTGATCGGCAGCGCCAGCACCGTGACCACGGTGAGGGTGAACAGCGTGCGGTTGCTCTGTTCGTTGATCTTCGCAGCGATCTCTTCCTGCAGCAGCTTGATGCGTTCGCCCAGCGCGGTGAGGTCGTTGATCACCAGGGAAAATTCCTCGGTCGCCTCGCGCAGCACGCGCACATCGTCCTCCGTCAGCCACATCGGCGGGCGGTTGAGCAGGCGCATCAGCGAGCCCGGCTCCAGCGCCAGCAGGCGCTGCAGGCGCACCAGCACACGGCGCATGGCGCCCAGGTCGGCGCGGCTGGCGGAGAGGCGCGAGGAAAGCAGCTGATCCTCGATGCGGTCCACGCTGATGCTGGTCTCGCGAACGATGCGGGTGAGGATTTCACCCTGGTCGCGCAACAGGTGAATCAGCAACTCCAGTGGCGAGTTGAAGCTCTCGCCGTGCTTCACCGAAGAACGCAGCGTGTCCACCGAGCGCAGCGGCTGCGCACGGGCGGTGACCAGCAGGCGACCACGGGCGCAGACCCAGAGGGTGGCGACATCCGAGGACATGCGACTGCCGAAGTCGAATACCACGTCGTTGACCACCGCCAGCAGCGCACCGTCCACATGCTCGATGCGGGTGGAGCGCGAGCCTTCGCGCAGGGTCTCGAAGAAGTAGTCGGGCAGTTCCAGGTGCGACTTCATCCAGCGCTCGCAGGCCGCGTGCGCCAGGTTAAGGTGCAGCCAGAGGAATTCGTCCGCCGCACGCGGCTCCCGCAGGCATTGCAGGGCCGTTGGCGAATCGATCTCGAGCCCCGGTTGGTCGGGGCGAAAGCTGAAGCCATAAAGCAGGCCGAACAGGTCGGAGTCCTGATGGCTCTGGACGATGCTGTGGTTCATGGGACCCCGCTGAACCTGGGATATCTGACGTAGGGCGAATGACCGTTTGCGGTCATCCGCCATGGCGGATGAAGCGTTCCGCTTCATGCGCCCTACGAAAGCCGCATCGCCCTTCCGGTGTTATCAGAACCGGGTGAACGGCAGATGACAGCCAGGTGTCAGCCGAACAGTGCGGCAACGGTGCGCTCACCCAGCGCCGGGCCGATACTCATGCCCACGCCGGTATGCATCAGCACGGCGGTGATGCCGTCGGCGGCCTGCAGCACCGAGAACGGTCCCGGTCCGCGCGAGCCATAGACGCCCTGCCAGCGCTCGACGATCTCCACGCGCATACCCAGCGTGTCCTCGGCCAGTTCCAGCATCAGCCGGTCGACGAACTCGGCATTGAACGGCGCCGCGTCGCTGCCGTAGTGGTGGGAGTCGCCGATGATCAGCTCGCCATGGGGGGTCGGGCTGACCAGCAGGTGAATGCCCTGCTCTTCCAGCTCCGGCGTTTCGCGGCGGATCTGCTCGCGCACCGCTTCGGCCTCGGGCAGGTCGGAGAAGGCGCCGTAATGCACGCAGCTCAGGCCGGTGAGGATCGAATGGGAAAGACCGATGTCGACCTGCGGGCGGGCGCGCAGCATCTGCAGACGGCACACCTGCGGTTCCAGCGGTGCGATGACTTCGGCCAGCAGCGTCTGGTAGTCGTGGCCGGAGCAGACGATGACCTGCCCGGCGGTGAAGGTGCCCGCCGTGGTGCGCAGCACGCCGGTGTGGACATCACGCACCAGAGTGGAGAAGTGGAACTCAACGCCGTGCGCGCGGCGCAGGTAATCGATCAGGCTCGGCAGCGCCTCGCGGGAATACAGTTGCTGGTCGTCGAAGCCCAGCAACGCCGCGCGATGATGACGGAAGTGTCCCTGATAAAGGTCGTTCAGTTCGCTGCCGCGCAGCAGGCCCACGCGGTAGTCCAGCTCCCTGGCGCGGCCGGCGCAGAAGGCTTCCAGCAGGTGTTCCTCGGCTTCGCTGCGGGCGAACAGCAGCGAACCGTTGCGCCGCAGGGAGAACCCGGCGCCTTCCGCCCACTGCGCCCAGATCGGCCGGCTGGCGCGGGCCAGGTCTGACATCACGCCCGGCGGCTGTCCGGTGACCAGTCCCTGACCGAAGTTGCGCACCGAAGCGCCCAGCGGCGTGGCGGTGCGCTCGAAGACGCGCACGGAGAGGCCGCGGCGAGCGGCGGCGTAGGCGTGGGAAAGGCCGAGGATTCCGGCGCCGACGATGGCGACGTCGCAGTGGGTGTGGGTCATGGGGATAGGTTCCTTGCGTATAAAACAAGCAGAAAAGCGCCTCTCCCAGCCCTGGCTACGCGCCCCGCTCCGAAGGGAGAGGGAACCCTCCTCTGCCGAGAAAAGTTACGAGTTCATCCTGGTATTTCAAGTGCAACCTTCGGAGCGAATGCACTTTCAGTCGCCGCGTTGTCCTGCCCTCCTGGGCTCCAGGACTGCACAACCTCGAACCGACACGCCGAACGGCCCCCTCTCCCTTCAGGGAGAGGGTTGGGGAGAGAGAGCCGCCAGCGCCGAGCCTTGGTCGAACCTTATTTCTGCGCGACCTTTTCCGACTTGCCGTCGTAGCGCTTGCGCCACTCGGCGAGGATCTCGTCGCGGTTCTTCGAGGCCCAGGCGAAGTCGTTCTTGATCAGGCGCTGTTCGTAGTCGGCCGGCAGTTCGGTCTGCGGCTTGGCGATCCCGGGCTGGGCCAGCACGGCGAAGTTTTCCTTGTACAGCTCCATGGCCTTGGGGCTGGCGGAGAAGTCGGCGAGCTTCTTCGCCGCGGCTTCATGCTGGGTGCCCTTGACGATGCCGGTGGCTTCGATTTCCCAGCCCAGGCCTTCCTTCGGCAGGACGATGTCCAGCGGCGCGCCCTGGCGCTTGAGCTGCACGGCCGGGTATTCGAAGGAGATGCCGATCGGGAATTCGCCGGCGGCGGCCAGCTTGCACGGCTTGGAACCGGAGTGGACATACTGGCCGATGTTCTCGTGCAGCGCGTCCATGTAGGCCCAGCCCTGCTTCTCGCCGAAGGTCTGCAGCCACGCGGAGACGTCGAGGAAGCCGGTGCCCGAGGAAGCCGGGTTCGGCATGACGATCTTGCCCTTGTACTCGGGCTTGGTCAGGTCCTGCCAGCTCACCGGCTTCTCCAGGCCCAGCTTCTCGGCCTCGACGGTGTTGAAGCAGATGGTCGCGGCCCAGACGTCCATGCCGACCCACGCCGGCGGGTTGGCCGGGTCGCGGTAGTTCTTGCCGATGGCGTCCAGGTGCTTGGGCGCGTACTTCTCCAGCATGCCCTGCTGGTCGAGGATGGCCAGGCTGGAGGCGGCCAGGCCCCACACGGCGTCGGCCTGCGGGCGATCCTTCTCGGCCAGCAGCTTGGCGGTGACGATGCCGGTGGAGTCGCGCACCCACTTGATCTTGATGTCCGGGTTCTCGGCTTCGAAGGCCTGCTTGTAGGCGGTCAGCTGTTCCGGTTCCAGGGCGGTGTAGACGGTCAGCTCGGTGTCGGCGGCGTGGACCTGTGCAGCGAAACCGGCAACCACGGCGGCGGCGAGGGCAAGACGTTTGAACATGTGGAGCTCCTTGGCAGTGTTGGTCTCCCGCTCGGGGCGGGTTTGTCAGGGGTTGAGCCCGGCAGCTGACCTGAAAGGGCACAGGCGCCGGGCGACAGCGTCCAGCGGTGTTACGGGTTCGCGCCCGTCCTCCAGGCCTGGGAGCGGCGCAGCAGGCCGCGCGAGGCGCCGGCCAGCAGCAGCGACACGGCCGCGGAGGTGAGCAGGATCAGGGTAGACATGGCGGCGGCGCCGCCGACGTTGCCGGAGTCATCCATGTTCAGCACGGCGACGGCGGCAAGGATGGTGTCCGGGTTGTAGAGGAAGATCGCCGCCGAGACCGTGGTCATCGCCGAGACGAACAGGTAGCGGGTGATGTCCAGCAGCGCCGGCAGGCAGATCGGCACGGTGACGCGCAGGTAGTGGCGCCACAGCGGCATCTTCAGCGACAGCGCGGCGGCCTCGAACTCGCCGTCGAGCTGGCGCAGCGCGGCGGTGGCGGTCATCTGCGCGGTGGTCAGGTAGTGGGAAATGGTGCACACCACCAGCAGCGCCATGCTGCCGTAGAACACGTGCAGCGGGTTGCCTGGCAAGTTGAAGAAGAACACGTAGCCCAGGCCCAGCACGAGGCCCGGCACAGCCATCGGCACGAAGCACAGCATGCGCAGCAGTTGGCTCAGCCAGCGCTGCTCGCGGGTCTTCTCGATCAGGTAGGCACCGGTGAAGATCAGCGCGCTGCCGATGATCGCGGTGCACGCCGCCATGGTCAGACTGTTGCGGTAGGCCAGCCAGCCGCCGCCGGCAGTGGTGTTGAAGTCGTAGTGGTTCAGCGACAGCGATAGGTTGTACGGCCAGAACTTCACCAGCGAGGAGTACACAGCCATGCCCAGCACGCCCAACAGCACCGCGCTGATCAACACGACGATGGCGAGGAAGGCAGCATCGCGACGACGCGACGGCTTGGGATGGTAGACCTGCGCGCGGCCGCTCATGGCGCCGCCCTGGCGACGGCGCAGCCAGGTGTCGACGGCGAAGCTGAGCAGCGCTGGCAGCAGCAGGATCATGCCGATCTGCGCGCCACGGCCGAACTGCTGCTGGCCGACCACCGCCTTGTAGGCTTCCAGTGCCAGCACCTGGTAATCGCCGCCCACCACGACTGGCACGCCGAAGTCGGTGATGGTCAGGGTGAACACCAGGCAGAAGGCGGCGAATACGCCCTGCCGAGAAGCCGGCCAGGTGATGCTGCGGAAAGCCTTCCAGGGCCCGGCACCCATGCTAGAGGCGGCGTCGAACAGTCGGGCATCGGCCAGCGACAGCGCCGACAGCAGGATCATCAGCGCATGGGGGAAGGTGTAGATAGCCTCGCCAAGGACTATGCCCCAGAAGCCGTAGATGTTGTCCGGCAGCAGGTGGCGCAGCAGGCCCTGGTTGCCGAACAGGTAGATCAGCGCGATGCCCGGCAGCATCGACGGCGCCAGCAACGGTAGCAGGGAGATCCCGCGCCACAGGCCCTTGGCCGGGATCAGCGTACGCTGCAGCGCGTAGGCGAACAGGTAGGCCGCCGGCACGACGATGCACGCCACGCTCAACGAAACCTTCAGACTGTTGCCCAGCAACCAGTGAAAATTGTCGCTGCGCAGCAGTTCGCCCATGGCCGCCAGGCCGCCGCCCTGTCCCGCTTCGCCGCTGAAGCCACGCCAGAAGATGGCCAGCAGCGGCATCAGCACCGCGAGGGTGAGCAGGAGCAGCAGCAAGTACTTGCCGCCGCGGACGAACAGGCGATCCCCCAGATCGCCGCGAATCTTGCCGGCCGACAGCGCCGGGCTGTGTTTCACCACGGCTTCCATCTCAGGCGAACACCTGCAGGCTGCGGGGCGGCAGCGACACCCAGATGTCCGGGGTGCCCAGGCGCGGCATGTCCTCAGGCGCCAGCTCGGCGAGCAGCGCGTGGCCCGGCAGCTGTTCCAGCTCGAAGCTCATGCGGCAGCGGTTGCCAAGGAAGGTGATCTCGCGGACCTGCGCGCGGAACAGGTTTTCCTGGTGTACGGCGGGGTTCACGCTGATCGCTTCCGGGCGGCAGAACAACCGGCCCGAGGCACTCGGTGCCTGGCAGTGCAGGCGCAGGTTGAGGCTGCCGACCCGTGCGTGACCGTCACTGCCAGGCTCGAAGGGCAGCCAGTTGCCCTGGCCGACGAACTCGGCGACGAAGGGCGTGCTCGGGCTGCTGTAGATCTCCTGGGCTGTGCCGTACTGCTCGATGCGCCCGTGGTTCATCACCGCGATGCGGTCGGCCATCAGCATGGCCTCGTCCTGGTTGTGGGTGACCATCACGGTGGTGATGCCCAGGCTCTTCTGCAACTGGCGCAGCTCGCCGCACAAGTGTTCGCGGACGCGGGCGTCCAGCGCCGACATCGGCTCGTCGAGCAGCAGCAGCGAGGGGCTCGGCGCCAGCGCGCGGGCCATGGCGACGCGCTGCTGCTGGCCGCCGGAGAGCTGGCCGGGGTACTTCTTCTCGCTGCCGGTGAGGCCGACCAGTTCGAGCATCTCGGCAACGCGGCGGCGCGCTTCATCCTTCGAAGCGTTGGTCAGACCATAGGAGATGTTCTGCTCGACCGTGAGGTTGGGAAACAGCGCGTAGGACTGGAACAGAATGCCGTAGTCCCGCGCCTGCGGCGGCAGGTTCGAGACATCGCGCGAGCCCAGGTGCAAGGTCCCCTCGTCCTGCTGCTCCAGCCCGGCAATGCAGCGCAGAAGGGTGGTCTTGCCGCAGCCGGAAGGGCCGAGCAGGCACACCAGCTCACCGGCCTTGACCTCCAGCGACACGCCGTCGAGGGCGACGAACTGGCCGAAGCGCTTGCGGATGTGACGCACGCTGAGCGGCGTGCCGGCGATGGTGGGATGCATGGCGGTACCTCGTTTTCTTGTGGTCCACGCCGCGTGAGCCGTGACGTGAAGGAACGAGGTCCATGCTAGGGAGCGATTGCGACGGCACTATTGCTAAAGGGCCAAGTGCGCCGATAGATCCATAGGCAGATTTGGGTATAGGGGCGAAGTTTTTTGGGAAGTGCCGTGTAGAGCGGTCAAACGTAGGGCGGATAACCCGGAACGGGTTATCCGCCAATACCCATGTGGCGGATAACGCTGGCGCGTTATTCGCCCTACGAACTACCACCTTGCCCGGCGCCCTGCCGTCCCTGCCGGTGAACGCTTAGTAGGATGGTGTGGAGCGCAGCGATACCCATGCTGACGGCACACGGAAATTGATGGGTATCGCTTCGCTCCACACCATCCTGCGTTCGTGCGTCGCTCTGACTTCGGTGGGGAGGGAAACTCTGATCGCGGGCATGGCCCGCTCCTACACGGGAATCGGTTCTACGCCTGCGCCAACGCCAGAAACGCACTCGGCAAGCGCGCCTGCCGCCGGTCCTTCAGGCAATACAGGTACTCGTCGATCAGGCTGGCGCCCTTGATCTCAAGCACGCACAAGTGCGGGTTATCCGGCACTTCCTGGCGGGCGATGATGCTCACGCCCAGGTTGCGGATCACGGCCTCGCGGATCGATTCGCGGCTGCCGATCTCCAGCATCGAGGCCGGCGTTACCCCCGCCTGCTGCAACATCGCTTCGGTCAGCTGGCGGGTGGTAGAACCCGCCTCGCGCATCAGCAGGCAATGGCTGCGCAAGTCGCCCAGACTCACCGATTGCAGCGCCGCCAGCGGGTGGCTGCGGTGCACCGCCAGCACCAGTGGATCGCTGCCCAGCACCACGCGGGTCAGGCGCGCGTCGTCCACCTGCTGCGAGGAGGCCGCCAGGTCCACCCGGCATTCGATCAGCGATTCGAGCACCTGCTGGGAGTTGCCGATCTCCACCGACACTTCGATCTGCGGGAAGCGCTCGCGGAAGTTCTTGATCAGCCCGAGCACGTAATAAGGAGAGGTGGCGCCGATGCGCAGCGCACCCTGCATCTGCCCACAGTTGCGCAGGTAAAACTCGATGTCGGCTTCCTGCTGCAACAGCGCCTCGACCATCGGTAGCAGGCGCGCGCCCTCGTCGCTCAGGGTCAGGCGACGGCCGCCGCGATAGAACAGCTCCACCGCGTACTGGCTTTCCAGGTTGCGTATCTGCGTGGTCACGGTCGGCTGGCTGAGGCCGAGTTTCTTCGCCGCCTGGGTGATGCTGCCCAACTTCGCCACCCGGTAGAACGCCTTCAATTCCGCGCTCAGCATCGACCGATCCGCCTTCTCGAAAAATTCATCAACATTTTTTCTCGACGCTGCCGGCAAACCGGCGCCGGCCCACTGACGACGCGGCCTGCAGCCAGGCGACAAAACACCCGAAAAGGTCAATGTACCTGACCTGTATCACTGGCAACACCAGTTGTCGCTGGACAGCCCGGACTTGAGCGACTTTCATTGCCCTTGGAAAAATCCCACACGGAAAACCGAAGGCGGCCCCACAAGGGTGCGCCCAAGGAGCAATTGATGAAGTACAAAGTCACCATGGTTTTCGGAACCCGTCCGGAAGCCATCAAGATGGCCCCCCTCGCCCGCGTCCTCCGCCGTACCCCGGAAATCGAGCTGCGCATCTGCTCCACTGGCCAGCATCGCGAGATGCTACAGCAAGTGCTGAACTCCTTCGAACTCGAGGTGGATGAAGACCTCGACGTCATGACCCAGGGCCAGACGCTGAACAGCCTGTCCCTGCAGATGATGGGCAAGCTGGACGACAGCTACGACCGCCATCGCCCGGACATCGTGCTGGTCCACGGCGACACCACCACCAGCTTCATTGCCGCCCTCACCGCCTTCCACCGGCAGATCCCGGTCGGCCATGTCGAGGCCGGCCTGCGCACCGGCAACATCCACCAGCCCTGGCCGGAAGAAGCCAACCGCCGCCTCACGGCAGTGATCGCCGACCTGCACTTCCCGCCGACCAAGGCCTCGCGCGACAACCTGCTGCGCGAAGGGGTGAACATCGACCAGATCGAAGTCACCGGCAACACGGTGATCGACGCCCTGCTGTGGATGCGCGAGCACCTGCACGAGACCGGCTGGAAACCCGCCATCGACTCCCCCCTGGCCAAATTCACCGGGGACCGCCGGGTGGTACTGATCACCGGCCACCGCCGGGAAAACTTCGGCAAGGGTTTCGAGCGCATCTGCCTGGCCCTGGCCGAGCTTGGCCAGCGCTTCCCCGATGTGGACTTCGTCTACCCGGTGCACCTCAACCCGCAGGTGCAGAACGCCGTCTACGGCCTGCTCTCGGACAAGCCGAACATCCATCTGATCGCTCCGCAGGACTACCAGCACTTCGTCTGGCTGATGGACCGCGCGCACATCATCCTCACCGACTCGGGCGGCATCCAGGAAGAGGCCCCGGCGCTGGGTAAACCACTGCTGGTGTTGCGCCGTGTCACCGAGCGCCCGGCCGTGCTGGAAGGCGGCACCGTGGTGCTGGTGGGGACCAACACCGGGCGCATCGTCAGCGAAGCCAGCCACCTGCTGCGCGACGAGGAAGTCTACGAGCAGATGAGCCGGGTATTCAGCCCCTACGGCGACGGCCATGCCAGCGAGAAGATCGTCGCCCGGCTGCTCTCCTGGTTCGGTGAATCACGTACGCCAAGCGAGTTCGAATGAGCCTCGAACTGGTCGATATCCTCACCTACGTTCTCTATGCCCTGAAGTACCTGGCGATCATCCTCGCCGCGCTGATGTTCCTGCTCGGCCTGGATGACCTGTTCATCGACCTGGTGTACTGGGGCCGGGTACTGGTGCGCCGCTTCCGTATCTACAACCGCTTCGACCGGGCCGACGAGGAACGCCTCTTCGCCGCTCCGGAGAAGCCGCTGGCGATCATGGTGCCGGCCTGGAACGAGGTCGGCGTGGTGGGCGAGATGGCCCGCCTGGCCGCCTCTACCCTGGACTACGAGAACTACCAGATCTTCGTCGGCACCTACCCCAACGATCCACAGACCCAGGCGGACGTGGACGCGGTGTGCCTGCACTACCCCAACGTGCACAAGGTGGTCTGCGCGCGTCCCGGCCCCACCAGCAAGGCCGACTGCCTGAACAACATCATCGACGCCATTCTGCGCTTCGAGGCCGATGCCCGCATCGAATTCTCCGGCTTCATCCTGCATGACGCCGAAGACGTCATCTCGCCGCTGGAACTGCGCCTGTTCAACTACCTGCTGCCGGCCAAGGACCTGATCCAGATCCCGGTCTACCCCTACGCCCCGGAATGGACCGGCTTCACCGCCGGCCACTACGTCGACGAGTTCGCCGAGAACCACGGCAAGGATGTGCCGGTGCGCGAGGCGCTGACCGGCCAGGTACCCAGCGCCGGCGTCGGCACCTGCTTCAGCCGCCGCGCCATCGCCGCGCTGCTCGAAGACGGCGATGGCATCGCCTTCGATGTGCAGAGTCTCACCGAGGATTACGACATCGGCTTCCGCCTCAAGCAAAAGGGCATGAAGTGCATCTTCGCCCGCTACTCCATCACCGACCCGCAGCTGGCGCTCAAGAGCGACTGGGTGCCGGGCATGGACCGGCGCTTCTCCCAGGTCATCTGCGTGCGCGAACACTTCCCGCGCACCTGGCAGCACGCCATCCGGCAGAAATCCCGGTGGATTACCGGGATCGTCTTCCAGGGCACGCGCAACCTGGGCTGGAGCAGCAAGACCATGCTCAACTACTTCCTCTGGCGCGACCGCCGGGGGCTGATCGCCTACCTGCTGAGCTTCCTGGTCAACCTGCTGTTCCTGGTGCTGATCACCATGTGGCTGATCACCAGCCTGTCGCCCAACGCCTGGCGCTTCCCGTCGATCCTCGAAGGCAGCCAGTTGCTGGTGGTGCTGCTGTTCCTCAACGGCCTGATGCTGCTCAACCGGCTGTTCCAGCGCTTCTGGTTCGTCACTCGTTTCTACGGCATCTTCGAGGGGCTGCTGTCGGCGCCGCGGATGATGTGGAGCAACTTCGTCAACTTCTTCGCCAACCTGCGCGCGCTCAAGCAGGTGATGGAGATGGGCGATTCACGCCGGGTCGCCTGGGACAAGACCACCCATGAATTCCCCGCCCTCGCCGGCCCGCAGCGCACGCCACTGGGCCAGCGCCTGGTCGCGCAGAGCCTGATCACCGAAGAGCAGCTGCAATCGGCACTGACCAGCCCGGTCCGTCGCCGCCTGGGCCGCGAGTTGCTGCTGCGCGAACTGATCACCAGCACCCAGCTGGTCGAAACCCTGGCCGAAGAGCTGGGCGAGGAATGGGCGCCGCTCAACCCCTTCACCCTCGACGAGAAGCTCATCGAAGCGCTGCCGCGCAAGCTCGCGCTGCGCTATGCGGTACTGCCGGTGGCCCTCGAGGGCGACACCCTAGTGCTGGCCAGCGAGCAGCAGATCAGCCAGGTGTCCCTCGGCGCCATCAGCCGCCAGCTCAAGCGCCCGGTGCGCGGTCGCCTGGCTCCCCAGGGACGCGTCACCCTCGGCTTGCGCCACTGGTACGGAGGCCGCAACCAGACCGACGAAACCCGCGCCATCATCGACGCACTCCGTCAGCGCCAGGGCGACGAGTCGCTGATGGAACGCTTGTGCGGGCACGTGGTGATGTTCGGCACCCTGCTACAGGTACGCGGGATGGTCCCGCCAAGCCTGTTCAATCAGGCCCTGATCGATTTCGATCCCGAGCAGGACTCCCTCGGCGAACACCTGATCAAGCGCGGCATGATCACCCAGCAGGTGCTCGAGGAAGCGCTCAAGGAACAGGCCAGCGAACAGCACGAGGCCTATCGCATTGCCCGGGAGGCCGAGTGAAACCGCAACAACCCCTGCTTTACGGCCTGATCCTGGCCAGCATCGCCGCCCCGCTGGCGCAGGCCGCCGATGACCAGCTCACGGAGTTCCAGCGCTTCCGCAGCTTCCCCTACCTCGACAAGGGCTACAAGGAAGCGAAGAAGAGCAACTGGGCGGAAGTCGAACGCCTGATGCGCCACTTGCTCGACCGCGTTCCGAACAACACCGAGGCGCGCGCCCTGCTGATCCAGTCCCTGGCCAAGCAGCAGCGTTTCGACGACGCCGAGAAGGAAGCCCAGGCACTGGCCGGCACCGATGCCGGCGCGCAGGCCCTGACCGAATTGCGCCTGGACCTGATCGAGAACGGCCCGCCCCCCGAAGCCCAGATCAACCAGTGGCTGGCCCACACCAGCAGCGCCAACGAGCGTGTGCGCCTGTGGCAGGCCTACAGCCTCAAGCTCGGCCAGACCCAGGGTGCCGCCAAGGCGCTGGAATGGCTCGGTACCGTACCGCCGGGCAGCGATGGCCGCGTGCTGCGCGAGGCCCGCGCCAACTGGGCCGAACAACTGCGTGACTGGGACACCACCATCGCCCAGCTGGCTCCGCTGGCCGCCGCTCACCAACTCTCCGCCGATGACTGGCGCCGCCTGGCCAACGCCTACGCCCAGCGCCTGGAAGAAAAGCCGCTGGAGGAGCTGATCCAGCAGGCGCCCGACGCCAACGCCGCGCGCCAGGCAAGACTGGCGATCATCGACCGCGCCATCGCCGTCGAGCAGACCGAAGTGGCCAAGCGCTGGTTGCTCACCCTGCCGGAACAGGACCGCAACGACCCGACACGCCAGGCGCAACTGCTGGAGGTCGCCCGCGACAGCGCTGACGCCCCGCTGGTGACCAAGCTCAGTGACCAGCAGAACCGTCCCTGCCTGGAAACCACCGAATGGCTGTCGCGCCACGACCAGGCGGAGGCATTGGCGAAGCTGCAGCAGTGCAAGCCGGCTGACGATCCGAAGACCTGGCTGGTGCTGGCCCAGCGCCTGGACGCCACCGACCTGCTGGAGAACACCCGGCTGCCCGAACCCTGGGACACCGCCCGGCGCGACCAACTGGTGGACTCCTGGCGGCGCCAAGGGCGCACCGATCTGGCTCTGGCCTGGCTATCGCGCCAGCCACAGACGCCCGACACGGTGCGCCAGCGCGCCGAGCTACTGCAGGCCCGCGGCCGCACCGGCGAAGCGGCGGCACTGTGGGAGCAGCGCTATCGCCAGACCGGTGACCTCAAGGCGCTGGATCAGGCCAGCTACCTCGCCCTCAACGCCGGGCGCACCGAGCGCGCCAAGCAACTGCTGGAGAGCGCCTACGACCGCCGCGGCGGCAACCTGCCGCCCACGCTGCTGCAGCGCCTGGCCGGCATCCACGCACGCAGTGACACGCCTCTGGACGTCGCGCGCATCGAAGCCCTGTTGCCCAAAGCCGACCCGGTCTCGCGCGGCTACCTGCTCGGCCGCCTCGCCGAAGCCGGGCGCTGCGACGCCCTGCAACGCTACCTGAGCCCGAACTCCAACACCCCCGGCGAGCTGCGCGCCCTCGGCCGCTGTTCCATGCCCGCGCGGCCCGGCGAAGCGGTGGTCTACTACCAGGCCGCGATCGCCCACGGCGACAAGCAAAGCCAGCTGCCACTGGCCTATGCGCTGGAAGCCGCCGGCGATCCGGCCGGTGCGCTGCGCATCTTCAACGCCCTGCCCGCCAGCGAACTCAACGACAACGCCCGTCTCACCGCCAGCCGCGCCGCGTTGCTCACCAACGACAATGCCGGCGCCGAGCGCTACTGGCAGCAGGCGAAGAAAGGCAGCGCGGACGACTGGGCACTGGGCGCCAACATCGCCGACGCCCGCGGCGATTACCCCGAAGCCCTTTCGCGGCACCGCGAGGCCCTGCAGCACCAGCCCAACGGCCAGCACTTCTACAACGCCGCCGGCAGTGCACAGAAGGCCGGGGACACGCAGCAGAGCAAACTCTGGCTGGCCGAGGCGGTACGCCGCGAACCGAACAATCCGCGCTTCCGTGCCGACTACGGCATGCGCCTGGCCGGCACCGACACCCCGGAAGAACGCCGCACCGCGATCCCCTACCTGGAGCGCGCCACCCGCGATTACCCCGAGGACTTCCGCCTGGGCGAAACCCTCGCCTGGCGCTATGACGAAGCCGAGGACAGCTTCGCCGCCCGCCGCGAGCTGCGCCGGGTGATCGACCTGGAACAGGACCCGGTCGCCGCCGATGACGAGTACGGCAGCCTCGAAGCCCGCCGCTTCCGCCAGCGCCGCGCACACCAGGTCATGTCCCAGCGCGACAACCTGACCATCGCCAGCACCTGGTCGCCTGCCGGCGTCACCACGGTGCCGATCCTCAATGGCGACAACCAGACCGGCAACCGCCGCCGCGCGCAATCGCAGAACCTGCAGACCTTCATCTGGGACCACGCCCTGGGCGAGGAGCCGACCCGCAACGGCAGCACCCTCTCGGTCTACGGCCGGGCGATCGCCGGCAACGAAGGACGCAAGCAGTACACCCAGACCCTCGCCGCCGGCTTCGGCCTGCGCTACAAGCCCTTCGGCGACTACAACCTCAACCTCTACAGCGAGCTGTACAAGCAGAATACGGTGAACGACGACGGCGATTCCGACTACGCCTTCGACGGCATCCGTCTGCACGAGATCGGCACCCCCGAGAAGTTCGAGCGCTACGTGCGCCAGCGCGACAAGTACGGCCAGACCTCCACCGACTTCCTGCTGCGCGCCACCGCCTCCTTCCTCGACCAGGGCGAGTACCGCAACGACTGGCGCGTGGACGAGAGTGACTGGGACGAGCGCTTCCTTTACACCGACTTCGCCTGGTGGACCCACGCTGGCGACCATCAGTGGGTCTCGCGCTACCAGCAGGGCCACACCTGGAAGCTGCCGGTGGACTCGCCGCAGACGATCATGCCGTACGGCTTTGCCGAGTTCTCCGCGCAGGACCCGAGCAACGACTGGCGCCAGGACCTGCGCAGCGGCGTCGGCCTGCGCTGGCAGTACTGGTATGGCGAGGACCGCTACAACGCGTACCGCGCCCACGTCACCGTGCGCACCGAGTACCAACTGGGCATGGCGGGCAATCTCTATGAACAGGCCAACGGCTGGCTGGTGGGACTCGAGGTGAACTTCTGATGCGACGTCTGATTTTCACCCTGGCCCTGCTGTGTTCCACCGCGGCGCACGCCGATGAGCGCCTGTTCTACCAGCCGCTGAATGTCGATGCAGCGCTGAGCGACGCGCAGTGGCAGCAGATCTGGCGCGCCAGCGCGGCCCAGGGTACGAAGACCCTGATCGTGCAATGGACCGCCTATGGCGACTCCGACTTCGGCGGTGCCAACGGCTGGCTCGCGCGCTCCCTGAAAAGCGCCCACGACAATGGCCTGCAACTGGTCCTCGGGCTGTACATGGACCCAGCCTACTACCAGCGCCAGAGCGAGCTGGACACGCCCGGCCTGGAAGCCTACTGGCAGCATCAGCTGGGCCGCTCTCTGGCGCAGCAACGGCAGGTGGGCGAGCAGTGGAAACTGCCCGTCGCCGCCTGGTACCTGCCGATGGAACTGGACGACTGGCACTTCCAGGCCGTCGAACGCCGCCAGGCCTTGCAGCATCAGCTTAAGCACTTTGCCGGGCAGTTGAAGGCACCGCTGCAACTGAGCGCCTTCTCTGGTGGCAAGCTGGCGCCGCAGGTATACGGCGACTGGCTGGGGCAGATCGCCGGGCTCGGCGTGCAGGTCTGGTGGCAGGACGGTGCCGGCACTGGCGCGCTGCCCGAGCGCGTGCGCCAGGCTTACGCCGCCGCCCTGCCCTGCCCGGTCGGCATCGTCCGCGAAGCCTTCCGCCAGACCAGTGCCGCCGGCCAGCCTTTCCATGCCGAACCTGCCTCGCCTTCCAGCGCGTCCACCGGCTGCCACGCCAGCGCCGTGTTCGAGGTGCGCTACCGGCCCTGGGGCAAGGCGCTGCTGGACAACCAGCGCGCGCATCCCAGCACCTCCGCAACGCCCTGAAACATCCCCCACCCGATGCCCGCCGCACGCTAGCGCGGTCGGCATCGGGTTCGGCTATTCTCGCGCGAGCGATCCCACACGCGCACAGGGCGGTTCATGTTCAAGACCATCGAGTCCGAGATACTCAAGCAAAGCGTCCCGGCCGGGATCAGGGCCGAATTCCTCCAGCACGATTTCGAGCGACTCCACGGGCTCAGCCTGCTGATCTTTGCCGTGAGCGCCGCCATGTGGCTGCTCTTCGATCTCATCGTCAGCTTCCAGGCCGGTCAGGGTTTCACCTATGTCTCGGTGCTCTTCCTCGGTGTGTTCTTCCTCATCACCGTGGTGGCCAGCTTCGTACGCAAGGCGATGCACTTCTACTGGCTCAACCTGGCCTTCGTCATCACCTTCAGCCTCGGCGCACGCCTGGTGATCGACGGCTTGCCGGAGCCACTGCGCCCTGCCTGGCTGGTGATCGCGGCCGCCACGGTGCTCTACAGTGCCACCGCGATGCCGCTGAACAATCTCGCCTTCTATTCCGTGCTGGTAGTGACCTGGACCTTCCTCAACCCGCTGCTGGGCGATGTGCCGGCCCTGGACGCGCGACGCAGCATGCTGGTCTGCTACCCGCTGTTCATCAGCGCGCTCTCGGTCTACATCTTCCACCACCTGAGCAAGGCCAAGCTGTACAACTACGCCATGGCCCGGCTGCTGCTGGATCAGGCCTACCTCGACGTGCTCACCGGCATCCCCAACCGCCGCTCCTTCATGACCCGCGTCGGCCAGCGCCTGGGAGGCGACGGCGAGCAGCGCTACCTGGTGATGATCGACATCGATCACTTCAAGCGGGTCAACGACACCTACGGGCATGACATCGGCGACGAAGTGCTGACCCGCGTCGCGCGCGCCATCCAGCATGAAATGCAGGACTTCGAATTCGCCCGCCTGGGCGGAGAGGAGTTCGGCCTGTACCTGTGGGGGATCAGCGTGGAGGAGGCTCAGTCGCGGGTCGAGCAGTTGCGCCGCGTGACCGCCGAGCTGCCCGGTACACCCAACGTCACCATCAGCCTGGGCCTGGCCCATCTCACCGCCGACGGCACCCTCAGCCAGGCGCTGATCAAGGCCGACCAGGCGCTGTACGACGCCAAGCACAACGGGCGCAACCGGGTGACCTTTTCGCCTTGATGGCCACCTCGGGCAGAAACGAAAAAGGCCCGCAGTTGCGGGCCTTGGCGTACTGGTGTCCCGGAGAGGGGTCGAACCTCCAACCTTCCCCTTAGGAGGGGGACGCTCTATCCAATTGAGCTACCGGGACAATCGGGTCGGCATGTTAACCACCGACAAGCGATTTGTCATGCCGCCGCCACCGTCGCGGTCCATAATTTCGCCGTCAGCCGGAGAATCACCATGACCACAGACGACGGCGCCCTGCCCGACTCCCCCTTCGCTACCTTCGATGTGCGCGTCGCCACGGCCGATGATGCGGCGGCCCTTGCTCCTCTGCTGCAACAACTGGGCACACGCGACCCGCTGCCCGACACCGCGTTGCTCGCCCTCGCCCTGAGCAACCAGCAGCCCTCGCGGGTAACGCTGATCGCCGAGCGCGACGGAGCCTTGCTCGGCACCTGCACGCTGCACCTGATCGAACACATCGCCCACGGTTTCGCCCGCTCGGCAATCCTCGAGGACATGGTGGTGGACAGCCGTGCACGCGGCCAGGGCATCGGCCAGGCGCTGATCGGCCGGGCCGTGGAATGGGCGCGGGACTGGAAGTGCTACAAGCTGGCGCTCTCCAGCCACCAGGACCGGGAAATGGCGCACCGTTTCTATGCGGCGATGGGCTTCGCGCCCCACGGCGTCAGCCTGTCGCTGAGCCTGGACTGACTTCAGCTGGCCTGGGCATCCGGCGGGGCGAGCAAGCCCAGCAGGTGGCCGACTGTCACATCCAGGGACACCGAGTTATCCAGCTCCACCAGCGGCCCGGGCAGACCATCGGCAAAGTGCGCATTGCGCGCCAGGCGCTCCTCGATTTCCACCAGCGTCTCCCGCCCGCGCTTGAGCAGGCGCTGTCGCAGCACCTCGGCATCGACCTTCAGCAGCACCGCGATCAGCTGCGGATAACGACGACGGGCCTCAGGCAGGTACTTGCGCGAACCATTGACCAGCACGTCGTGACCGGCAGCAAGCCAGTCATCTATCTCGCGGGGAATGCCGTAATGCAGGCCATTGGCGCGCCAGCTCATGGCAAAGGCGCCGGAGCGCTCCAGCTCGGCGAATTCGTCGATGCTCACCGACTGCGCCTCTTCACCCCGCGCCTCGGCTGACCGGGTGATGACGCGCCGGACGATCCGGCAATCCAACGCGGCCAGCGGAGCGCTGGCGGCCTGCAACACGCTGTCCTTGCCGGAGCCCGAAGGGCCCATCAGGAAAATCAGTCTGCCTGGGGTCATGAAACTCTCGGTGCGCCGGCGGCTCGGCGCTACTTCAATTCTGATCCGCGGGGCGGATAATACTCCGAGCCTTGTGCGATATCAGTGAAAACCCGATATCGACGCCCGCACGCCGCCACCGCTCCTGACTCTCCACCCAGCGCTGTGCCATCATGGCAATCCGCGACGAAGTGCCCTCATCAGGCTGCCCAACGGCAGGCAGGCGCACAGTACACATCGACTACGCTGACTGGAACGGGCACTTCGCCAGCTTTCCCTTCAATTCCCATCCAAAGAAGGGTCTGCCTAGGCGGTCTCATTTCGGACGATTGGTGCTGGCATTTAGCCTTCACCCGAGACACAATATGCCGAAGGTTTGACGTCAAGTTATTGGATATTTTTTCAAAAGCTTTGACGACGCGCTGAACGGCCACTGGAAATCGCTGTCAAAGGGCCTGAACGAACGCTGACCCATGGCATCGGCCTCCCTGACTTACAGGTTTAAAGTATGCGCCCATTGAAACAGGCAACCCCCACCTACTCCAGCCGTACCGCTGACAAGTTCGTCGTACGTCTGCCCGAAGGCATGCGTGAGCGTATCGCCGACGTCGCTCGCAGCCACCACCGCAGCATGAACTCCGAGATCATCGCGCGTCTCGAACAGAGCCTGCTGCAGGAAGGCGCCCTGCAGGACAACCTGGGCATTCGCCTGGACAGCCCGGAACTCAGCCTGCACGAGCGCGAACTGCTGCAGCGCTTCCGTCAGCTGACCCATCGTCAGCAGAACGCGCTGATCGCCCTGATCGCGCACGATGCCGAGATGGCACAGAACGACGCCTGATTCGTTCGCGCCACCCGAAACAGCCGGCCTCGAGCCGGCTTTTTCATGCCCGCGATTTACCGGTGCCGCATAACCACAGGCACAAAAAAGCCGCCTCGCGGGCGGCCTTTTCGGCAGAGCTGGCGTTACATCAGGAACAGCGTGGCCAGCCCGAGGAAGATGAAGAATCCGCCGCTGTCGGTCATGGCGGTGATCATCACGCTGGAGCCCATGGCCGGGTCGCGGCCCAGGCGCAGCAGCGTCATCGGGATCAGCACGCCCATCATCGCGGCGAGCAGCAGGTTGAGCGTCATGGCGCCTGTCATGACCGCACCCAGCTCCCAGTTGCCGTAAAGGTAGAAGGCAACCAGACCGATCACGCCACCCCATACCAGGCCGTTCACCAGCGCTACGCCCAGCTCCTTGCGCAGCAGGCGGTTGGCACTGCTGGTCTGGATCTGATCCAACGCCATGGCGCGGACAATCATGGTGATCGTCTGGTTACCGGAATTGCCGCCGATGCCGGCCACGATGGGCATCAGCGCGGCCAGCGCCACCAGCTTCTCGATGGAACCTTCGAACAGGCCGATCACCCGCGAGGCGATGAAGGCAGTGACCAGGTTGGTGGCCAGCCACGCCCAACGGTTGCCGACCGACTTCCAGACCGAGGCGAAGATGTCTTCTTCCTCGCGCAGACCGGCCATGTTCAGGACTTCGCTTTCGCTTTCCTCACGGATCAGGTCGACCATCTCATCGATGGTCAGACGGCCGATGAGCTTGCTGTTCTTGTCCACCACAGGGGCGGAAATCAGGTCGTAACGTTCGAACGCCTGGGCGGCGTCGTAGCCGTCCTCGTCGGGGGTGAAAGTCACCGGATCGGTAGCCATGACTTCAGCCACGTCCTTGTCCGGATCGTTCACCAGCAGGCGCTTGATCGGCAGCACACCCTTGAGCACGCCGTCGTAGTCGACCACGAAGAGCTTGTCGGTATGGCCCGGCAGCTCCTTCAGTCGACGCAGGTAGCGCAGCACCACTTCCAGGCTGACGTCGTCGCGGATGGTGACCATCTCGAAGTCCATCAGCGCGCCGACTTGGTCTTCCTCGTAGGACAGCGCCGAACGCACACGCTCGCGTTGCTGCTGGTCGAGGCTTTCCATCAGCTCGTGGACCACATCGCGCGGCAGTTCCGGCGCGAGGTCCGCGAGTTCGTCGGCGTCCATGTCCCTGGCCGCGGCGAGGATCTCGTGATCGTCCATGTCGGCGATCAGGGTTTCCCGCACGGAGTCGGAGACTTCGAGGAGGATGTCGCCGTCGCGCTCGGCCTTGACCAGCTGCCAGACCGTCAGGCGGTCATCCAGCGGAAGGGATTCGAGAATGTGGGCGATGTCGGCCGGGTGCAACTCTTCCAGCTTGCGCTGGAGTTCCGCCAGGTTCTGGCGATGCACGAGGTTTTCGACGAGGTCTTGATGCTGGCCTTCCTGACGGTGCGTCAGGTCTTCCACCAGCTTGTGCTTGTGCAGCAGGTCGACCACCTGGTTGAGGCGGTCCTGCAGGCTTTCCTGCGGCTTCTTGGCTTCTACTTCGGTCATAGCACGCTCCACCCCCAGTGGCAGAACGGGCCAGAGGGGATCAATACATCAGGTCGTGTGTACGCAATCGGGGTTCTGAGTAACTACTGGGTAAGTCCATGGTGGTGTCCCATGCGCCCATCGAGGGCAGATGCGGGAAATGATAACACTCCGGGGTGTATTAGGCGTTACAAAATGGCGGCCAGAACAATCGCTTGCGGGCGAAAGTTCACTGGCGAATCACTGCCCGGTTCGACGCCCGAAAGCTCCCACAGGACACCCGGCTCCGACTGACAATTTCCACTCCTAGGCTGCAGGCAGGCCCGCCATCACGGAGGAAACCATGCGCCTGCCCGCCCTGCTCTGCTCACTCCTGATTCCACTGGTTCCGACCAGCGAGGCGACCTCGGTGTTCCGCTGCACTGCGGCCGACGGCAGCGTGCTGTTCAGTCAGTATGGCTGCCCCGTGGAAAGGCAGCAGGAAATCCAGGAAGCGAACAACCCCACGCCCGGCAGCGGCGAGCCGGTGCCGATGGCGATCCCGCAAGAGTCCGCCCCACAGAAGCCGCTGGTGCGCAGCAAAGGTCAGGGCAAAAAGGACGCCGAGCGAGAGTCCGTCGTGGTCGTTGGCGAACAGCAGAATGGCTGCGGCAATCGCGTCACTGGCAGCGCACGGCGCAAGGCGATCATCGAAGGGCGAGTGAGGACCGGAATGACCCGCAGCGACGTGGAGAGCGCCCTGGGGAGG
The DNA here is from genome assembly GCF_014851985.1 of Pseudomonas sp. PDM17. Taxonomy (NCBI): domain Bacteria; kingdom Pseudomonadati; phylum Pseudomonadota; class Gammaproteobacteria; order Pseudomonadales; family Pseudomonadaceae; genus Pseudomonas; species Pseudomonas sp. PDM17. The sequence continues at coordinate 159,611 of NZ_JACVAT010000006.1, forward strand.
CCCGACAGGACCAGCCAGCACAACGAGACGTTGCGCTACCACTACGAGGCGGACAAGAAGCACGGCGCACGTACCGTGACCTTTGACGAGGATGGTTGCGTGATGGGCAAGGCGAAGCGCTGATTACGCCGCCCAATGCTTTTCGAATGGAAAGTTTTTTGAAGGCAAAGAAAAAGGGCCTGCATTACTGCAGGCCCTTTTGTATATGGCGCACTCAGGAGGATTCGAACCTCCGACCGCTCGGTTCGTAGCCGAGTACTCTATCCAGCTGAGCTATGAGTGCGTCGTTGGCAAAGTTTAACCAGATTCACCAACTGGTTGCAGCTAATGGCTTTTCAGCCCTTTCGCCACTGAAGCCCCGCTTTCGCGTTGCCTCTTATATGGCGCACTCAGGAGGATTCGAACCTCCGACCGCTCGGTTCGTAGCCGAGTACTCTATCCAGCTGAGCTATGAGTGCGCTGATGAGGGCGCAAATTCTAGGGCGATTCTTCTGAGCTGTCAACAAGATTTTTTCAATCTTTTCAGTCACTTACGTAACCGGGCAACTCATCGCACCAGAGGATGCAATGGCGGAGAGGGGGGGATTCGAACCCCCGACACCCTTTTGAGGTGTACTCCCTTAGCAGGGGAGCGCCTTCGGCCACTCGGCCACCTCTCCGCAACACGGGGCGCATGATATCCATGTTTTCCCCGTTTGCAAAGAAAAATTTTAGAAAAATTAATGGTTTGGTTCTTGGTCTTTCTCTTTCTGGATGCGCTGGTAGATTTCCTCACGGTGCACGGCAACTTCCTTCGGCGCATTCACACCGATACGCACCTGATTGCCTTTGACGCCCAGTACAGTCACGGTGACGTCATCACCGACCATCAGGGTCTCTCCGACCCGGCGTGTCAGAATCAGCATTCCTTTCTCCTTACGTGTTACGGGATAAGCAGTCTGCAAAAAAAGAAATGGTGGCAGATTCGTATAGATCAAGTGCGCGAATCCTTCACCCAAGTATTGACCAGTCCTGCCGGAAAGAAAGTTCCTGTCAGACAGTCAAAAACGACAAAAGGCGCGGGGTAGCCGCGCCTTTCGGTATATCCCGCCTTACTCGCCCTGTCGGGCCGGGGCGTCGAGTTCGAAAGCGGTGTGCAGGGCACGGACCGCCAACTCGAGGTATTTCTCTTCGATGACCACGGAAACCTTGATTTCCGAGGTGGAGATCATCTGGATGTTGATGGTCTCCTTGGCCAGGGCTTCGAACATGCGGCTGGCGACACCGGCGTGAGACCGCATGCCGACACCGACGATGGAAACCTTGGCGATGTTGGTGTCGCCAGTGGCTTCGCGCGCACCGATGGTGGTGGCGGTCTGCTTGAGGATTTCCAGGGCGGCCTGGTAGTCGTTGCGGTGCACGGTGAAGGTGAAGTCGGTGGTGTTATCGTGCGCGACGTTCTGCACGATCATGTCGACTTCTACATTGGCGGCACTGATCGGGCCGAGAATCTTGAAAGCAACGCCGGGAGTATCCGGTACGCCACGGATGGTCAGCTTGGCTTCGTCGCGGTTAAAGGCGATGCCGGAGATGATCGGCTGTTCCATGGATTCCTCTTCATCAAGGGTAATGAGGGTGCCCGGACCCTCCTGGAAGCTGTGCAGCACGCGCAGCGGGACGTTGTACTTGCCGGCGAATTCCACCGAGCGGATCTGCAGCACCTTGGAACCGAGGCTGGCCATTTCCAGCATCTCTTCGAAGGTGATCTTGTCCAGGCGGCGCGCCTGCGGCACGACGCGCGGGTCGGTGGTGTAGACGCCATCGACGTCGGTATAGATCTGGCACTCATCGGCCTTCAGTGCCGCCGCCAGGGCTACGCCGGTGGTGTCGGAACCACCACGGCCGAGGGTAGTGATGTTGCCCTGCTCGTCCACACCCTGGAAGCCAGCGACCACGACTACACGACCGGCTTTCAGATCTGCGCGAATGTTCGCATCGTCGATGCTCAGGATACGCGCCTTGGTGTGGGAACTGTCGGTAAGGATACGGACTTGGTTACCGGTGTAGGAAACCGCCGGCACGCCGCGCTTCATCAGCGCCATGCTCAGCAGGGCGATGGTCACTTGCTCGCCGGTGGAGACCATCACATCCAGCTCGCGCGGAATCGGCTGGTCCATGATCTGTTTCGCCAGACCAATCAGGCGGTTGGTCTCGCCGCTCATGGCGGACACCACCACGACGATGTCGTCGCCCGCTTCACGGAATTTCTTCACCTTCTCGGCTACCTGCTCGATTCTCTCGACGGTGCCGACGGAGGTCCCTCCAAACTTCTGTACGATCAAAGCCATTTCAAAAGCCGCCTGATTCCTGAAGGGCGCCCATTAAACATGCATCACCGCATGCTGCCAAGGCCCGCCGGACGCGCTGCGGGCCCCGTATTTCAGGGCCTTTAGAGGCCCTGTTCGACAAACTTCACTGCCAGCGCCAGAGCTTCGTCCAGCTTGCCGGCATCGACGCCACCGCCCTGGGCCATGTCCGGGCGACCACCGCCCTTCCCGCCCACGGCCGCAGCGGCCTGCTTCATCAGATCGCCCGCTTTCAGCTTGGCGGTCAGGTCCTGGGTCACGCCGGCGACCAGCACGACCTTCTCTTCGAACACGCCGCCCAGCAGGATGACCCCGCTGCCCAGCTTGTTCTTCAACTGGTCGACCAGCGCCAGCAGCGCCTTGCCGTCCAGGCCGTCGAGACGCGAGGACAGCACCTTCACGCCACCGACTTCCACGGCGGAACCCGCCAGGTCGTCGCCGGCCGCGCTGGCGGCCTTGGCCTTGAGCTGCTCCAGTTCCTTCTCCAGCTGACGGTTGCGTTCGATCAGACCGGAGAGCTTGTCCAGCAGGTTGTCACGGCTGCCCTTGACCAGGCCGGCTGCCTCCTTGAGCTGCTCTTCGGCACCGTTGAGGTAGGCCAGCGCTGCGCCGCCGGTGACCGCCTCGATACGACGCACGCCGGAAGCCACACCGCCTTCGCTGGTGATCTTGAACAGGCCGATATCGCCGGTGCGGGACACGTGTGTACCGCCGCACAGCTCGACGGAGAACTTGCCGCCCATGCTCAGCACGCGCACCTGATCACCGTACTTCTCGCCGAACAGCGCCATGGCGCCCTTGTTCTTGGCGGACTCGATATCGGTCTCTTCGGTCTCGACCTCGGAGTTCTTGCGGATTTCGGCGTTGACGATGTCTTCCAGTTGCTTCAGCTGCTCGGGCTTGATCGCCTCGAAGTGGCTGAAGTCGAAGCGCAGGCGCTGGCTGTCGACCAGCGAGCCCTTCTGCTGGACGTGATCGCCCAGTACCTGGCGCAGCGCAGCGTGCAGCAGGTGGGTAGCGGAGTGGTTCAGCGCGGTGGCCTGGCGCACGCCAGGCGCGACCTCGGCCTTCACGGCAGCGCCAACGGTCAGGCTGCCCTGGGCAACCACGCCGTGGTGCAGGTGAGCGCCGCCAGCCTTGGTGGTGTCGCGCACGTCGAAGCGCACGCCTGCAGCCTCAAGGAAACCGCTGTCGCCAACCTGGCCGCCGGATTCGGCGTAGAACGGAGTCTGGTCGAGGACGACCACGCCCTCCTCGCCTTCACCCAACTGCTCGACGGCCTTGCCGTCCTTGAACAGGGCAATGATCTGGCCGGCGCCGGAAACGCCCTGGTAGCCGAGGAAGCGGGTGTCGCCATCCACTTTCACCAGGCTGTTGTAGTCCATGCCGAAGGCGCTGGCGGAGCGGGCACGCTCGCGCTGGGCCTCCATCTCGCGCTCGAAGCCTTCCTCGTCGAGGGTCAGGCTGCGCTCGCGGGCGATGTCGTTGGTCAGGTCCACCGGGAAGCCGTAGGTGTCGTACAGCTTGAACACCACGTTGCCGGGGATGACGCTGCCCTTGAGCTCGGACAGGTCCTGCTCGAGGATCTTCAGACCCTGCTCCAGGGTCTTGGCAAACTGCTCTTCCTCGGTCTTCAGCACGCGCTCGATGTGCGCCTGCTGCTGCTTGAGCTCGACGAAGGCCTCGCCCATCTCGCCGACGAGGGCGGAGACGATCTTGTGGAAGAAGGTGCCCTTGGCGCCCAGCTTGTTACCGTGGCGGCAGGCGCGACGGATGATGCGGCGCAGCACATAGCCACGACCTTCGTTGGACGGCAGCACGCCGTCGGCGATCAGGAAACCGCAGGAACGGATGTGGTCGGCAACCACTTTCAGCGACGGTGCGTCGTCGTTGGCGCAGCCGATGGCGTCGGCCGAAGCCTTCAGCAGGCTCTGGAACAGGTCGATCTCGTAGTTCGAGTGGACGTGCTGCAGCACGGCGCTGATGCGCTCAAGGCCCATGCCGGTGTCCACGCTCGGCGCCGGCAGCGGGTGCATGACGCCGTCCGCGGTGCGGTTGAACTGCATGAAGACGTTGTTCCAGATCTCGATGTAGCGGTCGCCGTCTTCTTCCGGCGAGCCGGGCGGGCCGCCCCAGATGTCGGCGCCGTGGTCGAAGAAGATCTCGGTGCACGGGCCGCACGGACCGGTGTCGCCCATCGCCCAGAAGTTGTCCGATGCGTAGGGAGCGCCCTTGTTGTCGCCGATGCGGACCATGCGCTCGGCGGGAATGCCGACTTCCTGGGTCCAGATGTCGTACGCCTCGTCATCGCTGGCGTAGACGGTGACCCAGAGCTTTTCCTTGGGCAGGTTCAGCCATTTGTCCGAGGTCAGGAATTCCCAGGCGTAGGTGATGGCGTCGCGCTTGAAATAGTCGCCGAAGCTGAAGTTGCCCAGCATTTCGAAGAAGGTGTGGTGGCGCGCGGTGTAACCGACGTTTTCCAGGTCGTTGTGCTTGCCGCCGGCACGCACGCACTTCTGGCTGGTGGTGGCGCGGGTGTAGGCGCGCTTTTCCAGGCCCAGGAAGCAATCCTTGAACTGGTTCATGCCTGCGTTGGTGAACAGCAGGGTCGGGTCGTTCGCGGGGATCAGCGAACTGGACGCTACGCGGGTGTGCCCCTTCTCTTCGAAGAAGCGGAGGAAGGCTTCACGGATTTCAGCGCTTTTCATAGGTTCTTCCACGGAAAAATGCGGCCACGAATCGCCGGCAAAGGGCCGCATTATATCGGCCCCGCATCAAGGTTGTAGTGTCTTTGCGCGATAGTTAACCCCTATCGCGCAATAATTTCTGTCAGGAACGACGAAAGGCGGCAAAAGCTTCGACGATACGCGGGATATCGGCGCTTTTCACATCGAGGTGGGTGACCAGTCGCAGGCGCGCCGCCGGGCTGACACGAATGCCATGTTTGGCCAAGTGCTCACCCAGCGCGCCGGCCTGCTCGCCGATGCCGACGTAGACCATGTTGGTCTGCACCGGCTCGATGGCATAGCCCAGTTCCGCCAGGCCACGGCCCAGCGCTTCGGCGTTGGCGTGGTCCTCGGCCAGGCGCTCGACCTGATGGTCCAGCGCATACAGTGCCGCCGCAGCCAGACCGCCAGCCTGGCGCATGCCGCCGCCAACCATCTTGCGCAGGCGACGCGCGCGGCCGATCAGCTCGGCATCGCCGCAGAGCACCGACCCCACCGGCGCACCAAGGCCCTTGGACAGGCACACCGAGACGGAGTCGAAGTGGCGGGTGATCTCGCCGGCATCCACGCCCAGCTTCACTGCCGCGTTGTACAGGCGCGCGCCGTCCAGGTGCAGCGCCAGGCCACGGCGGCGAGTCATTTCCCGTGCAGCGGCCAGGTAGGTCAGCGGCAGGACCTTGCCCTGCATGGTGTTTTCCAGCGCCAGCAGGCGAGTGCGGGCGAAGTGGAAATCGTCCTGCTTGATCGCCGCCTCGACCTTGGCCAGGTCCAGCGAGCCGTCGGCTTCGCCATCGATGGGCTGTGGCTGGATCGAGCCCAGGACCGCAGCGCCGCCGCCTTCATATTTATAGGTGTGCGCCTGCTGGCCGACGATGTACTCATCGCCCCGGCCGCAGTGAGCCATCAGGCCGAGCAGGTTGCTCATGGTGCCAGTGGGCACGAACAGCGCGGAGGCGAAGCCCAGGCGCTCGGCCAGGGACGCTTCCAGACGGTTCACCGTCGGGTCTTCGCCGTAGACGTCATCGCCCAGTTCGGCCCGCGCCATCGCCTCGCGCATGCCGGCGGTGGGCAGGGTCACGGTGTCGCTGCGAAGGTCGATGATGGACATGGCAAGGCTCCTCGGGCATCAGGCGGAAAGGGCCGATGCTAAGCGCTCGCCAGAGGGGAAACAAGGCGCGCGATGGGCGCGCGCCGGGGAGATCAAAGCTCGGTGGGAATGACCAGGATGCCGGCGCGCAGGCCGTTCTTCACCCGCGGGTTGGGGAAGATGATCCGCGCGCCCTGCTCTTCCACGATCCAGCGGGTGCCGCCGATGTCCTCGGCGAGCAGGAAGCCGTGATCCAGCTCGGTGAAATTGTCCACCGCATCGTCCAGATGCAGGCGGAAGTGATCACTGTGCTTGATCACTTCGCGGGAGACCGCGAACAGTTGCAGGCCGTCGATCTGCGCGCCGCCCGCCTCCTGGCCGCTGATCACGCCCTGCAGCATCGCTTCGAGGCGATCCAGGTTCACCGCCTGGTTCTGGCCGAACGGCCGCGCCTTGCCCAGTTCCAGGGTGAACGCCTCGGCGCCCAGCTGGCTGTAGGTGTAGGCGCTGAAAGTGATGCCCGGCTTGCTTTGCAGCAGCACCGCATCGATGCCGGCACTGCGCAGGCGCGCCAGCTCGTCGCGGGAGTGCTCGCGGCCGCTGGCCCAGGGGTAGAGCGCGAACTGCTCGATCTTCGAGCCCCGGATGGCCGTGTGCAGGTCGTAGTGCAGACGCGGGCGGCCCTCGCGGGCGAAGAACGCGGCAGCCAGACGCTCCAGCTCTGACGCCCGCAGCGCTTCGTTGCCGCTGCCCTCCTCGTGGCGACCGCAGAACAGGCGGTTGATGTCCTGCTCCAGGTAACGCTCGCCACGGCGCATGGCCTCGGGATTGCCGAGCAGGAACAGCACCCGCGACGCCGGCTTCAGCTCGCCACGGGCGATGCGGTGTACCAGGCGGTCGAGCAGTTCGATGGGGGCCGTCTCGTTGCCGTGGATACCCGCCGAGAGCAGCAGGTCGCGGCCATTGTCGCGCGCCACCGGCGGAGTGACTTCGAGGGCGCCTTCAGCCAGCCAGTGCAGACGGGTACCGTCCGCGGTGAGCTGAATCTTTTCCGTCGGCTCACGGCCGGCGAGGGTCAGTTCGAGCAGTTTGCCCAGAGCTAGCATGCGGACGCCTCCATCATTCCCCGCGGCCGGAGCGGCCGCAGACTCCGCGATCAGTGGTGATGGTCACATCCACAGTCTGGACCATGTTCGTGGACTTCGGCGGCTTCCAGCTCAAGGCTCAGGCCCAACTGGTTCACCGCCTGCGGGCGCACCACCAGCAGCGGGATCTCGGCGTCGTCCTCATGGGAGTCGGCGTAGATCGTAAGGCCGCCCTTGCCATCGGCCTCCAGCCACAGCTCGCGCCCTTCCAGGCGGATGGCCAGGCGCGCGGTGTGGGTTTCGCGGCGCTCGCCCTTGTTGTCTTCGAGAATCAGCGGGAGGCTTTCGGTCATGTCAGTTACTCAAATCTGCTGGAAGGGATAAACCGAGCCCAGTTTAAGGATCTGGCTCAATTCATCCAACGCCGTCCGGCACTCGACGAGCAGTTGCGGATCGGCCAGGTCGGTTTCGGCCAGTCGATCGCGGTAGTGCTTGTCGACCCAGGTGACCAGGGTGTCGTGCAGGGTCGGGGTCATGATCACGCCCGGATTGACCGCGGCCAGCTCGGCGTCGCTGAGCGCCACGCGCAGGCGCAGGCAAGCGGGGCCGCCGCCGTTCTGCATGCTCTGCTTGAGATCGAACACCTTCACCTCGCGGATCGGGCCGTCCTCGGCGGTCAGGCGCGAGAGGTATTGCCAGACGCGCTCGTTCTTGCGGCACTCCTCCGGGACGATCAGCAGCATGTTGCCATCGGCGCGCGTGAGCAACTGGCTGTTGAACAGGTAGGACTTCACCGCGTCCTCGACAGTCACCTGGTCGCGCGGCACGCACACGGCGCGGAAGCGACCGCCACGGCGCCCCAGCTTGTCGTGCAACTCGGCAAGCACGCGCTCGGTGTCAAGGAAGGCGTCTTCGTGGTGGAACAGCACTTCGCCGTTGCCGACCGCAATGACGTCGTTGTGGAACACGCCCTGGTCGATTACCGCCGGGTTCTGCTGGGCGTAGACCACGCCGTCGTCGCTCAGGCCGTGCAGGCGGGCGACCGCCTGGCAGGCTTCCAGGGTCTGCCGCGCCGGGTAGCGCTGCGGCGCCGGGAAGCGGCTGTCGAAGGCGCTGCGACCGAACACGAAGAACTCGACGCCAGCTTCGCCATAGGACTTGCAGAAGCGCGTGTGGTTGGCCGCGCCCTCGTCGCCGAACTGGGCGACTGCCGGCAGCGCGGCGTGGTGGGCGAAGTGCTGCTCGTCATTGAACATCGCCGCAAGGATGCGGCTGGTCTGCGGGTGCTCGATGGAACGGTGGAACTTGCAGTTCAGGTTGGCGGCGGTGAAGTGCACGCGGCCATCGGCCGTGTCGGCACCGGGGCTGACGGTGGCGGCGTTGGCGGTCCACATGCAGGACGCCGAGCTGACCGCAGCGAGCAGCGGCATGGCGTCTTTCGCTGCCTTGGCGATCACCTCGGCGTCGGTGCCGGAGAAGCCCAGGGCGCGCAGCGAGGCGACGGCAGGGCGTTCCTGCGGGGCGAACACGCCCTGCTTGAAGCCCATTTCCATCAGCGCCTTCATCTTCGACAGGCCCTGCTTCGCCGCTTCGCGCGGGTTGGAGGCCGCCTGGCTGTTGCTCTGCGAAGCCACGTTGCCGTAGGACAAGCCGCCGTAGTTGTGCGTCGGCCCGACCAGACCGTCGAAGTTCATCTCATAGGCGGTCATCACAGGCTCACTCCCGGAGTCAGGGTTGCAGGCAGGCTCAGGCTGTCGCTTTCCAGCGAGGCGACCGGGTACGCGCAGTAGTCGGCCGCGTAGTACGCGCTCGGGCGGTGGTTACCGGAGGCGCCGATACCGCCGAACGGCGCGCTGCTGGCGGCGCCGGTCAGCTGCTTGTTCCAGTTGACGATGCCGGCGCGGCTTTCGATGAGGAAGTCCTCGTAGCGCTCGCGGGAGTCCGACAGCAGGCCGGCAGCGAGGCCGTACTGGGTAGCGTTGGCTTCACGCACGGCGGCGTCGAAGTCGGCGTAGCGGATCACCTGCAGCAAGGGGCCGAAGAACTCTTCGTCCGGGCGCTCGCTGACGGCGGTCACGTCGAGGATGCCGGGAGTCAGCAGCGCGGCCGTGGCCAGCGGCTGGGTCATCGCCAGCAGCGGCCTGGCGCCCTTGGCCAGCAGTTGTTCCTGAGCCTTGATCAGATGCTCGGCGGCGGCCAGCGAGATCACCGAGCCCATGAAGGGCGCCGGTTGCTCATCGAAGGCGCCGACCTTGATGGTCGCGGCCACGGCCACCAGGCGCTCGATCAGCGCGTCGCCCCAGGCGCCCTGCGGCACCAGCAGGCGGCGGGCGCAGGTGCAGCGCTGGCCGGCGGAAATGAAGGCGGACTGGATGATGGTGTAGACAGCAGCATCCACGTCCTTCACTTCGTCGACGATCAGCGGGTTATTGCCGCCCATTTCCAGTGCCAGGATTTTCTGCGGGCGACCGCCGAACTGGCTGTGCAGCAGGTTACCGGTGCGGCTGGAGCCGGTGAAGAACAGGCCGTCGATGTCGTCGTTGCCAGCCAAGGCCACCCCAGTATCGCGGGCGCCCTGCACCAGGTTGATCACACCAGCGGGAATGCCCGACTCGATCCAGGCCTGCAGGGTCAGCTCGGCGACCTTCGGGGTCAGCTCGCTGGGCTTGAACACCACGGCATTGCCCGCCAGCAGGGCCGGCACGATGTGGCCGTTGGGCAGGTGGCCGGGGAAGTTGTATGGGCCGAACACGGCGACCACACCGTGAGGCTTGTGGCGCAGCACGGCAGTGGCGTCGGCCAGCGGGCCACTCTTTTCACCCGTGCGTTCACGGAAGGCCTGGACCGAAATGTTGACCTTGTTGACCATGCTGGTCACTTCGGTGGCGGCTTCCCACAGCGGCTTGCCGGTCTCCTCACCAATGGCGCGGGCCATTTCTTCGGAGCGGCCCTTGAGGGCAGCGGCGAAGCGCTCCAGCACGGCGATGCGCTCCTGCACCGGGCGACGGGCCCAGGCCGGGAAGGCATTGCGCGCGGCGGTGACGGCGGCGGCGACTTGCGACTCGGAAGCGGCACGGCCGGACCAGACCACGTTCTGGCTGACCGGGCACAGCGATTCCAGAGGCTCGCCTTCGCCCGCCAGCCACTGGCCGGCAATGTAGTGGGTATTCATCATCAGGCTCCCCTGACGCCGGGCGGCGTCAGTTGCGTTTTCCGGAGAGGGGCACCGCGCGGACCGAGGCCCCGGCGGACAGGCGCAGGCGCTTGGCAGTCTGCGCATCGACCACCAGCGAGCCGGCGGCCACGCGCGCCGGGGCCGCGGTGATACGGCACTCCTCGCGCTTGCGGTTGTGGATCAGGTAAGGCTCGGCATCGTCGCCCGGCGTGCCGATCGCCAGCACCAGGTTCTGGCTGTCGGCGATGGCGCGGACCTTCTCGGTCGGCGCCTCGATGGCGGGGCCGGCGTCGAAGATGTCGACGTAACCCTGATAGCTGAAACCTTCAGCCTTGAGCATGGCCAGCGCCGGCTCGGTATCGGAGTGCACACGGCCGATCACCGAGCGCGCCTCTTCCGAGAGGAAGCAGGTGTAAAGCGGGAACTTGGGCATCAGCTCGGCGATGAAGGCCTTGTTGCCCACGCCGGTCAGGTAGTCGGCCTGGCTGAATTCCATCTTGAAGAAGTGCCGGCCCAGGCTTTCCCAGAACGGCGAGCGCCCGGCCGCATCGGACATGCCGCGCATCTCGGCGATCACCTTGTCACCGAACAGCTCGCGGAACTCGGCGATGAACAGGAAGCGCGCCTTGGACAGCAGGCGACCGTTCAGGCCGGAGCGGTGATCCGCATGCAGGAACAGCGAGCACAGCTCGGACTGCCCGGTGAGGTCGTTGGCCAGGAAAAGCGTGGGAATCTCGCGGTGGATGCCCAATTCCTGGGAGGCGCTGACGGTCAGGCCAACGCGGTAGTTGTACCAGGGCTCGCGCAGGCCGACGGCGCCGGCCACGGCGGAGATGCCGACGACCTTGCCTTCATCGTTCTCCAGCACGAACAGGTAGTCGGCGTCGGCGCGCTCGGCTTCGCCACGGAAGGCCTTTTCGGCCCAGTTCACCCGGTGCTGCAGGCGCTGCTCGTTGGCCGGCAGGGTGGTCAGACCGGTGCCGGTGCTGCGCGCCAGGTCAAACAGAGCCGGCAGGTCGGCGCTGGTTACGGGACGGACGATCATGCTCTCTCCCCTCAGATCGCAACCAGGCGCACGCTGGCGCCCTCGCCGATGCCCAGGGCATCGGCGGTTTCCTGGTTCAGGGTGACGGGCTTGCCCGGCACCCAGTCGAGTTCGGCGACAATGGCGCGGAAATCCTGCAACTGGCCGTTGGTCACCAGATAACTGCGGCTCCCATGACCCGACGCGCCGATGCGCACCGGCACCTGGCGGCTCTGAGCGATGGAGCGGATGTTCGAGGTCCGCGCATGCAGCGCCGGACCGCCATCGAAGATATCCACGTAGTTCTCGGACTCGAAGCCGTCGCGCATCAGGATGTCGAAGGTGATCTGCGCACGCGGATGCACCTGGCCCATCGCTTCCTGCGCCTCGTCGGGCAGCAGCGGCACATAGATCGGGTAGTGCGGCATCAGCTCGGCGAGGAAGGTGCGGCTCTTCAGCCCGGACAGTTTTTCGGCCTCGGTGTAGTCGAGATCGAAGAAGTTGCGCCCGATGGCGTTCCAGAACGGCGACTGGCCCTGATCGTCGCTGTAGCCGACGATCTCCACCACCACCGCGTCGGCAAAGCGCTCCGGATGGCTGGCCATGAACAGCAGGCGGCCACGGGAGTTGAGCTCGGCGATCGGCGTGTTCACCAGGTCGCGCTCGACGTAGAAGCTGGTCAGCAGGCTGTTGCCGGTGAGGTCGTGGCACAGCGAGAGGACGTGGATCTTGTTGTGGATCTTCAGCTCGCGGGAAGCATGCACGAAGGTTTCGTTGCGGAAGCTGTAGAAGGGCTCGGAGAAGCCGGCGGAAGCAACGATGGCCGAGCAGCCGACCAGGCGGCCAGTCTCGCTGTCCTCGAGCACGAAGAAGTAGCTCTCTTCACCGTTGAAGCTCACTTCGGCGGCGAACGAGGCCTCCGAGGCGAGGATCTTCTCGCGCAGGCGTTCCGCGTCGTCCGGCAGCGACGTGACGCCGACCGGGCTGTCCGCGGCGAGACGCTGCACTTGCTGCAGGTCGGCCACTTGGGCGGGGCGCATCACCAGCATGGCGTCACTCCTCTAACCAGACAAAAATTGTGATTCTTGGTTGATGGATCATGGACGCGACACAGCCTGTGCCGCGCTCATAGGGGCATTCGAAGAACCGGCCGGGACGATCCGGCCGGTTGAGCGGCGAGGCACAGGCCCCGCCGGTTCAGCGTAGCCGGGGGATCAGCCGCGGGTCAGCTTGGCGATGGCGCGCTCGAGGCGATCCAGGCCTTCGTCGATGTCCGCGTCCGGGATCACCAGGCTGGGCGCGAAACGCACCACGTCCGGGCCAGCCTGCAGGACCATCACGCCTTCCTTCTCAGCGGCGTTGAGCACGTCCTTGGCCTTACCCTTGAAGGCATCGTTGAGCACCGCGCCGATCAGCATGCCCATGCCGCGAACCTGGGTGAAGATGCCGTACTCGGCGGCGATCTTTTCCAGGCGGACCTTGAAGCGCTCGTGCTTGGCTTTCACACCTGCGAGCACTTCCGGGGTATTGATCACGTCGAAGGCTGCGCCGGCGACTGCGCACGCCAGCGGGTTGCCGCCGTAGGTAGTGCCATGGGTGCCGACGACCAGGTGCTCGGCGATCTTCGCGGTGGTCAGCATGGCGCCGATCGGGAAGCCGCCGCCCAGGCCCTTGGCGCTGGAGAGGATGTCCGGGTTCACGCCGTAGTACTGGTGGGCGTAGAGGTAGCCGATACGACCGAAGCCGCTCTGCACTTCATCGAAGATCAGCAGCGCGTTGTTTTCGTCGCACAGCTTGCGCACGCCTTCCAGGTAGGCCTGGTCGGCCGGCAGCACGCCGCTCTCGCCCTGCACCGGTTCGATGATCACGGCACAGGTCTTGTCGGAGATGGCCGCCTTCAGGGCTTCCAGGTCGTTGAACGGGATGTGGGTGATGCCTTCGACCTTCGGGCCGAAACCATCGGAGTACTTGGCCTGGCCACCGACATTGACGGTGAACAGGGTACGGCCGTGGAAGCTGTTGACCATCGAGATGATCTCGTACTTCTCGGGGCCGTAGACATCGTGGGCGTAGCGGCGCGCCAGCTTCAGCGCGGCCTCGTTGGCCTCGGCGCCGGAGTTGGCGAAGAACACGCGCTCGGCGAAGGTGGCGTCGATCAGCTTCTTGGCCAGGCGCAGGGCCGGCTCGTTGGTGAAGACGTTGGAGACGTGCCAGATCTTGCCGGCCTGCTCGGTCAGCGCCTGCATCAGCGCTGGATGGCCATGCCCCAGGGAACTGACCGCGATGCCGCCGGCGAAGTCCACCAGCTCTCGGCCGCTCTGATCCCAGACTCGGGAACCCTCGCCACGCACCGGAATGAAGGCTGCCGGCGAATAGTTGGGAACCATGACCTGGTCGAAGTCGGAGCGTTGGACCTGAGCTTGCGGAGCGGACATCGGTGTTCTCCTGCCTGGTTGAGGCGGCTATCGATGAATGGATTGTAGGGACGAACAGCGGGCCGTCATTGCCGCCATGCGACAACTTGTTATAGCGCCAACCCGCGAATTGCCGAGGCTTACGGAAATGCGACAGAAAGCGTCGGGAAGGCGCAGTGTAAGGCCTGCGGCCTGCTGCGGGTACAAGCGACCGTGGAATTTGTTCGCTGCGCGAACGAGGGAAAAAGGAATAAGGCAGGAAGGGGCTTTTGTGCAGGAGCGAGAGGGCGTCTGCCCCCTGCTCGCCAACTGCGCAACAAGAAAGTATCAGGCGAAGCTTGTAGGGCGGATAACCAGCTCCAGGTTATTCGCCCTGCGCAAAGCGCGGTGTCAACCGCGCTCGGTGGCGACCGGGGCGGCTTCGGCGGCGCTCTGGCCGCGGCGCTGGTTGCGGTCTTCGCGCGGGGTCACGCCGAAGAAGTTGCGGTAGGCGCTGGAGAAATGCGGACCGCTGGAGAAGCCGCAGGACAGGCCGATCTGGATGATCGACTTGCTGGTCTGCATGAGCATCTGCCGCGCGCGGTTCAGGCGCAGCTCCAGGTAATACTGGCTGGGCACCCGGGTCAGGTACTGTTTGAAGATGCGCTCCAGCTGGCGGCGCGAGACGCACACGTGCTGGGCGATCTCGTCGGTGGTCAGCGGCTCCTCGATGTTCGCCTCCATCAGCAGCACCGCCTGGGTGAGCTTCGGGTGGCTGGAGCCGAGGCGGTTCTTCAGCGGGATGCGCTGGCGTTCGGAGCCTTCGCGGATGCGCTCCACTACCAGCTCTTCGGAGACTGCGCCCGCCAGCTCCGCACCATGGTCGCGGGACAGCACGGCCAGCAGCAGATCGAGCACCGCCATGCCGCCGCAAGCACTGAGTCGATCACGGTCCCACTCGAACAGGTGGTTGGTGGCGATGACCTTGGGGTAACGCTCGGTGAAATCGTCGTGCCAGCGCCAGTGCACAGCGGCGCGGTAACCGTCGAGCAGACCCAACTGCGCCAGCGGGTAGATACCGGCGGACAATGCTCCGATGCTCACACCGCTGCGCGACAGCTGCTTGAGTACGGCAGCCAGTGGCGCGGGGACCGTCTGCGGAATCTCGTCGGCGACCAGGAATATCCGCTGGCACTGCTCCAGCACACCGCTCCAGGCCTGCCCCGGCAGGCGCCAGCCATCGGCCTCGGCCACCGGTTCGGCGCTCATGAAGACCGGTTCGTAGAGCGCTTCGGGGTGCAGTCGGCGGGCGACCCGCAGAGCCTCCTCGGCCAGACCGAGGGTCAGCGCCCGCGTGTGCGGCCAGAGGAGGAATCCGATGCGTTGTGCGGTCATGCGATCAGGTCACCAGGCGACTGTAACGGACAGCTTACTTCAAGCTGCCGGAAAGGAACTGCTTGAGGCGTTCGGATTGTGGATTGGCCAGGACTTCCTTCGGGCAGCCCGCCTCTTCCACCAGGCCTTTGTGCAGGAACACCAGCTGGTTGGAGACCTCGCGGGCGAAGCCCATCTCGTGGGTCACCACCACCATGGTGCGGCCTTCCTGGGCCAGGTCCTGCATCACGCGCAGGACTTCGCCGACCAGCTCGGGGTCGAGCGCCGAGGTCGGTTCGTCGAACAGCATGACTTCCGGCTCGACCGCCAGGGCACGGGCGATCGCCACGCGCTGCTGCTCACCGCCAGACATGTGGGCCGGGTAGGCATCCTTGCGGTGCGCCACGCCGACTTTCGCCAGGTAGTGCTCGGCCTTTTCCAGCGCCTCTTTCTTCGACACGCCCAGTACGTGGACCGGCGCTTCGATGACGTTTTCCAGGGCACTCATGTGCGACCACAGGTTGAAGTGCTGGAACACCATCGACAGGCGCGAGCGCATGCGCTGCAGCTGCTTGGCGTCGGCAGCCTTGAGCGCGCCGTCCTTGTTCGGCACGAGCTTGAGCTCTTCGCCGTTGAGCAGGATCTTGCCCGCATGGGGCTGTTCGAGCAGGTTGATGCAGCGCAGGAAGGTGCTCTTGCCCGAGCCGGAGGAGCCGATGATGCTGATCACGTCGCCCGCTTTCGCCGCCAGGGAGACGCCCTTGAGCACCTCGTGGGTGCCGTAGCGCTTGTGCAGGTCCTGGATTTCCAGTTTGTACATGGTGTCGGTTCTCGAATTCAGTCGTTGATCAGCCGGCCCTTGCGGAACGGCTCACGCCCGGCCACCTTGGCCAGCCAAAGCCCCGGCTGGGCGTAGCGCCCACGCTCGATGGCGAACAGCACGCCGGAAGTCCCGGCGCGAACAGTGCTGACCTGGTCGTTCAGCGGGTCGACCACTTCGAACAGTGCGTCGCCCTTCTCCACCCACTCCCCCGCCTTGCGCAGGAAACTCACCACGCCTACGTGGGGAGCGTAGAGGTATTCAGTGCCTTCGAAGGGCATGCCTTCGCAGCATTCGGCCGGTGCCGCCGGCCAGTCGCCGGCGATCAGACCCTGCTCGGCGAGGAAGCCGAGGATGGCCTCGGCATTGGCCTGCCCCTGGTCGACGCGGGTATCTCCCACACCGCCCAGCTCGACGGTGGTCGCCAGGCACGCCAGCGGAATCGCCGCCTGCGGGAAGGCCTGCGCCAGGCGCAGCCAGGGCAGCGAACAGGATTCGTCGAAGGAACTGCCGCCGGAATCTTCGGCAAGCAGAGCGACGCCGGCTTGCAGACGCGCAGCCAGGGACTTCCAGCGCGGCCAGTGCTGCGGGATCGCATAGACGTGGATGGCAGCGTCGAAGTCGCAATGCAGGTCGAGGACCACTTCAGCATCGCAGGCGTGGCGCAGCAGGATGCGCTGCATGCCCTGCAGCTCGGACGAGGCCGGCGGCAGCGCGTCGAGGCCATCACGCATGGCCTGGCGGATCAGCTCGACGTTGGCGGCTTCATCGACGCCCAGCTGGTCGCCGACACGCTCGGCAACCAGAGCGCTCAGCTCGACGAAATCGCGGTTGAAGTTCTTTCCGCTGCCGAACTCGAAACGCCCCAGATGGCTGGCCTGCAGGGTCTGACCCAGGCCGATGGGGTTGGCCACCGGCACCAGTTCGACGACGCAGTTCAGCTGCCCGCGCGACTCGAGGTAGGCCAGGCGCTGCTTGAGTTCCCAGGCGGTGCGCATGCCCGGCAGCTCGTCGGCATGCAGGCTGGACTGGATGTAGACCTTGCGCGGGCCCTTGCCGTAGCGGAATACGCTCAGGCGGCGCTCGCTACCCAGGCTGCTCCACGGCAGCAGATGATCGATACGTTCCACGGTGTATTCCTCAGTGCTTGCGCGGCGCGAGATAGGCCAGCCAGCGGCGCTCGGCCAGCTTGAACAGGCGCACCAGGGTGAAGGTCATGATCAGGTAGAAGATGCCGGCGGTGATGAACGCCTCGAACGGCAGGTAGTACTGCGAGTACACGGTGCGCGCGGCGCCGGTGATGTCCACCAGGGTCACGATGGACGCAAGGCTGGTGGTCTGCAGCATCATGATCACTTCGTTGCTGTACTGCGGCAGCGCGCGGCGCAGGGCCGAGGGCAGCAGGATGCGGCGGTACAGCTTGATCCGCGACATGCCCATGGCCTTGGCGGCTTCGATCTCGCCGTGCGGGGTCGCGCGGATGCTGCCGGCAAGGATCTCGGCGGTGTAGGCGCTGGTGTTGATGGCAAAGGCTGCGCAGGCGCAGAAAGTGGCGTTGGACAGCAACGGCCACATCGCGCTCTCGCGCACCGCCTCGAACTGTGCCAGGCCGTAATAGATGAGGAACAGCTGCACCAGCATCGGGGTGCCGCGGATCACATAGGTATAGAGCCAGGCCGGCAGGTTCACCGCGGGGTTCTTCGAGCAGCGCATCAGCGCCAGCGGCACCGCCGCCAGCAGACCGAAGAACAGCGAGATTGCCAGCAGCTTGAGGGTCACCAGCAGGCCGCTGAAGTAGAGCGGCAGGCTGTCCCAGATGACGGAGAAGTCGAAAATCATGATCAGGCTCCCGGTCTCAAAGCTCGGCGACTTTCACGCCGACCGAATAGCGGCGTTCGAGCATGCGCAGCAGCACCAGGGAAACGCTGGTGACCACCAGGTACAGCGCCGCCACGGCGAGGAAATAGGTGAAGGGTTCGCGTGTGGCGTCCGAGGCCTGCTTGGCCTTGAACATCATGTCCTGCAGGCCGACCACGGAGATCAGCGCGGTGGCCTTGACCAGTACCAGCCAGTTGTTGGTGAAGCCGGGGATGGCCAGGCGGATCATCTGCGGCACCTGGATGCGGAAGAACACCTGAAGCGGGCTCATGCCGTAGGCGAAGCCGGCCTCGCCCTGCCCTTTCGGGATGGCCATGAAAGCGCCACGGAAGGTCTCGGACAGGTAGGCGCCGAAGATGAAGCCCAGGGTGCCGACCCCGGAGGCGAAGGGGTTGAGGTCGATGTAGTCGTCATAGCCGACCATGGGCGCGATCCAGTTCACCGCAGCCTGGCCGCCATAGAAAATCAGCAGGATCAGCACAAGGTCCGGTACGCCGCGGATCACGGTGGAATAGAGGTCGCCGCACCAGGCCAGCCACTTCACAGGCGACAGGCGGATGGCCGCGCCGAGCAGACCCAGCGCGATCGCCAGGGCCATCGACAGCAGGGACAGCTGAAGCGTCAGCCAGGCACCATCGACGATGGTGGCTCCGTAGCCATTGAGCATAATTTCGTACCTCGTGAAACCGGACGCCGCCCGCAACGACACGGACGCTCAGGGCGAGCGCGACTGCAGGCTCACCCCCAATAAAAAAGTGGCACAAACTTCAGGATCAGGCCTGGGTCTGTGCCACTTCTGGACGTGGATCAGTTCTCGCCGTAGACGTCGAACTTGAAGTACTTGTCCTGTACTTCCTTGTACTTGCCGTTGGCACGGATGCCGGCGATGGCCGCGTTGAATTTCTCGGTCAGGGCGGTATCGCCCTTGCGCACGGCGATGCCGGCGCCACCACCGAAGTACTTCGGATCGTTGTATTCCGGACCTACGAAGGCGTAGCCCTTGCCGGCATCGGTTTTCAGGAAGCCGTCGTCGAGGTTGACCGAGTCAGCCATGGTCGCGTCGATGCGGCCGGAGACCAGGTCCATGTTGGCTTCGTTCTGCGAGTTGTAACGCACGACCTCGATGCCGGCCGGAGCCAGGACGTCGGTGGCGTAGCGGTCATGGGTGGAGGCGCGCAGCACACCGACCTTCTTGCCCTTCAGGTCCGCCAGCGGATCGCTCAGGGTCACGCCTTCCTTCATCACGAAGCGCGCGGGGGTGTGGTAGTACTTGTTGGTGAAGTCCACGGACTTCTTGCGCTCGTCGGTGATGGTCATGGACGAGAGGATGGCGTCGATCTTGCGAACCTTCAGTGCCGGGATCAGGCCGTCAAACTCCTGCTCGACCCAGGTACATTTGACCTTCATCTCTTCGCACAGGGCGTTGCCGATATCCACGTCGAAACCGGCGAGCTTGCCGTCGGGAGTCTTGAAGGAGAAAGGCGGATAGCCGGCTTCGATGCCGATGCGGACCGGCTTGTCGTCAGCGTGGGCAACCAGGGAAAGCGCGGACAGGGCCAGCGCACCGAGAAGTGCAAACTTCTTCATCAGTAACTCCTTCGAGGGTAGGGCTTCGATTGGCAGGAGAAAGGGGTTGGCCCAGGCTGCCCGTGCAGAAGTGAAGGTTATTGTTCGTCTGCGCATTGCCGGCGCGATTCTTGTGAAAAGCGCGCCTACCGGGGTGAGCGGCATTCTAGCGACAGCCCCGGAGCGGTTATTTCTTCAATGCGACAAGTAATTATAGAAGCGCCGGAGACAGAGCCCCGGCGGCTTGACGGCGTGGATTTTACGTGATCTGAAAGCGAGTAGTAAAACCCAATTTACTTGCAGTAATTGGGCCACAAATACCAGACCTCAGTCCCTGCGCGGGGTGCGCGATATTGACTCATTCCGCGCGGACAGAAAAGACGCACCGAAGCTGTGCGAAATGTTTCCTGGCGCCTCATTTTGTCGCAGGGAAATGTTACCGGTGGGAGGGACGCACACTGTAGGAGCGAGCTTGCTCGCGAACTGCATCCGGTCAGTGCCGGGATTGATGGGTATCGCGGCGCTCCACGCCATCCTACGTTGATGCTCCAGGAGAGCTTCGGCGATTGTGGATTGTGGGCCGCCGGCACAAAAGCGCAGAAATGAAAAACGCCCCGGCAAGCGGGGCGTTTTTCATCGGGCGGCGGATCAGGCCGCGCGCATGGCCTGGTGCGTATCGATCAGGTGCTGCACCACACCCGGATCGGCCAGGGTGGAGATATCACCCAGGGTGTCGTACTCGGCCGTGGCGATCTTGCGCAGGATGCGGCGCATGATCTTGCCCGAGCGGGTCTTCGGCAGGCCCGGCGCCCACTGGATCACATCCGGCGTGGCGATCGGGCCGATTTCCTTGCGCACCCAGGCACGCAGTTCCTGGCGCAATTGCTCGTTGCTTTCCTCGCCGGCATTCAGGGTGACGTAGACATAGATGCCCTGCCCCTTGATGTCGTGCGGTACGCCAACCACTGCGGCCTCGGCCACTTTCGGGTGGGCGACCAGGGCGCTCTCGATCTCGGCGGTACCCATGCGGTGGCCGGAGACGTTGAGCACGTCATCGACGCGGCCGGTGATCCAGTAGTAGCCGTCTTCGTCGCGGCGGGCGCCGTCACCGGTGAAGTACATGCCCTTGAAGGTCTTGAAGTAGGTGTCCACGTAGCGGTCGTGGTCGCCGTACAGGGTGCGCGCCTGGCCCGGCCAGGAATCCAGGATCACCAGGTTGCCCTCGGTGGCCCCTTCCAGGATGTTGCCCAGGTTGTCCACCAGCGCCGGCACCACGCCGAAGAACGGCTTGGCAGCGGAGCCCGGCTTCAGGCCGTGGGCGCCCGGCAGTGGGGTCATCAGGCAGGCGCCGGTTTCGGTTTGCCACCAGGTGTCGACGATCGGGCAGCGCGACTGGCCGACGGTCTCGTAGTACCACTGCCAGGCTTCCGGATTGATCGGCTCGCCCACCGAACCCAGCAGGCGCAGGCTGGAGCCGTCGGCGCCTGCGACCGCTGCCTTGCCCTCGGCCATCATGGCGCGGATGGCGGTCGGGGCGGTGTAGAGGATGTTGACCTTGTGCTTGTCGACGATCTTCGCGACGCGGGAGATGTCCGGGTAGTTCGGCACGCCCTCGAACAGCACGGTGGTCGCGCCGTTGGCCAACGGGCCGTAGACGACGTAGGTGTGACCGGTGACCCAGCCGATGTCGGCGGTGCACCAGAAGACTTCACCCGGACGGTAGTCGAACACCCGCTCATGGGTCAGCGAGGCGTAGACCAGGTAGCCGCCGGTGGTGTGCAGCACGCCCTTGGGTTTGCCGGTGGAGCCGGAGGTGTAGAGGATGAACAGCGGGTCCTCGGCGCCCATTTCCTTCGGTGCGCAGGTGGAGCCGGCGACCTTCATCAGGTCCTCGAACCACACGTCGCGGTGCTGGTTCCACTTGATGTCCGAACCCGTGCGCTTGCAGACGATGATCTTCTGCACACTGTTGGTTTCCGGGTTGGTCAGGGCGTCGTCGACGTTGGCCTTGAGCGGGGTCTTCTTGCCGCCACGCAGACCTTCGTCGGCGGTGATCACCACCTTGGAACGGCAGTCGATGATGCGGCCGGCCAGGGCTTCGGGGGAGAAGCCGCCGAACACAACGGAATGGATCGCACCGATGCGGGCGCAGGCCAGCATGGCGACCACGGCTTCCGGGATCATCGGCATGTAGATGGTCACCACGTCGCCACGGTGCACGTCCTGGCCGCGCAGGGCGTTAGCGAACTTGCAGACCTGCTCGTGCAGCTCGCGGTAGGTGATTTCACGGTGCTCGGAAGGATCGTCGCCTTCCCAGATGATGGCGAGCTGGTCGCCGCGCTCGGCCAGGTGGCGGTCGAGGCAGTTGTAGGAGAGGTTCAGGGTGCCATCGGCGAACCACTTGATGTCCACGTGGTGATCGTCGAAGGAGGTCTGCTTGACCTTGGTGAACGGCTTGATCCAGTCGATGCGCTGGGCCTGTTCGCGCCAGAAGCCGTCGGGGTTGACCACCGACTGCTGGTACAGCTTCTTGTAGGTGGCCTCGTCGGTCAGAGTGGTCGCGGCCACTTCGGGACGCACGGGGTACACGGATGCCGCTGTCATGGCGTTCTACCTCGGTGAAGAGTGTTGTTTTTGTTGCCCTAAGTTGTAACGGCGACACCCTCTCCCGAACCATACGACCATGGTCTTACCAATCCTTAGTCTTAGTGATGAGCCCCATAAGCCGTTGTTTTGGCAACGGACTCATGGGGCCGCGACAACCTGTCACATGCCAAGGGCGTGGGGCAGCGCCAGCGAGATGTAGGGCACGTAGGTCACCAGGATCAGGAACAGCAGCAGGATCATCAGCCACGGCAGCGCCGCGCGGATGGTCGAGCCCAGCGGCAGGCCGGTGACCGCCGAGGTGACGAACAGGTTGAGCCCTACCGGCGGGTGCACCAGACCGATCTCCATGTTCACCACCATGACGATGCCGAGGTGGATCGGGTCGATCCCCAGGCGCATGGCGATGGGGAAGAAGATCGGCGCGAGGATCAGCACGATGGCCGAGGGCTCCATGAAGCTGCCGGCCACCAGCAGCACCACGTTGACCATCAGCAGGAAGCCGATCGGCGTCAGCCCCTCCTGCATCACCCACTCGGTGATCTGCTGGGGAATCTGCTCGGTGGTCAGCACGTGGGCGAAGAGCATGGCGTTGGCGATGATGAACATCAGCATGATGCTCAGCCGCCCCGACTCCACCAGCACCTTGGGGCAGTCGCGCAGGCGCATGTCCTTGTAGACGAACAGCGCGACGAAGGCCGAGTAGACCGCCGCCACCGCCGCCGCCTCGGTAGGCGTGAACAGCCCGGAGTAAATGCCGCCAAGGATGATCACCAGCAGCAACAGGCCCCAGATCGCCCGGCGTGCGGCGGACAGCCATTCGCGCAGGCTGGCGCGCGGTTGCG
Organism: Pseudomonas sp. PDM17; assembly: GCF_014851985.1. Lineage (NCBI taxonomy): Bacteria > Pseudomonadati > Pseudomonadota > Gammaproteobacteria > Pseudomonadales > Pseudomonadaceae > Pseudomonas > Pseudomonas sp. PDM17. The sequence continues at coordinate 182,533 of NZ_JACVAT010000006.1, forward strand.
CCGGCAGCTTCTTCACCCGCGCGACGATGTAGATCACCACCATCAGAATCACGCCCAGCAGCAGGCCCGGCACCACGCCGGCGACGAACAGCTTGCCCACCGAAGTCTCGGTGGCAGCCGAGTACACCACCATGACGATCGACGGCGGAATCAGGATGCCCAGGGTACCGGCGTTGCAGATGATCCCGGCGCCGAACTCGCGCGGGTATCCCGAACGCACCATGCCGGCCACGGCAATCGAGCCCACTGCCGCCACGGTCGCCGGCGAAGAACCGGACAGGGCGGCGAACAGCATGCAGGCCAGCACCGCCGCGATCGCCAGGCCGCCACGGATGTGGCCGACGCAGGCATTGGCGAAGTCGATCAGCCGGCGGGCCACGCCGCCGGTGGTCATGAAGGCGCCGGAAAGCAGGAAGAACGGGATTGCCAGCAGCGTGTAGGCCTCGGAGGTCTCGAACAGCTTGATCGCCAGCGAACGCACCGAGTCAGGACTGAACAGCAGGATCGTCAGTGCGCCGGAAAGCCCGAGGGAAATGGCGATGGGCACGCCGATGAACATGAAGACGAAGAGCAGGAGGAACAGGATCATCACGGTCATGGACGGCTCTCCGCGGCTTCTTCACCGGCCAACTTCGAGGCTTCCGCGGCCTCGTCGGCGAGGCCCAGGCCGAGTTGGCGGCCGCGCAACAGGTTGACGAGGATTTCCAGGTAGCGCAGGACCACCAGGCCGAAGCCAATGGGCACGATCACCGCGATGTAGGCCTGGAGGATGCCGAAATGGTCGAGGTCTTCCGCGCCGATGCCGGCGACGAACAGGGTCTTCACCCAGTCGAAACTGGCGACCATGAACAGCCCGGCGTAGCCCAGGCAGCAGAGACAGGCCAGCACGCCGATGCAGCGTTGCACCGGGCGCGGCGCCAGCCGCACCAGCGCGTCCACGCCCAGGTGGCCGGCGGTACGCACGCCATAGGCGATGCCGAAGAAGATCAGCCAGCCGAACAGCGCCTTGGTCAGTGCGTTGCTCCAGGACATGTCCTGGGCGACGCCGAGGATCGCATCGCCGATGGCGTAGAGCGGCCCCTGTAACGATGGCAGGCGGTCGCCCAGGTCATAGAACAGGGTGAAGACGTTGGTCATCACCACGTAGACGAAGGTCACCAGCGTCATGGCCGCCAGCAGGAAGGCGATGGCGCCTTCCTCGAAGTGGTTCCAGACGCGCACGAGTCGGTTCATCGAAAGTTCTCCACAACGGAACATCCGCACACAGCCCCGCCAGCCGGCGGGGCCGGGTGGATCAATGGGGACGGTTGGAGGCTTCGGCGGCCTGGAGGAAATCGGCGCCGACGTTGTCGCGGAATTTCTGCCACACCGGCTGCATCGCCTCGCGCCAGTCGGCGCGCTGCTGCGCGGTGAGCGGGTGGATCTCGCTGGTGCCGCTGGCGAGGATGCGCTGGCGGGCGTCGCGGTTCAGCCGCTCGGCTTCCTGGTTCACCTTCACGGTGACCTCGGCCATGATCTTTTCCAACTCGGCGCGCAGGTCCGGCGGCAGGCCGTTCCAGAACTTCGCATTGGTGATCACCATGTAGTCCACCAGGCCGTGGTTGGACTCGGTGAAGTACTTCTGCACCTCGTTGACCTTCTGGCTCTCGTAGTTCGACCAGGTGTTCTCGGTGCCATTCACCACGCCGGTCTGCAGGCCCTGGTAGACCTCGGCGAAGGACATCTTGCGGGAGATCGCGCGCAGCTCGCGGAACTGTTCGTTGAGCACGTCGGAGGCCTGCACGCGGAACTTCAGTCCGCGCGCATCGCCCGGCTCGAGCAGCAGGCGATTGGCCGACAGCTGCTTCATCCCGTTGTGCCAGTAGGCGAGGCCGAGGATGCCCTTGCCCTGCATGCTGGTCAGCAGGCTCTGGCCCTGCGGGCTGCGCTGGAAGTTGTCGACGGCGTCGATATCGTCGAAGAGGAACGGTAGATCGAAGATCTGTACCTTGCGGGTGTACTGCTCGAACTTGGCCAGGGACGGCGCGAGCATCTGCACGTCCCCCAGCAGCAGCGCTTCCATTTCCTTGCCGTCGCCGTACAGCGAGGAGTTCGGGTAGACCTCCACGCGCACCCGGCCGGGCAGGCGCTCTTCGGCCAGGCGCTTGAACATCAGCGCGCCCTGCCCCTTGGGCGTGTTCTCCGCAACCACGTGAGCGAACTTGATCACTATCGGTTCGCTGGAAGGCCGGGGTTCATCGGCAGCCTGAATGGCAGAAGCGCAGGCCAACGCCAGGACGGCGAGCAACGCCCGCCCCATGGTTGTAAACATCGCGTCACCCTCAATTTGTTCTTGTGCTTGCGAGGTGAGCCTGGCGACAGGCTCGCAACGAGACTGACGCAAATAGTCGCGTTCGGAGAATTCGTCTTTTCCCAAAGCGGCGTTCGACACAGCGGAACGCAAGGTACGAAAAAACACGCCCGGCAGATGCCGGGCGCGGTGAGGTTCAGAGGCTCAAGACAGAAGAATGGCGCGTCAGCCGGGCACTTGGGTGCGATGCTCGAGCATCATCCGTTCGTGCTCCTCAAGCATGCCGGGCACACAATCACGGAGGAACTCCACCCAGGTGCGGATCTTCGCGTCGAGGTACTGGCGCGACGGATACAGCGCATAGACGTTGAGGTGGAACAGGCTGTAATCGGGCAGCACGCGCACCAGGCTGCCGTCCTTCAGGCCCTGCACGGCGGAGTACACCGGCAGCGCGCCGATGCCCATGCCGGCGCGTACCGCCTCGGTCATGGCGTCAGCGGTGTTGACCTGGAAATGCGTCTGGTTGATGCCGACCATTTCCTGGCCGTCGGGGCCGTCGAACAGCCACTTGTCCAGCGACATCACCGAGTTCACCAGGCGCAGGCAACGGTGATCGGTCAGCTCGCCGAGCTGCTTGGGCAGGCCATGGCGCGCCACATAGTCGGGCGACGCGCAGAGCACGCTGTAGGTCTTGCCGATGCGCTTGGAGACGAAGCCCGAATCCGGCAGCTCCTGGGCGATGACCACGGAGATGTCGTAGCCCTCGTCGAGGATGTCGGTGATGCGGTTGGCCAGGGTCAGGTCGAAGGTGACCTCCGGGTAGATCTCGCAGTACTGCGAGATCGCACGGATCAGGTAGTGCTGGCCGATGCCGGTCATGGCATGCACCTTCACCTTGCCGTGGGGCCGGGCATGGGCGTCGCCCGCTTCGGCTTCGGCCTCCTCGATGTAGCCGAGGATCTGCTGGCAGCGCTGCAGGTAACGCTGGCCGGCTTCGGTCAGGGCGATGCGGCGGGTGGTGCGGTGCAGCAAGCGGGTACGCAGGTGAGCTTCGAGCTTCGCCACCGTCCGCGAGACGTAGGCGGTGGTGAGGTCCATGCGCTGGGCGGCGGCGGTAAAGCTGCCGGTCTCGGCGACACAGACAAAGGCACGCATGTTGTGCAGCAGGTCCATCATTTCTCCTGAGAGCCTGTCCACGCCACGGCGGGCGGCCTCTGCAACGGCGCTCGGACGAGCAACGCCTTGTTACAGATTCATGACAGGCGGCGAATTGTCGCACACCTGTCGCGACGGGATTATTGTCCTTTCAGGCAACAATAATTCATCCAACCGTCAGCTTATCCTGCCCCCCGGCGCACTTCTAGAATCGCCCTCCCCAACGCGGCCCGCCGCGACACCCCAGGATTCGCACCCGTGCTCCGCCTTTCGTGCAACGTGCTGCCACCCCTTCGCTCGGCCTCAGAACTACAGGGGTGTCCAAACCCGTCCGCCGCCTGCCAAGAAAAGCCCGACCACCGCCTGCCGAGATAAGCCCGATGAGCAGTCTGTCCGTGCGCCTGCCCAAGGCCGCCGCGGTGCGCTTCGCCCTGTCCGACTGGGCGCACACCGACGGCGTCACCTGGATGTTCATCCTCAAGACGCTGATCACCGCCTTCACGGCATTGTGGCTGGCCTACCGCCTGGAGCTGCCGCAACCCAATACCGTGCTGGTAAGCGCCTTCATCGTGCTGCAGCCGCAGAGCGGCCAGGTGCTGGCGAAGAGTTTCTACCGCATCCTCGGTACGCTGGCCGGGCTCACGGTGATGGTTACCTTCATTGCCCTGTTCGCCCAGGAGCGCGTGCTGTTCCTGCTCTGCGTGGCGATCTGGGTCGGCCTGTGTACTGCGGGCGCGGCGCGCTACCGCGACTTCCGCGCCTATGCCTGCCTGCTTGCCGGCTACACCGCGGTGATGATCGGCATCCCTGCCACCCTGCACCCCGAAGGTGCCTTCATGCAGGCGCTGTGGCGGGTGATCGAGATCACCCTGGGGATTCTCTGCACCGGCGTGGTCAGCGCCGTGGTCCTGCCGCAGACCAGCACCGCCGCCCTGCGTAACGCGCTGAACACCCGCTTCGGCGACTTCGCCGGCCTCGCCAGCGCGGGTCTCAACGGCACGCTGGAGCGCGAGCGCTTCGAGCAGGCCAGCGCACGTATCGCTGCCGAGGTGGTCGGTCTGGAAAGCCTGCGCAACGTCACTGCCTTCGAAGACCCGCACATGCGTCTGCGCAGCGGCCGCCTGGCGCGGCTGAACAGCGAGTTCATGCAACTGACCACACGCTTCCATGCGCTGCAGCGGCTGCTCGACCGCCTGCGCGAACGCCAGGCCAGCAACGTGCTGGAAGTGCTGATGCCGTGCCTGATCGATGTCAGCGAGCTGCTCGCCAGCTGGCACGGCCGGCCGCTGAGTGAAGCGGATGCCGAGCGCCTGAGCGTGCAGCTGGAACTCTGCAAGCACCACCTGATGCCCCGCATCCGCGAAGCCCGCGCCAACCTCGGCCACACCTGCCCGCGGGAAGCCGACCAGCTGGACTTCGAGACTGCCGCCGAGCTGCTCTACCGCTTCGCCGACGATATGCACAACTACGCCCAGACCCACGCCTCGCTGGCCGCGCACAAGCACGAACGCGAGCAATGGAAGGAGCGCTTCACACCCAAGGCCAACGCCCTCGCCGCCGCCGTCGCGGGGTTCCGTTGTGCGCTGCTGGTGATAGTCGGCGGGGTGTTCTGGATCGAGACTTCCTGGCTGAGCGGAGCCACCTTCGCGCTGACCTCGGTGCTGATCGCCGCGCTCTCCTCCGCCTCGCCGAATCCCAAGCGGCTATCACTGCAACTGACCCTCGGTACGCTGCTCGGCGCCACGCTCGGCTTCATCCTGACCTTCCGCGTGCTGCCGCACATCGACGGCTTCCCGCTGCTGTGCTTCGTACTCTCGCCGGTGTTCGCCCTCGGCGCGTTCCTGATTACCCGGCCCAAGTGGAGCGGCTACGGCGTCGGCCTGCTGGTGTGGTTCTGCATCGCCTCGCTGCCGGCCAACGTGGCGCGCTACGACGCCTACACCTTCATCAACGAATACCTGGCGATGCTGCTGTCGATGGGCATGGCGGTGGTCGCGGCCATCGTCATCCTGCCGCCGAACCGGCCGTGGCTGTGGGAGCGCCTGGAAGCAGAGCTGCGCCTGCGCGTGGTGCGGGTGATCAGCGACCCGCTGAAGGGCCTCTCATCGAACTTCGAAAGCGGCACCCGCGACCTGCTGAACCAGGCCTATGGGCTATCCACAGGCCGCCCGGACGTGCAGCGTCGGTTGCTGCGCTGGACCTTTCAGGTGCAGGAGATCGGCCTGTCGATCATTGAGCTGCGCCGCGAGCAGGCTGCCCTGCCGAAGGAGCCCTGGTACGCCGAGCGCATGCCCTGGCGCCGGGCGATCCGCGCGCTGGGCCGGGCGCTGATCCGGCTGTTCATCCAGCCCAGCGAGAGCAACCGCCAGCGCGCCCTGGCAGCAGTGGAACACGCCATCCATGCCACGCGCACCACGGACGATCGCCGCCCGCCGCACTTCGATTCGTCGCCCCTGCGCCGGGTGTGCAGCTACCTGCACTTCATTCGCACTTCGCTGCTCGACCCACAGTCGCCGCTGCGCGATTGAGGTCGCCCATGTTCGCGAGCAAGAACTGGGCGTCCCCCCTCGTTCCTGCAGGAAAAGCCTGACGCTCCTACACGAGAGGTCGTGCCAGCCTACCCTCTCCTCCGCCCTGGCTACGCGCCCCGCTTCGAAGGGAGAGGGAGCCGTCCGTGCCGGCTGACGCTTTGGTTTCACCCTGCACCATACGGTCCCCTCTCCCTTCAGGGAGAGGGTTAGGGAGAGGGAAACTCCGGGCACGGACTTTCAGAGAAAGACAGTTGCCCCTACGCCAGCCGGCAACCCCGCCGCGAATCCGCCAGACCTGCGACAGCCCGCCGCAAGACCACCCCCGAAACCCGCGTCGCGCCTGGATTGTTGCCTCTGAGTACGAAGTCTTGTTGGCGCCTGGATATATGACTCAGGTCAGGCAAATCCTATTATTTCCGTGCTGTTACAGCGCGCGCCGCAACACCACCCAAGACCCGTAAATCATTCCCCAACGCTTCCCGATGCAGCCATGAGCTGAACGTCACGGACCCGTCACGTCCGGACTCCGGGAACAAGGCAGGTAAATTCATGAAAGCTGTAGTCATCCTGGCCATGCTGGGCTTCTCTTCGCTCGCCCTCGCCGAGCAGGTGAACGCCGCCGACCAGGCGCCAAGCGCGGCCGTGGAGCAGTACACCTACGACATGAAACTGGACGTCGCCCACGTCATCTCGACCACCGACGTATCCAACGAATGCGGCATCGTGCCGGCACGCATGACCTACGAAGACACTCAGGGTCAGCGCCACACCGTCGAATACCAGGTGTGGGGCAACGGCTGCTCCGGCGGCTAAGCAAATTGCGCAGTCCCGCCGCGGCCCACGCAGCCCGGCGGGAATGCCAACCCTCTTTACGGCTGCAGGGCCGCCTTCGTGATGTTGCGACTGTGAGCGCCGAAGTGCCGGATCAATTGCAGAATCTGCTCATCCAACGCCTCATCGTGGCTGAACGGCTCCGGTGAGTTCCCCGCGCTGAAATCCCCCGCCGGCGCCTTCTCGTTTTCCAGCCAATGGCCGATCGCCGCATCAAACGCCGCCGCATGGGCATGGGATTCGCTCGCCACCACCTCGCGCAGGTACTGGGTCGAATACGGCGGGTAAGTGCCATCCGTGCTGACATCCGCATAGGCCGCCAACAACGGCGACTGCCCGCCCAGGCGCAGCGTCTCGCGCAGCCAGTCCACCTGATAACGCTCAACACCCGTATGCCGGTCCGCCACGCGCTGGATCGCCGCCTGCTTGTCGGCGTCGAAACCGGCAATGGACTTGCCCGCCGTCCACAGCATGCTGGTGGTGGTCTCGCCCGGCAGCGGCGTCGAGTGGTAGGGCTGGGTCATGTCCTGGATGTAGTGCATCGCCCAACCGAGGAAACGGTAGCCCCAGTACGGATGACCCTTGTCGAAGGCGAAGCGCGCCAGGCCATAGAACTGGTAGGCGCGCCACTCAGGCCAGTTGCGCTCCAGGTACGGGGCGCCGGTGTAGATGATCGCGTCCTCGTGGTAGAAGCCCATGTGGAACGGCGCCTGGGAGCTGAACTCGTAACGCGGATCACCGAACGGCTGGGTGCCGAAGCCGTAGCGCTGGCCGGCTTCGCCGGGGTTGTCGCTGAACAGGTTGATGTCGTGGCCGAAGTCCGGCTCGTCGGCAGCACTGGCCAGCACGTCCAGCGCGGGAATCTTCTCCCCCGCCTGCAACTGCACGAAGCGCCACTGGTTCCAGCCGGAGAGATTGCGGAACACCAGCACGTCCGCCGGCTGCAGGGCCGCATGCTTCTGCAACAAATCGCTCGACAGCTCACCTCCGGGCGGCGGCTGCACGGCGGTGGCCAGCTTGATCTCGGGGTTCAGGCGCAGCGCCATGAGGAAGGCCTTGCGCAGGTCGTCGCGGCCGTCCTCGGTCAGGCGCAGATCGTCCGGGCGCGGTGGGTACTGGCGAAAGTGCTCGCGGGCATAGGCCTCCTGCTCGTCCAGCAACTGCACCAGGCCGGCGCGCTGCTGGCTGACGAAGCTTTCCAGCGGCTCGACCTCGACGTCCGGCGCCTGGGCGACCGCCGGCAATTGTTGCAGGGCGATGTAGCTGCCCAGGGTGTGATTGGACCAGGCCCAGAGGCTTTGCGGCAGGGCCAGCAGGCCCGCCAGCAGGCAGGTGGGCAGACAGGTGGAAAGTCGCTTCATCGGCTCTTCGCTCTTATTTGCCAGTGCAGTTATTTGCCAGTGCAATGCGGAAAATTCCGACGCAGCCTAACAATCCAAAGCCACTCCGGCACTGTCCAAGCTTGCCAGCGCGTGTCACCGATAACGCCACGGATGACCATCATCAATGGCACGAACCGCCTCAGCCACTACACTTGCCCGGCATGGAAAGGCACCGGTTGCGCGCGCGTGCCGGCCACTCGAAATAAGGGCGTCCCCATGCTGCAGTCCGTTTCACCCAAGCAAGACCTCCCCCTCAAGCCCGATCCAGCCGAACCCCGCAGCGGCGTCCTCGCCCCCTTCAGCATCGCCGCGTTCCGCATCATCTGGATCTGCAACCTGTTCGCCAACCTGGGCACCTGGGCGCAATCGGTCGCCGCCGCCTGGGTGGTCACCGAGGCCCATGCCAGCCCGTTGATGGTCGCGATGATCCAGGTCGCCTCGGCGCTGCCGCTGGTGCTGCTGTCGATCATGTCCGGCGTGCTGGCCGACAACCACGACCGCCGCAAGATCATGCTGGTCGGCCTGACGGTGGAGCTCTCCGGCGCCGCGCTGGTGACGGTGCTGGCATTCATGGGCTACCTCGACCCGCTGATGCTGATCGTGTCGATCCTCTGGCTGTCGCTGGGCAGCTCGATCACCATCCCCGCCTGGCAGGCGGCAGTGAACGAGCAGGTGCCGCCGCGCATGCTCGGCGATGCGGTGCTGCTCAACAGCGTCAACTACAACGTCGCCCGCGCCGTCGGCCCGGCCATCGGCGGCCTGCTGCTGTCGGCCACCGGGGCCTCCTGGGTATTCCTGTTCAACTGCCTGTGCTACGCCGCGCTGATCTGGGCGATCTGGCAATGGCGCCGCGACGTGCCCAAGCGCACCCTGCCGCCGGAGCACATCTTCGAAGGCGTGATCGCTGCGCTGCGCTTCACCCAGTACTCCAGCGTCACCCGCCTGGTAATGCTGCGCTCGGCGGTGTTCGGCCTATCGGCCAGCGCCGTCTGGGCGTTGCTGCCGCTGCTGGCGCACCGCAACCCGGACGGCAGCGCCTCGGTGTACGGCTACATGCTCGGCGCCCTGGGGCTGGGCGCCATCGTCGCCAGCACCATGGTGAGCAAGGCGCGGCAGTGGCTGGGCAGCAGCCGGTTGATCAGCTTCGCCGCCGCTACGCTCGCCGTGGTCATGCTCATCCTCGGCTGGGTCGACAACCTCTGGGTGATCTTCCCCGCGCTGGTGCTGGGCGGCGCCTGTTGGATCGCGGCAGTGGCCACGTACAACTCCGCCGTGCAGATCCTCGTGCCCGACTGGGTCAAGGCCCGCGCCCTGGCGCTGTACCAGACCGCGATCTACGGCGGCCTGGCGGCAGGCTCCTTCCTCTGGGGGCACTTCGCCGAAACCATGGGTGTGCAGGGTGCGCTGATCGCCGCTGGCTGCCTGCTACTGGTCTCGGTGGCGCTGCTGTACAACTCCCGGCTGCCGGAGCTGGATTCGACCAGCATTGCCCGCGCACCGGGCGGCGTGCCGGGGCAGCCAACCTTCGTGTTCAACCCCGAGCGCGGCTCGGTACTGGTCTCCATCGAGTACCGGATTCCCGCCGAGCGCACCCGTGACTTCGTCCGCTCCGCCAAACCCCTGCGTCGTCTGCGCCTGCGCAACGGCGCGGAGCGCTGGGCGCTGTACCGCGATGTGAGCAACCCGGAGGTCTGGCAGGAACTGTTCCTGGTGGACAACTGGATCGGCCACCTGCGCATGCTCGATCGCCTGACCCTGGAGGACAAGACCATCATCGACAACGTCACCAGCCTGCACGTGGGTGACGCGCCGCCGGTGATTCGTCACGGGGTGAGCTACGAGTCGGGCAGCTATGAGGCGCCGCCGGAGACGCTGGGCTAGCGGCGCACAAAAAAAACGCCTCCCGGTCAGGGGAGGCGCTTGGGGTGATGCGAAAGACTTATTCCGCGGCAGGCTTCTTGCGCTTGAGCGGCGCCAGGCCGTCCTGGCTCACCACCTTGGACGGGCCAGCCTTGCGCTTGGCAGCGGGCTTCTTCTTCGCCGCCGCCTTGCCACCGGCCTTCTTAGCATCATCCTTTTTCTTCTTGGTGCCAGCGGCCTTGCCGGAAGCCTTGACCTTCTTCGGCCCCTTGTAGGTGGCCTTCAGCTCGTTGATGACACGCAGCTCGAAGCGCAGCTTGAGGTAACGCTCGATGCTCGACATCAGGTTCCAGTCGCCATGGCCCACCAGCGAGATCGCCGCACCCGTGGCGCCTGCACGCCCGGTACGGCCGATGCGGTGCACGTACTCATCGCCGCGACGCGGGATATCGAAGTTGATCACCAGGTCCAGGCCGTCGACGTCCAGACCGCGTGCGGCCACGTCGGTGGCGACGAGGATCTTCACCGCACCCTGCTTCAGGCGCTCGATGGCCAGCTTGCGATCCTTCTGGTCCTTCTCGCCGTGCAGCACGAAGACCTTGTGGCCAGCGGCAATCAGGCGGCCGGTCAGACGGTCGGCGGCAACGCGGGTGTTGGTGAAGACGATGGCCTTCTCGTAGCTCTCATTGGTCAGCAGCCACTGCAGCAGCTGTTCCTTGTGACCGACGTGGTCGGTCAGGATCACCTGCTGGCTGACGTCCTCGTTCAGCTCGCTGACGCGGTTGAGCTGCAGGACCTCAGGCTCGCGCAAGACCTTCTCGACCATCTCGTGCAGGCCGCTGCCGCTGGTGGCGGAGAACAGCAGGGTCTGGCGCTCGGTCGGGCACTGTGCGGCGAGCTTGAGCACGTCCTCGGAGAAGCCCATGTCGAGCATGCGGTCGGCTTCGTCGAGGATCAGCACTTCAACATCGCCCAGCGGCAGGTTGCCGGCGTTGAACTGCTCGTTCAGGCGACCCGGGGTACCGATGATGATCTCCGGGTTCTTGCGCAGGCGCGCACCCTGCACCTTGAAATCCTCGCCGCCGGTGATCAGGCAGGCCTTGATATAGGTGAACTGGGCGAAGCGCTCGACTTCCTTGAGGGTCTGCTGGGCCAGCTCGCGGGTCGGCAGCAGGATCAGCGCGCGGGCGCCGCTCTTGGGCTTCTCCTCGGCGAGCAGGCGATGCAGCAGCGGCAGCAGGAAGGCGGCGGTCTTGCCGCTGCCGGTCTGCGCCGTCACCCGCAGGTCGCGTCCCTCCAGGGCCTTCGGAATGGCCGCAGCCTGGACCGGGGTCGGCTCGGTGAAGGACAACGAATCGAGCGCCTTGAGCAGGCGTTCGTGGAGGGCGAATTGGGAGAACAAGGCAGACCTCGATATCACGTAAAGACCAAATAGCTGCATAGCTTAATGTTTGCCGAGCCGGCGCGCTGGAATTATTGCCGACGGCCCCTGCGCACGACCCGCCGCGTCAATAACCCGACAAACGTACGGGCGCCGGTCCAAAGGCGATGCCATGCTCTGATGGGCCTGACAAAAAGGAGAATACAGGTGCCATCGACTCTCATTTACTACGTGGCGGCCAGCCTCGACGGTTACATCGCCCGCCCCGACGGCAGCGTGGACTGGCTCGATGGCTACGGCAGCGAAGCCGACGACCACGGCTACAACGCCTTCTATGCCGGCATCGATGGGCTGCTCATGGGCCGCGCCACCTACCTGTTCTGCCTGAACCAGGGGCAGTGGCCCTACCCGGACAAGCCCGCGCTGGTGATGACCCGCTCCAACCACCTGCCCAAGGCCGCGCCCCAGGTGGAACTGGAGCACTACACCCCGGTGGACGCCCTCGCCTCGCTGGAAGCGCGCGGCTGCGAACGCATCTGGCTGGTGGGCGGCGGCAGCCTGGCGGGCAATTTCCTCGCCGGAGGCTTGCTCGACGAAGTGATCGTCAGCATCATTCCGCACCTGCTCGGCGCCGGCATTCCCCTGTTCAGCATCGGCCTCGAGCAACGCCTGCAGCTGCTCGAGCAGCGCAGCTTCCCCAGCGGCATCGTGCAGATGCGCTACCAGGTTCTGAAGGAAACGCCCTCGCCATGACCGCCACCATTCGTATCGCCGCCGCCTGCCTGCTGGATGAAGCCGGACGCCTGCTGCTGGTGCGAAAGCGTGGCACCCACGCCTTCATGCTGCCCGGCGGCAAGCACGAGCCCGGCGAGACATCGGTCCAGGCCCTGCTGCGCGAACTGGGCGAAGAACTCGACCTGCACCTGGCGACCTCCGCACTGACCCCGCTCGGCCACTTCCAGGCCAATGCCGCCAACGAGCCGGACATGCGCGTCGACGCGCAGGTTTACGTCGCCGCCCTGCCTCACGCCGTCCAGCCCGCTGCCGAGCTGGAAGAACTGGCCTGGATGGACCCCACCGGCAACTATCCGCACAACCTCGCCCCGCTGCTGCGCGAGCAGGTGCTTCCCGCTCTGCTTGCCCATCTGGGCTGATTCGTTCAGCTCAAATACCTGCATTTCGTCGGGTTTTTCCTTAAGAAGCCTTAAGCGACTGGCTTCTGGCTAGTATCCCGCCAGTTTTCTGCCGCCCGGCCGAAAGCCGCGTTTTATAGGGCTTCCGGCTATAAGGTCAAGCCGTGACTGATGCGTCTGAGCACATGTCACGCAGCGCCCTGCAAGTCACAAGGGAAAAGTCAGAATCGACAGACGGTACGAACTGTCATGAAAAGTCGTTCAGAATGCGTGGAATTTTTGAGCGGACCAAAGGAAACCACGCCGACAACAATGGCGATCCAGCGGAGTCTGGGCGATATCAACCAGCAAGAAGACATGCCGAATGCGCAGTACCCTTTTGACATGCCTTTCCATAGGCTTGGCGACTTTCTTGGTCGCTACCGAGGCTAGCGCCTCCTACAAGATCACGCGCACCTATCAACCCGCCCCGGTTGATCTGCGCGTCCCGGTCCAGGGCAGCGCCCTGCTGACCTTCAACGCCAAGCAGCCGGTCAAGCCGACCAAGAGCGAGGCGCACCAGGTTACCCAGCGTGCCTACAGCATGATCGGTACGCCTTATCGCTGGGGCGGCACTTCGCCCAAGCGCGGCTTCGATTGCAGCGGCCTGGTGAACTACGTGTTCCAGAACGTCGACGAAGTCGACCTGCCGCGTACCGCGCAGCAGATGTTCAGCATGCGCGGCAACTCCAAAGTGGCGCGTGATGACCTGCAGCCCGGCGATCTGGTGTTCTTCCGCATCCACAACCGCCGCAATGTCGACCATGTCGGCATCTACGTCGGCGACAACCAGTTCGTCCACGCGCCGCGTCGCGGCCAGAAGGTCCGCGTTTCCGACCTCGGTGGCGACTACTGGAAAAAGCACTACACCGCTGCCCGCCGCATCCTGCCGGAAACCCTGGCCAAGGCTGACGTCGGCGGTCGCTTCGACTGACGCCGAGCGCTCTCCCCTTGCCGGAGAGCGCTTGCTCCTCACCTCTCTCTTCGCTTACAGCCCGCGACGCGCCTGTCGGCGCAGCAGTCGCGCGCTATCCCAACCGGTCAGCAGCACGGCGATCCAGATCGGCCCGTAGGTCCAGATCTGCGCCGGATTGAACGCCTCGCCCAGGAACAGCACGGCGATGGCAAACAGCAGCACCGGCTCGACGTAGCTCAGAATTCCGAACAGCCCCATGGGCAGTAACCGGCTGGCGGCCATCATCGCGCCGAACGCCAGCGCGCTGATCAGTCCCAGCAGCGGCAGCAGCGCCCACAGGCGCGGCACATCCTCCAGCACCTGGCCGCTATTGGTTATCCACAGGGCCGCCAGGGCGAACGGCAGCAGCACGATCATCTCGAAGACAAAGCCCGACAGCGAATCCACGGCCATCTTGCGGCGCAGCATGAAGTACGGCGGATAGCCCAGCGCAGTGATCAGGGTGAACCAGGAGAATGCGCGGGTCAGCCAGAGTTCATGCAGCACACCCGCCAGCGCAAAGGCAACGGCGATGGCCTGCAGCGTGGTCAGGCGCTCGCCGTAGAACACCCGGCCGCACAGCACCATGGTCAGCGGCAGCAGGAAGTAGCCCAGCGACAGCTCCAGCGTGCGCCCGACCATGGGCGCCCAGATGAACACGCCCCACTGGATCAGCATCATCGCCGCCGTCAGCGGGAAGCACGCCAGCAGCCACGGCTCGCGCAACAGGCGCCGGCCCGCGTCGCGCAGCACACCGCCCTGGCGGGTGAACAGCACCAGCAGCAGGACCATCGGAATCGACCAGACCACCCGGTGCGCGATCACCTGGATGCTGGTCAGCGGCTCCAGCGAATGGATGTAGCCCGGCAGGGTCACGAACAGCACGGAAGACGCCAGGGACAGCGCTACGCCACGCCCGGAGATGTTCATGCGAAGCGCTCCTTCTGACGGCGCAGGCCGAAACGGTTGACGCCCAGCGACGCCACGATCACCGCACCACCCAGCGCCAGGCGCGGCAGGTCGGCGGCTTCGTTCCAGATCAGCAGATTGATCAGCAGGCCCACCGGCACGTGCAGGTTGTTCATCACCGCCAGGGTGCCGGCATCCACCAGCGTGCCGCCCTTGTTCCACCAGAACTGCCCCAGCGCGGTGGCCAGCAGGCCCATCCACACCAGCACGCCCCATTGCAGGTCGGTCGTTGGCAGCTTCTGCGGATTGCCGAACAGCAGCCAGCCCGGCAGTGCAATCAGCAGCGCGCCAACGAAGAAGTAGCCGAAGCGGCGGTATTGCGGGATATCCGAGGGATAGCGCTGCACCAGGTGCTTGTAGAACACCTGCCCCGCCGCGAAGGTCGCATTGGCCAGTTGCAGCAGCAGGAAACCCTGGATGTAGTCGCCGCTGACGCCGTCGTAGCGAATGATTCCGGCGCCGAGTACCGCCACGGCGGCTGCCAGCAGCGCCCAGGCGTTGAAGCGACGGTTCAGCGCGTCATCGATCAGCGCCACATGCAGCGGCGTCAGCACGGTGAACAGCAGCACTTCCGGTACCGTCAGCACGCGGAAGCTCTGGTACAGGCAGACGTAGGTAATGCCGAACTGCAGCGCGCCCGCCAGCATCACGCCGGCGATGAAGCGCGGCTCGACGCCGCGCCAGCGGGTCAGCGGCAGGAACACCAGACCGGCCAGCACCACTCGCGTCAGCACCGCGAAATAGCTGTCGACCTGCCCGGCAAGGTACTCGCCGATCAGGCTGAAGGAGAACGCCCAGAGGACGGTGACGAAAAGCAGATAAGGCATGAAAAAGACGACCGGAACGGGGCAGGCAACATAGCGCCAGTCTCAGCGTAGAGAAAGCACTGCGCGCCCGCGCCCCAGGAAAGGCAGAAACGAAAAAGGGCGACCGAAGTCGCCCTTTTCCTTGGATGGTGAATCAGGGATTAGCCCTGGTTCTCCATCTGAGCACGGATCAGATCACCGATGGTGGTCGGACCAGTGTTTTCTACGTCTTGCTTGGTGCGCAGTTCTTTCATCGCATCTTTCTCGTCATCAACGTCTTTCGACTTGATGGAGAGGGAGATGACGCGGCTCTTACGGTCGATGCTGATGATCTTGGCTTCGACTTCTTCGCCTTCTTTCAGAACGTTGCGAGCGTCTTCAACGCGGTCACGGCTGATTTCGGAGGCTTTCAGAACGCCTTCGATTTCGCCGCCCAGGCTGATGACGGCGCCCTTGGCGTCGACTTCTTTCACGGTGCCGCGAACGATGGTGCCTTTCTCGTTGAGCGATGCGTAGTTGGAGAACGGATCGTCTTCCAGCTGCTTGATGCCCAGGGAGATGCGCTCACGCTCCGGATCAACGGAGAGGATGACGGTTTCCAGCTCGTCGCCCTTCTTGAAGCGGCGAACGGCTTCTTCGCCAACTTCGTTCCAGGAGATGTCGGACAGGTGAACCAGACCGTCGATGCCGCCTTCCAGGCCGATGAAGATACCGAAATCGGTGATCGACTTGATGGTGCCGGAGATCTTGTCGCCCTTGTTGAAGCGGCCAGAGAAGTCTTCCCACGGGTTGGACTTGCACTGCTTGATGCCCAGGGAGATACGACGACGCTCTTCGTCGATGTCCAGAACCTGAACTTCCACTTCGTCGCCAACTTGAACGACTTTCGACGGGTGGATGTTCTTGTTGGTCCAGTCCATTTCGGAGACGTGTACCAGGCCTTCCACGCCCTCTTCCAGCTCGGCGAAGCAGCCGTAGTCGGTGAGGTTGGTGACGCGCGCGGTAACGCGGGTGCCTTCCGGGTAACGGGCTTTGATGGCAACCCATGGGTCTTCGCCCAGTTGCTTCAGGCCCAGGGATACGCGGTTGCGCTCGCGGTCGAACTTCAGAACCTTGACATCGATCTCATCGCCAACGTTGACGATTTCCGACGGATGCTTGATACGCTTCCAGGCCATGTCGGTGATGTGCAGCAGACCATCGACGCCGCCCAGGTCAACGAACGCACCGTAGTCGGTGAGGTTCTTGACGATACCTTTGACCTGCTGGCCTTCCTGCAGCGATTCCAGCAGAGCTTCGCGCTCGGCGCTGTTTTCGGCTTCCAGGACGCTGCGACGGGAAACGACAACGTTGTTGCGCTTCTGGTCCAGCTTGATGACCTTGAACTCGAGCTCTTTGCCTTCCAGGTGAGTGGTGTCACGCACCGGACGCACGTCGACCAGCGAACCCGGCAGGAACGCGCGGATGCCGTTGACGTCGACGGTGAAGCCACCCTTGACCTTGCCGTTGATGACGCCTTTGACCACTTCGTCGGCAGAGAAAGCAGCTTCCAGAACGATCCAGCTCTCGGCACGCTTGGCTTTTTCGCGGGACAGCTTGGTTTCACCAAAGCCGTCTTCTACCGCGTCCAGCGCAACGTGGACTTCGTCACCCACATTGATGGTCAGCTCGCCCTGTTCGTTGTAGAACTGCTCGACCGGGATGACGCCCTCGGATTTCAGACCGGCATGGACGGTGACCCAGTCACCATCGATGTCGACCACGATGCCGGTGATGATTGCACCCGGCTGCATGTCGAGGGATTTAAGACTTTCTTCAAAGAGTTCTGCGAAGCTTTCGCTCATGTCTATACCTGTAGTCAAAGGCTTGTAAGCCCGATTCCGTGCCACCAGCAGACACGGTCAAGTGATGAAAAAGAAGCCAGCGGGATCAAGACTGGTATCCCGCCGGCCCCCTGTTGCACCCGCCGAAACGGATGCTCCACATTCAGATTTTAAGGGAACGTTTCGCTCGATATGGGCGAAACCCTCCCGATATAAGGTCTGGAATGGTAGCAACGGATCCCGATTGCGTCAATCGGCGACCCTGGTTTCCAACGTTCTTCGCGACTCCAGCCTCACTTCTGTATTTTCGCCCAGCCTCGGAAATTGGGAGAACCGCCCGTCTGATCCCTGATGCGGGCATCCTTACCCGAAAAGAAAAATCCCCGGCATGGCCGGGGATTTTCGTTTCCCGATCGACTAGTCGGCCAGCCCCAGCCGCGAAACCTCGGCAAGAATGCTGTCCACCACGTCGTCGATGCTCATCGAGGTGGAGTCCACCAGGATGGCGCCTTCGGCAGGCTTGAGCGGAGCGACGGCACGCTGGCTGTCGCGCTCGTCGCGGGCGCTGATTTCCTCGGCCAGTTGTGCCTGGTCGCTGTCGATGCCCTTGCCCTTGAGCTGCAGGTAGCGGCGACGGGCGCGCTCCTCGGCGGAGGCGGTGAGGAATATTTTCAGCGGAGCGCCGGGGAAGACCACGGTGCCCATGTCGCGCCCGTCGGCGACCAGGCCCGGCGCTTCGAGGAAGGCGCGCTGGCGTTGCAACAACGCATCGCGCACCGCCGGCAGCGCAGCAACCTGCGAGGCGCCGGCGCCGACTTGCTCGGTACGGATCACGTCGGTGACGTCTTCGCCTTCGAGGATGATGTGCTGGCCCTGCCCACCCTTGGCATGGGTGAACTGCACATCCAGGTGCGCAGCCAGCACCTTGAGGGCTTCCTCGTTGGTCAGGTCGATGCCGTGGTTACCGGCAGCGAACGCCAGCAGGCGATACAGCGCACCGGAGTCCAGCAGGTTCCAACCCAGGCGCTTGGCCAGCAGACCGGCGACGGTGCCCTTGCCCGAGCCACTGGGGCCGTCGATGGCGAGGACCGGCCATTCACCGTTCATCAGTTCTTCTCCTCGGCGACGCGGATGCCCGCGCCGGAAGCCAGCCCGAGGAAATTCGGGAAGGAAGTCGCAACGTTGGCGCAGTCGTGGATGCGGATAGGCGCACCGGCGCGCAGGGAGGCCACGCTGAAGGACATGGCGATACGGTGGTCGCCGTGGCTCCAGACTTCGCCTCCGCCGTAGCTGCCGCCGTCGATGATGATGCCGTCCGGGGTCGGCTCGCACTTCACGCCCAGGGCCAGCAGGCCGTCGGCCATGACCTGGATGCGGTCGGACTCCTTCACCCGCAGCTCTTCTGCGCCGCGCAGGACGGTGCGGCCTTCCGCGTTGGCGGCGGCGACGAAGAGTACCGGGAACTCGTCGATCGCCAGCGGCACCAGGTCTTCGGGAATATCGATGCCTTTCAGCTGGGCAGAACGCACGCGGATGTCGGCAACCGGCTCGCCGCCCACTTCACGCTGGTTCTCCAGGGTAATGTCGGCGCCCATGAGTTTGAGGATGTCGATGACGCCGGTACGGGTCGGGTTGATGCCGACGTGCTCCAGAGTCAGGTCGGAACCTTCGGCGATGCTCGCGGCGACCAGGAAGAAGGCTGCCGAGGAGATATCGGCCGGCACTTCGATCGAGGTGGCGCTGAGCTTGTGGCCGGACTCGACGCGGGCGGTGGCGCCTTCAACGTCGACCGGGTAGCCGAAGCCGCGCAGCATGCGCTCGGTGTGGTCGCGGGTCGGGGCCGGCTCGGTGGTGGAGGTTTCGCCAGCGGCATAGAGGCCGGCGAGCAGCAGGCAGGACTTCACCTGGGCGCTGGCCATCGGCATGTCGTAGTGCATGCCGGTGAGTTTCTGGCCACCACGGATGGTCAGCGGCGGACGGCCTTCGGGGCCGGTCTCGATCACTGCACCCATCTCGCGCAGCGGCTTGGCGACGCGGTTCATCGGGCGCTTGGACAGCGAAGCGTCGCCGGTCAGGGTGGTGTCGAACGGCTGGGCGGCGAGCAGTCCGCTGAGCAGACGCATCGAGGTGCCGGAGTTGCCCAGGTAGATCGGGCCAGGCGGGGTCTTCAGACCGTGCAGGCCAACGCCGTGAACGGTCACGCGGCCGTGGTGCGGGCCTTCGATGACCACACCCATGTCGCGGAACGCCTGGATGGTGGCGAGGGCGTCTTCACCCTCGAGGAAACCTTGCACCTCGGTCGTGCCTTCGGCGAGGGAGCCGAGCATGATCGAGCGATGGGAAATGGACTTGTCGCCCGGTACGCGAACACGTCCGGAAAGGCGGCCACCCGGCTGGGCCAGGAAAATCAGGTCATTGTTGTGCATGGCGTCCACATAGGCCCGACGGGCCAGGATTTTGCTGAAATGCTCGCGGGCAACGCGGGCGCGAGTGAAGACGCCCATCAGTTGTTGCCCGTCCCCTTTATCGACGGCCCCGCGCAGATCATCGAGGTCGTCACGGAATACGTCGAGGATGCGCAGCACCGCCTCGCGGTTGGCGAGGAAGATGTCGTGCCACATCACCGGGTCGCTGCCGGCAATCCGCGTGAAGTCGCGGAAGCCGCCAGCGGCGTAGCGGAAGATTTCCAGATTCTCGCTGCGTTTGGCCAGCGAGTCGACCAGCGTGAAGGCCAGCAGGTGCGGCAGGTGGCTGGTGGCGGCGAGGACTTCGTCGTGGTGTTCGACGGCCATCTGCTCGACATCCGCACCCAGCTCGCGCCAGAGGCGATCGACGCACTGGATCGCATCCGCGTCGGCATTATCCAGCGGCGTGAGGATGACTTTATGACGACGGAACAGTTTCGCGTTGGCCGCTTCCACCCCGCTCTGCTCGGAGCCGGCGATGGGATGGCCAGGGACGAAGCGCGCCGGCATGCCACCGAACACCGCTTTCGCAGCACGCACCACGTTGCCCTTGGCGCTGCCCACGTCGGTGAGGATAGCGTTGCCGATGTCCAGGGCGGCGAGCTCGCCGAGGACCTTTTCCATGGCCAGGATCGGCACGGCGAGCTGGATCACGTCAGCGTTACGGCAACCGGCGGCGAGGCTTTCCTCGCAGCGATCGACCACGCCCAGCTCCACCGCCAGACGGCGGGTCTCCGGGTCACGGTCGACACCAACCACTTCCTCGAACAGCTCCTTCTCGCGGATACCCTTGGCGAAGGAGCCGCCGATCAGGCCGAGCCCCACCACCACCAGGCGGCGCAGCTTGTGCGGCTGGGCATCAGGCACGGGCGAGTACCTTGGCCAGCGCTTCGAGGAAACGGGCGTTCTCGGCCGGCAGGCCGATGGAAATGCGCAGGTGCTGTGGCATGCCGTAGCCGCTCACCGGACGGACGATCACGCCCTCGGCGAGCAGGGCCTGGTAGACCGGACCGGCATCGCGCTCGAGGTCCACGGCGATGAAGTTGCCCTTGGAGGGAATCCATTGCAGGTCCAGGGCGCGCAGGCCGTTTTCCAGCTGGGCCATGCCTTCGTCGTTGATGCGCTTGCCTTCGGCCAAGTACTGGGCGTCGTCCAGCGCGGCGCAGGCGGCGGCCAGGGCCAGGCTGTTGACGTTGAACGGCTGGCGCACGCGGTTGAGCACATCGGCGACCTGCGCCGAGGAGATCGCGTAGCCGACCCGCAGCGACGCCAGGCCGTAGGCCTTGGAGAAGGTCCGCGAGACCAGCAGGTTCGGGTAGCGAGCCAGGTACTTCAGGCCGTCCGGCAGCTCTTCGCCTTCGGCGTACTCGATGTAGGCCTCATCGAGCACCACCAGGACGCTTTCGGGAACCTGCGACAGGAAGCGCTCCAGCGCGTCCGGGCCGAACCAGGTGCCGGTGGGGTTGTTCGGGTTGGCGATGAAGACCACGCGGGTGTTGCCGTCGATGGCTGCCAGCATGGCTTCCAGGTCATGGCCCCAGTCTTTGGCCGGCACAACCTTGCCCTGGGCACCGACGGCCTGGGTGGAGATCGGGTAGACGGCGAAGGCGTACTGGCTGAACACGGCGTTCAGACCGGGCGCAAGATAAGCACGGGCGACCAGGTCGAGGATGTCGTTGGAGCCGTTGCCCAGGGTGACCTGCTCGGTGTCGACGGCGCAACGAGCGGCCAGTCGGCTCTTCAGCTCGAAGCCGTTGCCGTCGGGGTAGCGGGTCAGTTCGGCCAGTTCGGCACGAATGGCTTCAAGGACCTTCGGGCTCGGGCCCAGCGGGTTCTCGTTACTGGCCAGCTTGACGATGCCAGCGGGATCGAGTTTCAGCTCGCGGGCCAGTTCATCGACCGGCTTGCCGGGTACGTAGGGGGAAAGCTTCTGCACGCCCGGCTGGGCCAGGGCAAGGAAATCACACGACATCGCTAAAAGCCTCAAGCTATGGACCGCAAGCCATCAACCGTCCACCGACGTGTCGGCAGCTTGCGGCCCTGGCTTGCGGCTGTCGGTTCAGAGAACCGCTTTGGGGTACGAGCCCAGCACCTTCAGGGCAACGGCTTCGCTGTTGATCTTTTCCAGGACGTCCTTGATCAGAGGGTCCTTGTGGTGGCCGACGAAGTCGATGAAGAACACGTAGGTCCACTTGCCGCTGCGCGACGGGCGGGTCTCGATGCGGGTCAGGTCGATGCCGTTGTTGTGGAACGGCACCAGCAGCTCGTGCAGCGCGCCCGGCTTGTTGCGCATGGAAACGATGATGGAAGTCTTGTCGTCGCCGGTGGGCGGCACTTCCTGGTTGCCGATCATGAGGAAGCGCGTGGAGTTGTCCGGGCGATCCTCGATCTTTTCGTGCAGCTTGTCCAAACCGTACAGGCTGGCGGCCATGTCGCCGGCAATGGCTGCGCTGTTCCACTCGCTCTTCACCCGCTTGGCGGCATCGGCGTTACTGGAAACCGCCACGCGCTCGACGTTCGGGTAGTGCGCGTCCAGCCACTTGCGGCACTGAGCCAGGGACTGGGCGTGGGAGTAGATGCGGGTGATGTTGCCGGTCTTGGTGTTCTCGCCCACCAGCAGGTGATGGTGGATGCGCAGCTCCACCTCGCCGCAGATCACCATGTCGTGCTCGAGGAAGCTGTCGAGGGTGTGGTTGACCGCGCCCTCGGTGGAGTTTTCCACCGGCACCACGCCGAAGTTCACCGCACCGGCGGCGACTTCGCGGAACACTTCGTCAATAGCCGCCATCGGCGTGCTGATCACCGCATGGCCGAAGTGCTTGAGCGCCGCGGCCTGGGTGAAGGTGCCTTCCGGGCCGAGGTAGGCCACTTTCAGCGGCTGCTCCAGGGCCAGGCAGGAGGACATGATCTCGCGGAACAGACGAGCGACTTCCTCGTTGTCCAGCGGGCCCTTGTTCAGCTCCATGATGTGCTTGAGCACCCACGCCTCGCGCTCGGGCCGGTAGAACACCGGCTTCTCGCCTTCGGGCAGGGCAGCCATCTTCACGCGCGCCACGTCGGTGGCGCAGCGGGCGCGTTCGCTGATCAGCTCGAGGATCTTCTCGTCGAGGCTGTCGATGCGTACGCGCAAAGCCTTGAGCTGGTCAGCGTCGCTCATCAGCCGTGCTCCTTCTCGAACTCGGCCATGTAGCCAACCAGGGCTTCGATGGCGTCCAGGCCCAGGGCGTTATAGATGGAGGCACGCATGCCACCCACCGAACGGTGGCCTTTCAGGTTGAGCAGGCCGCGCGCATCGGCGCCTTCGAGGAAGGCCTTGTCGAGCTTCTCGTCGGCCAGGCGGAACGGCACGTTCATCCAGGAGCGGGCGCTGGGCTGGATCGGGTTGGTGTAGAAGTCGCTGTTGTCGATGAAGCCGTACAGCATGTCCTTCTTGGCGCGGTTGCGCTGTTCCATGGCGTCGACGCCGCCCTGCTCCTTCAGCCACTCGAAGACCAGGCCGGAGAGGTACCAGGAGTAGGTAGCCGGGGTGTTGTACATGGAGCCGTTATCGGCGGCGACCTTGTAGTTGAGCATGGTCGGGCAGATGCTGCGGGCGCGGCCCAGCAGGTCTTCGCGGACGATGACAACGACCAGGCCGGAAGGGCCGATGTTCTTCTGCGCGCCGGCGTAGATCAGGCCGAACTTCGACACGTCGGTCGGGCGGGAGAGGATGTCCGAGGACATGTCCACCACCAGCGGGACGTCACCGACTTCCGGAATCCAGTCGAATTCCAGGCCGCCGATGGTCTCGTTGGACGCGTAGTGCAGGTAGGCGGCTTCCTTGGACAGGTTCCACTCGTTCTGCCCGGGAATGGCGAAGTAGTCATACTTGGATGCACTGGCAGCCACGTTGACGTTGCCGTAGCGGCGAGCCTCTTCGATGGCCTTCTTCGACCAGATGCCGGTTTCCACGTAGTCCGCCACGCCGTCTTCGGGCAGCAGGTTCAGCGGAATCTCGGCGAACTGCTGGCTGGCGCCGCCCTGCAGGAACAGCACCTTGTAGTTCGACGGCACGCCCATCAGGTCGCGCAGGTCCTGTTCGGCCTTCTCGGCGATGGCCACGTAGTCGTCGCTACGGTGGCTCATCTCCATGACCGACAGGCCCTTGCCCCGCCAATCCAGCAGTTCGGCGCGGGCGCGCTCCAGCACCTCGGTGGGAAGCGCCGCAGGACCGGCGCAGAAGTTAAAGGCTCGCTTGCTCACATCCACTCTCGCTATCAGTCTTCGCTGGCCTGCGGGGCTTCTTCAGCCGCAGCTTCGCCTGCTTCTGGGTTCTCTTCCGACACTTCGCCCTCGACGATCTCGCCGTCGATGACGTCGTCTTCGTCTTCCACCACGGTCGGCTCCTGCACCCGCTCCAGACCCACGACGGTCTCGTCGGCGGCCAGCTTGATGAGGATCACGCCCTGGGTGTTACGGCCAGCGCCGCGGACTTCGTCGACACGGGTACGCACCAGGGTGCCCTGGTCGGAAATCAGCATGATCTCCTCGCCGTCCAGCACCTGCACGGCGCCCACCAGGTTGCCGTTACGCTCGTTGATCACCATGGCGATCACGCCCTGGCCACCACGACCGCGACGCGGGTAGTCGGCCAGCGGGGTGCGCTTGCCGTAGCCACGCTCGGAGGCGCTGAGGATCTGCGCTTCGCGGCACTCAGGGATCAGCATGGAGATGATGCGCTGGCCTTCGGCCAGGCGCATGCCGCGCACGCCACGGGCGTTACGGCCCATGATGCGCACCTTGCTTTCCTTGAAGCGGATGACCTTGCCGGCGTCGGAGAACATCATCACGTCCTTCGAACCGTCGGTGATGGCGGCGGCGATCAGCGAGTCACCCTCTTCCAGCTTCAGGGCGATCAGGCCGTTGGAGCGCGGCTTGGTGAACTGGATCAGCGGGGTCTTCTTCACGGTGCCTTTCATGGTGGCCATGAAGATGTACGCGCCGGTCGGCTCGTCCTGGCTGAAGTCGGCGTCGTCGCCCTCTTCGGCCTCTTCGGCTTCCACTACTTCGGCGACCTGCTCGGCGACCACGTCGTCGTCATCGTTCTCGTCGCCGGCGAACTGGGCGCGCACGGCTTCCAGGTCGATCTGCAGCATCGCGGTGATGCGCTCGCCCTCGTCCAGCGGCAGCAGGTTCACCAGCGGACGGCCACGGGCGGTACGCGAGGCTTCCGGGATCTCGAAGGTGCGCAGCCAGTAGACCTTGCCCTTGCTGGAGAACAGCAGCAGGGTGGCGTGGCTGTTGGCGACCAGCAGGTGCTCGATGTAGTCCTCGTCCTTCACGCCACTGGCGGACTTGCCCTTGCCACCGCGACGCTGGGCCTCGTAGGCGGCCAGCGGCTGGGACTTGGCGTAGCCGCCATGGGAGATGGTCACCACGCGCTCTTCTTCGGTGATCAGGTCGGCGATGGTCAGGTCCATCTGCGAGGCGACGATCTCGGTGCGGCGGGCGTCGCCGAACTCGGCCTTGACCTTTTCCAGCTCCTCGCGGATGACTTCCATCAGGCGCTCGGGGCTGGTCAGGATACGGATCAGCTCGCCGATCAGGGTGAGGATTTCCTGATACTCGGACAGGAGCTTCTCGTGCTCCAGGCCAGTCAGGCGGTGCAGGCGCAATTCCAGGATTGCCTGGGCCTGTTCCGGCGACAGGAAGTACTTGCCGTCACGCAGGCCGTACTGCGGGTCCAGGTCTTCCGGGCGGCAGGCATCGGCGCCGGCGCGCTCGACCATCGCTTCCACGGCGCTGGATTCCCAGCCAGTGGCGATCAGGCGCTCCTTGGCCTCGGCCGGGGTCGGCGAGGTCTTGATCAGTTCGATCACCGGGTCGATGTTCGACAGGGCAACGGCCTGACCTTCGAGGATGTGGCCGCGCTCGCGGGCCTTGCGCAGCTCGTAGACGGTCCGGCGGGTCACCACTTCACGGCGGTGACGAATGAACACCTCGAGCATGTCCTTGAGGTTCATCGTGCGCGGCTGGCCATCGACCAGGGCCACCACGTTGATGCCGAAGACGCTCTGCAGCTGGGTCTGGGCGTAGAGGTTGTTCAGCACGACCTCGCCCACTTCGCCGCGACGCAGCTCGATGACCACGCGCATGCCGTCCTTGTCGGACTCGTCGCGCAGCTCGGTGATGCCTTCGATCTTCTTCTCTTTCACCAGCTCGGCGATCTTCTCGATCAGACGGGCCTTGTTCAGCTGGTAGGGCAGCTCGGTGATGATGATCTGCTGGCGGTTGCCGCCCTTCTCCATGTCCTCGATGGTGGCGCGGGCACGGATATAGACGCGACCACGACCGGTGCGATAGGCCTCGATGATGCCCGCACGGCCGTTGATGATGCCCGCGGTCGGGAAGTCCGGACCGGGGATGTACTGCATCAGGTCATCAATGGACAGCTCGGGGTTGTCCATCAACGCCAGACAGCCGTCGATCACCTCGGTGAGGTTGTGCGGCGGAATGTTGGTCGCCATGCCCACGGCGATACCGCTGGAGCCGTTGACCAGCAGGTTCGGGATCTTGGTCGGCATGACCGCCGGGATCTGCTCGGTGCCGTCGTAGTTGGGCACCCAGTCGACGGTTTCCTTGTCCAGGTCCGCCAGCAGCTCATGGGCGAGCTTGGACATGCGCACTTCGGTGTATCGCATGGCTGCGGCGTTGTCGCCGTCCACCGAACCGAAGTTGCCCTGGCCGTCGACCAGCATGTAGCGCAGCGAGAACGGCTGGGCCATGCGGACGATGGTGTCGTACACCGCAGTGTCGCCGTGCGGGTGGTACTTACCGATCACGTCGCCGACCACACGGGCGGACTTCTTGTAGGGCTTGTTCCAGTCGTTGCCCAGTTCGCTCATGGCGTACAGGACGCGACGATGCACGGGCTTCAAGCCGTCGCGCGCATCGGGCAGGGCACGACCGACGATCACGCTCATGGCGTAATCGAGGTAGGACTGTCGGAGTTCGTCTTCGATGTTGACCGGGAGGATTTCTTTGGCCAGTTCGCCCATGAGAAGCCTGGTTCCTTTTTCAAATGGGACTCCGCCAAGCCCGTCCTGAGCCCGGCGGAGCGCGGTGCGCCATCAAAGCGCCACCGACTCTCTACAAATCAACGACTTGGCCGTTGATCCGCGATGCTGTGGGGGCCGAAAAAATGCCCCATCAAGAACCGTCGGAGCTTACCACAAGCCAGGGTCAAACCCTACCCTCGGCCAAGCCCCTCGATGAATTGCCGCAGGCCCCGTCAGTGCAGGCGCTTGCGGCTCATCAGCTGGGCCATCCGCTCGGTGTCCGGACGTTCGACGACGCCGCGCTCGGTCACGATGGCGTCGATCAGGTCGGCCGGGGTCACATCGAACACCGGATTGAAGGCTTCGACGTCAGCGGCGACACGTTTGCCGCCGATTTCCAGGAGTTCGCGACCGTCACGCTCCTCGATCGGAATGTCCTCGCCGCTTTCCAGGCCCATGTCAATGGTCGAACTGGGCGCCACCACCATGAAACGCACGCCGTGGTGCATCGCGGTGACCGCCAGCTGATAAGTGCCGATCTTGTTGGCGACGTCGCCGTTGGCGGTGATACGGTCGGCGCCGACAATGACCCAGGTGATGCTTTCGGTCTTCATCAGATGCGCGGCGGCCGCGTCCACGTTCAGGGTGACCGGCACGCCTTCGTTGGCCAGTTCCCAGGCAGTCAGGCGAGCGCCCTGCAGCCAGGGGCGGGTCTCGTCGGCGTAGACACGCTCGATCAGCCCTTCCAGATGCGCCGCGCGCAGCACGCCCAGTGCGGTGCCGAAGCCACCGGTGGCCAGGGCGCCGGTATTGCAGTGGGTGAGGATCTTCTGCGGGCCGCCATGGTGCTTGCGGATCAGGTCCACGCCCAGTTGAGCCATGGTCAGGTTCGCCTCGCGGTCGCTCTCGTGGATCGCCACGGCCTCGGCTTCCAGCAGCGGCAGCGGGTCCTCGCCCGGCTTCAGGCGCTCCAGGCGGTCGCGCATGCGGTTCAGCGCCCAGAACAGGTTGACTGCGGTCGGACGCGACTCGGCCAGCACCGTGAAATCATCTTCCAGCGCCGCGCGCCAGTCGCCACCAGCGGCCACACGGGCACGCAGGCCCAGCACCAGGCCATAGGCAGCGGCGATGCCAATCGCCGGCGCGCCGCGCACGACCATCTGGCGAATGGCGTCGGCTACGCCTTCGGCGGTCTCGTACGACAGCCAGGTTTCCTCCAGCGGCAGCAGGCGCTGGTCCAGCAGACGGAGTGTGCCCTTGCGCCAATCAATGGCCGTGACCCGTTCGGCCGCCAACAGTCGCTCACGCATGGAACACCTCTTCATTTCAATGGAATCGCGGGCCGCTCCGGCGCCACGGGAATCACCCGGAAACACCGGGAAACGGCCGAGTATACCGAGCCTGAAGCCCTGGTGCTCGGCTATACTCGGCGCCTTTATCCACGCGCCCAGGATGCGCTTCATGCCGACCGAAAAAGTCCCGCTCGACCTGCTGCTCTTCCCCACCTGGATCGTCCCCATCGAGCCCGCCGGCGTCGTCCTGCGCGATCACGGCCTGGGCATCCGCGACGGCCGCATCGCCCTGCTCGCCCCTCGCGCCGAAGCGCTGCGCCATCCGGCCATGGAAACCCGCCAGCTGCCGGGCATGCTGCTCTCCCCCGGCCTGATAAACGCCCACGGCCACGCGGCAATGAGCCTGTTCCGAGGCCTGGCGGACGACCTGGCGCTGATGACCTGGTTGCAGGAACACATCTGGCCGGCGGAAGCCAAGTGGGTCAGCGAGGACTTCGTCCGCGACGGCACCGAACTGGCCATCGCCGAGCAGCTCAAGGGCGGCATCACCTGCTTCTCGGACATGTACTTCTTTCCGCAGGTCGCCTGCGAGGTAGTTCACAAGGCCGGCGTGCGCGCGCAGATCAGCGTGCCGGTGCTGGACTTCCCGATCCCCGGCGCCCGCGACGCCGACGAGGCGATCCGCCAGGGCCTGGCGCTGCGCGACGACCTCAAGCATCACCCGCGCATCAAGGTCGCCTTCGGCCCGCACGCGCCCTACACGGTCAGCGACGACAAGCTGGAAACCATCCTGATGCTCGCCGAGGAGCTGGACGCCGGCATCCACATGCACGTCCACGAGACTGCCTTCGAGGTCCAGCAGGCGCTGGAGAAGAACGGCGAACGGCCCCTGGCCCGCCTGCATCGCCTCGGCCTGCTCGGCCCTCGCTTCCAGGCGGTGCACATGACCCAGGTGAGCGAGGACGACCTGATCATGCTGGTGGAAACCAACAGCTCGGTGGTGCACTGCCCGGAATCCAACCTCAAGCTGGCCAGCGGCTTCTGCCCGGTGGAGCGGCTGTGGCAGGCCGGCGTCAACGTCGCCATCGGCACCGATGGCGCGGCCAGCAACAATGACCTCGACCTGCTCGGCGAAACCCGCACCACCGCACTACTGGCCAAGGCCGTGGCCGGCCAGGCCACCGCACTGGACGCCCACCGCGCGCTGCGCATGGCCACCCTGAACGGCGCCCGCGCGCTGGGCATGGAGCAAGAGACCGGCAGCCTTGAGCTGGGCAAATCCGCCGACATCACCGCCTTCGACCTCTCCGGGCTGGCCCAGCAGCCGGTGTACGAGCCGGTCTCGCAGGTCATCTATGCCAGCGGCCGCGACTGCGTTCGCCATGTCTGGGTCGGCGGCAAGCAGCTGCTGGACAACGGCAAGCTCACCCGCCTGGACGAAGAGCGCCTGATCGCCGTCGCCGGCGAGTGGGGCCGCAGGATCGCCGGCGCCTGAGCCCCGACGCCCCTGGCGCTGCGACAATCTGTCATGCCGCGCCCCATCCATTGAACGAAGCTGGCATCATAGTCAGCCTTCGTTTCCAGCTTTTTGATCAATAGGGACACCATGAGCAACGTCGACCACGCCGAGATCGCCAAATTCGAGGCCCTCGCCCACCGCTGGTGGGACCGCGAAAGCGAGTTCAAGCCCCTGCACGACATCAACCCGCTGCGGGTCAACTGGATCGACGAGCGCGTCAGCCTCGCCGGCAAGAAGGTGCTCGACGTCGGCTGCGGCGGCGGCATCCTCAGCGAAGCCATGGCCCAGCGCGGCGCCACCGTCACCGGTATCGACATGGGTGAAGCGCCCCTGGCGGTCGCCCAACTGCACCAGCTGGAATCCGGCGTACCGGTGGAGTACCGCCGCATCACCGCCGAAGACCTGGCCGAAGAGATGCCCGAGCAGTTCGACGTGGTGACCTGCCTGGAGATGCTCGAGCACGTGCCGGACCCGGCCTCGGTCATCCGCGCCTGCTACCGGATGGTCAAGCCCGGCGGCCAGGTGTTCTTCTCCACCATCAACCGCAACCCGAAGGCATACCTGTTCGCCATCGTCGGTGCGGAGTACGTGATGCGCCTGCTGCCGCGTGGCACCCACGACTTCAAGAAGTTCATCCGCCCCTCCGAGCTGGGCGCCTGGTCGCGTGACGCGGGCCTGGCGGTCAAGGACATCATCGGCCTGACCTACAACCCGCTGACCAAGCACTACAAGCTGGCGGGCGACGTCGACGTCAACTACATGATCCAGACCCTGCGCGAGGAGTGAGTCGCATGCTCAGAGCGGTTCTCTTCGACATGGACGGCACGCTGCTGGATACCGCGCCGGACTTCATCGCCGTGTGCCAGGCGATGCTCGCCGCCCATGGTCGCGCGCCGATCGATGACCAGCGCATCCAGGATGTGGTTTCCGGCGGCGCCCGCGCCATGGTCGCCGCGACCTTCGACATGGACCCGGAGGCCCCCGGCTTCGAGGCCCTGCGCCAGGAGTTCCTCGACCGCTACCAGGAGCATTGCGCCGTCTTCACCCGCCCGTACGACGGCATGACCGAGCTGCTGGAGAGCATCGAACAGTCGCGCCTGATCTGGGGGGTGGTGACCAACAAGCCGGTGCGCTTCGCCGCGCCGATCATGGAGCAGCTCGGCCTGGCCGAGCGCTCCGCCGTGCTGGTTTGCCCGGACCACGTGACCAGGAGCAAGCCGGACCCGGAAATGCTCCTGCTGGCCTGCAGCCAGCTGAAGGTCGACCCGTCCGAAGTGCTGTTCATCGGTGACGACCTGCGCGACATCGAGTCGGGCCGCGCCGCCGGGACCAAGACCGCGGCCGTGCGCTACGGCTATATCCACCCGGACGACAACCCCGCGCACTGGGGCGCCGACGTCATCGTCGACGCACCCCGCGATCTGCTCGCCGTCCTCGACCGCGCCCTCTGCTCCTGCTGAGCCGACTTCCCGGGAGCCCGTCGCGCTGACGGGCTCCGCCAAGGAGAAACCATGTTCGACTATTCCGCCCGCCCCGACCTGCTCAAGGGCCGCGTGATCCTGGTGACCGGCGCCGGCCGCGGTATCGGCCGGGCCGCCTCTCTCGCCTTCGCCGCCCACGGCGCCACCGTACTGCTGCTGGGCAAGACCGAGGACTACCTCAACGAGGTCTACGACCTGATCGTCGCCGCGGGTCATCCGGAACCGGTGGTGATTCCGCTGAACCTGGAAACCACCCTGCCGCACCAGTACGACGAACTGGCGGCGATGATCGAGAAAGAATTCGGCAAGCTCGACGGCCTGCTGCACAACGCCTCGATCCTCGGCCTGCGTTCGCCCATCGAGCAGATTTCCACCGACAACTTCACCCGCGTCATGCAGGTGAACGTCAACGCCATGTTCAGCCTGACCCATACCCTGCTGCCGCTGCTCAAGCTCTCCGAGGACGCCTCGGTGGTCTTCACCTCCAGCAGCGTCGGCCGCAAGGGCCGGGCCTACTGGGGCGCCTACGCGGTGTCGAAGTTCGCCACCGAAGGCCTGATGCAGGTACTGGCGGACGAGTGCGAGGACATCACCCGCGTGCGCGCCAACAGCGTCAACCCCGGTGCTACCCGAACCGCCATGCGCGCCCACGCCTATCCGGGCGAGAACGCCTACAACAACCCGGCGCCGGAAGAGATCATGCCGGTCTACCTGTACCTCATGGGCCCGGACAGCCAGGGTGTGAACGGGCAGGCCTTCAACGCTCAGGACTGATTCCGCCCCTGAAGATTCGGCACTGACGTACCAGCGGCGTTGGCCTGCAGCCCAGCAACCACGCCGCTTTCCGCCAATTTTCCGGCTCCACCGCTCGCTACGTTCCGGCAAAGTGCCACTATTTCGCCAGACTTCTGGCGAAACCTTCCGCCCCTCGGGAACCCTGACCGCCATCGGTCGGTCAATACGGCGTCTTTTCAGGCCTTTCCGCGCCCTGGCACGGAAATCGCTCTGTCCTTCGCAAACGCCGTAAAAATGGTCACCGCCATGGTTCCTCCCAAGCAGTCCAACACCATCGATTTCGATGCTGCCAAGCTCCAGCGCGCAGCCAGCCAGGACACCCGCGCCCTCTCGCGGCGTCCGCTGGACCTGCTGGAATTGCGCCAGCAGCTGAACCTGCAATTGCAGGTGAGCCTGGAGGCCGAGCGCATCCTGGCGGTGTTCTTCCGCGAGATCCAGCAGATGCTGCCGGTGGAATACATGGCCTACTCCCACGCCGGCGCCGACCTGCGCCTGGAGTTCGGTGAAGCGGCCCGACACAACGCCGACTACCGCCTGACCCACGGTAGCGAATACCTCGGCGAGATCAGCTTCCGCCGCGCCCGGCGCTTCTCCGAGGCCGAGCTGTCGCAGCTGGAATCGCTGATGGCCTGCCTGCTCTACCCGCTGCGCAACGCCCTGCTCTACCGCGCCGCCGTGCAGTCGGCACTGCGTGATGCGCTGACCGGCACCGGCAACCGCATCGCCATGGACCAGACCCTGGGCCGCGAGGTCGAGGTGGCACGGCGGCACCTGCTGCCGCTGTCGATCCTCATGCTCGACCTTGACCACTTCAAGCAGATCAACGACGAGCACGGCCACAGCGTCGGCGACGACGCCTTGCGCGCCGTGGCCACGGCACTGAAGAACAGCCTGCGCAACGTCGACATGGTGTTCCGCTTCGGCGGCGAGGAGTTCCTCGTACTGCTCTCCAACACCCCCGGCGTCTCCGCCGTGCAGGTGGGCGAACGGCTTCGCGCTGCCGTGGAGGAGCTGAACCTGGCCGCCGACGGCAAACGCTTGCCGCTGTCCATCAGCCTGGGCTGCGCGACACTCAATGGCGGCGAGTCGGTGGACGATCTCCTGCGTCGGGCAGACAACGCCCTCTACGAAGCCAAGCGCGACGGCCGCAACCGGCTGGCCTGCGCCAGCTGACGCCTGCCTCGACTGCAGGAGCACTGCCGGGTCGACAGCGCAATGCTTTCCCACCCAATCGCAGGCAATAAAAAAGGGCTCCGAGGAGCCCTTCTTCATTTTCCGCTATCGCTTAGCGCTTGAAGCCCGGACGCATGCCGTCACCGGCAGCTTGCGGACGACGCTTGGCGATCGGCTTGCGGGCGACCGGCTTGCCGGGACGCTCGGCCAGCGGAGCGCCCTTCTCGCGAGCCGGACGGTCGCTTGGCGCCTTGCGCGGAGCACGGCCTTCGCCGGCATCGCTGCGCGGGCCACGGGCCGGACGATCGGCGCCGTCACGCGGAGCGCGAGCAGGACGATCACCACCGGCGTCACGCGGCTTGCGCGGAGCGCGGCCTTCACCAGCATCGCTGCGCGGTCCACGAGCCGGACGATCACCCGCATCGCGCGGAGCACGAGCAGGACGATCACCACCGGCGTCACGCGGCTTGCGCGGGGCGCGGCTGTCGGCGGAGTCACCGCGCGGGGCGCGCGCCGGACGGTCGCCTGCATCACGCGGAGCGCGAGCCGGGCGCTCGTCCGAATCGCGCGGAGCACGGGCCGGACGCTCACCAGCAGCCGGACGCGGAGCACGCTGCGGACGCTCGCCTTCGGCGCGCTCGGTGCGGGTACGCGAGCCACGGCCAGGACGCTCGCTGGGCGCCAGCTTCTTGCCGAGCTTGCGCTCCTGGCGCTCGACCTTTTCCTTGGTCTTGGTGGAGACCGCCGGCAGGGCGATCGGCGTCAGGCCGACTTCCTCGCTGAGGATGTCCAGCTCGCGCTGGCCCATCTCGCGGTAGCGGCCCATGGTCAGCTCGGAGGTCAGGAAGACCGGTCCGAAGCGCACGCGCTTCAGGCGGCTGACCACCACGCCCTGGGATTCCCACAGGCGGCGGACTTCGCGGTTACGGCCTTCCATCACCACCACGTGGTACCAGTGGTTGAAGCCTTCGCCACCCGGCGCTTCCTGGATGTCGCTGAACTTGGCCGGGCCGTCTTCGAGCATCACGCCAGCTTTCAGGCGCTCGATCATCTCTTCGTCGACTTCGCCACGCACGCGCACGGCGTACTCGCGGTCCATTTCGTAGGACGGGTGCATCAGGCGGTTGGCCAGCTCACCGTCGGTGGTGAACATCAGCAGGCCGGTGGTGTTGATGTCCAGGCGGCCGACGTTGATCCAGCGGCCACTGCGCAGGCGCGGCAGGCGGTCGAATACGGTCGGACGGCCTTCGGGATCGTCGCGGGTGCAGACTTCGCCTTCGGGCTTGTTGTAGATGAGCACGCGACGGACGTGCTCTTCGATCTTCTCGCGCTTGAGCAGGCGGTCATCGACGGCGATGGCGTCGCGGTCGCCCACGCGCTGGCCAAGGGTGGCCACGGCGCCATTGACCTTGACGCGGCCTTCTTCGATCCAGGCCTCGACGTCGCGGCGCGAGCCGACGCCCATGCGGGCGAGGACTTTCTGCAGTTTCTCGCCGGCCGGGGCTGGGGTAAGTTCTTCAAGGTTTTCGTGCGTGTCGGTCATCTGGGCACCTCCCGGTGTGGCATGCAACGAATAAAAAAGGTCGCGCATCATACGCGCTTGCGGGCAGCAAAGCACCGTCCGCAGTCGGGAAAGACTAGTCGACTTACAGGGGGAAGATAGCCATGCAGCCAGAAGACGACTTCACCGGCGCCAAACTCGCGCTGTTCCACGGCGGCCAGCTGGTGGTCTACAAGCGCGACGAGAAGCCCGGCATCCCCTACCCCGGCTGCTGGGATTTCCCCGGCGGCGGCCGCGAAGGCGGCGAAACGCCGGCGCAATGCGCGCTGCGCGAACTGGAGGAAGAATTCGCCCTGCGCCTGGACGAGCAGCGCATCGAATGGCAGCGCCGCTACCCGGCCACCCATGGCCCGGCGCCGTGGGCGTGGCTCCTGGTGGCGCGCCTGGAACAGGCCGAGTTCGAGGCCATCCGCTTTGGCGACGAAGGCCAGTACTGGCGCCTGATGCGCGTCAGCGAATACCTCGCCCACGACCAGGCGGTGGATTACCTGCAGGAACGCCTGCGGCATTTCCTCGCAGGACGGCTGGACATCGCCTGATTCCGCACCGCGGGCCGCTGATCCGTATTTGCGCGGCCTATCTGAATCTGTTTCCT
The DNA here is from genome assembly GCF_014851985.1 of Pseudomonas sp. PDM17. NCBI lineage: Bacteria > Pseudomonadati > Pseudomonadota > Gammaproteobacteria > Pseudomonadales > Pseudomonadaceae > Pseudomonas > Pseudomonas sp. PDM17. The sequence continues at coordinate 217,606 of NZ_JACVAT010000006.1, forward strand.
ACCCGCGCATTTTCCTAGATTGCCCGCTCACCGAAGCGCGTCGGACTCGCAGTCCATGGCGCGCCCGGACGTTCTGACACAAGCGGGAATCGAGCATGAACACGAAAAGCACGGAGCAGGCGTACAACTACAAGGTGGTCCGCCAGTTCGCCATCATGACGGTGGTCTGGGGCGTCATCGGCATGGCCATGGGGGTTCTGATCGCCTCCCAACTGGTCTGGCCGCAACTGAACCTGGACCTGCCCTGGACCAGTTTCGGGCGCCTGCGCCCGCTGCATACCAGCCTGGTGATCTTCGCCTTCGGCGGTTGCGCACTGTTCGCCACCAGTTACTACACGGTGCAGCGCACCTGCCAGACGCGGCTGTTTTCCGACAGCCTCGCCGCCTTCACCTTCTGGGGCTGGCAGGCGCTGATCGTGACCATGATGATCACCCTGCCGCTGGGCTACACCACCACCAAGGAATACGCCGAGATCGAATTCACCGGCGCGGTGTGGATGGCCATCGTCTGGGTCGCCTACGCGGTGGTGTTCTTCGGCACGCTGATGAAGCGCAAGACCTCGCACATCTATGTGGGCAACTGGTTCTTCGCCGCCTTCATCCTCGTTACGGCAATGCTGCACATCGTCAACCACCTGGCCATTCCGGTGGACTGGTTCAAGTCCTACCCGGTCTACTCCGGCGCCACCGATGCCATGGTGCAGTGGTGGTACGGGCACAACGCGGTGGGCTTCTTCCTCACCACCGGCTTCCTCGGCATGATGTATTACTTCGTGCCCAAGCAGGCCGGGCGACCGGTGTACTCCTACCGGCTGTCCATCGTGCACTTCTGGGCGCTGATCACCCTGTACATCTGGGCCGGCCCGCACCACCTGCACTACACCGCGCTGCCCGACTGGGCGCAGTCGCTGGGCATGGTGATGTCGCTGATCCTCCTGGCGCCCAGCTGGGGCGGCATGATCAACGGCATGATGACGCTCTCCGGCGCCTGGCATAAGTTGCGCACCGACCCGATCCTGCGCTTCCTGGTGGTCTCCCTGGCGTTCTACGGCATGTCGACCTTCGAAGGTCCGATGATGGCGATCAAGACTGTCAACGCCCTGTCTCACTACACTGACTGGACCATCGGCCACGTCCATGCCGGCGCACTGGGCTGGGTGGCGATGATTTCCATCGGCTCGCTCTACCACCTGATTCCCAAGGTCTTCGGTCGCGAACAGATGCACAGCATCGGTCTGATCAACGCACACTTCTGGCTGGCCACCATCGGCACGGTCCTCTACATCGCCTCGATGTGGGTCAACGGCATCACCCAGGGCCTGATGTGGCGCGCGGTGAACGCCGACGGCACGCTCACCTATTCCTTCGTCGAAGCGCTGCAGGCCAGCCATCCCGGCTTCGTGGTGCGCATGAGCGGCGGCATGCTGTTCCTCGGCGGCATGCTGCTGATGGCCTGGAACACCTGGATGACCGTGCGCCAGGCGCGCCCGGAAGCCCTGCGCATCGCCGAGCGGATGGCCTGAGATGACGCTCTGGCTGGGGTTGGTCGGCCTGCTGGCGCTGTACTTCGGCGTCGGCTGGTGCCTGCGGGCGCACCGCGAGCGCGGCATTGAGGAGGCCAGCATGCTGCCCTTCGCCGATGACGAAGAAGCCGCCCAGCGCATGGAGAAAGCCACGGGCCGCAGCCGCACTGGCTGCGCCTGCCCCGGCCGCTGCCAGGGCGACTGCGAGCACTGGCGCGACTGGCAGCCCTAGCGCGCTACCTCGGGCGCGCACCTGCGACAGAGCGCCGCATCACCTCCATCAATTTTCATTAGCAAGCACATCAATTTCCCGGCGGGCAGCCCGAGGAGGAATATCACTCCCGTGCCCCGCCACCTGATGGACGCCTGAAGCATCGTCCCCTGTCCTGTCTGGACCCCAGGACAGACATCATCGATGCCAGTGCTCCCCGGTGGGGCTTTCAAAATCCCATTCAAAGGACCCCGAGCGGGCCCTTCACCGAGGAAATAAAGAATGAAGCTTGCCTCTGTCGTGTCGGCTGTCATCTCCAGCCTCGCCCCGATGGCTTTTGCCCAGGACGCAATCAAGAACCCCGGCGCCGAACTGCCGGTTACCGAATACCACTACGGCATGTCCCTGGACGTCGACAAGGTTCTGCACCGCACCGACAACTCCGGCAAGGTCGGCATCGTGCCGGCATTCATGGTCTACCAGGATCACAACGGCGAGACCCACAAGGTCCGCTTCCTCGAATGGGGCGGCAGCACCAGCCAGGGCTGACCTTCAGCGAACATCGTCCTCCGGCCGTCTTGGCCCAACCCCGCGAGCCTGTGGTGGCGGTCGGGGGGCGATCCTGATTCCTGCACAGCGATGCAGCTCGCCCCTGCGAAGAGCCATCAGCACGGGGCTGCACCCACAATGAAAAAACGCGCCATTGGGCGCGTTTTTTCACACAGCGAAAAATCAGATTTCCACCTGCGTCCCCAACTCGATCACCCGGTTCAGCGGCAGGTTGAAGTAACGCAGGTTGCCATTGGCGTTCTTCAGCAGGAAGGCGAACAGCGCCTCGCGCCAGCGCGCCATGCCGATCAGCTTGGACGGGATCACCGTCTCGCGGCTGAGGAAGTAGGTGGTGCGCATCGGGCTGAAGTCCAGCTCGTTGAGGTGGCACAGTTTGAGCGCCTGCGGGATGTCCGGGTCTTCCATGAAGCCGAAGTGCAGCACCACGCGGAAGAAACCCTCGCCGTAGGCATCCACCTCGAAGCGACGGTCCGGCGGCACGCGCGGGCTGTCTTCGTTGACCACGGTGAGCAGCACGACCTGCTCATGCAGCACCTGGTTATGCAGCAGGTTGTGCAACAGCGCATGGGGCACGGCGTCGGTGCGGGCAGTGAGGAACACGGCGGTGCCCTGCACACGGTGCGGCGGCTGCGAGCGGATGCTGGAAATGAACAGCGGCAGCGGCAGAGAGCCCTCGTCGAGGCGGTCCACCAGCAGTTGGCGGCCGCGCTTCCAGGTGGTCATCAGGATGAACAGGCCGATACCGGCGATCACCGGGAAGGCACCGCCCTGAACGACCTTGGGCAGGTTCGCGGCGAAGAACAGAGTGTCGACGAACAGCATCATCAGGAAGAACGGAATCGCCAGCCACAGCGGCCACTTCCACAGCAGCCAGACCACCACGCCCATCAGCAGTGTGGTCATCAGCATGGTCCCGGTCACCGCCACGCCATAGGCCGAGGCCAGGGCGGCGGAGGATTCGAAGCCCAGCACCAGCAGGACCACGCCGACCATCAGCGCCCAGTTCACGCCCGGAATGTAGATCTGCCCCTGCTCGTGGCTGGAGGTGTGCTGGATCGACATGCGCGGCACGAAGCCGAGTTGGATGGCCTGGCGGGTCAGCGAGAAGGCGCCGGAAATTACGGCTTGCGATGCAATCACCGTCGCCGCAGTGGACAGCGCCACCATCGGCACCAGCGCCCAGCCCGGCGCGGTCAGGTAGAAGGGGTTACGCGCGGCTTCCGGGTTGACCAGGATGGTCGCGCCCTGGCCGAAGTAGTTCAGCACCAGCGCCGGCAGCACCAGGGCGAACCAGGCACGGGCGATGGGCTTGCGGCCGAAGTGGCCCATGTCGGCGTACAGCGCTTCGGCGCCGGTCAGCGCCAGCACGGTGGCGCCGAGGATGGCCACGCCGATGCCCGGATGGGAAACGAAGAAGTTGAAGGCCCAGGCCGGGTTCATCGCCTTCAGCACTTCCGGCTGCCGCGACACGCCGTAGGCTCCCAGCGCCGCCAGCGCGAGGAACCACGCCACCATCACCGGGCCGAACAGAATGCCGATGCGCGCGGTGCCGTGCTTCTGGATGAGGAACAGGCCGACCAGCACGATCAGCGACAGCGGCACCACCCAGTGCTCCAGGCCGTCGAAGGCGATCTCCAGGCCCTCGATGGCCGAGAGGACCGAGATTGCCGGGGTAATCATGCTGTCGCCATAGAAGAGTGCCGCACCGATCAGGCCGGCGATCACCACCATCGCCTGCAACCGATGCTTCCCGGCGGCGGCGCGGCGAGCCAGCGCGGACAGCGCCATCACCCCGCCCTCGCCCTGGTTGTCGGCGCGCAGTACGAAGATCACGTACTTGATCGACACCACCCAGATCAGCGACCAGAAGATCAGCGACAACACGCCGAGAACGCCGTCGTGGTTGGCCTGTACGCCATATCCGCCGACGAAGACTTCCTTGAGGGTGTACAGCGGGCTGGTGCCGATATCGCCGTAGCAGACGCCCACGGCGCCGACCATCAGGCCGATCGCGGAGCTCGAATGGGGCTGCTCATGCTCAACGGTGCCGGCGCTTGCATCGGACATGTAACAAAATTCCTCAAAAAAATTCGGCGCATCCTGCTCCGACCCTTTCGTCGATGCAAGAGCCGGGTACGAAGGTTCTGAATGACTATAGAGCGTGTTGCCCGGAATTACCGGGCGAACGGGGCTGTCCGGCGGCGTGCGACAGCTTGTCCCAGAGAGGCTGGTCAAGTGCGCGGGACGCCGCTAGAATTGCGCACTTTTTGATCAGAGGCGCCGCCAGCGCGCCCTTCGAGGTTAGCCGCACATGTCCACCGCCACACCCAAAGTCGGATTCGTCTCGCTCGGATGCCCGAAAGCGACCGTCGACTCCGAACGCATCCTCACCCAGCTGCGCATGGAAGGGTACGAAATCGTTCCCACCTACCAGGACGCAGACGTGGTGGTGGTGAACACCTGCGGCTTCATCGACAGCGCCAAGGCCGAGTCTCTGGATGCCATCGGCGAAGCCATCGCCGAGAACGGCAAGGTGATCGTCACCGGCTGCATGGGTGTCGCCGAAGACAGCATTCGTGACGTGCACCCCAGCGTGCTGGCCGTGACCGGCCCGCAGCAGTACGAGCAGGTGGTCAATGCCGTCCACGAGGTGATCCCGCCCAAGGCCGAGCACAACCCGCTGATCGACCTGGTGCCGCCGCAGGGCATCAAGCTGACCCCGCGTCACTATGCCTACCTGAAGATTTCCGAAGGCTGCAACCACAGCTGCAGCTTCTGCATCATCCCGTCGATGCGCGGCAAGCTGGTCAGCCGGCCGGTCGGCGACGTGCTCAGCGAAGCCCAGCGCCTGGTCAAGGCCGGCGTGAAGGAACTGCTGGTCATCTCCCAGGACACCAGCGCCTACGGCGTGGACCTGAAGTACAAGCTGGACTTCTGGGACGGCCAGCCGGTGAAGACTCGCATGCTGGAGCTGTGCGAGGCGCTTTCCTCGATGGGCGTGTGGGTGCGCCTGCACTATGTCTACCCGTACCCCAACGTCGACGACGTGATCCCGCTGATGGCCCAGGGCAAGCTGCTGCCCTACCTGGACATCCCCTTCCAGCACGCCAGCCCGAAAGTGCTCAAGTCCATGAAGCGCCCCGCCTTCGAGGACAAGACCCTGGCGCGCATCAAGAAGTGGCGCGAGATCTGCCCCGAGCTGACCATCCGCTCCACCTTCATCGTCGGCTTCCCCGGCGAGACCGAGGAAGACTTCCAGTACCTGCTGGACTGGCTGACCGAAGCCCAGCTCGACCGCGTCGGCTGCTTCCAGTATTCCCCGGTGGAAGGCGCTCCGGCCAACGACCTGGGCCTGGACGTCGTACCCGATGACGTCAAGCAGGACCGCTGGGAGCGCTTCATGGCGCACCAGCAGGCGATCTCCGCCGCCCGCCTGCAACTGAAGATCGGCAAGGAAATCGACGTGCTGATCGACGAAGTGGACGATGAAGGCGCGGTCGGCCGCTCCTACGCCGACGCCCCGGAAATCGACGGCGCCGTGTACATCGACAGCTTCGACGTGAAGCCGGGCGACAAGGTGCGTGTACGCATCACCGACGCCGACGAGTACGACCTCTGGGCCGAACTGGTCTGATCCGCAAAAGCCCCGCTGAAGCGGGGCTTTTCATTTCAAGGGTAAGAACATGACCAACAACGACGTGCTGCGCAGCCTGCGCTACCTGCTGGACATCCGCGATGCCCAGGTGGCCGAGATCACCGCGCTGGCCGGGTTCAACGTCAGTGCCGAGGAAATCGGCGCCTACCTCGCCCGCGACGACGAGCCGGACTTCAAGCCGTGCAGCGACCGCGTGCTGGCGCACTTTCTCGACGGCCTGATCGTGCATCGCCGTGGCCGCGACGAATCGCGCCCGCTACCGCCGGTGGAACTGCCGCTGACCAACAACATCACCCTGAAGAAGCTGCGCGTCGCCTTCGAGCTGCGCGATGACGACATCCTCGCGATCCTCGACAGCGTCAGCTTCATCGTCACCAAGACCGAACTGGGTGCACTGTTCCGCAAACCCGGCCACAACAACTACCGCCCCTGCGGCGACCAGTTGCTGCGCAACTTCCTCAAGGGACTGACCCAGCGCCAGCAGCGCTGAGGCCGCCGTGCTCTATCGTCTGGCTGCCGACGCCGTCGTCCTGCTGCACCTGGGGGTTCATCCTCTTCGTGCTGCTCGGCGGCCTGCTGGTGCTGCGCAGGCCGTGCCTGGCCTGGCTGCACGTGCCGGCGGCGGCCTGGGGCATGGCGGTGGAGTTCCTCCACCTCTACTGCCCGCTCACTCCGCTGGAAAACCACTTCCGCGCGCTGGCCGGCGACAGCGGCTACAGCGGCGGCTTTGTCGAGCACTACCTGATCCCGTTGATCTACCCCGCCGGCCTGACCGAAACGACACAGGTCGTCCTCGGCCTGGTGGTGGTGGCGGTCAATCTGCCACCGTACCTGTTTCTGTTGCGCCGGACGTTGCGTTCGCGCTGAGCGGCTTGCCTATTGGCAGATACGCCAGGCTGGCCTCCTTGTTCTTCGCATGGCCCAGGCGCTGGCCATTGTTGAGCCTCGACTCGATCAGCCGGTGATCCGCCGTCAGCCAGTTCAGCGGCTGCTTTCCTTCGTGGGTCACCTGGGAAATGATCAGCGTGCGTGCGGGGTCCCAGTCCTCGCCGGTAGTCTTGCGCAGCCAGTCGAACAGCGCGGCGCTGTCGCCCTGTGGATAACCGGAGTGGATATAGAGGAACGGATGCGCCTGGCGTTCGCCGCGCTGCTCCAGGTACATCGGCAGGCGCGCATCGTCATCGCCGAGGATCAGCACCCGCCACTGCGACCAGGGCGCGGTCTGCTCCGCCGCGGCGCGCACCTCCTTGGCGAACAGCGGAACCCCGCCACCGCCGTTGCTCCACGGATAAGCCACGCCAACCACCAGCAGCATCAGCACCGCTCCCGCGCCCACCACCCGAGGCCAGATACGCCCCGGCCCCGCGAGCCCGCGCTCGTGCCGCGATTCGACCACCCACCAGGCCGCCAGCAACTGGGCGAACGGCACCAGCGGCAGCACGTAGTAGCTGCGCCGGCCGCCGCTGGCGGTGAAGAAGGCGAACAGCAGCACCAGTGCCCAGACCAGCCAGCGGGCGTTGGGTTGCAGTTGCTGCCAGCGGCGCGCGGCGAACCACAGGCCGAGTATCCACAACGGCGCCCAGGGCAGCGTGTAGGCCGGCAGGTAAAGCAGGTAGGTGTAGATCGGCCCCTCGTGGTCAAAGGGCTGGAAGAAGCGCACGACGTTCTCGCGGAAGACCAGCGCCAGGCCGCTCTCACCGTAGCTGGGCTGGCCGTAGAAGTGCGACAGCACGAAGGGAATCGCGTAGGCCGCGCCGGCCACCACCAGCGCCGCCAGCAGCCGCAGGTTCAGGTGCCGACGCCAGCGCCTCTCGCTGAACAGGTGCGGCAACAGCACCAGCCCCGGCAGGACGAATCCGATCAGCCCCTTGCACAGCGACGTCAGTGACAGGATCAGGAAGAAGCCCAGGTAGCCGGAGAACCGTGTGTTCTCCGGATCACGCCAGTACCAGGCCAGCGCCGCCAGCACGCCGAACACCGTGAGCACGTCCGCCGTCGCCACCCGCGCCCAGAACAGGAAGTAGAAGGTGGTCGCCAGCAGCCAGCCGGCCAGCACTCCAGTGCCCTTGCGCAACAGGCGCTCGCCCAGCCACCAGGTCAGCCAGACGCTGCCCAGCCCGGCCAGCACGGTACTCAGACGCAGCGTCCAGTGATTGAGGCCGAACAGGCTGGCGGGCGCGGTGATCAGCCAGTAGGACAACAGCGGCTTGTCGTAGTACGGCGCGCCACGCAGGTAGGGGTCGAAGTAGTCGCCCGACTGCAGCATCTGCAATGAAATGTCCGCCCAGCGCACTTCCGGTCCCCAGACCTCGCGCCAGCCCAGCCCGAACACCAGCAGCACCAGCGTGGCGCCCAGCAATAGCGCCAGCGCCTTGCGATCGTTACTCCAACCCTGCATCACCCGGCCCCCGGCCTCTCGAACGTGCGCCGGACACTAGGGCAGCGATGGTTATGTGCAGGTTAAGAAAATGCAGCCATCGCGTAATGCGTCGGCATTTGCCGATTGGATAGTGCTCGGAGCGCCCCGGCGATCCCGCTAGGGTGAGGCGAAAACCCAGCCAGGAGAGGCTCATGCACCCGTACTTTTCCCTCGCCGGACGGACCGCCCTGGTCACCGGCGGCACCCGTGGCATCGGCCGGATGATCGCCCAGGGCCTGCTCGAAGCCGGCGCCAAGGTAATCATCTGCGCCCGTGATGGCGCCGCCTGCGCCGATACCGCCGCCGAGCTGTCGCAGTACGGCGAGTGCATCGGTCTGCCGGCCAACCTCGCCACCGAGGAAGGTGCCCGCGCCCTGGCCGCCGAGCTGAACGAGCGCCTGGACCACCTCGACATCCTGGTGAACAACGCCGGCACCACCTGGGGCGCACCGCTGGAAAGCTACCCGGCCTCGGGCTGGGAGAAGGTCATGCAGCTCAACGTCACTGCCGTGTTCAGCTGCATCCAGCAACTGCTGCCGCTGCTGAAGAAAGGCGGCAGCGCGCAGAACCCGGCCCGGGTGATCAACATCGGCTCGGTGGCCGGCCTCACCTCCCACGGCGAAAGCGCCTACGCCTACGGCCCGAGCAAGGCCGCACTGCACCAGCTGTCGCGCATGCTCGCCCGCGAACTGGTGAAGGACCACATCAACGTCAACGTCATCGCCCCCGGCCGCTTCCCCAGCAAGATGACCCGCCACATCGCCAACGACGAACAGGCCATGGCCGAGGACACCGCCGTCATCCCCATGCGCCGCTGGGGACGCGAGGAAGAGATGTCCGCCCTGGCAATCAGCCTGGCGAGCGCCGCCGGCGCCTACATGACCGGCAACATCATCCCCATCGACGGCGGCTTCCACCTCGGCTGAGCCCCGCTACGAAGGGAATCGGGTACCATGGCGGCCCCTGCAACAGCCCGTGCCGCCATGTCCCACAGCATCTCGCCGATCGGCCACGTCCGCTCCTGCTTCAAGGAGAAGTTCGCCATTCCGCGCCAGCCGCAACTGGCCCCAGCCGCGACCGGCGTGCTGGAACTGCTGCCGCCATTCGATACCGGCGACGCGGTGGCAGGCCTGGAGCAGGTCAGCCACGTCTGGCTGATCTTCCTCTTCCATCAGGCGCTGGAAGACAAGCCGCGGCTGAAGGTGCGCCCGCCGCGCCTGGGCGGCAACCAGTCGATGGGCGTGTTCGCCACCCGCGCCACCCACCGCCCCAATGGTCTTGGCCAGTCGGTGGTGAAGCTGGAGAAGGTCGAGCCCGGCCGCCTCTGGCTGTCCGGCATCGACCTGCTGGATGGCACCCCGGTCATCGACATCAAGCCCTACGTGCCTTACGCCGATAGCGTGCCGGACGCACGCAACACCATCGCCGACACGCCACCCGTCCCCATTGCCGTGCACTGGAGCGACGAAGCCCTGCGCCAGGCCCATGAGCACGGCCTGCGCCTCGGCCAGCCGGTGCACGAACTGGTCGAGCAGTGCCTCGCCCAGGACCCACGCCCGGCCTACCAGAAGCCGCCGCCCGAGCGCCGCTATGGCGTGCGCCTGTGGGACCTCGACGTGCACTGGCACTACCCCGCCGACGGCGAAATCCGCGTGCTGGACCTGCAACCCGCCGCCGACTGAAGCCGGCGTCAGTCCACCGGATTGAGGGCGATCACGTCGCTCTCGAAGCACTCCTGCTCGACGATCAGCGGTTCCACCAGCGGGCGGCTGTCGCGGAAGTGCGCGGTTTGCGTGTGCGCCTCGTAGGCCGCGTCGTCGCGGTAGATCTCGTAGAGGTAGATCACGTCCGGATCGAGGCGATCCTGGGACACATCGAAGACCAGGCAGCCGGGTTCGCTGGACACGGAAGCGGCGGCATTGGCCTTGATGGCGTGGAGGAAATCCTCGGCGCTGCCGGGCTTCACGCGGGTCTTGATGAACAGACTGTACACAGGGCGCTCCTTTTGTTTTAAATTTGAAATCAAATTGTATACAAAAAAGGAACCACGTCCATGTCCGATCTCCCTGCCCGCCCCGGCCGACTCAACGGCCTGCGCCACCTCGCCCTGCTGGTACCGAACCTCGAGGAGTGCGAGCACTTCTACGTCGACGTGCTCGGCATGCAGGTGCTCAATCGCGCCAACGAAGACCTGGTCTACCTCACCTGCGGCAACGACAACCTCTCCCTGGGGCGCGGCTTCGGCGCGGCCAACGGCCTGCAGACCATGGACCACTACGGCTTTGTCGTCGACAGCGTGGAAGAGCTGGAAGCCTGGTACCAGTATTTCAAGGCACGCGGCGTGACCCTGCTGGACCGCCCTTTCGACCATGGCGACGGCGCGCGCAGCTTCCACCTGCTCGACCCGGCGGGGAACAAGGTGCAGCCGCTGTATCACCCGGCGGTTTCCGGCCAGCGCCTGTCATAAGCCGTGCCTCGACGCTCGCGTAGGGCGCATAACCCGCGGCAAGGGTTATCCGCCAATTCGGCGGATAACTCCGCTGGCGTAATGCGCCCTGCGTCCCGCACCACAGGCATCCGCGCATAAAAAAACGCCGCGCCCCCAAAAGGAGTCGCGGCGCTCTTTCGACTGAGCTGTCGTGCGCGGTTTACTTCTCTACGAAGGCGCGCTCGATCAGGTAGTCGCCCGGCTCGCCCATGCGCGGGGAGATCTGCAGGCCGAAGCCGTTCAGCACTTCGCTGGTCTCGTCGAGCATGCTCGGGCTGCCGCAGATCATCGCGCGGTCGTCCTGCGGGTTCATCGGCGGCAGGCCGATGTCGGCGAACAGCTTGCCGCTGCGCATCAGGTCGGTCTGGCGGCCCATGCTGTGGAACTCTTCACGGGTAACCAGCGGGCAGTAGATCAGTTTTTCTTTCACCATGTCGCCGAAGTACTCGTGCTCCGGCAGGACCTTGGTGATGAAGTCGGAGTAGGCCAGTTCGCTGACCCAGCGTACGCCGTGGACCAGAATGACCTTCTCGAAGCGCTCGTAGACTTCCGGGTCCTGGATGACCGACAGGAACGGCGCCATGCCGGTGCCGGTGCTCAGCAGGTACAGGTGCCGACCGGGCTTGAGGTCATCCAGCACCAGGGTGCCGGTGGGCTTGCGGCTGACCATCAGCTCGTCGCCTTCCTTCAGGTGCTGCAGACGCGAAGTCAGCGGACCGTCCGGGACCTTGATGCTGAAGAACTCCAGGTGCTCTTCGTAGTTCGGGCTGGCGATGCTGTACGCGCGCATCAGCGGACGACCGTTGACTTCCAGGCCGATCATCACGAACTGACCGGTCTTGAAGCGCAGACCCGGGTTACGGGTGGTCTTGAAGCTGAAGAGGGTGTCGTTCCAGTGGTGCACGCTGAGAACGCGCTCGGTGTACAGGTTGCTCATCAAGGACTCCTAGGAGAAACGTGGCGCACCCCAGCAGATCCCGGACGTAGCGCAATTGCGCGACATTTTATAGGCGGCGACAATATCCGCAAAATAAATTATCTGGATATTGCTAATCCAAAACGCAGATAAGGCCGCCCAGTCGCCGCGAAAGGATACCGTCAGGTGCTTCCTACGCCGGGGTGACGAAATGTCGCGCAGCCTTCTCCGGAGCCCCACAGCATGAAGTTCACCCTGCGCCAGCTCGAAGTCTTCGTCGCCGTCGCCCAGCAGGAAAGCGTCTCCCGCGCGGCCGAAGCCCTGTCCATGTCGCAGTCGGCCACCAGTACCTCGCTGGGCGAGCTGGAGCGACAGTTCGACTGCAAATTGTTCGACCGCTCCGGCAAACGCCTGACGCTCAACGCCCTCGGCCGCCAGCTGCTGCCCCAGGCGGTGGCCCTGCTCGACCGCGGCAGCGAGATCGAGAACATGCTCAACGGCAAGAGCGCCTTCGGCTCGCTGGACCTGGGCGCCACCCTGACCATCGGCAACTACCTGGCGACGCTGCTGATCGGCACTTTCATGCAGCGCCAGCCGGACTGTCGGGTGCGTCTGCACGTGCATAACACCGCCCATGTGGTGCAGCGCGTGGCTCATTACGAGCTGGACCTGGGTCTGATCGAAGGCGACTGCCAGCACCCGGACATCGAGGTGCAGCCATGGATGGAAGATGAACTGGTGGTCTTCTGCGCGCCGCAGCACCCGCTCGCCCGTGAAGGCCGCGCGAGCCTGGAGCGGCTGACGGAGGAAGCGTGGATTCTGCGGGAACAGGGCTCAGGCACACGGCTGACCTTCGACCAGGCCATGCGCCATCACGTGGAGCCGTTGAACGTGCGACTGGAGCTGGAACACACCGAGGCGATCAAGCGTGCGGTGGAGTCGGGGCTGGGCATCGGCTGCATCTCGCGCCTGGCCCTGCGCGACGCTTTCCGCCGTGGCAGCCTGGTACCGGTGGAAACGCCGGATCTGGACCTGCGCCGGCAGTTCTACTTCATCTGGCACCGGCAGAAGTACCAGACCGCGACCATGCGCGAGTTCCTCGAACTGTGCCGCAGCGAAACCGCCGGGGTGACGCGCAGCGACGACATCGTCCTGCCGATGATCCCCTGACGCGAAACCGAACGCTGCGTAGGGCGAATAACCTGGAACAGGTTATCCGCCGGCTCTTGCTGGCGGATAACGCTGACGCGTTATTCGCCCTACGAAAGCCCCTGCAGAAAACCGTTTAGCCGAGCAGGATGCCCGCCCAGGTCACGGTGATGATGGTCAGCGCGACGAACTGGGCGGCGCTGCCCATGTCCTTGGCGTTCTTCGACAGCGGGTGACGCTCCAGGGAAACCCGGTCCACCACCGCCTCGATGGCGGAGTTGAGCAGCTCGACGATCAGCGCCAGCAGGCACACGGCGATCATCAGCGCGCGTTCGCCGCGGGTCACGTCGCAGAAGAACGACAGCGGAATCAGGATGACGTTGATCAGCACCAGCTGGCGGAAGGCCGCTTCACCCTTGAAGGCGGCGGCGAAGCCGGCCAGGGAGTAGCCGGCGGCGTTGAAGATGCGTTTCAGGCCGGTCTGGCCCTTGAAGGGGGAGGCGGACACGTGTGGTTCTCACAGGCAAAGGTCGCGGCACTCTATACCAGCGATCGTCAAAAAGGGGTCAAGGCCATTACAGAATGTGACGACCTCAGGGGCTGAGTGTGACGGGTCTCAGGCCCCCGGCACCGACTCCATCTGCGCCAGCAGCAACGCCGCCTGGGTACGGGTGCGCACATTCAGCTTGCGGAAGATCGCCGTCACGTGAGCCTTCACCGTGGCTTCGGAGACACTCAGCTCGAAGGCGATCTGCTTGTTCAGCAGACCTTCGCAGACCATGGTCAGCACACGGAACTGCTGCGGGGTGAGGCTGGCCAGACCGGCGCTGGCGGCGCGCACGTCGTCGCTCATCTCGGTCACGGCGTCCACCTGCGGCGGCCACCAGACATCGCCATCGAGCACCGCGCGTACAGCCTGCTGCAGCACGCTCAGCTCGCTGGACTTGGGAATGAAACCGCTGGCGCCAAACTCGCGTGAGCGCTGCACCACGGCGGCGTCTTCCTGGGCCGAGACCATCACCACCGGAATCTGCGGGTACTGCCCGCGCAGCAGCACCAGGCCGGAGAAGCCATAGGCGCCGGGCATGTTCAGGTCCAGCAGGACCAGGTCCCAGTCGGCCTTCTCGTTCAGGCGCGTCTCCAGCTCCGCGATACTCGCCGCCTCCGACAGCCGCGCCTCGGGGCCGAGACCGATGGTCAGGGCCTGGTGCAGGGCACTGCGGAACAGCGGGTGATCGTCAGCGATCAGGATCTCGTAGGAAGCCATGAATTTTCCTTGAAGGCCGCGCCGAAGTCCCGCCGCGGATAACAGCCAGACTTGCGCACGAAAGGTCGGAGCACGGATAGAGCACTACTTGTCACATTGTACGCAAAGAGCGGCTTCGCTGTCCGCCGCGAATACGTCCCTCGCAGTACATGCACAATGGCCTGAAAGCCCCTGCCACTGTGCCCGCCGGGAACCCTCTCCCCTTTCCAAAGGCCCGGCGTTACGGCAGAGTTCCGCTTTTTTTCCTGCCCGTTACGAGAACAAGATGAAAAGCCATGCGCTGCGCGCCGATTTCCTGATGCTGTTCACCGCGATGATCTGGGGGGTCTCCTTTGTCGCGCAACGCCTCGGGATGGATGCCATCGGTCCCTTCCTCTATACCGGCCTGCGCTTCACCCTCGGCGCCGTGGCACTGCTGCCCCTGCTGGCCTGGTCGAGCAAGCGCGGCGCCCAGCCGTTCAACCGCGGGCTGATCCTGGCGGGCCTGGCCATCGGCACCGCGCTGACCGTGGGGATCAACCTGCAGCAGGTCGGCTTGATGTTCACCAGCGTGACCAACTCCGGCTTCATCACCGGCCTGTACGTCATCATCGTGCCGCTGCTCGGCCTGCTGATCGGTCATCGCGCCGGCACGGGCACCTGGATCGGCGCGGCTCTGGCGGTGACCGGCATGGCGATGCTGAGCATCGGCCCGGACTTCCACGTCGCTTCCGGTGACTGGCTGCAACTGACCGGCGCCTTCGTCTGGGGCGGCCACGTCCTGCTGGTGGGCCTGTTCGCCAGCCGCTACGACCCGATCCGCCTGGCCTTCCTGCAGTTCGCCACCTGCGCGGTGGTGAGCATGATCCTGGCGCTGGTGTTCGAGGAGATTCACCTCGACGCCATCCTCCAGGCCGGCCCTGCCCTGCTCTACGGCGGCCTGTTCGGCGTCGCCACCGGCTTCACCCTGCAGGTCATCGCGCAGAAGCACGCCATCGCCTCCCACGCGGCGATCATCCTTTCGCTGGAAGCCGTGTTCGCCGCCATCGCCGGCGCGCTGTTCCTCAACGAAACCCTGCATGTACGCGGCTACTTCGGCTGCGCGCTGATGCTCGCCGGCATGCTGGTTGCTCAGCTTTGGCCGAAGAAGGCTGACGCCAAGGCGGCTTGAAACACCGAATCCCCCCTGCAGGCGCGGGCCTGGCCCGCGCCTGCAAAGGTTGCGTTGGCGAGTCAGGTTATCGCTGGGTAAACGGCCTCAACGCCTGATGCGCCGGACTCTGTTCGTCCAGCGGCTGCTGGCGCTTGGAGCCCAGGTAGCGTTCGCTGAACACATCCAGGTAGGCATCCAGCGCATCGCCGGCGCGGCGGTCGCCGGCCAGCCCCAGGCACAGCGCGGCAACCTCGGCGGTGCACAGGTGTTCGTCGAACTTGGAGCGGCGCAGGCGATAGCGCGACAGCGCATCGGGGGTGATGCTCAGCACCGGGAAACGGTCCAGGTAAGGGCTCTTGCGGAACATCTTGCGCGCCTCGTTCCAGGTGGCGTCGAGCAGGATGAACAGCGGGCGCTTGCCGTCCTGCGGCTCCACCGTGGTGACCACGCGCTCGGGCTGGACGAACTCGCCAGGGAACACCACGTACGGCTGCCACTGCGGATCGTCGAGCAGCGCCAGCAGCACCGGGTCGACCTCGATGCGCGACCAGCCGAAAGCCCAGGTCTCGGGCACGGTTTCGGCGATCAGCCAGCCGGTGTTGCTGGGCTTGAGCGGTTCGGTGTCGAACATCACCAGGCACATCGCCGAGTTGGACTCGACCTGCGGGCGCAGGCTGCACATGCAGTAGTTCGGCCGCAGGCGGCAGCCGGGGCAACGCGGCGAGCGTGAGCCACGGGCGAAGAACGGCTTGATGCAACGGGCCAGGCGTTCATCACGAAGGCGGGCAACGGCGTGGCTCATGCTGCAGCCACCGGGATGAGGAAAAGCGGACGGGACATCGAAGGCTCGAACGGGACGACGGTTGCGGACCGCCGATTGTACCAGAGCCGCCGCCCACCTCCCTGCGGACGGCGCGGTGGCTTCGAGATAAACGACCTTCAGAAGCTGTGGTTGAGCGCCAGGCCGATGAACTGGATCTGCTGCTTGTATTCGCCCTTGTAGTTGCCTCCGTTACCGGTGCAGCGCACGCCGCTGTCGACGTAGAGCCCTCCGGAACCGGGCGCCCAGCCAGCCGGCGAGCAGCCGTCGGCGTAGTCCATCTTGCCGCTGTCGAACTTCACAAAGCTGTAGGCCAGGTCCACCGAGGTGTCCTTGGTGAACTGGTAGTTGGCGCCCAGCGACAGCCACTTGCGATTGGCGTCGGGAAAGGCCGGGTGGCGCAGGCCATCACCGCTGACCGGGGTCTTGTCGTAGGCGATGCCGCTGCGCAGCAGCAGGTCGTCGTTGAACTGGTAGTTCATCCCCAGGGAGACCTTGTAGGTGTTCTTCCAGTCCTGCTTGACGCTCAGGTCCCCCTCGTTGACGCCATTGAAGTACGGGTAGCCCTGCACCTGGTCGATGCCGATATCCACCGAGTCCAGCCGCGAGTGGCGCGTCCAGGTCACGTCGGCCATCAGCGCGACCTTGTCGTTGAGCTGGTGGAAGCCGTTGATCGACAGCGATTCGGGCGTGTCGATGGTGACCTTGGCCTTGGAGTTGGGGTGCAGCCGGGTGGCGGCGAACTGGCCGGGGTTGACCCACTGGTCCGGGTCGAACAATTGCTGGATGGCGTCCTTGGGCGGCAGTTCGATGATGCCCAGGTCCAGGCCGCCGCTGAGGTCGGTATCCGGCGAGGGCACCGTACCCTGCACGTCGGAGAAGCTCCACTTGGTCTTGCCTTCCAGCTCATGCTTGATCCGCGAGCGGTAGGCGATACCAAAGCGCGTGCTCTCCGTGGGTTCCCACAGGTAGCCGAGGTTCCAGCCGTAGCCCCAGTCGTCGCCCTTCACGCGGAAGTAACCGTCGCCCTGGACGTTGTCGGAGAAGTTCTTCGCCACGCAGTCGACAAAGGCATCACCGCTCTGGCCGTTACAGCTGGTCACCTCCTCCGGCACCTGCACGCCGTAGACCAGCGGGATCACCGCCTGCCCCAGGGGCGAAGCGGCCAGTTCGGTGACATCCTGGTTCTCCTTGACGAACTGTCCGGCCAGTTGCCGCGAGGCGCCCTTCACGTCGGCCGCGCCGCGCTGGATGGAGCGGATGTACTGGGCCGAGACGCCGAAGCCGACGCTGTGGTGTTCGTTGAGGCGGAAGGAAATGCTCGGGTTGAAGGTGACGGTTTCCAGCGAGGCCGACTGGATACCGTAGCGGCCGCTCCAGTCCTTCTCGTAATCGAGCTTGGCGCCATAGGGTGTGAAGATGCCCAGTCCGATGTTGATGGTGTCGTTCACCTGGTGGGAGAAGTAGAAGTTCGGCGCGGCGGCCGCGTCCGGCAGGTAGGAGCCGGCGTCGCCGTCGCCCTCGCCGGTGCGGTTGCCGAACACGTCGGTGGAGCCGTCGTCATCGTACTCGCCCTTGGGCAACAGAATGGTCAGGCCCCCGGTGACCTGATTGCCGGGCAGGCGGGCCATGCCGGCGGGGTTGTAGAAGATGGTCGAGGCGTCGGCCGCTTCGGCGCCGTTGGCATGGGCCGTGCCCTGGGCGGACACTGACTGTGAGCCGAAGTGATAACCGGACGCCTCGGCCTGCTGCGCGGGAACCGCGATCAGGCACCAGGAGCCCAGGGCAAGCGGCCAGGGGCGCAATACTCTTGTCATTGTTCTTCTCCTGCGATGGGATGATTCGCCCGACGCATCGACAAGAGTCCGCCCTACCGCAGAAGCAGCATGAAAATGGCACCGCCTTGCGCGGCGGCTGGACCTCCCGATGGTCGACCCTCCCGCTTGGAGGGCAGAGGTTGTGACCGGAGAGCGGCGCCATCCTCCCCCCATCCTTTGACGGGGTTGGCCGCCCGGCGGCGCAGCCTGGGGTCTGAGGTAACAGTTCCTCGGCACGCGCGCCGTTTTAAGGGACAATAGGCGGCTTGAATGACCGTCGAACCCGGAAGGCTCGCCACGGTCGAATCGGCACCATTGTCAGGAGATGCCCATGCTGCGCCTCACCGCCCTCGCCCTCTGCCTCGTCATTCCCGTCGCGCACGCCGCGTCGAAGAAGGACTTCGAACTGACCCAGACCCTGGAAAAGGTCGCCAAGGAAAGCAGCGAAGGCACCCCGCGCGCCATCAACGAGGACATCCTCGACCAGGGCTACACCGTCGACGGCCCGCAGTTGATCAACCACCTGAGCGTGCGCGCCAGCCATGCCGAGCGCATGCGCGAGAACCCCGACAGCGTGCGCAGCCAGCTGGGCGACAGCGTCTGCAGCAACACCGCCTACCGCCAGTTGCTGGCCGAGGGCGCGATCCTCACTTACAGCTTCACCGAGTACAAGACCAACGCCCCGGTCGCCACCGAGCGCTTCGACGCTGGCAGCTGCAAGATCAAGCTGAAGAAGTAAGCCGCACCCATGCTCGACAAGGAAATGCTGCTGAAGATCGCGCGTACGCCGATGCCCTTCGGCAAGTACCAGGGTCGCATGCTGGTGGACCTGCCTGACGAGTACCTGCTGTGGTTCCACAAAAAGGGGCAGTTTCCGGCCGGCGAATTGGGCCGGCTGATGCAGCTGACCCTGGAACTGAAGATCGATGGCCTGGACGACCTGATCAAAGCGCTCAAGCGCTGAGGCCCGCGCAACCGCCCTGTGGCGGTTGCGCCAGCGCTTGTCAGCGCAGCACGGACGGATTCTCCTTGCCGGCCACCGCCGCCGCTTCGTCCGGCGCCAGCAAGGCGCTGCGCGGCACATCCAGCAACCGCGCGCAGGCCGCCAGCACGTGGGCCCAGCTGCAGCGGTTGGCAAACAGCATGCCCGCCTCGTCCAGCGTACCGCCCTGGTTGCGATAGCCCAGCACCGCCGTCTTCAAGGCGTCCGGCAGAATCGGCCAGAGGTGCCCGCGCGCCACTTCCGGACGCATGTGAGTGAGCAGCACGCGGCGCTGGTAATGGTCTGGGAACAAACGCATGGCCACGGACTCATCCGTCAGCGCCTGCAACTCCCAGTTGTCACGCGGCGCGCGGAAGCGCCCCGGCTCCTGCAGATAGACCAACCGATACGGATAACCGGCCTCCTCCAGCCGCAACGCGGCGCGACGCATCTCGGCCAGTTGGTAGCTGCCGTTGGCGATCAGCAGCAGCGGCTCGGCGCCGG
This sequence comes from Pseudomonas sp. PDM17, assembly GCF_014851985.1. Classification (NCBI taxonomy): domain Bacteria; kingdom Pseudomonadati; phylum Pseudomonadota; class Gammaproteobacteria; order Pseudomonadales; family Pseudomonadaceae; genus Pseudomonas; species Pseudomonas sp. PDM17. The sequence continues at coordinate 237,059 of NZ_JACVAT010000006.1, forward strand.
GATGTTCGTCCATCAGGATCGCGCCATCGCGGGCCAGCTGTTCCGACTGGGCCTGGTTGAATACGGCCGGACGCTCGCGCTTGGGCGCCACGATACAGGCCAACTGCCCGCGACTGCGGTAGATGTCCGGCAGCAGAGCCAGGTGACTGTTGTGGTCGGCCGGGAAGACCACCCGAACCATGTCGCTCATCTCGCCCAGCAGCGCCTCGCAGAAGGTGGTGTCCTGGTGCGACTGCTGGTTCTTGCCGTTCTCCCAGGTATGCGAAGTCGCCACCAGCGGCCAGCCAAGCCAGCCAGCCGGGCGCCCGGCTTCCTTCTGCTGACGGGCGAAGATCAGCGTCTGGCGCACGGCCCCGAGCATCTTCACGCAGAAGGCTTCGTAGCTGGCCACCAGGTTCAGCCCGCCCTGGTTGGCCAGGCAGGCGGAAACCACCGCCTCCTCGTTGAGTGCGGTGATGATCCGGCCATCCACGGCCTCGAGATCGCTTTCCGGCTCGCTCACCCGGTGCCGCAGCGCCTTGAGCACGCCGCCCAGGCGGTTGCTCGCCAGCTCGTCCGGGTTGCCGACGCGAGCGCGCAGGTCCGGGTTGGCGCCGCACAGGTCAACGAAAAAGCGATCCAGCGCGGCCATGGGCGAGCATTCGTCGTTGCGGTAATGCAGCGGCGGGATCGAAGGTTCGATGGGCCGACGCACGGCCAGCGGGTTGTCCCGCTCCATTACGCGGCCGCTGCGCGAATCGGCAAACATCCGGCATGCTTCGGCCAGTTCTTCCGGCTCGACCCACAGCGGCGCCGCATGCTGGTTGAACAGCTCGCGCGCCTCGGCGTCCACGCTGGGGTTACCTGGCAGCGGCAGGTTGTGTGCGGCGTTGCTGCCGGCCCCGTAGAAGCCGTAACCCTTGGTCGTCTCGGCAATGCCATAGGGAATCGGCAGCGGATAGCGCAGGATGCCGCGCGCCTTCTCGTCGACGCGGTGTTGCAGGCGCTCTTCCATTTCCCACAGGGCGCAGACGAATGCCGCCGGGTCACGCCCATCGAAGCTGATCGGGTCGAAGCCACAGCGCCGCAGGTGCAGCTTGAAGCCTTCCAATCCTTCGTGGCTGCCCAGGTCGGTACGCTGCTCGATGCGCCGGCCGTTGGCGATCATCACCGGCAGCGCGGTGCCGCAATCCTCGGCGCGCCACCAGCGGGGAATCCAGTCGCTGCCGCGTTGCTCCTCGGCGGCGCCGTCGGAAAGGAAGGCCACCAGGGTTTCGCCCGGTAGCGGCATATGCGCATACATCAGCTCGGCGAAGCCGAGGTAGCCACCTTCGGCAATGCCGCCAGCGGTATGCGGGTTGACATGGCTGCCCAGCGGCGCGGCGACCTTGCCGTCCGGCTGCTGCGCGTAGCTGTAGAAGTCCTGCATCAGCCGATCCAGCCCAGCCGCGCCGCTTCCATAGGCGACAGCCTGATCCGGATGCAGGTTACCGGTGAGCACGTTGAGCGCGTCGATCGCTGCCACACAGTGCCCCTGCCCCATCAGCCAGCCGCGGGTCTTGCCGCTCAGGGCATTCAGGGCGAGGTAACCGGCGTAGGCTGGCACCATGTTCAGCGCGCCGCCGGTGTGACCTTCCGGCTGAGCCTTGAAATCCTCCACCTGCAACGGTGCGCCATCGAGGCGGACGCGCGTGGCATAGGTCATGTGCGCCACCAGCCAGAGGCCGGCGCAGGTCAGCCGGTCCAGCGCGCCGAACAGCCGGTAGATGCTGGGCAGATCAGGCTGCAAGCCGTACTGGACCAATTGATGAGCGACACGAAAGACCGCCGCCTGGGTCTGCGGGCTATGCTGAAGCGGTCCACGGCCTTGCCGCCAACGGGCAAACTCCGGCTCGGCTGCCGCGTGGCTGTCGAGTTCCTCGGGACTGGGCAGTATCTGTGGCATCTCGGCTCTCCCTTGGCTTTGCAGGAAAGTCTAGGTCGCCACGGATCGGACCGGCGCTGACATGTATCAACGAGCGCCCCGACCATTCGAGCAAGGCTGAAAGAGAATTCCCACAAGGAGACGACATGGCGCTTCTCACTTTCATCGGCGCGATCCAGGAAGTCACCGGTTCCTGCTACCTCCTGGAAACCCGCGACGGCGTCCGCGTGCTGCTCGAATGCGGGATGCGCCAGGGGCGCGGCGGCAACACGGGTACCCGCGAAAACGAAGCGACCAACCGCACGCCCTTCCCTTTCGACCCGAAGGAACTCGATGCCGTCGTCCTGTCCCACGCCCACCTGGACCACAGCGGCCTCCTGCCGCGCCTGGCGAAGGAAGGCTACAAGGGTCCGATCTACGCCACCGAATCCTGCTGCGACCTGCTGGAGCTGATGCTGATGGACTCGGCGCACCTCCAGGAGAAGGACGCCGAATGGGAGAACAAGTGGCGCGCGCGCCTGGGCAAGCCGCCCGTCAAGCCGCTGTACACCGTCGAAGACGCTTCCCGCGCCCTGAACCAGCGCCGCCGCGTCAGCTATGGCAGCACGGTAGACGTAGCGCGCGGCATCCGCGTGACCTTCCACAACGCCGGGCACATCCTCGGCTCGGCCATCGTCGAACTGGAAATCCATGAGTTCGGCTCGACCCGCCGCCTGGTGTTCTCCGGCGACCTGGGCAGCACCTGCTCGCCACTGATGCGCACGCCGACCCCGCTGACCCGCGCCGACGTGGTGCTACTGGAATCCACCTACGGCGACCGCGACCACCGCGACGCCAACGAAACTCTGCTGGAACTGGCCGGCATCCTGCAACGCGCGCAGAACGAAGGCGGCAACGTGCTGATCCCGTCGTTCGCCGTCGGCCGCACCCAGGACCTGATCTACTACCTCGGGCGCTTCTACCAGGAAGGTCGCCTGCCGCAGCAGGTGGTCTACCTCGACAGTCCCATGGCCGCCCGGGCCAACAACATCTACCTGCAACACATCGGCGAGATCGCCGACGTCGACCGCGAGTACATGCGCGGTACCGGCACGGCCAAGGTCGGCGAGTGGCTGCCGATCCTGCGCACCACCCAGAGCGCCGATGAATCCATGGCGCTGAACCGGATCAAGAGCGGGGCCATCATTATCGCCGGCAGCGGCATGTGCACCGGAGGGCGCATCGTCCACCACCTCAAGCACAACCTCTGGCGCGAGGAATGCCATATCGTCTTCCCTGGCTTCCAGGCCAAGGGCACGCTGGGCCGCGCCATCGTCGACGGCGCCCAGACGGTGCGCATCCTGCGCCAGCGCATCAGCGTGAAAGCGCAGATCCATACCCTCGGAGGGTTCTCCGCTCATGCGGGACAATCACAATTAATTCAGTGGGTTGGCCACTTCGAGAACAAACCCGAGCTATACCTGATACATGGCGAGCGGGAAAAGATGGATGTACTCAAGGGTGCACTCCAGGATCGCCTGAACTGGACGGCCAACATTCCGGAGCCCGGAGACCGGATCGCCATCTGAAATCGGGGCCTCACCGACTGTCACACCCCGCGTGCCAGACTGGGCAGGCCTCCTGCTGAACCCTGTGCGTGCGGCGAAGCGCCAATGCGTCAACGCCAGAGCCACCTTGCGTGGCCGGCGCCGCCCACGGACAGGCGATCAGGGGTTGATGAACAAGGAGTATCAACATGCCCTATGAGCCCGACGACTACCTCTCCAGACACTTCCAGACCAGCGGCACCGACCTCGCACAGAAGATCGAGGAACTGGCCGAACTGGCCGCCCCCGGCAACAGCCAGAACCTGCCGCTGTACCGCGAGATGCTCACCACCGTGGCCCGCATGGCCCAGGCCGACCGCAACCGCTGGGACGCCAAGATCATGCTGCAGACCCTGCGCGAGATGGAGCACGCCTTCAGCACCCTGGAGCAGTTCAAGCGTCGCCGCAAAGTCACGGTGTTCGGCTCGGCCCGTACACCGGCCGACCACCCCGTCTACGCTCTGGCCCGCGAGCTGGGCGAAACCCTTGCCCGCTACGACCTGATGGTCATCACCGGCGCTGGCGGCGGCATCATGGCCGCGGCCCACGAAGGCGCCGGGCTGGAAAACAGCCTTGGCTTCAATATCACGTTGCCCTTCGAACAGCACGCCAACCGCACCGTGGACGGCACCAGCAACCTGCTGTCCTTCCACTTCTTCTTCCTGCGCAAGCTGTTCTTCGTCAAGGAGGCCGATGCCCTGGTGCTCTGTCCGGGCGGCTTCGGCACGCTGGACGAAGCGCTCGAAGTACTGACGCTGATCCAGACCGGCAAGAGCCCGCTGGTACCGATCGTGCTGCTGGACCAACCGGGTGGACACTACTGGGACCACGCCCTGGAGTTCATCAAGGAACAGCTTGAAGACAACGGCTACATCCTGCCCAGCGACATGAACCTGATGAAACTGGTGCACACCGCCGAGGACGCCGCCGAGGAAATCGCCCAGTTCTACAGCAACTTCCACTCCAGCCGCTGGCTCAAGGATCGCTTCGTGATCCGCCTGAACCACCCGCTGAGCGTACGCGCATTGCAGTTGCTGGAGCGCGAGTTCGGGAGCCTGTGCGTCACCGATGGCTTCCACCAGCAGCCCTACAGCGAATCGGAACTGGACGAGCCGGAGTTCTCCCACCTGACCCGCCTGGCCTTCGCCTTCAATGGCCGTGACCAGGGGCGCCTGAGGGAATTGCTGAACTTCATCAACCAGCCGGAGAACTGGGAGCGCTGATTTCCTGGGCAACTTCCAGAGCAAGGAAACAAAAAAGGCACCCGGTGGGTGCCTTTTTCGTTCAATCATCTGATCGTCGACCGCTCAGAAGCCGGCTGATGGCTTCCATCGAGTAGCCCCGATAGCTCAGGAACCGGCCCTGCTGGGCTCGCTCGCGAGCGTCCTGCGGCAATCGGGCGAACTTGCGGCGCCAGACTTCACGCAGGTTTTCACTCCAGTCGACACCCGACTCGCTCAGCGCACCGTCGATCTCGCTACGAGGCAAACCACGTTGCGACAGCTCCTCGCGAATCCGCACCGGACCGTAACCGGCCCGCGCACGGCTGGCGATGTAGCTTTCCAGGTAGCGGCTTTCGTTGAGCAGCCCCTCCTCGGCCAAACGGTCGAGGGCTGGGTCGATCACGTCCTGCGTGGCACCGCGTTGCCGCAGCTTGCGCGAGAGCTCCGCCCGGCCATGCTCGCGTCTCGCCAGCAGGTCCATGGCGACCCGCCGCACCGCGACGGGGTTATCGAGCTCGACGGCCATGGCTATCAGTAGTCGGCTTCAGCTTCTGCTTCGGCTTCCGCCGCAGCGAGCTCAGCCTTGGTCGGCGGAGTCTGCTTGGACAACAGTTGGTCACGGATAGCCTTGTCCAAGGTGGTGCAGACCTCGGCGTTGTCTTCCAGGAACTTGGCGGCGTTCGCCTTGCCCTGGCCGATCTTGCTGCCCTGGTAGCTGTACCAGGCACCGGACTTCTCGATCAGCCCCAGCTGTACACCCAGGTCGATGATCTCGCCGGTACGGTAGATGCCGCGGCCGTACATGATCTGGAACTCGGCCTGACGGAACGGCGGAGCAACCTTGTTCTTCACGACCTTGACGCGGGTTTCGCTGCCGACCACCTCGTCACCTTCCTTCACCGCGCCGGTACGGCGGATGTCGAGACGGACGGAGGAGTAGAACTTCAGTGCGTTACCACCGGTGGTGGTTTCCGGGTTGCCGAACATCACGCCGATCTTCATGCGGATCTGGTTGATGAAGATAACCAGGCAGTTGGCGTTCTTGATGTTGCCGGTGATCTTGCGCAGCGCCTGGGACATCAGGCGGGCCTGCAGGCCGACGTGCTGATCGCCCATCTCGCCTTCGATTTCGGCTTTCGGTACCAGGGCGGCCACGGAGTCGACGATGATCACGTCAACGGCATTGGAGCGCACCAGCATGTCGGTGATCTCCAGAGCCTGTTCGCCGGTGTCCGGCTGGGAAACCAGCAGGTCGTCGACGTTGACGCCCAGCTTGCCGGCGTAGTCCGGGTCCAGGGCGTGTTCGGCGTCGACGAAGGCGCAGGTGGCGCCGATTTTCTGGGCCTGAGCGATGACCGACAGGGTCAGCGTGGTCTTACCCGAAGATTCCGGGCCATAGATCTCGACGATACGGCCACGCGGCAGACCACCAATGCCCAGCGCGATGTCCAGCCCCAGCGAGCCGGTGGAGATGGCGGGAATTGCCTGGCGCTCATGGTCGCCCATGCGCATGACAGCGCCCTTGCCGAATTGGCGTTCGATCTGTCCCAGGGCCGCGGCCAGGGCGCGCTTCTTGTTGTCGTCCATTGAAGTCCTCGCGAAGTCAGGCGGCCGGGCGGCCACGAACAACTGTATAAGTAGCCAGTATTATTCCACAGGGCAAGCCGCTCGCCTACCCCTGAATCGGATTTTCACCGTCCGCCAGTCGCAATAGTCCTTCCAGAGCGGTCGCCACGGTCTGCCGGCGAACAGCTTCCCGATCACCGACATACAAGCGGCGTGAGCTGAACACCTGTCCGCCCTTCATCCAGGCCAGCCAGACGGTGCCCACGGGTTTCTCGGCAGAACCACCATCCGGCCCCGCAATACCGCTGACTGCTACGGCAATATCCGCTCCACTTCGCGGCAGCGCGCCGGCGACCATCGCCTCGACCACTTCACGGCTCACCGCGCCGACTTGCGGGAACAGCTCGGCCGGCACATCCAGCTGACGAGTCTTCTGGCGGTTGGAGTACGTGACGTAGCCTGCCTCGAACCAGGCGGAGCTTCCGGCTATACGGGTGATCGCCTCGGCAATGCCGCCACCGGTGCAGGATTCGGCAGTCGTGACGCGCAATTTGTTGGCAGCCAGCCGCGCGCCAAGCAGGGAGGAGAGTTCAGTAATAAAGGAATCGGTAACGGGCACAGAGCGCTCCGGGGTTAAAGAAGGCCAGGCGGATACCGTACACTAGGCGCTTTTGCATGTTGAAGCCGGACAGCCAGAAGCCATGAGTCAGAGCGACCTTTCCGCCCACACACCGATGATGCAGCAGTACTGGAGGCTGAAGAACCAGCACCCGGACCAACTGATGTTCTACCGCATGGGCGACTTCTACGAGCTGTTCTACGAGGACGCCAAGAAGGCCGCCAAACTGCTGGACATCACACTGACCGCACGCGGCCAGTCCGCCGGCAACTCCATTCCCATGGCCGGCATTCCCTTCCACTCCGCCGAAGGCTACCTGGCCAAGCTGGTGAAGCTCGGCGAATCGGTGGTGATCTGCGAACAGATCGGCGACCCGGCCACCAGCAAGGGACCGGTTGAACGCCAGGTTGTACGCATCCTGACCCCCGGCACCGTCAGCGACGAAGCGCTGCTCGACGAGCGCCGCGACAACCTGATCGCCGCAGTGCTGGGCGACGAGCGCCTGTTCGGCCTTGCCGTGCTGGACATCACCAGCGGCCGCTTCAACGTCCAGGAAATAAAAGGCTGGGAAACCCTGCTGGCCGAACTGGAGCGCCTGAACCCCGCCGAGCTGCTGATCCCCGACGACTGGCCCCAGGGCCTGCCGGCGGAAAAGCGCCGTGGCGCGCACCGCCGCGCGCCCTGGGACTTCGATCGCGACTCGGCGAAGAAAGGCCTGTGCCAGCAGTTCGGCGTGCAGGACCTCAAGGGCTTCGGGTGCCAGGAGCTGACCCTGGCCATCGGCGCCGCGGGCTGCCTGCTGACCTACGCCAAGGAAACCCAGCGCACCGCCTTGCCGCACCTGCGCAGCCTGCGTCACGAGCGGATCGACGACACCGTGATCCTCGACGGCGCCAGCCGCCGCAACCTGGAGCTGGACACCAACCTCGCCGGCGGCCGCGACAACACGCTGCAGTCGGTAGTCGACCGTTGCCAGACCGCTATGGGCAGCCGCTTGCTGACCCGTTGGCTAAACCGACCGCTGCGCGACCGAGCCGTGCTCGAAGCCCGTCAGGAATCGATTGCCTGCCTGCTGGAGCGCTATCGCTTCGAAGTCCTCCAGCCGCAGCTGAAGGAAATCGGTGACGTCGAACGAATTCTTGCCCGAATCGGCCTGCGCAATGCCCGCCCGCGCGACCTCGCGCGCCTGCGCGACGCCCTCGCCGCCCTGCCGCAACTGCAGAGTGGCATGACCGAGCTGGAAGCCCCGCACCTGGGCGAACTGGCCGTCAGCATCCGCACCTACCCGGAACTGGCCGACCTGCTGGCCCGCGCAGTGATCGAGAACCCGCCGGCGGTGATCCGCGATGGCGGTGTCATCGCCCGCGGCTACGACGCCGAGCTGGACGAACTGCAGATGCTCAGCGAAAACGCTGGCCAGTACCTGATGGACCTGGAGACTCGCGAAAAGGCCCGCACCGGCCTGCCGAACCTGAAGGTCGGCTACAACCGCATCCACGGCTACTACATCGAACTGCCCCGCGTGCAGGCCGAACAGGCACCCGCCGACTACATCCGCCGCCAGACCCTGAAAGGCGCCGAGCGCTTCATCACGCCGGAACTGAAGGCCTTCGAAGACAAGGCGCTGTCGGCCCAAAGCCGTGCCCTGGCTCGCGAGAAGCAACTCTACGAAGAACTGCTGGAACTGCTGATCGGCCAACTGGCGCCACTGCAGGACACCGCTGCCGCCCTGGCCGAACTGGACGTGCTATCCAACCTCGCCGAGCGTGCACTGAACCTCGACCTGAACCGCCCGCGCTTCGTCGAAGAGTCCGGCATCCTCATCGAGCAAGGCCGCCACCCGGTGGTCGAGCAGGTGCTGGATACGCCCTTCGTCGCCAACGACCTGAACCTCGACGAAGACACCCGCATGCTGGTGATTACCGGCCCGAACATGGGCGGTAAATCGACCTATATGCGACAAACAGCGCTGATCGTGCTGCTAGCGCACATCGGCAGTTTCGTCCCGGCCGCGCGTTGCGAACTGTCCCTGGTGGACCGAATTTTCACCCGTATCGGCTCCTCCGACGACCTCGCCGGTGGCCGCTCCACCTTCATGGTGGAGATGAGCGAAACCGCGAACATCCTGCACAACGCCAGCGACCGCAGCCTGGTGCTGATGGACGAAGTTGGCCGTGGCACCAGCACTTTCGACGGCCTGTCGCTGGCCTGGTCCGCCGCCGAACACTTGGCCAAACTGCGCGCCTTTACCCTGTTCGCGACGCACTATTTCGAGCTGACCGTGCTACCCGAAAGCGAACCGGCGGTGGCCAACGTTCACCTGAACGCCACCGAACACAACGAGCGCATCGTGTTCCTGCACCACGTACTGCCCGGTCCTGCCAGCCAGAGTTATGGCCTCGCGGTTGCGCAATTGGCCGGTGTGCCGGGTGCGGTAATTCAGCGCGCCCGCGAGCATCTGTCGCGCCTGGAAACCACCAGCCTGCCCCATGAAGCGTCGCGTTCGACCGACCCGAAAAGCCCGGCCCCCCTGCAAAGCGACCTGTTCGCCAGCCTGCCGCACCCGATCGTCGAAGAGCTGATGCATGTCAGCCCTGACGACCTGACACCGCGTCAAGCTCTCGATTTGTTATATGCATGGAAGATGCGGGTCTGACGGACCGCTGGACAAGCTGCTAGAATCGCGCGCGCTTAGCCGCCCGCCTGAGGAGAAAATTAGAAATGACCTTCGTCGTCACCGACAACTGCATCAAGTGCAAATACACCGACTGCGTGGAAGTATGCCCGGTGGACTGCTTCTACGAAGGCCCGAACTTCCTGGTCATCCACCCGGATGAGTGCATCGACTGCGCCCTGTGCGAACCGGAGTGCCCGGCACAGGCGATCTTCTCCGAGGACGAGGTCCCGGATGGCATGCAGGAGTTCATCGAGCTGAACAAGGATCTGGCCGATGTATGGCCGAACATCACCGAGAAGAAGGATTCCCTGCCGGACGCCGAAGAGTGGGACGGCAAGCCGAACAAGATGCAGTATCTGGAGCGCTGATTTCCAGCACCTCCGGAAATAGAAAAGGCCCGCCTAGTGCGGGCCTTTCTGCATCTGGGGCTTCACTTTTCTGCAGGCAAAAAAAGGGGCGGGATAACCCGCCCACTCTTTCTTCCCTTCTTCATCATCCTGATGAACCGCATCCTGCGGTGGGTCCTGACCGACATCCTTACCGGCCTGCGCCTTTCCGTGTACGCAGGAGTGATATTACCCGCCTGCAGGAACGCGGCAACTGGGACACTTCCGCGCATTCACCGCTGACGGCATCCCATCATTGAAATAAAACACTTATAAAACAATAAGATACGAAAAACCTACGTCAAGACTGGCGGCACTTTAAGCTGAACACTCACACACTGTGTAAGCGAATGCTTACATCGCGGCGCATAAAAAAGCCCGGAATCATCCGGGCTTCTTCGTTGTCGGCCTGCACGCTACTGGAACAGTGCGTCGCTCGACAGGCCGTTCTTCTCGAGAATCTCGCGCAGACGCTTGAGGGCCTCGACCTGGATCTGCCGAACCCGCTCGCGGGTCAGGCCGATCTCCTGGCCAACTTCCTCCAGGGTACTGCTTTCATGGCCGCGCAGGCCGAAGCGGCGAATCACCACCTCGCGCTGCTTGTCGGTCAGTTCCGACAGCCAAAGATCGATGCTCTCGCTGAGGTCGTCGTCCTGCAGCAGTTCGCAGGGATCAGTGGGGCGGTCGTCGGTCAGGGTATCGAGCAGGGTCTTGTCCGAGTCCGGGCCGAGGGAAACGTCCACCGAAGTGACCCGCTCGTTCAGACCGAGCATCCGCTTGACCTCTTCCACCGGCTTCTCGAGCAGGTTGGCGATTTCCTCGGGCGACGGCTCATGGTCCAGCTTGTGGGTCAGCTCGCGAGCGGCCCGCAGGTAGACATTGAGCTCCTTCACCACATGGATCGGTAAACGGATAGTTCGGGTCTGATTCATGATGGCCCGTTCGATGGTCTGACGAATCCACCAGGTTGCATAGGTGGAGAAGCGGAAGCCACGTTCGGGGTCGAATTTCTCCACCGCGCGGATCAGCCCGAGGTTGCCCTCTTCGATCAGGTCGAGCAGGGAAAGGCCGCGGTTGACGTAACGCCGCGCGATCTTCACCACCAGACGCAGGTTGCTTTCGATCATTCGCCGCCGCCCGGCTGGGTCGCCCTTCTGCGCGAGACGCGCGAAATGGACTTCCTCTTCCGGAGTCAGGAGCGGCGAGAAACCGATTTCATTCAGATACAGCTGGGTCGCGTCGAGCGCGCGGCTGTAGTCGATGTGCTTGTGTTGCTTGAGAGACGAGAGTGAGGTGGCTTTAGGAGTGACTCGAAGCGATACCTGCTCTTCGGCAAATGACTCTTCGAGGATGATGCCAGGCTCCAGCAGGAGCACTTCATCATCGACGTCAAACTCCGGCCCTTCTTTTTTAAGTGCCATGTCGTTATCCCTTGCTGAGTTCGACAACAAGCCCAGGTGCGTCCTTATCCTTAGGACACCTAGGCCCGCTCACCCACGCAGGGGAACAGCAAGCATCAACGACTTGGCAGGTATTGCAGCGGATCTACAGGTTTACCCTGGCGGCGAATCTCGAAGTGCAGCTTCACCCGGTCGGTCCCTGTGGAGCCCATCTCGGCAATGTTCTGCCCGACTTTGACCTGTTGCCCTTCCCGCACCAGCAACCTGCGGTTGTGACCGTAGGCGCTTACGTAGGTATCGCTGTGCTTGATGATCACGAGTTCGCCGTAGCCCCGCAAACCACTACCGGCGTACACCACCGTGCCATTAGACGCAGCCAGGACAGGCTGGCCCAATTGCCCGCCTATATCAATCCCTTTATTCAAACTGCCGTTTGATGCAAAACGCCCAATAAGAGTGCCATTGGTCGGCCATATCCAGCCCCCCGGAGCCCCCCCTGCGACCGCCGGAGTTCCGACGCTGGCGGGGGGCTGCGCCGGAGCCGTGACAGCAGGAGTGGTCGGTTTGCTGGCGGTTGCCGGCGTGGATGTCGGTTTGTTGACTACGATCGGAGCGACAGGCGTCGTATTTTTTGCGACAGACGGTGCTGTCGACGAGCCACCATCGAAGCGTATGGTTTGGCCGGGGCGAATGGTGTACGGCGCGGAGATGTTGTTGCGCGCGGCCAAGGCTTTCCAGTCCCAGCCGTAACGGAAGGCGATGGAGTACAGCGTGTCACCGCGACGCACCAGATACTGCCCGCTGGTGACAGCCGGCTTCTGCTGGGCATTGCGGTCCACCACGGTCGTGGTGCTGCGCGAAGTCGAAGAACAGGCCGCCAGCAGAGAGCAGACGGCGATGGCCACCACAGCGTGGCCCAGGCCCTTGATCCAGTTCCGTTGACACAGGGTCGCTGTCAAGCTCACCCATCCCCCCTTATCCATGAATTGACGTCCAGCCTCACTGGCCGGCAGTTACCGCAGCCTTGACCGGCTTGCTCTCAGCCTAGCGGACCGTTGAGCAGCGGGACGAAGCGTACGGAATCCAGCACCTGGCGCTGGAATCCGTCCTCAGTGCGGACGATCAGCATCAGCTGCTGCACCTCGCCGCCACCGACCGGAATCACCAGCCGCCCCCCCGGCGCCAGCTGGTCCAGCAGCGCCTGCGGGACCTCAGCCGCTGCCGCAGTGACGATGATGCCGTTGTACGGCGCCAGAGCCGGCCAGCCTTCCCAGCCATCGCCCCAACGAAAGACAACATTTCTCAGGTTTAGCTCCGCAAGTCGCTCCTTGGCGCGATCCTGCAGGGCCTGGATGCGCTCGACGGAGAACACCCGCTCCACCAGTTGCGACAGCACAGCAGTCTGGTAGCCGGATCCGGTGCCGATCTCCAGCACCTTGTCGAGCGGGCCGGCGGCCAGCAGCAACTCGGTCATCCGCGCCACCATGAAGGGCTGCGAGATGGTCTGGTTGTGCCCGATGGGCAGCGCGGTGTCTTCGTAGGCGCGGTGCGACAGTGCCTCGTCGACGAACAAGTGGCGCGGCGTACGGCGGATCACTTCCAGCACGCGGGCGTTGGAAAGGCCCTCTTCGTACAGACGCTGGATCAGACGCTCGCGGGTGCGCTGGGAGGTCATGCCGATCCCGCCGCGACGCGACAATTCATTGGCCATGGTCGAGCCCTCCGAGCCAGTCGCCAAGGACATTGAACGCCTCCCGGAAGGTCCGGTCCATCTGCAGCGGCGTGATCGACACGTAGCCCTGCATGACCGCGTGGAAATCGGTGCCCTCGCCGCCATCCTCGGCATCGCCGGCAGCGGCGATCCAGTAGCCTTCCTTGCCGCGCGGGTTGACCACCTTGACCGGCGGCTTGGCGCGGGCACGATGCCCCAGGCGGGTCAGCTGGATGCCCTTGATACGCTCCAGCGGCAGGTTGGGAATGTTCACGTTGAGCACGGTGCGCGGCGGCAGCTCGAGCTTCTCGTGGGACTCCACCAGCAGGCGGGCGAAGTGCATGGCGGCCGGCAGGTTATCCGTCAGGCGCGAGCACAGCGAGAAGGCGAAGGCCGGGCGGGACAGGGAGCGCCCTTCCAGGGCTGCTGCCACAGTACCCGAATAGAGCACGTCGTCGCCCAGGTTGGCGCCGAGGTTGATGCCCGAGACGACCATCTCCGGCACTTCTTCGAGCAGGCCGTTGAGGCCCAGGTGCACGCAGTCGGTCGGGGTGCCGTTGAGGCTGATGAAACCATTGCCCAGGCGATGGGGATGCAGCGGCCGATCCAGCGTCAGCGAACTACTCGCTCCGCTACGATCGGCTTCCGGGGCGATCACGATGCAGTCCGCATAGTCGGACAGCGCGTCGTGAAGCGCGGCGATACCGGGTGCAGTGACCCCGTCGTCGTTGGCAATCAATATGCGCATGGGCTTTCCGTCTGCCCTGCCGGCACGAGGTCGATCAGCTCGCGCACTACCACGGTGGCGAAGCAGCCAGCCGGCAGGACGAATTCCAGTTGCAGAATGTCAGGGGCGGGATAATGCCATGTAAGACCCGGGATGGGGAGGCGCAGAATGCGCCGTTCGTGCGCCATGTCCGCACTGGCGAGCCACTGGCAAAGCGCCATCTCGGCCTGCTGTACGCTGCTTTCGATCTCTCCGGGCTGGTTCGTCGCCGGTGAATCGCCCTCGCCCCACATCGGACCGGTGGGGTGCAGGTCGAGTGCGGCGAGGCGCGGGTCGGAGCACTCCGCTTCGCCAGCGGGGAAGAAGCTGCGGCTGTCGGTGAACGCCAGCAGGTCGCCAACCCGCGCCTGGTTCCAGGTGCCTTCCGCGACGCGGCGGGCCAGCACCTGATTGAAGATGAAGCTGCGGGCCGCCGAGAGCATCCGCGAGCGCATGTTGCGATGTTCCGGCAACTTGCCGCGCTCGGCGAAACCACGGGCGTCGAAGACGTTGCCGCCGTCATGGCCGAAACGCTGGGTACCGAAGTAGTTCGGCACGCCCTGGGCGACCAGGGCCTTCAGGCGCGCTTCGAGTTGTTCGCGATCGGCCTGCAACTCGGTCAGGCGCAGGGTGAAGCCGTTGGCCGAATGCGCGCCGCGTTGCAGCTTGCGGCGATGGCGATTGCGCTCGAGGATGCGCAGGCTGTCGTCCTCGGCGGCAGCCAGGTCCGGATCGGACTTGCCCGGCAGGTGCAGACTGAACCACTGACGGGTCAGCGCCTGGCGATCCTTGAGGCCGGCGTAGCTGATCATCTTCACCGGCACGCCGGCAGCACGGGCCAGGCGACGGGCGGCTTCCTCGGTATTCAGGCCGCGCTTCTCGACCCACAGCCAGAGGTGTTCGCCGTCACCGGAGAGCGGGATGTCCAGCACTTCGTCGACCTGGAAATCTTCCGCCACGGCCTTGAGCACAGCGCTTCCGCAGGCATCGCCATGGGCGCGCGGGCCCAGCAGTTCCAGCTCCGTCATGCGCGAACCAGCAGGGCGACTGCGTGGACCGCGATGCCCTCTTCTCGGCCGGTGAAGCCGAGTTTCTCGGTGGTGGTGGCCTTGACGTTGACCTGGTCCAGCTCGACCTTCAGGTCGGCGGCGATACTCTCGCGCATGCTCTGGATGTGCGGCGCCATCTTCGGCGCCTGGGCGATGATGGTGGTGTCGACGTTCTCCACCTTCCAGCCCTTGGCCTCCACCAGGCTCAGCACGTGACGCAACAGTGCGCGGCTGTCGGCGCCCTTGAACTGTGGGTCGGTGTCGGGGAAGTGCTTGCCGATGTCGCCCAGCGCGCAGGCGCCCAGCAGAGCATCGGAAAGAGCGTGCAGCAGCACGTCGCCGTCGGAGTGGGCGACGAGCCCGAACTTGTGGGGAATACGCACGCCGCCGAGGGTGATGAAGTCGCCCTCGCCAAAGCGGTGCACGTCGTAGCCATGTCCGATACGCATGAAAAAACGCCCTGTAGATGTCAGGGCGTCGATTCTACCGGATCACTGCCCCGAGGGTGTCAGCCACAGAGCGCCGCAGCGTGGTGGCGCAGGTGATCATCGATGAAGCTCGCAATGAAGTAGTAGCTGTGGTCGTAGCCGGGCTGCAGGCGCAGGTCCAGCGGATGGCCGACCGCAGCGGCCGCTTCGCGCAGGGCTTCGGGCTTGAGCTGCACAGCGAGGAAGTCGTCGCGCTCGCCCTGGTCCACCAGGATCGGCAGGCTCTCACTGGCATTCGCCAGCAGTTCCACGGCATCCCACTCACGCCAGGCCACCGGATCTTCTCCGAGGAAGCGGCCCAGGGCCTTCTGACCCCACGGGCAATCGCTGGGATGGGTGATGGGCGCAAAGGCCGACAGCGACAGGTAGCGGCCCGGGTTGCGCAGGGCGCAGATCAGCGCGCCATGGCCACCCATGGAGTGCCCGCTGATGCCGCGCTTCTGGGAAACCGGGAAATTCGCCTCGATCAGCGCAGGCAATTCCTGCACCACGTAATCGTGCATCCGGTAGTGGCGCGCCCAGGGTTCCTGGGTGGCATTGACGTAGAAGCCGGCACCAAGGCCGAAGTCCCAGGCGCCATCTGGATCGCCCGGCACTTCCGGCCCGCGCGGGCTGGTGTCCGGCGCGACGATGACAATCCCCAGCTCTGCAGCCATGCGCTGCGCGCCGGCCTTCTGCATGAAGTTCTCGTCGGTGCAGGTCAGGCCGGACAGCCAGTACAGCACCGGCAAGCCCGCCTCGGGCTCGGCCTGGGGCGGCAGATAGACCGCGAAGACCATGTCGCAGCCGAGGGTGGCGGAACGGTGGCGGTAGCGCTGATGCCAGCCGCCGAAGCTCTTCTGGGTACTGATGAGTTCGATGGAATCCGTCATGGAGCCTCCTGTGAGGCCGGGCGCGCAGGACGCCCGGCGGTTCGATCAGTAATGGATGACGGAGCGGATGCTCTTGCCTTCGTGCATCAGGTCAAAGGCCTCGTTGATCTTCTCCAGGCCCATGGTGTGGGTGATGAAGGTATCCAGCGGGATTTCGCCCTTCTGCGCCTTCTCCACGTAGCTCGGCAGCTCGGTGCGGCCTTTCACGCCGCCGAAGGCGGAACCGCGCCAGACGCGACCGGTAACCAGCTGGAACGGACGGGTGCTGATTTCCTGGCCAGCACCGGCGACGCCGATGATGGTGGATTCGCCCCAGCCCTTGTGGCAGCACTCCAGCGCCGCACGCATCAACTGGACGTTGCCCACGCACTCGAAGGAATAGTCCACGCCGCCATCAGTCATTTCGACAATGACTTCCTGAATCGGCTTCTGATGATCCTTCGGATTGACGAAGTCGGTGGCGCCCAGTTCCTTGGCGATGTCGAATTTCGCCGGGTTGATGTCCACCGCAATGATGCGCGAGGCCTTGGCCATCTTCGCACCGATGATCGCCGCCAGACCGATGCCGCCCAGACCGAAGATGGCGACGGTGGCGCCCTCTTCCACCTTGGCGGTGTTCAGCACCGCACCGATGCCGGTAGTCACGCCGCAACCGAGCAGGCAGACCTTCTCCAGCGGCGCTTCCTCGGGGATCTTCGCCAGGGAGATTTCCGGCAGCACGGTGTACTCGGAGAAGGTCGAGCAGCCCATGTAGTGGAAGATCGGCTCGCCCTTGTAGGAGAAGCGGCTGGTGCCGTCGGGCATCAGCCCCTTGCCCTGGGTGGCGCGTACGGCTTGACAGAGGTTGGTCTTGCCGGATTTGCAGAATTTGCACTCGCGGCATTCGGCGGTGTACAGCGGGATCACGTGGTCGCCCACTTTCAGCGAGGTCACGCCCTCGCCAACCGCTTCGACGATGCCGCCACCCTCGTGGCCCAGGATGCATGGGAACACGCCCTCGGAATCCTGGCCGGACAGGGTGTACGCGTCGGTATGGCAGACGCCGGTGGCGACGATTCGCACCAGCACTTCGCCTTTCTGCGGCGGCGCCACATCCACTTCGACGATTTCCAACGGCTTGTTGGGGGCGAAGGCGACGGCGGCACGGGACTTGATCATCGGGAAACTCCTGAACGAAGGAAACGACAACGCCCGCCTGGGGCGGACGGGTTCGGCGCGGTGGCCGAGAAACCGGGACGGGCCTGGGCCACGTCGGGGAGCGTTCGGGGCGGCGCGGCAAAAGCACTCCCCAAAGCCTTGGAAGTGTAGAAAACCCCGTTTCAGGGAATAATCAGGCAATAATCAAAACATTATTGCCATACAGGGATAATCCAGATGCACCGCTGGGAAGGACTGGACGAATTCGTCGCCGTCGCCGAAACCGGCCAATTCACCGCCGCCGCCGAACGCCTCGGGGTTTCTTCGTCCCACGTCAGCCGCCAGGTCGCGCGACTGGAAGAGCGGCTGCAGACGCGCCTGCTCTACCGCAGCACGCGCAAGGTGACGCTGAGCGAAGCCGGGCAGACCTTCCTGCAGCATTGCCGGCGCCTGCAGGACGCCCGCGAGGAAGCACTGCGCGCGGTCAGCGATCTGTCCGCCGAGCCCAAGGGCCTGCTGCGCATGACCTGCGCCGTGGCCTATGGCGAGCGCTTCGTAGTGCCGCTGGTGAACGAATTCATGGCGCAGTTTCCGCAACTGCGGGTGGAGATCGAGCTGTCCAACCGTCAGCTTGATCTGCTCCACGAAGGCTTCGACCTGGCAATCCGCCTCGGCCGCCTGAGCGATTCGCGGCTCGTGGCGACGCGCCTGGCGCCGCGCGTGATGTATCTCTGCGCTACCCCGGACTATCTGGCCCGTCACGGCGCACCACAGAGCGTCGCGGAGCTGGCGCAACACAACTGCCTGGTGGGCAGCAGCGACCAGTGGAGCTTCCTCGAGGACGACCGCGAAACCCAGCACCGGGTGCAGGGCAACTGGCGCTGCAACAGCGGCCAGGCGGTGCTCGATGCAGCGCTACGCGGCTTCGGCCTGTGCCAGCTGCCGGATTACTACGTGCTGGAACACCTGCGCAACGGCCGTCTGGTCTCTCTGCTGGAAGCCCACCAGCCGCCCAACACCGGGGTCTGGGCACTTTATCCACAGCAACGGCACCTGTCGCCCAAGGTGCGGCAACTGGTGGATCATCTGAAGGAAGGCCTGCAGCATCTTCAACCCACTCCATTGCCCTGAAACAAGCGCCTGAAAGACGCGTTGGCTAGAATGGGCGGTTTCCCACCCTTCGGATCAAGGACGACGAGATGTCAGCCCTTTCTTCTTTCCGGGAGCGCTATCTGCTGCGCTTCTGGTCGCCCCTGCCGACCCTGGTTGCCCTGGGCGTCATCTCCGCCTACTACTTCGCCATGACCGGCACCTTCTGGGCGGTAACCGGCGAGTTCACCCGCTGGGGCGGCCACGTGCTGTCCTGGTTCGGCCTGCAGCCCCAGGAATGGAGCTACTTCAAGATCATCGGCCTGCAAGGCTCGCCGCTGGATCGCATCGATGGTGTGATGATCATCGGCATGTTCCTCGGCGCGCTGGTCTGCGCACTCTGGGCCGGCAACGTCAGTCTGCGCTGGCCGACCAGCAAGCGGCGCCTGCTGCAAGGCCTGATCGGCGGAGTGATCGCCGGATTCGGCGCGCGCCTGGCGATGGGCTGCAACCTGGCTGCCTTCTTCACCGGCATCCCGATGTTCTCCGTGCACGCCTGGGCCTTCATGTTCTCCACCGTGATCGGTGCCTGGTTCGGCGTGAAGATCAGCCTGCTGCCCTTCCTGCGCATTCCGCTCAAAGTCGGCGGCAAGGCTGCCGCCTTGCCAAGCTCCGAAGCGCTCGCTCGCCGTGCCAAGCTGCAATGGCGCCTGGGCATGGGCGTGCTGGCGATCGCTGCGCTGTTCGCAGTCTGGCGCTTCGAAGTCTCGCTGGTGCTGGGCATGGCCTGCCTGTTCGGCCTGCTGTTCGGCGGCCTGATCGAGCGCGCGCAGATCTGTTTCACCAGCGCTGCCCGCGACCTCTGGACCACCGGCCGGACCCAGGCCGCACTGGGTATCCTGCTGGGCATGGCGGCCGCCTGCGTCGGCACCTTCGCAGCGATCCACAACGGCCTGCCACCGAAGATCTTCTGGATGGGCCCGAACGCCGTGATCGGCGGCGTGCTGTTCGGCATCGGCATCGTGCTGGCCGGCGGCTGCGAGACAGGCTGGATGTATCGCTCGATGGAAGGCCAGGTGCACTTCTGGGTGGTGGGCGTCGGCAACGTCATCGGCGGCACACTGGTCGCGGTGTACTGGGACCAGCTCGGCACCAGCCTTGCCCTGCCCTATCCCAAGCTCAACCTGCTGCAGGAGTTCGGCCCCGGTGGCGGCCTGCTGATCACCTTCGCCGGCCTCGCCCTGTGCATGCTGCTGGTACAACTCAACGCGCAACGCTTCACCCGCAAACGGAAACCGTCCGATGCCCGACACCAAGATGCCGACGCTATCGCTTGATCTGCGCGGCGAACACTGCCCCTACAACGCCATCGCCACCCTGGAAACCCTGGAGACGCTCGAGCCGGGCGATCTCCTGGAGGTGATCACCGACTGCTCGCAGTCGGTGCATGGCATTCCGGAAGACACCCAGCGCCATGGCTACCATTGCCTGGCGGTAGAGCAGCACGGGGCGCTGTTCCGCTTCCTGATCGAGGTACCACTGCTGGGCTGATGCCCGGCGCTCAATCTGTAGGAGCGGGCCGTGCCCGCGATCGTGCGCATGGCGCACCCCTACAGGGTGCTCCGCCCCGGCTGCGAAGGATTCAGTGCTTGGCGAAATTGCGTTGCAGGCGCTGCAGGTCTTCCGGGGTGGTGACCTTGATGTTGTCTACTCGCCCTTCCACCATGCGCGGCGCATAGCCCGCCCACTCCATGGCAGAAGCCTCGTCGGTGATGGCCGCATCGGCCACCAGCGCATCGGCGAGCGCGCGATGTAGCGCGCCGAGGCGGAACATCTGCGGGGTGTAGGCCTGCCAGACCACGCTGCGGTCGATGGTTTCCACCACGCGGCCGTCGGCACCTACACGCTTGAGGGTATCCCGTGCGGGTACGCCGAGCAGGCCACCCACGGCGTCGAACTCCAACTCGCCCAGCAGGCGATCCAGATCCGCGCGAGCCAGATTGGGCCGGGCGGCGTCATGCACCAGCACCCAGTCGTCGCTGCCTGCGCCCAACTCGGTCAGACGCAGCAGGCCATTGAGCACGGAATCGGCGCGCTCGCGGCCACCGTCTGCACGCTGGATCAGTTCGTTGGAAGCACTCGGCAAGATCGGCCACCAGGGATCGTCGGCGGCCAGGCACACCACCAGCCCCTTCAGCCGAGGATGGCCGAGGAAACAGTCGAGGGTGCGTTCGAGAATGCTGCGACCGGCAAGGTCGAGGTATTGCTTGGGGCGGTCGGCGCGCATCCGCGAACCGATGCCAGCGGCCGGGATCACGGCCCAGAAGGCGGGTGTGGTCATTGCGCGAGCTGGTAGAGGGTTTCCTTGTCCTTGACCATACCGAGTTCGTGGCGGGCACGTTCCTCGACGGTCTCGGTGCCTTTCTTGAGCTCGGCGACTTCCGCCTCGAGGATGCGGTTACGCTCGAGCAGGCGCTCGTTCTCGCCCTGCTGGTCGGCGATCTGCTTCTGCAGGTCGCGTACCTGCGCCAGGCTGCCATCACCAACCCACAGGCGATACTGCAGGCCGGCCAGCGCCAGGATCAGCACGACGAACAGCCAGTAAGGGCTACGTAACCTCAAACCATCAGCTCCATGTACGCAAAGGGGTGGCTCCTGCCACCCCTTCACCGTACCAGACTAGTATCAGGATCAGGATCAGCCGCGGAATTCCGCGCGACCACGGTACGGCGCCTTGGCGCCCAACTGCTCTTCGATGCGCAGCAGCTGGTTGTACTTGGAAACACGGTCGGAGCGGCAGAGGGAACCGGTCTTGATCTGACCAGCGGCAGTGCCGACAGCCAGGTCAGCGATGGTGCTGTCCTCGGTTTCGCCCGAACGGTGCGAGATCACCGCGGTGAAGCCAGCGGCCTTGGCCATCTGAATGGCTTCCAGGGTCTCGGTCAGCGAGCCGATCTGGTTGAACTTGATCAGGATCGAGTTGCCAATCTGCTCGTCGATGCCGCGCTTGAGGATCTTGGTGTTAGTCACGAACAGGTCGTCACCGACCAGCTGTACCTTCTCGCCGATCTTGTCGGTCAGGACTTTCCAGCCAGCCCAGTCGGACTCGTCCATGCCGTCTTCAATGGAGATGATCGGGTAGCGCTGGGTCAGGCCGGCCAGGTAGTCGGCGAAACCTTCGGCGCTGAACACCTTGCCTTCGCCTTCCAGGTCGTACTGGCCGTCCTTGAAGAACTCGGACGAGGCGCAGTCCAGGGCCAGGGTGACGTCGTCGCCCAGCTTGTAGCCGGCGTTGGCGACAGCTTCGGCGATGGCGGCCAGGGCGTCTTCGTTGGAAGCCAGGTTCGGCGCGAAGCCACCTTCGTCACCTACGGCAGTGTTCAGGCCACGGGCCTTCAGCACGGCTTTGAGGTGGTGGAAGATCTCGGCGCCCATGCGCAGTGCGTCGGCGAAGTTCTTGGCGCCAACCGGCTGAACCATGAATTCCTGGATGTCGACGTTGTTATCAGCGTGCTCGCCGCCGTTGATGATGTTCATCATCGGAACCGGCATGGAGTACTGGCCCGGAGTACCGTTCAGGTCGGCGATGTGCGCGTACAGCGGCACGCCCTTGGCCTGAGCGGCGGCCTTGGCGGCAGCCAGGGAGACGGCCAGGATGGCGTTGGCGCCCAGCTTGCCTTTGTTCTCGGTGCCGTCGAGGTCGATCATCGCGTGATCCAGACCTTTCTGGTCAGCCGCGTCCTTGCCCAGCAGCAGGTCGCGGATCGGGCCATTGATGTTGGCCACGGCTTTCAGCACGCCCTTGCCCAGGTAACGGCTCTTGTCGCCATCGCGCAGTTCGAGAGCCTCGCGGGAACCGGTGGATGCACCGGACGGGGCGCAAGCGCTGCCGACGATGCCGTTGTCCAGGATCACGTCCGCTTCAACGGTCGGGTTGCCGCGGGAGTCCAGGACCTCACGGCCCTTGATGTCGACGATCTTTGCCATTCTTGATAACACTCCGAAGATAGAGATAAACGGGGCGGCTGGTGAGACATCAGAACCTGCCCGATGCCCCGCCGAGCTTGACGCTACGGGGGACATCGGGCGGATTCTCAGGCAGTCTCGATAGTGGGGAAACTCTTGACCAGGTCGTCCAGCTGCTTGAGCTGGGACAGGAAAGGCTCGAGCTTGTTCAGGCGCAGGGCGCACGGACCGTCGCATTTGGCGTTCTCGGGGTCCGGATGGGCCTCCAGGAACAGGCCGGCGAGGCCCTGGCTCATGCCGGCCTTGGCCAGGTCGGTGACCTGGGCGCGGCGGCCGCCGGCGGAATCGGCGCGACCGCCCGGCATCTGCAGGGCGTGGGTCACGTCGAAGAACACCGGGTACTCGAACTGCTTCATGATGCCGAAGCCGAGCATGTCCACCACCAGGTTGTTGTACCCGAAGGAGGAGCCACGCTCGCAGAGGATCAGCTGGTCGTTACCCGCCTCCTCGCACTTGCGCAGGATGTGTTTCATCTCCTGCGGCGCGAGGAACTGGGCCTTCTTGATGTTGATCACCGCTTTGGTCCGGGCCATGGCCACGACCAGGTCGGTCTGCCGGGACAGGAAGGCCGGCAGCTGGATGATGTCGCAGACCTCGGCCACCGGAGCAGCCTGGTAAGGCTCGTGCACATCGGTGATGACCGGCACGTTGAAGGTCTTCTTGATCTCTTCGAAGATCTTCAGCCCTTCTTCCATGCCCGGACCACGGTAGGACGTGATCGAGGAACGGTTGGCCTTGTCGAAGCTGGCCTTGAACACGTAAGGGATACCGAGCTTCTCAGTGACCTTGACGTACTCTTCGCAGACCTGCATCGCCAGGTCGCGCGATTCCAGCACGTTCATGCCGCCAAACAGCACGAACGGCAGGTCGTTGCCGATCTGGATATCACCGACGCGGATGATCTTCTGGGTCATGTTCAGGCTTTCCCGGCTTGCTTCAGGGCGGCGTTGACGAAGCCGCTGAACAGCGGGTGACCATCACGCGGGGTGGAAGTGAATTCCGGGTGGAACTGGCAGGCCACGAACCACGGGTGGTCCGGCGCTTCCACGACTTCCACCAGCGCACCGTCGCCAGAGCGGCCGGAAATCTTCAGGCCAGCGGCTTCCAGTTGCGGACGCAGGTTGTTGTTCACTTCGTAGCGGTGACGGTGACGCTCGACGATCACTTCCTTGCCGTAGCAGTCGTGCACCAGGGTGCCGGCGGAGAGCAGGCATTCCTGGGCGCCCAGGCGCATGGTGCCGCCCAGGTCGGAGGCTTCGGTGCGCACTTCGGTCGCGCCGGTAGCGTCCTGCCATTCGGTGATCAGGCCGACGACCGGGTGGCCGCTGGACTTGTCGAACTCGGTGGAGTTGGCATCGGTCCAGCCCAGCACGTTGCGGGCGTATTCGATGACAGCCACCTGCATGCCCAGGCAGATACCCAGGTACGGAACCTTGTTCTCGCGAGCGTACTGCACGGCGGTGATCTTGCCTTCCACGCCGCGCAGGCCGAAGCCGCCCGGAACCAGGATGGCGTCAGCGCCTTCGAGCAGGCTGGTGCCCTGCTGCTCGATGTCCTCGGAGTCGATGTAGCGCAGGTTGACCTTGGTGCGGCTCTGGATGCCGGCATGGGTCATGGCTTCGATCAGCGACTTGTAGGCGTCGAGCAGTTCCATGTACTTGCCGACCATGGCGATGGTGACTTCACGCTCAGGGTTGAGCTTGGCGTCGACCACGCGGTCCCATTCGGACAGGTCAGCCGGGCCGCACTCCAGGCCGAAGCGCTCGACGACCAGGTCGTCGACGCCCTGGGCGTGCAGTACGGACGGAATGCGGTAGATGGTGTCGACGTCTTCCAGCGAAATGACCGCGCGCTCTTCCACGTTGGTGAAGAGGGCGATCTTGCGGCGGGAGGACACGTCCACCGGATGGTCGGAACGGCAGATCAGGATGTCCGGCTGCAGGCCGATGGAGCGCAGTTCCTTGACCGAGTGCTGGGTCGGCTTGGTCTTGGTCTCGCCAGCGGTGGCGATGTACGGGACCAGCGTCAGGTGCATCAGCATGGCGCGGCGCGAACCGATCTCCACGCGCAGCTGGCGGATAGCCTCGAGGAAGGGTTGCGACTCGATGTCACCGACGGTGCCGCCGACTTCAACCAGGGCCACGTCGGCATCGCCGGCGCCCTTGATGATGCGACGCTTGATCTCGTCGGTGATGTGCGGGATGACCTGCACAGTGGCGCCCAGATAGTCACCACGGCGCTCCTTGCGCAACACGTCCATGTAGACGCGGCCGGTGGTGAAGTTGTTGTTCTGGGTCATCGTGGTACGAACGAAACGCTCGTAGTGGCCCAGATCGAGGTCGGTCTCAGCGCCGTCGTGGGTGACGAACACCTCACCGTGCTGGAACGGGCTCATGGTGCCCGGATCGACGTTGATGTAGGGGTCCAGCTTGAGCATCGTGATCTTCAGGCCACGCGCTTCCAGAATGGCAGCCAAGGAAGCCGAGGCGATGCCTTTCCCCAATGAAGAAACAACACCACCCGTGACGAAGATGTAGCGCGTCATGAAAAGCCCTGAATGTCAGCGTTTAGGCGGCTCGGCCGCCGGGGAAGCGAAGGTGTCGGGCACAAGACCCGGCTCACGACTTCGTCGTGAAAATAGCGAACTCCCACTGATTCGAAGGCGAATCAACAGGAGCGGTACAAGACGGGAGCGTAGTCTACCGGAAAGCCGCTATCAGCTCAAACCCGAGTCATTCGTCGGAGGTGTCCAGCGCAGAGTCCAGCCCTGCCCCGCCTCCACCCGCAAGTCCGGCAGCAGGGCCACGCCGAGCAGTTCGTCGGCTCGCCAGAGCAGCGGCAGACGACCACGCAGGAAGGCCGGCACGGCTGCTTCATTGAGCAGGCGCTTGAGGTCACGGGAGCCTCGACCGGCCAGCAGCATGACCTCCCCACCCTGTCGGTAGCGAACCTCCAGCGGCCCGTCCGGCGGTTCGCCCTCGAAATGCAGCGAGCCGTTTTCCGGCAGCGAAAGCGGCTGCGATGGATCATGCCAGGCCTGATTCACCGGTACGAAGCCGAGCCAGGGGTTGGCCAGCCACCAGAGCCGGCCATGGGCACGGCGCAGCTCACCGTCGGCGAGGCGCCAGATCGGTTCGGCGTCCTCCCGGGCATCGCGCAGGTCTCGCCAGCCGGCCCAGTGCGCGCTGTCAGGCAATCGCGCCAGAGGAGCAAGCCAGTGGCGCAACGCATTGCGCTGGCGAGGCTCGCTCAGCTCCACCAGCGCAGCGATGGCCAGCGAGGGCAAGCGCATGCCGATGTATTCGTTGCGCGCCCCGGCGGAAATCAGGTCGCTTTGTGCCAGCTCGCCCAGCAGCCCGTCGGCTTCCGCCAGGTGCTCGGCGCTGCGAGCGATGGTCTCAACGGCCGACGGCCAGCGCTGGACGATGCCCGGCAACACCCGGTTGCGCAGGTAGTTGCGGTCGTAATCGTCGCTGGCGTTGGACGGGTCCTCCACCCAGATCAGCCCATGGCAGTGGGCGTACCGCTCCAGTTCCGCGCGACTGAAACCCAGCAACGGACGCAGCAGCATTCCAACGCCAAACGGACGACTGACCGCCATGGCGGACAGGCCCCGCACCCCGGCGCCGCGGAGCAGCCGGAACAGAACGGTTTCCGCCTGATCGTCACGGTGCTGGCCGGTCAGCAGGCATTCGCCCTCCCCTAGCGCTGCGGCGAAAGCCGCATACCGCGCCTCGCGCGCCGCGCGCTCCTGGCTGGCGCCGTCATCGACTTGCACGCGCGCCACCTGCATTGGCACGCCAAGGGAGTCGCAGAAACGCTGGCAATGCTCCGGCCAGGCATCAGCGACAGCCTGCAGGCCGTGGTGCACGTGAATGGCGGAAATCGGCGGCAAGGCCTCGCGGGCAGCGAGTTGCGCCAGGAGATGCAGGAGAACGGTGGAATCCAGCCCGCCGGACAAGGCGACACGCCACGCCGGCGCGGTGCGCCAGGGCGCGAGAAAAGTCAGCAGTCGGGATTGGAAATCAGCAGACATGGCGCAGATCGGCAGGGTCGGGGACGAGGCAAGGATACCTCGTCACCCGCGCTGCGCCGAAGGCGTCGATCAGGCGACGCCGTAGCTCATCAGGCGCTCGTAACGGCGCGCCAGGAGCTCTTCGCTGCTCAGCTGGTTCAGCGTGTCGAGCTGGCCGAGCAGGGACTTGCGGATGGTCTCGGCCATCGCGGCCGGGTCGCGGTGGGCACTGCCCAGCGGCTCGGGGATGACGCTGTCGACGATACCCAGGTCCTTCAGGCGGTTGGCGGTAATGCCCATGGCTTCAGCCGCTTCCGGCGCCTTTTCGGCGGTACGCCAGAGGATCGAGGCGCAACCTTCGGGCGAGATCACCGCGTAGGTGGAGTACTGCAGCATGTTCAACTGGTCGCACACGCCGATGGCCAGTGCGCCGCCGGAACCGCCTTCGCCGATCACGGTGGCGATGATCGGAGTCTTCAGACGCGCCATGACGCGCAGGTTCCAGGCGATCGCCTCGCTCTGGCCACGTTCTTCGGCGTCGATGCCCGGGTAGGCGCCGGGAGTGTCGATGAAGGTCAGGATCGGCATCTTGAAGCGTTCGGCCATTTCCATCAGGCGGCAGGCCTTGCGGTAGCCTTCCGGACGCGGCATGCCGAAGTTGCGGCGCACCTTCTCGCGCACTTCGCGGCCCTTCTGGTGGCCGATGATCATCACCGGCTGGTCTTCCAGGCGGGCAACGCCACCGACAATCGCGGCGTCGTCGGAGAAGTGGCGGTCACCGTGCAGCTCTTCGAACTCGGTGAAGATGTGCTCGATGTAGTCCAGGGTGTAGGGGCGACGCGGATGGCGCGCGAGCTGGGCGATCTGCCAGCTGGACAGGTTGCCGAAGATGTTCTCGGTCAGCGCCTTGCTCTTCTCCTGCAGACGGGAGATCTCGTCGGTGATGTTCAGGGCGTTGTCGTTACCGACCAACCGCAGCTCTTCGATCTTGGCGTGCAGGTCGGCAATGGGCTGTTCGAAATCGAGAAAATTCGGGTTCATGGGCTATCCGTCGTTCTGTTGGCGGCTGGGCCTGGTCCGTAGGCGCCCTACCTTACGGTATCGGGCGCCAAGGGTCGAGACTGGCGGGCGGGCGGCCTTTGGCCACCGGCCTCACTAGCGGTAGTTGAGGAAGACGTTGTCGCGGCCGAACTGGTCACGCAACGCTTGAATCAGGTTGTCTGCGGGATCGATCCGCCATTGCTCGCCGAACTGCAACAGGGCGCGCGCCTGCTCGCCACTGTAGTCGACGGTGACCGGGCAGCTGCCGCGGTGACGGGTGCACAGGTCGGCCAGCCAGCGCAGACGGTCGCCCTTGAGCGCATCGGCATGGACGCGCACGCGCAGGCTTTCCGCCAGCGAGGTGCGCGCCTCTTCCAGGCCCATCACGCGCTTGGCGCGCAGGCGCAGGCCGCCGGAGAAATCGTCCTGACTGACCTCGCCCTCGATCACTACCAGCGCGTCGGTCTGCAGCAGCGCCTGGTTGGCGGCGAAGGCTTCGGCGAACAACGAGGCTTCGATACGGCCGGAGCGGTCATCGAGGGTCACGAAGCCCATCTTGTCGCCGCGCTTGTTCTTCATCACCCGCAGGTTGACGATCAAGCCGGCGACGGTCTGGGTATCACGCGCGGGCTTCAGCTCGACGATGCGCTGGCGGGCAAAACGTCGCACCTCACCTTCGTACTCGTCGATCGGGTGACCGGTCAGGTACAGGCCGAGGGTGTCTTTCTCGCCCTTCAGGCGCTCCTTGAGGTTGAGCTCCTTGACCTTGCGGTGGTTGGCGTAGACATCCGCCTCGGGCTCGGCGAACACGCCACCGAACAGATCCATGTGGCCGCTGTCATGGCTGCGCGTGGTCTGCTCGGCAGCCTTGACGGCTTCTTCCATGGACGCCAGCAGCACGGCGCGGTTGATGTCGACGTGGGCGTGGTAGGCCTTCTGCTCTTCATGGAAGTGCGGGCCGAGGCGATCCAGCGCACCGGCGCGGATCAGCGCCTCCAGGGTGCGCTTGTTGACGCGCTTGAGGTCAATGCGGTCGCAGAAGTCGAACAGGGTCTTGAAGGGCCCGCCCTCGTTGCGGCACTCGGTGATGGCTTCCACCGGACCTTCGCCGACGCCCTTGATCGCGCCCAGGCCGTAGACGATCTGGTTGTCCTCGTCGACGGTGAAGCGAAACTCGGAGTTGTTCACGTCCGGCGCCAGGATGCGCAGCTTCATGTGGCGGCACTCTTCGATGAGCGTCACCACCTTGTCGGTGTTCTGCATATCCGCAGTGAGTACTGCGGCCATGAACGGGGCTTTCCAGTGGGTCTTCAGCCAGGCGGTCTGGTACGACACCAGGCCATAGGCGGCCGAGTGCGACTTGTTGAAGCCGTAGCCGGCGAACTTTTCCACCAGGTCGAAGATGTTGCCCGAGAGGTTTTCGTCGATGCCATTGCTGGAGCAGCCTTCGATGAAGCCGCCGCGCTGCTTGGCCATTTCCTCGGGCTTCTTCTTGCCCATGGCGCGGCGCAGCATGTCCGCGCCGCCGAGGCTGTATCCCGCCATCACCTGGGCGATCTGCATCACCTGTTCCTGGTACAGGATGATGCCGTAGGTCGGCTTGAGCACGGGTTCGAGGCCGGCGTACTGGTAATCCGGGTGCGGGTAGGAGATCTCCTCACGACCGTGCTTACGGTTGATGAAGTCGTCCACCATGCCCGACTGCAGCGGACCGGGACGGAACAGCGCCACCAGTGCGATGAGGTCTTCCAGGCAGTCCGGCTTGAGCTTCTTGATCAGCTCCTTCATACCGCGCGATTCAAGCTGGAAAACCGCAGTGGTCTCCGCCTTCTGCAGCAGGTCGTAGGTCTTCTTGTCGTCCAGCGGAATGCGATCGATGTCGACCAGATCGGTCTCGCCAGCCTTCTGCTGGATGCGATGGATGATTTCCATCGCCCATTTGATGATGGTCAGGGTACGCAGGCCGAGGAAGTCGAACTTCACCAGGCCGGCGGCCTCCACATCGTCCTTGTCGAACTGGGTCACCAGACCGGCGCCCTCTTCGTCACAGGCGATGGGAGCGAAATCGGTCAGCTTGGTCGGCGCGATCACAACGCCACCGGCGTGTTTGCCGGTACCACGGGTCACACCTTCCAGCTTGAGCGCCATGTCCCAGATTTCCTGGGCTTCCTCGTCGGTCTTGAGGAAGTCGCGGAGCATTTCCTCCTGCTCGAAGGCCTTCTCCAGGGTCATGCCCACTTCGAAGGGAATCATCTTCGACAGCTTGTCGGCCAGGCCGTAGGACTTGCCCTGCACCCGCGCCACGTCGCGCACCACCGCCTTCGCGGCCATGGAGCCGAAGGTGATGATCTGGCTCACTGCGTTGCGACCGTAGGCGCCGGCCACGTAGTCGATCACCCGGTCGCGGCCCTCCATGCAGAAGTCGACGTCGAAGTCGGGCATGGAAATACGTTCGGGGTTCAGGAAGCGTTCGAACAGCAGGTCATAGGCCAGCGGGTCGAGGTCGGTGATCTTCAGCACATAGGCGACCAGCGAACCGGCACCCGAGCCCCGGCCGGGGCCCACCGGCACGCCGTTGTTCTTGGCCCACTTGATGAAGTCCATCACGATCAGGAAGTAGCCGGGGAAGCCCATCTGGATGATGGTACCCAGCTCGAACTCCAGGCGATCGACATAGAGCTGCCGTTTCTCTTCGTAGTTCGGCGTGGTGTCCTTCGGCCAGAGCACCGCCAGGCGCTCCTCCAGGCCCTCGTAGGAGACATGGCGCAGGTAGTCGTTGATGTCCATGTCATCAAAGGGGATCGGGAAGTTGGGCAGGAAGTACTTGCCCAACTGCACGTCGATGTTGCAGCGCTTGGCGATCTCGACGGAGTTTTCCAGAGCCTCGGGAATGTCACTGAACAGCTCGGCCATTTCTTCCGGGCTCTTCAGGTACTGCTGGTCGGAATAGCTGCGCGAACGGCGCGGGTCATCCAGGGCACGGCCTTCGCCGATGCAAACGCGGGTCTCGTGGGCCTCGAAGTCCGCTTCCTTGATGAAGCGCACGTCGTTGGTCGCCACCAGCGGCGCGCCGCTGCGCGCCGACAGGGCCACGGCGGCGTGCACGTGCTCTTCGTCGTTGACTCGGCTGGTGCGCTGGATATCCAGGTAGAAGCGGTCCGGGAAGACCTCCAGCCACTCGGCCAGCAGCGAGTCCGCCAGGGCGTCGTCACCCTCCAGCAACGCCATGCCGATCTCGCCTTCCTTGGAGCCGGACAGCGCGATCAGGCCTTCGGCGGCGTCCTTCACCCACTGCCGCTCGATGATGATCTCGCCATTGCGCTGGCCTTCCTGCCAGCCACGGGAAATCAGCTCGGTCAGGTTGCGGTAGCCCTTGGCGTTCATCGCCAGCAAGGTCAGGCGGGTCAGCGGGCCGTCCTCGTCGCGGTTGGCCAGCCAGATGTCGGCGCCGCAGATCGGCTTGATGCCGCCACCCATGGCCGTCTTGTAGAACTTCACCAGCGAGCACATGTTGCTCAGGTCGGTCACCGCCACCGCCGGCATGCCCGCCCCGCCGACCGCCTTGATCAGCGGCTTGACCCGTACCAGGCCGTCGACCAGGGAGAATTCGGTGTGCAGACGCAGGTGAACGAAGGTGGCGGTCATGGTGGTCCTTGGCAAACGCGAAAAACGGCAAGCCCCGGATTGTACCGGGGCTGTCCGCAAAGCTACAGGGATCAATGGGCCAGCCGTCGCGCCGGGTGTTTGAAGTCACCGGCGGGCCGCTGGCCGCGAGGAATTCCAGAGTAATAACAGGGTGTTACAGGATGCCGGCAGGGTTTTCCAGCAAGGCGCGCACCGGCCCGAAGGAGCGACGGTGGATGGGCGTCGGGCCCAGACGCTTGAGCGCCTCCAGGTGCACTGGCGTCGGGTAGCCCTTGTGGCCGCCGATGCCGTAGCCGGGGTACAGCGCCTCCATTTCCTGCATCTCGCGGTCACGGCTAACCTTGGCCAGGATCGAGGCAGCGGCGATGGCCGGAACCTTGGCGTCGCCCTGCACCACCGGTGCCGACGGCACCTGCAGTTTCGGGCAGCGGTTGCCGTCGATCAGCGCCAGTTTCGGCGTGACGCTGAGGCCTTCCACCGCGCGCTGCATGGCGAGCATGGTGGCGTGGAGGATGTTCAGCTGGTCGATCTCGTGCACATCGGCACGGGCGATGCACCAGGCCAGGGCCTTCTCGCGGATCTCGTCGAACAGCGCCTCGCGGCGCGCTTCGCTGAGCTTCTTCGAGTCGTTGAGGCCCTTGATCGGCCTAGCCGGATCGAGGATCACCGCCGCGGTGACCACGGGACCGCAGAGCGGACCACGACCGACTTCGTCGACACCGGCCACCAGTTCTTCCACCAGGGTGAAGTCCAGGCCCATCTGCATCAGCGTTTCTCCACCAGGGCGAGCACCGCTTCGGCGGCCTGCGCGGACGCATCCTGGCGCAGGGCGCGATGGATGGCGTCGAAGGATTCAGTCTGCACGCTGCCGTCGTCGAGCAGGGGCAACAAGGTCGTGGCCAGCGCCTCTGGAGTCGCCGCATCCTGGATCAGTTCGGGCACCAGCAGGCGGCCGGCCATCAGGTTCGGCAGCGAGATGTAGGGACTCTTCACCAGGCGCTTGAGGATGCGGTAGGTCATCGGCGCCACCTTGTAGGCGACGACCATCGGCCGCTTGTACAGCAGGGCTTCCAGCGTGGCGGTGCCGGAGGCGATCAGTACGGCGTCGCAGGCGGCGAACGCTTCGTGGGAAGCTCCGTCGAGCAATTGCACCGGCAGATTGCGACCCGCGAGCATTTCTTCGATCTGCACGCGGCGTTCGGGGCTCGCGCAAGGCAGCACGAAGCGCAGGTCCGGGCGATCCTGGAGCAGGCGCTGGGCGGTATCGAGGAACAACGCGCCGAGCTTGCCGACCTCCCCTCCCCGGCTACCGGGCAGGAGCGCGACGACGCTGGCTTCCTGCGGCAGACCGAGACGCTCGCGCGCACCGGCGCGGTCGGCTTCCAGCGGAATGGTGTTGGCCAGCGGATGCCCGACGAAACGCACCGGCACCGCATGTTCTTCGTAGAAGCGCGCCTCGAAGGGGAAAAGCGCGAGCATGAGGTCGCAGGCTTCCTTGATCTTCAGCACACGCTTCTGCCGCCAGGCCCAGACCGAGGGGCTGACGTAGTGCACCGTACGGATCCCCGCGCGGCGCAGCTTCAATTCAATGTTCAGGTTGAAATCCGGCGCATCGATGCCGATGAACACGTCAGGCCTGGCCGCGATCAGCATCTTCACCAAGTCCTTGCGCCGGCGCAGCAGTTCGCGCAAGCGACCCAGCACCTCGACCAGGCCCATGACGGCCAGGCGCTCCATCGGGAAATGCGACTGCAGCCCTTCGGCCTGCATGCGCGGACCGCCGACGCCGATGAACTCGATATCGGGGTGGCGCTGTTTGAGCGCCTGCATGAGGCCGGAGCCGAGGATATCGCCGGACGCCTCGCCCGCGACCAGGGCGACGCGCAGCTTGCGTGCGGTCGGTTGCATGGTCAGCGGGTGATGCCGCGGGTGGAGCTCTGGATGGAGTCGCGGAACACTGCGACTTCCGGGTACTGCTCGGAGACTTCGGCCAGCTCGCCGAGTGCCTCATCCACCGTCAGGCCCTGGCGGTAGACCACCTTGTAGGCACGGCGCAGCGCCTGGATCGATTCGGCGCTGAAACCGCGACGGCGCAGGCCTTCGAAGTTCATGCTGCGGGCCTCGGCGGGGTTGCCGAAGACCGTGACATAGGCCGGAACGTCCTTGCCGATGGTGGTGCCCATGCCGGAGAAGGCGTGCGCGCCAATGCGGCAGAACTGATGTACCAGGGTGTAGCCGGAGAGGATCGCCCAGTCATCCACATGCACATGCCCCGCCAGCGCGGTGTTGTTCACGAGGATGCAATGGTTGCCGATCACACTGTCGTGGCCGATGTGCACATAGGCCATGAGCAGGTTGTGATCGCCGATGGTGGTCTCCGAGCGATCCTGGATGGTGCCGCGATGGATGGTCACACCCTCGCGGATCACATTGTTGTCACCGATCACCAGGCGAGTCGGTTCGCCCTTGTACTTCAGGTCGGGGGTATCTTCACCCACGCTGGAGAACTGGAAAATCCGATTGTTCTTACCGATCTTCGTGGGGCCTTTGACTACCACGTGCGGACCGATCACCGTACCTTCGCCGATCTCCACATCCGGCCCGACCATGGACCAGGGGCCCACTTCTACGTCGTCAGCCAGCTTTGCGCGCGGGTCGATGATGGCGCGAGGATCGATCAAACTCATAGTTTGCGTTCCGCACAGATGATTTCGGCCGAGCATACCGGCTTGTCATCGACGGTGGCATGGCAATCGAACTTCCAGATGCCACGCTTGACGCTCAGGAACTGGGCATTGAGCTGCAGCTGGTCGCCCGGCAGCACCGGCTGGCGGAAGCGCAGCTTGTCGGAGCCGACGAAGTAATACAGGGTGCCATCGGCCGGCTTCACGTCGAGCATCTTGAAACCGAGGATGCCGGCCGCCTGGGCCATGGCCTCAATGATCAGTACGCCCGGCATGATCGGATGCTGCGGGAAGTGGCCATTGAAGAACGGCTCGTTGATGCTGACATTCTTGTAGGCGCGAATGCGCTTGCCTTCGATGTCCAGCTCGACCACCCGATCCACCAGCAGGAAGGGGTAGCGATGAGGCAGGTATTCGCGAATCTCGTTGATGTCCATCATGTTCAGGGGAGCCTGTTCAGAAAAGGGAAACGCCAAAAAATGCGTGGATCACGCATCTGATGGAGCGTCTCCGCTTGGGGTCACGGCGGCCACGCGCTTTTCCAGCTGCTGCAGACGACGGGCCATGTCATCCAGCTGACGAATGCGCGCGGCACTCTTCTTCCATTCAGCCGCAGGCTGCATGGCGGTACCGGACGAGTAGGAGCCCGGTTCGGTGATCGAACGGGTCACCATGGTCATCCCGGTGACGAAGACGTTGTCACAAATCTCGATGTGGCCGACCAGGCCGACACCGCCGGCGAGCATGCAATGCTTGCCGATCTTGGCGCTGCCGGAAATCCCGCAGCAGCCGGCCATGGCAGTGTGATCACCGATCTGCACGTTGTGGGCGATCATGATCTGGTTGTCCAGCTTCACGCCATTGCCCACCAGGGTATCGGACAACGCACCACGGTCGATGGTGGTGTTGGCGCCGATCTCGACGTCGTCACCCAGGGTCACGCCGCCAATCTGGGCGATCTTCTGCCAGATGCCCTTGTGGTTGGCGAAGCCGAAGCCCTCACCACCCAGCACGGCGCCGGACTGGATCACCACGCGCTTGCCGATGCGCACGTCGTGGTAGAGCGTCACGCGGGGCGCAAGCCAGCCACCCTCGCCAACCACGCTGCGCGCGCCGACGAAGCAGTGGGCACCGATGGTGACGTTGGCACCGATCTGCGCACCGGCCTCAATGACGGCATAGGGTCCGACGCTGGCACTCGCGTCGACCTGCGCACCTTCATCGACCACCGCGGTGGGATGAATGCCGACCGGCGCCTTGGGCTTGCGGTCGAACTGGTGGGACAGGCCGGCATAGGCCAGGTAGGGATTGGGGACGATCAGCGCATTGCCGGTATAGCCTTCGGCGTCAGCGGCAGTCAGCAGAACGGCGCTGGCCTGGCTGCCTTCGAGGAACTTGCGGTACTGCGGATTGGCCAGGAAGCTCAACTGACCGGCGCCTGCGTCCTGCAGGGTAGCCAGCCCGCTGATCACCTGAGCGGGATCGCCGCGCAACTCGGCATCGAGTTGCGCAGCCAGTTCGGCGAGGGTAAAGGACAGCTCGGTCATCATCAGCGCAGTTGGTTCATGCGCTCGATGACTTGGCGGGTGATGTCGTACTGCGGCTTGACGTCGACCACGGCACCACGCTCGACCACGAGGTCATAACCACCTTTCTTGATGGTTTCCTCGACGGCCTGGTCCAGCTTCGGCTTGAGCTTCTTCAGCATGTCGCGGTCGGCGACGGCCTTGGCTTCGTTCAACTCCTTGGACTGGAACTGGAAGTCACGGGCCTTCTGCTTGAAGTCACCTTCGGCCTTGTCGCGCTCGGAAGCGGACATCTTGCTGCCGCCGTTGACCAGCTTGTCCTGCAGGGCCTTGGCATCGGTTTCCAGGGCCTTGAGCTTGGTCAGCTGGGGGCCGAACTTCTTCTCGGCATCCACGGCGTATTGCTTGGCCGCATCCGACTCGAGGAGTGCCATCTGATAGTTGAGCACCGCGATCTTCATGTCGGCGAACGCGGGGCTCGCTGCCAGGGCGGCGGTGATCAGGACGAACTGGGTCAACTTACGCACAATGCACTCCTGCACAAAGCATGGTTGTCATTACAACGATACGGCCAATTAGAAGGTCTGCCCGAGGGAGAACTGGAAGATCTGGGTTTCGGCGTTATCCGGTTTCTTGATCGGAGTCGCCAGGCTGAAGCTCAGCGGGCCCAGAGCGGTGATCCAGGTCAAACCGACACCCGCGGACATGGCCATGTCCTGGAACTTGACGCCGTCGCAACCTTGGGTGGTGGAGGTCGGGCAGTCGGTGTCGAACACGTTGCCGATGTCATAGAACAGCACGGTGCGCAGTTGGCGCTGGTCCTTCACGAACGGCAGCGGGAACAGCAGTTCAGCGCCGCCGGTGATCAGGATGTTACCACCGAAGGCTTCCGGATCCTGATCCGGGTCGGTGTAGCGGCCGTTGGCATCCGGGCCCGAGACCACCGCACCAGTGCTTGGATCGGTTACCCGGCTAGGCGTACTGCGTGGGCCCAGGGAGCTGTCCTTGAAGCCACGCACCGAGTTGAAGCCGCCGGCGTAGTAGTTCTCGTAGAACGGCAGGCGATCGGTGTCGCCGTAGGCGCCGCCGTAACCGAGTTCGGTATGGAAGCGCATGGTGTAGTTTTCGGTGAGCGGCGCGAAGATCTGGCCACGGTAATCGAGCTTGTAGAACGACAGATCGCTACCCGGAATGGTGGTTTCCAGCACCAGGCTCTGCGAGTGACCGCGGTTCGCCAGCACGCCCTTGTTCAGGGTCGACTCGGACCAGCCGATGGACGCCTTGAAGTTGGTGAAGCTGTCGCCTTCCTTCTCGATGAAGTCGAAGATCTCGTCGACGGTATAGGCGCCAGTGTCGATGTCGTCGCGCTGCACGGTCAGGCCGTAGGTCAGGCGCGAGGTCTCACTGATCGGGTAGCCGATGCTGACGCCGGCACCCAGGCTGTTCACCGAGTAGCTGGAAACGTCAACATCGAGCTCGTCGTAGTCGGTCTTGCGGTAGAAGGCGTTGTAGCCCAGGCTCACGCCGTCGACGGTCCAGTAGGGGTCGACGAAGCCGAAGTTGTAGCGGGTCTGGTAGTCGGACTTGGTCAGGCCGATGCTGACCTTGTTACCGGTACCCAGGAAGTTGTTCTGGCTGATCGAGCCGCCGAGGATCAGACCGGCGCTCTGGGCGAAGCCCACGCTCGCGGTGATCGAGCCGGACGGTTGCTCTTCCACGCTGTAGTTGACGTCGACCTGGTCGTCGGTGCCCGGAACAGCCGGGGTTTCGACGTTGACTTCCTTGAAGTAGCCCAGGCGCTCGAGACGCTGCTTGGACTGGTCGATCAGGTAGGTCGAGGCCCAGCCGCCTTCCATCTGGCGCATTTCGCGACGGAGTACTTCGTCCTCGGTCTTGGTGTTGCCACGGAAGTTGATGCGGTTGACGTAGGCGCGCTTGCCCGGATCGACCACGTAGGTGATCGACACGGTCTTGTTCTCGTCGTTCGGCTCGGGAACGCCGTTGACGTTGGCGAAGGTATAACCCTCGTTACCCAGGCGACGGGTGATCAGGTCGGAGGTGGTGGTCATCACCTTGCGGGAGAACACCTGGCCCTTCTTCACCAGCAGGAGCTTCTTCACTTCGTCTTCCGGCACTTTCAGGTCGCCGGAGAGCTTCACGTCGCTGACGGTGTACTTCTCGCCTTCGTTGACGTTGACGGTGATGTAGACGTGCTTCTTGTCCGGGGTAATGGACACCTGGGTGGAGGCGATATCCATGTGGATGTAGCCACGGTCCAGGTAGTACGAACGCAGACGTTCCAGGTCACCGGAGAGCTTCTCGCGGGAATACTTGTCGTCGTTCTTGAAGAAGGACAGCCAGTTGGTGGTCTTCAGCTCGAACAGGTCGGTCAGGTCTTCCTCGGAGAAGACGGTGTTGCCCACCACGTTGACATGGGCAATGGCCGCCACGGTGCCTTCGTTGATGTTGATCTTCAGCGCAACGCGGTTGCGCGGCTGCGGCACGACTTCGGTCTCGATCTCGGCGGAGTAGCGGCCCTGGGCCACGTACTGGCGCTGCAATTCGTTACGCACGCCCTCGAGGGTCGCACGCTGGAAGATTTCGCCTTCGGAGAGGCCGGACTGCTTCAGACCCTTCATCAGGTCTTCGGTGGTGATGGCCTTGTTGCCCTCGATCTCGATGCTGGAGATGGACGGACGCTCGACCACGTTGACGATCAGCACATTGCCATCACGGCTGAGCTGGATGTCCTGGAAGAAGCCGGTCTTGAACAGCGAGCGGGTCGCTTCGACCAGGCGGCGATCGTCGATCTGCTCGCCGACGTTCAGCGGCAGCGCCGCGAACACGCTGCCGGCAGACACGCGCTGCAGGCCGTTGACCCGGATATCGGAAACAGTGAAGGACTCGGCGTGAACCTGGGCGATCATCAGCGCGGAAAGGGCCGCGGGAAGCAGAAAGCGTTTCATGGAGTCCTTTTATTCCAACTGACAAATAGAGAATCTGCCGCAAAGGGCGGCAGATCCGAAAACCAATGGGCGGCTACAGTCGACTCAGATCGTTGACCAGGGCCAACAACATGACCCCGACTACCAGGCTGATGCCAATCTGCATCCCCCAAGCCTGGACCCGCTCCGACAGTGGGCGACCTCGCACCCACTCGACCATGTAGAACAGCAGATGCCCGCCATCGAGGACAGGAATCGGCAACAGGTTGAGAACCCCCAAGCTGATGCTCAGATAGGCGAGGAAATGCAGAAAATCCCCTACGCCGGACTGGGCTGAAGCGCCCGCCACTTTAGCAATGGTTATCGGCCCGCTCAAGTTTTTTACCGAGAGCTGCCCGAGCACCATTTTCTTTAGAGAATCCAGAGTTAGCAGGCTCATGGACCAGGTTCGGGAGAGCGCCTGTCCCACCGCTGCCACCGGCCCATAGCTCACTTCGCGAAGCATTTCCGGCGGCCACTGACCACCGGCGACACCCGCGCCCAGGTAACCGGTGCGGGCCTTGCCCTCGCCTTTGGCCGCCAGGGTCAGGGCAAGCTCCTCGCGCTGCCCTGCGCGCTCGATACCCAGCGTCACCTTACCTTCAGGCATAGCGCGGACACGGGAGACCACTTCTTGCCAATCCGTGACCGACTGGCCATCCAGACTGACGAGACGGTCACCAATCTGCAGGCCGGCAGCCTTGGCAGGCCCTTTTTCGTCCAGCTCAGCAATTACCGGTGCGACAGCAGGTCGCCAGGGCTGGATCCCCAGACCGCCGATGGGGTCGGGATTATCTTCGTTCTTCAGCCAGGAGCTAATGCGCACCTGGTGCACGGCCGGAACGCTGGATCCCTGCTCCAGCACCGAAACGCTCAGCTCGCCGGTTTCACCGAGACGGCGCACCAACTGCAGGTTGACGCCACTCCAGCCGTCGACGGCCTCGCCATCCACCGCCACGACTTCCTGGCCAGACGCCAGACCGGCGATGGCCGCGGGACTGTTCGCCACCACGGAGCCGATGATCGGCTTGATCTGCTGGCTGCCCAGCATGGCCAGGACCCAGAAGAACAGGATGGCCAGCAGGAAATTGGCGATCGGCCCCGCCGCAACGATGGCGATGCGCTGGAACACGGTCTTGCGATTGAAGGCGCGGTCGAGCAGCTCGGCGGGGACATCGCCCTCCCGCTCATCGAGCATCTTCACGTAGCCACCCAGGGGAATGGCGGCGACGACGAACTCGGTGCCGTGGCGATCGTGCCAGCGCACCAGCGGCGTGCCGAAGCCCACGGAGAAGCGCAGGACCTTGACCCCGCAGCGGCGGGCAACCCAGAAGTGTCCGAATTCGTGGAAGGTGACCAGTACGCCCAGGGCGACAATCAATCCCACCACCATATAAAGGGCGCTCATCGCTACCTCCTCGGGCTCAATGCCCGCGCTCCTGCAACCACGCCTGTGCGGCGCCGCGTGCGCGCTGGTCGGCCGCCAGCACCGCATCGAGCGATTCGACCGGTGTGTGCGCCTCGCGGTTCAGCACTTCGTCGATGATAACCGGGATATCCGTGAAGCGGATGCGCCGCTCGAGGAACGCCGCGACGGCCACCTCGTTCGCCGCATTGAGCATCGCCGGCACGCTGCCACCTGCTTCAGCCGCTTGGCGTGCAAGGCGCAGGCAGGGGAAACGCTGCTCATCGGGCGCACTGAAGTCCAGGCGGGCGATGGAGAACAGGTCCAGCGGCGAAACGCCGGAATCGATCCGCTGCGGCCAGGCCAGGGCATGAGCAATGGGGGTCCGCATGTCCGGATTACCCAGTTGGGCCAGCACCGAGCCGTCAACGTAGTCCACCAGGGAGTGGATCACGCTCTGCGGGTGGATCACCACCTCGACCTTCGACGGCGCGGCGTCGAACAGCCAGCAGGCCTCGATCAGCTCCAGGCCCTTGTTCATCATGCTCGCCGAATCGACAGAAATCTTCCGCCCCATCGACCAGTTGGGGTGTGCGCAGGCCTGCTCTGGCGAAACCAGGCCCAACTGTTCCAGCGGCGTTTCGCGGAACGGGCCGCCCGAAGCCGTCAGCAGGATGCGACGAACACCCACTTGGCCCAGGCCGCGAGCATAGTCCGCCGGCATGCACTGGAAGATCGCATTGTGCTCGCTGTCGATCGGCAGCAGCACAGCGCCACTGGCTCGCACGGCATCCATGAACAGCGCGCCGGACATCACCAGCGCCTCTTTATTGGCCAGCAAGACCCGCTTGCCAGCCTCGACAGCCGCCAGAGTGGGCTTCAGACCCGCAGCACCGACGATGGCCGCCATCACCGCATCCACTTCGGGATGGGCGGAAACCTCGCAAAGACCAGCCTCGCCGACCAGCACCCGGGCTTCAAGCCCCGCGGAACTCAGGCGATCCTGCAGCGCACGGGCCTGTTCAGTCTCCGGCACCACGACAAACCGCGGTCGATGACGCAGGCAAAGCAACTCGAGTTCAGCCAGCCGGGAAAAGCCGCTGAGCGCAAAGACGCGGTAACGATCAGAGTGACGCCCGATGACGTCGAGGGTACTGAGGCCGATCGAACCGGTCGCCCCCAGCACGGTGATCCACTGCGGATGACTCACGGCGTACCCCAGCCCACGGCCCAGAGCAACGCGGTGAACACCGGGATGGCGGCGGTCAGGCTGTCGATGCGGTCCAGCACGCCACCGTGCCCGGGCAGCAGGTTACTGCTGTCCTTGAGGCCGGACTGGCGCTTGAACATGCTTTCGGTCAGATCACCGATCACCGACAGGGCCACCACGAGGGCCGCACACGGTAGCGCCAGCAGCAGCTCGCGGACAGTCCAGTCGCGGTAGATGGAGACAGCGACGGTGATCGCCAGGCACAGCACCATGCCGCCGAAGAAACCTTCCCAGCTCTTGCCCGGACTGACGCGCGGGGCCAGCTTGCGCTTGCCGAAGGCCTTGCCGGAGAAGTAAGCGCCGATGTCGGCAGCCCAGACCAGCACCATCACGGCAACGATCAGCCAATTGGACAGCGGCCATTGCTTGAGCAGCACCAGCCCCTGCCAGGCCGGCAGCAGGATCAGCAGGCCGATCAGCAGGCGGCGCCAGCGCCCACCCCAGCTCGACGCGCTATCCGGATAAGTCAGCACCATGACGGTCGCAAGCGCCCACCAGAGCAGGGCCAGCACCAGCACCGCTCCTGCCAGTTGCGGCAGCCAGGCCAATACCAGAATCAGCGCGGCGACGGTGGCAGCGTAACCGACGCGAGCGGGCTGTTCGTTGTAACCGGCCAGACGCGCCCATTCCCAGGCACCAAGGCTGACGACCAGACCGATGAACAGCGAGAACGCCGCGCCATCGAGCAGGAAGAAACCACCCAGCGCGATCGGCAACAGGATCAGCGCCGTGATGATTCGTTGTTTCAACATGACGGGGGTGCCTCGGCCTCGACCTGCTCGCTGGTCTTGCCGAAACGGCGCTGACGAGAGGCGTAGTCCTGCAACGCAGCCTGCATGGCTTCGTGCTTGAAGTCGGGCCAGTAGAGATCGGAGAAATACAGCTCGGCATAGGCCAGCTGCCAGAGAAGGAAGTTGCTGATGCGGTGCTCCCCACCGGTGCGGATGCACAGGTCGGGCAGCGGCTGGTCGCCGGTGGAGAGGCAACCCTGGATCAGCTCCGGGGTAATCTCCTCCGCCGCCAGATGGCCGGCCTGCACCTCGCGGGCAAGACGCTGGGCCGCCTGGGTGATGTCCCACTGGCCGCCATAGTTCGCCGCCACCTGCAGCAGCATGCTGCTGCCATTGGCGGTCAGCGCCTCGGCTTCGCGCATCGCCGCCTGCAACTCAGGAGCGAAGCGGCTGCGGTCGCCAATGATGCGCAGGCGGATGCCGTTGGCACTGAGCTTGCGCACTTCACGACGCAGGGCCATGAGGAACAGCTCCATCAGCGCGCCGACCTCATCGGCCGGGCGCTGCCAGTTCTCGCTGGAGAAGGCGAACAGCGTCAGCACCTCGACGCCCGCCTCGGCGCAGGTCTTGATCACCGCACGGACGGCATCCACGCCAGCCTTGTGCCCGGCTACCCCGGGCATCAGACGCTTCTTCGCCCAGCGATTGTTGCCGTCCATGATGATCGCGACGTGCCGGGGCACGTCCGTCACCTGCTTGGTCTTTTCCATGACGAGAGCCCGGCCGTCAAACGGCCATCAGGTCCGCTTCCTTGGCCTCGAGGGCCTTTTCGATCTCGGCAACGAACTTGTCGGTGATCTTCTGCACATCGTCACCAGCGCGACGCTCTTCGTCTTCGCTGATTTCCTTCTCTTTCTGCAGATCCTTCAGCTGAGCCAGCGCGTCACGACGGATGTTGCGCACGGAAACGCGGGCCTGCTCGGCTTCGGCGCGAGCCTGCTTGGTGAAGCCCTTGCGGGTTTCCTCGGTCAGGGCCGGCATCGGTACGCGAATGGTGGTACCGGCGGTCGCCGGGTTCAGGCCCAGGTCAGAGGTCATGATGGCCTTCTCGACCGCCTGGATCATGGACTTGTCGAAGACGCTCAGGGCCAGGGTACGGGAATCTTCCACGGTAACGTTGGCCACCTGGCGCAGCGGCGTGTCGGAACCGTAGTAGGACACCATCACGCTATCCAGGATGCTCGGGTGCGCACGGCCGGTACGAATCTTGGCGAAGGCATGGCCCAGGGCTTCCAGGGTTTTGCCCATACGATCCTGTGCTTCCTTCTTGATCTCGTTGATCATCTCAATCCTCCTCGATCAGGGTGCCTTCAGCACCACCTACAACAATATTCAGCAGCGCGCCGGGCTTGTTCATGTTGAACACGCGCAGCGGCATTTTCTGGTCCCGGCACAGGCAGATGGCGGTGAGGTCCATCACACCCAGCTTGCGATCGAGCACTTCATCGTACGTCAGACGTTCGAATTTCTCGGCATTCGGGTCCTTGAACGGGTCGGCAGTGTACACGCCGTCCACCTTGGTCGCCTTGAGTACTACGTCAGCATCTATTTCGATGGCGCGCAGGCAGGCGGCGGAATCGGTAGTGAAGAACGGGTTGCCGGTACCAGCGGAGAAGATCACCACTTCACCACTCTTCAGGTGGCGCATGGCCTTGCGGCGGTCGTAGTGATCGGTCACGCCGACCATGGAGATGGCGGACATGACGATGGCGGTGATGTTGGAGCGCTCCAGGGCATCACGCATGGCCAGGCCGTTCATCACGGTGGCGAGCATGCCCATGTGGTCGCCGGTGACGCGATCCATGCCGGCCGCGGACAGCGCCGCGCCACGGAACAGGTTGCCGCCACCGATCACCAGGCCGACCTGCACGCCGATACCGACGAGCTGGCCGATCTCCAGCGCCATGCGGTCCAGCACCTTGGGATCGATGCCGAACTCCTCGGAGCCCATCAGGGCTTCGCCGCTCAGTTTTAGAAGAATGCGTTTATAGCGAGGTTGACGAGCGCTCAGCTGCTGAGCCATGACCTTTTTCTCCTGCGGCGATTGAATGCTGTGCGCCTTGTGGGCGCTTGGCGGAAAGCTTGGACCAGCCAGCCTTACGGCGCCTTTAAACCCGCCTTGCGAGCCTGCGCCGTGGAAACCGCCCCTTTTGGTTTCCCCAGTTTGGCAAAGAGGCCGCGCGCGTTAGCGGGCAGCCTCTTGCGGGGCGACAGTCGTGAGACTGTCTATTACTGCTTGGAAGCGGCTACTTGAGCAGCAACCTCGGCAGCAAAGTCGGCTTCGACTTTCTCGATGCCTTCGCCTACTTCGAAGCGAACGAAGGAAACGATTTCAGCGCCGGCTTTCTTGGCCAGGTCACCGACCTTGACTTCCGGATCCTTGACGAACGCTTGCTCGACCAGGCTGGCTTCGGCCAGGAACTTCGAGATACGGCCTTTGACCATATTCTCGACGATGTTTTCCGGCTTGCCAGCGATCTTGTCGGCGTTCAGAGCGAGGAAGATTTCCTTCTCTTT
Source organism: Pseudomonas sp. PDM17 (assembly GCF_014851985.1). Classification (NCBI taxonomy): domain Bacteria; kingdom Pseudomonadati; phylum Pseudomonadota; class Gammaproteobacteria; order Pseudomonadales; family Pseudomonadaceae; genus Pseudomonas; species Pseudomonas sp. PDM17. The sequence continues at coordinate 281,435 of NZ_JACVAT010000006.1, forward strand.
GGCAACAGCTTCTTCGGAAACCTGCGACGGATCGAGGAACTGCGGGTTGCTGGCAGCGACGTGCATGGCGATGTCGCGAGCCAGTTCAGCGTTGCCGCCCTTCAGGGTGACCAGAACGCCGATGCGATGGCCGTGCAGGTAGGCGCCAACCACTTCACCTTCGGTGCGAGCCAGGCGACGGATGTTGACGTTCTCACCGCACTTGGCAACCAGGGCTTCACGGGCCGGCTCTTGTTCCGCGATCAGCGGAGCAGCATCGGTCAGCTTCTGGGCAACAGCCTTGTCCAGGCTGGCAGCGACGAAGTTCTTGAAGTCGTCCTGCAGGGCCAGGAAGTCGGTCTGCGAGTTGACTTCGATGATGGTGGCCGATTTGCCGTCGTCAGCCACTTTGGCGGCGATGGCGCCTTCGGCGGCGATGTTGCCAGCCTTCTTGGCAGCCTTGATGGCGCCGGAAGCGCGCATGTCGTCGATGGCCTTCTCGATATCGCCTTCGGCGGCTACCAGTGCCTTCTTGCACTCCATCATGCCCTGGCCGGTACGCTCACGCAGTTCCTTGACCAGTGCTGCAGTAATTTCTGCCATTTCGAAATCCTCTTGAGTTGTTCTCAAAACCAGATCGCCCGGATACCCGGGCGGAATTCTCAGGGTGGCAAAAAGGGGGCCTAGCCCCCTTCCTGCTCACCGTAGGACGTCTGGACGTCCTGGAATCAGCCTTCGGCGGATTCGGCCGGTGCTTCTTCGACGAACTCGTCAGCAGTCACGCCGCCGGCATTCTTGCCGCGCAGGACGGCTTCAGCCATCGAGCCCAGGTACAGCTGCACGGCGCGGATGGCGTCGTCGTTACCCGGGATAACATAGTCAACGCCTTCCGGGCTGCTGTTGGTATCGACGATGCCGATAACCGGGATGCCCAGCTTGTTGGCTTCGGTGATAGCAATGCGCTCGTGGTCAACGTCGATCACGAACAGAGCGTCCGGCAGGCCGCCCATGTCCTTGATACCGCCCAGGCTGCGATCCAGTTTTTCCAGATCACGGGAGCGCATCAGAGCTTCTTTCTTGGTCAGTTTGGCGAAGGTGCCGTCCTGGGACTGCACTTCCAGCTCGCGCAGACGCTTGATCGACTGACGGATGGTCTTGTAGTTGGTGAGCATGCCGCCCAGCCAACGGTGGTCGACGTACGGCATGCCGCAACGGGCGGCTTCTTCGCGAACGATCTTGCCGGCGGAACGCTTGGTGCCGACGAACAGGATCTTGTTCTTGCCCTGGGCCAGGCGCTCAACGAAGGTCAGGGCCTCGTTGAACATCGGCAGGGTTTTTTCGAGGTTGATGATGTGGATCTTGTTACGCGCGCCGAAAATGAACTTGCCCATCTTCGGGTTCCAGTAACGGGTCTGGTGGCCGAAGTGCACACCGGCCTTCAGCATATCGCGCATATTGACTTGGGACATGATAGTTCCTCGATAAGTCGGGTTAGGCCTCCATGCATCCCAACGGCCAACCCTCCGACTGTGTCGAAAGGCACCCAGGCCATCGTGTCGATGCATGTGTGGGTTAATGCCCCGAAATGGCCGTAGCCTTCAGAGCGGGGCGCTTTATACCACAACCTCGGCCAGAACAAAACCCGGCAAGGACGCCCGGCACCTCCCCCGCCGCCTCGGCCGACCAGCCCCGCTAGCCACCCACCCTTAATAGAAAGGCGCCAAATCTGATAGACTTGCGTATTCCTCTCATTTACCCGCGCGTACGCAGCGCCTGAAGAGAAGTCGCATGACCGTCACCATCAAGACGCCCGAAGACATCGAGAAAATGCGCGTCGCCGGCCGTCTGGCCGCCGAAGTGCTGGAAATGATCGGCGAACACGTCAAGCCCGGCGTCACCACCGACGAACTGGACCGCATCTGCCACGACTACATCGTCAACGTGCAGAAGGCCATTCCCGCGCCGCTGAACTACAAGGGCTTCCCCAAGTCCATCTGCACCTCGATCAACCATGTGGTGTGCCACGGCATCCCCAATGAGAAGCCGCTCAAGGAAGGTGACATCGTCAACATCGACGTCACCGTGATCAAGGACGGCTACCACGGCGACACCAGCAAGATGTTCTCCGTGGGCAAGACCCCGGAATGGGCCGACCGCCTGTGCCAGATCACCCAGGAATGCATGTACAAGGGCATCGACGTGGTCAAGCCGGGCGCTCGCCTGGGCGACATCGGCGAAGTGATCCAGAAGTACGCCGAGAAGAACGGTTTCTCCGTGGTGCGTGAGTACTGCGGCCACGGCATCGGCCAGGTGTTCCACGAAGAGCCTCAGGTGCTGCATTACGGCCGCGCCGGCACCGGCCTGGAGCTCAAGGAAGGCATGATCTTCACCATCGAGCCGATGATCAACCAGGGCCGCCCGGAAACCCGTTTGCTGGGCGACGGCTGGACCGCCATCACCAAGGACCGCAAGCTGTCCGCACAGTGGGAGCACACCGTGCTGGTCACCGCCGACGGCTACGAGATCCTGACCCTGCGTAACGACGAAAGCTTCCCGCGCACCTCGGCCTGAGGCGCGGTTTGCAATCTCGCCGACGGCTGGGTAGAACATAGAAATCCCGGCCCGGCACAGCCATCGGGCCTGGCGCCATGCGCACAGGCCCGGTTGCCCTCTTGCCCCTGCCCTCCCCTAAGCCATTGATCAGGAAGGCCGCCATGCCGCAGGTGGATCCCGAGTTGTTCGACCGTGGGCAGTTCCAGGCGGAACTGGCTCTCAAATCCAGCCCCATAGCCGCCTTCAAGAAGGCCATTCGTCAGGCCAACGAGGTGCTCGACGCCCGTTTCAACGGCGGCCGCGACATCCGCCGTCTGATCGAGGACCGCGCCTGGTTCGTCGACCAGATCCTGCAGCAGGCCTGGAATCGCTTCGACTGGGGCGACGACGCCGACATCGCGCTGGTCGCCGTGGGCGGCTACGGGCGCGGCGAGCTGCACCCGCACTCGGACATCGACCTGCTGGTCCTGCTCGACAGCGAGGACCAGGAAAGCTTCCGCGAGCCCATCGAGGGCTTCCTCACCCTGCTCTGGGACATCGGCCTGGAAGTCGGCCAGAGCGTGCGCTCGGTGGCCGAGTGCGCCGAGGAAGCGCGCGCCGACCTGACGGTGGTCACCAACCTGATGGAATGCCGGACCATCTCCGGCCCGGACAGCCTGCGCCTGCGCATGCTCGAAGCCACCAGCACGAAACAGATGTGGCCCAGCGGGCAGTTCTACCTGGCCAAGCGCAAGGAACAGATTCACCGCCACACCAAATACAACGACACCGAATACAACCTCGAACCCAACGTGAAGGGTTCGCCCGGCGGTCTGCGCGACATCCAGACACTGCTCTGGGTCGCCCGCCGCCACTTCGGCAGCCTCAACCTGCATGCCCTGGTCCGCGAGGGCTTCCTGGTGGAAAGCGAATGTGCGGTGCTGGCCTCCAGCCAGGAATTCCTCTGGAAGGTCCGCTACGCCCTGCACATGCTTGCCGGCCGCGCCGAAGACCGGCTGCTGTTCGACCATCAGCGGCGCATCGCCGGGATGCTCGGCTATGAAGGCAACGACGCCAAGCTGGCCGTCGAGCGCTTCATGCAGAAGTACTACCGCGTGGTGATGGCCGTTTCCGAGCTGAACGACCTGATCACCCAGCACTTCGAGGAAGTGATCCTGCGCGCCGGCGAGAACGGCCAGATCCAGTCGCTCAACAGCCGTTTCCAGCTGCGCGACGGCTACCTCGAAGTCACCCACGCCAACGTCTTCAAGCGCACCCCGTTCGCCCTGCTGGAAATCTTCGTGCTGCTGGCCCAGCACCCGGAGATCAAGGGCGTGCGCGCCGACACCATTCGCCTGCTGCGCGACAGCCGTCACCTGATCGACGACGACTTCCGCCACGACATCCGCAACACCAGCCTGTTCATCGAGCTGTTCAAGTGTCAGGAAGGCATCCACCGCAACCTGCGGCGAATGAACCGCTACGGCATTCTTGGCCGCTACCTGCCGGAATTCGGCCTGATCGTCGGGCAGATGCAGCACGACCTGTTCCACATCTATACGGTCGACGCGCACACCCTCAACCTGATCAAGCACCTGCGCAAGCTGCGCCGCCCGGACATGGCGGAAAAGTACCCGCTGGCCAGCAAGATCATGGAGCGCCTGCCCAAGCCCGAGCTGATCTACATCGCCGGCCTCTACCACGACATCGCCAAGGGCCGCGGCGGCGATCACTCGGAACTGGGCGCAGTGGACGCCGAGCACTTCTGCCAGCGCCACCAGCTGCCGCCGTGGGACACCAACCTGGTGTCCTGGCTGGTGCAGAACCACCTGATCATGTCCACCACGGCCCAGCGCAAGGACCTGTCCGATCCACAGGTGATCTACGACTTCGCCCAGCTGATGGGCAACCAGACCTACCTGGACTACCTCTACGTGCTCACCGTGGCCGACATCAATGCCACCAACCCGACCCTTTGGAACTCCTGGCGCGCCAGCCTGCTGCGCCAGCTCTACACCGAGACCAAGCGCGCGCTGCGTCGCGGCCTGGAGAACCCGGTGGACCGCGAGGAGCAGATTCGCCAGACACAGAGCGCGGCCATCGACATCCTGGTGCGCAGCGGCATCGACCAGGACGACGCCGAGCAGCTCTGGAGCCAGCTGGGCGACGACTACTTCCTGCGCCACAGCGCCGCCGACGTCGCCTGGCACACCGAAGCCATCCTCCAGCACCCGGACGACGGCACCCCGCTGGTGCTGATCAAGGAAACCGCCCAGCGCGAATTCGAGGGCGGCACGCAGATCTTCATCTATGCCGGCGACCAGCACGACTTCTTCGCCGTGACCGTGGCCGCGATGGACCAGCTCAACCTGAACATTCAGGACGCGCGGATCATCACGTCCACCAGCCTGTTCACCCTCGACACCTACATAGTGCTCGATGCTGACGGCGGCTCGATAGGCAATAATCCCAGCCGGGTCGAGGAAATTCGCGAGGGTCTGGTCAACGCCCTGAAGGACCCGGACGAGTACCCGACCATCATCCAGCGCCGCGTGCCGCGCCAGCTCAAGCACTTTGCCTTCAACCCGCAGGTGACCATCTCCACCGACGCGGCCCGCCAGGTCAGCGTGCTGGAAGTCACTGCGCCGGATCGCCCCGGCCTGCTGGCGCGTATCGGCGGATTGTTCCTGGACTTCGACCTGTCGGTACAGAACGCCAAGATCGCCACCCTGGGCGAGCGCGTGGAGGACGTGTTCTTCGTCACCGATGCGCACAACCAGCCGCTCTCCGACCCGGAGCTGTGCAAGCGCATCCAGACGGCCCTGGTGGACATCCTCTCGGATGGCGGCCAGCCGAGCATGCCGGTCCGTATCAGCATCTAGCCCGCTATTCAGTCAGAATCAGAAAGAAAGAGCCTTGCCATGAACCCTGCCCTCGACTCGCTCCAGCCCTACCCCTTCGAGAAGCTCCGCGCCCTGCTGGCCGGCGCCCAGCCGCCGGCTGAGCTGAAGCCCATCGCGCTGTCCATCGGCGAACCCAAGCACCGCTCGCCGGACTTCGTCGCCAAGGCCCTGGCCGACAGCCTCGACCAATTGGCCGTCTACCCGACCACCCTGGGCATCCCCGCCCTGCGCGAAGCCATCGCCGCCTGGTGCGAGCGCCGCTTCAAGGTGCCGGCCGGCTGGCTGGACGCCGCGCGCCACGTGCTGCCAGTGAACGGCACCCGTGAAGCGCTGTTCGCCTTCACCCAGACCGTGGTGGACCGCAACGCCAAGGGCCTGGTGATCAGCCCGAACCCGTTCTACCAGATCTACGAAGGCGCAGCCCTGCTGGCCGGCGCGGAGCCGCACTACCTGCCCTGCCTGGAAGACAACGGCTTCAACCCGGACTTCGACGCCGTCCCGGCGGACGTCTGGGCGCGCTGCGAGATCCTCTTCCTCTGCTCGCCGGGCAACCCCACCGGCGCGCTGGTTCCGCTGGAAACCCTGAAGAAGCTGATCGCCCTGGCCGACGAGCACGATTTCGTGATCGCCGCCGACGAGTGCTACAGCGAACTGTACTTCGACGAACAGAACCCGCCGGCCGGCCTGCTGACCGCCTGCGCCGAACTGGGCCGCTCGGATTTTGCGCGCTGCGTGGTGTTCCACAGCCTGTCCAAGCGCTCCAACCTGCCGGGTCTGCGTTCGGGCTTCGTCGCTGGCGACGCCGAAGTGCTGAAGAAATTCCTCCTGTACCGCACCTACCACGGCTGCGCCATGCCGGTTCAGACCCAACTGGCCAGCGTCGCGGCCTGGAACGACGAAGACCACGTGCGCGCCAACCGCGACCTGTACCGCGAGAAGTTCGACGCAGTACTGGACATCCTCGGCGGCGTGCTCGACGTGCAGCGCCCGGACGGCAGTTTCTACTTGTGGGCGAAAACCCCGGTGGCCGACACCGAGTTCTGCCGCGGCCTGTTCGACCAGCAGCACGTCACCGTGGTGCCGGGCTCCTACCTGTCCCGCGAAGTGAACGGCGAGAACCCTGGCGCCAACCGGGTGCGCATGGCGCTGGTGGCCCCGCTGGCCGAATGCGTGGAAGCGGCCGAGCGCATCAGGCAGTACGTGCAGAGCCTGTAAGTAGCAATCGTAGGGCGCATAACGCGCCAGCGTTATCCGCCGCGCAGGTTACGGCGGATAACCTGTGCCAGGTTATCCGCCCTACAGCCCAACGCCATCCTGTAGGAGCGAGCTTGCTCACCCCTACGAAGAGCTCGTCACACCCAGCGTCCCGCCTTGCTGGTCACCCAGGCCTCCTGGTTATCCAGCTCGCCCAGCACCTCGCGCATGGTCTCGTCGTCGATCTCGTGCTCGCGGCGCATCCGGTACAGCTCCAGCCGCTGTGCGCGCAGGGCCTTGATCCGCAGCGCCTGATCAGCCAGTTCCAGGGCGCGAGCGCGCTCGCGGGCCTCCTTGCTGTCCGGTGCCGGGTCCAGCTCGTGGCGATACTCGGCCATCAGCCTGGCCTTCATCTCCGCCAGCCGTGCCGTCTCATCGGCATCGCCGCCACCCTCGCTGGCAGGCACCTCCTCGCTCTCCAGCATGTGAATGGCCGCTGCCGCGGTCTTGCGCCAGACCCCCTGCACCTCCAGCTCGCGCTGGTCGTTGCTGGCCGCCGGCAAGCCACGCAACAGGATCGGCAGGCCAATGGTGGCCGCAATCAGCGACACCAGGATCACCCCGGCAGCGATGAAGATGATCAGGTCACGCTGCGGGAAGGCCGAACCGTCCAGCAACAGCAAAGGAACCGACAGCACACCGGCCAGGGTCACCGCCCCGCGCACTCCGCTCAGCGCGGAGATCGCCGACAGCCGCAGCACTGGCTCGCCCGGCTTGCCGCCCAGCTCGATACCCCACCACTGCTCGAAGCGCACGGAAATCTTCCAGTAGCACCAGACCCAGCCAAAACGCAGCGCGAGCAGCACGGCGAATACCGCGAACACGTAGAAGGCCAGCAGCGACGAGCGCCACATCACGTCGTCGGCGTGATGCGCGACGGACTTGAGGATGTCCGGCAGTTGCAGGCCCAGCAGGAGGAACACCACGCCGTTGAAGGTGAACTCCAGCATCGACCAGACGCTGCGGTTGAGCAGGCGGGTGTTGGTCTGCCGGGGTAGCAGGTCGACCCAGCTCTGCATCATGCCCGCCGCCACCGCCGCGAGGATGCCGGAGACGCCCAACTCCTCGGCGATCATGTAGCAGGCGAAGGGCAAAAGCAGCATCAGCACCACGTGGGTGGCCGGGTCGTCCCAGCCACGACGGATCATCCAGGCGCGGATGCGCCCCAGCAGCCAGCTGAGGAACACGCCGCTGGCGAGGCCGCCGATGGCTACCAGGAGGAAGTTCAGGCTGGCGTCCATCAGCGAGAAGGTGCCGGTCAGGGCCGCGGCGATGGCGAACTTGAACGCCACCAGGCCGGAAGCGTCGTTCATCAGCGCCTCGCCCTGCAGCACGTGCATCAGGCGCTTGGGCAGGCGGTTCTGGGCAATGGCCGAGACCGCCAGCGCATCGGTGGGCGACAGCACTGCCGCGAGGGCGAAGGCCGCGGCCCAGGGAATCTCCGGGATCAGCAGGTGGATGAACACGCCGCCGCCGACCACGGTGAACAGCACCAGGGCAAAGGCCAGGGTTAGGATCGGCCAGCGCATCTTCCAGAACTCGCCCTTGGGCATGCGCCAGCCATCGGCGAACAGCAGTGGCGGGATGAACAGGAACATGAACAGTTCCGGGTCCAGGCCGACATGCAGCCCCAGGCTCGGCCACGCCAGCATCGCGCCGGCGGCGATCTGGATCAGCGGCAACGGCAGCGGAATCAGCTGCGCCGCAAGCCGGGTCCCGCCCACGACCAGCAGCAGGATGAGTACGGTGTAAACGGTTTGCATCGACGAACTCCCAGCACAGCTCTCCATTGAAGCACCCGTAGCGCGGCGGATCAGCCCCGCATCGGGCAAAAAACTGTTGCAATCCACCGACCTCCCGGCGGCGTCCCGCAAGCGCTGCGGAAATGGCATAATCCCGCGCCTGAAAAAAAGCATCGAAAAGGAGTAGCGCCCCGTGAGTGAGCGGACGCTGTATGGAATCAAGGCTTGCGACACCATGAAGAAAGCCCGCGTATGGCTGGAAGAGCATGGCGTCGACTACGCCTTCCACGACTACAAGAGTAGCGGCATCGACCGCGAACACCTGCGCCAGTGGTGCAACGAGCATGGCTGGGAAACCGTCCTGAACCGCGCCGGCACCACCTTCCGCAAGCTGGAAGATGCGCAGAAGGCCGACCTCGACCAGGACAAGGCCATCGAACTGATGGTCGCGCAGCCGTCGATGATCAAGCGTCCGGTGCTGGACCTGGGTGACCGTACCCTGGTCGGCTTCAAGCCCGACGCCTACGCCGCCGCGCTGGCCTGAGCAGTACCACGATGAGCATCGCCTGGGCCCTGTTCCTCCCCGCCTGCTTCGCCCTGAATATGGCGCCGGGACCGAACAACCTGCTGTCGCTGAACAACGCCGCACGCTTCGGCCTGCTGCGCGCCACCGTCGCGGGCGGCGGCCGGCTGGTCGCCTTCGCCGGCATGCTGGCACTGGCCGCCTCCGGGCTGGCGCTGGTGCTGCAGGCCTCGGCGTGGCTGTTCCTGGCGATCAAGCTGGTGGGCGCCGGTTACCTGTTGTGGCTGGCCGTACAGCTGTGGCGTGCCCCGACGGCGAACTTGTCGGTGGACGGCACCCCGGCTCCCGCCACCAGCCTGTGGCGCCTGGCTCGCCAGGAGTTCTGGGTGGCCGCCGGCAATCCCAAGGCAATTCTCATCTTCACCGCTTTCCTGCCGCAGTTCGTCGATCCGCGTCAGGCCGTGGGCGCCCAGTTCGCCCAACTCGGCGCAGCCTTCCTGCTTCTGGAATGGCTGGCCATCGCCCTTTACGGGCTCGCCGGGGTCCGCCTCGGCAAGCTGCTCGCCGGCGCACGCGCCCGGCGCCTGTTCAACCGTGGTTGTGCCGCGCTGCTGGGCAGCGCCGGGCTGGGCCTGCTGCTCAGCCGCCGTCCGGCCTGACCGAATTCGCTATTCGAGAATCTCTTTCAAGGAATCCCCCACATGTCGAAATCCCTGTTCAGCATCGCCTTCGGTGTCGGCACCCAGAACCGCCAGGGCAACTGGCTGGAAGTCTTCTACGCGCAGCCGCTGCTCAACCCCAGCGCCGAACTGGTCGCTGCCATCGCCCCGCTGCTGGCCTATGAAGGCGGCAACCAGGCGATCGCCTTCACCGCTCACCAGGCCTACCAGCTGGCCGACGCCGTCGAGACCGTCGACGCCGCCCAGGCAGCCCTGCTGAACCGCCTGGCCGAGAGCCAGAAGCCGCTGGTCGCCACCCTGCTGGCCGAAGACGCCGCCCCCAGCTCCACCCCGGAGGCGTACCTGAAGCTGCACCTGCTGTCGCACCGTCTGGTCAAGCCCCATGGCCTGAACCTGACCGGCATCTTCCCGCTGCTGCCCAACGTCGCCTGGACCAACCAGGGCGCCGTCGACCTGGCCGAACTGGCCGAGCTGCAACTGGAAGCGCGCCTGAAGGGCAAGCTGCTGGAAGTCTTCTCCGTCGACAAATTCCCGAAGATGACCGACTACGTGGTCCCGGCCGGCGTGCGCATCGCCGACACCTCCCGTGTACGCCTGGGCGCCTACGTCGGTGAAGGCACCACCGTGATGCACGAAGGCTTCGTCAACTTCAACGGCGGCACCGAAGGCCCGGGCATGATCGAAGGCCGTGTCTCCGCGGGCGTGTTCGTCGGCAAGGGTTCGGACCTGGGCGGCGGCTGCTCCACCATGGGCACCCTGTCCGGCGGCGGCAACATCGTCATCAGCGTCGGCGAAGGCTGCCTGATTGGCGCCAACGCCGGTATCGGCATTCCGCTGGGCGACCGCAACATCGTCGAGGCGGGCCTGTACGTCACCGCCGGCACCAAGATCGCCGTGCTGGACGACCAGAACAACCTGGTGAAAGTGGTCAAGGGCCGCGACCTGGCCGGTCAGGCCGACCTGCTGTTCCGCCGCAACTCCCAGACCGGCGCAGTCGAGTGCAAGACCAACAAGACTGCCATCGAGCTGAACGAGGCGCTGCACGCGCACAACTAAGCTGGGCGCCCCGCTCCCGCGGGGTACGCACTAAGCTTTGAGAAGCGGGGGCTGCGGCCCCCGTTTTCCATTCTCCACAACCGGCCGCACGCCCATGTCCATTCCCTCGCCCTGGCGCACCGACTTCCCGGCCCTCGCCGCTTTCGAGGCCGAAGGCCAGACCTACCTCGACAGCGCCGCCACCGCGCAGAAGCCGCGCGCCATGATCGACGCCCTCGCCGGCTACTACGCCAGCGGCGCCGCCAACGTGCACCGCGCCCAGCACCTGCCCGGCGAGCGCGCCACCCGAGCCTTCGAAGCGGCCCGTAACCTGGCCGCCCACTGGCTCAATGGCGGCAGCCCGGCGCAGATCATCTTCACCCGCGGCGCCACCGAAGCGCTGAACCTGCTGGCCTACGGCCTGGAAGGTCAGTTCCAGGCGGGCGACGAGATCGCCGTAAGCGCGCTGGAGCACCACGCCAACCTGTTGCCCTGGCAGCAACTGGCGCAGCGCCGCAGCCTGAAGCTGGTGGTGCTGCCGCTGGACACCGACGGTCGTATCGACCTGAACCGCGCCGCCAGCCTGATTGGCCCGCGCACCCGCCTGCTCGCCGTCAGCCAGCTGTCCAACGTGCTCGGCACCTGGCAGCCGCTGCCGGAACTGCTGCGGATGGCCCGTCGGCATGGCGCTCTGAGCGTGGTCGATGGCGCCCAGGGCGTGGTCCACGGCCGACACAACCTGTCGGCGCTGGGTTGCGACTTCTACGTCTGCTCCAGCCACAAGCTCTATGGCCCGGAAGGCCTCGGGCTTCTCTGGGGCCGCCCGGAAGCGCTGGAGCGCCTGGCGCACTGGCAGTTCGGCGGCGAGATGGTGCGTGTGGCGGACTACTTCGACGCACAGTTCCATAGCGCGCCCATGGGCTTCGAGGCCGGCACCCCGCCCATTGGCCCGGTGATCGCCCTGGGCGCCACGCTGGAATGGCTGGCCAGCCTGGACAGCGCCGAAGTCAGCGCCCACGAGGACTTCCTCCATGCCCGCCTGCTGGCCGGCCTGCGCGCCCGTGACGGTGTGCGCGTGCTGGGCGAGCCGGAAGTGGCGCTGGTCAGCTTCGTGGTCGAGGGCGTGCACGTCTCCGACCTCGGCCACCTGCTCACCGAGCAGGGCATCGCCGTGCGCGCCGGGCACCACTGCGCCATGCCGTTGATGAAGACCCTGGATGTCGCGGGCGCCCTGCGCGTTTCCCTCGGCCTGTACAACGACGGTGCGGATATCGAGCGCTTCTTCGGCGCGCTGGACAGCGCCCTGGAACTGCTGCGATGAGCCTCCCCATCGCTGCCGCCGAGGCGCTGGAGGCCTTCACCGCCCTGCAGGGCTGGGAACAACGCGCCCGCCTGCTGATGCAGTGGGGCGAACGCCTGGAGCCGCTGGGCGAAGCCGAACTGGGCGACGAGCAGCGCGTGCAGGGCTGCGAAAGCAACGTCTGGCTGGTGGCGGATCGTCGTGACGAGCGCTGGCACTTCCGCGCCTACAGCGATGCGCGCCTGCTGCGGGGGCTGCTGGCGTTGCTGCTGGTGCGGGTGGAAGGCTTGCCGGTGGACGAGCTGTCCACCATTGATCTGCCGGGCTGGTTCGAACAACTGGGGCTGGGCCGGCAACTGTCGCCGTCGCGCAGCAACGGCCTGAACGCAGTCCTGAAGAAGATGCGGGATTTGATCTCTGCCTGAAGCAGTTGCCTATGCGCAGGAGCGGACTTCGTCTGCGATAGGTCCGCATCGCGCCGGAGACCATCGCGAACAAATCCGCGCCTACAGATGCCGTCAGCTTGCGGTGCGTTCCGAAGGCCGCCGCGCCCCGGCAATGATCTTGTCCACAGCCCGCGCCGCCGCGACCATCCCGAAGGTCGCGGTGACCATCATCACCGCGCCGAAACCACCGGCGCAGTCGAGTTTCACCCCCTCGCCGACAAAGCTCTTGGACTGGCATACGGTGCCGTCCGGCTTGGGATAGCGCAGCTGCTCGGTGGAGAACACGCACTGCACGCTGTAATGCCGGCCCGGCGTACGGGAGAAGTTGTAGTCGCGACGCAGCGTGGAGCGCACCTTGGCCGCCAGCGGGTCGTTGAAGGTCTTGTTCAGGTCGGCGACCTGGATCTGCGTCGGATCCACCTGCCCACCCGCACCGCCGGTAGTGATGATCTGCAGCTTGCGGCGCTTGCACCAGGCGATCAGCGCGGCCTTGGCGGCGACGCTGTCGATGCAGTCGATCACGCAGTCCAGCTCGGGGGTGATGTAGTCCGCCATGGTTTCGCGGGTGACGAAATCGGCTACGGCGTGCACGACGATGCCCGGGTTGATCGCCTTCAGGCGCTCAGCCATGACCTCGACCTTGGGCTTGCCCACGGCGCCCTGGATGGCATGCACCTGACGGTTGGTGTTGGTGACGCAGACGTCGTCCAGGTCGAACAGCGAGATCTCACCCACGCCGCTGCGCGCCAGAGCCTCGGCCGCCCATGAGCCTACGCCGCCGATCCCGACCACCGCCACATGGCTGGCCGCCAGCCGCTCCAGGCCCTCACGGCCGTAGAGCCGCGCGATTCCGCCGAAACGCTGTTCATCCAGTTGCATCGCCCACACCTCATCTCGAAACGACCGGCATTCTATAACGACCGGGCCCCTGTAACGACCGCGCCCCTTTAACAATCGGTCTGGGCCCGCCTGCAACAAAGCCCGATTGCCGCAGTCTCAGTCACGCGCCTGCCACACATTCTAAACTGTCGGGAAATGCCCACGAACGCCTACGCGGCGGACGGCGCCGGCAACCTGTACAGCCCCCGGAGTGCGGGGTAGGATGCGCCCCGACCGGGCTATCCCGTACAGCGACTGCCCCGGCCCCTCCCCGTTCCACCCTTTGGAACCCGATCGCACCATGCCTGCACGCAAGTTCGGCCTCAACCTGGTGGTGTTCGTTGCCCTCGCGGCACTCTTCACCGGCTTCTGGGCCCTCTATAACCGCCCCGTCAGCGTTCCCGACTGGCCGGAAAGCATTTCCGGATTCTCCTTCTCGCCCTTCCGCCTGAATCAGAATCCGCAGAAGAACCAGTTCCCCAGCGACGACGAGATCCGCTCGGACCTGGAGCTGGTTTCCAAGAGCACCGACAACATCCGCACCTACTCGGTGAAGGGTTCGCTGGCCGATATCCCGCGCCTGGCCGAGGAGCTGGGCATGCGCGTCAGCCTCGGCATCTGGATCGGCCCGGACGAAGCCGAGAACGAAGCCGAGATCGAGCGCGGCATCGAGATCGCCAACAACTCGCGCAGCGTGGTGCGGGTGATAGTCGGCAACGAAGCGCTGTTCCGCCGCGAGGTCACGGTCGAGCAACTGACAGCCTACCTGGACCGCGTGCGCAAGGCGGTGAAGGTGCCAGTGACCACCGCCGAGCAGTGGCACATCTACGAGAAGTACCCGGAGATGGCCAAGCACGTCGACCTGATCGCCGCCCACGTGCTGCCCTACTGGGAATACACAGCGATGAACGATGCCATACCGTTCGTCCTCGAGCGCGCCAAGGAACTGCGCGCCAAGTTCCCGCGCAAGCCGCTGCTGCTGGCCGAAGTCGGCTGGCCGAGCAACGGCCGCATGCGCGGCGGCGCCGACGCCACCCAGGCAGACCAGGCCATCTACCTGCGCACGCTGACCAATGCGCTGAACAAGCGCGGCTACAACTACTTCGTCGTCGAGGCCTTCGACCAACCGTGGAAAGTCGGTGACGAAGGCTCGGTAGGCGCCTACTGGGGCGTCTACAACGCCCAGCGCCAACCGAAGTTCAACTTCGACGGGCCGGTAGTGAACATCCCGCAGTGGCGCGCCCTGGCGGTCGCCTCGGTGGTGATGGCGCTGCTCGCCCTGACCCTGCTGATGATCGATGGCAGTGCCCTGCGCCAACGCGGGCGGACCTTCCTCACCGTGGTCGCCTTCGCCGGCGGCTCGGTGCTGGTGTGGATCGCCTACGACTACAGCCAGCAGTACAGCACCTGGTTCAGCATGACCGTCGGCGGCCTGCTGGGCATCGGCGCGCTGGGCGTGTTCATCGTCCTGCTCACCGAGGCCCACGAACTCGCCGAGACCGTCTGGGTACGCAAGCGCCGCCGGCCGTTCGACCCGGTCCTCACCGATACCGGCTACCGGCCCAAGGTCTCGGTGCACGTGCCCTGCTACAACGAACCACCGGAGATGATGAAGAAGACCCTGGATGCGCTGTCCAGGCTCGACTATCCGGACTTCGAAGTCCTGATCATTGACAACAACACCAAGGACCCGGCGGTCTGGGAACCGGTGCGCGATTACTGCGAAGTCCTCGGCCCACGCTTCCGCTTCTTCCACGTCGCGCCGCTGGCCGGCTTCAAGGGCGGCGCGCTGAACTACATCCTGCCGCACACTGCGCCGGACGTCGAAGTCGTGGCGGTGATCGACGCCGACTACTGCGTCGAGCCGAACTGGCTCAAGCAGATGGTGCCGCACTTCAGCGATCCGAAGATCGCCGTGGTGCAGTCCCCGCAGGACTACCACGACGGCGAGGAAAACGTCTTCAAGAAGCTCTGCTACGCCGAGTACAAGGGCTTCTTCCACATCGGCATGGTCACCCGCAACGACCGCGACGCGATCATCCAGCACGGCACCATGACCATGATCCGGCGGACCGTGATGGACGAGCTGAAATGGGCCGACTGGACCATCTGCGAGGACGCCGAACTGGGCCTGCGGGTGTTCGAGAAGGGCTATTCGGCCGCCTACTCGCACCAGAGCTTCGGCAAGGGCGTGATGCCCGACACCTTCATCGACTACAAGAAGCAGCGCTTCCGCTGGGCCTACGGCGCCATCCAGATCATGAAGGGCCACGCCCGCGCGCTGTTCCAGGGCAAGGACAGCAAGCTCACCCTCGGCCAGCGCTACCACTTCATCGCCGGCTGGCTGCCGTGGATCGCCGATGGCATGAACATCTTCTTCACCGTCGGCGCGCTGCTCTGGTCCTCGGCGATGATCATCGTGCCCAAGCGGGTCGACCCGCCGCTGCTGATCTTCGCCATCCCGCCGCTGGCGCTGTTCTTCTTCAAGTTCGGCAAGATCATGTTCCTCTACCGCCGCGCGGTGGGCGTCGACCTGTTGCGCTCGTTCCAGGCGGCGGTGGCCGGCCTTGCGCTGTCCCACACTATCGCCAAGGCGGTGCTCTACGGGACGTTCACCAAGACCATCCCGTTCTTCCGCACCCCGAAGATGGCCTCCAACCACGGCCTGCTGGTCGCACTGGCCGAAGCCCGTGAGGAGGTCTTCATCATGCTGCTGCTGTGGGGCGCGGCGCTGGGCATCGTGCTGGTGCAGGGCGTGCCGAGCCGCGACATGATGTTCTGGGTGGCCATGCTGCTGGTGCAGTCGCTGCCCTACCTCGCCGCTCTGGTGATGGCGCTGCTGTCTGCCGCGCCCAAGGCCCAGGAAGCACCGGTAGCCAGCCCGGCGACACCGGCGGCCTGACCGCCCATCCGTAACCAAGAACGCCGGCCATGCGCCGGCGTTTTTGCTTTAAGATGGGCGCCTTTTTCCGTTCCACCCCCAGGATGCCCTCAATGCCCCTCTCGCCGACACTGGCCCTCGCCTGCGAGCTGATTCGCCGTCCCTCCGTCACACCGGTCGATGCCGACTGCCAGCAGATGATGATGCAGCGCCTGGATGCCTGCGGCTTCGCCCTGGAGCCCATGCGCATCGAAGAGGTGGATAACTTCTGGGCCCTGCGCCAGGGTCGCGACGGCGCCAACGGCCCCGTGCTGTGCTTCGCCGGCCACACCGACGTAGTCCCCACCGGCCCCGAGCAGGCCTGGCAGCACCAGCCGTTCGACGCCCTGATCGACGCCGACGGCATGCTCTGCGGCCGTGGTGCGGCCGACATGAAAGGCAGCCTGGCGTCGATGATCATCGCCACCGAGCGCTTCGTCGCCGACCACCCAGACCACCGCGGCAGCATCGCCTACCTGATCACCAGCGACGAGGAAGGCCCGGCCCATCACGGCACCAAGGCCGTGGTCGAGCGCCTTAAGGCCCGTAACGAGCGGCTGGACTGGTGCATCGTCGGCGAACCGTCGAGCACCACCCTGGTCGGTGACATCGTCAAGAACGGCCGTCGCGGCTCCCTCGGCGCCACCCTCAGCGTGCGCGGCAAGCAGGGCCACGTGGCCTACCCGCACCTGGCGAAGAACCCGATCCACCTCGCCGCCCCGGCCCTCGCCGAGCTGGCCGCCGAGCACTGGGACAACGGAAACGACTACTTCCCGCCGACCAGCTTCCAGATCTCCAACATCAATGGCGGCACCGGCGCGACCAACGTGATCCCCGGCGAGCTGAAGGTGATCTTCAACTTCCGCTTCTCCACCGAATCCACCGTCGAAGGCCTGCAGCAACGCGTCGCGACGATCCTCGACAAGCACGGCCTGGACTGGCACATCGACTGGGCGCTGTCCGGCCTGCCGTTCCTCACCCAGCCGGGTGAGCTGCTCGATGGCGTGGCGGCGGCGATCCGCGCGGTCACCGGCCGCGAGACCACGCCGTCGACCTCCGGCGGCACCTCCGATGGCCGCTTCATTGCCACCATGGGGACCCAGGTGGTCGAGCTCGGCCCGGTGAACGCCACCATCCACCAGGTGGACGAACGCGTGCTGGCCAGCGACCTCGATGTACTGACCGAAATCTATTACCAGACCCTGGTGCGACTGCTGGCATGAGTGGACCGAACAAAGGCTTCTGCCTGGGCGCCGTACAGCCCGACACCCCACCGCCCGCGCCAGCCGCCGAGCGTCGTTATTCCCTGCGCGTGTACCAGATCGCCCAGCGCCGCCGTTCCCTGCCCACCGTGCTGCGTAATGACTTGCCGCAGCCGCTGGTGCCGCCGCCGCAAGGGAAGAAAGGATGCTGATCTGCCCGCTGTGCCGCGAGGCGCTGACCGAGGTCGACAACGGTGTCGCCTGCTCCGCTGGCCATCGCTTCGACCGAGCCCGCCAGGGTTACCTGAACCTGCTGCCGGTGCAGCACAAGAAGAGCCTCGATCCAGGCGACAACGCCGCCATGGTCGAGGCGCGCCGGCACTTCCTCGGTGCCGGCCACTATGCCCCGCTGGCCAGACGCCTGGCAGAACTGGCCGCTGAGCGCGCTCCGGGGCGCTGGCTGGATATCGGTTGCGGCGAGGGTTACTACACCGCCCAGCTGGGTGAAGCCCTGTCGCAGGCCGACGGCTATGCGCTGGATATCTCCCGCGAGGCTGTCAAACGCGCCTGCAAGCGCGCTCCGCAGCTGACCTGGATGGTCGCCAGCATGGCCCGCGTACCGCTGGCCGATGCTTCCTGCCAACTGCTGGCCAGCGTGTTCAGTCCGATTGACTGGAAGGAAGCCGCTCGCCTGCTCACTCCCGGCGGAGGCGTGCTGCGCCTGGGCCCAGCGCGCGATCACCTGCTGGAACTGCGCCAGCGCCTGTACGACGAAGTTCGCGAGTACGTCGAGGACAAGCACCTCGCCGACCTACCCGAAGAGCTGAAACTGGCGCACAGCGAACAACTGAGCTTCAAGCTGCCGCTGCACACCCGCGAAGCCCGCGAGCACCTGCTGGCGATGACGCCCCACGGCTGGCGGGTCAACCCCGAGCGACGCGAGCGCATCCTTGCCGAGCCCTTCGAGGTGACGGTCGCGGTACGCTACGATTGGCTGCAACGCCAAGAACCCTGACGAGGACGCCATGCGCCAACCGGATATCGAGATCTACATCAAGGATGCCGACCAGGCCGCCGTCGGCGCCTGGCTGGAGAAGGCCCTTGGCCCCTGCTCCGAATGGCGCGCCCAGGGCGAGACCCTCAAGTGCACCGCCGGCAGCATTCCCGCCACCTGGCTGCCCAAGGCCGTGGGCAAGTGGAACAGCCTGTTCCTGGACAGCGACAAGACCCCATGGGATGACGATGTCGCCTGCGCTCGCGATGCCTGCGCCGCTCTGGAAGTGGAGGTGCGCTGCGCACCGGGCAGCTGGAGCGAGGATCAGGGCGAGGAAGACGCCGACCGCTGGCTGAAAGTGACCGCCGCGGGCGTCGAAGAGATTACCTGGCGCACGGGCTGAAACCGCCGCTGGCAGAGTGTGAAAATCAAAGGCCCGTCCATTGGACGGGCCTTTGATTTCGGGGGCTCAGACCTTCGACACGTCTTCTGCCTGGAGGCCTTTCTGACCCTGGATCACCGAGAACTCCACTTTCTGGCCTTCGACCAGGGAGCGGTGACCATCGCCACGAATGGCACGGTAGTGAACGAAAACGTCCGGACCGCTATCGCGTTGAATGAATCCATAACCTTTGGCGTCATTGAACCACTTGACGGTTCCGACCTCACGATCAGCCATTACCACACTCTCCAACTTGCCTATTATTTTTGGATGGCCCCCGGGAATGAGGACTTCGGCAGTCGCCGGCTGAACGCTTTCCTTATCATCCGACCCGCGCCGAAAGGCACGTAGGAAGGTAATTCGAATAACGCCCAAGGGCGACAGCGCTCCCGAGTATATAAATCAAAAGTTACAGCTGAAAAGCACTTTTTCATCAGCTTCCCGAGCCTATGACCAATCAGGCCAAAGTGCCATTTTTCGGGGCCTGCAGAGCCATTTTGGTGCTCGTTACCCTGCGTAACGAAAGTGTTTCGAACGTGGACCCTTTCGCACTTTGGCGCATTTACGGCGGGTAGTTTCGTTCCCGTTGATGCATTTTCAACGATCTCCGGAAAAGTCTTTCAGACGCAGTCGGAGTGCGCCCTGCAGTTTCTGCCGCGGCAATATGCCCAATCATTTATCTGCTGAATTGGCAGTCCGCCAATCCATTGCACCTGATGAATAACGGCCATGGAATACTCCCCTGGCCGCACTCATGTGCCGTCAGTCGTGCACCATCACAGGACTCGCACGCTCAGGGGCTGACCTGATAGCCCCGCCCCTGCAGACAACCGCTGTAGGCGCTGGCACTGGCAGTGTTCTGCGCCTCACTCTGGGTGCGGCGATCCTCCCGGCGGTCCTGGCGCTGGCGCGAAGCGCCCACGACGGCACCCGCCGCAGCCACGTCGCCAGCGCGGTTCTGCCGGTACTGCTGCTTGGCATCGTCACTGGCGCGATCGTAAACCTCATCATGCCGCTGCCCACGCACTTCCGCCGCCACGGCGCCGGCCGCCGCTCCCCTTGCTGCGCCGCGAACCCGGCCGCCGACATTCGGGTCGGAACTGGTGGTGGCGCTGCTCGCCGCGTTGGCGGCGACGCTGTTGCACTCAGTCATGTCCTGCTGCATCTGCTGGCTGCTCTGGCCCTTGAGCGGGACAACGGTCTGGGCCGCGACGGGCAGCACAACCGACAAGGCGAGCAGGCATCCCCAGGTGAACGTACGCATCGCGGAACCTCCATAGAATGTCATCCCCTAAATGGCAGGATAGCCGCAGTCCACGGGGTGTCCGCCCGCGCCGACCAAGCGCTCGTGACTTTGCTGGCGGGGGCCTAATCCGGCAAACTAGCCGGCCTGAGCAATCGCTCGTTTTACCTACGCCAGCCATAGGGCCTGTATGCCTCGTTACCCGTTCCGCCGCTTCGGTTTTGGTGCACTGCGCCGCCTGCTGTACCTCTGGGTGCGCTCGGAAACCATCAACCAGTCGGCCTTCAGCCTGAAGATCGACCGCAGCAAACCGGTCCTCTACGTCCTGCAGCAGCCCTCGGTGACCGACCTTGCCGTGGTCGATACCGAGTGCCGCAAGGCCGGCCTGCCGCGTCCGGTGATGCCGGTGGCAGTGGGTGAATCCATCGAGCCGGCGGCCTTCTTCTACCTGACGCCCGAGCCCGACTGGCTCGGCCGCCAGGACAAGCGCGGCGCGCCGCCAGCGCTGGTGCGCATGCTCGGCGCCATCGGCCAGAACGGCATCGACGACGCGCAGATCGTTCCGGTCAGCGTGTTCTGGGGCCAATCCCCGGACAGCGAGAAGAGCGCCTGGAAGCTGCTGTTCGCCGACAACTGGGCCGTCACCGGCCGCCTGCGCAAACTGGCACGTATCCTCATCCTCGGCCGCAAGACCCGCGTACAGTTCTCCGCGCCCATCCACCTGCGCGAGCTGGTAGAACAAAACAAGGGCCACGAGCGCACCCTGCGCATGGTCCAGCGCATCCTGCGCGTGCACTTCCGCAACCAGAAGACCGCAGTAATCGGCCCGGACCTCTCCCACCGCCGCACCCTGGTCAAGGGCCTGCTGCGCGCGCCGCTGGTGCGCCAGGCAATCCAGGAAGAATGCGAGACCCAGAAGATCTCCCAGGACAAGGCCGAGGCCGCCGCCCTGCGCTACGCCAACGAGATCGCCGCCGATGTTTCCTACCCGGTGATCCGCTTCCTTGAAGTGACCCTGACCTGGTTCTGGAACAAGCTCTACGAGGGCGTGAAGGTCAACCACATCGAGCGCGTGCAGGAAGTCGCCCAGGGCCACGAGATCGTCTACGTGCCCTGCCACCGCAGCCACATCGACTACCTGCTGCTGTCCTACCTGTTGTTCCGCAACGGCCTGACCCCGCCGCACATCGCCGCCGGCATCAACCTCAACATGCCGGTGGTGGGCTCGATCCTGCGTCGTGGCGGTGCCTTCTTCATGCGCCGCAGCTTCAAGGGCAACCAGTTGTACACCGCGGTGTTCAACGAATACCTGCACACGCTGTTCAGCCGCGGTTTCTCCACCGAGTACTTCGTCGAAGGCGGCCGCTCCCGCACCGGGCGCATGCTGCACCCGCGCACCGGGATGCTGGCGATCACCCTGCGCAGCTTCCTGCGCGACTCGCGCCGGCCCATCGTCTTCGTCCCCGTGTACATCGGCTACGAGCGCGTGCTCGAAGGCCGAACCTACCTGGGCGAACTGCGCGGCGCGACGAAGAAGAAGGAGTCTATCTTCGACATCTTCAAGGTCATCGGCGCGCTGAAACAGCGCTTCGGCCAGGTCTGGGTGAACTTCGGCGAGCCGATCCACCTCGACGACTTCCTCGACCAGCAGCAGCCTGACTGGCGTCAGCAGGACCTGGGCCCGGAATACCGCCCGGCGTGGCTGTCGGAAACCACCAACCACCTGGCTCGCGACGTCGCCCGTCATCTCAACGACGCTGCGGCGATCAACCCGGTGAACCTGGTCGCCCTGGCGCTGCTCTCCACCACCCGCCTGGCCCTGGACGAAACCGCCCTGGCTCGGGTGATCGACCTCTACCTCGACCTGCTGCGCAAGGTGCCCTACTCGCCCAGCGCCACGCTGCCCGAGGGCGACGGCCACCAGCTGATTGAGTACGTGAAGAGCATGAACCTGCTCAGCGAGCAGAAGGACGCGCTCGGCCGCATCTGCTACCTCGACGAGCAGAACGCGGTGCTGATGACGTACTACCGCAACAACGTGCTGCACATCTTCGCCCTGCCGGCGCTGATCGCCAGCTTCTTCCAGAACAGCGGGCGGATCAGCCGCGAGCAGCTGCTGCGCTACACCCGCGCGCTGTACCCGTACCTGCAGGCAGAACTGTTCATCCGCTGGAGCCTGGATGAGCTGGACGCAGTGGTCGATCAGTGGCTGCAGGCCATGGTCGCCAGCGAACTGCTCAAGCAGGAGAACGACACTTTCATCCGACCGCCGCCCAGCTCGCGCCAGTACGTGCTGCTGACCCTGCTGGCCCGCGCCATCGCACAGACCCTGCAGCGCTTCTACATGTCCATCTCGCTGGTACTCAACGCCGGGCAGAAGCAGCTCACCGCCGAGGAACTGGAAAATCTCTGCACCGTGATGGCTCAGCGCCTGTCGGTCCTCCACGGCCTCAATGCCCCGGAGTTCTTCGACAAGAGCCTGTTCCGCCACTTCATCCAGACCCTGCTGGACGAAGGCGTGCTGCGCAAGGACGAACACGGCAAGCTGAGCTACCACGAGCTGCTCGGCGAACTGGCCGAAGGTGCCGCCAAGCGCGTGCTGCCGGCGGAGATCCGACTGTCCATCCGCCAGGTCGCCCTCGAGCGCCCGCCCCAGGAAGACAGCGCCCCGGCCGAGCCGCCAGCGGCCGGCCAGGGCTGATCCGCCCTCCCTGCCGGCGGCTTGACGCCCCTACACCGCGACCGTTAGATTTCTGACGATCTACCATCGGTCGCGGTCAGGGACGCTCCTTCGTGTTCAACAGGATTCTGATCGTCTGCGTCGGCAACATCTGCCGCAGCCCCATCGCCGAACACCTGCTGCGCGAATCCCTGCAGGGCAGCGACATCGCCGTGGCCTCCGCCGGGCTCAGCGCGCTGGTCGGCCACTCCATCGACAACACCGCCCTCGCCATCCTTCGCCGCCACGGCCACCATCCCCAGCCGCATCGCGCCCGCCAGCTCACCGCCGAACTGGTCCACGAGGCCAACCTCGTCCTGGTGATGGAGCAATCGCAGATCCAGAGCGTTATCCGCCTGGCCCCCGAGGCTCGCGGCAAGACATTCCTGCTGGGCAAGTGGCAGACCGACCAGGAGATTCCGGACCCCTACCGCAAAGGCCCGGATGCCTTCGAGCGCGCGTACTCGCTGATCGAATCTGCGGTCGCTCCTTGGGGCGATCGACTGCGGGTTCGCCGGTAATTTGACGACTCATTGCCGGCCCGACAAAAGCGTCAGAAAACCTTACAAAAACATGATGAAAAAGGCTACGCTCTAGCCCAGCAAGACCATATTCAGCTGTTTGGTCTCCCAGTTACGACAAGTAATTTTCCAGGGGCCTACATCGCTTTATGAAGATCCTGCACATCACCGAGTCTTTCGGTGGCGGCGTCACCTCGGCCATCAACTCCTACATCCTCAACTCCCAGCAGCATGAGCACTATCTGCTGGCCTCGGTGCGCAAGGGCGACACCACCGGAGAGGAAAGTCAGGGCCTGTTCAAGCACATGGAGCTGGTGCCCCGCCGTCTTTCCAGCCTCGCCCGGGTGAAACCGTACGTCGATCGTGTGCAGCCGGATGTCATCCATCTGCACAGCACCTATGCCGGTGCGCTGATCCGCGCCCTGCCCTTCATCCCCGCACAGAAGATCGTCTACACCCCCCACGGCTTTGCCTTCCTGCGCGGCGACCATCCAATGATGCTCAAGGCCTATCGGGCCATCGAATCGCTGCTGGCGAAGCGGACGGCGGTGATTGCAGGCTGCGGCCTGGACGAACAGCGCATCGCCGGGGAGCTGATCGAACCGACGCACACCCTGGGACTGGTGAATGTCTGCGACGACCTGCCGGAAGTGCCTGCCGTACGCAGCCTCACCAGCAAGCCCGTGATCGGCATGGTTGGGCGTATCAGCCGGCAGAAGGGCCATGAGTACTTCCGGGCGCTGGCGCAAAGCTGTGCAGACATTGCGCACTTCAAATGGATCGGTGGCGGGGATGCCCAGGCCATGACGGAGATGGTTCAAGCCGGTATCGAAGTGACCGGGTGGCGCACACGCGGCGAGGTCATCGCACATATGAAAGGGCTCGACCTGTACTTCCACACTGCTGCCTGGGATGGCTTCCCTATCTCGGTGCTCGAAGCGGCGAAGCTCGACCTCCCCATTGCACTCCGCCGCATCGGCCCCTTCGTCGCCGAAGGCCTGTCTACCGCCCAGGACCTGTCGGAGGCACAACGACAGGTCATTGCCTTCGCCAAAGGCGACCCGACCGCTCTGGCTGAGCTGGCGCGAAATAGCCAGAGCATTCAGCGCCTGCACTCTGGCGAACAGCTGCAGTCTTCGCTGGAACACCTCTACTCCCGCTTCACTCCGCAACATCCCGTCAATCAGCTCGCGGCCGGCTGAACGCGAGGCCTGCCCCTGGGGGTAGGCCAGGCCCCTCTGCCCGACGGAGGCTCCCTCCAGACCTTCTGCCTCTGGCAGGAGCATGCCTTTCCGTTGTTTCGTGCCTCTTCGCTGCGCCTTCCACCAGCAGAAATTGATCCCGCGGACAACAAACGGCAGCGGCATTGCGCCACCAGAATTGTCCGCCCTCACCTGCGATTTGAAGGGATTCCCTTTAAGCCTCCTCAGAGAATTCCTAAAGCCCTCAAACGGGGGGGAACACGCATTGAATCGTTCTGACGCGCGGCTTAATTTTCGCGGCCCATAGGTAGCGATCAATCAACGCAGCGGTGGTCAGCGTGTTCAAGAACGTACTGGTTATCTGCGCAGGAAATATCTGCCGCAGCCCGACAGCTGAACATCTGCTTCAGCGCAATCTCGCCGGTACTGGCATCCGTGTCAGCTCTGCTGGCCTTACCGCTGTGGTGGGTCACCCGTTCGAGCGCAACGCTCTCGAGACCCTGCAGCGACATGACCAGCAGCCCTCTGAACATCAGGCACGGCAACTGACGCCGCAAATCCTAAAGGCTTCCGACCTCGTGCTGGTCATGGAGCGCCGGCAACTGCAGGACGTCATCCGGCTTTCACCGGCATCACGCGGTAAGACCTTCCTCTTGGGTAAATGGCAGAGCGAGCGGGAGATCCCCGATCCCTACCGCCAGTGTCCGGCAGCCTTCGAGCATGCGTACTCCCTGATCGAGGAAGGCGCTGATGCCTGGTCCCGCCGCCTCCAACCTCAACGCTGACTACTTCAAGAAGCCTCTCATGCAATACCCTCAAGCGCCCGCCCTTCCGCCGGCCGTCAGCGATGACGATGAAATCGACCTGCTCGCCCTGTTCGGCACCCTGATCGATCACAAGTGGCTGATCGCAGGCATCACGGCCGGCTTCATGCTCGTGGGCGCTGCCTATGCCGTGCTCAGCGCACCGATCTACCGCGCTACCGCGACCATCCAGGTAGAGCAGAAGAAGCCGGGTATTCCTGGACTCTCAGCGGACATGAGTGACTTGCTGGGCGCGCAGTCTCAGGCAGTCACCGAGATCCAACTCCTGACCTCGCGCAGCGTGATCGGAAAAGCCGTGGACGCGCTCAAGCTGGATATCGATATCCAGCCGTCGCTATTTCCGGTGATCGGCAACTTCCTGCAGCGCCGCTACACCCCGGAGCATGAAGGTGACGTGGCCACGTCTCTGCTGGGCATGAGCCACTTTGCCTGGGGCGGGGAGACCTTGAAGATCTTTCAGCTCGAAGTTCCCGACGCGCTACTCGAGAAGAACCTGAAACTCATCGCAGGCAAAAAGGGCAGATTCACCCTGTTCGATGATGACGACAACACCCTCGTTGAGGGGCAAGTCGGCCAGCTCGCCGAGCACAATGGCGTCAAGCTGCAGGTCGAAGCACTGAACGCGAACCCCGGAACGCGGTTCACGGTCGTCCGTGAGCGTCGCCTGAGCGCCACTCTCGATTATCAACAGGCTCTCAATGTCAGCGAGACAGGCAAGGAGTCTGGCATCCTCACCTTGTCAGTGGATGACGAAAAGCCGGCTCAGGCGCTCGCCGTCCTCAATGCCATCAGCCAACAGTACGTGCTGCAGAACGTTGAACGCGCCTCCGCCGAGGCCGCCTCCAGTCTTGACTTCCTGCGTGGCCAGCTGCCGGAAGTACGGCATGACCTGGAGCTGTCGGAAAACGCCCTGAGCGGTTATCAGGCCCGCGCCAAATCAGCGGACATCAGCCTGGAAACAAAGGCTCTGCTGGACCAGATAGTCGCGCTGGACACCAACATCTCCCAACTGAAGCTCCAGCAAGCTGAAATGGACCACAAGTTCACCCGCCAGCATCCGGCCTATCAGGCACTGATGCGGCAGATTGGCGAGTTGACCAGCAAGCAATCCGAGCTCGCCAAACGCGTAGAGGCCCTGCCAGAAACCCAGCAAGACCTTCTGCGCCTGACCCGCGACGTGCAAGTAAGCACCGCCATCTATACGCAAATGCTGAACAAGGCCCAGGAGCTCGATGTCATGCGGGCCGGCGCTGTCGGCAACGTACGCATCATCGATTCGGCCGATGTCGACGTCACCCTGCCGGTGAAGCCCAAGAAGATGTTGATTGTCGCTATCGCGACATTGCTCGGCCTGTTTGTCGCCATTGCTCTCGTGCTGCTGCGCAGGGCATTGAACCGTGGCATCGAGAATCCGGAAGCGATTGAACAGCTCGGACTCCCGGTGTATGCCTCGATTCCCTACAGCGCACTTCAGCAGTCGGAAGAACGCCAGCGAAACAAAGAGAACAAGAAACATAACGGATCCTTCAATCCCGCCCCGCTGCTTGCGATAGACCACCCAACCGATCTCGCCGTGGAGTCTTTACGCAGCCTGCGCACGAGTCTCCACTTCGCCATGCTGGAGTCGGGCGACAACCGCCTGATGATCTCCGGTCCCAGCCCCTCGATAGGCAAGTCATTCATCTGTGCCAACCTGGCCGCAATCATTGCCCAAGCCGGGCAGAAAGTACTTTTGATTGATGTCGACATGCGCAAAGGCTATCTGCACAAGGTTATGGGAGTTAGAGAGCAACCGGGGCTTTCCGATCTGCTGATTCGAAGGTGCGAGTTCGATGATGCCGTTCAAGCAACGAAAGTGGAAAACCTCAGTGTCATCACCCGGGGGCAGATTCCACCCAACCCATCCGAACTGCTGATGCACCCAAACTTCACTGACCTGTTGGAGAGCGCCAGCAACCAGTATGACCTGGTCATTCTGGATACCCCTCCCCTTCTGGCGGTTACCGATGCGGCCATCGTGGGCCGCCAGGCAGGTACGAGCCTGATCGTAATCCGCTTCGGTCAGAACGCCCGCAGAGAGATCGAATTGACCGCTCGCCGTTTCGAGCAGAATGGAATCGAACTGAAGGGGGCGATATTCAATGGCGTCGAAAGGCGAGCAACGGACTACTACCGGAACGGGGTAAACAGTTCCTATCAGTATGAATACCTTTCAGACAAGAACTGACTGGTATCGCAGGATCAATGCCCCGCGGAGATCAAGATGGATGCGAAGCCTGATAAGCGCTGGTACCTGGTGCAATGCAAACCCAGGCAAGACTTCCGCGCTCTGGAACATCTGCAGAGCCAGGATTATAACTGTGTGCTGCCGAAGCATAGAGTTGAATATCTAAGAAAAGGGCAATGGCAAGTCCAGGAGGAGCCCCTGTTTCCCGGTTATTTATTCATTGAACTGGATACGCTACACGACAACTGGATGCCCATCCGATCGACACGTGGCGTCAGTCATATTGTGCGCTTTGGCACAAAGCCACTGGCAGTTCCAGAAAGGGTTGTCGAACGGCTACGCCACATAGATAAGGCTTCCGAGTCGTCCATACAAGAAGGAGATAAGGTTCAGATCCTCTGGGGTGATGAACACTGGCTAGAAGCTATATTCCTGGCCCGCGACGGAACAGACAGAGTGCTACTGCTCCTGAAATTGCTACAGCAAGAATTTCAAATAAGTGTTCCGACCAGGGCTATCACCAAAGCCAGCTGACCAAAACCCTCACTGCCAAGCCACACCCATCCTATGTCTACGTCTCGGGAATTAAACGTAAAGAATCCCAGGGCGGCAGCGTGCCTAAACGATGTCTGGCCACTTCCAGATCAAGCCAGCGATCCAGCGTACTTACTCACTTTAAAATTATTCACCGATATCAAGAGACAGCAAATGAAAGTAACCATATATGGGGTAGGCTATGTTGGTCTTGTTCAGGGAGCGGTACTGGCAGAGGTAGGCCATGATGTGCTCTGTGTGGACATCGATGAAAGCAAAGTAAGTGATTTGAAAGAAGGACATATTCCAATCTACGAACCCGGCTTGGAATGCCTCGTAAAGAATAACTTCCAAAAAGGCAACCTCAAATTCACCGCAAACCAACAGGAAGGTGTAGATCACGGTGGCATCCAGTTCATTGCCGTTGGAACACCGCCGGATGAGGATGGATCTGCTGACCTTAAATATGTGCTAGCTGTTGCGAAAAACATCGCAAGCCACATGTCAACGTCGAAGATTATCGTAAACAAGTCGACGGTCCCCGTAGGAACGGCGGACAAAGTCAGGCAGGTCGTTCAGGCAGAGCTCAACCGGCGAGAGAAGCACAATCTTGATTTCGATGTGATTTCCAACCCGGAATTCCTGAAAGAGGGCTCTGCCGTTACGGACTGCATGCGCCCGGACCGCATCGTTATCGGCACATCCTGCTCGGCGTCAGAATCGATAATGCGGGAACTCTACGCCCCCTTCAATCGAAACCATGAAAAGATAGTCGCCATGGATGTGCGCAGTGCAGAACTGACTAAATATGCAGCCAACTGCCTACTGGCCACAAAAATCAGTTTCATGAACGAAATTGCAGGGCTTTCTGAACTACTCGGTGCTGATATCGAGATGGTAAGGCACGGAATAGGATCTGACCCGAGAATCGGCTACCAGTTTATTTACCCAGGCGCCGGCTATGGAGGTTCCTGTTTCCCGAAGGATGTACAAGCCCTGATTCGCACTGCCGAATCACTGGACTTTGACGCCGGCATACTTAAGTCGGTTGAAAAAAGAAACAAAGAACAGAAAAAAGTAGT
The DNA here is from genome assembly GCF_014851985.1 of Pseudomonas sp. PDM17. Classification (NCBI taxonomy): domain Bacteria; kingdom Pseudomonadati; phylum Pseudomonadota; class Gammaproteobacteria; order Pseudomonadales; family Pseudomonadaceae; genus Pseudomonas; species Pseudomonas sp. PDM17. The sequence continues at coordinate 310,618 of NZ_JACVAT010000006.1, forward strand.
CTTCAGAAAAATACACGAATTCTTTAACGGCCAAATAAGCGGCCGAACATTTGCGCTATGGGGGCTCTCTTTCAAACCCAACACAGATGACATGCGCGAAGCGCCAAGTCGTATTCTTATCGAGGCACTCTGGGCAGCAGGCGCCTCCGTACGAGCTTATGATCCTGAAGCAATGAACGAGGCCCGCCGAATTTACCGAGACGATAAAAACCTAGTACTTTGCGAAGACAAATACGCAACCCTGAAAGGGGCAGATGCACTCATAGTCATCACAGAGTGGCCCGAATTCAAAGCACCGGACTTTGAGAAGATAACAAGCAAGCTGTCGACTCCAGCAATATTTGACGGCAGAAATATTTACTGCAAAACAGAACTAGAAAAACTTGGAATCTCATATGTATCCATAGGAAGAAAATAACGCGCCGCACTCCGTTCAGTAGGCATCACACCATAATGAGAACCCGGCTAACTACCACATTGATATCCAACTCGGCCTGGGCACTACTGGATCAAGTTCTCAGGCTTCTGGCAGGAATACTGGTCGGAATCTACACAGCCCGCTATCTTGGACCGAATGACTTTGGGATATATAACTACTGCCTTTCCATCGCAACGATCTGCATTACGTTGTCGCGTCTCGGAATGGACTCAATCCTAGTAAGAGAACTAGTATCAACCCCCAACCAAAAAGACTCCCTGCTGAGCACCGCCTATATTCTTGTACTGTGCTCAGGAACACTGATTTGCGCGCTATCAACAACTGCACTATATCTTCTCGAGGACTCTAAAGAACTCAAAATTTTCATTCTTACAATATCATTGGCACCCATACTATCCTCACTCTCCATCATAGACTTTTATAACCAATCACAACTTAAAACACGAACATCAACAATCTGCAAGACCCTTACCCTATTAATATCTTCAGCAATAAAATTAGCCCTGATACACTGGAAAACTCCCACCCACTTCTTTATTTTGTCAATTCTCTTTGACCAGGCGCTACTCTCCGCTTTTTTGCTCATCCTCTTCCGAAACTCCTCAAGCCTGAGATTGCTTTCCTGCTTCAGCAAGGAAACCGCAAATAGGTTACTGCGCAGTTCCCTACCTATGGTCCTCGCCTCAATCGCTGCACTTTTGTACACGCGAATCGATCAATTCATGATCCGTGGACTTATGGGGCTCGACGCATTGGGAGTTTACTCAAGCGCAGCCAAGTTATATGAGGCATGGGTAGTTTTTCCTTTTGCACTAAGCATCTCTTTGATACCGGCAATTACAAGACTTAAAACAGGAGATCCTGAAAAATACACAAAACGACTTACTCAACTTTTCAGGGTAGTTACCTGGGGAAGCATCTGTATTTCAGCCATTTCCATCCTGTTCGCCGACTCCATAATCAAACTGGCTTTTGGGAATGAATACTCAAACGCCGCGATGCCATTCAAGTTTCTGATGGCGGCATCCGTATTTACTGCCATTGGTTCCGTTACGGCTCGCTACTTGAGCATTGAGCACATGGAGAAGAAGATAGTAATACGATCAGGCATAGGCGCCCTGCTGAAAGTCATGCTGAACCTCGTTCTAATCCCGAGCTTTGGATTATCCGGAGCTGCAGCCTCCACCTTAGTATGCGCCTTAACAGTCAATATTCTTCTGGATTGGACAGATAGAGACCTGATGCGCCTCAGAAAAATAAAGAAAAATATTATCTGGCCAATAGGCAACCCCACAGGACCACTTCAAAAATGACCACCTACCACATCCTAGGCGCCTTTGACAGGCATAACTACGGCGACATCCTCTTCCCGATCATACATACCCGATTTATTAGGCGGTCATGCCCAAGCGCTGAAGTACGCTACTACTCCGTGCGAGAGTATTCTTCAGAACAGTATGGCGGCGTCAGCAACAGTTCCATACGAAGCCTTTTATCATCACAACAAGAAGCAGAAGACCGAATAATAATCAGTGGCGGCGAGGTGTTGCCGACCGACTGGATTACAATGACAGGACACATCTCAAGCAGTACAACCTACAACACCCTCAGGGCATTAAAACTTGCCATTGGAACTAAGCTTTCGAACAAGATAATCCAACGCATTACAGGCCAAAAAAACGATTTCCCCTACATAATCCCACGATCTGCAACCTCGGCAAAAATTTTCTACACAGCCGTCGGTGGGGCAAATTTCTCCAACCCTAGGAACAAACACCAACTCCTAAAAATTGCGTGCGACCTCAAGCAGTCCGACGAGGTTACTGTACGCGACAAGTTAACACAATCCAACCTAATAAGCGCCGGAGTCAACTGCAAGCTAATACCTGACACGGCACTGATCATGTCAAACCACTTCGACTTGAGAGAACTGAAAGAGCGCAACTGGAAATCCAAAATAGAGAAGTCACAGCTTTTCCCGGAAGATAACTACTTCGTATTTCAGGCCGCAAAGCGTTATATCCAATCGGAAATAGACAACATCGTCCGACAGTTAATTTTCATCCAGGAAACGTCGGGAAAAGCAATTCTTCTGCTTCCAATTGGCAGAGCCACCGGGCATGAAGACCATATTGTCTTATTTGAAATATTCAAACGTATACGTGAAAAGAACCCAAGCGTCTATTTCCAGAACAGTCCACACATCCTCGACATCATGGCGTCACTGGCAATGTCCAAAGGATATATAGGAACCAGTCTTCACGGAGCCATAACTGCCTACTCTTATGGAGTTAAAGTTTGTGGAATCAATACTAGAAAAGTCAGGAAACTGGGCTCATTCCTCGAAACCTGGATGTTGGAAAACGACTTCAAATCCGTTGCCTCACTCGATTTCTCGGATGCGTTCCTGGGCCTCACGTCAACTGGCCACAAAATCACAGGAAAAGCTGAACTTACGGAACAAAAGAAATTGATTGAGGCCACCTTGAAAAACTACATACAAGCGAATAGCCATGAATAATCACCCGCGCATTCTTATTTGCCTGGTAAACTTTAACTCCATTGAGGACTCAGTGTTATTTCTTGAAAATTTCTCAAACTTTCCCAATCAAGAAAACACCACCCTGATATTTCATGATAACGATTCAAAAATCTGCACTAGCGAAAACAAGAAAATATTCCAAGAAGCCGCCAAGAGACTAAACCTGAACATCAACATCCTTTTCTCCTCATGCGCCCAGAACCTTGGATACTTGGGCGGATTTCGTTACGCCTTAACACATGACGACATTGCAGTCGAAGACTACGATTTCATCTGCCTGAGCAATCCCGACATCGAATTTGACTCAAATAAATTATCGACAAGCCTCGCCCCAAAAAAATCTGACACCTATGCCATCATTGCACCAAGGATTGTTTCAAAGCTAAGTGGCCATGAACAAAACCCTTATCTCTCCAAAAAGCCACCAAGAATAAAAGTTATATTTTTCTCCATACTTTTCAAGTCATCTTTAGCAACTGGAATCTACCGATTACTAATGAGCAAAGTTAGAAAATCACTCAGTACCGGGCGCATCAGGGCGACATCCACTTCACCTAGGGATATTTACGCCGGCCACGGATCATTTGTTATATTTACGAGAACCTTCTTCAGCAGAAAAGTTTCTCTATCGATGAGCAACTTCCTGTTTTGCGAAGAGAACTACCTCGGCCACAAAGTCCAAGAAAGCAAACTAAAGACCCTCTATGCTCCGGATATAGAGGTCATGCACCGCGAACACTCGAGCACGAAAATCTTCCCTAGCAAGACTATCTGCACCCACCTCGCCGACGCTCACGCTACAGCAGCCAAACAATATTATTAATGCGCAACTCAAAACTCCTGCTCAGTTTTGTCTCGGCGACATTCATCATATTCTTCTCGTTCTTTGACTTTCGCCTTGGACTTGCTACTTTACTGGCAGCTCTGCTCATCAGCACCCTAGACAGAAACTATAAACCACTCCTTATATTTCTCCTGATCGGACTACTGTTATTCAAGAACATACTTACATCTTCTCTGTCCTACCATTTCGATAACGAACTCACCAAAATATCACTCACAATAAACCAAGGCCTGGATTTCATTCTGTGCGTAACCGCACTCATCTACCTTTCTGCCGCTCGCCCCAAGCTACTAATTCCTTCAAAAAGATTTTTACTATACATCCTTTCAATATTTTTCTGCTATGCGACCGCACTACTCAAAGTAGATATATCATCAGCAACCATCAGCCTAAGGATGCTTCTCTATCCGCTGGCTCTCTATCTGACGGGGCGAATCACCATCAGCCTTGGCGTTAAAAAATATGATATATTCCAGACCTTCGTATCATTTGGGGTAATTTCAGTAATATTCATAGCATTCGAAGTATCCTTCCCAGATCTTGTCTACGAGATAACCGGCGCACACCAGTACATCTCCTTAAAGCTTGGCTTGCCATTCCCCTTGTCTGCTGAGCAGTTGGTACAACGAAATACACGATATCTATTCAATTCTGAACTCCTCAAGAACATAAGCATGCTGAGACCCTTGGGCACGTTGCTACATCCGATCTCCCTTGGTTATCTCCTCTCATTCTGCTCACTTCTCCTGATCTCGAAAGGCAAGGTAATAACTCCAATAGTCTTGATGTTAGGAATAGCTATCCTGGGGACCAAAGGACCATTACTGACTTGGTTCATCTGCGTGCTCCTCTACTGGATCCCGCATAAAGGGAAGCATGAAAACCGCATATTCATAACTTCACTCATTCTTCTACTCACAACATACGTGGCCACAACCTTTTCCTTGGGGCTATCTTCAGGCAATCCACATATGGTGAAGCTTCTTTGGGCTATCGGACAACTACCCAGCGTCCTGTTCGGACGAGGCCTTGGCTCAGCGGGCGTTCAGAGCTCCATTGCTAGCGGCAGCGACGAAGTAGGGTTCAGCGATACAGGGCTGGGAGTTCTGATCGGGCAGTTCGGAATCTTCTCAATTTTAATCTACCTATTCTACTTATCGCTTGCCACTGCTGGAATCACATCAAGAGACACGTCGGAACGAATGATTTCACTCTTTGTTATCTGCGTACTCGCAAACAGCATCTTTCAAGAGGAAGGTTTCTCGCCCTACTCGCTGGGAATAGGTTTGTTTTATCTGGGCTCGTGCTCGCTCACAAAATGGAAACACAAGCGTGAAGAAGATAGCTTTAGTCGCCAGCAACGGTGGCCACTGGATTCAACTGTTAAAAATAACGGAAAATCTTAGCAAGGACTACTCGACAATAAGAATATCGACATCCAGCAAGAACTCAGCTGACGGAAGTTTCTATCTCATCCCTGACTTTTCCGGATTCTCTCCCTTTGCCTTTCTTAGAACACTGGCCCATGGTGTCCGGATACTGAAGAGCAACACTCCAACTACAGCCGTAATTTCAACTGGCGCCCTGCCAGGCTTGGCAGTCTGCCTTGCTGCAAGAATTCTCGGAGTAAAGTCGATCTGGATTGACTCGATCGCCAACGTCACCAAACTTTCCTTATCCGGAAGACTTGCGAAGCACATTTGCAGCAAAACGTACAGTCAATGGCCTCACCTGTGCGATGGGAAGTTAGTATTTTATAGCGGACGAATACTATGAAGATCTTTGTGACAGTTGGAACACAACTCCCCTTCCCCAGGTTGATTAAACGTATCGATGAACTAGCCTCCTCACCTCAGGGAGCGAGCTTTTATTTTTCAGCGCAAGTAGGTAATGACCCTGAGCCCTACAATACTATTCAGACCAAGTCATTTCTAGATGAAGAGGAATACGATCTAGCACTTAAAGACTGCGACCTTATTATATCGCACGCCGGCATGGGGACGTTGCTGTCCGCCAAGGAACGAAATATCCCCCTGCTGATAGTTCCGCGAAACCATCTACTCCACGAGCATCGAAACTCGCATCAGGCCGATACAGCAAGATGGCTTGAGCAAGAGCATATCTGCCGGATAATCTGGGACGTTTCCGAGTTAACCATTGATTTTCTAAAAAGATTCATAGGCACTCGAAGCTCTCATTCAGATGTCATTGACCGCACCAATCGAGACCGACTGCTTCGCGCAATTGAACTCGACATTCAATCCTAATTAGTAAATTTCGGATCTGATAATGAACAGACGAGATAGAGGAATTTTACGCCCGCATCAGGCCAGTATTTCAGTTTTGCAGAGGCTACTGGACCTGATGGTAATCTTCTTAGGTATGACTGTCGTGCTCACTTCCAATGGCACGCCGTGGGACTACGCCTCGGCTATTGCTACTTTGTCATCCCTGGTCATCTTCTATCTGCTCAGCGACTTCGCCCAGTTGTATACCTCATGGCGGGGAGAAAGAACACAGACAGAACTACGTAGGGTTTGCAGTGTCTGGACGATAAGCGTCACCGGTGTCGTCTTGATCGATTACCTCGTCCCCAGGTTCACGCTCCTTGATGCCGCTGGCCAATTTCAGTGGTTTTCTCTCGTGCTGGGAGGGCTTAGTGGATACCGCGTTCTACTGCGCCTTGCGTTGCACGCCCTGCGTCGCCGCGGCTTCAATACTCGCTCGGTTGCCATCGCTGGCGCAGGTACGCTAGGGAAACGCCTGGGATCCAGTATTGCCAATGCGCCATGGATGGGACTTGAACTCGTCGGTTTTTACGATGACACGCGGTTGGAGCCAGTCGGCCTCGGATATCGAAAAGTGAAGTTGCCTGTATCAGGCGTGTTGGAAGATCTCGTCGAAAGGGCACGCTCAGGTGAACTGGACAGGATCTACATCACCTTGCCGATGCGTAGTGAGTCCCGCATTAAGTGGTTGGTTCAGCAGTTAAGCGACACAACGGCGTCTGTGCATATCATCCCTGATGTATTCATCTTCAACCTGCTCCACGCCCGTACGCAGAACATCGATGGCATCCCCACCATCAGCATCTTCGACAGCCCCATGGTCGGCGTCGGTGCGTGGGTGAAACGCCTGGAAGACATAGCACTTTCCTCGCTCATTCTGTGCCTGATTGCCCTCCCCATGTTGTTGATCTCTGCGGCGGTGAAGCTCACCTCGGCCGGACCGGTGCTCTTCAGGCAGAAGCGCTACGGCATCGACGGCTGCTCCATCGAAGTCTGGAAGTTCCGCAGTATGCGGGTGATGGAAAACGGGGCAACGGTAACTCAAGCGACGCGCAACGATAGCCGCATCACCCCGGTTGGAGCCTTCCTGCGCCGCACCTCTCTGGACGAGCTTCCGCAGTTCATCAACGTGCTCTTGGGCGATATGTCCATCGTGGGCCCGCGCCCTCATGCGATAGCCCACAACGAGGAATATCGCGGGCAGATCAGCAGCTACATGCTGCGCCACAAAGTCAAACCGGGCATAACCGGATGGGCCCAGGTCAACGGCTGGCGCGGCGAGACGGATACCCTGGAGAAGATGCAGAAGCGGGTCGAGTTCGACCTCGCCTACATCAATAACTGGTCACTCTGGTGGGACCTGAAGATTGTCTTCCTGACCCTGTTCAAGGGGTTCGTGCACCAGAACGCCTACTAGTCATAAGCGCCCTCAGTTAAAGAATTCCCTGTCGCACCTCGCCATCCTTTTCCTACATCCGCCTCCAAGTCCCATTGCTAACCTGCGCAGCCTCCTGACCGCCCCCACCCGAGCCAGGAATACCGACGCTGAAAGGTTCCCGCGTCATCCTCTTCATCTCTCCCGTGTAGCCTTCCATGATCCGTTCACTGTCTGTTGCTGTCCTGTCCGCCCTCGTGCTTCAGGGGTGCATGTTTTCCCCTGGCCAGAATCTGGCTACAGGGCGATTGATGCAGGAGGATTCGGCCGAATCCAGCCGTATCCAACTGGTGCAGATCACGCCGAAGCTGCTCATCGTGGAGGCCGCAACGCAGCAGCATGAGCAGGTTCCACCCGAACTGCTGGCTTATGCGCCGGAAAGCTATCGAATAGGTGCCGGTGACCTGCTCTACATCACCGTGTGGGACCATCCGGAGCTGACCTCGCCAGCCGGGCAGCAACAGCAGATCGACGCCAACGGCCGCCTGGTGCGCCCCGACGGCACGCTGTTCTATCCCTATGTTGGACAGATCAAGGTGGGAGGCCGGACGATCGAGGAAGTTCGCCACCACATCAGCGAGGCGCTGGCCGATTACATCGAGCAACCGCAGGTCGACATTGCCGTGATGCGCTATGCCAGCCAGCGCGTGGTGCTCAATGGCGCTTTCTTGAAGGCAGGACAGCAACCCATTACCGCAACGCCCCTGACATTGATGGAGGCAATCGGAGCCGCCGAACTGGACACGGCCAACGCGGACCTCTCCGGGCTGACGCTGCAGCGCAGCCAGCAGATTTATCGCCTGAACCTGGATGCTCTCAATACCGCACTGGGTTCAGACCTGTACAACCTGTACCTGAAGGACGGTGATCGCATCTACCTGCCCTACAACGACCGCAAGAAGGTCTATCTGATGGGCGAGGTCAACGCACCACGCGCCCTGACCTTCAAGACCCGCGAGATGAACCTGGCCGATGCTCTGGGCAGCGTCGGCGGCCTGAACCAGACCACCGCCAACGGCAAGGCCGTCTATGTCATTCGTGGCGTGGAGAACCTGGAAACCGAGCGCGCCACGGTGTTCCAGCTCGACGCAAACTCTCCGACCGCGTTCATCCTCGCCCAGCAGTTCCAGCTGCGGCCTCAGGATGTTGTGTACGTTGGCCCGGCAGGGGTCACCCGCTGGAACCGGCTGATCAGCCAACTGGTGCCCTCCGCCGGCATGGTCGGCACCGGCTCAACCGTACAGCGCAACCTCAACAACAACTGATCCGGCGCCATGACTGCCCTTCGTCTGATCATGCTCGCCGCATCGGCTGCTTCAGTGAGCGCCTGCAACCCATTGATGCAGGGCTCCCTCGATACATTGGGCGCCAGTCTGCACCGCCCTGCTGGTCTGGAAGTCACGCAGGCTCAGGTCGACTCCCTCCCCTACTACCAGATCCAGGTCACCACCGAGTTTGGCTCGGCGGTGATGGCGCTGGTGCGCGTGCAGGGCAAGCTGCAGTACTGGCGGGCCAACTCCAACCAGCTATTGCTACTGGAGGATGGCGTCATCGTACGCACTCTCGGTTTCCCGAATGATCTCCTGGGGACACGTTTGGCCGCGGGCTCGCCCTTCCCTCGTGAGTTGCAGCGCGTTGCAGACGGGCAGCCGAGTCATCGCTGGATCGACCTCGCTTCGAGCATGCAGTTCGACATCCCCCTCAGCGGGGCTTTCCACCCAGCCGGCATCGAGACGGTCCGCATCCTCGAGCGGGACTACACCCTGCTGCGCATCGATGAAGTCCTGAAATCTCCGATCGCGGGCATGTCTTCGACCAACCACTACTGGGTCGACCCGCAAGACGGCTTCGTCATGCAGAGCCGCCAGCAGGTCACGCCAATCCTGAGCGTCACCCTCACCCAGCTGCGGCCACTGCGGGGGCAACCATGAAGCTTGCGCCAATCGGCTGTCTGCTGCTGGGTCTTGTTCTCGGCAACACGCTGCTTGCCAGTACCCGCATAGAAGTGCTGGGGGCGGTGCCCGCTCCCGGGGAAAAGGAAATTGCTGAAGGCCTGCGCCTGGGCGATCTGATAAGCCAGTTGCGCGTCGACCCGCTGGGCTACTGGCTTGGCGCGTCCTGGCAAAGCGACAGCTTGAAGCAGGGCCAACAACGCCTGAAGGCAGGCGTCCTGTTCGACCTGATCCAGATCGAACGTCTCGCAATGCTTCAGAACGAGCCAGGGCTTGCCGCCGCAGCCCAGCGACTGAATGAGCAGGTGAGCCGACTTCCGATCACCGGACGACGCTTGTACCGGCTCGATCCCTTGGCTGTCGAACTGAACGCCCTGCACTCCCCCAAGCTTCAGGGCGGCGACCGACTGATATTCCCGCCGCGGCCGGACAGCATTCGTGTCACCGGCGCGGTGTCGAACGACTGCAAACTCCCATTCGCCCCGCTGCAACAGGCCTACCGGTATGCGCAACAGTGCCCCGCCCTGGCGGAGGCCGACCCGGACTACCTCTATCTGATCCAGCCCGACGGGCAGGTTTCCCGCCTGGGCAGAGCTCTGTGGAATCGCGAGGAAACCGCTCCTCCAGCCCCTGGCGCCATCCTGCTGATCCCCCTGGATGCCACACGAGTGGATGCGATCGCCGCTGACCTGAACAGTGAACTGGCCAGGTTCATCGCTACTCAGCCGTTATCCATGGAGTTGCCATGAACTGCCGTCACGGACTCTGCCTGCTGCTGGCGGGCGCGAGCCTGGCAGGTGCCGAGCCACGCTACACCCAGAACGATTTCGGCGGAGTAGGCCTGCTACAGACGCCGACCGCGCGCATGGCGCCAGCAGGCGAAATCAGCATCAACGCCAACCGTACCGATCCGTACTCGCGCTACAGCTTCTCGCTGCAACCTTTCGATTGGATGGAGGGCACTTTCCGCTATACGTCGATCAGCAACCGCCAGTACGGCGCGAACGACTTCAGTGGCGACCAGAGCTACAAGGACAAGGCCTTCGACGTCAAATTCCGTCTGCTTCAGGAAAATCGCTGGGCACCGGAAATAGCTTTGGGTGGCAGGGACATCGGCGGAACGGGGCTGTTCTCCAGTGAATATTTGGTCGGCAGCAAACGCGTCGGCGATCTGGATTTCAGCCTGGGACTAGCCTGGGGCTACATAGGGAACCGTGGCGAGTTGAATAATCCACTGGGCTGGATTGACGACCGATTCAGGAGCCGCCCCGCGCCAACGGGCACGGTCGATTCCGCGGGCTCGGTAAATTCGAATTCCTACTTCCGCGGCCGCCCCGCTCTCTTCGGCGGCATCCACTGGCAGACGCCCTGGAAGCCGCTGTCCTTCAAGCTCGAGTACGACGGCAACGACTATCAGCATGAACCGCTGGACGACAACCAGAAGCAGAGCTCGCCCTTCAACATCGGCATGGTCTTCAAGGCCACCGATGCTATCGACCTGACTGCTGCGTTCGAGCGCGGCAACACTGCTATGTTCGGCATTACCCTGCACACCAACTTCACCACCCGTACCGCGCCGGCTAAGGTGAACGATCCCGCTCCCGAAGCCTTGATACAGCGGGTTGGTCAGAAACCAACCGAAGCGACTGACTGGGCCGACGTCTCCCGCCGTCTGGAAGCAAACGCCGGTTACAAGGTGGATCGCATTACCCGGAAGAACCGCGAAGTCGTGGTCTACGGCGAACAGACCCGCTACCTCTACACGCCCGAAGCGGTCGGGCGTGCGGCGCGTATTCTCGACAACAGCACCAGCGACGACGTCCGATGGTTCACCGTCGTCGATACGCGCTACGGCCAGCCTGTCGTCGAAACCAGCGTACCGCGCCGGATGTTCGAGGATGTGGCCAACCAGGAACGACCACTGGAAGACCTGCGCCGCACTACCGAGCAGAACACCCCACTGCCACAGCAGGAGCAGATGCTCTATCAGCAGAAACCCGCCCCACTCACCTACAACGTTGGCCTGGGCTATAACCAGAGCATCGGCGGTCCCAACGACTTTCTTCTCTATCAGATCACCACCGACCTCGACAGCGAGTACCGCTTCACATCCAGCCTATGGGCGAACGGCCTGCTCAGCGTCAATCTGTTCAACAACTTCGACAACTTCACCTACGACGCTCCCAGCAACCTGCCGCGCGTACGCACCGACATTCGCCAATACATGACGACCTCCAACGTCATGCTGCAAAGCTTCCAGCTGAATAAGACCGCACGGCTCGACCAGGATCTCTACGCCATGGTCTACGGCGGCTACCTGGAAAGCATGTTCGCTGGTGTCGGTGGCGAACTGCTGTACCGGCCGTTGGGTGAAGACTGGGCACTGGGCGCCAACCTCGATCTGGTGCGCCAACGCGAGTTCGACCAGCATTTCGGTCTGCGCGACTATCAGGTGGCGACTGGCTTCGTCACCCTCTACTGGCAGACCGGTTTCCAGGACATCCTGGCCACCGTCAGCGCCGGCCGCTACCTGGCGCGCGACTGGGGCGGCACCCTCGATATGTCCCGCCAGTTCAGCAACGGCGTGCGCTTCGGCGCCTGGGTCACGCTGACGACCGCCGACAAGGAAGCCTACGGGGAAGGCAGTTTCGACAAGGGCATGTACGTGTCGATCCCCTTCGATGAACTGATGAGCAGTTCCACCATGCGCCGTGCCAACCTGACCTGGGACCCACTGACCCGCGACGGCGGCGCAAGGCTCAATCACGACTACTCGCTGTATGACCTCACGGACGGGCGGGACCAGGTCATGTTCCAGAACCTCTTCGGCAGGATCGTGGAATGAGTTGCTCCCTCCGATTGAGTGCCACTCCGCGGCGGGCAGTCGCAGCAGCTTTCGCCTAACCACGCAACAGGATCTACTCCATGACGATTCTAGTCACCGGAAGCGCCGGCTTTATCGGCTCCAACTTCGTGCTCGACTGGCTGGCAGCTCATAACGAGCCTGTCGTCAGTCTCGACAAGCTGACTTACGCGGGAAACCGCCAGAATCTCGAAAGCCTGAAAAACGATCCCCGGCATCTCTTCATCAAAGGAGATATCGGCGACGCGGCGCTGATCGAGCAAATAGTGCAAGCACATCGCCCCCGCGCCATTCTCCATTTCGCTGCGGAGTCCCATGTCGATCGCTCGATCCACGGCCCGGATGAATTCATTCAGACCAATATCGTCGGCTCATTCAGGCTGCTGGAGTGCACACGTGCTTACTGGCAACGACTCTCCGGCAATGAACAGGCGACCTTCCGCTTCCTGCATGTTTCCACGGATGAAGTTTACGGTTCCTTGATGCCAAAGGCGCCGGCATTCACCGAACAGCATCGCTACGAACCCAACAGCCCTTACGCAGCTTCCAAGGCTGCGTCCGATCATCTGGTACGCGCCTATCACCACACCTATGGGCTGCCCGTCCTGACGACCAACTGCTCGAACAACTATGGGCCCTATCACTTCCCGGAGAAGCTGATCCCGCTGGTCATTCACAACGCCTTGGCGGCGAAGCCCTTGCCGATCTATGGGGACGGCCAGCAAGTCAGGGACTGGCTGTACGTGAAGGACCATTGCAGTGCCATACGGCGTGTCCTGGAGGCGGGCGTGCCGGGTGAGACCTACAACATCGGCGGCTGGAACGAAAAAGCCAACATCGACGTGGTACAGACGCTCTGCGACATCCTCGATCAGGAGCACCCAAGACACGACGGCCAGAGCTATCGCCAACAGATTGCGTTCGTCAAGGATCGCCCGGGTCATGACCGCCGCTATGCCATCGACGCCACCCGGCTGGAGCGGGAGCTCGGCTGGAAACCGGCAGAGACCTTCGAAACCGGCATTCGAAAAACGGTTCGCTGGTACCTCGAGAATCAGGCCTGGGTAACCAGCATCACCAGCGGCGCGTATAGCGACTGGATCGGCAGGCAATACATATGAAAAGGATTCTTTTATTCGGCGCCAACGGCCAGGTCGGCTGGGAACTGCAGCGCGCCCTGGCTCCGCTCGGCATGCTCATCTCCTGTGATCGGGCAATGGCTGATCTGAACGACATCAAGGCCGTGGACAACCTGATCGCCAAGATCCGTCCTCAGTTCATCGTCAACGCCGCTGCCTACACTGCCGTGGATAAGGCCGAATCTGACGAGGCTGGCGCTCGCCGTATTAACAGCGAAGCCGTCCAGGCAATGGCAGTCGCCGCCGCAAAATCGAATGCCTGGCTGGTGCATTACTCCACCGATTACGTCTTCAGCGGCGACGGGAATTCTCCCTACGCCGAAACGGACGTGACTGGCCCCCGGAATATCTACGGCCGAACCAAGTTGGACGGCGAGGAGGCGATTCGAGCCAGTGGCTGCCGGCACCTCATTTTCCGCACCAGTTGGGTGTATGCGGCCCGAGGGAACAACTTCGCGAAAACGATCCTGCGGCTCGCTAGTGAACGCACCGAACTCAAAGTGATAGCCGATCAAGTGGGTGCCCCCACCAGCGCCGAGCTGATCGCGGACATCACGGCACTGGTACTCGCGCGACTAAGCCAGGAATCGCAGCTGAACGATAAAGCCAGCGGTACCTATCATCTGGTCGCCGGGGGCGAAACCAGTTGGTACGGATTTGCGCAGTTCATCGTGAAACAAGCATTGCAACTGGGCGTTGCCCTGACTTGCCCAGCAGACCAGGTGTTACCGATCAGTACTGCGGAGTACCCACTACCGGCTCACCGACCTGCCAACTCACGGCTGTCGACACGCAAGCTGCAGAGCACTTTCGGCGTGGCACTGCCTGAATGGCAACACCACGCGCAACGCCCGATTCACGAATTAGCAGGGGCCATCCAATGACACGCAAGGGCATCATTCTCGCCGGCGGTTCAGGCACACGCCTGCACCCCGCCACATTGGCCATTTCCAAGCAGCTGCTGCCGGTTTATGACAAGCCAATGATCTACTACCCCCTCACGACACTGATGCTGGCAGGGATACGAGACATTCTGATCATCTCCACGCCACAAGACACTCCACGCTTCGAACAGCTGCTCGGCGATGGCAACAAGTGGGGACTGAGCCTGCAGTACGCCGTCCAACCCTCCCCCGACGGCCTTGCACAGGCCTTCCTGATAGGCGAGCAGTTCATTGGACAAGATCGCTGCGCACTGGTGCTGGGCGACAACATCTTCCACGGCCATGACTTCCCCGAGTTGTTGCGCAACGCAACGCAACAGGAGACCGGCGCCAGCGTGTTCGCCTACCACGTCCAGGACCCGGAGCGTTATGGCGTCGTGGAGTTCGACTCGACCGGCAAAGCCATGAGCCTGGAAGAGAAGCCCCGCGCCCCCAAATCCAACTACGCCGTGACCGGTCTGTACTTCTACGACAATCGAGTCGTGGACATCGCCAAGAGCATCAAGCCGTCCGCCCGCGGAGAGCTGGAGATCACCGACCTGAATCGCTGCTATCTGGAATCTGGCGACCTGACGGTGAAAATCATGGGGCGCGGTTATGCCTGGCTGGATACCGGTACCCATGACTCCTTGCTCGAAGCCAGCCATTTCATCGCCACACTTGAGCATCGTCAGGGGCTGAAAGTTGCCTGCCCGGAGGAAGTTGCTTTCCGTCATAAATGGATTGATGCCGAAACGCTGGAAAAGCTGGCGGAACCTCTGTGCAAGAACGACTACGGCAAGTACCTGAAGCACCTGCTTAAAGAGGCTGTTTACTGATGAGAGCAACTCCACTGGCACTTCCGGAGGTCTTCAAGATCGAACCCAGGGTCTTCGGCGACGACCGAGGGTTCTTCTTCGAAAGCTTCAACCACAGACACTTCGAAGAGGCCATCGGCCGCCGGGTGCAATTCGTTCAGGACAATCATTCCCGATCCGCGAAACGCGTGCTGCGTGGATTGCACTATCAGATACAGCAGCCACAAGGAAAGCTGGTGAGGGTTGTCAGCGGTACGGTGTTCGACGTCGCCGTCGACCTGCGTCGCTCCTCGCCCAACTTCGGCCGATGGGCAGGTGCAGTGCTCAGTGCCGAAAACAAACACCAGCTGTGGGTGCCCGAAGGATTCGGCCACGGATTCATCGTCATGAGCGACTCAGCGGAGTTTCTGTACAAGACCACCGACTATTACGCTCCCCAGCATGAGCGTTGCATCCGCTGGGACGACCCCGACCTGAAGATCGATTGGCCGTTGGAGGAGAAGATGCCCCTTCTCTCGGCCAAGGACCTAGAGGGCAAGCTTCTGGTCGACGCTGAAACCTACGCCTAGACAAACAGCATGGCTCTCAGGGCAATCGTCATTGAACAAGTCATGTGCGAAGCAACTATCGCCGTGCACAATGGTCTGACGCCCCTTGGTTCAAAGGAGAGCTCCATGAAGAAAACCCTTCCCCTGCTGCTGATGACCGGCCTGCTCGCCGCCTGCAGTGCCACTTCCTCCGGCGACAAGGCTTCGCTGGATGGTGAAGTCTTCTACCTGCAGCGCATCGCCCTGCCGCCGACCGCCCAGGTCACCGTCAGCCTGCAGGACGTATCGCTGGCCGATGCCCCGGCCGTCGATCTGGCCCAGCAGCAACTGGAGCCTGGCCGCCAGGTGCCGCTGGCGTTCCATCTGGATTACGACCGCAACCAGGTCAAACCGGGACACACTTACGCCGTCAACGCGCGCATCGAGGACGGCGGCCGCCTGCTGTTCATCACCACCGAGCGCCACAGCGTCAAACTCGACGGCAGCGACTCGCAACCGCTTCGCGTCCGCGTCGATCCCGTGCGCTGATTCACCGCGCCGCCGGGTTTTCCCCGGCGGCCATCCTCCGTTAATCTCCCCCCTCCATTCTCCACCTCGGCGGTACGCAAGCCGCCGGGTTTCGCCAAGGAAGTACCGATGCTGCGATTCCCCGTTCTGCTGGCCGGCGCCCTGCTGTCCGTCAATGCCTTCGCCCTGTCCCTCTCCGACCTCAGCCAGAGCGACGCCACCGGCGGCCTGAAGGATGCGCTGACGCAGGGTGCACAGGTGGCCGTGAAGCAGCTCAGCCAGCCCGGCGGCTTCAGCAATGACCCGGCCGTGCGCATCGAACTGCCCGGCAAGCTGGGCAAGGCCGCCAAGACCATGAAGCAGTTCGGCATGGGCGCCCAGGTCGACCAGCTCGAGGCAAGCATGAACAAGGCAGCCGAGGCCGCCATGCCGCAAGCGCAGGCGCTGCTGGTCGATGCGGTGAAGAAGATGAGCGTGACCGACGCCAAGGGCATCCTCCAGGGCGGCGACCACTCCGCCACCGACTACCTGAACCGCAGCAGCCGCGATCAACTGCGCGCCAAGTTCCTGCCGATCATCAAACAAGCCACTGACCAGGTTGGCGTGGCCAAGCAGTACAACGCCTTCGCGAGCCAGGCCGCCGCCTTCGGCGTGGTCGATGCGAAGAACGCGAACATCGAGAACTACGTGACCGAGGAAGCGCTGGACGGTCTGTTCAAGCTCATCGCCGAACAGGAAAAGACCATCCGCCAGAACCCGACTGCAGCGGCCACCGGTCTGGCGAAGAAGGTATTCGGGGTGCTCTGAGTCTCGCCAGAAAACAAAAGAAAAGCCCGGCAACCGCCGGGCTTTTTCATGCCTGCCCCCACTGGGAAAGCCGGGGCTAGACTTCCTTTTTCACCCTGAACCACGCCGCATAGAGCGCCGGCAGGAACAGCAGGGTCAGCGCCGTGGCGACGATCAGGCCGCCCATGATCGCCACGGCCATCGGCCCGAAGAACACGCTGCGCGACAGCGGGATCATCGCCAGTACGGCGGCCAGGGCGGTCAGCACGATGGGGCGGAAGCGCCGCACCGTGGCCTCGATGATGGCGTGCCAGGTGTCCAGGCCGTGGGCGCGGTCCTGTTCGATCTGGTCCACGAGGATCACCGAGTTGCGCATGATCATCCCCGCCAGGGCGATGGTGCCGAGCATGGCGACGAAGCCGAAGGGCTTCTGGAACACCAGCAGGAACAGGGTCACGCCGATCAGCCCCAGGGGCGCGGTGAGGAACACCATGATCATCCGCGAGAAGCTGCGCAGCTGGATCATCAGCAGGCTGAGCACCACCACGATGAACAGCGGCACACCGGCGTTCACCGAGTTCTGCCCCTTGGCGGAATCCTCCACGGTGCCGCCGACGTCCAGCAGGTAGCCGTCGGGCAGCTCGGCGCGGATCGGGTCCAGCGTCGGCGAGATCTGCTTCACCAGGGTCGCTGGCAGCGAGTCATCGTAGATGTCGGCGCGAATGGTCACCGTGGGCAGGCGGTTGCGCCGCCAGATGATGCCTTCCTCGAAGCCGTACTCCAGCGTCGCCACCTGCGACAGCGCCACGCTGCGCCCGCTGCTGGTCTGCATCGACAGGCTGGGCAGTTGCGAGAGGTCATGCCGACCACGCTCGTCGCCACGCAGCAGGATCTCGATCAGCTCGTTGTCCTCGCGGTAGTAGCTGACGGTGGAGCCGGTCAGCGAGCTCTGCAGGAACTGCGAGATGTCCGAAGTACTCACGCCGAGGGCGCGGGCGCGTTCCTGGTCGATGTCGAGGAAGATCGCCTTGCTCGGCTCTTCCCAGTCCAGGTGCACGTTCACCACGTGGGGGTTCTCGCGCATCTTGTCGGCGACCTTGCGCGCCAGTTCGCGGACCTCCGGGATGTGCTCGCCGGAGACGCGGAACTGCACCGGGTAGCCCACCGGCGGGCCGTTCTCCAGGCGGCTGATGCGGGTACGCAGGGTCGGGAAGTCTTCGTTCATGTGCTTGATCAGCCACTGGCGAATCTCTTCACGGGACTCCAGGCTCTTGGCCAGGACCACGAACTGCGCAAAGCTCGCCGCCGGCAGTTGCTGGTCCAGCGGCAGGTAGAAGCGCGGCGAACCGGTGCCGATATAGGCTACGTAGTTGTCGATGCCCGGATGCTCGGCGAGCATTTTTTCCAGGCGGTTGACCTGCTCGGTGGTGGCGGTCAGCGAGTCACCCTCGGCCAGCTTCAGGTCCACCAGCAGTTCCAGGCGCGCCGAGGGCGGGAAGAATTGCTGCGGCACCAGGCGGAACAGCATGATCGAGCCGATGAAGGCCGCCACGGTGAGCAGGATCACCGTCTTGCGGTAGCGCACACACCACTCCACCACGCGACGGAAGCGCTGGTAGAAAGGCGTCGAATACGGGTCGTGTCCCTTGTCGCTGCCGCCGTGCTTTTCCGCGTGGCGCTTGGCGAGGTCGGGCAACAGCTTCTCGCCCAGGTAGGGCACGAAGACCACGGCGGCGATCCAGGAGACCAGCAACGCGATGGTCACCACCTGGAACAGCGAGCGGGTGTACTCGCCGGTGCCCGACTGCGCGGTAGCGATGGGCAGGAAGCCGGCGGCGGTGACCAGGGTGCCGGTGAGCATCGGGAAGGCCGTGCTGGTCCAGGCGTAGCTCGCCGCCTTGAGCCGGTCGTAGCCCTGTTCCATCTTCACCGCCATCATCTCCACGGCAATGATCGCGTCGTCCACCAGCAGGCCCAGCGCCAGCACCAGCGCGCCGAGGGATATCTTGTGCAGGCCGATGCCGAAGTAGTACATGCAGGCGAAGGTCATCGCCAATACCAGCGGGATCGACAACGCCACCACCAGGCCGGTGCGCAGGCCGAGGGAGAAGAAGCTCACCAGCAGCACGATGATCAGCGCCTCGGCCAGCACGCGGACGAACTCGCCCACGCCTTCGCGCACCGCCGCCGGCTGGTCGGACACCTTGCGCAGCTCCATGCCCGCCGGCAGCGTCTGCTGCAGGCGTTCGAACTCGGCGTCGAGCTTCTTGCCCAGCACCAGGATGTCGCCGCCGTCCTTCATGGCCACGGCGATGCCGATGGCGTCCTCGCCCATGAAGCGCATGCGCGGAGCGGGCGGGTCGTTGAAGCCGCGATGGACCTCGGCGACGTCGCCGATGCGGAAGGTGCGATCGCCGACACGGATCGGGAAGGAGCGGATGTCCTCCACCGAATCGAAACGTCCGGAGACGCGCAGTTGCACGCGGTCGGTCGCGGTCTCGAAGAAGCCGGTGGCGGTCACCGCGTTCTGTTCTTCCAGCGCCTTCTGCACGGCCGCCAGCGGCAGACCGAGGGTGGCGAGCTTGGTGTTGGACAGGTCGATCCAGATCTTCTCGTCCTGCAGGCCGACCAGCTCGACCTTGCCGACGTCCTTGATGCGCTGCAGTTGCAGCTGCAGGCGGTCGGCGTAGTCCTTGAGCACTGCGTAGTCGAAGCCCTTGCCCGACAGCGCGTAGATATTGCCGAAGGTGGTGCCGAACTCGTCATTGAAGAACGGCCCCTGGATGCCCTGAGGCAGGGTGTAGCGGATGTCGTTGACCTTCTTGCGGATCTGGTACCAGAGCTCGGGAATGTCGCGGGAGTGGAAGTCCTCTCGAGCGACGAAGGTCACCTGGGATTCACCGGGGCGGGAGAAGGAGATGATGCGGTCGAAATCACCGGTCTCCATCAGTTTCTTCTCGATGCGCTCGGTGACCTGGCGCGAGACTTCCTCGGCGGTCGCGCCCGGCCAGTTGGTCTTCACCACCATGGCCTTGAAGGTGAACGGCGGGTCCTCGCTCTGCCCAAGCTTGGAGTAGGACAGCGTCCCGACGATGCCCAGCAGGAGCATGAGGTACAGGACGATGGAGCGGTTCTGCAGCGCCCAGGCGGAAAGGTTGAATTGCATCGGGCGTTACTCCTTCGCCACCAGCTTGACCGACCGGTTCTCCCGGTCGACAGGCCGTATCTCCTGACCTTCACGCAGCACCTGCACACCCGCTGCCACCACCCAGTCGCCATCCTTCAGGCCTTCGAGCACCGGCACGCGGTCCTCGGCGTATGGTCCGATGCGCACCAGGCGGCGATGCAGGGTGGAGGTTTTCGGATCGACTACCCAGACGAACGGCTGGCCAGCTTCGGACGTCAGCGCGGCGAGCGGCACGGCGAGCGGCACGGTGCCCTCGGCATGGATGTAGACGCGGGCGCTCTGGCCCAGCTCGGCCGGCACCTTGGCGTCGTCGAACGCCACCCGCGCGGCAAAGGTGCGCGACTGGGGGTCGGCAGCCGGCGATAGCTCGCGGATCTTGCCGCTGAAGCGCTTGTCGCGCTGCGACCAGAGTTCGACGCTCACCGCCTCGCCGACGCGGAAGCGTTCGAAGGCGTGTTCGGGGAAGCTGATCAGCACTTCGCGGTCACCATCGGCGGCCAGGGTGAAGACGGTCTGCCCAGCGGCAACCACCTGCCCCACTTCCACCCGTCGAGTGGCGATCACGCCGTCCTGGGGCGAACGCAGCACCGCGTAGCCGGCCTGGTTGCTGGCCACGTCGTACTCCGCGCGGATCTGCTTCACCCGCGCCTCGCCGGCGCGGTAGGTGTTCTCGATGTTGTCGAACTGCGACTGGCTGACCAGCTGGCGCTCCAGCAGGGTCTTGTAGCGGGCGTATTCGGAGCGCACCGTCTGCAGGTTGGCTTCGGCTGCGGCTACCTGGGCCCGCGTGGCCTCGAGCTGCAGGCGAACGTCTTCAGGATCGAGTTCCGCCAGCGGCTGGTCCTTCTTCACCCGCTCGCCGGTTTCCACCAGACGCTTGCTGACTTTTCCGCCGATACGAAAGGCCAGCTCCGGCTCATGGCGCGCATGCACTTCACCGGGATACGCCTCGGTGATATCCCGCGCCGGCAGCGGCTGCACCACGATGGCAGGGCGCACCGCGGGCTTCGGCGGTTCGCCGTTACCGCAGGCGGAAAGGGAAAGGATGAAGGCAGCAGGCAGCGCGACAGACAGAGCATGGCGGAACATGATGTGTGACCTTTCGCAAAACGCGGTTGGAATTCTTATACTCGCCGGTATAGTAAAAATACAGAACCCATCAGTCCAGTATTAGAAATGTAAAGACATGTCACCAACGAACTCATCGAACGGACCGGGTCGCCCCAAGGATCCGGCCAAGCGCAAGGCCATTCTCGAAGCCGCCAAGGAGCTGTTCGTGCGCTACGGCTACGACGGCAGCAGCATGGAGGCCATCGCCGCCGAGGCCGGGGTGTCCAAGCTCACCGTGTACAGCCACTTCACGGACAAGGAGACATTGTTCGTCGAGGCAGTGCAGGCCAAGTGCGCCGAACGCATGCCCGAGCTGTTCGCCGAGCCGCCGGCCGACGCGCCGCTGGAAAGCCTGCTGCTGAACCTGGGCCGCGGCTTCAATCAGTTGATCAACAGCCCCGAGGCGATTGCCCTGAGCCGGCTGATGGTGGCCCAGGGCGCGGGCAACCCGCATCTCTCGCAGCTGTTCTTCGAGGCCGGCCCGCAGCGCGTGCTGGACCAGATGGAGCGCCTGCTGGAGCAGGCCCGCCAGCAGGGCAAGATGAAGATGGACTGTCCGCGTCGGGCCGCCGAGCACTTTCTGATGCTGGTGCAGGGCTGCGTGCATTTCCGCCTGATGATTGGCTGCGAGAATCCACCGACCCCGGAAGAGTCCGAGGCCCATGTGCAGGAAGTGGTGGCGTTGTTCCTCAGGGCCTTTGCACCCTGATGCACCCGTGACCGCGAGTCACACCGACAGGCGCGGCTCTCAGCCCTTCAGGCTTTTCAGCGGATAGATGTCATAGCGGCTGGACTTGCCTTCCAGGCTGTAGCCGGGTTTCTGACCCTCAATGATCGGCGCCTTGCGCGGGCGCTTGACCACCACGCGGTGGCTGGCCAGCTTGAGTGCGGCTTCCAGCAGCGCCGGAGCGTCGAGGTCATCGCCCACCAGCGGGCGGAACAGACGCATTTCCTTCTTCACCAGCGCACTCTTGTCGCGGTGCGGGAACATCGGGTCGAGGTAGATCACCTGCGGCGCCTCCCCTTCCCACGCGGCCATGCGCTCGATGGAGTTGCCCTGCAGCAGGCGCATGCGCGCGACGATCGCGCCCACCTCGAAATCCCCCGCTGCACGGGCCAGGCCGTCTTCCAGCAGCGCGGCGATGATCGGCTGGCGCTCGGTCAGATCCATCTCGCACCCCAGCGTCGCCAGCACGAAGGCGTCCTTGCCCAGCCCGGCGGTGGCGTCCAGCACACGGGGACGAACGCCCTGCTGGATGCCGACGGCCTTGGCGATCATTTGCCCGGCGCCGCCGCCGAACTGCCGGCGATGCGCAGCAGACCCTTCGAGGAAATCCACCCGCACCGGGCCGGGCGAATCCGGCCCCAGCTGCAGCAGCTGCAAGCCGTCATCCCCCAGCTGCAGGGCGAAATCGGCATCGCCCTCCCCCATCGGCAGACCGAGTCGCTGCGCCCACTGCTCGGCGGCGGCCTGCCAGGCAGGCGCCAGCGCCTGGACGACGATGCGCGGCGGAGTGAGGACTTCGGTCATGACGGGCGATCCTGGGAAAAGCCGCCATTCTACCGCAGCACGCAGCGGGCGGGCTCAACGGCAGATCTGCCAGCCGCCCAGGTCGAGGTGGAAGTGATCGTGGTGCGCCCGGTTGTAGTCCGGCCCGAGCACGCCGTCGAAGTTGCCGCATGCGCGGTCGCGCACGGAGCGCAGGAAGCGCGCGGCGTCGCCATCCCCGCTCCAGTCCTTCGCTACCACGATGCGCCGGCCATCGGCCAGGCGGAAGGCGGCAATGTCCAGCGCATTGGCAGTGGCGTGCTGGCTGCGCCGGGCATCAGCGCGGCCATAGATGTTGCGGCAGGCGAAGCTGCCCAGGTGCTCCACTGCTACCACCGGCTGGCCGTAGACTTCCCGCGCGGCCGCTTGCAGTGAGTGACGCTCGAACAGCGAAAAACTCACCGCAAGCGGGCAACTGGCGAGGAAGCTGCTGCTCAGCTTCACCCCGGCAGCCTGCACGCGCCAGACGTTGTGCAACGGACAGCCGACCACGGGTTCGCTGTCGGCCATGGCCTGCGCCTTGAGGTCGGAGCTTTGCAGTGCCAACTGGCAAAGGTCGGCATCATCACGCAGGCGCCAGAGCTTGTAGCGGGTCAGCAGGTTCGGCTGATCGCGCACGTCCAGCGGCGCCCAAGGATTCCAGCGGATGGGCAACTCGATCCAGCGTTGCTGCAGCGCCAACGCCAGGCCGGTGCATACGACAACGAATCCGAGCAACCACCAACGCAAGGCTCAGCCCCGGAACATCCCGTTGATCCGGTCGAACGGCATGGCGCTGTGCATGGGCTTCAGGTCACCCTCGGCCAGCGCTTGCGAAGCACTGAAGAACGCCCCGTAAGCCGCGCGCGCCAGGCAGGAGCCGACGCTGACGCGCTTCACGCCCAGTTCGGCGAGCTCATCCAGATTCAACTGCAGCGCCGGCGAGCCCACCAGCACGTTGACCGGGCGCGGCGCCACGGCGCTGACCACGGCGGCGATTTCCTCGCGGGTTTTCAGGCCCGGCGCGTAGAGCACGTCAGCACCGGCTTCGGCAAAGGCCACCAGGCGGCGGATGGTGTCGTCCAAGTCGACGCGGCCGTGCAGGAAGTTCTCCGCCCGCGCCGCCAGTGTGAAGGTGAACGGCAACGTGCGGGCGGCCTGCACGGCGGCAGCGACGCGCTCTACTGCCAGCTCCAGCGGGTAGATCGGCGCATCCGGGCGGCCGGTGGCGTCTTCGATGGAACCGCCAACCAGCCCGCAAGCAGCGGCCAGACGGATCGTTTCAGCGCAGTCTTCCGCTGCATCGCCGTAGCCGTTCTCCAGATCGGCGGCCACCGGCAGAGGCGTCGCCTCGACTATCGCGCGGGCATTGGCCAGCGCTTCGTCACGGCTCACCGTACCTTCGGCGTCGCGCCGTCCAAGGGCGAAGGCCAAGCCCGCGCTGGTGGTCGCCAGGGCTTCGAAACCCAGGTGGGCGAGCATCTTCGCCGAGCCGGCATCCCAGGGATTGGGCAGGACGAACAGGCCGTCGCGCAGGTGCAGCGCGCGGAAGGCGTCACCACGTTGCTGTTGGTTGGTCATGGCGGTCTCCTTGCCGAACGGGGAAGGAGCAGGTTAGTCCCCTCGCCTGCAGCGCGCCATGCACAGTTGGCGGCTCAGAGCAGGCCGAGCTGTTCCACTTCCGGCTTGGGCTCGAAAAGCGGTGGCAGCCCCGGCAGGCGCTCTCGCAGCAACGCGTGGAAGCGCTGCGCCTGTTCGGCGGCGCGGTGGTTGTCCGGGGTGTGGAGGAAGACATAGGGCGTCAGGCCCTGTTCGATCCACTCGGCGACCTTGCCGATCCAGGGCGTGAGATGGACGAGATTGGCGTCCAGGTCCGGCCCGCCGATGAAGCGCACCTGAGGGCTGTCGCTGAAGGCTGCCGGGCGCACTGGCACCTTGGGCTTCTTCGACTGGGCATGGAGCACGGCTGGATCATCGGACTGCACGGCAAACAACGCCCGCGAGTCCAGGCAGATGCGCTCGACCCCACGGTCCAGCAGCAGTCGGTTCAGCGCCCGCTCCTCGTCACCCTTGGCGAAGAACGCCGGGTGGCGCACTTCCACGGCGATGCGCCGCTCGGAGAACTCATCCAGCCAGGCCGCCAGCTCGCCCAGGCGATCCGGGCCGAAACTCGCGGAAACCTGCAGCCACAGCGGCGCCACCCGCTGGCCCAGCGGCGCCAGCAGCGCGAGGAAGTCCCGGGTATTTTCCAGCTGGCCGCGCAGGTCGCCCTCGTGGCTGATGTCGCGCGGCAGCTTGGCACAGAAGCGGAAGGTCTCCGGCATGGTCTGCGCCCAGCGCACGAGGGTGTCGGTGTTGGGGCGGGCGTAGAAAGTGGTATTGCCTTCCACGGCATTGAATACCTGGGAGTAGAAGGACAGTGTTTCAGCGGGGCGCAGGTCGGCGGGATAGAAAGTGCCGCGCCAGGCGGGCTCGTTCCACGAAGGGCAGCCCAGGAAATACGGCAGTTGCATCAGGCGTAGAGGTCGAGACCGACGACTTCCTGGCCTTCGTACTGACTGACCATGCTGGCGGTGCTGGTGTAGCTGGCGAGCGCCTGGGCGGCGCGGGAGGTCAGCGGGCGCTGGTACTCGAGGTTGTCACGCAGGGTCGCCGGCAGGTTGTAGCTGCTGGCGTTGGACGACTCCACGCGGCGGGTCTGCGACTGCGAGTCGAGCCCCTGGCTGGCCGAGGTCGGCGCGGGCTGCTCGCGGCGAGTCTCGACGTCACGCTGCACTTCCCGGAACGGCGTAACAGCAGTGCCCGTGCGGGAACTGCGCTCCGTGGTCTGGGATGTGGAGGTAAAGCCGTCGATACGCATGGCGAAAACTCGGTGGGAATGCCCATCACTCTAGCGACCGCGCGCGACTGCGGTCAATTGGCACAGGTCAGGCTTTCTTGGGCGTCGCCACGTTGTCGCGCAGGTAGATCGGCTGGGCCTGCTCTGCGTCAACCGCATCGCCCCGCACCCAGGCGAATTCGGCCAGGGTCAGCAGGTCTTCGGAGTGCGGCAGCAGGCTGGCATCACAGGCGGCAACCTTCACCGCCAGGCGCTCCTCGAAGCCCCAGCCAGTGCCGGAACCGAACCAGTCGCCCTGGGCACCGCTCGGCAGCTCGACACGCTCGGGCGGCAGGACGGCTTCGGCGCCAGCCAGGCGCATCTCGCCCTGCTCCAGCCGGTAGCAACCCCAGTACACCTCGTCCATGCGCGCATCGATGGCCGCAGCCACCTGACGGGCACCGTGTTCGCGGTAAGCGCGCTGGGCCAGCACCGCCAGGTCGGAAATCGGCAGCACCGGCTTCTGCAGCGCAAAAGCCAGGCCTTGCACCACGCCGATGGCGATCCGCACGCCAGTGAAGGCGCCGGGGCCGCGGCCGAAGGCGATGGCGTCGACGGCGGACAGCGCGATGCCGGCCTCGCCGAGGATGTCCTGCACCATGGGCAGCAGGCGCTGGGCGTGCAGGCGCGGGATCACCTCATGGCGCACGAACCGGCGGCCGTCATGCAGCAGAGCGACGGAACAGGCTTCGGTCGAGGTATCCAGGGCCAGCAGCGTGGGCATGGTGTTTTCCATAGGACGTTGAGAACAGGGCGATAAAAAACGGGCGGGCATTATAAACGCCAAAGGCCCGCGTGTGCGGGCCTTTGGCTGATACGGCGATGGATCAGTTCAGAGCGCCTAGCACCTTGGAGGTGATCTGCTCGACCGAACCGACACCCTCGACGCGGGTGTACTTCGGAGTGCCCTGGGCGTCGGCCAGCTTCTGGTAGAAGTCGACCAGCGGCTTGGTCTGCGAGTGGTAGACCGACAGGCGGTGACGCACGGTGGCTTCCTTGTCGTCTTCGCGCTGGATCAGCTCTTCGCCGGTCTCATCGTCCTTGCCAGCCACTTTCGGCGGGTTGTGCTCGACGTGGTAGACGCGACCCGAGGCCGGGTGAACGCGGCGACCGGCGATACGGCCGACGATTTCCTCGTCGTCCACGGCGATCTCGACCACGTGGTCGATGGAAACGCCCGCTTCCTTCATGGCCTCGGCCTGGGGAATGGTGCGCGGGAAGCCGTCGAACAGGAAACCCTTGGCGCAGTCGGGCTGGGCGATGCGCTCTTTGACCAGGTTGATGATCAGGTCATCGGAAACCAGGCCGCCGGCGTCCATTACGCTCTTGGCCTGCAGGCCGAGCTCGGTGCCAGCCTTGACCGCTGCACGCAGCATGTCGCCGGTGGAAATCTGCGGAATGCCAAACTTCTCAGTGATGAAGCGAGCCTGGGTACCTTTGCCGGCACCGGGCGCCCCGAGCAGAATCACACGCATCGATATGCTCCTTAATACTTGTTAAGCGAAATCACGGATCCGCCTCGTGGGGCCAATCTCATCATGCTTGGAATGGCGCAGAGGTGCGCCGAAAGGTTGCTCACGATACACAGCGGTCCCACACCACACAAGCCGGCCATGGGGACTGCGCACGCCGATCCCGGGCCAGTTTTGCACCCGGGATCAGCCATCAAATTAATCTCAATTGGCAGCGCGGCAATCCACCTTTGGTGGGGGGTTGCCGACCCTCAGCCGGTATTTCGCAGCCCCGCCGCTATACCGGCCACTGTCACCAGCATGGCTTGCTCCAGACCGCCGCAGGCATCGCCCGTGCAGCGCCGCGAGCGCGCCAGAAGCTCGGCCTGGAGCAGGTGCAGCGGGTCCAGGTAGGTGTTGCGCACACCGATGGATTCGCGTGTCTCGGCGGCGTGGGCGAGCAGCTGCGATTGCCCTGTAAGCCCCAGCACCACTCGCACCGACTGCGACAATAGGTCGCGTAAATGCGCACCTAATGGTCGCAGTTCCGATTGCACCAGTCGCTCGTCGTAGAGTTGGGCGAT
This sequence comes from Pseudomonas sp. PDM17, assembly GCF_014851985.1. NCBI lineage: Bacteria > Pseudomonadati > Pseudomonadota > Gammaproteobacteria > Pseudomonadales > Pseudomonadaceae > Pseudomonas > Pseudomonas sp. PDM17. Next base: position 338,440 of record NZ_JACVAT010000006.1, read on the forward strand.
TTCCCGGTCGGCCTTGGCCAGCACCATCTCCAGCATGTCGATCCGCGTGGTGAAGAACGGCCACTCCTTGCGCATGCGCCCCAGCAGTGCACCTTCGCCGCGTTCGATAGCCTTGAACAGGGCATCCTCCCAGCCCAGCCAGGCCGGCAGCATCAGGCGCGTCTGGGTCCAGGCGAAGATCCAGGGGATCGCCCGCAGGCTTTCCACGCCGCCCTCGCGGCGCTTGGCCGGGCGGCTGCCCAGCGGCAGGCGGCCCAGTTCCTGCTCCGGCGTCGCCTCGCGGAAGTAATCGACGAACTGCGGGTTCTCCCGCACTACCGCACGGTAAGCGAGCACGCCATCGGCAGCCAGACGGTCCATCTCCTCGCGCCAGGCCAGCTCCGGCACCGGCGGCGGCTGCAGGGTGGCTTCCAGCACGGCGGCGAGGTAGAGGTTGAGGTTCTGCTCGGCGATGTCCGGCAGGCCGAACTTGAAGCGGATCATCTCGCCCTGCTCGGTGGTACGGAAACGCCCGGCCACCGAGCCCGGCGGCTGCGAGAGGATCGCCGCGTGGGCCGGGCCGCCGCCACGGCCGACAGTGCCGCCACGGCCATGGAACAGCAGCAGCTCGACGCCATGGTGGCGGCAGAGGTCCACCAGCGCCTCCTGCGCGCGGTACTGCGCCCAGGCCGCCGCCAGGGTGCCGGCGTCCTTGGCCGAGTCGGAGTAGCCGATCATCACTTCCTGCGGCCCGGCCAGACGGGTGCGGTAACTGTCCAGGCTGAGCAGGCGGTCGATACAGGGGCCGGCGCTGTCCAGGTCATCCAGGGTCTCGAACAGCGGCACCACGCGCATCGGCCGCTCCAGCCCGCATTCCTTGAGCAGCAGCTGGACGGCGAGCACGTCGGACGGCTGCCCGGCCATGGAGATGACGTAGGAACCCAGCGAAGCGGCCGGCGCCTGCGCCACCACACGGCAGGTGGCGAGGACTTCGGCGGTCTCGGCCGAGGTCTGGTAACTGACCGGCAACAGCGGGCGGCGGCTGGCGAGTTCTTCCAGGAGGAATTCCTGACGCACGCTTTCGTCCCACTCGGTGTAATTGCCCAGGCCCAGGTGCTCGGTGATCTCGGCCATGGCGTTAGCGTGGCGCGTGGAGTCCTGGCGCACGTCCAGCCGTGCCAGGAACAGCCCGAAAGTGGCGGCGCGGCGCAGGGTATCGAGCAGGTCGCCATCGGCGATCACGCCCATGCCGCAGGCCTGCAGCGAGCGATAGCAGAGCTGCAGTGGTTCCAGCAGTTCGCAGTTGTCCTGCAGCACCTCGGCGCCCGGTTCCTCGCTGTTGTGGATGGCGCGCTCGGCCCAGGCGCGGGTGGCCCGCAGGCGTTCGCGCAGTTGCTTGAGCAGCGCGCGATAAGGCTCGGCGAGGTCGCCGACTTCAGCCCGCAGCTCATCGCTGGCCTGCTGCATGGAGAGCTCGGCGGCCAGGCTGTCCACGTCGCGCAGGTAGAGGTCGGCCGCCATCCAGCGCGCCAGCAGCAGCACTTCGCGGGTGATGGCGGCGGTGACGTTGGGGTTGCCGTCGCGGTCGCCGCCCATCCAGGAGGCGAAGCGGATCGGCGCGGCGCTCAGCGGCAGGCGCTCCCCCAGGGTTTCCTGCAGGGTTCGGTCCACATGGCGGAGGAAGGTCGGCAAGGCATGCCAAAGGGAATGTTCGATCACCGCGAAACCCCATTTCGCTTCGTCCACCGGGGTCGGACGGGTACGGCGGATCTCGTCGGTGTGCCAGGCCTCGGCGATCAGGCGCTGGAGTTTTTCCTGCACCGCCTGGCGCTCTTCGGGCAGCAGGTCGGAATGGTCTCCGGCGGCCAGTTGCCCGGCAATGGCGTCGTACTTCTGGATCAGCGTGCGGCGCGCCACCTCGGTGGGGTGCGCGGTGAGCACCAGTTCGATTTCCAGGTCTGCCACCTGACGTGCCAGACCCTCGGCGCCCAGGCCGGACTTGCGCAGGCGGCCCAGCAGCTCGGCGAGCACACGATTTTCGAAGGGCTCCGGCTCCTTGGGCGTGCGCCGGCGGATGCGGTGGTACTGCTCGGCGATGTTGGCCAGGTTGAGGAACTGGTTGAAGGCGCGCGCCACCGGCAGCAGTTCATCTTCGCCCAGGCCGTCGAGGGTCGCGGTGAGCTGCTTGGCGCCTTCGGCGGAGCCGCGCCGGGCGGCCTTGGCGCCAGTGCGGATCAGCTCGATCTTGTCGAGGAAGCCTTGCCCGTACTGGGCGCGGATGGTCTGCCCGAGCAGCTCGCCGAGCAGGTGAACGTCCTCGCGCAAACGCGCGTCGATATCCGGCATCACGGTCTCCTTGGTGTGAGAGTCCTTGATTGAAAGGGCGTCGCTTGATTTCACAGTGCCGCCGACGCAGCCGGCAGGCAAGCGTTCGACGAACGCCCGCAATCCTGCTCGGACAACGTCTAGGCTGAAAGTTATCCCCATCGATGGGAAAACCTGCGGCGACCTCACGAGGGCCGACCGCCACGTAACGACCCTAGAGGTGAACATGAAAATCCGCGAGCTGGTACGCCATTGGGAAAAGAACGCCAGGGGGCGCATGACCAACCACCAGTACAGCATTCCGCTGGACGTCGAGACGGCCGCGCGTCTGGCCGCGCTGCATGACATGTACCCCAAGCGCAGTGTCGAGGAACTGCTGGGGGAACTGGTCAACGCGGCGCTGGAAGAGCTGGAAGCGAGCTTCCCCTATGTGCAGGGGACCAAGGTGGTGGCGCAGGACGAACAGGGCGACCCGATCTACGAGGACATCGGCCCTACGCCGCGTTTCCTCGCGCTGTCACGCAAGTACCTGCATGAGCTGACGGAGGCCGAGCACTCCTGAATGCAAACACCCCGGCAGATGCCGGGGCGTTTGGTTTTTCGTAGGGCGCATAACCTGGAACAGGTTATCCGCCGGCTACTCAATCGGCGGATAACGCTGGCGCGTTATGCGCCCTACGACTGGTAGTTCCGTGTTTGTGCTTTCCCCCTCACCCCAGCCCTCTCCCTCAGGGAGAGGGAGCAAATCGTGCCGGCTGACGCTGTGGTTTCATCCGGCACCGAACGGTCCCCTCTCCCCCTGGGAGAGGGTTAGGGTGAGGGCCGATCCGAGCACAGATCTATCCGGTAGGAACGGGCCCATAGCGCGCTCCCACCGGATGCGATCAATGCCGGCCGTGAACGCCGGGCACATGCAAATGCCCCGCCTCCGCGCAGGCCTCCGGAATCACCGACGGCTCCGCCGGCTGCTCCAGCTCGCGCAGGATGCCGCAATCCTCGCTGCTGCCCTCTCCCTGGCACTGCGCGCGCAGGTCGCGCAGTTGCTGGCTGAGCGACTGCAGCTCGGCGATGCGCACCTCGACGTGGTGCAGGTGCTCGTCGATCAGCCGGTTGGCGGTGCCGCAGTCGGATTCGGGGCGGTCGCGCAGGCCGAGGAGAATGCGGATCTCCTCCTGGGTCATGTCCAGCGAACGGCAATGGCGGATGAACGACAGCCGCTCGACGTGGCTGGCATCGTACTGCCGGTAGTTGCCTCCGCTGCGCGATGGCGCGGGCAGCAGGCCTTCGCGCTCGTAGTAGCGGATGGTCTCCACCGGGCAGCCGGTCAGTTTCGCCAGTTCACCGATCTTCATTTTCGACTCCTCGCCAAGGGACGCTTGACTCTGTAGTTGCTACAGGGTGTGCAATCGACAGCAACTCGTCAAACAGGAACGGACGACATGACTGTCAATCGCCAGGGGCCGACCATTCACGGCCCTGTACAGGACCGTGAACATGACGCCGCCGATTGCTGCGGCTGCGACAAAGGCGCGCTGCTGCGCGCCCCGGCTACCGAACCTGCCCCGCACAAGCATGACCACGATCACGATCACGATCACACCCATGATCATGGCGACGATCGCAGTGCGCGTGCCAAAAGTGCCGCCACGGCCGCGGCCGGTTCGGCCAGCGGCGAACTGCGCTGGACCAGCCTGCGCATCGAGGCCATGGACTGCCCCACCGAGGAACGCCTGCTGCGCGACGCGCTGGGCCGCGTGTCCGCCGTGGAGGACCTGGACTTCAACCTGATGCAGCGCCTGCTGCGCGTACAGCACCGCTTCGACAGCATCGAACCGCTGCAGAAGCTGGTGGCCTCCCTCGGCATGCAGGCCGAACCGGTGGATGAAAACGCTCCCGCGTCCGCGCCGCCTGCCAAGCAGAAACCCTGGTGGCCGCTGGCCGCGGGCGCCGTTGCGGCCGCCGCAGCGGAGTTCTTCGAGTGGTTCGCCATCGGCCCGCAATGGCTGGTGGCCGTGCTGGCCGTCGCTGCCATCCTCGGTGCAGGTCTGCCGACCTACCGCAAGGGCTGGATCGCCCTGAAGAACCGCAACCTCAACATCAACGCCCTGATGAGCATTGCCGTGACCGGCGCCATGCTGATCGGCCAGTGGCCGGAAGCGGCCATGGTGGCGGTGCTGTTCGCCATCGCCGAGCTGATCGAAGCCAAGTCGCTGGAGCGCGCGCGCAACGCCATTCGCGGCCTGCTGCAGCTGGCCCCGGAACAGGCCACCGTGCAGGTGGAGGGGCAGTGGCAGGAGGTTTCCGCCAAGTCGGTCGCCCTCGATGCTCGGGTGCGCGTGCGCCCCGGCGAACGCATCGCACTGGACGGCGAAGTGCTCGACGGCCGCTCCAGCGTCAACCAGGCACCCATCACCGGCGAGAGCCTGCCGGTGGAAAAACAGGTCGGCGACACCCTGTTCGCCGGCACCATCAACGGCGAAAGCGCGCTGGAATACCGCGTCACCCGCGTGGCCGACGACAGCACCCTGGCGCGCATCATCCACGCCGTGGAAGAGGCCCAGGGCTCGCGCGCGCCGACCCAGCGCTTCGTCGACCAGTTCTCGCGCATCTACACACCGGTGGTGTTCCTTATCGCCATAACCACCGCGCTGCTGCCGCCGCTGTTCTTCGGCGGCGCCTGGCTGGACTGGGTGTACCGCGCGCTGGTGCTGCTGGTGATCGCCTGCCCTTGCGCGCTGGTGATTTCCACGCCGGTGACCATCGTCAGCGGCCTGTCGGCGGCGGCTCGCCTGGGCATCCTGATCAAGGGCGGGGTGTTCCTGGAAATGGGCCGTTCGCTGGAGTGGATCGCCCTGGACAAGACCGGCACCCTCACCGAAGGCCGCCCGCGCCAGACCGACTTCACCGCCCTGCGGGAATCCGCTGCCGGCGACGTACGCGCCCTGGCTGCCAGCCTCGCCGCGCGCTCGGACCACCCGGTGTCCCACGCCGTAGCCCAGGCCGCCGAAGCCGACAACGTAGCGCTGTACAGCGTCGGCGAGCTGACCGCCCTGCCCGGTCGCGGCGTGAAGGGGGAGATCGACGGCCGCACCTTTCACCTGGGCAACCACCGCCTGGTGGAGGAACTGGAGCTCTGCTCGAAGGAGCTGGAAGCCCGCCTCGACGCCCTCGAACAGCAAGGCAAGACGGTTATCGTGCTGCTCGATGCGCAAGGCCCGCTGGCGCTGTTCGCCGTGGCCGATGGCGTCAAGGAAACCAGCCGTGAAGCCGTCGCCCAGTTGCACGACCTGGGCGTGAAGACACTGATGCTGACCGGCGACAACCCGCACACCGCCAACGCCATCGGCGCCCAGGTCGGTATCGACGAGGCGCTGGGCAACCTGCTGCCCGAGGACAAGCTGCGCGAAGTGAAGCAGCGCCAGGAAGGCGGAAAACGCGTCGGCATGGTCGGCGACGGCATCAACGACGCCCCGGCCCTGGCCCGCGCCGACATCGGCTTCGCCATGGGCGCGGCCGGTACCGACACAGCCATCGAAACTGCCGGCGTCGCGCTGATGGACGACGACCTGCGCAAACTGCCGTCCTTCATTCGCCTGTCGCGCCAGACCCACCGGGTGCTGATCCAGAACATCACGCTGGCGCTGGGCATCAAGGCGGTATTCCTCGCCCTCACCCTGGCCGGCGAAGGCACCCTGTGGATGGCGGTGTTCGCCGACATGGGCGCCAGCCTGCTGGTGGTGTTCAACGGCCTGCGGTTGCTGCGCCATCGCGGCTGATCGACGCCGATTGCCGAAGAATGCCCGCCTGCACGGCGGGCATTTTTTTTGAACCCCCTGACAAAACACTTAGTCCCCTAAACAGATGCCCACTCTCTGCCACGCAGAACCGCGCCGGAGAGCGGCCCGCATCCGCCGGCAATCGAAACGCCGAGGGAACCCCCTACCAATCGTCAGAGGATTCACCCAATGGAACTGAAATCTCAGAGCGCTCGAACCGTCCCGTCCCTTTCCTCCTGTGCCTCGCTGCGCAGCTGGCGCCTGGGGCTGCTCGCCCTTGGCAGCGCCGTGCTGCTGGCCGGCTGCGCCGGCAACCCGCCGAGCGAGCAGATGGCCGTCACCGAGTCCGCGGTGAACGCTGCCGTCAGCTCCGGCGGTCCGGAATACGCGCCAGTCGAAACCAAGAACGCCCAGGACAAGCTCGCCCAGGCGCGCATCGCCCTGAACGACAAGGAATACGACCAGGCCCGCAACCTGGCCCAGCAGGCCGAGTGGGACGCCCGCGTGGCCGAGCGCAAGTCCCAGGCCGTGAAGGCCCAGAACGCGGTGAAGGACGCCCAGCAGGGCGTGATGGAGTTGCGTCAGGAAGGCCTGCAGCAGGCCCAGTGATCCCGCCCCTACGCCCGGTCATATAAGGAATTTCGACATGAACAAACTCATCGTACTGCCCGCCATCTCGACCCTCGCCCTGGCCCTGGCCGCCTGCTCCACGCCGCCCAACGCCAACCTGGAGAAAGCCCGTGGCGACTTCCAGGCCCTGCAGGCCGAGCCCCAGGCCACGCAGCAGGCCGCCTTGGAAACCAAGGACGCCGGCGACTGGCTGGCCAAGGCCGACCAGGCCTACCGCGACGGCGCCAACCAGAAGGAAGTGGACCAGTTGGCCTACCTGACTCAGCAACGCATCGAACTGGCCAACCAGACCGTGGCCCTGCGCGACGCCGAGGATCAGCTGAAGAACACCTCCGCCCAGCGCGCCCAGGCCCGTCTCGACGCCCGTACCGCACAGCTGAACAAGCTCAAGGGCGAGCTGAACGCCAAGCAGACTTCCCGCGGGACCATGGTGTCCTTCGGGGACGTGCTGTTCGATCTCGACCGAGCCGAACTCAAGCCGGGCGCGATGACCAACGTGCAGAACCTGGCGGGTTACCTGCAGCAGAACCCCGAGCGCAAGGTGATCGTCGAGGGCTACACGGACAGCAGCGGCTCGTCCTCCTACAACCAGGGCCTGTCGGAGCGTCGCGCCGACGCCATCCGCCTGGCGCTGCTCAGCCAGGGCGTGACGCCGGACCGCGTCGTCGCCCGTGGCTATGGCAAGGAATACCCGGTATCGAGCAACGGCACTGCTGCCGGCCGCGCCATGAACCGCCGCGTCGAGGTGACCATTTCCAACGACGCCAATCCGGTGCAGCCGCGCTCCTCGGTGAGCGGGGCCTACTGATCCGGCCGAACGCCCGCTCCTACTCACACGGTAGGAGCGGATCGCCTTTTTGAAGAGCGTATTGAGCGCGATCGCGCCCATGGGGCCCGTCTACGATGAGCCCCATCGCCAACCACGTGCTTACCGATCTGGCAGAATCAGCGGCCCAACTGCAGTCGGAGCTCCCATGAAATACGATGACGCCTCCTGGCACTACGAAGGCGACTTCCCCGAAGACCTGCCGCCGTCCGCCGCCGCCACCCACATCGGTATGTTCCTGGCCTGGCTGATCCTCAATGAAATGGTCAGCGAGGAGTTGCTCGAGGATGCCGCCGAGGCAGTGGCGGCGCTGCAGAGCAAGGACATGACCGGGGCCCGGTTCCTGATCGAGGTGCTGGACGAGAAGCTGATCGGTGAAGACCTCGCTGCGCATGGCAACGCCTTCACCATTGCCTACTACCGGGGCCTGGATCATGACAGCCGCTATATCGATGACTACTTCGAGACGTTCGGCGTGGACGAAGAGGCTCTCTATTCGGTGACCGACAACTGGGACAACTACGCAAAGCTGAGCCCGGCCATCGACGCGCGTTATCAGCGCTGGATTGACGACGGACGCCCGGAATACGTGGCCTGAGCCGGACCTGCCGTTGATCTAGGCCAGCAAGCGCCGATACAGCTCTGCCATCTCCGCCGAGAACGGCACCAGCACCAACTCCTTCAACGAACTCCCCTGCCGCCGTGGACGACGCAGCTCATCCACGGCGACCTGTGCTGCCTCTTCGGCGGGATAGCCGTAGATGCCGGTACTGATAGCGGGGAACGCGACGCTGGCGAGGCCCTTGTCTTCGGCCAGCTGCAGGCTGTTGCGGTAGCACTGGGCGAGCAGCTCCGACTCGCCGTGCTCGCCGCCGCGCCAGACCGGCCCGACGGTGTGGATAACGAAGCGCGCCGGCAGGCGGAAGCCGGCGGTGATCTTCGCCTGGCCGGTCTTGCAGCCACCCAGCGGGCGGCAGGCGTGGACCAGGTCCGGGCCGGCGGCCCGGTGGATAGCGCCGTCGACGCCACCGCCGCCCAGCAGCGAACTGTTGGCGGCGTTGACGATGGCATCGACGTCGAGGCGGGTGATGTCGCCCTGCCAGACGCGGATCTCGGGATGGCTCACTGTGCTTGCTCCCTTGGCCTGCGACGGCGGGCTCGCCGTCACTTGACCTCTTGCGGGGTCTGCTCGCCCATGCAGCGCACGGCGCGCTTGCGGCCGTCGACCAGTACGCCGGTGAGGCCCTTCTGGCTCATGTCGAACATCACCAGCACGCCATCGATGCACTGCGCCTGCTGGTCGGCCGGGTCCAGGGAGAGCTTGGTGCTGTCCTGGCCGGGGATGCTTTTCAGCATGGTGAACTGGGTCAGCTCCAGCGCGTCCTCGGGCTTGGCGAAATGCAGGTAGCCGTAGTACCAGAGCGTGCCGACCGAGACGAAGATGGTGGCGATGACGGTGAGGATGTAGGAGATCGGGTTGCGCTCGTTCATGGGTTGCCTTGTTGTTTCGGGTCCGCCTGCGATTCCTGTGGCTTCGCCGGAGAGGGATAGTTCGGGACTTCAGCCAGGCGCCGCAAACCGGTGAAGTGCTGCGGGTCGTCGAGGAAGCGCAGCATCACTTCGCGCCACACGGGTTCGCCGAAGGTTTCCACATGGTTGCCGCGCGTCAGCTGGAAGACCTTCGGCGGCTGCTTGGCCTTGTAGAGGCTCAGGCCGTTGTCCAGGGGCACAATGGTATCGTCGATGCTGTGGAAGAGCAGTACGGGTGCGCCAGAAAGTCGCGGCATGGAGCGGATCGCGCTATCGCCGTCGGGCACCAGCCAGGACAACGGAACCTGCAACGGCCAGGTCAGCCAACTGGTGGAGAGGGTGTACTGCGCCACATCGCGGTAGCTGGCGGGTACGCCGTCGAGCACCACCGCGTGCAGCTGCTTCTGCCGCTCCGGGTGCAGGCCCAGGTAGTGCACGGCCATGGCGCCACCCAGGCTCTGGCCGAGCAGGATCACCGGCTTGCCCTGCACTTCCGGCGCCTTGTCCAGCCAGGCGAAGGCGGCGTCGATGTCCTGGTAGATCGCCGGCAGGCTCGGTTCGCCCTCGGAATGCCCGTAGCCGCGGTAATCCACCATCAGCACCTGGTAGCCCTGCTCCGGCAGCCAGTAGGCTCCGCCCAGGTGCCAGGCCATGTTGCCGCCGTTACCATGCAGGTGCAGCACGGTGCCCTTCACCGGTACGCCCGCCTTCGCCGGCAACCACCAGCCGGCGAGTTTCACGCCGTCGGCGGTGGTCAGGGTGACGTCACGGTAGTCGAGCTTGGCGCGGGCGGGGGTGATGGCGACATCGTCGCTGGGGTAGAACAGCAGCGAACTGCAGCCGCCGAGTGCGAGGAGCAGCGAGACAGCAACAAAGCGGAAACAGCGGTTCAGCATGGGTTCATCCATGGAATACGTCGCACCCTGATTGCAAGGAAGCACCTCACGTAGGATGGGTGGCGCTTGCGATACCCATCACCCGGCAGCGCCGAAATATCGATGGGTATCGCTTCGCTCCACGCCATCCTACGACCGAGGCCCGTTTTGAACGCATGGCGGTCAAAGGATATTGGCGTAATCCGCCTCGATGCGGTCGAGGCTGAGGTGGTTGAGGAAGTTGGAGAAGCACATCCACGCCGACAGTGCGTTGAGGTCGCGGAACTGCGGCGGCAGGTACTTGGGCGGCACCACCAGGCCCTCGTCCACCAGCTGGCGCAGGGTGCGCATGTCTTCCAGGGTGGCCTTGCCGCAGAACAGCAGCGGGATCTGCTCCAGCTTGCCCTTGCGCACGGCGAGCTGGATGTAGTTGTAGATCAGGATGAAGCCCTTGAGGTACGACAGGTCCTTGGTGAACGGCAGGCCGACCGGGGTCGAGCCACGGAACACGCGGCTGGCGTTCTGGTAGCTGCTCTCCACGCTGTAGTTCTGCTCGCGGTAGAACTGGAACACCTCGAGGAAATCCGCCCCCTCCTCGGCCATGTGGATGGCGCGGGTGCGGTTGGTGAGCTTGCGCAGGCGCGTCGGGTAGGAGGCGAAGGCGATCACTTCCATCAGGATCGCCAGGCCTTCCTGGGTCACCGTGGAGGACGGCGGCCCCTTGGCGAGGAAGGTGCAGATCGGCTGGTTGAGGCCGTTGAGCGTGGTGCCGACGTGCACCAGGCCTTCATGGACTTCCAGCGCGCGCACGTCGCGCTCGTTGAACATGGCGTCGGCGCGCACCTTGATGTAGTCGGCGCCGGCCGCAGCGTCGGCGACGATGCCGTCGGACTCGAAGACGCGGATGGTGTCTTCCTTACCGTCGAACACCTTGTTCAGGCGCTCCTGCAGCATCTTCACCGCGTCGCTGGCGGTGAGGGTCTTGGGTTCGTCCTTGAGGTCGCCGCGGTCGGCGATGTTGTTCAGGTAGTCCGAGAGCATCAGGCCGAGGTCTGCCAGGGTCGGGTCGCCGGCATGGAAGGCGTCGGAGGCCGAGCCGTAGAGCTCCTGGGAGATCAGGCCGAAGTCCTGGGTGCCGCGCGCTTCGAGCATGCGGATGACCATGCGGTACTCCTTGCACATGCGCCGCATGATCTGCCCGACCGGATTGAACTGCCCCAGGTGGCGGGTGATGTCGCGCTCGATGTTCTGGAATTCCTGCTTTTTCGCGCTGCTGTCGAAGGACAGCGGGCGGCTGTCGTAGTAGGCGCGGTCGACCTTGGGCGCGTGCTTGCCGCGGCCCTTGAGGAAGTCGTCGCGGACGCCGTCGTCCCACTTGATGGCGTCGAGCACGCGGATCGGTGTCTGCGCCTCGACGATGCGGTCGGACAGGCCGCGGATGATCTGCTGGTACTCGTTGGGCGTGGACTTCTTGCGCCGTGGGGTCATTGCTTTTCTCCCGGGGTCACGCGCGAAAAGCGCAGCGCTTCGATGAACACGTCGGAGTTGGCCGGATCGTTGAGGTAGGCGATGACCTGGGGCAACTGGCTGGTCACCAGCGCGCCGGCACCCTGTTCGGTATCGACCTTCTCGCCCTTGAGCGCGCCTTCCTTCATGTCCTGCAGGATGTGCTCGACATCCAGGTTATAGATCACCAGTTCGTCCTTGTCGGTGATCTCGAAGCCGGCCAGGGCGAAGTTGCCGCCCATGCTCTTCGGCAAACCGGCCGACAGGTACCAGCGCTTGCCGTGGTGGGCGACGGTGAAGCCGAAGTCCTCGACGCTGTCAGTGTTGTCCTTGCTGTCGACGTAGCTCAGAGCGCGGTAGAGATTGGATCCGGAGCGGGTGACTTCGAGGAACTGCTCCTCGCCGTACTCGTCCACACGCGACCACTGGCCCAGCAGGTGAGCCGGCGCGGGCTCATTGGCCGGAATCGGGTCCTTGAACGTCACCAGACAGCCACTGAGCAGGCCGATGCTCAACAGCAGCAGTGCACGCCAGACTTTCATCACGCCCTCCTTAGGTCCGGATGCCTTTGCATGCGATGCGCAAGGGCGTCCGGAGTTCCGACACGAAAACCCCGCCGGATGGCGGGGTTGGAATGCAGTAGCCGGGGCTACAGGCCCATCACCAGGTCGAGATAGCGGCTAAGGATGGCACGCATTTCCTCGATCTGCAGGTGGTCGGCCCCGTCCAGCAGGCCCTGATACTCCATCTGCAGGATGATGGCCGTCAACACCCGGGCATCCTGCTCGGGCTGTCTGGAACCGAGCACTTCGAAGAAATGCACCACGCCCAGGGAAAGAATCCGCCGGTGACGCTGTGCCAGATCGCTGAGGCTGGGGTTGAGCAGCGCTTCCTGGCGGAAGGCCTGTTCGGCCAGCAGGTGCTCGCGGCGCTCGTTGAGCTGGACCATGACGTACTGGATCGCCAGCTCGACGATATTGGCCGTCAGCTCGCGGCGAGCCTGCGGGTCGTCCTGGCCGAGGCCGGCGGCCATGGCCTGGAGGTCGCCCTCGACGCTGGTCCAGAAGGTCGACAGGGCTTCGGCGCTGCGTTCGACGAAGAGCGCGAAGGTGTCGGTGATGAGGTCCTGGATGTCCTTGAAGTAGTAGGTGGTGGCCGATAGCGGCACACCGGCCTCGGCGGCCACGGCACGGTGGCGCACGGCGCGGACGCCATCACGCACGATGATCCGCAGGGCGGCGTCGAGGATCGCCTGGCGGCGCTGCTCGCTGCCCTGGCGGCTGGCCTTGCGGCCCTGGTATTTGACACTTTCTGCGATGGCGCTGGCGACTTGCGCTGCGCTGTCTCGCGGGGACACTTGGGTCACTGGCATTACCTCCGGCGGCGCGGCCTGATGGCTCATTGTTCGAGCTTTTCTGTGGGAAAACAATTGCCGCTTTGCAGCTGCGACACCGGCGCACGGAACGGGCCGCGAGGCAGAGCAGGCGGCTGGGAATCAGGCCTGGGAGTGAGACGTGCCACAGCGTGGCCGAGCCACGCAAATGACATGCATTTCGTCGGATGGTATACCGCAAGTTTCCATCCGTTCGTAGGTGCGAACTTGCTCGCTCCTACGAAAAGCTGTCGGGTGCGGAAACGAAAAAAGGCCGCCCGAGGGCGGCCTTTCTCTCCTGTTCCTGCGCTTACGCCTGCGGGCGCATGTGCGGGAAGAGGATGACGTCACGGATCGACGGCGAGTTGGTCAGCAGCATCACCAGGCGGTCGATGCCGATGCCTTCACCGGCGGTGGGCGGCATGCCGTATTCGAGGGCGTTGACGAAGTCGGCGTCGTAGTGCATCGCCTCGTCGTCACCGGCGTCCTTCTCCTTGACCTGCAGCATGAAGCGCTCGGCCTGGTCTTCGGCGTCGTTGAGTTCGGAGTAGGCGTTGGCGATCTCGCGGCCACCGATAAACAGCTCGAAGCGGTCGGTGACGCTCGGGTCGTTGTCGTTGCGGCGGGCCAGCGGAGACACTTCGAACGGGTACTGGGTGATGAAGTGCGGCTGCTCCAGCTTGTGCTCGACCAGCTCTTCGAAAATCATCACCTGCAGCTTGCCCAGGCCTTCGTGGCCGAGGACCTTGGCGCCGGCCTTCTTGGCGATGGCGCGGGCCTTCTCCAGGTCGGTCAGGTCAGCCGCGGTGAGCTCCGGGTTGTACTTGAGGATGGCGTCGAACACGGACAGGCGGGCGAACGGCTCGCCGAAGTGGAAGACCTTGTCGCCATACGGCACGTCGGTGCTGCCGAGCACGGCCTGGGCCAGCTCGCGGAACAGCTCTTCGGTCAGGTCCATGTTGTCTTCGTAGTCGGCGTAGGCCTGGTAGAACTCGAGCATGGTGAACTCGGGGTTGTGCCGGGTCGAGACGCCTTCGTTACGGAAGTTGCGGTTGATCTCGAAGACCTTCTCGAAGCCCCCGACCACCAGGCGCTTGAGGTACAGCTCCGGGGCGATACGCAGGAACATGGCCATGTCCAGCGCGTTGTGGTGGGTTTCAAAGGGCTTGGCCGCCGCGCCGCCTGGGATGGTCTGCAGCATCGGGGTTTCCACTTCGAGGAAGCCGCGATCGGACAGGAAGCGACGGATATGGGCGATGACCTGGGAACGCACGCGGAAGGTGTGGCGGGTTTCCTCGTTGACGATCAGGTCGACGTAGCGCTGGCGGTAGCGCTGCTCGGTGTCGGTCAGGCCGTGGTGCTTGTCCGGCAGCGGGCGCAGGGATTTGGTCAGCAGGCGCACGTTGGTCATCTCGACGTACAGGTCGCCCTTGCCCGAGCGGGCCAGGGTGCCTTCGGCACCGATGATGTCGCCCAGGTCCCAGGTCTTGATCTCGGCCAGGGTCTCTTCGGGCAGGGTCTTGCGGTTCACGTAGACCTGCAGACGGCCGCTGCTGTCCTGCAGGACGATGAAGGAGCCGCGGTTGAGCATGATGCGACCGGCAACCTTGACCGGGATGGCAGCTGCTTCCAGCTCTTCCTTGGTCGCGGTTTCGTACTGTTTCTGCAGGTCCGCGAAGTAGTTCTCGCGGCGGAAGTCATTGGGGAAGGCAATGGCCTTGGCTTCACGCACGGCGGCAAGCTTTTCCTTGCGCTGGGCGATCAGCTTGTTTTCTTCCTGTTGCAGTTCGGTAGCGTCGAGTTGTTGGTCGCTCATGGTCGTCTATCTGCCTGGCGTCTTGATCAATAGGGGTTACTGGCGGGGCCGGGCCGCGCGGCCCGCCCCGCAGGGGGTGCTGTTACAGGCCTTGTTTCAGGCTGGCTTCCAGATACTCGTTCAGGTCGCCGTCGAGCACCTTGTCGCAATCGCTGCGTTCCACGCCGGTACGCAGGTCCTTGATGCGCGACTGGTCGAGCACGTAGGAACGGATCTGGTGACCCCAGCCGATATCGGACTTGGTGTCTTCCAGCGCCTGCGAGGCGGCGGTGCGCTTCTGCATCTCCTGCTCGTACAACCGGGCCCGCAGCATTTTCATGGCGGTGTCCTTGTTGGCGTGCTGGGAGCGCTCGTTCTGGCACGCCACCACGGTGTTGGTCGGCACGTGGGTGATACGCACCGCGGAGTCGGTGGTGTTCACATGCTGACCGCCCGCGCCGGAGGAGCGGTAGGTGTCGATGCGCAGGTCGGCCGGGTTGATCTCGATCTCGATGTTGTCGTCGATTTCCGGCGACACGAACACCGCGGTGAACGAGGTGTGCCGACGGTTGCCGGAGTCAAACGGGCTCTTGCGCACCAGACGGTGCACGCCGATCTCGGTGCGCAGCCAGCCGAAGGCGTACTCGCCCTTGATGTGCACGGTGGCGCCCTTGATGCCGGCGACTTCACCCTCGGACAGCTCGACGATCTCGGCGCTGAAGCCGTTCTTGTCCGCCCAGCGCAGGTACATGCGCAGCAGCATGTTGGCCCAGTCCTGGGCTTCGGTGCCGCCAGAGCCGGCCTGGATGTCCAGGTAGGCGTTGTTGGGGTCCATCTCGCCGCTGAACATGCGGCGGAACTCGAGCTTCTCGAGGATTTCGCGCAGGCGCTGGACTTCAGCCTCGACGTCGCCGACGGCGCCCTCGTCATTCTCCTCGACCGCCATGTCGAGCAGGTCGCGGGAGTCGGCCAGACCGCCGGTGAGCTCGTCGAGGGTCTCGACGATCTGCGCCAGCATGGCGCGCTCGCGGCCCAGGTTCTGGGCGTATTCGGGCTTGTTCCAGACCGCCGGGTCTTCCAGTTCGCGGTTTACTTCGATCAGACGATCATGTTTCAGATCGTAGTCAAAGATACCCCCGAATCGAATGGGTACGGTCGGAGAGGTCCTTGATGCTGTTGAGGATCGGTTGGATTTCCATGGCGGGCATCTCTCACGGGTAAAGGGCGTAGAAAAGCCGGCAAGTATACGTGATTTTTTGTCGCCCTTTCAGGCTTTACGACAAAGCACGCTCACCGTTTCCGCGCCCTCCCCGCCCTTTCAGCCGGCGATGGCCACCTGGTTGCGCCCGCCGTGCTTGGCGTTGTAGAGCGCCTGGTCGGCCAGTTCGATGAGCTGGCGACAGGCCTGCCCGGCCTGGGGGATCAGGGTCGCCACGCCGATGCTGATGGTCAGCGACGAACCCGGTGTCGGCAGCTCGTGGCGGATGTTCAGGTCCTGCACCAGGCGCCGCAGCTTCTCCGCCAGCAGTCGCGCGCCGCCGGGCGAGGTGTTGGGCAGGACCATGACGAACTCCTCGCCGCCGTAGCGCGCCGGCAGGTCAGAGGGGCGGCTGGCGCTGGCGCGGATGGCCCCGGCCACCTGGCGCAGCGCCTCGTCGCCCTGTACGTGGCCGAAGGTATCGTTGTAGGCCTTGAAGTGGTCCACGTCGATCAGCAGGATCGACAGCTGGGTCTGCTCGCGCAGGGCGCGGCGCCACTCCATTTCCAGGTACTCGTCGAAGTGCCGGCGGTTGGACAGCCCGGTGAGGCCGTCGGAGTTCATCAGGCGCTGCAGCACCAGGTTGGTTTCCAGCAGCTGCTGCTGGCTCTCGCGCAGGGCGCGGTAGGCCTCGTCGCGCTGCTGCAGGGCGAGGTAGGAGCGCGAGTGGTAGCGCACCCGCGCGATCAGTTCGATGGCGTCGGGCAGCTTGACCAGGTAATCGTTGGCGCCGGCACTGAACGCCGCGCTCTTCACCGCCGGGTCTTCCTTGGTCGACAGGACGATGATCGGCAGGTCGCGGGTCGCCGGATTGGCGCGGTACTCACGCACCAGCGAAAGACCGTCGGCGCCGGGCATCACCAGGTCCTGGAGGATCACCGTGGGCTTGATCTGGATCGCCAGGGCGATGGCCTGGTGCGGATCGGAGCAGAAGTGGAAGTCGATGCTGGGGTCGTCCGCCAGCGCGCGGCGCACGGCTTCGCCGATCATTGGCTGGTCGTCCACCAGCAGCACCATGACTGCTGTATCGCCTGGGGTCGTCACGGGGTAGTCACTCTGGCTTGAGTTCATGGATAGGGGGTTCATGCAATCAGCTCCGTAGCCCGCGCTCAGGCGCAGACCTCAGCGAGTCGTCGGGCGATGTCGCCCAGCGCGCGAATCTCCACTGCGGCGCCGATCGCCGCCGCAGCCTTGGGCATACCGTACACGGCACTGCTTTCCTGATCCTGGGCCAGGGTCAGGTAACCTCGTTCGCGCATGTGTTTCAGGCCCTCGGCGCCGTCCCGGCCCATGCCGGTGAGCAGCACGCCGACGGCGTCGCCCACCCAGTACTCGACCACGCTGTCGAAGAACACGTCGATCGAGGGCCGGTAGATGTGGCTGCTGGGCTCGGCGGTATAGGCCAGCTCGCCGCCCTTGAGCAGGCGGATATGGTGGTTGGTGCCGGCCAGCAGCACGCAGCCCGGCTGCGGCGGCTCGCCGTTGCGCGCCAGGCGCACGGGAATCTTCGACTGGGTCGAGAGCCATTCGGCCATGCCGGCGGCGAAGACTTCGTCGACGTGCTGGACGACCACGATGGCGGCGGGGAAATCTTCCGGCAGGCGGGCGAACAGGTCAGCCAGCGCCGCCGGGCCGCCGGCCGAAGAGCCGATGGCGATCAGCTTGCGCGCGCCGCTGCCCTTGCGCGCCGGCACTGCGTTGATGGCCGGCCGGCTGTCACGCGGGGCGTTGAGCCAGGCCAGGTTCTGCAGCTTGCGCAGCAGTGGACGTGCCGCTTCAGCGGGGTCGCCGGTGCCCATGACCGGCGTGTTCACCGCGTCCACCGCGCCATTGCCCATGGCGTCGAACACGCGGCTCATGTTGCGCTCCAGGTCCACCGTCACGACGATGATCGCGCAGGGGCTCTGGGCCATGATCCGGCGGGTCGCCTCGACGCCATCCATCACCGGCATCAGCAGGTCCATGAGGATCACGTCGGGCTTGTGCGCGGCGCACATCTCCAGTGCCTCCGCGCCGTTGGCGGCGACCCAGACGATGCGGTGCGCCGGCTCGAAAGCCAGCGCGCGGCGCATCGCCTCGACCGCCAGGGGCATGTCGTTGACTATCCCTATCTTCACCCGTGGGCTCCTCCGATCAGATCGACCACCGCATCCAGCAGGGCCTCGTCGTGGAAGCTGGCCTTGGCCAGATAATAGTCGGCGCCGGCATCGAGCCCGCGCCGCCGGTCTTCTTCGCGGTCCTTGTAGGACACCACCATCACCGGCAGCGACTGCAGGCGGGTGTCGCGGCGGATCAGGGTCACCAGCTCGATACCGTCCATGCGCGGCATGTCGATGTCGGTGATGACCAGGTCGAAATGCTCCGAGCGCAGCGCGTTCCAGCCGTCCATGCCATCGACCGCCACGGCGACATCATAGCCGCGCCCCAGCAGCAGCTTGCGTTCCAGTTCACGCACGGTGAGCGAGTCGTCCACCACCAGCACGCGCTTGCGCGCCGGGCCGGTAAGGCGACCGGTGGGATCGATGCGTTCCAGGCGACCGGTGGCCAGGAGTTTTTCCACCGAGCGCAGCATGTCCTCGACGTCGAGGATCAGCACCGGCGTGCCGTCGTCCAGCAGCGCGCCGGCGGAGACGTCCTGCACCTTGCCCAGCCGGGCATCCAGCGGCACCACCACCAGGGTGCGCTCGCCGATGAATTTCTCCACCGCCACGCCGTAGGCGCTTTCCCGTTCGCGGATGACCACTACCGGAATCTCGTCGGGCGTGGCTTCGCCGTCGGGGCGCTGCAACAGCTGGCTGGCGGACACCAGGCCGACATGCCGGCCCTCGTGCCAGAACTGCTGGCGGCCTTCGAGCTGGACGATCTCGTCCGGCGCCAGACGGCGCATGCGCTCAATGTGCGCCAGTGGGAAGGCATAGGCTTCACCGCCAATGCTGACGACCAGGCTGCGCACCACGGACAGCGTCAGCGGCACTTCCAGGTGGAAACGCGCGCCCTGCCCGCGCACCTGTTCCATGCGGATGCCGCCGCGCAGCTGGCGCACCATGTGCTGCACGGCGTCCAGGCCGACGCCACGGCCGGACACTTCGGTGACCTGCTCGCGCATGCTGAAGCCGGGCAGGAACAGGAAGCTCAGCAGCTCTTCCTCGGTGAGGCGCGCCACGGTTTCCTCGGTGGACAGCTGGCGGCGCACGATGGCCGAGCGCAGGCGGTCGAGATCGACACCGCCGCCGTCATCCTGCAGTTCCAGCACCAACATGCCGGCGTGATGGCGGGCCAGCAGCTGGATCGTGCCCTCCTCCGGCTTGCCGTTGCGGGCGCGCACTTCGGCGGACTCGATACCGTGGTCGACGGCATTGCGCAGCAGGTGGGTGAGCGGCGCTTCGAGCTTCTCCAGCACGTCGCGGTCCACCTGGGTGGTGGCGCCCTGGATGTCCAGGTTCACGGTCTTGCCCAGCGAGCGACCGAGGTCGCGGACCATCCGCGCCTGCCCGGAGAGCACGTCGGAGAACGGCCGCATGCGGCAGGACAGCGCGGTGTCGTAAAGCGACTGGGCGCGCTGGCCGGCCTTGAAACTGAATTCGTCGAGCTCGGCGATCTGCTCGCTGAGCAGTTGCTGGCACTCACCGACCAGTCGCCGCGCGTCGGCCAGATAGGCCTGCGCCTCGGCGTCGAGATTCGCCGTGCTGGCGGCATCGCGGGCGCCGTCGAGCACACGGCTGGCGCTGGCCTGGATGCGCTTGAGGCGCTGCAGAGAATCGAGCAGCGGCTTCAGGCGCTGGGATTCCACCAGCGACTTGCTGGAGTAGTCGAGCAGTTGGTTGAGGCGCTCGGCGGTCACTCGCAGCACGCGTTCGCCGGCTTCATCGCTGTCGCTGGAGCGGCGGCGCTGGGGGCGTTCGGCGGGAGCCGGCGCGGGCGGTTCGACAGTTACCGGTGAGGGCTCGGCGGGCACTGGAACAGACGGTGCCGGCTGCGCCGGGGCCTTTCCGGAAACCAGCGCCTGCAGGCGTTCGACCATGGCCGGCACGCCTTGCTGGGCCTGTTCGGCACGCTCGGGCTGGGCGTCGGCGATATGCAGGAGGATATCGGTGCCGGCCAGCAGCGCGTCGATATGCCCGGAGGTCAGCAGCAGGCGGCCTTCCTGGGCGCCAACCAGGCAATCCTCCATGACGTGGGCGACCTGCACGCCGGCATCGAGGCCGACGATGCGCGCAGCGCCCTTGAGCGAGTGCGCGGCGCGCATGCAGGCTTCGAGCTGGTCGGCCTGGGTCGGGTTGCGCTCCAGCGCCATCAGCCCATGAACCAGCACCTGCGTCTGGGCCTCCGCCTCCAGGCGGAACAGCTCCAGCATCGACGCGTCCTTCATCTGGTCCGGGGTCATGCGAGGCTCCGGGTGGCGGCGTCGAGCAGGGCTTCCTGGTCGAGCAGGCGGATGCTGCGGTTGCGCCACTGCATCACCCCACGGGTGAAGCGATCGTTGGCGGCGTGACTCTGGGACGAGGCTTCGACGATGGCCTTCTCGTCCAGCTCGTGGATGCCGTCCACTTCATCCACCGGCGAGATGATCGGCCCGCCGACCGCCGCCAGGATCAGCATGCGCGGCACGATGCGGGCGTCGTCGCGGGCGGCCGCGCGGCTGTCGAGACCGAGCAGTTCCCCCAGGGAAATGCACGCCACCAGCGTGCCGCGCACGTTGGCCACGCCCAGCAGCGCCGGCGAGCGCTGATGCGGCAATGAATGCACTCCGCAGGCCGGAGCGACCTCGGCCAGCGCTCGGGTGGGCAAGCCCAGCCATTCCTCGCCAAGGCGGAAGATCAGGTGCGGACGGCCTTCCTCGACCACCGCTTCGGCGACTTCGACGGGAGCCAGGTGTGCGCCTTCGCTGCCCAGCGCGTAGCGGTCCAGCAGGCTGATGGCCGCGGCGGCATGCACCGGACAGTTACGGCAATGAATGTGCTCGGCCAGCTTCGGGCAGCTGCGGTCGCCGCGCACGCCGATGCGGTTCCAGCAGTCGTCCACCGTCGGCAGGTCATCGCCGATGGATGAGCCATCGATGTAAGACGGGCCGCGTTCAACCATTGCGCTTCACTCCTCGCGCGGCGCGCTCCTGCAGACGGCGGGCGCCGGCTGCATCGCCCTGGGCCGCGAGCAGCGCGGCCAGGTGTTGCAGGCTTTCCTGGTGATCGGGTTGCAGATACAGGGCCTTGCGGTAGTACGCCTGGGCCTCGCTGCCCAGGCCCTGGGCGTCGGCCAGCAGGCCGAGCCAGTAGAAGGCTTCGGCGTTCGGGCCCTTCTCGGCCAGCAGCGCCTCGCAGCGTTGGCGCGCTTCGGCGGCCTGCCCGGAATTGGCCAGCCGGGCGATCTCCTCCAGCGCGTTGCCGGCGGCAGCTGCGGGCGGCTGTCCGGGCTGGCTCGCCGGACGCGGGCGCACCGGTGCGGGCTTGGGCGGAGCCGGGCGGGGAATCGGCGGGGGCGCCGTCCAGTTCAGCGGAGCCGCACGCGGCGCCGGCTCGGCATCCTGCAATGGGAAGGCGAAGGACTGCGGCACACCCAGCGGACGCAGGCCGATACGCGACATCAGGCTGGCCTCGGCCGGGCCGATGAACAGCACGCCGTCGGGCCGCGCGAGCCGGCGCAGCACGTCCACCACCTGCTCCTGGGTCGGGCGGTCGAAATAGATCAGCAGGTTGCGGCAGAACACGTAGTCATAGGGTGCTTCGCCAGCCAGAAGACCCGGCGCGAGCAGGTTGCCGACGCGGAAGCGGACCTTGCGGCGCACCGCCTCGGCCAGTTGGTAATCGTTGCCGTCGGCGCTGAAGTAGCGGTCACGGAATGCCAGGTTGGAGCCACGGAACGAGTTGCGCCCGTAGCGCCCCTCCTCCGCCCGCTCCAGTACCGCGCGGCTGACGTCCAGCGCGTCGACCTGGAAGGCGGCTGGGGCGAGCCCCGCATCCAGCAACGCCATGATGATGGAGTACGGTTCCTCACCGGTGGAGCACGGCAGACTGAGGATGCGCAGCGGCCGGGTGCCGGCCAGCTCCAGCACTCGCCGGGACGCGAGGTCCGCCAGCGCGCCGAAGGATTCAGGGTAACGGAAGAACCAGGTTTCCGGGACTATCACCGCCTCGATCAGCGCCTGCACTTCCTCGGCAGAACCTTGTAGCTGCATCCAGTAATGTTCGGCGTTGCCACCGCTGACCTTGTTGCAGCGCTGGCGCACGGCGCGCTCGATCACGGCGTCGCCGACCGACTCGGCATCCAGGCCGATGCGTTCCTTGAGCAACTGGGCGAAGCGCGGATCGGTCATGCCGGCGCCCCGCCGGAATCGCGCAGCAGGCGCGCGCGGGCTTCGTCGCTGAGCAGCTGATCGACGCCCACGCGCTGCAGCAGGCCCTGCTCGTCCTCCAGCACGGGGCCGAGGTAGCGGGCGCTGCCATTGTCCAGTTCGTAGTCGCGGAAGGCCGCCGGATCACGACGCAGAGTGTGGGTCGCCTGTTCGAGGATCAACCCGAGGCGCTGCTCCGGGCCCTCGCCTGCGGCGCGGTAATGCACCAGCACCAGGCGCGTGCTGGTGCGCCGTGGCGCGCTGTGCCCGAAGGCCAGTTGGCTCATGTCCAGCACCGGCAGCAGTTCGCCACGGTGCGGGAACAGCCCGGCAACCCAGGCCGGCGCTTCCGGCACGCGCTTGAGCGCAGGCACCGGCAGCACCTCGATGACGTCATGGACGTCCAGCGCATAGCGGTCCGCGCCCAGGCGGAACTGCAGGTAAAGCCTGCCCGCCGCGGCGGCGTCAGACCTTGAAGCGGGAGACGCCATTACGCAGTCCGTTGGCCACGAGGTTCAGCTCGTCGATGGCGAAGCTGGCCTGGCGCAGGGATTCCACGGTCTGCCCGGTGGCCTCGCCGAGCTGCACCAGCGCCTGGTTGATCTGCTCGGCGCCGGTGGCCTGGGCCTGCATGCCTTCGTTGACCATCTGCACGCGCGGCGCCAACGCCTGCACCTGCTGGATGATCTGCGAGAGCTGCTCGCCGACCTGGCCGACTTCCGAGATGCCGCGACGCACCTCCTCGGAGAACTTGTCCATGCCCATCACGCCGGCAGACACGGCGGACTGAATCTCGCGGACCATCTGCTCGATGTCGTAGGTGGCCACGGCAGTCTGGTCGGCCAGGCGGCGCACTTCGGTGGCGACCACGGCGAAGCCACGTCCATACTCGCCGGCCTTCTCCGCCTCGATGGCGGCGTTGAGCGAGAGCAGGTTGGTCTGGTCGGCCACCTTGACGATGGTGGTGACCACCTGGTTGATGTTGCCGGCGCGCTCGTTGAGGATCGCCAGCTTCGCGTTGACCAACTCGGCGGCACCCATCACGTGGTGCATGGTCTCTTCCATGCGCGCCAGGCCCAGCTGGCCGGAGCCGGCCAGGGTGGAAGTCTGCTCGGCGGCCGAGGACACCTCGGTCATGGTGCGCACCAGGTCGCGCGAGGTGGCGGCGATTTCCCGCGAGGTGGCGCCGATCTCGGTGGTGGTGGCGGCGGTTTCGGTGGCGGTGGCCTGTTGCTGCTTGGAGGTGGCGGCGATCTCGGTCACCGAGGTGGTCACCTGGATGGCTGAGCGCTGCGCCTGAGATACCAGGCCCTTGAGTTCCTCGGCCATGCCGTTGAAGCCGGTCTCGATCACCGCGAACTCGTCATTGCGCTCCATCGCCAGGCGCGTGGTGAAATCACCGCTGCCCATGACCTGCAGGCCCTTCACGACCTGACGCACCGGCTCGGTGATAGCGCGCATCAGCAGCAGCCCGCAGACCGCTGCGGCGACGATGGCCAGCAACAGGGAGATGAGCATGATCGCCTTGGCGGTGGCGACCTCGCTGACGATGTCGGCGGCGGCCGCGTCGGCGATTTCCTTGTTCAGTGAAATCAGCTGGTTGAGCGTCTTGCGACCGTTTTCCCACAGGGGTTCGAGACGTTCCAGCAGCAGGCGCCGGGCGCCGTCACGGTCGGTGGTGTAAAGCTGCAGGACCTGCCCCAGCAGGGCATCGTATTCGGTCGCCTGCTGCTTGAAGCGGCCGAGAATTTCCTTGTCACGGGAATCGTTGACGGTCCGCTCGTAGAGCGCGATGCGTTCGATCAGTGCATCGTGGATAACGCGGAACTCCTGCCGGCGTGCTTCATCGTAGGGCTTGCCGTCACTCAGGCCGACCAGCACCTGGGTCAGCAGGATGCTGTCGGTCCAGGCCGAACGCACTGTGGTCAGTGCGTAGGTGCCGGGCATGGCATCTTCGCTGACCCGCTGCGTGCTGTGCTCCACCCGCAGAAGACGGGTGTAGGAAATCACCACCATCAGCAGCATGATCGCGACGACGACGGCAAAGCTGGCCAGGATGCGTTGGCGTAGAGTCCAGTTCTTCACAGCGTTCCCCAGAAGAGTTGTGGCGTGCCGACGGACTTTTCACTCGGGCGCGCAGTCGCCGCGAATGTAAATTCCTACCAAGTCCTCAGCAAGATAGGACATATAGTATCTGGACATACCGGAACCTCATCTCTTTATTCCGAATTTTTAGTACGCCGGTCCTCCTCATTCTCCCAGCCCATTAACCACCCTCGATCGACCCGATGCTCAGCCTCGCCCTGGCCGCCCACGCCGGCCTCTTCCTCTCCGCCTTCGTCGCCGCCACCCTGCTGCCGCTGCAGTCGGAAGCCGTGCTGGTCGGCCTGCTGCTGGGCGACCAGTACCCGCTGTGGTCACTGCTGCTGGCGGCGAGCCTGGGCAACGTGCTCGGCTCCCTGGTGAACTGGCTGCTGGGGCGCGGAATAGAGCGCTGGCACGGCAGCCGCTGGTTCCCGGTGAGCGATGCGGCGCTGGAGAAAGCCCAGCGCCACTACCGGCGCTTCGGCTGCTGGTCGTTGCTGCTGAGCTGGGCGCCGGTGATCGGCGACCCGCTGACGCTGATCGCCGGCGTCATGCGCGAGCCACTGTGGCGCTTCCTGCTGCTGGTCACCGTCGCCAAGGTCGGGCGCTACGCGGTGCTGGCCTGGCTGACGCTCGTCTGAATGATCCCCTCATCAAAAGCGGACAGGTTTTTCGTCTGCTAGTCCTGTTTTGCCACTGCCGCGAAAAAATGGCGCCCAGTAATATCACGGAGCCATCACTGCGCATGGCGGAGCCCAAGAGCTCCACACACTGGATGAAGAAAAGGGAATTTCACGATGTTCAGAAGCATGAGTATTGGCCGCCGCGCGTCCCTGGGTTTCGCAGTCATGGGCCTGCTCCTGGTGTTTCTCGGGTTGTTCTCCCTGTACAAGCTCTCGACCCTGCGCGCCGCATCCGAAGAGATCGACAGCAACTGGCTGCTGAGCATCAACCACATGAACCAGCTGTCGGGCGACATCGCCCGCATCCGCCTGGAATCCATGCGCCTGCTGGTCAACCATGACAGCGCCGCCCGCGAACGCAGCCTGGGGCTGATCGCCGAGGCACGGCAGGACAAGGACAAGGTGCTCGCCGACTACCACCGACTGATCCTCAGCGCCGAGGAGCAGCAGCACACCGACGAGCTGCGCCAGGCGCTGGATGGCTACCTGGGCTACGTCGACCAACTGGTGGAGAAGATCCGCCAGAACGACGACGAAGGCGCGCTGCACATCCTCAATGGCAGCATCGCCCAACAGGGTGCCGAACTGAACAAGCGCCTCACCGCGCTGATCGATCTCAACCGCAATGGTGCAGCGGCCGCCGCCCAGCGCGCCGTGGAGCAATACCAGGGCGGCCGGCTGGTGGTCAGCGCGGTCCTGCTGCTGAGCGTCGGCCTGACCCTGCTGCTGGCCTGGCAGCTCACCCGCAGCATCGTCGTACCGCTCAACCAGGCGGTGCGCGTAGCGCAAACCATCGCCAGCGGCGACCTCAGCCAGCGCTTCACGGTCGAGGGCCGCGACGAGCCGGCGCAACTGCTCAACGCCCTGGCGGACATGCAGAACAGCCTGCGCGAGACCATCCGCGGCATCGGCAACTCGGCCAGCCAGCTGGCTTCCGCCGCCGAGGAAATGCACAGCGTGATGGAGGAAAGCAGCCGCGCGCTGCAGCAGCAGAGCGACCAGATCGAGATGGCCGCCACCGCCGTCAACCAGATGACCAGCGCCGTGGAGGAAGTGGCCAGCAACGCCGCCTCGACCTCCGCCGCCTCCCGCGAGGCCATCGACGCCGCACGCAGCGGCAGCGAGCGGGTCGACGAGACCTCCAATGCCATCGGCACCCTGGCCGGTGAAGTGAGCCAGGCCTCGCAGCAGGCCGAGGTCCTGGCCAACCAGGCGCAGGACATCGGCAAGGTGCTGGAGGTGATCCGCAGCGTCGCCGAGCAAACCAACCTGCTGGCGCTCAACGCTGCCATCGAAGCTGCCCGCGCTGGTGAGGCCGGGCGTGGCTTCGCGGTGGTCGCCGATGAGGTTCGCTCGCTGGCCCAGCGCACCCAGAGCTCGACCCGCGAGATCGAGGAACTGGTCTCGGCCATCCAGAACGGCAGCGACCGTACCGTCACCGCCCTGCTCAGCAGCACCGCCCACGCCGAACGCACCGTCAGCCGCACCGGCGAGGCCGGCGCGTCGTTGCAGGTGATCCTCGAGCGCATGTCGCTGATCAACGAACGCAACCTGGTGATCGCCAGTGCCACCGAGGAACAGGCCCAGGTCGCCCGCGAGGTGGACCGCAACCTGCTGAACATCCGCGACCTGGCGACCCAGACCTCGGCCGGCGCTACCCAGACCAGCGCGGCGAGCCAGGAACTGTCGCGTCTGGCCGTGGACCTGAACGGAATGGTGGCGCGCTTCGTGGTCTGAAGGCTCGCAGTCCTTCTCCCGTTTCGCCAACTTGATAGCGAAACGGGAGTGGTCGGCAGGGAATTTTTCCGGCCTTTTCCTATCCAATGGCCATCATGGAACGCCACAGGGTGGATAGATGAACGTATTGAAATTGTCAGCCGTGCTGGCCACTGCCGCGCTGCTGAGCGCCTGCGGAGGCAACGAGGCCAAGGTCTGCGGCTCGGACGATGTGAAGAACCAGTTGGTGAAGATTTTCCTGTCCGGCGCACTTTCCGCGCAGTCCGACGCACTGAGCAAGGCTGAGCTGAAGGACGTGGCCATCATCGACAAGGACCCGGACAGCGGCGTGCTCGAATGCGTCGGCACCCTGACCGTGCCGGTGGTCGGCCAGGTGGCCTCGGGCACCCTGAAATACCAGATCGCCCCGGCGGCCAAGTCCGAGCACGACTACCTGCTGCTGCTCGCCGACGGCCCGCTGGCGAACGCCTTCGCCAAGCGCATCCAGGGGATGGTCCCGCAGCAGCAGTGAGGGTTATCCACAGACACTGAAAAACCGGCCTATGTGGCCGGTTTTTTATTGGGCGAGCCGATCAGGCTCGGAACCACACTGCAGGAGCGGGCTTGCTCGCGAACCGCTTGGTGCCGTTCCCCCCGGTGAGCGCTTACGTAGAATGGGTGGAGCTTGCGATACCCATGCTGTCGGTACGCGAGAATCGATGGGTATCGCTTCGCTCCACGCCATCCTACGTTGGTGCATCAGTGTGATTTCGGTGTGGGTGGCAACTCTGATCGCGGACAGGCCCTCTCCCGCGAATGCCGAAACGACGGGATTAGAAGCCTTCCAGATCGATCAGCTCGCCTTCGAAGCGAATCGACCCACCCTCCGCGTTCGCCTCACCGCCCTGGATCTCTCCGTAATAAGAGAGCCCGTTCTCCAGCGTCACGCAGACGTGGGTCGGCTCATCCGGCGCATCCAGCTGGCCCTTGAAGCTCACCTCGATCACACCCTCCTGCGGCGCGCTAAGGGTCACCGTCACGCGGGCGTTGTCCACCGCTTCGGCCTCGCGGCCCCAGTGCTCGGCGCTGACGGTCACGGTGGCTATTTCCTGTTTCATACTCGAAGACTCTCCAACAAGGCTCCGGCGCCATGCGCGCCGGCTGATGGCGCCAAGGATACCGCGCCGCCGAAGCCGCCGAAACGGCGGTTTTTCCCTGCGACCGCCCGTCGCCTGCCCTCCCCGCACTTCCACGCACCGCCCGCCACTGCTGGCTCCGGGCGCTCCGCCCCCTAGGCAAATACGCCTTGCGCAAACTGTATTATGGTATACCATGATACCGAATCCCTTCCCCAACCCAGCCGAAGTCACAACTGGAGCGACCCATGAGTTTCGAGATTCGCAAGATCGTCACCTACAGCGAGCAGACCTTCATCGAAGCCGGCAAGGCCACCGACACCCCGGTGACCATGGTCGGCCTGGCCGTGGTGATCAAGAACCCGTGGGCCGGTCGCGGCTTCGTCGAAGACCTCAAGCCCGAGATCAAGGCCAACTGCTCCGAGCTGGGTGCGCTGATGGTCGAGCGCCTGACCGCCGCCATCGGTGGCGCTGACAAGATCCAGGCCTACGGCAAGGCCGCCGTGGTCGGCGCCGACGGCGAGATCGAGCACGCTTCTGCCGTCATCCACACCCTGCGTTTCGGCAACCACTACCGCCAGGCCGTGGACGCCAAGAGCTACCTGAGCTTCACCAACAAGCGCGGCGGGCCGGGCACCTCGATCCAGATCCCGATGATGCACAAGGACGACGAAGGCCTGCGTTCGCACTACATCACCCTGGAAATGCAGATCGAAGATTCGCCGCGCGCCGACGAGATCGTCGTGGTCCTGGGCGCCGCCGACGGTGGCCGTCTGCACCCGCGCATCGGCAACCGTTACATCGACCTGGAAGAACTGGCCGCCGAACAGGCTCAGTGATCCACACCGTGCAGGAGCGCTCCATGATTCGGCTCACCGCTGAACGCACACCGGCCGGCACCAGTTACCTGGCGACCGGCCAGGGCCACCCCGTGGTACTGATCCACGGCGTCGGCCTGAACAAGGAAATGTGGGGCGGCCAGATCGTCGGTCTGGCCCCGCATTTCCAGGTCATCGCCTATGACATGCTTGGCCATGGCGCGAGTCAGCTGCCGCAGCCGGACTGTGGACTGGTCGGTTACGCCGACCAGCTGCGCGAGCTGCTCGACCACCTGGGCGTGACCAGTGCCACGGTTATCGGTTTCTCCATGGGTGGTCTGGTGGCGCGGGCCTTCGCCCTGCACTACCCCGAGCGCCTGGACGGCCTTGTGGTGTTGAACAGCGTGTTCAACCGCAGCGCCGAACAGCGCGCCGGCGTGATCGAGCGGACCCGCCAGGCCGCCGAACACGGCCCGGACGCCAACGCCGAGGCCGCCCTGTCGCGCTGGTTCAGCCGCGAGTACCAGGCCGCCAATCCGGCGCAGATCGCCGCGATCCGCCAGACCCTTGCCAGCAACGATCCGCAGGGCTATCTGACTACTTACACCCTGTTCGCCACGCAGGACATGTACCGCGTGGACGACCTGGGCAGCATCAAGGTGCCGACCCTGGTCGCCACCGGTGAGCTGGACCCGGGCTCGACGCCGAAGATGGCCACCGAGCTCGCCGAACGCATTCCGGGCGCCAAGGTGACGGTGCTCGACGAACAGCGCCACATGATGCCGGTGGAGTCGCCGCGGCTGGTCAACCAGATGCTGCTCGACTTCCTGCAACAGGCGCAGGTTTCCAAGAATCACGTACAGGGGAATGTCGCATGACCCTCGCACGCTTCCAGATGTTCATCGATGGCCAGTGGGTCGACGCTGTTTCCGGCAAGACCTTCGAGAGCCTCGACCCCGCCCGCGCGCAAGCCTGGGCCGAACTCCCCGATGCCGATGAAGCCGACGTCGAGCGCGCCGTGCAGGCCGCCCAGCGCGCCTTCAACGACCCGGCCTGGCGTGGCCTCACCGCCACTGCCCGCGGCAAGCTGCTGCGCCGCCTGGGCGATCTGATCGCCGAGAACAAGGAACACCTGGCGCAGCTGGAAAGCCGTGACAACGGCAAGCTGATCCGCGAGACCCGCGGCCAGGTCGGCTATCTGCCGGAGTTCTTCCACTACACCGCGGGCCTGGCCGACAAGCTCGAAGGCGGCACCCTGCCGCTGGATAAGCCCGACCTGTTCGCCTACACCGTGCACGAGCCGCTGGGCGTGGTAGCCGGGATCATCCCGTGGAACAGCCCGCTGTACCTGACCGCGATCAAGCTGGCCCCGGCCCTGGCCGCCGGCAACACCATTGTGCTCAAGCCTTCGGAACACGCCTCGGCGACCATCCTCGAACTGGCCCGCCTGGCCACCGAGGCCGGTTTCCCGGCCGGCGTGGTCAACGTGGTTACCGGCTTCGGTCCGAGCACTGGCGCTGCGCTCACCCGCCACCCGCTGGTACGTAAGATCGCCTTCACCGGCGGTGCCGCCACCGCGCGCCACGTGGTGCGCAGTAGCGCGGAGAACTTCGCCAAGCTATCGCTGGAGCTGGGTGGCAAATCACCCAACATCATCTTCGCCGACGCCGACCTCGACAGCGCCATCAACGGCGCCGTGGCCGGCATCTACGCCGCCTCCGGACAGAGCTGCGTCGCCGGCTCGCGCCTGCTGGTGCAGGACGAGATCTACGACGAGTTCGTCGCCCGCCTGGTGGAGCGCGCCCAGCGCATCCGCATCGGCAACCCGCAGGACGAACAGAGCGAGATGGGCCCCATGGCCACCGCGCAGCAGCTCGCCGTGGTCGAAGGCCTGGTCGCCGATGCCCTCGCCGAAGGCGCCCGCCTGCGCCTGGGCGGCAAGCGTCCGTCGATCGACTCCGAAGGCTGGTTCTACGAACCGACCCTGTTCGAGTGCGACAGCAACTCGATGAAGATCATGCAGGAAGAAGTCTTCGGCCCCGTGGCCTCGGTCATTCGTTTCAAGGACGAGGCGCAAGCGCTGGCGATGGCCAACGACTCCCAGTTCGGCCTCGCCGCCGGCATCTGGACCCGCGACCTGGGCCGCGCCCACCGCATGGCCCGTGGCGTTCGCAGCGGGATCATCTGGGTCAACACCTACCGCGCGGTGTCCGCCATGGCGCCCATCGGCGGCTTCCACAACAGCGGCTACGGCCGCGAGAGCGGCATCGATTCGGTGCTGGCCTACACCGAGCTGAAGACGGTGTGGATCAACCTCTCGCCAGCGCCCATGCCTGATCCCTTCGTGATGCGCTAAGAGGAGCGACGAGATGATCGAACCTGGCATCTACAAAGAAGTGATGGGCTCCTTCCCGTCCGGCGTCACCGTGGTCACCACCCTGGATGCCGATGGCGAGATCGTCGGCATCACCGCCAGCGCGTTCAGCGCGCTGTCGATCGACCCGGCGCTGGTGCTGTTCTGCCCCAACTACGGCTCGGACACCTACCCGATTCTGCGTGACAGCAAGCAGTTCGCCATTCACTTGCTGTGCTCCGACCAGCAGGCCGAGGCCTACGCCTTCGCCAAGAAGGGCAAGGAGAAGGCCAAGGGCATCGAGTGGCGCCTGAGCGAACTGGGCAACCCGCTGCTGACCAAAGCCACCGCGATCATCGAATGCGAGCTGTGGCGCGAGTACGACGGCGGTGACCACGCGATCATCGTCGGCGCGGTGAAGAACCTGATCCTGCCGGAGCAGGAGGTCACCCCGATGGTCTATCACCGCGGCAAGCTCGGCGCGCTGCCGGAGATAGCCAGCTGACGCTTTCCAAGGCCGCTCGCCATCACCCTCGGCAGCGGCCTTTTTTATTCCAGCCCAGGGGCTGGTGCTTTTCGTAGGAGCGAGCTTGCTCGCGAACGGATTTCCCGGCGACACCGATGCTGGACGGGGTCGCGAGCAAGCTCGCTCCTACAGGGATAGAAAGGAGCTACCGATGAGCAACGACAAATACGAGAAAGGCCTGGCGATCCGCACCCAGGTGCTGGGCGAGGCCTACGTGAACAAGTCGATCCAGAACGCCGACGACTTCACCCGCCCGCTCCAGGAGATGGTCACCGAGTACTGCTGGGGCCACGTCTGGGGCCGGGACGGCTTATCGCTCAAGGAACGCAGCATGATAAACTTGGCGATGATTTCGGCACTCAACCGCCCCCACGAACTCAAGCTGCACGTGCGCGGCGCTCTGCGTAACGGGTTATCCCGCGAGCAGATCCGCGAGATCCTCCTGCAGGTCGGCATCTATTGCGGGGTTCCCGCGGCGGTGGACAGTTTCCGCCTCGCCCGCGAAGCCTTCGCCGAGGCCGACGCCGAGGAACGTGGTTGATTGCTGGCCCGACTTGACGATGGAGCGCCCGAAGGTGCTCCATCGTTCTTCCTATGGACAGCCAGAACACAGAGCGGACCCCATGAAACGCTTGCCACTCGACGATAGCTTCAAGGTCAATCGCAACCCCGTCACCCTGCGCGAAATCGTCCTCGACAAGCTGCGCGGCGCCATCCTCAACTTCCAGCTGCTGCCGGGCGACCGCCTGGTGGAGCGCGATCTGTGCGATCGCCTGGGCGTCAGCCGCACTTCGGTGCGCGAGGCCCTGCGCCACCTGGAGTCCGAGGGCCTGGTGGAGTTCGCCGATGCCAAGGGTCCGCGCGTCGCCATCATCACCCTGGAAGACGCGGTCGACATCTATGAGCTGCGCTGCGTGCTCGAAGGCCTGATCGTTCAGCTCTTCACCTTGAACGCCAAGGCCCGCGATATCCGCAACCTGGAGCGCGCGCTGGAAGAGAACCGCCAGGCGCTGGAAGACGGCGAGCTGCAGCAGGTGATCGAATCGGTGCAGGGCTTCTACGACGTGCTGCTCGAAGGCTCGGGCAACCGCACCGCCGCCACCCAGCTGCGCCAGCTGCAGGCGCGCATCAGCTACCTGCGGGCCACCTCCGTGTCCCAGGAAAACCGCCGCGCCGCCAGCAACCAGGAAATGGAGCGCATGGTCGAGGCGATCAAGAGCGGCGACCCGGTCGCGGCTCACCAGGCCTCGGTCGACCACGTACGCGCCGCCGCCAAGGTCGCCCTGGACTACCTGCGTTCCAAGCAGGACGGTGCCGGCAACGTGCGCGACATCGCCACCCCCATCGCGCTCAAAGAGCCGCGCATAGGCCGCTGACGCCATGCCTGCCCCGCGCTTCTGTCCCGCTTGCGGCAGTGGCAGCCTCGGCCGCCACTGCCCGCCGGGGGATACCCATGAGCGCCTGATCTGCGCGGGCTGCGGCTACATCCACTACGAGAACCCCAAGGTCATTGCCGGCTGCATCATCGAGCGCGACGGCAAGTACCTGCTCTGCCAGCGTGGCATCCCGCCGCGCCCGGGTACCTGGACGCTGCCGGCCGGTTTCATGGAAAACGGCGAAACCACCGAACAGGCAGCCCTGCGCGAAGTCTGGGAAGAGACCGGCGTGCGCGCCGACATCGTCTCGCCCTACTCCATCTTCAGCGTGCCGAAGATCAGCGAGGTCTACATCATCTTCCGCGCCAGCGTGATCGAGGAAACCGGCGAGCACGGTCCCGAGACCCTGCAGGTGAAATTCTTCGCCCCGGACGATATCCCCTGGGAATGCATCTACTACCCGGCGATCCGGCAAATCCTCGAACGCTACATCGAGGAGCGCCAGGCGGGGGTGTACGGCATCTACATGGGCAATGACGACACCGGCAAGGTGCACTTCATTCGTTGACACCCAACGCTGCGGCGAACAACGAACCCCGTCACCCGACTCCAACCTGTAGGAGCGTGCCGCGCACGCGATCCGTCGGCAGGGCCGACGGCCGATACCGACGCCATCCCCACCCGCACAAAGCCGGGCAAAAAAATCCCCCGATTCCACAACGGAAGCCGGGGGTTCAAGGGATGAAACGTCAGAACCGAATCAGTGCGCGCCCTTGGTCAGGTCGCTTTCGTTCCACTGGTCATACACGCACGCATCGGCGGCAGCCCAGCGCACGCGGACTTCACTGCCGGGGGCCAGCGGCTGGGTGTTGCCGGAAAGCTCCTTCAGCGTCAGGGTCGCGCCGCTGGCGGTGACCACGCTGCAGGTCAGGCTCTCGCCGAGGAACACCGTCTCGGCCACCTTCGCCGGAATCTCGTTCCAGCCCGCCGCCAACGGCGTGGCGGCAGCCTGGGCCGGGCTCAGTACCTGGGCTTTTTCCGGGCGCACCATCAGCAGGATGTCCTGACCTTCGCGCAGGTTCGCGGTCGGGCGGATGGCCAGGGCGCGGCCTTCGAATTCCGCCGCGGCGTTGCCGTGGGCACGGGCGCGGAGGAAGTTGGAGTTGCCGAGGAACGAGGCCACGAAGGCATTCGGCGGGTTCTGGTAGAGGTCGAAGCCGCTGCCCAGGCCGACGATCTTGCCGTGGCTGAAGATGGCGATGCGCTGGGAAAGGCGCATCGCCTCTTCCTGATCGTGGGTGACGTAGACGATGGTGATGCCCAGGCGACGGTGCAGGTGGCGCAGTTCGTCCTGCAGGTCTTCACGCAGTTTCTTGTCCAGCGCGCCGAGGGGTTCGTCCATCAGCAGGATGCGCGGCTCGTAGACCAGCGCGCGGGCGATGGCGACGCGTTGCTGCTGGCCGCCGGAGAGCTGCGCGGGGCGGCGGTGGGCGAACTTGTCCAGCTGCACCAGCTTGAGCATGGCGTCGACGCGACGGTCGCGCTCGGCGCCCTTCTGCTTGCGGATGTCCAGCGGGAAGCCGATGTTGTCGCGCACCGAGAGATGCGGGAACAGCGAGTAGCGCTGGAACACCATGCCGATGTCGCGCTTGTGCGGCGGCACGTTCACCAGCGACTGGCCTTCCACCAGGATTTCGCCGCTGCTGGGCGTCTCGAAGCCGGCCAGCATCGACAGCGTGGTGCTCTTGCCCGAGCCGCTGGAGCCGAGGAAGGTGAGGAACTCGCCGTCCTGGATGTCGAGGGAGATGTTGTCCACGGCGGTGAAGTCGCCATAGAACTTGTTCAGGTTGCGCAGGCTGACCAGGGTCTGCTGCTCGCGGGATTCTTGGATCACGGCACTCATGGCATTTACCTCGGCGCTCAGGCGCGGATTTCGTTGCGCCGGCGCAGGGCGGCGGCGATCACCATCACCAGCACCGACAGGCCGATCAGCAGCGTCGAAGCGACGGCGATCACCGGGGTCAGGTCCTGGCGCAGGGTGGTCCACATTTTCACGGGCAGGGTCTGCAGGGTCGGGCTGGCCATCATCACGCTCAGCAC
The DNA here is from genome assembly GCF_014851985.1 of Pseudomonas sp. PDM17. Lineage (NCBI taxonomy): Bacteria > Pseudomonadati > Pseudomonadota > Gammaproteobacteria > Pseudomonadales > Pseudomonadaceae > Pseudomonas > Pseudomonas sp. PDM17. The sequence continues at coordinate 373,433 of NZ_JACVAT010000006.1, forward strand.
CACTTCATCCCAGGAGACCAGGAAGGCGAACAACGCGCCGGCAACCATGCCGGGGCGGATCGCCGGGAAGGTCACCTTCATCACCGCCTGCAGGCGCGACGCCCCGCAGATCACTGCGGCGTCCTCGATGGACTGGTCGAACAGCTTCAGCGAGTTGATGATCGAGATGATGGTGAACGGCAGCGCGACTATCACGTGGCTGACCACGAAGGAGAACAGCGTGCCGGTGTAGCCGAGCTTGAGGAACAGCGCGTACACCGCCACCGCGATGATCACCAGCGGCACGATCATCGGCAGGGTGAACAGCCCGTAGAGCAGCTCGCGGCCGGGGAACTTGCCGCGCACCAGGGCAAAGGCGGTGGGCAGGCCCAGGGCGACCGAGCAGAGGGTGGTGAGGATCGCCACCTTCAGGCTGGCGAACGCTGCGCTCATCCACTCGGGGTTGGAGAAGAACTGGCCGTACCACTTCAGCGTCCAGCCCGGCGGCGGGAACACCAGCCACTGCGAGGAGCCGAACGACAGCAGGACGATGAACACGATGGGCAGCAGCAGGAAGGCCGCGATGGTGCCGGTCGTGAGGTAGAGGCCGACGCGCATGCGCCGGCTCATGGCATTGGGTGAGAGCAGCATGGCTTACCTCGCGCTACTGGAAGCCACCGGGGATTCCGGTTGCAGCTTCAGGTAGAGGTAGAACAGCACCAGGGTGATGGCGATCAGCAGCGCGGCGGCGGCGCTGGCCAGACCCCAGTTGAGGAAGGATTGCACCTGCTGGACGATGAACTCCGGCAGCATCATGTTCTGTGCCCCGCCCAGCAGCGCCGGGGTGACGTAGTAACCCAGGGACATGACGAAGACCATCAGGCCGCCGGAGAACAGACCCGGCCGACACAGCGGGATGAATACCCGGAAGAAGTTGGTCCAGGGGCTGGCGCCGCAGATCGAGCCGGCCTGCAGCACCATCGGGTCGATGGCGGCCATGGTCGCCTGCAGCGGCAGCACGATGAACGGGATCATGATGTAGCTCATGCCGATCACCACGCCGGTGAGGTTGTGCACCAGTTCCAGCGGCTGGTCGATGATGCCCAGCGCCATCAGGGTCTTGTTGATCACCCCCGAGGCCTGCAGCAGCACCAGCCAGGAGTACGTGCGCGCCAGCAGGCTGGTCCACATCGACAGCAGCACGATGTTCAGCAGCATGCGCCCCCAGCCGCGCGGGACCAGGGTGATCGCCCAGGCCAGCGGGAAGCCCAGCAGCAGGCTGATCACGGTGACCAGCGCGCCGACCGCGAAGGTGTTGAACAGCACCCGCGAATAGGCCGAGTTGGCGAACAGTTGGGCATAGTTGTCCAGGCCCAGGGTCGGCTCCAGCACGCCGCGCAGCAGCAGGCCGATCAGCGGGGCGAGGAAGAACAGGCCGAGGAACAGCAGCGCCGGCAGCAGGTTGCGGAAACCCCGCCAGCGGTGGGTGAGCAGTTCATCCTGTCGCATGGGTTCTGCCTTCGGGGCCGGCGAGCCGGCGGCGCGCTTGGCGCCCCCGGAGGCCTGGCCCGGCTGCATCACAGCCATTTTCACTTGACCAGCCATTCGTTCCACCGTGCGGCGATCGCCGGGCCGTTCTTCGCCCAGTAGGCGTAGTCGAGGGTGATCTGCTCCTGCGCGTAGGCGGTGGGCAGATTCGGCGCAAGATCAGCCTTGAGCTGGCCGACGCTGTCCAGGTTCACCGGGGCGTAGGCAGTCAGGTTGGCGAAGTCGGCCTGGCCCTTGGCGCTGCTGGAGTTGGCCAGGAACTTCATCGCAGCATCCTTGTTCTTGGCGCCCTTGGGCACCACGAGGAAATCGGCCATGACCAGGTTCTGCTTCCAGCTCACGCCCACCGGCGCGCCGTCCTGCTGCAGGGCGTAGATGCGGCCGTTCCAGAACTGGCCGAGGGTCGCCTCGCCGGAGGCCAGCAGTTGCTGCGACTGAGCGCCGCCGCCCCACCAGACGATGTCCTTCTTGATGGTGTCGAGTTTCTTGAAGGCGCGGTCCAGGTCCAGCGGGTAGAGCTTGTCCTTGGCCACGCCGTCGGCCAGCAGGGCCAGCTCCAGCACGCCGGGGCTCGGCCACTTGTACAGCGCGCGCTTGCCCGGATAGGTGGCGGTGTCGAACAGCGCCGACCAGTCCTGCGGCTGCTTGCCGCCGACCTTGCCCTGGTTGTAGCCGAGCACGAAGGAGAAGTAGAAGGAGCCGACGCCGTGATCGGAGACGAAACGCGGGTCGATGCGGTCGCGCTTGATGGTGTTGAAGTCCAGGGGTTCCAGCAGGCCTTCGGCGGCAGCGCGCAGGGCGAAGTCGGCTTCGACGTCGACCACGTCCCACTGGACGTTGCCGCTCTCCACCATGGCCTTGAGCTTGCCGTAGTCGGTGGGGCCGTCCTGCACGACGGGGATGCCGGTGGACTGGCTGAAGGGTTCGGCCCAGGCCTGCTTCTGCGCATCCTGGGTAGTGCCACCCCAGCTGACGAAGCTGAGGCTGTCGGCGCCGAAGGCAGCGGTGCCGGTTGCGCCGAGGAATGCAGCGGTCAGGACCGCGATCGCACGTTTTTTGAACACCATCTTGCTTGCCCTCATTGTTGTGATTGTTCACGGCGCTCTTCGTGGAACGCCTGTCTGGAGCAGGTGGCCGTAGCGTCGTCAGGTTGCGATGGAGTGGCACGCTGACTGGCAGAAATTGCAAGGCCTACGGGATGTCATATTATGGTATTCCAAACTTTCCGCAAGTCCTCGGCGACACCGGCCATCGTGGCAGCGAAGCTTGGGCGGACACCGCGTCGTTCCTCGTTCTGCTCAGGTTATTGATTGGAAAGGAAATCTTTTTTCACACTCGCCGTGCTGAAATATTCTGGCGAAAAGCCAGCACAGCGAGCGGACGAACGGATCAGCCCTCGAAGGGCAACGTCTCCACCACTTCCAAGTCGTAACCGGTGAGCCCGGCATACTTCAGCGGCGCGCCCAGGTGGCGGATCTTGCCAACGCCGATGTCCTGCAGGATCTGCGCGCCGGTGCCGACTTCCGAATAGATGCGCGACTGCGAGCGGGTGAACTGTCGCGGCGCCTGGGTGAGCTGCGGCACGCGGGCCAGCAGCGCCTGGGAGGATTCGTTGTTGGCCAGCACCACGACCACGCCGTGACCGACCTCGGCGACCTTCTGCAGGGCAGCCCAGAGGGTCCAGTTCTTCGGCCCGGTGTACTCGGCGCCGACCAGGTCGCGCAGCGGATCGATCACGTGCACGCGCACCAGGGTTGGCTCGTCGCGCTTGATGTCGCCCATGACCATGGCCATGTGCACGCCGCCTTCGATGCGGTCCTCGTAGGTGACCAGGCGGAAGGTGCCGTGCACGGTGGGCAACTCGCTCTCGCCGATGCGCGCGACGGTGTGCTCGTTGCTCAGGCGGTAGTGGATCAGGTCGGCGATGGTGCCGATGCGGATGCCGTGCCGCTTGGCGAAGGCTTCCAGGTCAGGACGCCGGGCCATGCTGCCGTCGTCGTTCATGACTTCGACGATCACCGAGGCCGGGGTCAGCCCCGCCAGGCGCGCCAGGTCACAGCCCGCCTCGGTGTGGCCGGCGCGGGTCAGCACGCCGCCTTCGCGGGCGCGCAGGGGGAAGATGTGGCCGGGCTGCACCAGGTCCTCGGCGCGGGCGCCCGGCTGCACGGCGGTGATCACGGTGTGCGAGCGGTCGGCGGCGGAGATGCCGGTGGAAACGCCGGTGGCCGCCTCGATGGACACGGTGAAGGCAGTGGAATAGGCGCTGCCGTTGGCCGGCACCATCTGCTCCAGGCCCAGGCGGGCGCAGTGCTCATCGGTCAGCGTCAGGCAGATCAGCCCACGTGCCTCGCGGGCCATGAAGTTGATCGCCTCGGGCGTGCAGCGCTCGGCAGCGAGCAGCAGGTCGCCCTCGTTTTCACGGTCTTCGTCGTCGACCAGGAGCACCATCTTGCCCTGGCGGTAGTCTTCGATGATGTCTTCGATGCGGTCGAACGGCATGGTGCGGTACTCGGCTGGATCGTGGATGAAAAAATCTGGTATACCATAATACATTTCTTATCCGAAACAGCAGCAAGCAGAGGTGAACATGAAGGCTTACTGGATCGCTCACGTCGATATCACCGACCCGGAGCAATACAGCGAATACACCCGCCGCGCCCCGGCGGCCTTCGCCAGGTACGGCGGCAAGTTCCTCGCCCGCGGCGGACGCTCGGAGGCCCTGGAGGGGCGCCCTACTCCTCAGCGTAGCGTGGTGATCGAGTTCGATTCCTATGAGCAGGCGGTGGCCTGCTACCGCTCGGCGGAATACCAGGAAGCCTGCGCGCACCGGCAGGGCGTGGCGAAGGCGGATATCGTCATCGTCGAGGGGTTCGAGGGGTAAGGCCCCGGCCAAGGGCGAGCGGGATTGCCGTCGGCCCTGCCGACGGATCGCGGGCAAGGCCCGCTCCTACAGGTTTAGGCCGACTCTTCCGCCGTAGGTGCGGACTCCATTCGCGATGCTTTGACCTGGGTGTTCCAGCGCCGCTTCGGTGTGCGCGCGGACTTCTGGTTTCGCCCCCTCGGGCGAGTTACTTTTCCAAACGCCGAAAAGTAACCAAAAGGCTTGCCCCTGCCATCCGGCTTTTCGCTTCGCGAAAAGTACCCTCGGTTCCTCGGAGTTCCAGGGGCCCGCGTTGACGGGCCATCCCTGGCCCGACAACGCTCTCGCGACATCCATGTCGCTCAACCCCTGAAACTCCGATCACCTTCGGCCTCCTGAAAGGGGCACTTCGGCGCGCGTGGATGTTCCACTGGAAGCCATCAAAGCAAGAGCGTGCTCCCTGTAGGAGCGGGCCATGCCCGCGATCCGCCGGCAAGGCCGGCGTCGATTGACCACTCGGCGTGTCCTGAAAAATCCGGACAAAAAAAAGCCCCACCGAAACCCGGCAGGGCAGAGAGTGTAAAACCCAGGTCGAAACCTTATTCCGCGATCCCCAGCGCCACCGGCTGGCCGACTTCGCGGGCCTGGCCGCGGGTGGCCAGGCAGTAGTACAGCGGGACGGTCACCAGCAGGCCGACCAGCCACGACAGGTCCACCCCGTCGATGTAGTTGGCGTACGGGCCGACGAACAGCGAGGTATTGGCGAACGGCAGCTGCACGATGATGCCGATGAAGTAGGCAATGATCGCGTGCGGGTTGAAGCGCCCGTACACGCCGCCGTCACGACGGAAGATCGAGTTGATGTCGTAGCGGCCGCGCTTGATCAGGTAGAAGTCGATCAGGTTGATCGAGGCCCAGGGCACCAGCACGATCAGCATCGCCAGGATCAGGCCGATGAACTGCGAGATGAAATTGGCCGAGGCGCCCAGCGCCATCAGGCAGCTGCCCGCCAGCACCACCGAAGACAGCACCACGCGCACCCGCACGCTGGGCGTCCAGCTGCCGGCGAAGGTCTGGATCGAGGTGACGATGGAGAGCACAGCGCCGTAAAGATTCAGGGCGTTGTGGCTGATGATGTTGAGCAGGAACAGCAGCATCAGCACCGGGCCGAACATACCGGTGGCCTGCTTGACCGCGACCATCGCGTCGGTGCCCTCCGGGGTCGCCAGCACGGCGACGGCGCCGAAGCTGAACGACAGGCTGGTGCCCGCCACCGCGCCGGCGAAGGTCGCCAGGAACGGCTTGCCGATACCGACGCTGGCCGGCAGGTAGCGCGAGTAGTCCGAGGTGTAGGGCGCGAAGCTGATCTGCCAGATGATGCCCAGGCACAGGGTGGCCAGGAAGCCGGACAGGTTGAAGGCGCCGCGGGAGAGGAAGTTCGCCGGCAGGTCGCCGCCGAGCATGATGACGAAGCCCAGCAGCAGCGCGCCGCCCATCACCCAGGTGCCGATACGGTTGAGGGTGTGGATGAAGCGATAGCCGATCACGCCGATGGCGGTGGCACTGAGTGCGCCGAGGATGATCGCCACGGGCGTCGGGGTCGCCGGCACCAGGCCCTGGATCGACTTGCCCGCCAGGACGATGTTGGAAATGAAGAAGCCGACGTAGATCAGTGCGGTGAAGAACACGATCAGCAAGGCGCCGTAACGGCCGAACTGGCCCCGGCTCTGGACCATCTGCGGGATGCCCATCTGCGGGCCCTGCGCCGACGCCAGGGCGAGGAACACGCCGCCGAACATGTGGCCCAGGACAATGGCGATCAGGCCCCAGAGCAGGTCGAGATGGAACACCTGCACCGCCATCGCGCCGGTGACCACCGGTAGCGGTGCGATGTTGGTGCTGAACCACAGCGTGAACAGGTCACGGGAGCGCCCATGACGCTCGGCCGGCGGCACGTAATCGACGGTATGGTTCTCGATCAGTGGAGTATCGGACATCGTTTTTGCCTTGCTTATTGTCTTTGTAAGGTCTGGTCATCCGGCGCCCTGAATCGGGCAGAAACGGCGCTGCGGTGATGGAGGCAATATTATGGTATTCCAAATACCAGGCAAGGTATTTCTGAGTAACCGTTGGTCGAATGGTAGCCAGCGGGGTGTCTGGCGGACACTCACGCTATCGGCGAAAGCCCCGTATTCCGTAGCCTCCAGCCGACAGTCGGCCTTTCACCGTCCATCCATCGGGAAAAGAAAGGGCTTGCTTTCGAAGTATTACGGTATACCATCAGACGAAACGACCACTCCCGATGGCCGGCTCACAAGACAGGTACTCGCAATGATCGACCACGCTGCCTACAAACAAGTCATGGGCTCCTTCCCGTCCGGCGTCACCGTCATCACCACGATGGACGACGATGGCCAGGTGGTCGGCCTCACCGCAAGTGCCTTCAGTTCCCTGTCGATGGACCCGGCACTGGTGCTGTTCTGCCCCAACTACAGCTCCGATTCCTACCCGGTGCTGATCCGCCGCAAGCACTTCGCCATCCACCTGCTCTCCGCCGACCAGAAGGGCGAGGCCTATGCCTTCGCCAGCAAGGGCAAGGACAAGACCCAGGGCATCGAGTGGACCCTGAGCGAACGCGGCAACCCGTTGCTGGAGAACGCCACCGCCATCATCGAATGCGAGCTGTGGCGCGAATACGAAGGCGGTGACCACGCCATCCTGGTCGGCGCCGTGAAGAACCTGATCGTGCCGGACCAGCAGATCACCCCGATGATTTACTGCCGCGGAAAGATGGGCGCGCTGCAGGCTTTCGCCTGACCGCCTGATCTTTCGCCGTCCGGCGCAGGCCCCTTCTTGCGGGAGTGAGAAGGGGCTTTTCTTTTGTCTGTTGGCTGGTCCTGATGCGCCCTACCTTCGCCAGCGGCGGAGCCACCATGAGGCGCAAACGTAGGATGGCGTGGAGCGCAGCGATACCCATCGATCCGACGCGCCGATGAGCCCGGCGCAGCGCCAGGTAGGCCAGGCGCGCTCCTACAGGGAACCACCTTTCTCAGCCGCAAAAAAAGGGCCCGCATTCGCGAGCCCTTTTTCCCATCAGGTCCTGAACCGCGACACCAGGCGGTTCAGCTCGTCCGACAGCCCGCTCAGGGTCTGCGCATCGCCCCGCGTGGCGTCCGCCAGGCTAGCGACTTCCTGGGCGTCACGGTGGATCTGGCTGATGTGCCGGTTGATCTCCTCTGCCACCTGGTGCTGCTCCTCGGCGGCGGTGGCGATCTGGGCGTTCATGTCGCGGATCACGTCCACCGATTCGCGGATCGCCCCGAAGCAAGCGCGCGCCTCACGGATCGAACCGACAGTGCGCTGCGACGCCTCCAGGCTCGACTGCATCTGCCGCCCGGTGTCGTGGGTGCGGCGGGCCAGGGTGCCGAGCAGGTTGTCGATCTCGCCGGTGGACTCCGCCGTGCGCCGCGCCAGCGCGCGCACCTCGTCGGCCACCACGGCGAAACCACGACCCTGGTCGCCCGCCCGCGCCGCCTCGATGGCCGCGTTGAGTGCCAGCAGGTTGGTCTGCTCGGCGATGGAGCGGATGGTGCCGAGAATCGACTGGATGTCGTTGCTGTCCTGCTCCAGCTGACGCATGGCGTCGGCCGAGTGGGCAATCTCGTCGCTCAGACGACCCACGCTGTCCACCGCCTCGTCGATCTGCAGTTGGCCATCGTGGGCCTGGCGCTGGCCGCTGTCGGCGGATTCCGCCGCCTGGCTGCAGGAGCGCGCGACCTCGTTGGCGGTCATGACCATCTCGTTGAACGCGGTGGAGACCATGTCCACCGCCTCACGCTGACGCGCGGCGGTATCGGCCAGCGCCTGGGAGGTCTCGCGGCTGCTGCCCGAGCTCTGGTGGATACTGCCGGCGGCGGTGCCGATGCTCTGCACCAACCGGCGGATCGCATCGAGGAACTGGTTGAACCAGCCGGCCAGTTGCGCCGTCTCGTCGCGGCCACGCACGGCAAGACGGCCCGTGAGATCACCGTCACCCTGGGCAATGCCTTCCAGGCCTGCTGCCACGGCGCGCACCGGACGCACTACCAACCCGGCGAACAGCGAGCCGAGGCCGGCGAACACCAGCGCAATGATCACCGCCACCAGGGCGATGCCCCAGGTCAGGCGTGTCGCCTTGCTCATCACCTCGCTTTCCTTGATCAGCCCGACGAAGCGCCAGCCCAGGGTCTCGGACGGCCAGACGTTGGCGAGGTAGGGCTCGCCGCCGATAGTCACTTCCACCAGCCCTTTCTGCGCACTGGCCAGGCGCTGGAAATCGCCGCCCAGCTCGCCCAGCTGTTTGAAGTTGTTCTCCGGGCTGTGCGGGTCGACCAGGATGGTGCCGTCGCCTTCCATCAGCATCAGGTAGCCGGATTCGCCCAGGCGGATAGCCTTGACGATATCGGTCAGGCGCTTGAGCGAGACGTCGATATTGACCACCCCGCCCTGCGGGCCGAACTGGTTGGCGAAGGTCCGCACGCTGCTTACCAGCACCACCTTGTCCGCGGCCCAGTAGTAGGCCTTGGTGCGCAGGGTCTTGCCCGGCTGGGCCATGGCCGCCTGGTACCAGGGGCGGGTGCGCGGGTCGTAGTTGGCCAGCTTGGCGTCGCCCGGCCAGAAGCTGTAGCCGCCCTCGCGGGTGCCGAGGGAAACGTAGGCGTAATCCGTATGGCTCTGCGCCAGGCCGGTGAAGAGGTCGAAGACGCGCTTGTCCAGCTCCCCGGTCGGGTGCTGCGCGGCGTCGGCGCCGATGTACTGCTTGAGGCTGCTGTCGATGGCCGCCAGCTGCGGATGGCTGGCGAGGTATTCGACGTTCTGGGTGATGCCGTCGAAGAAGATCTGCATGGCGTTCTCGACCTGGCGGATCTCCCGGCTACTGCCGTCGATGAAGCTTTCCCGCGCCTCGCCGCGCAGGTTGAGGATCACCAGCACGGCGACGAGGATCACCGGCAGGCTGGCGATGGCGGAAAAGGCGAGGATCAGTTTTTGTTTGAGGTTCATCCCTACTCCCTTGGTCTGCTCGCGGCAGAAACGCCTTGCAGACATCCCGTATTATGGTATACCAATATGCAACGGATTCCCTAGCGCGGAAAACGGCCACTCATCCCGCCGCCGCGCCTGACCGCCGAAAAGCAGCGATGCGTGCCTGCGCATCTCCCGCCGGCTGCCGCGCCGGATACAAGAAAGGTTCGAGGTAAGCGATATGAAGTTTTCCCTGTTCGTGCACATGGAGCGCTACGACGACCAGCCCAGCCACCGCCAGCTGTTCGAAGAGCTCACCGAGCTGACGCTGATGGCCGAGGCCGGTGGCTTCTCCACCGTCTGGATCGGCGAACACCACGCCATGGAGTACACCATCTCGCCGAGCCCGATGCCGCTGCTGGCCTACCTCGCCGCGCGCACCCAAACCATCCGCCTGGGCGCCGGCACCATCATCGCGCCGTTCTGGCACCCCATCCGCGTGGCGGGCGAATGCGCCCTGCTCGACGTGATCAGCAACGGCCGCATGGAAGTGGGCCTGGCGCGCGGCGCCTACCAGTACGAGTTCGACCGCATGGCCAACGGCATGCCGGCCGGCGACGGCGGCAAGTACCTGCGCGAGATGGTCCCGGTGGTGAAGGCGCTGTGGCAGGGCGATGTCGCCCACGAAGGCGAGATCTGGAAGTTCCCCACCTCCACCTCCTCGCCGCGCCCGATCCAGAAGCCGACCCCGCCGATGTGGATCGCCGCCCGCGACCCGGATTCGCACAACTTCGCCGTGGCCAACGGCTGCAACGTGATGGTCACGCCGCTGATGAAGGGCGACGAGGAAGTCGTCGACCTGAAGAACAAGTTCGAGGCCGCCCTGGCCAACAACCCGGATGTGCCGCGCCCGCAACTGATGGTGCTGCGCCACACCCACGTGCATACCGCCGACGATCCGGAAGGCTGGAAGGTTGGCGCCGAGGCCATCTCGCGCTTCTACCGCACCTTCGACGCCTGGTTCGGCAACAAGCAGACCCCGGTCAACGGCCTGCTGCCGCCCAGCCCCGAGGAGAAGTTCAAGGAGCGCCCGGAGTTCGAACTGGAGAACATCCGCAAGAACACCATGATCGGCACCCCGGAAGAAATCATCGCGCGCATCCGCCACTACCAGGAACTGGGCGTGGACGAGTTCAGCTTCTGGGCCGACAACAGCCTGCCGTATGCGCAGAAGAAGAAGTCGCTGGAACTGTTCATCAAGCACGTGGTGCCGGCTTTCCGCTGATCGTCGCTGCTTGCCACAAAGGGCGCCTTCGGGCGCCTTTTGTTTTTCTTCTCGCACCCACCGATATCGGGAAAAACCTCGAACGTAGGATGGCGTGGAGCGCAGCGATACCCATCGACTCCGGCGCATCGACAGCATGGGTATCGCTGCGCTCCCCCCATCCTACAAGGTGCCTCCCTCCCTGCCCGCGAACTACCCAGCTCCTACAGGCGGATTCCGGCGCCCCAACGAAAAGGCCCGGCATCAAGCCGGGCCTTCGTCATTTCACGGAAGCTCGAACGAGCTACCACTCGCGCGGCGCGATCAGCTCCTCGATATCGGCATCGAATCCGTAAGCCTCGGCGATGAAGGCGACATCCCCGCCGATGCTGTCGCGCGCCGCCGTCTCGATCTCGCTGCCCTGGTCCTCGAACTCCTCGCCCAGTGCATTGAAGGCCAGGGTGGTTTCATGGGTCAGCGCGTACAGCGCCTCCAGGTCCGCCGGCGCCTGCGCCTCGATGGCCTCGCACAGCGCTACCAGCAACTGCTGCCCCTTGGCGACCAGCTGCGGCGGGAAGTAACTGTCGCGCACCATGTCGTCGAGGAAGGTGTACTGACTCAGCTTTTCGTTCCTGATGGCCATGATCGTATTCGCTCCTTGAGTGATCCGGCGGTGTACCGGGCACGGCATCCTAAGGCGAAGCCGCAACCGATGCCACGCAGGACTCCCGCGCTGGCGACAGAGATGAAAAAAGCCCGGCAACCAGCCGGGCCCTTTCACCTCAGCCGGGGATCAGTCGGCGTGGATGTCGTTGTCCTTGGTCTCCTTCAGGAACAGCAGCGAGCAGACCAGGCTCATCGCCGTGATCAGCACCGGGTACCACAGGCCGTAGAAGATGTTGCCGGTGTACACCACCAGCGCGAACGAGATGGTCGGCAACAGTCCGCCGAACCAGCCGTTGCCGATGTGGTACGGCAGCGACAGCGAGGTGTAGCGGATGCGCGTCGGGAACAGCTCGACCATCAGCGCCGCCAGCGGGCCGTAGCAGCAGGTAGCGATGAAGATCAGCGCGACGATGATCGCCACCACCATCGGCCGGTTCACCAGCGAGGAATCAGCCACGGTCGGATAGCCGGCGTCCTTCACCGCAGCGCCCAGCGCGGCGGCGTCGAAGCCCTCGAGGCGCTTCTCGCCCACCGTCACCACCAGCTCGCTGCCGGCCGGCGCGGCCACTGTGCTATAGGGCACGCCGCCCTTCACCAGCAGGGTCTTGGCCTTGTCGCAGGCGCTGTCGAATTTGGCCTTGCCCACCGGGTCGAACTGGAAGGTGCAGGTGGCCGGGTCCGCCATCACGGTGACCGGCGCCTGGCGCGTGGCCGCATCGATCTGCGGGTTGGCGTAGTGGGTCAGCGCCTGGAACAGCGGGAAGTACAGCACCGTGGCCAGCAACAGGCCGGTGATCAGTACCGGCTTGCGCCCGACCTTGTCCGACAGCCAGCCCATGACCACGAACAGCGGCGCGCCGATCACCAGGGAGATGATCAGCAACCCGTTGGACAACGCCGGGTCCACCTTCAGCACCTGGGTGAGGAAGAACATCACGTAGAACTGCGCCGCGTAGAAGGTCACCGCCTGGCCCGCGTTGATGCTGAACAGCGCGATCAGGACGATCTTCAGGTTGCCCCAGTGGGTGAAGGACTCCTTGAGCGGCGACTTGCTCACCTTGCCCTCGGCCTTCATCTTCAGGAACGCCGGCGACTCGTGCATCGACAGGCGAATCCAGGTGGAGATGCCCAGCAGCACGATGGAGATCAGGAACGGCAGGCGCCAGCCCCAGGTCTCGAACTCGGCGCCGGTGAGCTGGCGGCAACCCCAGATCACTACCAGCGAGAGCAGCAGGCCAGCGGTGGCGGTGCACTGGATCCAGCTGGTGTAGGCGCCGCGCTTGTGGTCCGGCGCGTGCTCGGCCACATAGATCGCCGCGCCGCCGTACTCACCGCCCAGCGCCAGGCCCTGCAGCAGGCGCAGCACGATGAGGATGATCGGCGCCGCCACGCCGATGGTGGCGTAGGCCGGCAGCAGGCCCACCGCAAAGGTCGACAGGCCCATCAGCAGGATGGTGACGAGGAAGGTGTACTTGCGCCCGATCATGTCCCCCAGGCGGCCGAACACCAGCGCGCCGAAGGGGCGGACGAGGAAGCCGGCGGCGAATGCCAGCAGGGCGAAGATGAAGGCGGTGGTGTCGTTGACCCCGGCGAAGAAGTGCTTGGCGATGATTGCCGCCAGCGACCCGTAGAGGAAGAAGTCGTACCACTCGAACACCGTGCCGAGCGACGAGGCGAAGATCACCTTGCGCTCGTCGCGACGCGAGGTCGCGGGCCGCTCATAGGAGCTGGTCTGTGTCGCACTCGTGATTGCTGGATCGGTCATTGCGGGCTCTCCCGCCCCTTCTGGGGGCTTTTGTTTTTGTCAGCCTCGACTGCCACGGTTTTCACACCGCGCGATACCGTTGATTTGCTACACGCCAAATAAAAAAGTGGGCAGACGGGATCGCCGTCACGCCACCGGAGCTTCCTCCTGTGTGTGCCCACTGGAAGGGATGACCTCCGCGCCACGCGCGGGTTCGCTCAAAATCATCTGCGCGGCCTTTTCCGCGATCACCAGCACCGGAGAGCAACTGTTGCCGGAGGTCAGGCTGGGCATGATCGAAGCATCGGCGATGCGCAGGCCGGGGATGCCGTGCACGCGCAGCTGGCTGTCCACCACCGCGCCCTCGTCCTGCCCCATGCGGCAGGTGCCGGCCGGGTGGAAAATGGTGGTGCCGATCTCAGCAGCGGCGCGGTGCAGGTCTTCCTCGGTCTGGTAATCCGGGCCGGGCTTGAACTCCACCGGCTGGTAGCGCGCCAGCGCCGGCGCGGAGGCAATGCGGCGGGTCAGGCGGATGGCGTCGGCGGCCACGCGCAGGTCCTGCGGGTGACTCAGGTAGTTGGGCTGGATCACCGGTTTGTCGCGCGGGTCCAGCGAACGCAGCGTCACCGAGCCACGGCTCAGCGGGCGCAGGTCGCACACCGAAGCGGTGAACGCCGGGAAGCTGTGCAGCGGCTCGCCGAAGCGCTCCAGCGACAGCGGCTGCACGTGGTACTCGAGATTGGCCGAACGCTGGCCGGGATCGGACTTGGCGAATGCGCCCAGCTGGCTCGGCGCCATGGACAGCGGGCCGCTGCGCTTGAACAGGTACTCCAGGCCCATGCCCATCTTGCCCCACAGCGTCGAGGCGATCTGGTTCAGCGAGGGCGCGCCGTTCATGCGGTAGATCAGGCGCAGCTGCAGGTGATCCTGCAGGTTGCCGCCGACGCCGGAAAGCTCATGGCGCACGCCGACACCGTGTTTCTCCAGCAGATCGCGCGGGCCGATGCCGGAGCGTTGCAGCAGCACCGGCGTGTTGATCGCACCGGCGCAGAGAATCACTTCACGCCGGGCCCGCAGCTCGCGTCGCGCACCCTGCCAGTTCACTTCCAGCCCGGCGGCGCGACCGTTCTCCAGCAACACGCGCAGGGCCTCCACGTTGGTCAGCACAGTGAGATTGGGGCGGTTGGCGATGGGTCGCAGGAAGGCCTTCGAGGCGTTCCAGCGCACGCCGGAACGCTGGTTCACCTGGAAGTAGCCGCAGCCTTCGTTGTCGCCGCCGTTGAAGTCGTCCACCGGGCGCACGCCAGACTGCGCTGCCGCCTCGCGGAAGGCATCGAGGATGGTCCACGACAGCCGCTGCTTCTCGACCCGCCATTCGCCGCCCGAGCCGTGCAGCTCGCTCGACCCGCCGAAGTGGTCCTCCATCTTCATGAACAGCGGCAGCAGGTCATTCCAGCCCCAGCCGGCGTTGCCCTCGGCGGCCCAGCCGTCGTAGTCCAGTGCCTGGCCACGCATGTAGATCATGCCGTTGATCGAGGAGCAACCGCCCAGGGTGCGCCCGCGCGGGTACTTGATGGCGCGGCCGTTCAGGCCCGGCACCGTCTCGGTGTCGAAACACCAGTCAGTGCGCGGGTTACCGATGCAGTAGAGGTAACCGACGGGAATGTGGATCCAGGGATAGTTGTCCGGGCCGCCGGCTTCGAGCAGCAGCACGCGGTTGGCAGAGTCGGCGGACAGACGATTGGCCAGCAGGCAACCGGCAGGGCCCGCGCCGACGATCAGGTAGTCATAAGCATCCAGTGCCTGGGGCATGGAGAAGTCCCTCGTCGTGCTTGTTCTTTTTATCTGAGGACCGAGCCTAGTCGTTCGTTCGTGATAAAAGAACAGTCGTTTCGAGTCAGCTGCTGTGCGTTTTCTAACAACAAGGACTGCCGAGATGTTCGACTGGAATGACCTGCGCTATTTCCTGGAGCTGCACCGCAGCGGGCGTCTGCTGACCACTGCCAAGCGCCTGGGCACCACCCACGCCACGGTGGCGCGGCATATCGAGAGCATCGAGCGCGACTTGGGCACCCAGCTGTTCGCCCAGCACACCGGCGGCTACCAGCTCACCCCGGCCGGCCAGGCACTGCTCAAGCACGCCGAGGCCATGGAGAACACCGCCCTCCTCGCCCAGGAGGAAATGAGCCAGGCCATCTCGCCGCTGGGGCAGATCCGCATCGGCGTCACCGAAGGCCTGGGCACCATGTTTCTCGCCCCGCGCCTGGGCGAACTGATGCAGCGCTACCCCGGCCTGGAAGTGGAACTGGTGTCGGTGCCGCGCTTCGTCAGCATCACCAACCGCGAGGCGGACATCGCCATCACCCTGGAACGCCCGAGCGCCGACCTGGTGATCAGCCGCCGCCTGACGAGCTACCGCCTGAGCCTGTTCGCCAGCCCCGCCTACCTGGAAAACGCCCCGCCCCTGCGCGACCGCGAAGACCTCAGCCGCCACCCGTGGATCGGCTACGTCGACGACCTGCTGTTCAGCCAGGAACTGCTGTTCCACCACAGCTTCTGCCGCCACCCGCAGGTAGTGTTCCGCAGCACCAGCGTGGTCGCCCAGCAACAGGCCGCCCAGGCCGGCATCGGCATCGCCATCCTCCCGCAGTACATGGGCCTGCACGACCCGCGGCTGGTGCCGGTGCTGCCGGAAGAATTCATCGAACGGGAATACTGGATGTGTACCCGGCGCGAACTGCACCGCTCGGTGCGGCTGCGACTGGTGTGGGATTTCCTGGTGGAAGTCTGCGGGCGCGAACAGGGAATACTGGTGGGCGGTAAACCCGGAGTGAATGCGTAGGGCGGATAACCCCCTGGGGCGTTATCCGCCCTACATGCTCGACCATTCAGCCGGGAATTCAGATAATTCCCACCTGCAAACCAACTGAGGTCAGGATGAAGGCGTCACTGAAGTTCACGGAAGAAAAAGCGGACAAGTTCTGGCGCATCGAAACGCTGGGCTCGGAATTGCTGGTCAACTACGGCAAGAGCAGCACCAGCGGGCGCAACCAGATCAAGGAATTCACCTCCCCTGAAGCGTGCGAAGCGCAGGCTCGGAAGCTCATCCAGGGCAAGATGAAGAAAGGCTATGTCGACTTCCCCTTCGACTACGACAGCCACCGTTATTTCGACGACGAGGAAGTCGGGCTGCATCGCCTGACCTCGCACCCGCGCTTCGTTACCCACTTCGCCGATGACGTCTACTTCGACTGCTGCGATGAAGACGCGCCCTTCGGCAGCGACGAAGGCAGCGATGCCCTCAGCGAGCTTGCCGGTTTCATCCGCCCCCAGAAGAACCCGAACGTCGCGGACTTCCCCCGATGGCTGATCGAAACCCAGTGGGGAATGACCTTCATCGAGCCCGTTTCGATCGATATCGAAGACGCACTCAAGCCGGAAAACAAAGAACTTGAACCGGACATCTACCAGAGCTGCCACGTCGTCATTGCCGCCGCATTCGGGCAAATGAAGATCACCGGCAGCATGGACGCCTCGCTGAAAGCCTCCGCCATGGCGGCCATCGCGTGCCTCGACAGGATGGGCGTGCATCTGGGATGGGGCGACGGCAAGCCTTCGGTCATCCTCGCTCAGTTGAGAAAGGACCTCGCTGCATTCGTCCAGTAAAAGCCTCCCCGTAGTCGTGCCCCTGCAGGAGCGTGCCATGCGCGCGATCCGTCGGCAGGGCCGATGGTCGATCCGAACGCCACTCCCCCCGTCAAAGCGGGTGAAGCGAGTCGCGACTGTCCTTCCGGACACTGTCTGGATCCAACCACGCGTACTCGCGCGATCGCGGGCAGGCCCACCCCTGTCGGGAGCGGATTACTCCGCGCGAGCCTTCTCGACCTTCTCGGAGGCCGACCACAGGCGATAGCGCACTTCGACGTCTTTCGGCGCGTAGATCACAATGGGCAGCTTGCTGTTGTAGCGCAGCACGAAGCCGTCACCGACCACCGGGACGAAGTCCTGGCGGGTCTTGCCATCCGGGCAGGCCATCAGGGTGCTGGCCGGGCCACTGACCTTGTCCAGGCGGTAGTAGGAGTAGCCCCAGCCTTCCAGGGTTTTCTCTTCCAGGGTGCCGCCCAGGCGCTGGCGGTTGCAGTCGACGGTCAGCGTCTTGCCGGCGAGGATCTCGACCTTGAAGTTCTCTTCCTGCGCCTCCCTGGGCAGATGGATGACCTGACGCACAAAGCCGTCCTCGGCCTTGGGATAAGGCGCGACGTCTTCCAGCTTGGCGGCGTTGGCGAAGGTGGCGGTGGCGCTGAGCAGCAGCGCGGTGGGAAGGGTGAATCGTACGAACGGCATGAAGCCTCCTTGCAGAAATGAAGAACGAACGCACCGCGTGGGTGCGTTCGTCCGAGCGCTCTGACCGTTAAATTGTACGAACGCTCCTACAGCCGTGCGCTGAGTTGTATCAAGCTACTTCACCGCCGGCCTTGGCCTGCTGCTCCAGGTGGGCCTGGAGTTCCGGGGCGAGGTTGAGGTGGTAGGCGAGTTCGTCCAGGTAGGTGCGCTCGGTGCCCTGCTGGTCGTCCACCAGCATCACGCTGACCAGGTACATCTCCGCAGCCACGGCCGGGTCGCCCTGGGCGGATTCGGCGACTTCGGCAGCGTCCAGCGGCTTGCGCACCTCAGCATCCAGCCAGTCCTGCAGCTCCGGCTCATCGGTGTGGCGGGCGATTTCGGCCTGGATGGCGGTTTTTTCCTTTTCATCGATGCGCCCGTCGGCCTTGGCCGCGGCGATCATGGCACGCAGGATCGCATGGCTATGAGCCTCGGCCTCCGGGCCGGAGAGCTGGTCCACGGTCATCAGCGACTGCTGCTGAGGAGCCGCGGCCGGGTGCTGGCGCTGGTAATTCTGATAAGCCTGGAAGGCCATCATGCCCAGCGACGCGAGCATGGCGTAGTTGATACCGCCGCTGCTGCCCGTGCGGCCTTGCGGCGCGCCACCGCTGTTCATGCCGCCGCCGAGCATGCCGCCCAGTACGTCGCCCAGGCCGCCGAGCCCGCCACCGGCGCCGCCGGAGGAGCCGCCCAGCAACCCACCCAGCAACCCGCCGAGGCCACCCAGGCCTCCCGCGCCGCCGCCCTGTTGTCCCGATGCGCCTTGGCTGCCGCGCAGCAGTTGTTCCAGTAGATCTGCAGTGTTCATGGAGTGACCCTCGCCGGCTTGCGTGGCGCGCCGGGCGGCGTCGCCAACCTGTTGCAGCAATGAGCTCTGACCTGCCTTGAGCAGTTGATCGAAAAGAGAACCAGCATTCATGAGATGACAACTCTCGCTATGCGTTGGGCAACGATAGTCCCGCCACACCGATGCGCCAGCGCCGTTCGCCGGCCGGGTGTCAGGGCGGGACACCCGGGGCGAAGCCTGCCGCCGCGAGAGATTGCCAGCCAGGCGATTGCCGCCCGGCGCCGACTTCAGCCGGCGATTGCGAGGAAGGTCACGCGGGCACGGCGTCCAGCGCCTTCTGCGCCTGGGCTTCCAGCTCGACCTTGAGGCCGGCGTCGAGGCTCAGCTGGCGGGCCAGCTCGTCAAGGTAGGCGCGCTCCATGTAGCTGGTCTCGTCGACCATCAGCAGGCTGGCCAGGTACATCTCGGCCGCCATTTCCTCGCTGGTGGCGGCGCGGGCGACTTCGGCCGGGTCCAGCGGCTTCGCCAGCTCGCGCTCGAGCCAGCCCTGCAGCTCGACGTCGCCGGTGAGCTTGGCGATTTCGCCGTCGATCAGCTGGCGTTCGCGATCATCGATATGCCCGTCGGCCTTCGCGGCGGCGACGATGGCCCGCAGGATGGCGTGGCTGTGCTGCTCAGCCTGCGCCGGTGGCAGGCGGTCGACGGTCTGCGGCTCGCCGCGCGGGGCACTGGCCTGCTTCTGCTGCCAGTTGCCATAGGCCTTGTAGGCAAGCACGCCAAGCGCCGCGAGGCCGCCATAGGTGACGACGTTGCCGCCGATCTTGCGCGCCTTCTTGCTGCCCATCAGCAGGCCCAGCGCGCCCGCCGCCAGGGCGCCGCCACCGGCGCCGGAGAGCAGGCTGCCCAGATCAAGGCCGCCGCCCTTGCCGGACGAAGAGGACTGCTGAGCACCGTCCTGCCGGGCCACGCCCTTGTTCTGCAGGAGGTCCTGGCCGGATCTGAGGAGTTGGTCGAGCAGGCCGCGAGTGTTCATGGCGATCTCCACTGTCTATCGAAAATTGTGGATTCCGACTCTAGTCCAGCGCACGGTCGGGACGCAGCGACAGTGTGCTTCCGGATATTGCGGGCCAATGCCGGCGGGTCCGCAGCGCAAATAGGCCGCTTTCATTCGATTTAAAAGAATGCTCCTATAGATTTTCGATAATCAACAATGAAAAGCGCCGAGACCGGCTAGACAAGGCTCTAGATCGCGGCTCCGCGCACCAGCGGCCAATCACCATGATGACGCTCCGCCAGATTCGCCATTTCATCGCCGTCGCCGAGACCGGTTCGATTTCCGCTGCCGCCCAGGCGGTGTTCATTTCCCAGTCCACCCTGACCCTGGCCATCCAGCAACTGGAGGAGGAGATCGGCGTGCGCCTGTTCGACCGCCACGCCAAGGGCATGACCCTGACCCACCAGGGCCACCAGTTCCTGCGCCAGGCGCACCTGATCCTGGCCACGGTGGAGAACGCCAAGCGCAGCCTGCAGCAGAGCACCGACCAGGTGGCCGGCAGCCTCACCATCGGCGTGACCAGCCTGGTAGCGGGCTACTACCTGGCGGACCTGATCAACCGTTTCCAGCGCGCCTACCCCAACGTGCAGACCCGCGTGGTAGAGGACGAACGCCCGTATATCGAGCACCTGCTGGTGAGCGGCGAGATCGATGTCGGCGTGCTGATTCTCTCCAACCTGGAAGACCGCCACGCCCTGCAGACCGAGGTGCTGACCCACTCGCCGCATCGTTTGTGGCTGCCGGCGCAGCACCCGCTGCTGGAGCGCGACAGCATCGGCCTGGCCGATGTGGCGGGCGAACCATTGATCCAGCTGAACGCCGACGAGATGGGTCTGCATACTCAGCGCATCTGGTCCCGCGCCGGGCTGGTGCCGCAGGTGACGCTGCGCACGGCCTCGGTGGAGGCCGTGCGAAGTCTGGTGGCGGCGGGCCTGGGCCTGTCGATCCAGCCGGACATGACCTACCGCCCCTGGTCGTTGGAAGGCGACATCATCGAGGCGCGGCCGCTGGTGGACCTCTCCGAGCCGCTCGACGTCGGCCTGGCCTGGCGCCGTGGCACCGCGCGGCCGCCGCTGGTGGACCCGTTCCTCACCGTGGCCCGAGAGCAGCCCAACGCGAAGAAGCTTTCCATCTGAACGTAGGGCGCATAACCGCTTGCGGTTATCCGCCAACAGGATTCGGAGCGGCGCTGATGGCGGATAGCGCCTTGGGCGTTATGCGCCCTACGAGTTCGGTGCAACAAAGTCAGCCATTCGATTTAATCGAACGCCGCTTTCAGTAATTAGAATTTGTCGACCCCACGCCCGGACTCTAGTCTCTGCCCTCATACAAAGGGCCGGCTCCGGGGATCGCCCCATCCGGAGCACGCACATGGCCACCGAAAACAAGACAGATAAAAGACGAGTTTCCAAGATGACCGGCGTAACCCTGCACACCGCCATGCTGATCGACGGCCAACTGGTCGCCGGCGAAGGCATGGCCGAGCCGATCATCAACCCGACCTCGGGCGACACCCTTATCAGCATCGCCGACGGCTCCCTGGATCAGGTCGAGCAGGCCATCGCTGCCGCGCACCGCGCCTTCCCCGCCTGGGCCCGCACCACGCCCGCACAGCGCGCCACCGCCCTGCTCGCCATCGCCGATGCCATCGACAAGCGCGCGAATGACCTCGCCCAGCTGGAATCACTGAACTGCGGCAAGCCGCTGCACCTGGCGCGCCAGGACGACATCCCGGCCACCGCCGACGTGTTCCGTTTCTTCGCCGGCGCCGTGCGCTGCCAGCAGGGCCAGCTCGCCGGCGAATACGTGCCCGGCCACACCAGCATGGTGCGTCGCGATCCGGTCGGTGTGGTCGCGTCGATTGCGCCCTGGAACTACCCGCTGATGATGGCTGCGTGGAAGATCGCTCCCGCTCTGGCCGCCGGCAACACCCTGGTGTTCAAGCCGTCCGAGCACACCCCGCTGAGCATCCTGGCGCTGGCCCCGGCGCTGGCAGAAATCCTCCCCGCCGGCGTGATCAACATCGTCTGCGGCGGCGGCGAAGGCGTCGGCAGCCACCTGGTCAGCCACCCGAAGGTGCGCATGGTCTCGCTGACCGGCGACATCGTCACCGGGCAGAAGATTCTCCAGGCCGCCGCGCGGACCCTCAAACGCACCCACCTGGAACTGGGCGGCAAGGCGCCAGTGATCGTCTGCAACGACGCCGACCTCGAAGCCGTGGTCCAAGGCGTACGCACTCACGGTTACTACAACGCTGGCCAGGACTGCACCGCCGCCTGCCGTATCTATGCGCAGGCCGGTATCCATGACCGCCTCGTCGCCGAACTGGGCGACGCCGTGGCCAGCATTCGCTTCGCTCGCAAGCGCGATGCCGACAACGAGATCAGCCCGCTGATCAGCGCTCGCCAGCGCGACCGCGTCGCCAGCTTCGTCGAACGCGCCCTCGGCCAGCCGCACATCGAGCGCATCACCGGCGCCGCCGTGCATTCGGGCCCCGGCTTCTACTACCAGCCGACCCTGCTGGCCGGCTGCAAGCAGCAGGACGAGATCGTCCAGCGCGAGGTGTTCGGCCCGGTGGTCACCGTGACCCGTTTCGACCAGCTGGAACAGGCGGTGGACTGGGCCAACGACTCCGAGTACGGCCTGGCCTCCTCGGTATGGACGCAGAACCTCGACAAGGCCTTCCAGATCGCCAACCGCCTGCAGTACGGCTGCACCTGGATCAACACCCATTTCATGCTCGCCAGCGAGATGCCCCACGGCGGACTCAAGCGTTCGGGCTACGGCAAGGACCTGTCCAGCGATTCGCTGCAGGACTACAGCGTGGTGCGCCACATCATGGCGCGCCACGGCCAGCGGCTGGATTGAACCACCCGGCGGGGCCGCCCGCCGGCACATAAGAAACGCCCCGACGCCAAGCCGTCAGAGGGCTGTTGCTCGATTGAACTGCCCCACCAATAGAGACAACAACGAGAGGGAGACACCCGATGCGCAAGACCGCACTGCTCAGTGCCATCACCACCGCCCTGCTGGCCAGCGCCGGCGTCCAGGCCGCCGAGGCCCTGAAGGAAGTCGGCAAAGGCGAAGGCCGCCTGGACATCATCGCCTGGCCCGGCTACATCGAGCGCGGCCAGTCCGACAAGAACTACGACTGGGTCACCCAGTTCGAGAAGGACACCGGCTGCCAGGTCAACGTGAAGACCGCCGCCACCTCCGACGAGATGGTCAGCCTGATGGCCAAGGGCGGCTACGACCTGGTCACCGCATCCGGCGACGCCTCTCTGCGCCTGATTTACGGCAAGCGCGTGCAGCCGATCGATCCGTCGCTGATCCCCAACTGGAAGAACATCGACCCGCGCCTGAAGGACGCCGCCTGGTACGTGGTCAACGGCAAGACCTACGGCGCACCGTACCAGTGGGGCCCGAACCTGCTGATGTACAACACCAAGGTCTTCCCCACCGCGCCGGACAGCTGGAAGGTCGTGTTCGACGCCCAGAACCTGCCTGACGGCAAGTCGAACAAGGGCCGCGTGCAGGCCTACGACGGCCCGATCTACGTCGCCGACGCCGCGCTGTACCTAAAGGCGACCCAGCCGGAGCTGGGCATCACCGATCCGTACCAGCTCGACGAGAAGCAATACGCCGCCGTGGTCGAACTGCTGCGCAAGCAGCATGACCTGATCCACCGCTACTGGCACGACACCACCGTGCAGATGAGCGACTTCAAGAACGAAGGCGTCGCCGCTTCCAGCGCCTGGCCGTACCAGGCCAACGCCCTGAAGGCCGAAGGTCAGCCGATCGCCACCGTGTTCCCGAAAGAGGGCGTCACCGGCTGGGCCGACACCACCATGCTGCACGCCGAAGCCCAGCACCCGAGCTGCGCCTACAAGTGGCTGAACTGGTCGCTGGAACCCAAGGTGCAGGGCGACGTAGCCGCCTGGTTCGGCTCCGTGCCGGCCGTACCCGAAGGCTGCAAGGCCAGCACCCTGCTGGGCGGCGAAGGCTGCGCCACCAACGGCTACAACCAGTTCGACAAGATCGCGTTCTGGAAGACTCCGGTGGCCGAGGGCGGCAAGTTCGTCCCGTACAGCCGCTGGACCCAGGACTACATCGGGATCATGGGCGGCCGTTGATTCCGGCTCCCCTCTCCCGCTGGGAGAGGGGTTGGGGTGAGGGCCGGCAGTGTGCCGTGCCTTCCCTCCCCCCGGCCCTCTCCCAAAGGGAGAGGGCGTTCCCGCCCCACCCAATACGTACCGATACACCCGTATCTCAGATTCACGGGCAGGGCTCCCCTACGCCGGATTCCTGCCCCTTGGAGCGTGCACCATGACCACTCCCGCTGTTCAATTCACCCAGGTCTCCCGCCAGTTCGGCGACGTCAAGGCCGTTGACCGGGTGTCCATCGACATCAAGGACGGCGAGTTCTTCTCCATGCTCGGCCCGTCGGGCTCGGGCAAGACCACCTGCCTGCGCCTGATCGCCGGCTTCGAGCAACCCAGCGCAGGCTCCATCCGCATCCATGGCGAGGAGGCCGCCGGGCTGCCGCCCTACCAGCGTGACGTCAACACGGTATTCCAGGACTACGCACTGTTCCCGCACATGAGCGTGCTGGAGAACGTTGCCTACGGCCTGAAGGTGAAAGGCGTCGGCAAGGCCGAACGCCTCAAGCGCGCCGAAGAAGCCCTCGGCATGGTCGCCTTGGGCGGCTATGGCGTGCGCAAGCCGGTACAGCTCTCTGGCGGCCAGCGCCAGCGCGTGGCCCTGGCCCGCGCTCTGGTGAACCGCCCGCGCGTGCTGCTGCTGGACGAACCCCTCGGCGCCCTCGACCTCAAGCTGCGCGAGCAAATGCAGAGTGAGCTGAAGAAGCTGCAGCGTCAGCTGGGCATCACCTTCATCTTCGTTACCCACGACCAGAGCGAAGCGCTGTCCATGTCCGACCGCGTCGCGGTGTTCAACAAGGGCCGCATTGAGCAGGTCGACACCCCGCGCAACCTCTACATGAAACCGGCCACCCCGTTCGTGGCTGAATTCGTCGGTACCTCCAACGTGCTGCGCGGCGACATCGCCCAGGGCCTGACCGGCAACGCCCAGCCCTTCTCCATCCGCCCCGAGCACATCCGTTTCGCCAATGGCGAGCGCAGCGCCTCGGACATCGAGATCAGCGGCCTGCTGCACGACATCCAGTACCAGGGCGCGGCGACCCGCTACGAGATCCGTCTCGACAACGGCCAGAACCTCTGCCTCAGCCAGGCCAACAGCCAGTGGGCCGACATCGACCTCGCCCACCAGCCGGGCCAGCGCGTGACCGCTCGCTGGGCGCGCGAGGCGATGGTGGTGCTGAACGAGGGCGCGTGACATGGAACTGACGATGAACGCACCGGTACCACAGGCCAGCAATGGCCCGTTGCGCCGTCTGTGCAACCTGCTCTACCGCAAGCCGACGCTGTACCTCTCGCTGCTGCTGATCCCGCCGCTGCTGTGGTTTGGCGCGATCTACCTTGGCTCGCTGCTGACGCTGCTGTGGCAGGGTTTCTACACCTTCGACGACTTCACCATGACGGTGACGCCGGACCTGACCTGGGCCAACTTCGGCTCGCTGCTCAGTGGCTCCAACTTCGACATCATCCAGCGCACCGTACTGATGGCCGTCGCGGTGTCCATCGCCAGTGGCGCGGTGGCCTTCCCTATCGCCTACTACATGGCGCGCTACACCACCGGCAAGACCAAGGCGTTCTTCTACATCGCCGTGATGATGCCGATGTGGGCCAGCTACATCGTCAAGGCCTACGCCTGGACCCTGCTGCTGGCCAAGGGCGGCGTCGCCATGTGGTTCGTCCAGCACCTCGGTCTTGAGCCGGTGCTGAACCTGTTGCTGGGCATTCCGGGCATCGGTGGCAACACCCTGTCCACCTCCAGCTTCGGACGCTTCCTGGTGTTCGTGTACATCTGGCTGCCGTTCATGATCCTGCCGATCCAGGCCTCCCTGGAACGCCTGCCGCCGTCACTGCTGCAAGCCTCGGCCGACCTCGGTGCACACCCGCGGCAGACCTTCCTGCAGGTGATCCTGCCGCTGTCGATCCCCGGCATCGCCGCCGGCTCGATCTTCACTTTCAGCCTGACCCTGGGCGACTTCATCGTGCCGCAGCTGGTGGGCCCGCCGGGCTACTTCATCGGCAGCATGGTCTACGCCCAGCAGGGCGCGATCGGCAACATGCCGATGGCCGCCGCCTTCACCCTGGTGCCCATCGTGCTGATCGCCGTGTACCTCTCCATCGTCAAACGCCTGGGGGCCTTCGATGCACTCTGACTCTTCATCTCAAGGGCAGGCTTCCTGGGGCCTGAAAGCGGCCGCCTGGGGCGGGCTGGTGTTCCTGCACTTCCCGATCCTGATCATCTTCCTGTACGCCTTCAACACCGAGGACGCGGCCTTCAGCTTCCCGCCTAAGGGCTTCACCCTGCACTGGTTCAGCGTCGCCTTCGCGCGCCAGGACGTGCTCGAAGCCATCGAGCTGTCGGTGAAGATCGCTAGCGTCGCCACGCTGATCGCCATGCTCCTGGGCACCCTGGCCGCGGCCGCGCTGTACCGCCGCGACTTCTTCGGCAAGGAAGGCATCTCGCTGATGCTGATCCTGCCGATCGCCCTGCCCGGCATCATCACCGGCATCGCGCTGCTGTCGGCGTTCAAGACCCTTGGCATCGAGCCGGGCTTCCTGACCATCGTCATCGGCCACGCCACCTTCTGCGTGGTGATCGTCTACAACAACGTCATCGCGCGCTTCCGCCGTACTTCGCACAGTCTCGTCGAAGCCTCGATGGACCTGGGCGCCGACGGCTGGCAGACGTTCCGCTACGTGATCCTGCCCAACCTCGGCTCGGCGCTGCTGGCCGGCGGCATGCTGGCGTTCGCGCTGTCCTTCGACGAGATCATCGTCACCACCTTCACCGCCGGCCATGAACGCACCCTGCCGATCTGGCTGCTCAACCAGCTGGGCCGCCCGCGCGACGTGCCGGTGACCAACGTGGTGGCGATGCTGGTGATGATCGTGACCATGCTGCCAATACTCGGCGCCTACTACCTGACCAAGGGTGGCGAAGGCGTGGCGGGGAGCGGCAAGTAAGCCAACAGAACCCCTCAGGCCCGCCGGCCCCCTCGCCGGCAGGCCCCTAAAAAGAAACACCCCAACCGAATTTGCACCACGCTCCTGAACGAGAGGACTCAACCATGCAAACCAATCTGCTGATCAACGGCCAACTGGTCGCTGGCGAAGGCGAGAAGCTCGCCGTCCTGAACCCGTCGCTGGGCACCACCCTGGTGGAAATCGCCGAGGCCACCCCGGCCCAGGTCGACGCCGCCGTGCTGGCCGCCGACGCCGCCTTCGACAGCTGGTCGCAGACTGCGCCGAAGGACCGCTCCCTGCTCCTGCTGGCACTGGCCGACGCTATCGACGCCAACGCCGAGGAACTGGCCCGCCTGGAATCCAACAACTGCGGCAAGCCCTACTCCGCCGCGCTGAACGACGAACTGCCGGCCGTGGCCGACGTGTTCCGCTTCTTCGCCGGCGCCTGCCGCGTGATGCAAGGCTCCGCCGCCGGCGAATACCTGCCGGGTCACACCTCGATGATCCGCCGCGATCCGGTGGGCGTGGTCGCCTCCATTGCGCCGTGGAACTACCCGCTGATGATGGTCGCGTGGAAACTCGGCCCGGCCCTGGCCGCCGGCAACACCGTGGTGCTCAAGCCCTCCGAGCAGACCCCCCTGACCGCCCTGCGCCTGGCCGAACTGATGGCCAGCATCTTCCCCGCCGGCGTGGTCAACCTGGTCTTCGGCCGTGGCCCGAGCGTCGGCGAGCCGCTGACCACCCACCCGAAAGTGCGCATGGTGTCCCTGACCGGCTCCGTCGCCACCGGCAGCCGCATCATCGCCGGCACCGCCGACACCGTGAAGCGCATGCACATGGAACTGGGCGGCAAGGCCCCGGTGCTGATCTTCGACGACGCCGACATCGACGCCGCCGTGGAAGGCATCCGCACCTTCGGCTTCTACAACGCCGGCCAGGATTGCACCGCCGCCTGCCGCATCTACGCGCAGAAGGGCATCTACGCCAAGTTCGTGCAGAAGCTCGGCGAAGCGGTGGCCAGCATCCAGTACGGCGAGCAGGACGACCCGAACACCGAGCTGGGCCCGGTCATCACCGAGCAGCACCTGGAGCGCGTCGTCGGCTTCGTCGAGCGCGCCCGCCAGGTGCCGCACATCGAAGTGGTTACCGGCGGCAAGCGTGCCGACCGCGCAGGCTTCTTCTTCGAACCGACCGTGCTCGCCGGCGCCCGCCAGGACGACGAAGTGGTCCGCCGCGAAATCTTCGGCCCGGTGGTTTCGGTCACCGAGTTCGAGGACGAAGCACAGGCGCTGGCCTGGGCGAACGACTCCGACTACGGCCTGGCCTCCTCGGTGTGGACCAGCGACATCGGTCGCGCCCATCGCCTGTCCGCCCGCCTTCAGTACGGCTGCACCTGGGTCAACACGCACTTCATGCTGACCACCGAGATGCCCCACGGCGGCATGAAGCTGTCCGGCTACGGCAAGGACATGTCCATGTACGGCCTCGAGGACTACACAGCAATCCGCCACGTAATGATCAAACACTGATTGGTAGTACGCCCTGCTGCGCGTCGGCGGAGCTGCGTTGGAAGGTGGTTCGTGCCCAGTCATTTGCTACTCGTAAACTCCTGGGCCCGAACCACCTTCCGCCTTGCTGCGCTCTAGCTCGCTAGGCCCAGTAGTTCAGTGAAAAGCAATCGCCGGACCAAGGTCCGGTGGTTCTGCGGCCCCCGCTCGACCGGGACCGCCGCGCGGCCACGCATGCCGCACTCCCTTCCGGATGGAAGGGCATAACCATGACAGCCCGTGCCCCGGGTCATCACCTTGCAAGGACTTCCCATGACCATCACCCGCCGCGACTTCCTCAACGGCGTTGCCCTCACCATCGGCGCGGGCCTCACCCCGCTGCAACTTCTCCAGGCCGCCCCCTCCGGCCGCTACTACCCGCCCGCCCTCACCGGCATGCGCGGCAGCCATCCCGGCGCGTTCGAGGTCGCGCACCAGATGGGCTGGGAGAAGAAGGTATTCGACACCGATGGCCTGAAGATCGAGGAGCAGTACGACCTGGTGGTGGTCGGCGGCGGCATCAGCGGCCTGTCCGCGGCCTGGTTCTACCGGCAGAAACACCCCAAGGCGCGCGTGCTGATCGTCGAGAACCACGACGACTTCGGCGGCCATGCCAAGCGCAACGAATTCCAGGCCGGCGGGCGGATGATCCTCGGCTACGGCGGCAGCGAAGCCTTCCAGTCGCCCAAGCACCTGTACAGCGACACGGTCAACAACCTGCTCAAGCAGCTCAACGTCGACGTGGACCGTTTCGAGACCGCCTTCGACCGCGACTTCTACCCGAACCTGGGCCTGTCGCGCGGCGTGTTCTTCGACAAGGCCGGCTTCGGCGAAGCGAAGCTGGTGTCCGGCGACCCGACACCGATGGTGGCCGACGACATCGCCCCGGAAAAACTCAACGCCCGCAGCTGGCGCGCGTTCATCTCCGACTTCCCGCTGCCCGAGGCCGACCGCCAGGCGCTGATCGACCTGCACGAGGCGCCGAAGGACTACCTCGCCGGCAAGACCCGCGAGGAGAAGGAAGCGCACCTGGCCAAGACCAGCTACCAGGACTTCCTGCGCAAGGACGTGGGCCTGAGCGAAGCCGCCACCCGCTACTTCCTCAGCCGCACCAACGACTTCTCGGCGCTGAGCATCGACGCCGTTTCCGCCGACTCGGCCTACTCCGTGGGCTTCCCCGGTTTCGGCGCCATGGACCTCTCGCCCATCAGCGAGGAAGCCAAGGCGGAGATGGAAGAGCCGTACATCTACCACTTCCCCGACGGCAACGCCTCGCTGGCGCGCCTGCTGGTGCGTGGCCTGATTCCGGGCGTGGCGCCGGGCAAGGACATGAACGACATCGTCCTGGCCACCTTCGACTACGCCAAGCTGGACCAGCCGAAGAACGCCGTGCGCCTGCGCCTGAACAGCACCGCAGTCAGCGTGAAGAACCGCGATGGCGGCGTGGACGTCGGCTACAGCCGCGCCGGCGCCCTGCATCGCGTGCGCGCCAAGCACTGCGTGCTGGCCTGCTACAACATGATCATCCCCTACATCCTGCGCGACCTCTCCGCCGAGCAGAGCCACGCCCTGGCGCAGAACGTGAAGTTCCCGCTGGTGTACACCAAGGTGGTGATCCGCAACTGGCAGAGCTTCATGAAGCTGGGCGTACACGAGATCTACGCGCCGAGCCAGCCGTACAGCCGCGTGAAGCTGGACTACCCGGTGGACATCGGCGGCTACAGCCACCCGCGCGATCCGAACCAGCCCATCGGCCTGCACATGGTCTACGTGCCCACCAGCCCCAACGCCGGCATGGACGCACGCACCCAGGCCCGCGTCGGCCGCGGCAAGCTCTACGCCATGAGCTTCGAGCAGATGGAAGCGATGATCCGCGACCAATTGCAGGCCATGCTCGGCCCGGCCGGCTTCGACCATCAGAAGGATATCCAGGGGATCACCATCAACCGTTGGTCGCACGGCTATTCGTACTTCTCCAACAGCCTCTTCGATGATGAGGAAGAGAGCGAAAAACTGATGAACCTGGCTCGTACCAAGGTCGGCAACGTCACCATCGCCAACTCCGATGCCGCCTGGGACGCCTATGCCCACGCAGCCATCGACGAGGCCTGGCGCGCGGTGGGCGAACTGGCCTGAAGAATCCGGCGCCGCGTACCGCGCGGCGCCGCACTTAACGGCCGTCCGGCCGACAACCCGCGGGCACGCCCGCAACGGAGGCAAGCATGCGTCACCTCGTCAGAGCGTTCTACCTGCTGTCGCTGTTCACCTTTGCCGGCCTCGTACAGGCAGCAGAGTCGCCCAAACAGATCGTCGATGCCTACATGGCCGCGTGGAACGCCCACGATGCCGAGAAGGCTGCCGGCTACCTGGCCAAGGATGCGGAGTACTTCGACGTCACCGTCGGCACCCCGCAGAAGGGCCGCGATGCCGCGCGCGACAACGTGATCAAGGTGTTCGTGGGGGCCGTTCCGGATCTTACGTGGAAGATGAACGGCAAGCCGATCGTCGACAAGGACGGCATCGCCTTCCAGTGGACGTTCAGCGGCACCAACACCGGCGCCTGGGATGCACAGACCCCGGCGACCAACAAGCCGCTGTCGTTCGACGGTGTGAGCTACGTGAAGGTCAAGGACGGCAAGATCGTCTACCAGGGCGACTACTACGACGCCCTGGGCCTGCACAAGCAGCTCGGCTGGTAAGCGGCATCCGGTAGCGCCTTTGTAGGATGGTGTGGAGCGCAGCGATACCCATGCTGTACGCAAGGAGCGATGGGTATCGCTGCGCTCTACACCATCCTACGACCTGCGCCTGCCACAGATTCGCCTCTCGGGGGTGCGTCTGCCACAACAAGAAAACGATCCTTCGCCTACCTCTGCCCTCCTCCGCCACTGCAGTGTCCCAAGCCATGTCAATCACACTCGAACCACGGCCCGCCAAGGCCGAAGACAGCTCCAGCACCCGCTCCACCATCGACCAGGTCAAGCAGCTGATCGCCGACCTCAATGTGCGCTGGACCGAGATCAGCAAAGTCTCCGAAGTCATCAAGCAGATCGCCAAGAACACCAACCTGGTGGCCCTCAACGCCGCCATCGAAGCCGCCCGCGCCGGGGAAAGCGGGCGCGGCTTCGCGGTGGTCGCCGATGAGGTACGCCGCCTGGCGACCCAGTCGGCCAACGCCACCGCCGACATCGGCAACGTCGTTGCCTCGATCAAGAACGAGAGCGCCCGCGCCCTGGCCGACGTCGAACAGGCCGAGCACTCCAGCCTGCTGGACACCGCCCGCGTGGTGCTCGCCAGCCAGACCCAGCGACTGGAGGCGCGCTTCGCCGTGATGGCCACCGCGCTCTATGGCCTGAAGCATTTCATCCTCGGCATGAAGAGCCGCAACCTCGGCCCGCAGCGTGAGCAGATCGACGCGGTAATGCACGAGTACCTGACCCGCAACCCCGAGCTGCTGGCCTTCGCCTGCGGTTGCGAACCCAATGCCTTCGACGGCCGCGACCGCGAGTTCATCGACGCCCCCGGTCACGACGCCAGCGGGCGCCTCATGGCCTACTGGCACCGCGGCAGCGGCGTGGCCCAGCGCGAATGCCTGGTCGGCTACGACAAGGCCGACGGCAGCGGCGACTGGTACCAGATTCCCCGCGACAAGGGCCGCGACGTGTTCATGGAGCCCTACGAGTACAGCGTCGGCGGCAGCACCGTGCTGATGACCTCGTTCATGTCACCGATGTATTCCAACGGCCGCTTCCTCGGCATCCTGGGCGCCGACTACACCCTGCACCAGCTGCAGGAAAGCCTCGGCAAGCTGAGCCCCATGGGCAACGGCCATTACACGCTGCTGTCCAACGCCGGCATCTATGTCACCCACCCGGACGCCAAGCGTCTGGGCGACAAGGCCGGCGAGCTGCCGCAGGAAGCACGCAACGCCATCGCCCAGGGCCGCTGCTGGGAACAGGTGAAAGGCCGCCGCGTGCAATTGCTGCAACCCATCCGCGTGGGCGACAGCGATGCGCCCTGGGCGCTGATGATGAGCTTCGAGCTGGCGCAGGCCGGCGACTAGGGCATCAACCTGCAGGAGCGCGCCATGCGCGCTCCTGCAGGGGAGTTCGGATCACGTCCGCTCGGGCAACTCGGTGATGTGGATTTCCGTCACCAGCGACGGCTTCACCAGCGGCGTGCGCGACAGCAGCGGGCAGAAGCGCGCCAGCGCGCCGATCAGCTCCCACTGGGTGTCCAGGGATTTCGCCAGCACATCCACATCCGCCAGCACCCGCTGGCCGACACGTTGCAGGTGCGGATCGGGACTATGGCCGAGCTCCACCGACAACTGGGTGATCAGCGTGCTGAGGTTGGACATGTTGCGGGTGGCGAGGGCGAGGATATTCGCCAGCAGGGCGATTTCCGATTGCGGAATGACAGCAGGCGTTGCAGAAGCGTCCATGCGTGCTCCAGTGGTGCTCTGAGGGGTAGTGGCGCAATCCTTGCGCGAGCGCGGTGAGAGTAGCATCACAGCGCCACTGTGCGACAGATATCACATTTCATTTCTTTTCCTGACCTCTCGGTCACACCTCCTGGAGCGGCGCTCCGGAATCTGCCGCAAAGCGCGACCTGATCCTCAAATCCCCACGCCGGCGACGGAAACCACCCAGCGCATTTGAGCCGTGGAAATCGGCTTTCTATGATCCGCGGCCATTTTTCGAACATTGAATGCCTGCTTCTCGTCGTGCACGGCAACACGCTACCAGCACGAGGGCCAGGCCTCTTCTTTACCCCCTTGAAGATGCCGCCCGATGGAATCCACCTCGAAAGCTTCCCGCCCCCATGACACCCGGACGCCTTCGGGTACTGAGCGCGCTGGCTCGGCTCCCGTCGAGCCCCTGAGCTCCTGGGACGGTCCGGGTACCGCGTACACCGTGATGCCGCGCCCTGCGGTTTCTTCACCGCCCCCCGCTCGGCCATCTGCTCAGACCTCGCCGCAGGAGCCACCCCAAGCTATGCCAGCGGCCAGCGCCCCCCGGCGCATACCGGGACCAATCGCGAGCGGGTTGCTGATCGTCGGCGTTGCCGCCTGTGCGCTGCTGGTGGCGCTGTGGAAGGCCGGAGCATTCGACGACACCGTCGTCCCTCCCACAGGCCACGAGGCAAGCCACCGGACTCCTGCGCAAACGCAGCTCACCGACAACCCGGCGGAAAGCACCGTGTCCCTTACCCAGGAGCCCATGGAGGACGAGCCGGAGCTGTCTTCAATCGCTGGCCAACTGCCCGACCCAGCGGCTTATGACCGTCAGATCTCACCCGACACCTTCAGGCAAGCAGCGCCCGCCACGCAGAGCGTTGCAGCACCGCCTCCTGCACCTGCAACCAGCCCCTCTCCAGCAGCGATTCCGGCTCAGAAACACGCGGAGCACAAGCGGCCAGCGCCCGCTTCGTCTGCGATCAAGGAGCAGAAGGCTTCCCCGGTGCTCACCCGCGCCGTGACCATCACCGGCGCGAAACCGGCCAGCCCAACCAAACCGCGCAGCACACTGGCGCCTGTCCCGGTCGGCACGCTGATCGTCGCCGTGCAGCCGTGGGCTGAAGTCTGGATCGACGGCCGCCAGCGCGGCATCAGTCCACCGCTGTTAAAGCTGCAACTGCCACCCGGTATCCACACCGTCGAACTGCGCAACCCCGACCTGCCCAGCTACAGCCAGAAAGTGCAGATAGTCACCGGTCAGTCGGTGACGCTGCAGCACAGCTTCCAGTGAGCGCCGGCAGGCTCCTTTTTCCGTGTACGGACAGCCCCATGAAGACTCTGCACACTCTGTCGGCCCCACTGCTGGTCGCTTTTCTGGCGCTGGCATCAGGCTGCCGAAGCCACCTCGATGTACTGCCTGCGCCACCCGTGAACGACACCCAGGCCAACGCCGAGAGCACATTCGCCGACGGCCTGCGATTGTATGAGACGGGACACTACTACCTGGCCGAGGAACAGTTCCTCTCGCCGCCCCTCTGGGCCGGCGATACCCAGGTACAGCTGAAGGCGCTCAAGTACCTCGCGTTCAGTTACTGCGTCACCGAGCGGCCGATCCAATGCCGCTTCGCCTTCGACCGTGCCCTGCAGATCGACCCGACCTTCCACCTGGGAACCGCCGAAGCGAGCCATCCCCTCTGGGGCCCGGTGTTCGTCCAGGCGGCGCGCCGTTGAACCTTTCCCCCGATCGCGAGCCCCCCATGTCCTTCACTCACTGGTCAGGCCGATTGTGCCTGGCGCTTTCCCTACTGGGCGCACTGCCACTCGCCCAGGCCGCCCCCCATGAAAGCCTGAGCGCTGCCGTCGAGAGTCTCTGGAGCGGCGAACAGGTTTCCATCAGCGTGCTGAGTTCCAGCTTCACCCAGCAGGCGTCGAAGACCGGGACCGAGTACCGCAGCGAGCTGAAGAACGCGCCGGTCTACCTGCAGACCGCCGGGGAGTCCGCCTGGGTAGTCTCGGGCCGGACGCGTTTCAATGCGGTCGCCACGCCCTGGGGCAACTTCCCCCGGCTAGACATGCGCAACGCCCGGCTGCTGGCCATCGACCTGCCGAACAAGCATTACCAGGTACTGGCCAGCCCCGGCGCCGGCCTGTTCGGCGTCGGCGACTGGCAGCGCTATGGGTTTCTCCAGGTGATCGACCTCAGCACGCCGTCCTCCCCTATCCATTACCCGCTCTACACCGACGCCGAGCTGGGTGAGCACGCACTGGGCCGTCTGGCAGACTCCCCGGTGCTCAACTATGCACGCCTGGTACCTGCCAGCCGAGGCGAGAGCGGAGAGATCGACACCTATGAAGTCTCCCTCTACGCACTTGGCCGCAAGGGCCCGGAACGTGTTCTCAGGGGAGGCGTTCCGTTGGCCTACCTGCTCAGGCACGAAGCCGGCGGCTGGAACATCGACAGCGTGGAGCGCACGCCAGTGACGACGGAGCGGGACGAAGAGCATCGCCCGTTCACCACCCCGCTCCGTCCGGCGCTGTTCTCGGCAAAAGGAAGCGATCAGCCGTAAGCCCGCGCGCTGGCGCCTGTCTCATCGGTGGGAGGGAAAGGTAGGGGCACGCGGTGCTGGCCCGCGTGCCCCGCTCGGGCGTCAAACCTGCCCATAGGCCTTGCGCTTGGGCGTACCGCGTTGCGCGGCGCGCAGGTACTGCGCCGGCCACGGCACCTGCTGGCCACCCAGTTCATCGGCGGCATGCAGTGGCCAATAGGGATCGCGCAGCAGTTCGCGGGCCAACAGGATCAGGTCGGCCTGCCCGGTGCGCAGGATGTGCTCGGCCTGCACTGGCTCGGTGATCATGCCCACGGTGCCGCTGGCGACGCCCGCCTCCTTGCGCACCCGCTCGGCGAACTGCGTCTGGTAGCCCGGCCCCACGGGAATTTCGGCGTTCACCGCGGTACCGCCGGAGGACACGTCGATCAGGTCCACGCCCAGGTTCTTCAGGCGGCGCGCCAGCTCCACGGTCTCATCGGGGTTCCAGCCATCCTCCACCCAGTCGGTGGCGGACAGGCGGACGAACAGCGGCAGCTCCTGCGGCCAGACCGCGCGTACGGCTTCGGTGACTTCCAGAAGGAAGCGGATGCGGTTCTCGAAGCAGGTGCCGTACTGATCGCGGCGCTGGTTGGAAAGCGGCGAGAGGAACTGGTGCAACAGGTAGCCGTGGGCGGCATGCACCTCGGCGATCTTGAAGCCGGCGGCCAGGGCGCGCTCGGCGCCGCGCACGAACTGGTGCTTGATGGTAGCCATCTGCTCTTCGCTCAGGGCGATGGGCGCGGTGTGCTGCGGGTCGAAGGCGATGGCCGAGGGCGCCACCGGCGTCCAGCCGCCTTCACTGATCGGCACCGAGCCGTGCTTGCCCAGCCACGGCGCCCAGGTGCTCGCCTTGCGTCCCGCATGGGCCAGCTGCACGCCGGCCACCGCGCCCTGGGATTCGATGAAGCGGGTGATGCGCCGTAGCGGCTCGACCTGCTCGTCATTCCAGATGCCCAGGTCCTCGGCGCTGATCCGCCCTTCCGGGGCGACCGCCGTGGCCTCGACTATCACCAGACCCGCGCCGCCCACGGCGCGGCTGCCCAGGTGCACCAGGTGCCAGTCGTTGGCCAGGCCGTCCTGGGCGGAGTACTGGCACATGGGGGAAACGGCGATGCGGTTGGACAGGGTCAGCTGGCGCAGGGTCAGGGGCTCGAACAACTGGCTCATGGTGGCACTCCCTCTCTGGTCTTCAGATCTTGTCCTACAACTGTAGACCGGGATCGCCTAAGGATAGGCCCAGATGATAGGTGGCTCCGTCGCAGCCGGGCCCCCTGCAAGCGGACGGAAACGCCAGCCCCCTTGTAGGAGCGCGCCATGCGCGCGATCGCGGGCATGGCGTGCTCCTACAGGGAGCATCGCCGCTGTCAGTGCAGCTCGTTGGACTTTCCCATGGCGGCCACGGCGCCGGGGGCCAGGCTGTAGCGCTTGCTCGCGTCGCGTTCGAGCAGGCCGGAGAGGTGCAGCCGACGCAGGGTCTGGCTGACGCAGCTGAGGGAGATGGGCAGGCCCGGCTCCTCCAGGTAGGCGTGCAGTTCGACCGCGGTCGCCTTGCCGCAGATCACCAGCGCATCGAGGATATTCAGCCGTGGCAGGCTGCTGCGCAGGCCGGCGTGCTCCAGCAGTTGCCGGGCCGGGCGCGGCAGACGCGGCTGTGGCGGGGTACTGACCTTCATCGCAACTCTCATGGGCGCACCTCGAAAGACAGTGTGGAAACATGGATCACGCTGTCATAGCGCTTGCCCTCGATGCTGGCGCCGCCATTGACCTGGGCGGAGACCTCCAGCACGTAGCGCGCCGGGAACGGCGTGATCAGGGTCACCGTGGCGTCCGCCGCCGGCTTCAGGCTGCGGGTCCACTGCTCGGAGGTGTACACGTTGACCTGCGAGGCCGGCACCACAGTGCCTTTCCAGTGCAGGGCGAAGGTGTTGCCGCCGGGCGTGGTGGGCACCAGTTCAAGATCATTCTGCGCCCGGGTTTCGGTCCTTCCCTCGCGCGCCTGATAGATGGTCAAAGTGCCACCCTCGGCCCGCTGGGCGGCGACCCGAATGTCGCCCGCCGGAGCGCCGCCGATCTCGAAGGAGTCGATGCCGGCCTGCATTGGCGCGGTCTTGCCCTCACCAAGAACGACGCGGGGGTTCTGCAACTGGGCCACCGGCAGGTGCTCGCCGGGCTGCACTTCGCTGAAATAGCTTCTCGCGCTCTGGCCTGCATTGCGCTCCAGCCACAGGTAGTCCGCGTTGGCCAATGGCGCGCAGCTCAGCGCCAGGGCCAGCAGCACGGGCTGGCGAAGGGAAACGTTCATGCGGGGGATTCTCCTGTCTGGGGCACTACTCGAAAGAAACGTCGCTCGCATCCGTTGCGAATCGATCGCTTTCACATAACAAGACGGATGAGCCGCGAAAAACACGCACAGAAATTGTGTAAAGAAATCGAAAAGGCCGGGAAACCAGCGCCGAAACATTTATTTGCAACTGCACATGGCCGGTTTTTCGATCTCATCCGTCCTTATTCCTAGAACACCGCTGCTCCTTTGGTGTCTTCGCGCCTCGTCGGCCCTGTCCGGCGGGGGGCCTTTTCCTTTGTCCCCTTTTGTGTGGCCGTGATTCCCATGTCCAAGAAATCCCGCTCCAGGCTCTGGTTCCTGGTCCACAGCTGGCTGGCCCTGCCCATCTGGTTCTTCGTGTTCCTGGTGTGCATCACCGGCACCCTGGCCACCGTGAGCCAGGAAATCATCTGGCTCGCCGACCCCTCCGTGCGTGCAAACCCGCCAGACGATGACGCCCAGCGCCTGGGCTACGACCAGGTGCTCGCGGCCATGGCCCAGCAACAACCGCAGGCCGCCGTGCGCATCATCAGCGCGCCCTCCGAAACGCATTTCGCGCTGCGGGTCAGCGTGACCTATCCGGACAGCGCTACCGCCATGCTCTACGTGAACCCCTATACAGGGGTCATCCAGGGCAAGATGCCGCTGTTCGACTTCCGTCAGTTCACCCGCGCGCTGCACGGCTGGTGGCTGGTGCCGTTCAGCCACGGCTTCAGCTGGGGCTGGTACCTGGTCTCGTTGCTCGGCCTGCCGATGCTGGCGTCGCTGGTCACCGGTCTTGTGGTGTACAAGCGCTTCTGGCGCGGCTTCCTCAAACCGACCCTGCGCCTGCGCCAGGGCGCGCGCATCTTCTGGGGCGACATGCACCGGCTGATGGGCATCTGGTCGATCTGGTTCATCGCGGTGATCTCCATCACCGGCACCTGGTTCCTGATCCAGGCGACGCTGTTCGACAACAGCATCTCCATCTCCAGCGAGGGCGTGCCGACCATCATCCAGCGCGACAGCATCCCCGTGAGCGCAGACGGCAAGGCGCCGCCGCGCATCGGCCTGGACGCCGCCGTGCTGGTTGCCCAGCAGCGCATTCCCGGCTTCGAACCGAACTTCTTCCGCCTGCCCTCCAGCGCCTACGACCCGGTGACCATCTTCGGCAAGGCCTGGTATCCGCTGATGTTCGAAAGCGCGCAGGTGAACCCCTATGACGGCAGCGTGGCCTCGACCCGCCTGCTGGGCGACCGCTCGGGCCTGGAGTTCGTCACCGAGTCCATGCGCCCGCTGCACACCGGCGATTTCGGCGGCGTGTGGGTCAAGCTGATCTGGTTCGTGTTCGGCCTGATCCTCAGCATGATGGTACTCAGCGGCCTGATGATCTGGAGCAAGCGCACCTTGATCGCCACCGCCAAGGAACTGAAAAAGCAGAAGGCCCGCGAGCGGATCCGCGTCGCAGCCACCCCGGAGGCCAGCCAATGAGCGGCAACAGCAAGCTGCGCCGCCAGTGGCTGCGCTGGCGATTCCACCTCAGTGCCCTGCTGGTGCTGATCCCGCTGGGCTTCATGCCGCAGTACTTCCATGACGCCAGACTGGACCGCGGTTCGCGCGGCCTGGGCGAGCGCGAGATCGGCGCCGTACAGGTCGGCCCGTGGACCGCGCGCATGGCCGAATGGGAAGTGGGCGAGCCTGAGGACGAAGGCCGCGCCGGCTTCGTCAAGGCATTCACCCTGGTCTTCTGCGACAGCTGTTACCCCCAGGTGAAAGCCGCCTACCTGCGCATCGGCCAACCACGCAGCCTGCGCGCCGCCGGCGGGCTGTTCGCCGGTGCGCGCCACCAGCAGTTCGCCGAGGTCACAATCCCCGCCCGAGTCACCCCGGCCGATGAGCTGTGGCTGACCGTGGAAGGCTGGGACGGCGCCGTGCACCAGGCGCAGATCCCCCTGGACAAAGCCTCGCCCTCGCTGGTGGCCTGGCTGGAAGAGACCCGGAGCAACCGATGAAAGCGATCCTCAAGTTCACTGCGGTGCTGCTCGGCCTGAGCGCCAGCGCCAGCGCCCTGGCCCACGCGCCCTTCTGCGAATGCACGGCACTGGATGCGCAGACCATCCGCTGCGTCGGCGGCTTCACCGACGGCAGCGCCGCGCCGGGCGTGACCCTGGACGTGATGAGCAGCGACAACCAGGTGCTGATCCCCGGCAAGCTGGGCGCGGACTCCAGCCTGACCTTCAAGCGGCCGAGCGGGGATTTCTACATCCTCTTCGACGTCGGGCCGGGGTACATGGTCGAGGTCGATCCGAGGGAGATCAAAGGCATCTGAGCTGCGCTTTTGATCCTGAGAGCATCCAGAGAAACGTCCGCGCACTCCGGACGGCCCCGTTCAGGAGGCCTCGTTGAAGCGCAGTTTCAGGGGTTGAGCGACATGGATGTCGCGAGAGCCGCGATGGGCCAGGGATGGCCCTTCGTGGGGGGACGCCTAGTTCGGGCCCCTGAAACTTCGGTTCAACGAGGGGATTTTTCGCCCCAAGCGAAAAACCGGATGTCCGGGGCAAGACCTTTTGGTTCCTTTTGGGAGGGCGGCTATCCGACGTTTGCCAAAAGGGGCTCGCCCGAGGGGGCGAAACCAGAAGCTCGCGCGTACGCCGAAGCGACGCTGGAATACCGAAGGCGAAGCACCGAAAGCTCCTAACCAGCCCGAGTGAGAGCAGTTGAGCGCGCAGGCTTGAAGCCGGATCAACGCGGCGCGATATGCGCGACCATCAGCTGCACGGTCTCGTTGCCGCGGAACTCGTTGACGTCCAGCTTGTAGGCCACTTCCGCCCAGCGCACGGTAGGGTTCGGCCAGATTTCGCGGTCGATGTTGAAGGCGATGGCGTCCAGTTGCAGCGAGCCGCATTCGGTCTTGAGCACCAGCTTCAGGTGACGTTCGCCGACCACACGCTGCTGGACGATCTGGAAGAT
Organism: Pseudomonas sp. PDM17; assembly: GCF_014851985.1. Classification (NCBI taxonomy): domain Bacteria; kingdom Pseudomonadati; phylum Pseudomonadota; class Gammaproteobacteria; order Pseudomonadales; family Pseudomonadaceae; genus Pseudomonas; species Pseudomonas sp. PDM17. Next base: position 413,703 of record NZ_JACVAT010000006.1, read on the forward strand.
GCCGTGGAACAGCGGCTCGGGGAAATGCTGGCCCCAGGGCCCGGCCTGGCGCAGGGCGCGCGCCAGTTCCAGGTGGAACTCCTCGGCGCCCAGCTGGCCGTCGGAGAGCAGGCGGCCGGTGAGGTCTTCTTCATCCAGCTGGCGGCGCACCTCGGCGTCGAAAGCGGCGGCAAAGGCACCGAAGTTCTCCTGCGGCAACGACAGGCCTGCAGCCATGGCGTGGCCACCGAACTTGCTGATCAGCCCCGAATGGCGAGCGGCCACGGCGTCCAGCGCGTCACGGATATGGAAGCCCGGCACCGAACGCGCCGAGCCCTTGAGCGTGCCGTCTCCAGCATCGGCGAAGGCGATGGTCGGACGGTGATAACGCTCCTTCAGGCGCGAAGCGAGAATGCCGATCACGCCCTGGTGCCATTCCGGGTCGAACAGGCACAGGCCGAAGGGCATCTCCTCCACCGGCAGTTCCTTGAGCTGGGCCAGCGCCTCGCGCTGCATGCCCTGCTCGATGGCCTTGCGGTCCTGGTTGAGCTGGTCGAGCTGCACCGCCATGTCGCGGGCGACGCTTTCGTCCTCGCAGAGCAGCAGCTCGATCCCCAGGGACATGTCGTCCAGGCGTCCCGCGGCGTTCAGGCGCGGGCCAAGGATGAAGCCCAGATCCGTGGAGGTGATCCGCCGGCAATCGCGCCCGGCCACTTCCAGCAGCGCACGCAGGCCAGGACGGGCGCGGCCGGCACGGATGCGCGCGAGGCCCTGGTGCACCAGGATGCGGTTGTTGGCATCCAGCGGCACCACGTCGGCGACACTGCCCAGGGACACCAGGTCAAGCAGTTCGGCGAGGTTCGGTTCGGCGATGCCGCGAGCCGCGAACCAGCCGCGCTCACGCAGGCGGGCGCGCAGGGCGAGCATCACGTAGAAGATCACGCCAACGCCGGCCATGGCCTTGCTGGGGAAGTCGCAGCCGGGCTGGTTCGGATTGACGATGGCGTCGGCGGCGGGCAGTTCCGCCCCCGGCAGGTGGTGGTCGGTGACCAGTACGCGCAGGCCGGCGGCCTTGGCAGCGGCGACGCCGTCGATGCTGGAGATGCCGTTGTCCACGGTGACCAGCAATTCCGGGCGTTTCTCCAGTGCCACCGCGACGATTTCCGGGGTCAGGCCGTAACCGTACTCGAAGCGGTTGGGCACCAGGTAATCGACCCATGCCGCGCCGAGCATGCGTAGCGCCAGCACGCCGACGCTGCTGGCGGTGGCGCCGTCGGCGTCGAAGTCACCGACATAGAGAATCCGCTGGCCCTTTTCCAGCGCATCGACCAGCAGCTCCACCGCCGCGTCCACGCCCTTGAGCTGCTGGTACGGGATCAGCCGCGCCAGCCCCTTGTCCAGCTCGGCGGCGCTCTGCACGCCACGGGCGGCGTAGAGACGGGTCAGCAGCGGCGGCAGGTCGCCCAGGTTGGGCAGGGTTGGCGGGAGGGGGCGGGATTCGATGCGCATGGGTGTTCCAGTCGATTCATTCAGGCGCCGATCCCGGCGCCCTGGTTACAGCAGGTACAACGAGCGATCAGCGCTCGCCCATCAGCCATTCCACCTGGAGCTCGTGCTGGCCGCGTTCGTCGGTCACGAAGATGGTTCCTTCGCTGATCATCACGGTCCAGTTGATCGAGCGCGGCAGGTCGCGGGAGATTTCCTCCAGCGCCTCCTGGGGCATGGCGACGACGTTGAGGTTCTTCAGGTGGCGCACCGTGTCGAGCACCTTGGTGGTCCACACGCGCAGGTTGCCGTAGGCGACCAGGGTCAGCTTCTCGCAGCGGCGCGAGCACCAGGTCAGGCGGTCGGCGTCGGGCTGGCCGACTTCGATCCAGTGCAGCACGCGGTCGTCCAGGCTCTTTTCCCAGAGCGAGGGTTCTTCCACGTCCGACAGGCCGCGGCCGAAGGCCAGCTGCTCGTTGTACCAGATGACGTAGGCGAGCAGGCGCACCGCCAGGCGCTCCTCGGTTTCCGAGGGATGGCGGGCGACGGTGAAGCGCAGGGTCTCGTAGACCCCCCGGTCGAGGTCGGTCAGGCTGATATCGGCTTTGTAGGGCGTGGCGGACAGGGCCATGGGGGTTCCCGGCGAATTTTCGAAGGCGGCAAGTCTACCGCGAAAGCACGAGCGCCGTGCCTTATGTCCGTGGACGCCGGTCGGCTCCCGGCTCCGGCGCGGCCAGTTCGATGCGATTGCGGCCCTTGGCCTTGGCGGCGTAGAGCGCCTGGTCGGCCAACGACAGCAGGCGCAGCAGGTCATGCCCGGCCTCACGCGTGGTGGCAATGCCGATGCTGACGCTGAGCTGGCCCTCGGCCATGAACGGCAGTTCGGCGAACTCGCGGCGCACCCGCTCGGCGACCTGGCAGGCGCCTTCGGTATCGGCGGCCACCAGCAGGCAGGCGAACTCTTCCCCACCGATGCGGGCGAACTGGTCGTGCTTGCGCATCCGCGAGGCGGTGATGCGGCTGAACTCCACCAGCACGCGATCGCCGGCAGGATGGCCGAAGGAATCGTTGAGCCGCTTGAAGTTGTCCAGGTCGCAGAGCAGCAACGAGGCCTGTTCGCCGCGCTCGACGCACAGGCGCAGCAGGCGCTCGCCGGTCTCCATGAAGGCACGGCGGTTGCCCACGCCGGTCAGCGGGTCGCTCAGGGCGGCGCTGCGGAACTGCAGCTCGGCGCGCTCCTTGACCATCGCTAGGGTGGCGAAGGCAATACCGATGGCGAACAGCATGGTCTCGAAGACCAGGAAGGTGAAGAAGGTCGAGCCCTGGCCATTGTCCGCCACGCTCTGGAACGGCATGCCGCGATCCACCACCAGACGCACGCCGTAGACCAGCGTGTGGAAGATCAGCAGCGCCAGGGTCGGGCGCAGCTCCACTTCCAGCTTGAGGCGGCTGCGCCAGAGTTCGGCGATGGACGCCAGGCAATAGACGATGGTGATCGCCGTGCTGACCAGCACCCGCGCCGCGAGGGATTCATAGAAGGCCGGGACGAGGCAGAGCAGCGCCCAGACCACCGCGCCTGCGCCGATCAGCGGCCAATTCGGCTTGCGTCCGGCAAACACCCGCATGGCCGTCCAGGTCATGGCCGAACACAGGTGCAGGACAACGTTGCCCAGCAGGATCGCCACCCAGTCGATGCCCATGCCGCGCAAAGTAGCGAGCAAGGTGCCGACGGCTCCCAGCAGCAGCGCGGCGCTCATATAGCCCAGGGTGGGGTCGCGGCGGCCGCTGTGCCAGGCGAAAGCCATCAGCACACCGACCAGGGTCAGCACATATAGGTCGACGACTACCAGCGTCGGCAGGTTCAACGTCATGCAGCCCCCTCGCCACCCGCCTGCGCGCATTCGTCGGGGAATGCCGCCAAGCCAAGGGGCTGTCTGGAAGTGGGCGAGCGCATCACGGTATACCTGTCCGAAAACCGGCGGGCTGAAGTCAGAAACATCCTTGAATGTCGCTACTCTACGCGCGCCAAAGGTCGGCGCAAAGCACCGTTGCCAGGCGTCTGCCCGGCGGCCTGTTCGAAGCGGCGCACAAGCGTTAGAGTCCGGCGATTCCTCTCTGATCGGACAGACCGATGAACAGCACCGCCAAACCCCTCGCCGGCCTCAAGGTCATCGAACTCGGCACCCTGATCGCCGGCCCCTTCGCCTCGCGCTTGTGCGCGGAATTCGGCGCCGAAGTCATCAAGGTCGAGTCGCCCGATGGCGGCGACCCGCTGCGCAAGTGGCGCAAGCTCTACGAAGGCACGTCGCTGTGGTGGTTCGTGCAGGCGCGCAACAAGCGTTCGCTGACCCTGAACCTCAAGCACGAGTCCGGCCGCGAGGTGCTGAAGAAGCTGCTGGCCGAAGCGGACATCCTGATCGAGAACTTCCGCCCCGGCGTGCTGGAGAAGCTCGGCCTGGGCTGGGACGTGATCCACGCGCTGAACCCGAAGCTGGTGATGGTGCGCCTGTCCGGCTTCGGCCAGAGCGGCCCCTACAAGGACCAGCCGGGCTTCGGCGCGGTGGGCGAGTCCATGGGCGGGTTGCGCTACATCACCGGCTTCGAGGACCGCCCGCCGGTGCGCACCGGCATCTCCATCGGCGACTCCATCGCCGCGCTGTGGGGTGTGATCGGCGCGCTGATGGCGCTGCGTCACCGCGAAGTGAACGGCGGCACCGGGCAAGTGGTCGACGTGGCGCTCTATGAGGCGGTATTCGCCATGATGGAATCCATGGTTCCGGAGTTCGACGTATTCGGCTTCATCCGCGAACGCACCGGCAACATCATGCCCGGCATCACCCCCTCCTCCGTGCACACCACGGCCGACGGCAAGCATGTGCAGATCGCCGCCAACGGCGACGCCATCTTCCGCCGCTTCATGACCGCCATCGGCCGCCTCGACCTCGCCGAAGACCCCACCCTGGCCAGCAACGACGGCCGCGACGCACGGCGCGACGAGCTGTACGGCATCATCGACCGCTGGGTGCGCTCCGAATCGCTGGATACCGTGCTCAAGGTGCTCACCGAAGCCGAGGTGCCGGCCAGCCGCATCTTCTCCGCCGAGGACATGTTCGCCGACCCGCAATTCCTCGCGCGGGAGATGTTCCTCTCGGCCAAGCTGCCGGACGGCAAGTCTTTCCGCATGCCGGGGATCGTCCCCAAGCTCTCCGACACTCCCGGCAGCGCCGAGTGGATCGGACCAAAGCTGGGCGAGCATACGGATGAGGTGCTGAGTGGACTGGGTTACGACGCAGCGGCCATCGCGGCGCTGCGCAAGGATGGGGCGGTCTGATTTTTTGCTTCTTGCGGGAGCGGAGCTTCTCCGCGAAATCCCGTCACAGCCGGGGTAGGAGCGCCGGCCTATTGCCGGACCGTGGATAAGAGTCGAAGTCCCGTGCAGGCGGATAACCCGTTCCGGGTTATTCGCCCTACGGGTGGCCCCGACATCGGAGCCGAACCTGTAGGAGCGTGCCATGCACGCGGTCGCGGGCGTGGCCCGCTCCTACAGGGAGCAATAAGGCTCAGCCCGCTTCCTGCTCCGGCTCTTCAGTCTGAGCAATGAACTCCAGCATCTTCTCGCTGCCATCCAGCAGGTCCGCATGGATCGCCTCGCGGGCCGCGGCGCCGTTGCGTTCGCGCAGGGCGCGCAGGACGTCCCAGTGGTGTTCGATGGCCATGCGCTCGCTGAAGTCGGCGTAGGCCTGGGCGATCAGCGGGCCAGTGCGCATCCACAGGCTGTCGAGGAAGGCGCGCAGCAGCGGCATGCCGGCGATATCGGCCAGGGCGAAGTGGAAGGCCTGGTTGAGCTTGAGCGCCAACTCCAGGTCATCGGCGTGGATCGCATCGAGGTTCTCGCGGATGTTGGCTTCCAGCTCGTCCAGTTGCCCGTCGCTCGCGCGCTCGGCGGCGGTCTCGGCGGCCAGGCCTTCGAGCGCCACGCGGATGCTGCGGATTTCCAGGTACTGCTCGCGGGTGAGCAACGGCACGCGGATGTCGCGCGGGGTCTTCAGTACCAGCGCCTGTTCCTTGGCCAGTTGCAGAATGGCGTCGCGCACCGGGGTGACGCTGGTGCCCAGCTGCTGGGCCAGGTCGCGGATACGCAGGCGGTCGTCCGGCTTGAAGCGACCGGTGATCAAAGCCTCGCGCAGCAGCGCGTAGACGCCGCTGCCAAGGTAGGAGTGATTCAGGCCTTCGATCGGGTAGTTCATCGCTTTCTCATCGCGTGCTGCGGCATTTCCGGCGCGCATGATGCGGATTGAGCGCGCTGGATGCCAGCGGGATCACACATGCTGGCCGCCGTTGACGTGGATTTCCGCGCCATTCACGTAGGACGCGCCGCTGGTGCAGAGGAAGTGGATCAGCGAGGCGACCTCCTCCGGCTTGCCCAGGCGGTGCATGGGAATGTCGCGTTCGACGATCAGCTCGGTGCCCGATGACAGTATCGCCGTGTCGATCTCCCCCGGCGCGATGGCGTTGACGCGCACGCCGTGCGGGCCGAAGTCGTGGGCCATCTCGCGGGTCAGCGCCGCCAGCGCGGCCTTCGAGCAGGCGTAGGCGGCACCGGCGAACGGATGCACGCGGGAGCCGGCGATGGAGGTGACGTTGATCACTGAGCCCTTGGCCGCCTTCAGTTCGTCGAACAGCCCGCGCGCCAGCAGCGCCGTGGAGAACAGGTTGACGTTGAACACCTTGAGCCAGGTGCCGTAGTCGCTGCCCAGTACGCCCAGGCGCTCGCCTTCCGGGCCCTTGGGCGAGATGCCGGCGTTGTTCACCAGCGCATGCAGGCTGCCACCGAGCTTCTCGCGGATCATCGGCAGACTGGCCTGCACGCTGTCGATGTCTTCAAGGTCCAGGTGGATGTGGTTGATCAGCCCTTCGGCCCAGGGGCATTCGGCGCTCCAGTCCTGGCGCGAGGCAGTGAACACACGCCAGCCGGCGGCGTTGAAGTGCTTCACCGTGGCATGGCCGATGCCCCGGCTGGCGCCGGTGAGCAGCAGGGTGCGGGTCTGGTTCATGGTGCTTCCCTCTCAAGTCTGAGCCGCTGTCTGCGCCATCCATCGGGGCGCGCGATCTGTGAACATCCGTGAAGCGATGGCGCCAATAAAAACATGATGCATCATGTTTTGGAAGGTGTTTTAATCGGCTCAGCTTGGTCCTACATCGAGCTATCCGAACAACAACAAGAAACGGAGCACATTCCCATGATCGACCTCACCCATTCCGCCCGTTCCTCTCCCTGATGTCCGAGGGCGTATCAGCCGGCCCTTCAGCTTGGCCTGGCGCAGCGCCCCACTCTTGAAGCTGCCCTCTTATTCATGGGCCGGATTGGCCCGCTCAGGAGTCATCGCATGTTCAAGAAAGCCATAGCACTGATGATGCTGGCCGGCGGCGCCGCCCAGCTGCACGCCGAAACACTCACCGTGGTGTCCTTCGGTGGAGACAACAAGGTGGCCCAGGAAAAGGCCTTCTACAAACCCTTCGAGCAGCAGGCCAAGGTCACCGTCCAGGGCGCCGAGTACAACGGCGAGATGGCCAAGATCAAGGTCATGGCCGACACCGGCAAGACCAGCTGGGACGTGGTCGAGGTGGAATCCCCGGAGCTGATGCGCGGTTGCAGCGAAGGCCTGTTCGAGCAGCTCGACTGGTCGAAGCTGGGCAAGCGCGAGGACTTCCTCGACGCCGCCGTGAGCGACTGCGGCGTGGGCATCTTCATCTGGTCCACCGTGCTCACCTACGATGCCAAGAAGCTCGCCAGCGCGCCTACCGGCTGGGCCGATTTCTGGGACGTGAAGAAATTCCCCGGCAAGCGCGGCCTGCGTCGCGGCGCCAAGTTCACCCTGGAGTTCGCCCTGGAAGCCGACGGTGTGAAACAGGCCGACCTGTACAAGGTGCTGGGCACCAAGGAAGGCGTGGACCGGGCGTTCAAGAAGCTCGACGAGATCAAGCCGTACATCCAGTGGTGGGAAGCCGGTGCGCAACCGCTGCAGTGGCTGGCCGCCGGTGACGTGGTGATGACCAGCGCCTACAACGGCCGCGTCGCCACCGCGCAGAAGGAAGGCCGCGACTTCGCCATGCAGTGGGACGGCAGCATCTACGACCTGGACCACTGGGCCATCGTCAAGGGCAGCCCGAAGAAGGAGCTCTCCGAGCAGTTCATCGCGCTGGCCAACAAGCCCGAGCACCAGAAGGTCTTCGCCGAGAACATTCCCTACGGCCCGACCAACAAGAACACCATCCCGCTGATCGACCCGGCCATCGCGCCGAAGCTGCCCACCGCGCCGCAGAACCTGGCAAACGCGCGCGCCATGGACACCGAGTTCTGGATCGACCACGGCGAGGAACTGGAACAGCGCTTCAACGCCTGGGCGAGCAAGTAACACCGGCGACTCCCGCCCGGCCCCGCGCCGGGCGGGAGCAACCACCTCACTGAAACACCGCAATACCGTTGTACCGCTGAACCCCGTTGGACCTGTTATCGCTGCTGGACCTGTTATCTCTGCTGGAGAAGTACCCGTGCCCCTCAATACCGCTCCCGTCCACGACCACCTGCTGGAAGCGGCCCCCGCCCAGGTGAGCGACGCCCAGGCCGCTGCCATCGCCGAGGAATACTTCGGCCAGCACGGCACGCTGCACCGCCTCGCCGGCGAGCGCGACCTGAACTTCCACATCGCCCACGGCCATGGCGACGACCGCCTGCTGAAGCTCTCCCACCCGCTGGAAGACCCGCAGGTCGTGGACTTCCAGACCCGCGCCCTGCTCCGCGTCGAAGCGCAGGACCCGACCCTGGCGGTACAGCGCGTCTACCCCTCGCTGAACGGCGAGCACCAGATTCCCCTGGTCGTCGACGGTCAGCCGATGATTGCCCGGCTGTTCTCCTTCGTCGACGGTGTCCCGCTGCACCGTGTCGCGCAACGCAGCCGTGCCCTGCGCGAGAACCTGGGCGACGACCTGGCCCGCCTGGGCCTGGCGCTCAAGGGTTTCGAGCACCCGGCCACCGCCGGCCACGAACTGCTCTGGGACCTCAAGCACGCCTCGCGCCTGCGCAACCTGCTGGTCTACATCCAGGATCAGGAACAACGCGCTCTGGTCGAGCGCTTCCTCGACAACTTCGAGCGCCACGCCCAGCCCCGCCAGGCGACGCTGCGCGCCCAGGTCATCCACAACGACCTGAACCCGCACAACGTCATCGTCGACGCGCGGCACCCGGACCAGGTGCGCAACATCCTCGACTTCGGCGACATGGTTCACGCCCCTCTGATCAACGACCTCGGCGTCGCCGCCGCCTACCAGGTGGGCGAGCCGGACGCCCCGCTGGCCACCGCCTGCGAGATGATCGCCGCCTACCATCGCCGCTGCCCGCTGCTGGCCGAGGAACAGGAAATTCTCCCCGACCTGATCGCTACGCGGCTGATCATGACCCTGAGCATCACCGCCTGGCGTGCCAGCCTGCACCCCGAGAACCGCGACTACATCCTGCGCAATACCCGCCACGCCTGGCAGAGCCTGCAGGGCCTGGCCGGCCTCAGCCGGGAACAGGCGCAGGAACAGATCGCCGACGCCTGCAATCCCTCCCGCGCGAATCAACAGGAGCCCCGCCCATGACCATGCCCAACGGATTCAGCGCCGCCGACGCCGAGCGCCTGAGCGAACAGGAGCGCCGCCTCATCGAACGCCGCGCGCGCCTGCTCGGCCCGGCCTACCGGCTGTTCTACGAGCGCCCGCTGCACACCGTGCGCGGCGAAGGCGTGTGGCTCTACGACAATCAAGGCAACCGCTACCTCGACGCCTACAACAACGTTGCCTCCATCGGCCACTGCCATCCGCGTGTGGTGCAAGCCATCGCCAGCCAGGCGGCAGTGCTGAACACCCACACGCGCTACCTGCAGGAAGGCATCCTCGACTACGCCGAAGACCTGCTCGCCACCTTCCCCGACGGCCTGGACCAGGTGATGTTCACCTGCACCGGAAGCGAGGCGAACGACCTCGCCCTTCGCATCGCCCGCCAGTACACCGGCGGCACCGGGGTGATCATCACCCGCTTCGCCTACCACGGCGTCACCGGCAGCATTTCCGAGCTGTCGCCGTCCCTCGGCGCCGGCATCACCCTCCCCGCCCACGCGCGCACCGTGATTGCACCAGACGCCTACCGGCTGGGTGCGGAAAACGTCGGCAAGCGGTTCGCCGATGACGTGCGCGCTGCCATCGCCGATATGCGCGCCCACGGCATCAAACCCGCTGCGCTGCTGCTCGATGGCATCTTCGCCAGCGACGGCGTGCTGGCCGGCCCGGCCGGCTTCCTCGCCGAAGCCGTGAAGGTCGCCCAGGACGAGGGCCTGCTGTATATCGCCGACGAAGTGCAGAGCGGCTTCGCCCGCACCGGCGACGCCATGTGGGGCTTCCAGCGCCACGGCGTGCAGCCGGACCTGGTCACCCTCGGCAAACCCATGGGCAACGGCCAGCCCATCGCCGGCGTGGTGGTGCGCCCGGAAATCCTCGAAAGCTTCGGCCGCGAGGTGCGCTACTTCAACACCTTCGGCGGCAACCCGGTGTCGTGCGCGGCGGCCCAGGCAGTGCTCGACGTGATCCGCGACGAAAAACTGCAGGAGCGCTCTCAGCGCATCGGCGCCTTCCTCGCCGACGGCATCCGCCAGTTGGCCGAGCGCCATGAACTGATCGGCGACGTACGCGGCGCGGGCCTGTTCCTCGGCGTCGAACTGGTCACCGACCGCGCGTCGAAGTCTCCCGCCGCCAACCAGACCCGCCAGGTAGTCAACGGCATGCGCGAGCGCGGCGTGCTGATCAGCGCCGCCGGGCCCCTGGAGAACATCCTGAAGATCCGTCCGCTGCTGGCCTTCGAGCAGGAACATGCCGAGCTCTTCATCGACTGCCTGGACAAGTCGCTGAAGGACGTCACTGCCTGACGCTTTCTTCCTTCAGAAACGACGCGGGCCGCGATGAACACTCATCGCGGCCCGTTGCATTTCGGCTGTCGGAAGTATCAGAAGCGTAAGCCAACGTTGACCATCGCGGCGGCGTTGCCCAACACCACGAGTTCGGCGCCGACCGGCCCGAAGTGCGCGCCGACCGAAGGAATGATCGCCGGTGCGACGCCCAGGTGGTTCAGCGGGATCTTGTCGCGGTACTCGCCGCGATAGCCCTGCAACGCGCCGCCGGTGACCTTGGCGTAGAAAGGCGTGCCTTCCCAGTCGAAGCGCTTGCCGGCGTAGACATAGTTGGAACGCTGACTGAAGGAGTTCTTGAAGGTCGCACCGCCCCAGACCACGCCATCGGCACGGTTGCGCTCCAGGCCAATCAGCTCCTGGTGGTTGTTGTGGTCCGGATCGTGATTCCAGTGGGTGGTGTAGACGCTGGTCTGCAGGTACCAGAAGCCCCCGTCGTCGGCCATGGCGATGCCACAGCCGAGCAGGGCCAGCGCGGCGATCAACAGGCGGCGCATGGGGCGTCCTCCGTTCAGAGGGTGACGCGGCTGGCGCCGTTGACGGTCATGATGCGAACGCGATCACCGATGCGGAACTGTTGGTTCGCATCCACCGCCTGGACATAGGCGCGGGTGCCGCCGTCATCCTCCCGAACCACGATTTCAACGCCCTGGGTGCGGGTGATGCCCTCTTCCACCGCAGAACCCGCCGCGCCGCCAGCGACGCCGCCGAGAATGGTGGTGATGGCCTTGCCGCGACCGCCGCCGATGGAGTTGCCGGCGATGCCGCCGACTGCCGCGCCGGCCAGGGTGCCGATGGGCGTCTTGGTACCTTCGATCTGTACCGGGCGCAGCGATTCGATGGTGCCCATGCGCACGTTCTGCACGGCGCGGGCGTCAGCACGGGAGTAGGAAGAACCCGACAGGTTGGAAGCGCAGCCGCTCAGCAGAGCGGCGCTGGCAAACAGGGCAGTCAGAAGCAGAGTGGGACGGTTCATGGTGTTGACCTCGGAAGGCTCTCAAAAGTGATGGTGAAAGCCTAACGATCGGTCCCTGAACTCCCCCTGAACCCTCTCTGAACCAATGCTGAACGAAGCTGAACGACTGAATGAATTTACTGAAAGCCGTCAGCCTTCCAGGGCGACCAGTTGCATCCGGCTGCGCTCGAACCAGCGCAGCAGGTAGTCCGCCAGCAGCTGCGTGCGGCGTGGCAAGCGGCTCTGGTAGGCGTGAATGAGGAACACTGGCTGGCTCCGGGTCTGGTAGTCGCGCAGCAGCCAGACGAGACTGCCTTCAGCCAATTCCTGCTGAATCATATAGGAGGGCAGCCGGCTGATCCCCGCGCCCGCCAGCGCCGCCTTCTTCAGCAGGGTGTAGTGGTTGCTAGCCAGCAGGCCGCTCACCGTCACGCGGAACAGTTCGTGGTGGCGCTGGTAGAGCCAGACCTCACTGTCCTGATAATGGGTGTTCTGCAGGCAGGAATGCCCAGCCAGCTCCGCCGGCACTTCCGGTACGCCGTGCTCGGCGAGGTAGTCCGGCGTGGCGCAGGTCAGCTCCTGCAGGGCGAACAGCGGCCGCGCCACCAGGCGCTCGTCCGCCGCCAGGCTGCCGGAGCGGATCGCCAGGTCGAAGCCGTCGGCCACTAGGTCGCGGCGTTCGTTGGACAGGTCCAGTTCCAGACGGATGTCGGGGTACTGGCGGGAGAACTCCATCAGCCAGGCATCGAAGAAGGTCTCACCCAGCGACACCGGCACGCTCAGCCGCACCTTGCCCTGCGCCTCCTCCTGCAATGCCAGCACCGCCTGCCGCGCCCGCGCAGCCTGGGCGTTGAGCGCCTGGGCCTCGGGCAACAGCGCGGCACCCGCAGCGGTCAGTGACAGACGTCTGGTTGTGCGGTGCACCAGCGTCGCCCCCAAGGCTTGCTCCAGCGCGGAAATCCGCTTGGACAGCTGGCCCTTGCTGCAGCCGAGCTTCTCCGCTGCGCGGGTGAAACTGCCGCATTCGAGGAGCACGGCGAAGGCGGAGAGGTCTTCCAGGTCGCTGGCGATTGTTTCCATATGAAAACCAAAGGTTATCGATTGGCGTGATTATCTAAACAGGAGACCACTCTACTCTGAAGCCGTCTTCAGCCAAATCCCTTCGGAGCCTTCATGAAAATCATCTTGATCGGTGCCAGCGGCACCCTCGGCCAGGCCGTCGCCAACGAACTGGGCCAGCGCCACGAAATCATCCGCGTCGGCCGCAGCAGCGGCGACTATCGCGTGGACATCACCGACAGCGCCTCGATCCGCACACTGTTCGAACAGGTCGGAGGCTTCGATGCGCTGATCAGCGCCGCCGGCAAGGTGCATTTCGGCGCGCTTGCGGAAATGGGCGAGGCGGAAATGGCCGTGGGACTGAAGGACAAACTGATGGGCCAGGTGAACCTTGTGCTGATCGGCAGCCAGTATGCCAACGACGACGCCTCCTTCACCCTCACCACCGGTATCCTCAGCGAACAGCCCATCGTGCTGGGCAGTTCGGCCAGCCTGGTCAACGGTGCGGTCGAGGGCTTCGTGCGCAGCGCTGCCCTGGAACTGCCGCGCGGCCAGCGGATCAACGCGGTGAGCCCGAACGTGCTGGTGGAATCGATGGAAGGCTACGGCCCGTTCTTCCGCGGCTTCAAGCCGGTGCCGGCCGCCGACGCCGCGCTGGGCTTCGCCCGCAGTGTGGAAGGCAAGCAGAGCGGGCAGGTGTACAAGATCTGGTAACGGGACGCCCTCGTAGGGCGGATAACCTGGAGCAGGTTATCCGCCCTACGACTCCGGTGACGATTTCGCTTGGCTCGCGAGCAAGCCCCCTACTCGGTCTTGCCGGCATAGCAGACCGGGGAACTGCCCTCGCCCTGCTTCTCCAGCTCGTCTTCCAGAAACTCCGCCAGCACCTGCGCGTTGTTGTGTTCCTCGTCCTTGGCCGCATAGAGCAGCGTCAGCGGGCCCTTGCGTGCCAGGTCCAGCAGACCCATCCAGTGTTCCGGATGGGCATTCAGCTCGCTGTGGTAAGCCTTGCGGAAGTCCTCGAACAAGCTCGGATCGTGGTGGAAGCGCTGGCGCAGTTCGTTGGACGGCGACGCCTCCTTGGCCCACTGTTCCATGTGCAGGTCTTCCTTGCGAATCCCCCGCGGCCACAGGCGGTCCACCAGCACTCGCGGGCCGTCTTCCTTCGCCGCCGGTTCATAGGCGCGCTTGCAACGAATCATCCGAAATCCTCCGTGTCAGCTTGAGGTGGCCGGCTTCGCTGGGTAACGTGGGCGCACTTTCGAGGGAGCCCGTTCCATGCGATCCAGCCGTTTCATTCTGTTCAGCCTGCTGCCCCTGTTCGCCGCCTGCCAGGTGTGGACGCCGAACAAGACCGATCTTAACGCCTCCACTCGCCTGCAGGGCGAACTGACCCGCCAGGACGGCAAGCTGGTGTTCCGCAGCTGCACCGAGCAACGCCGCTTCAGTATCGAGGACACCGGCAATACCGGCCTGCCCCGCGATGCGCTGGAAATGTTCAACGACGGCGCGACCTCGCTGTACGCCGACCTGCGCGGCAGCTTCAGCGGCAGCAGCGCCCAGGGCACCGACGGCAAGCTGGAAGTGGCCAAGGTCTATCGCCTGCAGAACGAAGGTTCCGGCTGCGACGACCCGAACTTCAAGCGCGCGGTGGTCCGCGCCCACGGCAACGAGCCGGGCTGGAGCGTGCTGGTGAACAGCCAGGGCATGTTGATCGAGCAGCCGGGCAAGGAGTCGCTGGCGCTGCCGTACATCGCCGAAGGCGTGCCTGACGGCAGCACCAGTTATTCCAGCGAGGCCAACGGCGAGAAGGTCGAGCTGTGGGTCGCTCCGGCACGCTGCCAGGACAGCATGAGCGGCGCACTGAGCAACCTGTCCGCCGAGCTGCGCCTGGACAACAAGGTCATGCGCGGCTGCGCCTATCCGGGCGGCTCCAGCGGCGACTGATCGCCGCCGGTGAGGCTCAGACCGCAGGGCGGATAACGCTGGCTCGTTATGCGCCCGACAGAGCGGCGTCAGACCAGTAAACCCGCCGCCACCAGCCGCGCCTTCAGCACGGCGAATTCCCCGTCGTATTCCCAGTACGCCAGCCGGCCATCGCTGGCGGTCACCAGCACGTACTTCTCGCTGATCGACTGGATGCGCTCGATGCGCACCAGCTTCTCGACGAAGTCCGGGTCCGCGACCTGCTCGATCACCTCGCGGTTCTGCTCGTCGTAGCCGTGCATGATGAACGCCGCACGCACCCTCAGGCTGATGAAGCTCATGCTGTGAGTTCTCCTCAAATGGCCGCGTCGGCCGCGTGCAGGGCATGCAGTGCCGTGGTGTCGAACAGCGGCACCGAGGCGTCCGCCGGACCGACCAGCAGGGAAATCTCCGTGCAGCCGAGGATCACCGCCTCCGCGCCCTGCTCCACCAGCGCAGCGATGATGCGCCGGTACTCTTCCCGCGACTCGTCGCGAATCCGCCCCAGGCACAGCTCCTCGTAGATGATCCGGTGCACCACCTGGCGCTCGGCTTCGTTCGGCGTCAGTACCTTCAGCCCGAACTTCTCCACCAGGCGATCCTTGTAGAACGCCTGCTCCATGGTGAAGCGCGTGCCCAGCAGGCCGACCGTGGAAACACCGGCCGCGCGGATCGCCTGGGCGGTCGGGTCGGCGATGTGCAGCAGCGGGATATCCACCGCCGCCTCGATGGCCGGCGCCACCTTGTGCATGGTGTTGGTACAGAGCACGAGGAAGTCCGCGCCGGCCGCCTTCAGCGAACGGGCCGCGTCAGCCAGCACACGGCCGGCGGCGTCCCAGTCGCCGGCGTGCTGCAGGCGCTCGATCTCGTGGAAGTCCACGCTGTACAGCGCGACCTTCGCCGAGTGCAGGCCGCCCAGGCGTTCCTTGATGCGTTCGTTGATCTGCCGGTAGTAGGGAATGGTCGATTCCCAGCTCATGCCGCCGATCAGGCCGATGGTTTTCATGCGTCCCTCCATGGGCTCAGTCCAGTCCGATGCAGGGCAGATCGCCGGGCAGCGCCGCGCCGTGCTCGGCGCACTGACGCACGGCCTCGATCAGCGGGTCGAGGTCGAAGCCCTGGGAAATCAGCCACAGCGGGTTGTAGTAGGTGGTCTCGTAGCGCTCGCCGCTGTCGCAGAGGATCGCCACCACCGAGCCGCTCTCGCGCCGCGCCACCATCTGCCGCGCCACCAGCAGCGCGCCGATCAGGTTGGTGCCGCTGGAGCCGCCGACATGCCGGCCCAGGCGCCGGGCCAGGTAGTGCATGGCCGCCAGCGACAGGTCGTCCGGCACCTTGCAGCAGGCGTCGAGCACGTTGGGCAGGAAGGACGCTTCCACACGGGGGCGGCCAATGCCTTCGATGCGCGAGCCGTAGCTCAGGGTCAGGTCGCGGTCACCGGTCTTGTAAGACTCGAAGAACACCGAGCGTTCGGCGTCGGCGCAGAGCACGCGGGTGTCATGCCGGCGATAACGGGCGAAGCGCCCCAGGGTCGCCAGGGTGCCGCCGGTGCCGGGGCTGGAGACCAGCCACGAAGGCTCGGGGAAGCGCTCGTGACGCATCTGCTGGAAGATCGACTCGGCGATGTTGTTGTTCGCCCGCCAGTCGGTGGCGCGCTCGGCGTAGGTGAACTGGTCCATGAAGTGGCCGCCGGTTTCCTTCGCCAGGCGCTCGGACTCGGCGTAGATCTGCGTCGGGTCATCGACCAGATGCGCCTGGCCGCCGTAGAAGGCGATCTGCGCGATCTTCTCCTTCGAGGTGCTGGCCGGCACCACGGCAATGAAGGGCAGGCCGAGCAGTCGCGCGAAGTACGCCTCGGAGATCGCCGTCGAGCCGCTGGACGCCTCGATCACTGGCGCGCCCGGCTTCAGCCAGCCATTGCACAGCGCATAGAGGAACAACGAGCGTGCCAGGCGGTGCTTGAGGCTGCCGGTGGGGTGGCTCGACTCGTCCTTGAAGTACAGGTCCACGCCCGGCAGGCCGGGCATGTCCAGGGGGATCAGATGGGTATCGGCGCTGCGCTGGAAATCCGCCTCGATGATGCGGATCGCCTCACGGGTCCAGTTGCGTTCCTGGGTGGCCATCGTGTCGTTCTCCTGGCAGGGCAAGCGGTTCAATGGGTTCAGTCCAGCACACCGGCGGGCGATGTGGGCGGCGCACTGCGCCACTGGCTGAAGGCGACGCCGATGAACACCAGGCCCGCGGCCAGCGCCTGCTGGCCGCTGAGCACCTCGCCCAGCAGCAGCGCGGCGAAGATCAGGGTGAACACGGGGATCAGGTTGATGAAGCCGGTCGCCTGGCTCGCCGGCAGGCGGCTGACGCCGAAGTTGTACAAGCCATAGGCACCAACGGTGACCACGCTGCCCAGGTAGACCAGGGCGAACCAGCCGGTCGGGCCGGGCGCCGGCGGCAGGCCGGAGGTCGCCAGCGCCAGCGGCAGGAAGAACAGCGAGCCGATGAATGCCTGCATCGCGGTGAGGATAAAGGGCGAGTAGCGCGCCGACAGGTGCTTGAGCAACAGGGTGTAGCCGGTGGCGCAGAGCATTGCCACCAACTCGTAGAAATTACCCAGCAGCGGGTTGGGCGCATGGCGGTCCGGCTCACTGGCCAGCGTCAGCCAGAGCGAGCCAAGCACCGCCAGGGCGAAGCCCAGCCAGGTGTTGCGGGCGATCTTCTCATGCAGCAGGAAGAACGCGCCGACCGCCACCAGCAGGGGCAACAGCGCGGTGATCATCCCGGCTTGCGCAGCGCTGGTCTGCTGCAGCGCCAGAGACTCGAAGATGAAGTACAGGCAGGGCTCGCAGGCGGCCAGCGCGAGCAGCCACTTCCAGTCGCCGGGGCGGTAGTCGATGCGTCCGCGCCAGCGCCAGGCGGCGAGGAAGATCAGGCTGCCCAGCGCCATACGGGCGAAGATCACCCACATGGCCGGCATTTCCTGGAAGGCGAACTTCAGTGCGATGAAGGAACTGCCCCAGAGCGCCATGGCCAGCACCAGGCACGCGAGGGCGAACGGCCGGGATTGCTGCACGGGACGCTCCAGTCAAAAGGTCCCCGGAGTATAGGAGGCGCGCACCGGCGGCCGACAGGTACAGAATCGTGGCGAAACTGTATGGGCGATCCGATGTTTCCGGATCAGTCCCAGGGCTTGCCCTTGGTTCCCCGCTCCACCGGCACGCGCTGCTGCATCGCCGCCTTGGCCAGCAGGTGCGCGCTCACCGGCGCGGTGATGAAGAGGAACACAGTGATCAGGATCTCATGCAGGCTGACACCCTCGCCGCGCGTGCTGAAGTACAGCAGCGAGGCCAGCACCACGCCGCCCACGCCCAGGGTCGAAGCCTTGGTTGGCGCGTGCAGGCGCGTGTAGAAGTCCGGCAGGCGGTACAGGCCGATGGCGCCAAGTAGCGCAAACAGGCTTCCCGCCAGCAGCAGCACGCAGACCAGCGCTTCCACGATCATTTCGCCATTCATTCGATGATGTCTCCGCGCAGCAGGAACTTGCACAGGGCCACGGTGCTGACGAAGCCCATCACCGCGATCAGCAGGGCCGCCTCGAAGTACAGGCCGCTGCCTTTCCAGATACCGAACAGCACGATCAGCGCGATGGCTTCCACCGACAGGGTGTCCAGCGCGAGGATGCGGTCCGCCACCGACGGCCCGCGAACCAGTCGCACCACGGTGAGCAGCACGGCGATACCCAGCAGCGCCAGGCAGATCGGGATCACGATACCGAGCACGGGAACACCTCCTTCAGCGGCGCCTCGTAGCGCGCCTTGATGTCTGCCACCAGCGCCTGCGGGTCCGGCACGTCGATGCCGTGGACCAGCAGCGTGCGGCGATCAGCGGAGAGGTCGGCCGAACAGGTGCCCGGGGTCAGGGTGATGACGCTGGCGAGGATGCTGATGGCCAGATCATCGGTCAGCTCCAGGGGAATCTCGACGAAGCCCGGCTGCAGCTTCGCTTTCGGCCCCAGCACCAGTTTCGCCACCTGCAGGTTGGCGACCACGATGTCGTAGAGCACCAGTCCGATGAAGCGCAGCAGCAAGCCCGGCCGCTGGATACGCGGCGCGGCCAGCAGCAGGTTGCGGCACAGCAGCGGGATGCTCAGGCCGAGGAAGGCGCCGAGCAGCCAGTGGCCGAGGGAGAAGTCGTTGACCAGCAGCAGCCAGCTCAGCAGGAGCACGCCGCTGAGCAGCGGGTGCGGAAGGATGCGCCGGATCATGCGCCACCTCCCAGCAGGATCGCCTGACGGTAGAGCCCGGCGTTCAGTAGCTGCACGGCCGTGGCCTGTGCATAAGTGATCAGCGGCCGCGCGGCGACCACCATCAGCGGTGCGCTGGCCAGCAGGCCGAAGCACGCCAACATCTTCACCGGCTCCCGATTGGCGCTGCCCAGCACACTCAGGCCGGTGCGCCAGAACAGCGTGCTGCCGGCGCGACTGAGCGCGACGATGGTGACCAGCCCGCTGACCAGCACCACGCTCCACAGCGCGAAGGCCTCACTGCCCCCGCTGACCGAGCGCAACAGCATCAGCTTGCCGAGGAAGCCCGACAGCGGCGGCAGGCCGGCAACGGCAATGGCGCCGAAGAAGAACGCGCCACCGAGCAGATGCGGTTGCAACAGCGCCGGGCCCTGCACCAGTCGGCCGCCCTTCTCACCGCGCTGGCGGGCAATCAGGTCGGCCAGCAGGAACAGGCCGCCAGCCACCCAGATGCTGTGCAGCAGGTAGTAGAGCGCGGCGGACAGCGCCTCCGGTGTGCCCAACGCGATAGCTGCCAGCAGCGTGCCAGCGGAGACCACCACCAGGTAGGACAGCAGGCCTTGCAGTGTGGTCGCCGCCAGCGCGCCCAGCGCACCGGCGACTATCCCGGCCAGCGCCAGCGGCCACAGCCAGGTTTGCGCGAGGTTCGCCAGCTCGCCGGCCTGCTCGCCGAAGATCAGCGTGTAGACCCGCAGGATCGAGTAGATGCCCACCTTGGTCATGATCGAGAACAACGCCGCCACCGGCGCGCTGGCCTCGGCATAGGCTTTGGGCAGCCAGAAGTACAGCGGCAGCAGCGCCGCCTTCAGGCCGAACACCACCAGCAGCAGCAACGCCGCCGCCCGCACCAGCGGCGCCTGCTCGGCGCTCAGCTGGGCCACGCGCTCGGCCATGTGCGCCATGTTCAGGGTGCCGGTGATGCCGTAGAGCGTGCCCACCGCGAGGAGGAAGAACGCCGAGCCGACGAGATTGAGCACCACGTAATGCACACCCGCGCGCACCCGCCCTGCCCCGCCGCCATGCAGCAGCAGCGCGTAGGAGGCGATCAGCAGGATCTCGAAGAACACGAACAGGTTGAACAGGTCACCGGTGAGGAACGCCCCGTTCAGACCCAGCAACTGGAACTGGAACAGCGCATGGAAGCGCTTGCCGCGCCGGTCATCCCCGCGCACCGCGTAGATCAGCGACAGGCTGGCGAGCAGCGCGGTGGCAGCGATCATCAGCGCGCTGAGGCGGTCCAGCACCAGGATGATGCCGAACGGAGGCTGCCAGTTGCCCAGCGCGTAGAACTGCACCACGCCGCTGTCGGCCTGTTGCAGCAGCACGGCGGAAAGCGGCAGCAGCGCCAGGGTGGCGAGCAGTGACAGGCCGCGCTGCAGGCGCTCGCCCACGAGCAGCAGTGCGCAACCGGCGAACAGTGGCAACAGGACCGGAAAGATCAGCCAGTGGTTCATCGACCGTCCTCCCCTTCGCCGCCATCGACATGATCACCACCGGTATCCGCCAGCCCTCGCAGGGCCAGCACGATGACGAAGGCCGTCATGGCAAAGCCGATGACGATGGCCGTCAGCACCAGCGCCTGGGGGATGGGGTCACCGGCGTTGGCGACCTTGCCGATCACCGCCGGGTCGCCGGCCAGCCGGCCCATGGCGAAGAGGAACAGGTTGACCGCGTAGGACAGCAGGGTCAGCCCCAGCACCACCGGGAAGGTGCGCGCGCGCAGCAGCAGGTAGACGCCGCTGGCGGTCAACAGGCCGAGGGCGATGGCGAACAGCGCTTCCATCAGGGCGCCTCCTTGGACAGCAGCGGCTCCGGCGGTGCTGTGACCGAACCGAGGCCCGAGAGGATCAACAGCGTCGCGCCAACCACAGTGAAGTAAACGCCAAGGTCGAAGAGCATGGCCGTGGCCAGTTCGATGTCGCCCACCAGCGGAATGTGGAAGTGACCGAATGCCGAAGTCAGGAACGGGAAGCCGAAGAACCAGGCGCCCAGCCCGGTCAGCCCGGCGATCAGCACGCCGAGGCCGGCGAGACGGCTGTAGTCCAGCGGCAGGCGCGTGCTCACCCAGCGGCTGCCACAGGCGATGTACTGCAGGATCAGCGCCACCGAAGTGATCAGGCCGGCGATGAAGCCGCCGCCCGGCAGGTTGTGGCCGCGCAGGAAGATGAACACCGAGACCAGCAACGCCAGCGGCAGCAGCAGTCGCGACAGCGTGGCGAGGATCGGCGGGAAGCGGTCTTTCGCCCAGGCGCGACCTTCGTCGTCATTCTCGCGGCGCAGCAGGCGAAGGCCGTCGAGCAGTGCGAAGATGCCGACGGCGGCAATCGCCAGCACGGTGATCTCACCGAGGGTATCGAAGCCGCGGAAGTCCACCAGGATCACGTTCACCACGTTGTGCCCGCCGCCACCGGCGACGCTGTTTTCCAGGTAGTAGCCGGCAATGCTGTCGTAGGGGCGCGTGAGCACGGCATAGGTCAGCAGCGTGACCATCACGCCGGCACCAATGGCGATCACGAAATCGCGCAGGCGGCGCAGGCTGCTGGAGGTCTTCGGCGTGCGTGCCGGCAGGTAGTACAACGCCAGCATCAGCAGGACCATGGTCACCACTTCCACCGACAGCTGGGTCAGCGCCAGGTCCGGCGCGGCGAAGCGGGCGAAGGCCAGCGCCACCAGCAACCCGGCGATGCTGAGGATCACCAGCGCGGTCAGGCGCTGGCGATGGAACCAGACGGTGAGCGGCCCGGCGATGGCCAGCAGGATCAGCCCCAGCGCGGTGATACCATCCAGCGGCGTAAGCGCCCGATCACCGGCAATGCCCGGCAGCGGCGCGAGACCGGCGAACACCACCACCACAGCGGCCAGCACCAGCAGCATGGCGTAGCGCTGCTGCGAGCCGTTCTCCAGGTAGCCAGTCACTCGGGTGGCAAAGCGCACCACACGCTGCACCTGCTGCTCGAACACCAGCTTGGCGTCCATCGCCGGCAGCCCGGCGTACCAGTCGAACAGCGGCTTGCGCAGCACGTAGAGCAGCACGCCGCCGGCAGTGGCGACGAAGCTCATTGCCAGCGGCGCATTGAAGCCGTGCCAGATTGCCAGGCTGTACTCGGGCAGCGCGCCATTCAGGCTCGATGCGGCGGCACCGGCCAGCAGCGGGCCGACGATAACCCCCGGCATGACGCCCACCAGCAGGCAGATCAGCACGAGGATTTCCACCGGCACCTTCATGTAGCGCGGCGGCTCGTGGGGATGCGGGTTAGGCAGGTTGATCGGCTCGCCGTTGAAGAACACGTCGTGGATGAAGCGTACCGAGTAACTCACCGAGAACAGCGCGCCCACGGTCGCCAGCGCAGGAATCACCCAGTTGAAGCTGCCCATCATGTTCTGCGCCAGGGTCTCGCCGAAGAACATTTCCTTGCTGAGGAAGCCGTTGAGCAACGGCACTCCGGCCATGGACGCCGACGCCACCATCGCCAGCACGGCGGTATGCGGCATGTACTTCCACATGCCGTTGATGCGCCGCATGTCGCGGCTGCCGGTCTCGTGGTCGATGATCCCGGCAGCCATGAACAGCGAGGCCTTGAAGGTGGCGTGGTTGATGATGTGGAAGATCGCCGCGACGTTGGCCATGGGCGAATCCAGGCCGAACAGCAGGGTGATCAGGCCCAGGTGGCTGATGGTCGAGTAGGCCAGCAGGCCCTTGAGGTCGTTCTGGAACAGCGCCATGAAGGCGCCCATCAGCAGGGTCGCAAGACCCGTCAGGCTGACCAGGTAGAACCACAGGTCGTTGCCCGACAGCAGCGGGTAAAGGCGCGCCAGTAGGAACACGCCGGCCTTCACCATGGTTGCAGAGTGCAGGTAGGCCGACACCGGCGTCGGCGCCGCCATCGCATGGGGCAGCCAGAAGTGGAACGGGAACTGCGCGGATTTGGTGAACACGCCCAGCAGCACCAGGCACAGCGCCAGCGGGAACAGCGGGCTGGCCTGCAGCACCTCGCGCGCGCCGAGCACGGTGGAGAGTTCGAAGCTGCCGACCACATGGCCGATCAGCAGGATGCCGGCGAGTAGCGCCAGGCCGCCACCACCGGTGACCGCCAGGGACATGCGCGCGCCTTTGCGCGCATCCGAGCGATGGCCCCAAAAGCCGATCAGCAGGAACGACGACAGGCTGGTCAGCTCCCAGAACACCAGCATCAGCAGCAGGTTTTCGCTCAACACCACGCCGAGCATGGCGCCCATGAACAGCAGCAGGAAGGCGAAGAAGCGCCCGGCGGGCTCCCGCTCGGACAGGTAATAGCGGGCGTAGAGGATCACCAGCAGACCGATGCCGAGGATCAGCAGGGCGAACAGGAAGCCCAGGCCGTCCAGGCGCAGGCTGAGGTTCAGGCCCAGCTCTGGCAGCCACTCCAGGCGTTGAACTTGAGGGTCGGCGCCCAGCACCGAGCGCTGGCCCAGCAGCAGGAGCAAACCCAGCAGCGGAACCAATCCGGTGGCGGCGGCGCAGGCGGTTCGGCCGAATCGCTCGGCCAGCAGCGGCAGCAATACCCCGAAGAAAGGCAGCGCGATGATCAGCGCCAACGTCATGACCCACTCCTTTTCACCGCCGGACGGCGTTCAGACAGGCAACACCGCGCACAGGCGGCCGGCTTGCAAGGACGACGATTATCCATATCTATCGATTACGCGTCATGGATTGAATTATTACGAAATTGCAGACTTGTACCGCCGCCGCAGTGGGTTGCGGCGGATTTTCCTAACCCCCAAACGATAGCGCGCGACAGCCGGGTCGACTGTCGCGCGCTGGGTTTCGCTGGCTGCCACGAACCGGGCAGCCGGTAGCCGGTCAGTGAGCGACGCGGCTGGTACCGTTGACGGTCAGGATGCGTACGCGCTCGCCAACGCGGAACACGGCACCTTCATCGACCTGCTGGACGTAGGCGCGGGTACTGCCGTCGTCTTCGCGGACGGTGATTTCCACACCCTGGGTGCGGGTCAGGCCTTCTTCGGTGGCTGCACCGAGCAGGCCGCCGGCCACGGCACCAATGATGGCGGTGACATAGCTGCCCTTGCCGCCACCGATGGCGCTGCCGCCGATGCCGCCCACGGCGGCGCCGGCAACGGAGCCGATGGGAGTCTTGGTGCCTTCGATCTTCACTGGGCGCAGGGCCTGGATGGTACCCATGCGAACGTTCTGTACGGTACGTGCTTCTTCACGGGTGTAGGTGTCGCCGGTCAGGCTGGACTGGCAACCACCGAGGGTCATGGCCAGGGCCGCGAAAGTCACGGCGATCAGGGCAGTTTTACGCATTAGGGAACCTCCGAGTAGGGCTACGGCTATTAGACTCCGACGGCAGCCCGCCTGTCACGCCAGGTCATGAAACATGCTGATCTCGATTCAGCTTTCGTACAGTTTGTGCCAGATCGTCGGAAAACGCCTGCCCTGGCTCAGTTTTTCGTGCAGCTCGATGGGTTAGCCTTGCAGCCGCAGAAGGAGCAGCCGTTCATGGACTATTTCATCATCGTCGTCACCACCGCCGCCGGCCTGTATTTCCACTGGTGGATCTACTGGCGCATCCGCCGCTGGATGGACCGCGACCTGGCGCTGTCGCTGGCCGGCGATGATCCGCAGAAACGTATCTATCTGTTGCAGCGCCTGGCCGATGCCAAGCGCGAAAAAGTGAAACGCCGCGACCTGCCCGACTGGCTGCAGCGCGCCGCCGACGCCTACCGCGAGGCCTGAGCCAGCGACCAGAAGCGCGCCAACGCCTCGGCGCGGTTTTCCAGCTCCTGCGCCGCCCGTGCGCAGGCATCGGCCAGGGTGATGGGCCCAGGCGCCAGGCTGAACGCCGCCTCGATCCCCGCTTCACGCAATTCGGCCAGCCCTTCGCCGACGCTGCCCGCCAGCGCGATCACTGGCACGCCCACGCGCCGGGCGACATGAGCCACGCCCACCGGCGTCTTGCCATGCAGGCTCTGGCCATCCAGCCGCCCTTCCCCGGTGATGACCAGCGACGCGCCAGCCAGCGACGCCTCCAGCTCCGACAGTTCGGCAATCAGCTCGATGCCCGGACGGAAGCGCGCCTTGAGGAAAGCCCGGCAGGCGAAGCCCAGGCCACCCGCGGCACCGACGCCGGGGAACAGGCTGTGATCCTGCCCGAGTGCGAGCGCAGCGACTTCAGCGAAGCGTTTGAGTGCGGCATCCAGCTGCTGCACCTGCGCCGGGTTCGCACCTTTCTGCGGGCCGAAGACGGCCGAGGCGCCGTGGGGGCCGCAAAGGGGATTGTTCACGTCGGCGGCTACTTCGACCTCGACTGAGGCCAGTCGCGGGTCGAGGCTCGACAGGTCGATGCGCTCCAGGTCCGCGAGCCGCGCGCCGCCGGCGCCCAGCTCCTTGCCCTGGCCATCGAGGAAACTCACGCCCAGCGCTTGCAGCAGGCCCAGGCCGCCGTCGTTTGTTGCACTGCCGCCCAGGCCGATAATGATCTTCTTCGCACCCGCATCCAGCGCTTCGCGGATCAGCTCGCCGGTGCCGCGGCTGGTGGTGCGGGTGGCGTCGCGCTGCCCTTCCGGGACCCAGTGCAGGCCACTGGCGGCAGCCATCTCGATCACCGCGGTGGCGCCCTCCAGCCAACCCCAGTGGGCTTTCACGGGCTGCTCCAGCGGGCCGCAGACATCCAGCTCGCGGCGCTCGCCGGGCCGCGCCGCCAGCACCGCGTCCACCGTGCCTTCGCCGCCGTCGGCCATGGGCCGCAGCAGGGCTTCGTCGCCGGGCCGCGCGCGCAGCCAGCCACGGGAAATGGCCTCGGCGACCTCGGGGGCGGAGAGGCTTTCCTTGAAGGAGTCGGGAGCGATGACGACTTTCATGGGGACAGGTCCGTTGTGCGGGAGGATGGAGGGCATCCTACACCGCGCAACAGACAGACATGGTTCTGTAGGAACGAGCTTGCTCGCGAACCGCCTCAGCGAGACCAAGTTCGCGAGCAAGGACTGAGCGGCCCCTCGGTCCTACAAAAAGCGCATCGGCACAACCAGCGAATCAGGGCGCCAGGCGCTCGCGCAACCAGGCTCCATTCTCGTGGCGGTAGTTGAGGCGGTCATGCAGGCGGCTCGGGCGGCCCTGCCAGAACTCGATGCGGCTCGGCAGCAGGCGGAAGCCACCCCAGAAATCCGGGCAGGACGGCGCCGTGTCGGCGAAGCGTTGTTCGGTCTCGGCCAGCAATTGCTCCAGCTCGCCACGGCCGTCGATTACCCGGCTCTGCGGCGATGCCCAGGCGCCCAGACGGCTGCCCAGCGGACGCACACGGTAGTAGGCAGCGGACTCTTCGCTGGAGACCTTCTCGACCCGTCCCTCGATGCGCACCTGGCGTTCCAGGGCCGGCCAGAAGAAGGTCATGGCCGCGCGCGGGTTTTCCCCGAGCTGCTGGCCCTTGGCGCTTTCGTAATTGCTGAAGAAGGTGAAGCCGCGCTCGTCCAGGCCCTTGAGCAGGAGCACGCGGCAGTGCGGCTGGCCGTCGGCGTCCACGGTGGCGAGCATCATCGCGTTGGGCTCGACCGGCAGTTGCTCGGTCTTCACCGCGTCCTCGAACCACCGGTTGAACAGGCTGAACGGTTCGGCGGGCGCCTGGGTCTCGGTCAGTCCGTCACGGGTGTATTCGCGGCGCATATCGGCCAGGGTCTGGGCCATCGGAAATCTCCTGCAGAAGAAGTCCTTAAGCTTATCCAGAGTTGCGCCTTCGCGCTTGATCCACGACAAGCGTCATTCCAGCCGGAATGACGCTTGTTGCACAAGGGATCAGTTGGCCTGGGCGAGTGCCAGCAAGCTGGTGCGCTGGGTCACCAGCACTTCGACGCGGCGGTTCAGCGCGCGGCCTTCGGCGCTGGCGTTGTCGGCGCGCGGCAGGCTGGAGCCTACGCCCTTCAGGCGCAGGCGGTCGGCGCCCAGGCCGCTCAGGCGGAAGATCGAGGACACCGCCTGGGCACGCTGCAGGCTGACCTTGTCGTTGAGCGCCTTGTCGCCCGAGCTGTCGCTGTGGCCGAGCACCAGCACGCCGCTTTCCGGATCGTTCTGCAGCATCTTCGCCACGTTGCCCAGCGGCGCCAGGGTGATCGGCAGCAGCAGTTCAGGACGCTTGGGGTTGAAGGAGCCTTCCACCGGCGCGATCAGCACCAGGGCGTTCTCGCGGCGCTCGACGGTGAACTTGCTGCCCGCGACAGCGGCACGCAGGGACTGCTCATGCTGGTCCAGCCATTCCTTGCTGACCTTGGTGTCCTGCGGCTTGGCCGCCTTGTCGGCGCCCGGCTTGCTGTCGCTCACGCCGAACGGCCACCACCAGTGGCCGCCGGGCTGCTGGCTGCCAGCGGCAGCGACCTTGGCCGCTTCGACGGGCTTTTTCTCCGGCGCGGGGGCCGCAGCGCTCACTTCCTCGTCACCACCGAAGGGCCACCACCAGTGGCCGGTGCCGGGCTTGGCGGCAGCTGCAGCGCTTTCCGTGGTTTTCGCCGGGTCCTTGGCCTGATCCTGGGACTGGAACTGGCTGCAGGCGGAAAGACCGACGCACAGCGCAAGGGTGGAGACTTTCAGCGAATTCGAGAACAGCAGGTTCATGGGAGCGATTCCATAAAGTCGGAACATGAAGAGAGGCCGGGTGCAGCTGGCAGGCAGCGGCACCCTGACTTCAGCAATCAGCTTAAGAGTTGTACATAACTTACTCAGTTGGAACGAGATTTTAATCCCGAACTGACGAGCGGCGCATAGCTGTGCGCAGGGGAAGGCCGTCGCGGCCAGCGCGCCGGCAATTGCGGACGACCTTAAGAAGGCGCAGCGGGAGGAAGGTTCCTCCCGCTCGTCGTTACAGGCAGTCGCCGGCGAGGCGGGCCAGGCGCTGGGCGCGCGGGTCCATCAGCACATAGGGGCCGAGGGTGTTGGCGACGAAACCCAGCGCCAGCTCGCGCTCGGGGTCGGCGAAACCGATGGAGCCGCCGGCGCCCGGATGCCCGAAGGCCTGCGGGCCAAGGCCGTAGGTGGCGTTGGCCACGCTCGGTTGGTCAAGCATGCAACCCAGCCCGAAACGCGTACAGGTCAATAAAGTTCGATCCTCTCCAACGGCATGCTCGCGGGTGAGTTCGGCCAGCAGCGCTTCGTCCAGCAATTTGCCCTGCAGCAGGCCCGTGTAGAAACCGGCCAGCGAGCGCGCATTGCCGTGGCCGTTGGCCGCCGGCTGCGACATGCGCCGCCATTCGGGCTTGTTGGTGCTGGTGAGCACCGAAGGCGGATTGGTGAAGGCGCGGGTGGAGAGCGCGGCGGCGTCGGTCATCATGGTCCGCAACAGGCGTTGCGCAGCGGCGTCCCCCAGGTTGCCCTTGCCCCGCGCGATGTGCGCGACGCGGTGGAACTCGCTGTCATCCAGGCCGATATGGAAATCCAGCCCCAGCGGCTCGGCGGTGCGCGCGATGATGGCGGCGCCCGGCTCGCGACCGTCGACACGACGGATCACCTCGCCGATCAGCCAGCCGTAGGTAATGGGGGCGTAGCCGTGTTCGGCGCCCGGCGTCCACCAGGGCGTCTCGGCGGCCAGTGCGGCGGTCATGCTCGGCCAGTCATACAGCGCCTCGGGCGCCAGCGGCTCGCGGATCGCCGGCAGGCCCGCGCGATGGCAGAGGAGCTGGCGCACGGTGATGCCCTGCTTGCCGGCCTGCTCGAACTCCGGCCAGTAGCGCGCCACCGGGGCGTCCAGCTCCAGGCGGCCCTCGCCCACCAGTTGCAGCGCGGCGACGGCGGCGAAGGTCTTGGTACAGGAGAACAGGTTGAGCAGCGTATCGGCCTGCCAGTCCTGGCCCGGCTCCTTGCCCGCGCTGCCGGCCCAGAGATCGACCACGGTTTCGCCGCCAACCTGGATGCACAGCGCTGCGCCGCGCTCCTGCGGGTCTTCGAACAGGGCACTGAAGGCATCGGCAACGGGGGTGAAGCGCGGATCACAGTGGCCGTTCAGGGTCATTTCAGGCTCCGGAAATGCACATACTCAGGGACGGAAAGTGCGGAAGACGCCATTGTTTCAGCGCACTCCGCCCCTGGGAACCCTGCCGAAGGCAGGGTGTGGCTTCACGAATGACGGATCATTGCTCCGAGGCCTGTTCCTCGTCGTCGCTGTCGTCACCGGCGGGTGCGGCTTTGGGCTGCGGCTCCGGCGCCACCTTGGCGGCGGCGCGCGCCTGTTCGTCGATGCCTTTGAGCGTCTGCTGGTTGGCCTTGCGCACGGCGTCGACGAAGCCGGTGAACGGCAGGTCGGTGATGCCGACCAGGCCGATGTGACCGTTCTCGCCGTCGAGCAGGCGGCCGGTCACCGGCTGATCAAGGTACTGGAACCAGTGCGCGCCGACGATGTTCGGCTCCTTCGCGGCCTCCGCGAGGAATCGCTGGTACGCCTCGCCACGCTGCTGCTCGTTGTACACCTCGGCGACACCGCCCCAGAACGGTCCGCGATCACGGGAACCGAAGTGAAATTCGGTGATCAGCACCGGCTTGTCCAGGCTGCGCACGTAGCTGGCGTCGAAGCCCTGCTGCGGTAGCGGCACGTAGAGGTTGAAACTGAGGATGTCGCAGTACTGCGCACAGGAGGCCAGTGCTTCCGGTGTGCTGACGGCGAAGCGCGGGCCGAGCAGCAGGTGGTTCGGCGCGTGCCACTGCAGCGAGTCCTTCAGGGTCTTGAAGTACTGGTCGGCGTACAGGCGCAGGAAGGCACTGTAGTCCTGGGCGATGGCCGGGTGCGCCTCGCTCGGGACCGGAGCCTGGTAGCCCGGCGCGTCGAGGTCCTCCCAGGAGCCCAGCTGCACGCCCCAGGCCTCGGCGAGCTGCTCGTGATCCTCGTACTTGTCCTTGAGCTGCTTGATGAAGGCGCGCTTGGCCGGGCTGTCGGTGGACAGCTTGAGCGCGCCGAAAGCCAGGGCGAAGTGCGCCTGGTCATCGTCGCCACGGCCGGCCCAGGCCAGTTCGTTGTCGGCGTAGTACCCCAGCAACCAGGCGTCCTCGCGGTGGTCGCGGGCGGCGATGGCGATGGCGCGTTCGGCGGCCATGGCGAAGCGCGGGTCGAACGGATCGGGCATGGCGCCCCACCAGTCGTAGCCGGTGCTGACCGTGGCGTAGTCACCGCTGATCGACAGCGGCACGCTGTACGGCATGCGTGGCTCGTCGGCAAAGGCCGGATCGCTCCAGTCGCCCAGGGTGTTGAAGCCCCAGGAACCGAGACGCTGCACGGTGCGCTCGCGCCAGGCGACCGCGGCGGCTTCAGCGCTCAGACCACCGTCGGCACGGAAGCGGTTGGCGGCGTAGAAGTCGAACCAGCGGCCGTTGCCGAACGCGCGGCCCTGCTGGGCGCCGACGCCACTGCGGTCATCGCGCTGGCCATAGAAGGCGGCCAGCGGCTCGTCCTCTTTCGGCAGGCTGGCGAACATGTACTCACGGCCTTCAACGTAGGTCTGGCTGCTGTCGGCGTTCACCGCGTTGACGCCCATGGACCAGAACGAATGCCCTTCCGGCGTCACCAGCCACCAGCGGCCGTTGCGCTTTTCGGTGCGGAAGAAGCCGGTACCCTCGAAGGCAGGGCCATCCAGCAGGCCACCAAAGGCGTCGCGGCCAGGCGCCGGCTGCCACTTCTTCAGTTGCTCGCCTTCGGCTTTCCAGGCGCTGGCCAGTTGTTCGGGGCTCTTCACCTTCTCCGGCCAGTCGCTGCGGGTGGACTGGCCGAAAGCGTCGACGATACCGGTGTACGCCTTGTGGTATTCGTCATTGCCGGCACGGGTGCCGAAGCGGCCGACGAGGATGTCCTGCGCCGCCTTGGGCGAGGTGAGGAACAGCTTCACCGCGCCGACCTGGCTGCGGTTCAGCTCGCCCGTGACCTTGCTCGCCAGCAGCAGGCGCTGGCCGTCCTGGGTGACGGGCATGGGGACGCCGGCACGCATGCCGAAGTCCTCCGGGGCGATGGCGTGCAGCGGGATCACCAGGGTCTGCGCCGGGCCCGGCGGCAGGGCGATGCTCGCGCGCAGGCCGGGAGCGCCGGCGACGCCTTCGATTTCCACTTCCAGGGTGATGGCCCAGTCCATGGCGTTCTGCAGGCGCAGGCTGACGCTGTCAGCCTGGGACCAGTCCCAGCTACCAGTGGAAGGTGCGAGGCGCAAGGTCGGTTGCGGCGCAGGGTTGAAGTTCACCCGGCGGAGGATTTCGCCTTCGGGTGTGGCCTCGGCGGTGGAACTGGGCAGGTCGGCGTTCTGCGTGCTGACGCTGACCACGGCCATCGGCTTGACGAAGTTGAACAGGGTTTCATTGCCGCCTGCCGACCAGGCCGGGGCACTGGCGATGGCCAGGCTGAGCAGCAGAGGCAGATGCCAACGCATCGATGTCATGGATTCGAGTCCTTGCAACACGCCCGCCGGGCGGCGGGCGTTCGTTTGACAGCAAGCGCGGGAGCTCGCTCCCGCACACTCAAGCGATTTCTCGGCGGAATGGGGGTAACGCGTTCAGGATGGCCTTGCCGTAGCGCTGGGTCACCACGCGGCGGTCCAGCAGGGTGATGGTGCCGCGGTCCTGCTCGGTCCGCAGCAGGCGGCCGCAGGCCTGCACCAGGCGCAGCGAGGCGTCGGGCACGGCGATTTCCATGAAGGGATTGCCGCCTCTCGCCTCGATCCATTCCGACAGTGCCGCCTCCACCGGGTCATCCGGCACGGCAAAGGGAATCTTGGCGATCACCACGTGCTCGCAATAGGCGCCGGGCAGGTCCACGCCTTCGGAGAAGCTGGCCAGGCCGAACAGCACGCTCGGTTCGCCATCGTCGACCCGCGAGCGGTGCTTGTTCAGTGTTTCCTGCTTGGACAGATTGCCCTGGATCAGCACGCGCTTGCGCCAGTCGCGGTCCAGACCGTCGAAGACTTCCTGCATCTGCTTGCGCGAGGAGAACAGGATCAGCGAACCGCGCGAGCCTTCGACGATCTCCGGCAGCTCGCGGATGATCGCCGCGGTGTGGGCGGCGGCATCGCGCGGGTCAGCCTTGAGGTCGGGCACGCGCAGCACGCCGGCGTCGGCATGGTGGAACGGGCTCGGCACCACGGCGGTGACGGCCGCGCGCGGCAGGCCGGCGCGCATGCGGTAGCGGTCGAAGGTGCCCAGCGCCGTGAGGGTTGCGGAGGTCACCAGCACGCCGTAGGCCACGTTCCACAGGTTGCGGCGCAAGGTCTGGGCGGCCAGGATCGGGCTGGCGTTGGCCTCGATGTCATAGAAGGTGCCGCTCTCGGCGAGGGTCAGCCAGCGCGCCATGGGCGGGCTGTCTTCCGGGTCCTCGCAGGTGAAGGCAGTCCACAGTTCCCAGTTGCCCTGGGCGCGGGACAGCAGGCTGCCGAACAGCGGGTACCACTCCTCGGCCTGGTGGCTGGCGATGCCGACGCTGCCCTCCCCGTCCATGGCTTCCTTGAGCAGTTCGGTGAGGCGGGTGAAGAGGTCGGTGAGCTTGGAGAAGCCCTTCTTCAGCTCGATGCCCATCTCGCGGATGTGCTCGGGGATCACCCCGCCCTCGAAGCGATGGCGCGGCCGCTCGCGGCCTTCCATGTCCTCGCCGGCGCGGAAATCGCCGACCTCCTCACAGGCGGTGAACATGAACTGCTGGTGCGTGCGCAGCTCGCGGGCCAGCTCCGGCACCTGTTCGATCAGGCGGCCGAGGTCCCCCGGCAGCGGGTTCTGCGCCAGCAGCTTGGTCAGGTTCTTCTCCACCTGGCCCAGCCAGTCGGCGGTGGCGCGCAGGCGGGTGAAGTGAGCGAAGTGGCCGATGGCCTTGTCCGGCAGGTGATGACCTTCGTCGAACACGTAGAGGGTGTCGCGCGGGTCCGGCAGGATCGCGCCGCCGCCCAGGGCGAGGTCGGCCAGCACCAGGTCATGGTTGGTGACGATCACGTCGACCTTGGTCATGCCTTCGCGCGCCTTGTAGAAGGCACACTGCTGGAAGTTCGGGCAATGGCGGTTGGTGCACTGGCTGTGGTCGGTGGTGACCTGCGCCCACTGCGCGTCCTCGATGGCCTCGGGCCAGGAGTCGCGGTCGCCGTCCCAGCGGTTGCCCGCCAGGCGCTCGATCATCTGGTTGAACAGCTTGGTGGAAGTCTCGTCCACGTCGATGCGGAAGCCTTCCTCCTCGAACAGCTGGGCAGTGGCGCTCTGCGCCTGGCCTTCCTGCAGCAGGTGGTCGAGCTTGGACAGGCACATGTAGCGCCCGCGTCCCTTGGCCAGGGCGAAGCTGAACGACAGCCCGGAGTTGCGCAGCAAGTCGGGCAGGTCCTTGTGGACGATCTGCTCCTGCAGGGCAACGGTGGCGGTGGCGACGACCAGGCGCTTGCCGGCAGCCTTGGCGCAGGCGATGGCGGCGAGGCTGTAGGCGACGGTCTTGCCGGTGCCGGTGCCGGCTTCCACGGCGACCACGGCGGCATCGCCCAGGCGATGGCCTTCCTCGTCGCTGGCGATGGTCCCCAGGACCTTGGCGACTTCGGCGATCATCAGGCGCTGGCCGTAGCGCGGCTTGAGTTCCTTGGCCTCGAGAAAACGCGAGTAGGCGCCCTGGATCGTGGCCTTGAGTTCGGTGCTGAGCATGGACTTCCCGGGCCCCGGAGCGTGCCGTGAGGACACATCCGGATGCTGGATAAATTTTCAGTGGTTCGAATCGGCGGCTATGATAGCGCGCTTGACTTCAATCGCCAGCGGAGATCGTCCGAATGACACCCTTTGCCTTCATCTACGCCCTGCACGTCCTGGCCGCCCTGGTCTGGGTGGGCGGCATGTTCTTCGCCTGGATGATCCTGCGCCCGGCCGCCGTCGTCGCGCTGGAGGCGCCGCCCCGGCTGAAGCTGTGGCTGGAGGTGTTCCCGCGCTTCTTCCGCTGGGTGTGGGCCGCGGTGATCCTGCTGCCGGTGACCGGCGTGGGCATGCTGCACCTGAGCTTCAACGGCATGGCCGGCGCGCCGCGCTATGTGCAGGTGATGATGGGCCTCTACGTGGCGATGCTCGCGCTGTTCCTGCGCATCCAGGCGCTGCAACTGCCGGAGCTGCGCCGCGCGGTGGGCGCCGAGGACTGGCCGGCCGGCGGTGCCGCGCTGGGCAAGATCCGCAAGACCGTGGGCCTGAACCTGCTGATCGGCATGGCGCTGGTGGCTTTTGTCGCCGCGCGTCCGCACTGGTAAGACCCGCACCGGCAAGAAAAAAGCCCGCCGGTTGCCGGGCGGGCTTTTTCTCAGGCACGTCGTTTCAGAAGCGTTTCACATCCAGGCGGCCTTCGCTGCCCTTGGAACCTTCCGCGCCGCCCTGACCTTCGGCGCCGGGTTTCTCGCCCGCCACCGAATAGAACCAGCAGCCCTTCTCGCTGCTGCGCGGGCCGGCCTTGCCGGGCTTGCCGCCGGCTCCGCCAGCGCCGCCTTCCAGGCGTACCCTGACCTTAGCGACATCGAACTGCTCGGGTACTTCCAGACGCACCACGCCGCCGGACGCGCCGGTCTGGCCGTCGGCGCCGTTCTGGCCGTTGCCGGCGGACTTCCCGCTGCCCCACAGGCAACCGGACGTCTGCGCGCTGCCGCCATCCAGGCCGTCATAGCCCGGCGCGCCGACACCACCACGGACGTCGATCAGCAGGTTTTCCACCGCCACATCCTGTAGCCGCAGCACCAGGTTGCGGCCGCCGCTGGCAGGCTTCTCGAAGCTGCCGGAACTGCCTTGCGCGGCGATCACGCTGCCGTCGGCGAGGCTGCCGTGCTGCACTTCGATCTGCAGCGCATCGTTGCCGGGGAACACGCCGATCCGCGCATTCTTCGCCAGATCCAGCTCGCCGATCTTCAGCTCCTTGACCCGCGAAGGGATCAGCAGCGCGCCTTCCGGGCCGACGCTGATACGGTCCAGGCTCAGGCTCTCGCCCTTCACCGGCAGGCGCAGCACGGTATTGGCCTCCACCGAGACGGTGCCGGCGGCCGAACACGCCAGCGGGGCGAGCAGCGCCAGGCCCAGCAACGACTTACGCATGGGTATCTCCTTCTACTTTTGCGGATGCCGGCTGCGGCAGGGTAGCGAAATGGAAGACGCCGAACAGCAGGATCTGCAGGCGGTCCATGCCCGGATGCGGGCGGCCCTGCAGCCGCTTGCGCAGCGCCACGACTTCGAGAATGTGGATCAGCAGGATCAGCGCGCCCGCCGCATTGAGCAGCAGCGCGAAGGGATGTGAGAAGGGTTGGATCAGGTTGGCCAGCACCGCCAGCCAGAACAACAGGGCAATCAGTTTGCCCAGCCCCAACAACGCTTTCATGAAGTGCCCCCGTGTTTTTCTTTGCCGGGGAACATACGCCTCTGCTCCGCCCTGTGCCAGTGGCAACCGGGAATGACAAAGGGGGCCACGAGGGCCCCCTTTGCACAGATCACGCCGGACTTACTGACGGGTGATCTTGATTTCCACGCGACGGTTCTCGGCGCGGCCTTCCTTGGTCTTGTTGTCCGCAACCGGCTGGCTCTCGCCATAGCCGACGACCGACTTGATGCTGCTGGCAGGTACGCCAGAGTCGACCAGGTAGTTGGACACGGCGTTGGCGCGGCGCTCGGACAGTTTCTGGTTATAGGCGTCGGTACCGATGCTGTCGGTGTGACCGCCGATGTTCAGCTCGGTGCTCGCTGCCTCACCCTTCAGGCGGGTAGCGATGGTATCGAGCTTGTCCTTGTCCTGCGCATCGATCTTCGACGAGTCGAAGGCGAAGTGCAGGTCACGCACCACGATGGTCTCTTCCTTGGGCAGCGGAGCCGGAGCAGGCTCAGGAGCCGGTGCAGGCGGCGGAACTTCGGCCACTTGCTCTTCGGCGCCATGCACCCAGCAATAGGACGCACCCAGCACGCCACCAATCAGGGCCCCCCAACCGGCCCAGGCGCTGCTTTCGATGGAACCCAGACCGGCGCCGCCGACACCGCCAACCACGGCGCAGGTTGGCCAATCGGACTTCTGCAACCCTGCGCAGCCGGTGAGCAACGTGCTTACCAGCAGCAGGGGTAAAGCGGTCCTTGTGATGCTCATAAAGTTATGTCTCCTCTAATGATCGGGTCTTGACCGACAATTACCGAGTAAAGACGTGACTGACAGAATGCGCCAGCACTAGGCCATATGGGTGTCACACGCTAGTCTTCGTTCATTATTTTTCGCCTTCGACGAGCCTCATGATTTCGACACGCACGCCGCAACAAGCCTTGGCCGCCCTGCTCGATCGCTATGCGCCACAGCGCCTCCTGCTGGTGGGTGCCAGCCAGATTCCGGCAGTGGACGCCTTCCTCGCGGCGCATCCGGATTGCGAACTGTTTCACGCTGACGCCGGCGCCCTGCCGGCGGAACTCGCCGGCCAGCGCTATGACCTCGCGCTGCTGGCCGACTGCCTGGAACACCTGCCGCGCCGCGAAGCGCAGCAACTGGTGGGCGGCATCCGCAACCTCAACAGCAGCCGTGTGGCCGTGCTGGTCGACCTCGACGCCGCCCAGGCGCAGGACGCCGACTTCTACGCCCTGGCCATGCAGGCCAGCGAGCGCTTCCAGCGCGACGACCAGGTGATCACGCTGTTCACCTACGATCTGCATGAATACAAACAGGTCCCGGACTGGCTCAATGCGAAGTTCTGGGCCAACCCGGAAAACTTCGGCAAGTACTGGTGGTGACCATGATCGAACCGACCTGCCCCTGCGGCAGTGGCCGCCCATTGCCCGACTGCTGCGGGCGTTTCCATGCCGGCGTCGCGGCGCCCACTGCCGAGGCACTGATGCGCTCACGCTACAGCGCCTACGCGCTGGGCCTGGTGGATTACCTGCGTGACACGACGCTGCCCGCCCAGCAACAGGGCCTGGACCTCGACGCCATCCGCAACTGGAGCCTGGGCAGCACCTGGCTGGGCCTGGAGGTGGTGAGCCACGAAGTGCTCGGCGGCCAGCCGGAACATGCACGAGTGACTTTCATTGCACGCTGGCACGATGCTGGCGGCGAACACAGTCACCGCGAGTGTTCGGGGTTCGTCCAGCGCGACGGGCGCTGGTACTTCCTCGATCCCACCGTAGCGATGAAGCTGGGACGCAACGACCCGTGCCCCTGCGGCGCCGGCGGCAAGCTGAAGAAATGCTGCGGGCCCTGGATTGAGTAGGACAGGATCGAGTGAGGCGCGAACTCGCCCCACTTGGGGGCGTCCGGTGTCTGGGCTAGAATCCGCGCTTTTTTCCGGGGCGGCGGTGTTTCGCCGCACCGGCTACTCCTGCCGGACCTCGCCATGCTGCTGACCGTTCTCTATATCATCGCCATCACCGCCGAAGCCATGACCGGCGCGCTGTCCGCCGGCCGGCGGAGCATGGACCTGTTCGGCGTGGTGCTGGTGGCCTGCGTCACCGCCCTGGGTGGCGGTTCGGTACGCGACATGTTGTTGGGCCATTACCCGCTGACCTGGGTGCGCCATCCGGAGTACCTGGCACTGACGGCTGGCGCCGCGCTGTTCACCGTGTTCATCGCTCCGTTGATGCGCCACCTGCGCTCGATGTTCCTCGCGCTGGACGCCGTGGGCCTGGTGGCCTTTACCCTGATCGGTTGCCAGGTCAGCCTGGAGATGGGCCACAGCCTGCTGATCGCCGCCGTGAGCGGGGTGATCACCGGGGTGTTCGGCGGCATCCTGCGGGACATCTTCTGCAACGACGTGCCGCTGATCTTCCGCCGCGAGCTGTACGCCAGCGTGTCCTTCGCCAGCGCCTGGTGCTACCTGATCTGCCTGCAGATCGACCTGCCCAAGGAACAGGCCATGCTGATCACCCTGTTCTCCGGCTTCCTGTTCCGCATGCTGGCGATACGCTTCCGCTGGGAAATGCCCAAGTTCGTCTACAAGGACGACCCGCACCAGGGCGACTGATCAGTCCTGCAGCTTGAGGTGGCTGGTATCCGGCGCAGGCCCAGCAGGCTCGGGCCTGGCTTGGCCCATGTCGCTGCCCACCGGGGCGACGCTGAACTGGCTGAGGTCCACGCGCGGCGCCTGGGCGTCGGGCTTCTCGTCCTGCAGATCGGTGCCCACCGGAGCCAGGCCGAAGTCCGGCGCATCCACATCGGCGAAAGCGGCCATGTACTCGTCACGTGGCGCCACCTTCAGGCGCCCCTGCGACGCTGCCGGCTGTACCGGTGCGCTGACAGGCTCGGCGGGTGGCGGCGGGGCCAGCTCGATTTCCTCGATCTGCGCGTCCATGTCGACCACTTCGACGACAGCGCCGGCGCGCTCGATCACACTGCGGTACTTTTCCGCGGCCTCGGCATCGAGGTTGTTCTTGATCACCATGCGGCGACCGGAGAACAGCAGTTCGATGCGCTGTGCATCGGCCTGGAACAGCCTGGCCAGATTGGCTTTCACCGTCTCGAGCTGAGCACCCGGGACAGTCTGTCCCGAAAAGGCAATCTCATAGCGGCTCATCTTCACTCTCCTGTGTTAACCCGCCGGTTACATTCGGCCAGTATGGTGCAGCTTCTTTTAACGTAACAACAACTTGCGGCCGAGCAGGTGCTTGGTACACTGGGGCGTCTTGAGGGGTAGACATGAATTATCAGGCGCAAATGATAAGAATTTTCAGCCTGTTCTGGCTGTTCAGCCTCGTTTCGGGCTGCGGCTGGATGTCAGGCAACTTCGAGCAACCCGACGTGAAGCTGCAGAAAGTCGACGTCGTGAAAGCTCGTTTGCTGGAGCAGGAATTCGTCCTGCATTTCCGCATCGACAACCCGAACGACTTCAGCCTTCCGGTTCGCGGCCTGGCCTACAAGGTCAAGCTGAACGATATCGACCTGGCCGAAGGCGAGTCGAATAACTGGTTCACAGTGCCCGCCAACGGCCACGAAACCTTCGAAGTGCCGGTGACCACCAACCTGTGGCGGCACATGAAGTACATCGTCAAGCTGCTGGAAGACCCGGACAAGCCGATCCGCTATCGCCTCGACGGTGAAGTGAAGACCGGCCTGCTCTTCGGACAGAGCGTGCACATCGCCCGCAATGGCGAGATAATTCCCGGCGATTTCATCCCCGAGTGAGCGTCACCATGAGCCAGGAACCCCACGTACACGGTCCGAACTGCAACCACGACCACGATCATGACCACCACCATGATCACGGCCACGTGCATGGCCCGCACTGCAACCACAGCCAGGAGCCGGCGCGTAACCCGCTCAAGGACGTGGGCCGCAACGATCCTTGCCCCTGCGGCAGCGGCAGCAAGTACAAGAAGTGCCACGGCGCCTGACCCAGGCCCCGAGCACTGCGAAGAAGGCCCGCCCAGCGCGGGCCTTCTGCTGTCCGGCCCAACTATTCGTCGGCTGCTGAAAATCCCGTCGCGCGCGGCTTGCGCAGCTATCCTCGGCTCACTAACGTAGCGCCTTTTCCGCGACCTTCTTCGTGCAGGAGCACATCCTCATGGCCCCGCGAGCCTTCCGCCGGCTTCCCAGCTTCGGCCTTGCCGCCACCCTCAGCGCCGCTGTCAGC
Source organism: Pseudomonas sp. PDM17 (assembly GCF_014851985.1). Classification (NCBI taxonomy): domain Bacteria; kingdom Pseudomonadati; phylum Pseudomonadota; class Gammaproteobacteria; order Pseudomonadales; family Pseudomonadaceae; genus Pseudomonas; species Pseudomonas sp. PDM17. The sequence continues at coordinate 452,968 of NZ_JACVAT010000006.1, forward strand.
CTCACCGGCTGCCAGGGCTGGCTCAACGACCGCTATGCAGGCAGCCTGCCACCGAGCTACGGCGTGCAGCCAATCAAGGGCCTTGCGGACAACGTGTCGATCCGCCGCAACAGCCTGGGAATGCCGCTGATCGAGACCAGCACCTTCCACGATGCGCTGTTCACCCTGGGCTACGTGCATGCCAGCGACCGCATCAGCCAGATGGTCGGCCTGCGCCTGATGGCCCAGGGACGCCTGTCGGAGATGGTCGGCCCCGGCGCCCTGGAGACCGACCGTTTCATGCGCACGGTCAACCTGAAGAAGGCCGCCGATGCGCTCTACGCCGGTTCCTCGCCACGCCTGAAGCGCTTCTTCGAGACCTACGCGCGCGGCGTCAACGCCTACCTGTACCGCTACCGCGACAAGCTGCCGATGGACCTGGCCGAGTCCGGCTACCGTCCCGAGTACTGGAAGGCCGAAGACTCCGCACTGGTCTTCAGCCTGCTGAACTTCGGGCTGGCGGTGAACCTGCAGGAGGAGATCGCCTCCCTGGTGCTCGCGCAGAAGGTCGGCGCCGACAAGCTGCCCTGGCTGACGCCGATCTACCCGGACGAAGCGCTGCCCTTCGAGGAAGCCGAGAAGCTCAAGGGCCTGCGCCTGGACGGCAGGATCGCCGGCCTCGACGCTCTCGACCGCGCCGCCGGGCAAGTCGCCTCGCTGCAGATGATGGGCGTCGCCGCCTCCAACAACTGGGCCATCGCCCCGCAGCGCACACGCAGCGGCAAGAGCATCCTGGCCAACGACACCCACCTGCCGCTGTCCATGCCTTCGGTGTGGAACTACGTGCAGATCCGCTCGCCCAAGTACAACGCCGCGGGCGTCTCCATCGCCGGCGTGCCGGGCGTGGTTGCCGGCTTCAACGGCAAACTGGCCTGGGGCATGACCATGGTCATGGGCGACAACCAGGACCTGTTCCTCGAACAGGTGAAGCGCCAGGGCAGCAAGCTCTACTACCTCGCCGATGGCCAGTGGAAGCCCGCCATCGAGCGCAACGAGACCTTCTTCATCAAGGGCCGGAGCCCGGTCCGCGAAGTCATCTACGAGACCCGCCACGGCCCGCTGCTCAACAGCGCGCTGGGCGAGCGCAAGCACGACCTGCAACCGCTGCCGCTGTCCAGCGGCTACGGCATCGCCTATCAGAGCATCCAGGGCGAGACCGACCGCACGCTCGACGCCTTCTTCGATCTTTCCCGCGCGAAGAACGTCGAACAGGCCTTCGACGCCACCCGCGACGTGCGCGCAATGGCACTGAACATCGTGTTCGCCGACGAAAAACACATCGGCTGGCAGGTTACCGGTCGCTTCCCCAACCGCAAGGAAGGCCGCGGCCTGCTGCCCTCCCCCGGCTGGGATGGCCGCTACGACTGGGACGGCTATGCCGACCCGATCCTGCACCCGTCCGACCAGGACCCGGCGCAGGGCTGGCTGGGCACCGCCAACCACCGCAGCGTGCAGCCAGGCTACGGCGCGCAGCTGTCCAGTTCCTGGTACTACCCGGAGCGTTACGAGCGCATCGCCCAGCTCGCCGGCGGCAGCAAGAGCCACGACTACCGCAGCATGATCGCCATGCAGTACGACCAGACCACACCGTTCGCCGGCAAGCTGCAGTCAATGCTGGACGCGCCGGGCATGGCGCAGCCACTGAAGAAAGCCATCGACGCCCTGCCCGCCGACCAGCGCGCCCGCGCCCGCGAAGCGCTGGACAGGATCATGGCCTTCGACGGCAAGCTCTCGGCCACCTCCGGTGATGCCGCGCTCTACGAGGCCTTCCTGCAGGAAAGCACCAAACAGATCTTCCTCGACGAACTCGGACCTGAGGACAGCTCGTCCTGGAAGGCCTTCGTCGAGACCGCCAACCTCTCCTACTCGGCCCAGGCCGACCACCTGCTGGGCCGCGACGACAGCCCGTTCTGGGATGACACCCGTACCCCGCAGAAGGAAGACAAGCCGGCGATCCTCGCCCGCAGTCTGGCCGCCGCCACCGCCTTCTGCGAGCAGAAGCTGGGCAGCGACCGACACGCCTGGCAGTGGGGCAAGCTGCACACCTACGAGTGGGTCAGCGACAGCACCAAGATGGCGCCCAACCTGAGCGCCGGCGACCGCGCCAGCCTGGGCGCGATCAAGGGCTACCTGGACCGCGGCCCCTACCCGGCCGGCGGCGACCACAGCACGCTGAACGTCTCGGCCTATCACTGGGGCCAGGACTTCAACACCTGGCTGATCCCGGCCATGCGCCTGGTCGTCGATTTCGGCCAGAGCGAGCCGATGATGGGCCTCAACAGCAGCGGCCAGTCCGGCAACCCGGCCAGTCCGCACTACGCGGACGGCATCGATGCCTGGCTGAAAGGCAACTACATGAGCTTCCCCTTCCAGTCGCAGAACCTGGAAAAGGTCTACGGCGTGAAACGCCTGACGCTGGTGCCGGAGAAGTGATGATCTGAAAAATATTTCCGGGGACCGGGAACTTGGCTCCCGCCCCGGAATCAGATTTGTCGACTTACTCCATGATCATATTCAGGCACCCTCTGGGTGCCTTTCTTTTTTCCCCGCTCCGCTTCCGCTGCACCTCCCTTCGCAACACCCTTCCCCGGCCGGAACTCCCTCGCATCGTTCCCACAGGAGTCATCGCCATGTCCGAATCGCTCATCGTCATCACCGGCGGCCCCGGTGCCGGCAAGAGCACGCTGCTCGACCATCTGCACCAGCATCACGGCCTGAACGCCGTCGAGGAAGGCGGGCGGGCGATCATCCGCGAACAACTGGCCCGTGGCGGCGATGCACTGCCATGGGCAAACCGGGAGGCCTTCTGCCGGGAAATGTTCGAACACGCGCTGACGACCCGCAAGCGAGCGCTCGATACGGGGGGACTGTGGCTGTTCGATCGCGGCCTGCCGGACGTGCTGGGGTACGCGCGGCTCTGCGGCCTGCCGATTCCCGAAGCACTGGAAATCGCCACATGGGAACAGCGCTACGGGCAAACCGTGTTCCTGGCGCCCGCGTGGGAAGCCATCTACCGCAACGACGCCGAACGCCGGCAGGACTTCATCGAAGCGCGGCGAACGGCGGCGATGATGGCCCAGGTGTACGAAGCGCTGGGGTATCGCGTCGTGCAGTTGCCGCTCGCGAGCCTGGAGGAACGAGCGGCCTTCGTGCTGGAAGTCCTAGGGACGGCTGATCACGCCCATTGAGGCAGCGGCAGCAGGCGGTTCGGAGATACTCACACTGAGGGACACCACGACCTGACGGCTCTCGCCCTGGATGCCGTAGTCGTCGGAGTTGCCATAGCCCATCCAGACTTCGCTGTTGCCGCTCATGCGGACATCGGACAGCTCGTCACCGTCACCTTCGTGGCCATTGAGCCAGCCGGACGCGGCACCGCGCTCCTGCCCCAGATGCAGCGTGCCATCCACGGCGAAGGTCAGCGGGTCCTTGCCCGGCTCGACCTGATCTAGCCAACCGAGGAACAGCGAAGGAGTGAATCGGCTGTGCAGCCAGCAGCGAACCTGCGTGAGGCGCTGGTTCTTGAACACCAGGAGCGTGGCGTTGCCGTAGAGCAGGCCCTGCTCGCCGCCGCGCATGGGCAGGCGCGCCGTGGGCTCGCCCAGGCGTTCGACGAACTGGTTCAGGGGAGCGCTGGACGGCAGACCGAGCACTTCGCCACCGGGAGTGACGTTGAGTTCGGCTGCCGCCAGATGGCCGCTGGCGCCCAGCAACAGGGCGCAAAGCAGGCCCCGCAATCCTTGCGAGGTCATGTCCGTTTTCTCTCTGAGTGGCGATCAGGCCTTGGGCAGGGTGACGCCGGTCTGGCCCTGGTACTTGCCGCCGCGATCGCGGTAGGACACTTCGCAGGCTTCGTCCGACTGCAGGAACAGCATCTGCGCCACGCCTTCGTGCGCGTAGATCTTCGCCGGCAGGTTGGTGGTGTTGGAGAACTCCAGGGTCACGTGGCCTTCCCACTCGGGTTCCAGCGGTGTCACGTTGACGATGATGCCGCAGCGCGCGTAGGTGCTCTTGCCCAGGCAGATGGTCAGCACGTCGCGCGGGATGCGGAAGTACTCGACGGTGCGGGCCAGGGCGAAGGAGTTCGGCGGGATGATGCAGACGTCGCTGTTGATGTCGACGAAGCTCTTCTCGTCGAAGTTCTTCGGATCGACCACGGCCGAGTGGATGTTGGTGAACACCTTGAACTCGGCGGCGCAGCGTACGTCGTAGCCATAGCTGGAAACACCGTAGGAAATCACCCGGCTGTCATCGGCACCGCGAATCTGGCGCTCGACGAACGGCTCGATCATGCCGTGTTCCTGAGCCATGCGGCGAATCCACTTGTCCGATTTGATGCTCATGGCGGGTGTCCTGTGCGGCGGTTGAAAAAAGAAGGCGAATCTTACCGGGGCCGACCCTTCAGGGCAAAGGGCCGGCGGTCCCACGCCGGCCTTCGCTCAGGGAAGCCAGGTTGTGCGAAGTTTCCGCTGATCCACCGAGTAGCGCAGCCAGTCTTCGGCATAGCCGTCGGCGCAATCGCACTCGGCTCCGGGCACAGCCTCGCGCACCAGGCGCAGGTCGACGCCTTGCGGCGACTGGCGCAGCACCAGGCTGGCGGTTTTCAGCAGACCTTCCACCGCACCGGGATCGCCCAGTCGCTTATCCACCACCTGCAGGGTGGCGAGGTCCAGCAGCAGCGCGTCCACTACCGGCAGGCCGGGACGGTTGTCGCGCACGAGGAGGAGCAGGCCCAGACCGTTGCCCATGTCCAGCAGTGGCACCGGGTCGCAGGCGCTCGTCGGGCTGCCGAGCAGGCCGGTGGCATGGTAGAGGGCTGGCGGCAGTGGCAGGGTCAGGCTGGAGCCGTCAGGGCGGCGCGCCTGCACGGCCATATCGTCCTCGAAGGCATCGCCTGAGGCCGAACGAAAGTCCAGGGTCACCGGCTGGCCGCCGATCACACACTGTGCCTGCCAGTTGGCGGAGTCCTCGTCGGCGCCCCAGGCCACTGAGCCGACGAGGCCCAGGCACGCCGCCAGCAGCCAGCCGGCGGCGCGTTTCGCATCCTTGCGCATGGCAGTCCCTGCGTATCAGTCGTCGCTGATGGAGATGTTCGGCATGTCCGGCGCGGCCTTCTCGCTCAGGGCGATGCGGGCGCCGACGCAGCGGGCCATTTCCTGGTAGATCATCGCCAGCTGGCTTTCCGGGTCGGCAATCACGGTGGGCTTGCCGCCGTCGGCCTGCATGCGGATGGCCATGGACAGCGGCAGCGACGCCAGCAGCTCCACGCCGTACTGTGCGGCCAGCTTCTCGCCGCCGCCTTCACCGAACAGGTGCTCGGCGTGGCCGCAGTTGGAGCAGATGTGCACGGCCATGTTCTCGACCACGCCCAGCACCGGGATGTTGACCTTGCGGAACATCTCCACGCCTTTCTTCGCGTCGAGCAGGGCCAGATCCTGCGGGGTGGTGACGATCACCGAACCGGCCACCGGGACTTTCTGCGCCAGGGTCAGCTGGATGTCGCCGGTACCCGGCGGCATGTCGATGACCAGGTAATCCAGGTCGTTCCAGGCGGTCTGGGTAATCAGTTGCAGCAGCGCGCCGGAAACCATCGGGCCGCGCCACACCACCGGGGTGTTGTCGTCGGTGAGGAAGGCCATCGACATGACTTCCACGCCGTGGGCTTCCAGCGGGATGAACCACTTCTGGTCGCGGATCTTCGGCCGGGTGCCTTCGGGGATACCGAACATGATGCCCTGGCTCGGGCCATAGATGTCGGCGTCGAGGATGCCGACCTTGGCACCTTCGCGGGCCAGCGCCAGCGCGAGGTTCGCGGCGGTGGTGGACTTGCCCACGCCGCCCTTGCCGGAGGCCACGGCGATGATGTTCTTCACGTTGCTCATGCCCGGCACTTGCGCCTGAGCCTTGTGCGCGGCGATGTGGGTTTCCACCTTGACCTGGGCCGAGTCGACGCCGTCCAGCGCTTCCAGGGCCATCTGCACGGTCTGCGCCAGGCCGTTCTTGAACAGGCCGGCGGCGTAGCCCAGCTCCAGGGTCAGCGAAATGCGCCCGCCCTGGATGTCCAGCTCGCGGAGGTAGCCGGCGTCCAGCAGGTTCTGGCCGGTGTGAGGGTCGTTGATCTGGCGGAGAAGATTTTCCACCGTGGCTCGGTTGGCGCCCATGGGTACTCCCGATGAAAGACTGAGCAGAATAGGCGGGCATTCTAACAGCAGCGACAAGCTTCGGGCTGCAGGCTTCAGGAGCGGCGCATCGCATCACCTCGCTCCTGCCTGCAGCCTGCAGCCTGCGACCTGCCGCCTGTAGCCCGTTCTGGCCTGCCACAGGTCGCTTCCTATATAGTTGCTGATTCCCTCGTTTTAACCGGAACGGCCGATCATCATGTCCGAAGCCCGCAAGATCCTCGTCACCAGCGCCCTGCCCTACGCCAATGGTTCGATCCACCTGGGTCACATGCTGGAGTACATCCAGACCGACATCTGGGTGCGCTTCCAGAAGATGCGTGGCAACCAGGCGGTGTACGTGTGCGCGGACGATGCCCACGGCTCGGCCATCATGCTGCGCGCCGAGCGCGAAGGCATCACCTCCGAGCAGCTGATCGACGGCGTGCGCGCCGAGCATATGGCCGACTTCGCCGACTTCCAGGTGAACTTCGACAACTACCACTCGACCCACTCGGAAGAGAACCGCGAGCTGTCCTCGGCCATCTACCTGAAGCTGCGCGACGCCGGCCACATCGCCACCCGTCCGGTGACCCAGTACTTCGACCCGGAAAAGCAGATGTTCCTGGCCGACCGCTTCATCAAGGGCACCTGCCCGAAATGCGGCACCGCCGACCAGTACGGCGACAACTGCGAAGTCTGCGGCGCGACCTACGCCCCGACCGAGCTGAAGGACCCGAAATCGGCGATCTCCGGCGCCACCCCGGTGCTCAAGGAATCGCTGCACTACTTCTTCAAGCTGCCTGACTTCCAGGACATGCTGCAGCAGTGGACCCGCAGCGGCACCCTGCAGGACTCGGTGGCCAACAAGCTCGCGGAGTGGCTGGACTCCGGCCTGCAGGAGTGGGACATCTCCCGTGACGCGCCTTACTTCGGCTTCGAGATCCCCGACGCGCCGGGCAAGTACTTCTATGTCTGGCTGGACGCGCCGATCGGCTACATGGCCAGCTTCAAGAACCTCTGCGCACGCCGCCCGGAACTGGACTTCGACGCCTACTGGAAAGAAGGCTCCGAAGCCGAGCTGTACCACTTCATCGGCAAGGACATCGTCAATTTCCACGCGCTGTTCTGGCCGGCCATGCTCCAGGGCGCCGGCTACCGCAAGCCGACCGCGGTCAACGTGCATGGCTACCTGACCGTCAACGGCCAGAAGATGTCCAAGTCGCGCGGCACCTTCGTCAAAGCGCGCACCTACCTGGACCACCTGGACCCGGAATACCTGCGCTACTACTACGCCTCCAAGCTGGGCCGCGGCGTGGACGACCTCGACCTGAACCTCGAGGACTTCGTGCAGAAGGTCAACTCCGACCTGGTCGGCAAGGTGGTCAACATCGCCAGCCGTTGCGCCGGCTTCATCCACAAGGGCAACAACGGCCTGCTGGTGGACGCCAATCCGGCTCCGGAGCTGGTCGAGGCCTTCCGCAATGCCGCGCCGAGCATCGCCGCGGCCTATGAAGCCCGTGACTTCGGCCGCGCCATGCGCGAGATCATGGCCCTGGCCGACCAGGCCAACGCCTGGATCGCCGACAAGGCGCCGTGGTCGCTGAACAAGCAGGAAGGCAAGCAGGACGAAGTCCAGGCCATCTGCGCCCTGGGCGTGAACCTGTTCCGTCAGCTGGTGATCTTCCTCAAGCCCGTGCTGCCGAAGCTGGCCGAAGCCGCCGAAGCCTTCCTCAACGTCGCCCCGCTGCAGTGGGCCGACCACGAGCAACTGCTGGCCAACCACCCGCTGAACCCGTTCAACCCGCTGATGACCCGTATCGAGCCCGCGAAAATCGAAGCCATGATCGAAGCCTCCAAGGAAGACCTCGCCGCCGCCAACAAGCCCACTGGTAATGGCGAACTGACCAAGGACCCGCTGGCCGCGGAGATCAACTTCGACGCCTTCGCCGCCGTCGACCTGCGCATCGCGCTGATCGAAAAGTGCGAGTTCGTCGAGGGCGCCGACAAGCTGCTGCGCCTGTCCCTGGACATCGGCGACGAGAAGCGCAACGTGTTCTCCGGCATCAAGAGCGCCTACCCGGACCCGAGCAAACTTGAAGGCCGCCTGACCCTGTACGTAGCCAACCTGGCCCCGCGCAAGATGAAGTTCGGCATCTCCGAAGGCATGGTCCTGGCTGCCGGCCCCGGCGGTGAAGAGATCTACCTGCTGAGCCCGGACAGCGGCGCCAAGCCCGGCCAGCGCGTCAAGTAAGACGACTCATCACGGCAAGGAGGCCATCGATGAAACTGCACCACTGGGCAGCACTCGTCCTGAGCGCCGCCCTCGCCGGCTGCGGTGCTCCATCGGAGCACGGCGCCGGTTCCGGCGCCGCTTTCCAGGGGGAAGCGGCGAAAGCCGGCACCTTCCTCGCCTATGAACACCAGGTCGGCATCCGCCTGGCCAGCGAGCGCATCGACGCGCAACTGGCCGCCGCCCGCGACGCCTGCAGCCAGGACCGCTTCGGCCAGTGCGAGCTGATCGCCATCGAGCAGAGCGGCGACAGCCAGATGCGCAACGCGCACCTCGTCGTGCGCATCGTCCCCGAAGGCGTGGAAAAACTCGTCGCCCTCGCAGCCGAAGGCGGGCAACTGCAGAGCCGCAGCACCCGCGCCGAAGACCTCGCCCAGGCCGTCAGCGACAACCAGCAACTGCGTGGCCGGCTGGAGCGCGAGTACCAGACTCTGCAGGGTTTCCAGGGCCGCAAGGACATGAGCGTCAGCGACCTGCTGGCCCTGGCCAAGGCCACCGCAGAGGTCGAACAGCAACTGCAGGCCGCCAGCCAGGACGCCGCCCAGCAGCAACGGCGCATCTCCACCAACCTGCTCACCCTGGACTTCTCCAGCGAATACCAGCCCAGCGGCCGCTGGTCGCGCATCGGCAAGGCCTTCGGCAACTCGCTGGACGAACTCACCGACGGCACCGTCAACGCCATCCAGGTAGCCGCGTTCGGCCTGCCGCTGCTGGTCGTGCTGTTCATAGCCGGCCTGATCCTGCGCTGGCTGTGGCGAAAACTCGGAACCCGGCGCGCCACTCACCCAGCATGAAGAAATCCAACATCGTCTTCACCACCCTGCTCACCGGCGGGGTGCTCTATAGCGTGCTGCACCACAACCCGGTGTACCGCGACCTCTACGCCAACCGCGAGGATTGCCTGAAGGACTGGGGCGCGACGCCCAATGCCTGCGAGCCGGAGTCCACCAGCAGCAGTGGCGGCGGCAGCAGCTCCGGGCGCTATCGCGGGCCGAGCTACGAGGACGGCTCGCGACCGAGGACCGCGCAGACCTATCAGGTGCAATCGCGCCAGTTGGTCACCCGCGGCGGCTTCGGCCACTCCGGAGCGCGCTTCTCCGGGGGTGGCTGATGCGTCGCCTGGCCATGACGCCGCGCACCGACTGGCGCGAGCGCTGCGAGGCGGTCGGCTTCACTTTCCACAGCATCGACGGCCTGTACTGGGACGAATCGGTGGCCTACGAATTCAGCCTCGAACAGATCGAGACACTGGAGGCCGCCAGCGAAGACCTGCACCAGCGCTATCTGGAATGCGTGGAATGGGTGATCCGCACCGGCCACTTCGAACCCTTCCAGCTACCGCCGGGCGCCCGCGAGGACATCATCCGTTCCTGGAACCGCCAGGACCCGAGCCTTTACGGCCGCTTCGATTTCGCCTGGGACGGCGACGGCCAGCCGAAGATGCTCGAGTACAACGCCGACACCCCCACCGGCCTGCTGGAAGCCAGCGTGGTGCAGTGGCAGTGGCTGAACGATGTGAACCCGGCCGCCGACCAGTTCAACTCGCTGCACGAGAAGCTGATCGCGCGCTGGAAGACCATCGCGCCGGACGGCCTGCTGCACTTCACCGCCATCGACGGTCATGAAGAAGACACCGGCAATGCCCTCTACCTGCTCGACACTGCGCACCAGGCCGGATTGTCCACGCGCTACCTGCCGCTGGAGTTCATCGGCCACCACGCGGGGCGCGGCACCTTCATCGACCAGTACGAGCAGGACATCCGCCACTGTTTCAAGCTCTACCCCTGGGAATGGCTGCTGCAGGACAGTTTCGCCGAGCACCTGGAGCGCAGTGACATCCGCTTCCTGGAGCCGGCGTGGAAGCTACTGATGTCGAGCAAGGCCATGCTGCCGGTCCTCTGGAAGCTCAACCCGCAGCATCCCAACCTGCTGCCCGCCAGCTACCGCCAGGACATCTCCGGCGCCTACGTACGCAAACCGCTGTATTCGCGTGAGGGCCAGAACATCCGCATCGTCGCCGGCGACCTGCAGCTGGAAAGCGACGGCCCCCACGCCGACGCGCCCTGCATCTACCAGGGCTATGCGCCGCTGGCCAACCACGACGGCAATTATGCCGTGCTGGGCTGCTGGGTGATCAATGGCAAGGCCGCCGGCCTGGGCATCCGCGAGGACGCCAGCGCCATTACCCGCGACAGCAGCCGCTTCGTTCCCCACTATTTCGTCTGAAGGATCCGCCATGAACCTGCTGCAGACCCTGCCCAACTTCCTCGCCTACTTCGCCTCGGCCATCGGCCTGTTCGGGCTGTTTACCAGCCTCTACATCCGCCTGACGCCCTATGCGGAAATCCAGTTGATCCGCCAGGGCAACATCAGCGCCGCCGTGGCCCTGGTCGGCACCCTGCTGGGCTTTGCCCTGCCGCTGGCCAGCGCCATCGCCCACAGCGTCAGCCTGATCGACATGCTGACCTGGGGCGTGATCGCCATGCTGGTGCAGGTGCTGGTGTTCCTCGGCCTGTCACGCCTGGTGCCGGAACTCAAGGGCGGCATCGAAAGCAACACCCTGGCCCACGGCGTATTCCTCGGCGGCGCCTCGCTGTGCATCGGGCTGCTCAACGCCGCCTGCATGACCTACTGAGCGTCTTCGCAGTCCACGTCGCCGCCACCCAGGTGCTCGAAGCCTTCCAGGTAGAGACACGAAGCATCCGACGCACAGTCCTGCAGAGAGGCGTTGCTCAGGTTGTCCCGTGAAGTAGGGTCTTCCAGGTTCACCTGCGGGAAGATGTCGGCCACCTCCTCCGCCGTCATGATCCTGTCGAAAGTGACGTTGACCGATTGCAGGCGGCCGTATTCCCAGTCCAGGTCCACCGCCGCGATGCGCGGATCGAGCTGATACACCAGCGCCTCGGGCAACTGCGGGCCGGCGTAGCTGAGATCGGTGTCGTGGCAGGCATCGCCCCAGTTGCTCAGCTTCTTGCTGGCGGCGCAGCTGAACTGCGCGTCGACCTTGCCGGTGCGCTGTTCCATCTGGCAAGCGAAGTCGGCCACGCCCATGCGCGGCCAGCCGACCAGATCGGCCGTGGTGAAAGGCGCGGCCGCAGCCAGGGCACTGGAGAACTGCAGGCAAAGGGCGGTGAAGCGTCCGGACAGGGGGTTGCGCATCGCGACTTCCGTGAGGGGAACCGATCGGGTTCGGCAGCCGCCGATATTCCTCCCGCCGCCCCTGGCACCGCAACTGATTTCGGGGAGGTACAATTGCCTACTTCGCACCTTGTATTCGAGCCATGTCCTCTCGCCGCCATCAACCCGCTGACCATTGGTCTCCGAGCATGATCCGCCTTTCCTTGCGCCCGGCTGCGAGTGCCCGGCCGTGACCGAACTCGCCCTGATCCTGGTCAGCGCCATCCTGGTCAACAACTTCGTTCTGGTGCAGTTCCTCGGCATCTGCCCGTTCATGGGTGTGTCGCGCAAGATCGAGACGGCGCTCGCGCTGGCCCTGGCGACCACCTTCGTCCTCACGCTTGCCTCGGCGTTGAGCTACATCCTGCAGCGCTACGTGCTGCAACCGCTGGACCTGGAATTCCTGCGCGCGATCGGCTTCATCCTGGTGATCGCCGTCGTCGTGCAGTTCACCGAACTGCTGGTGAAGAAGACCAGCCCGTTGCTGGCCCGCACATTGGGCATCTTCCTGCCGCTGATCACCACCAACTGCATCGTGCTCGGCGTCGCGCTACTGAACGCTCGCAAGACCGAGTTCGGCTTCCTGCAATCGACCTTCCAGGGCTTCGGCGCCGGGCTGGGCTTCACTCTGGTGCTAGTGCTGTTCGCCGCCCTGCGCGAGCGCATCGCCCTCGCCGACGTGCCCAAGCCGTTCAAGGGTGCAGCCATCGGCATGATCACCGCCGGGCTGATGTCCCTGGCGTTCATGGGCTTCAGCGGGTTGCTCAAGCCATGATCGCGGCGCTGCTGATCATCGTGATGTGCCTCGGCGGCGCCGTGGCGCTGCGCCTGGCCGCAGCGCGGGTGAAAGTCGCCGACGAATCCATCGCCGGGCAGATCAACGATCTGCTGCCGCAGACCCAGTGCGGCCAGTGCGGCTACGCCGGCTGCAAGCCCTACGCCCAGGCCATCGCCGGGGGTGACGCGATCAACAAGTGCCCGCCCGGCGGCGCCGCGACCATCGCCGCCCTCGCCGAGTTGCTGGACATAGAGCCGCTGCCGCTGGACGCCGCCGAAGAGACGCCGCTGCGCGTGGCCTACATCCGCGAGGCCGAGTGCATCGGCTGCACCAAGTGCATCCGCGCCTGCCCGGTAGACGCCATCGTCGGCGCGGCCAAGCTGATGCACACGGTGATAGTCGACGAATGCACCGGCTGCGACCTGTGCCTGGAACCTTGCCCGGTGGACTGCATCGAGATGCGCGACCTGCCGCTGCGCGTCGTCGACTGGAAATGGCCGTTGCCGCAGGGCCGGCTGATCCAGACCGACCGGGAGCAGGCGGCATGAACGCTCAGGTCTGGGACTTCCCCGGCGGCCTGACGCTGCCAGCCAACAAGCAGCAGTCCACCGCCATGCCAATTCAGCGGCCACCGCTGCCGCGCCGTCTGGTACTGCCGCTGCAGCAACACATCGGCGGGCCCGCCGTGCCCTGCGTTGAAGTCGGCCAGCGCGTGCTCAAGGGCCAACTGATCGCCGAGGCCGGTAGCGCCATCAGCGCCGCACTGCATGCGCCGACTTCCGGCACGGTGGTCGGGATCGGCGAGCAGCCCTACCCGCACAGCTCCGGCCTGTCGGCGCGGGCCATCGTCATCGACAGTGATGGCCTGGACGAGTGGACGACGCTGAATCCCGAGTCCGAGTATGCGTCCTTCTCCGGGGTCGAACTGCTGCAGCGCCTCCGCCAGGCCGGCATCGCCGGTCTCGGTGGCGCCGGCTTCCCCACCGCCGCCAAGCTGGCCTCGCGCGCCCAGGACGACCTGCATACGCTGATCATCAACGGCGCCGAGTGCGAGCCCTACATCAGCGCCGACGACCTGCTGATGCGCGAGCGCGCCGTCGAACTGGTCGAAGGCATCGACGTGCTGATGCACATCCTCCAGCCGCAGCAAGTGCTGCTCGGCATCGAGGATGACAAGCCCGAGGCCATCGCCATTTTGCAGGCCACCATTGGTGAGCGGCCGATCCGCCTGCAACCGGTCCCGACCCGCTACCCCTCCGGCGGCGAGCGCCAGTTGATCCAGGTGCTGACCGGCTGCGAGGTGCCGTCCGGCGGGCTGCCGGCGGATATCGGCATGCTCTGCGTAAACGTCGGCACCGCCGTCGCCGTGGCCGACGCCGTGCTGCGCGGGCGGCCGCTGATCTCGCGTATCACCACCCTGACCGGCGCCGCCCTCGCGCGCCCGTGCAACGTCGAAGCGCTGCTCGGCACGCCCGTGGGCGAGCTGCTGGCGCTCGCCGGCCTCGACCACGCCAAGCTCGACCGCCTGTTGCTCGGCGGCCCGCTGATGGGCGACAGCCTGACGTCGCTGGACGTGCCGCTGATCAAGACCACCAACTGCCTGCTGGCCGCCACGCGCGAAGAACTGCCGGCACCCGCACAGGCCATGCCCTGTATCCGCTGCGGCGACTGCGCGCAGGTCTGCCCCGCCAGCCTGCTGCCGCAGCAGCTGTACTTCTTTGCCGAAGACCACGACCAGTTGAGGGCACACAACCTGTTCGACTGCATCGAGTGCGGCGCCTGCGCCTACGTCTGCCCGTCGAGCATTCCGCTGGTGCAGTACTACCGCGCCGCCAAGGGCGAGATCCGCGAACTGGAACGGCGCCAGCTCAAGGCCGAGCAGTCGCGCCTGCGCTTCGAGCAACGCCAGGAGCGCCTGCGCCGTGAGGAAGAACAGCGCGCTGCCGACCGCCTGGCCCGCCAGGAACGTGCGTCACGCGCGCAGGAAGACCCAGCCGAAATCGAGACGCCCAGCGCGCCGGCCGCGCAATCGGTGATCGAGCGGGTGAAGGCCGAAAAGGCCGTGGGCAATGCACCTGACCAGCTCAAGCGCCTGAAGATCGACGCCAGCATGGCCCAGGTCGCGCTGAACAAGGCCGAGAAGCAACTGGCCACCCATGACACCGAGCAGTTGCGCACCCAGGTTGCCGAGCTGCGTGTCGCCGCCGCTGAGGCGAAAGCCGCACTGGCGGCTGCCGAAACGCAAAGCGCCAGCGCGGAGCCAACGCCCGCTGCCGCACCCGTCGCGGGCGAAGCGGCACTGAAGAAAGCGAAAATCGATGCCGCCATGGCCCGCGCCCAGTTGAAGAAGTCCGAGAAGGCTTTCGGCGAATCACCCAGTGACGAGCAGCGCGCCACCCTCGCCTCCTTGCGCGCGGACGTCGAACGCATCGAGCGCCAACTCAACGAACTGCAGGGGACCGCCATGCCAACCGAACCGAAAACCGAGCAGCCCGTCGACGGCGTACTCGCCCTGCGCCAGGCCAAGCTGGTCTATATCGCCCAGCGCGACGCCCTGCGCGTGGCTGAACGCGAAGGCGTGTCCGCCGAGGCGCTGGACGCGATCCGCCAGACGCTCGCCGCCGCGGAAGCTGCCCTGCACGCCGCCGAAGACGCCAGCGGCAAGGCGCCGCCGGACCTGGTGCGTACCGACAAGCGCCCGATCACCGATGCCCTGCGCGCCGCCAGGACCGAACTGGCCTACGCCCGCGCCGACCTGAAGAAGCTCGAACGCGAAGGTGCTGGCGACTCGGCACTGGCCACTGCCCGTGAGCGCCTGCAAGCGGCGGAACGCGCAGTCGCCGATGCCAGCGGTGAGGCGCCTTGATGAAGCTGCCACGCATCAGCTCGCCCCACGCCACAGGCGCCAACCGCACGCAGCGAGTCATGCTGACGCTGCTGGCCGCCTGCGCGCCGGGTGCGCTGGTGTTGATCGGCCTGTACGGCGTCGGCACCCTGTTCAACCTGCTCTGGTGCAGCCTGCTCGCCCTCTCCACCGAGGCGCTCTTGCTCAAGCTGCGCGACCGCCCGGTGATCTTCTTCCTCAAGGACGGCAGCGCGCTGGTCACCGCGATGCTGCTCGCCCTCGCCCTGCCGCCCTACTCGCCCTGGTGGCTGAGCGCGGTCGCCACGGTGTTCGCGCTGATCTTCGGCAAGCACCTGTACGGCGGCCTCGGGCAGAACCCGTTCAACCCGGCGATGGTCGGCTATGCGGTGGTGCTGGTGTCCTTCCCGCAGCAGATGAGCCAGTGGCCGGCGCCGGACAGCGCGCTCGGCTTCGGCGATGGCCTGCGGCAGATATTCGGCTTCGCAAGCCAGGCGCCGGACGCCTGGGTCGGCGCCACGGCGCTGGACGTGGTGCGCAACAACCACAGTCTGACCATGGAGGAACTGCTGGCGCAGTCTCCCGCTTTCGGCCGTATCGGCGGGCGCGGCGTGGAGCTTGTCAACCTGGCCTTCCTCGCCGGTGGGCTGTTCCTGCTCTGGCGCAAGCTGTTCACCTGGCACGCGCCGGTGGGCATGCTCGGCGGCCTGTTCGTCATGAGCCTGCTGTTCTGGAACGGCACCGGCTCCGACTCCCACGGTTCGCCGCTGCTGCACCTGTTCAGCGGCGCAACCATGCTCGGCGCCTTCTTCATCGTCACCGACCCGGTCTCCGGCGCCACCAGCAACCGCGGCCGGCTGCTGTTCGGCATCGGTGTCGGCGTGCTCACCTACGTGATCCGCGCCTGGGGCGGCTACCCCGACGGTCTGGCCTTCGCCGTGCTGCTGATGAACCTCGCCGCGCCGACCCTCGACTACTTCACCCGCCCACGCACTTACGGACACAAGAAGCCCGAACGCGGCTTCAAGGCGGGTGACCGATGAACCGCACCCTGCTGAAGAACGCCCTGGCGCTGGGCCTGCTCGCGGTGCTTGCCGCCGGCGTGGTAGCGATCGTCCATCAGCTCACCGCCCAGCGTATCGACACCGCCCAGCGCGAGGCGCGTGGCCGCACACTGCTGGAGCTGCTGCCCCGGGGCAGCTACGACAACCATCCGCTGGAGACCGAAGTCAGCGCCTTCGACCCCAAGCTGCTGGGCCGCGACGAGCCGGCACCCGCCTACCTCGCCCGGCTCCAGGGGCAGACCACGGCGGTCGTGCTCCAGCCCGTGGCGCAAGATGGCTATGGCGGCTCGATCCAGCTGCTGGTGGGAGTGACCTCACAAGGTCGTCTGCTCGGCGTGCGGGTCTTGGCGCATCACGAGACGCCCGGCCAGGGCGATCGCATCGAACTGGGCAAGAGCGACTGGCTGCACGGCTTCGACGGCCACTCCCTGAGCGCCCCGGCCGAGGCCGGCTGGAAAGTGAAGAAGGACGGCGGCCAGTTCGACCAGTTCGCCGGCGCCACCGTCACCCCTCGCGCGGTGGTCAAGGCCACGCACCTGGCGCTGCAGTACTTCGACGCGCACAAGTCCGAGCTGCTGGCCCCTGCGACCTCGGGAGACAAGCATGAGTAATCCCGGCTACCGCGAAATCGCCCTGCAGGGCCTGTGGAAGAACAACCCCGGCCTTGTGCAGTTGCTCGGCCTGTGCCCGCTGCTGGGCACCAGCAGCTCCATGGTCAACGCCCTCGGCCTGGGGCTGGCGACGATCTTCGTGCTGGTCTGCTCCAGCGTCGCCGTATCGCTGATCCGTGGCACGCTGAGCGAGGCCGTGCGCCTGCCGGCCTTCCTGCTGGTCATCGCCACCCTCACCACCTGTGTCGAACTGCTGATGCAGGCGTGGCGGTACGAGCTGTATGAAGTGCTGGGCATCTTCGTGCCGCTGATCACCACCAACTGCGTAATTCTCGGCGGCGCGCAATCCTTCGCCGCGAACAACAACGTGGCGCGCTCGGCCTTCGACGGGCTGATGATGGGGCTGGGCTTCGCCCTGGTCCTGCTGGCCATCGGCACCCTGCGCGAACTGCTTGGCCATGGCACGCTGCTGGCCGGCATGGACCTGCTGTTCGGCCCCGCCGCCACCAGCTGGAAACTACAGGTGCCCGGCTACCAGGGCCTGTTGCTGGCCGTGTTGCCGCCCGGCGCCTTCCTGGTGCTGGGCCTGCTGCTTGCCCTGAAGAACCGTATTGATGAAAGCCTGGCGGACCGCGCCAAGGCGCAGGCGGGCGACGTACCCGCGACCGAGCGCCAACGCGTCCGCGTGACCGGAGTGATCGAATGAATGCCGCCAAGCGCGCGGAGATTTTCCGCCGACTCAAGGAAGACAATCCCAACCCCGAAACCGAGCTGGCCTACAGCACGCCCTTCGAGCTGCTGATCGCGGTGCTGCTCTCCGCCCAGGCCACCGACGTCGGGGTGAACAAGGCCACCGCCAAGCTCTACCCGGTGGCCAATACCCCGGAGGCGATCTACGCCCTGGGCGTGGAAGGCCTGTCGGAGTACATCAAGACCATCGGCCTGTACAACAGCAAGGCGAAGAACACCATCGAGACCTGCCGCATCCTCATCGAGAAGCACGGCAGCCAGGTGCCGGAGAACCGCGAAGACCTGGAGGCCCTGCCGGGCGTGGGCCGCAAGACTGCCAACGTGGTCCTCAACACGGCTTTCCGACAGCCGGCGATGGCGGTGGACACCCATATCTTCCGCGTCTCCAACCGCACAAACATCGCGCCGGGGCGCAACGTACTGGAAGTGGAGCGCAAGTTGCTCAAGTTCGTGCCCAAGGAATACCTGCTGGATGCGCACCACTGGCTGATCCTGCATGGGCGATATGTCTGCAAGGCGCGCAAGCCACAGTGCGGCAGCTGCCGGATCGAGGACCTGTGCGAGTTCAAACACAAGACGTCGGACGATTGAGCGTTATGGGAAAATTCCTTCAGGCTGATTGAAAAAATCTTTTTTACCGCTTACGCCTTTGTCGATATAAGGGGCGCCAACACACCCCGTGTTGTGGAGTGCACCGAATGGCAAACGACAAAGAAGACCTCGAACTCGAGGACGATGTCAGCACAGACGACAGCGATGACGGCGCCGAATCCTCGGCAGAGGTCGCCAAGACCAACCTGACCAAGCGCCGCATCATCGACAACTACCTGGAAGAGCGTCGCCTGCAGCGCCAACTGTCCGACTACGATTTCGATCTGTAAGCCTTCTCCTAAGCGAAGTACCTGCATGAAAAAGCCCCGCACTCTGGCGGGGCTTTTTGTTTCCTGCTCCTACAGGCTCACACCGCTACACCAGCGCGCTGCACCACCCGGTAGCACGGCTCGTACGCCGCGCCGCCCGGCAACTTCATGCGGTGCTGCTCGACGAAGGCCTGCAACAGTGCATCCAGCGGTTCCATGATGGCCGCGTCGCCGTGGATCTCGTACGGGCCGAACTCCTCGATCATGCGGATGCCGCGGTCCTTCACGTTGCCGGCGACGATGCCGGAGAACGCCCGGCGCAGGTTCGCCGCCAGTTCGTGGGGCGGCACGTCGCGGCCCAGATCCAGGCCGGCCATGTTCTCGTGGCTCGGCTCGAACGGGCGCTGGAAGCCCTCGTCGATCTTCAGCAGCCAGTTGAAGTGGTAGGCGTCATTGCGCTCGCGGCGGAACTGCTTGACCCGCTTCAGGCCGGTGCTCATTTCCCGCGCCACTTCCGCCGGATCGTCGATGATGATGCGGTAGCGCTTCTGCGCCGCCTCGCCCAGCGTTGCACCAACGAAGGCATGCAGCTGTTCGATGTAGGCCGCCGCGCTGCGCGGGCCGGTGAGCACCAGGGGGAACGGCATGTCCTGGTTTTCCGGGTGCATGAGGATGCCCAGCAGGTAGAGGAACTCCTCCGCCGTGCCGACGCCGCCCGGGAACACGATGATGCCGTGGCCGACACGGACGAAGGCTTCGAGGCGCTTCTCGATGTCCGGCAGGATCACCAGTTCGTTGACGATCGGGTTCGGCGCCTCGGCAGCGATGATTCCCGGCTCGGTCAGGCCCAGGTAGCGGCCATCGGTGATGCGCTGCTTGGCGTGGCCGATGGTGGCGCCCTTCATCGGGCCCTTCATCACGCCCGGGCCGCAACCGGTGCAGACGTCGAGGCTGCGCAGGCCCAGTTCGTGGCCGACCTTCTTGGTGTACTTGTATTCGTTGGTGCTGATGGAGTGGCCGCCCCAGCACACCACGATCTTCGGCTCCACGCCGGCGTGCAGGGCACGGGCGTTGCGCAGCAGGTGGAAGACGTAATCGGTGATGCCGGCCGAGCTGTCCAGGCCGAAGCGCCGGCTGTTCAGGGCGTTCTGGGTGTAGACGATGTCGCGCAGAGCGCTGAAAAGCATCTCGCGGGTGCTGGCGATCATCTCGCCGTCGACGAAGGCGTCGGCCGGCGCGTTGAACAGTTCCAGGCGCACGCCGCGGTCCTGCTGGTGGATTTCCAGTTCGAAGTCGCGGTAGGCGTCGAGGATGTGCTTGGCGTTGTCGATCTGCGTGCCGGTGTTGAGGATGGCCAGGGCACACTGGCGGAAGAGCTTGTAGGTACTGCCCGAGCCCGCTTCGCTGAGCTGGTGGACTTCACGTTGGGAGAGGGTTTCGAGGCTGCCCTTGGGGCTGACCGAGGCATTGTTTACCGGTCTTGGGGACATGCTGTATTCCTTGACGATGGAAGCCGGGCACCAGAGCGCGCGGCTTTCCGATAAATCGATGCGGCCGTCCATTCGGCCGTCATTGCCGGGGGCGTCGCGGCGGGGATTCTCCGGCCCGCGGCGCGCTCCTTCTGACTGTGACAAGCGAATGGCGGAAACTGCTTCCGCAATCGACGCGTCCGACGTCGATGCCCCTTGAGTATGAACGCTGCGATGACTTTCTGATGACAGCCGGAAAAGAAAAACCCCGCCGGGGAGGGCGGGGTTTCTCGAAGGACGCTTCGACGACAGCCGAAGGATCAGTCCTTGCGCTGCGGGCTCAGCAGCTCGATCTTGTAGCGTATGGCACCCCAAAGTACCCAGGGATATGGACATGAAAAAATCGCCATCTTTCAGATGGTTAACCTTTCGTCCGGCTGTCCATAGAAAATGACGGATGTGGACAGGAAGCCCCCTAGTGTCCGATCTCCCGCAGCTCTTCCCGAATTCGCGCCAGAACTGCGTCGGTGTCAGAGTTTTCTTCAAGGGCGAGATATCCAGCGAGGATGATGCTCACTGGATGGACTCCGAGTGCACCGGCCATGCGATCGACTTTCTCCAGAGTGGCACTCCATTTGCCGTTCTCCAGGTTGCTGATGTACGGCTGGCTGGGACCAAGGCTTTCTTGGGGAATTTCTCGATTGAGCCTGTAGGCTCGAATAGCAGCCCCGAGAGCTTGCTTGAGTTCCGATTGCATTTTTGACGCTCGCAAAAGGAACGATGAAGCCGCTTAGACTCGAATTGCTCTATACTATATATAGTATATATGGAGTTTTTTATGTTCCTCACCCCTCCCAAAGCAGAAATCGAGGACTTCGGTCTATTCGGTGAGACACCTTGTTGGCGCTTTGTAGAGCACAGCATCCATCGTCCCTGGTTCTACGTTGCTACACGGGAACTGGATGAGTCAGACGAGGATGGCTTTACGAGACGGCCAATGCTGATGCTGACCGACGAGGATCTTCTAGAAGCTCTTCTTGCCGAGCAAGGGAGCGAAATACGCGTTGAAATGGTTTTGCTGGTGACACCGCACCACCTGAACCACACGGGGAGATGGCAGATGGAGCCGCTGGAGGCTCTTGACCGCTACGAAACAGCTAGGGGATTCGCCTTCACGTACCAAGTGCAAAGCGGCCAAACATACGTCTGGGGCGATCAGACGGTCACCAACAATCATGATGTGAAGAAGAGAGAAATCTTCAGCAGCGCGATGCTGCCCCACTGAAATCCAAGCCGGCAAATTGCATCTCTAGGGACAGGTCGCAGCAGACTGCCGGCGAAAAAACACGGCCTCACTAACCTTTGACCAGTGAGGCCTATCCTCCAACTTTTAATAAGCATCCGAAGATGCTAGTGCCAGCCTCTATCGGGATTCACCCCATCTGCCCTCAACAAGAATCATATGCTGGGCCCCACAGCGGGAAGCGAGGTCGACCAGCAGCAGATCGATATTGCTGGCCGTTCAGGCTGACTTGGGGATTTCCTGTTAGTTGAGCAACAATGAATGTGGCTTACGCACCGAGGTATTGCCCCAGCCAGTTCAAAGCGATCAACTAACTGGGAGGAGAAGTCGCCAGTACAACCTCTGCTGCTTCTTTGACTCCCAAGCCATGGGATACTGAAGCCACGTACAGAGCTATTAGCAGTCCGGGCATTTCTCCGTATCTCAGAAAGAGATCATGAGCCAAGTCGACATCCCACTCCGCCCCCGTAACCTCCTTGAATCTCACTCCCAGCTGACAAACGAATTCTTTGCCAAGGTTGGGGAAATCTAAAGCGAAGCCGAACTCGTAAAAGGGGGCATCCTTGCGACGGAAAAGGTTCGCCTGTCCCTCTGGCGAAGCGCCGACGAATACAATGTAAACCCTGCTAGACGGAGCCTGCAGCAACGAACGCAATTTAGCTGTGAAATTGTTGAACGCGCTCCGTGCAGCTAGAAGCTCAGCTGCTTCGACAATCAGCAGAGCCCGCCCCTTCCCCGCCGCTCTGAATTGCTCAAGCCATCTCTTGAGGCGGTAGCCCCCCTCCGATGTCATCGAAGCTCGACCATTGCGAGCATTCGAGAATGCCCTCGCCATACTCACTATGCGACTCAATCCTGGTAGTAGCGTCATGTTTTGACGTTGGCTTTGAGTGCGGTGAACAGAATCTTGAAGGGCCATCGCAATAGCCCGTTCAGGATTATTCGGCTCAGTTTGTAGATCCGCCACAGCCACTAGGAAGCCATGTTGACTCGCTAGGGGAATGAAGTCCTGCTGTAGGAAGGTTGTTTTGCCCTTCTGTTCTGGGGCGAAGAGCGTTAGAGCATGCTCAAGCTGATGCTCAAAGATGAACATCATGCGAGCTGCAAGCTCAGACCTTGGGAAGTGAAGCGATTCGATGTTGATCGTCGCTGCGCTCCCCTTGGTAGAAAGACTCATCAGTATCCCATTCCCAAATCTTGAGCCTCAGCCGCAAGTCGGTCCATGACGACTCGGCTGGACAGTTCCCGGGCCTGCCTATAAGCCAGCACATCAGACAGCTTCACTCGCCGATGTCGACCCGCTTTTGTATGAGGAATCGCTCCCTCATCCAGAAGCTTCACCAGGTATGGCCTTGAGACGTTGAGCAAATCGGCACCCTCCTGCGTTGTCAGCTCGGCATGAACAGGAACGACGCTAACCGCATTACCCGCCGCCATCTGGCCAAGCACTTCTAGGAAACTGCGCAATGCCAATAGTGGGAGCGAGACTGGCGCGCGAATCTCATCCGGGCACAGCAGCTGTAACTCCGGCAGCTCTTCAGTGGAGAGCAGCGGCTTTAAGACGCGTAGCGATTCAGCAGCCGCAGCAATCTCTGTTTGCGTGGGTAGCTCCGTGGCAGCAGTTGTAGACCTGGGCATTCGTGCCTCCGCTTTGTGTGACGAGAGCGCCAAGGCGCAACCTTACCGTTATTCGAAATAAACGAAACTTCCAACTTTTAAGCTTAATAACACGCCCTACGCGCTGTTCGTCTGCTTGATTCCTCAGCACATATTGATGGTGGTTGATCAAGCGGAGAGCAGAAGGGCCTGGAGGCCCTCCTTCCACTTCCGAACACAACCACCCTAGGCGCTCACAGAAGCTTGTCCCACGGGACGTTTCCCGCCAGATACCCAGCAGCCACGAGCAAGGCAATGACGCTAAGTACTAGGAAGCGCCACGCAGGCAACCGGTACGCCAACTCCCTCAGTTCCTTGATCATTTTGCTATTCAAAATTGCGCCCCTTAACCCATTCAGTCAGAAGTCGAATTGGGGTCAGGAAATCCCTCGCAGCTTCACAAAATAAACTGACCGCCACCCATCGTCTGACAGATGCTTGCATCTCATCATGAATGCCTCAGCCCAGCATCGCTGCACATACAACGAGGGATCCCTTGGTAGTGAGGGGTTTTGGCAAATCGCCCTCCCCCATAGCCAGTCTCTTAGCTGACTCTGAATCTACCTAGGTGGCGAACGCTCCAATCACTGGCGTCCACGCGTCCGGAGCGGTACTCACCTGTTGAACTGGTGAAGTTGCACTCGTACAAAACGCAGTTTCTGAAATCCGTTCCGTCTAGCTTCGCCTTTCTGAAGACACTCCCGCGAAGATACGAGCGCCGAAAATCTGCGCCCCTAAGGTCGGCGCGAGAGAAGTCGGTTTGGTAGCAATTCGCTCCAGGAAGAACGGCGGGATCAACGGTGACGGAATAGAACTTGGCGCCTCGAAGATCGGCGTCTTCCATGCTATCTACGTCGGACAACCATCCCTGCTCAAACAGGGCGCCTGGGGCACGTATCCCAACGAAGTCAGGTGGTCCATCCAGCTCAAGCTCGATGGCGATGCGAGAGAAGAGCAGTTCGCTGAAGTGGAAGCCTGCGAAGTCAACGCCTCTTCTCAAGCCTGCCTCGTTCAGAGAGACCTTATCCCGGAACGCTTCAAGCAATGCTTCAAGCTGCAGCGTGAATCTCGGCCGATTGAAGCTGCAGGAGTAAGGAATGCTCCAATACCCACGCCTGTAGCAATGGTCGATGTACTTTGCGATCAACTGATCTTCGAGTTGAAGCGACTGGAAGTCGGAGCCGTAAGCGGCAGCAAGAGCATGCTGGCAATGGTTCAGATTCACGGAGGAGAGGGTCTCATCGTGAGCCTCGACTCCAAATCCATGCTTCTTGAGCATTTCGAGCGCCCACGAGGAGGCTTTACGAGCATCCTTGTGAAGGCGCTTAGCATCCGCTTTGAAGGCAGCAAAAGAGGGGGTATCGGGAAAATTACTCATGGCCATTTCTCTCATGGCCTGTTCGGACCCTAGTGCTCGCAGGCCATCCAAAGAAAGGCTACAAGGCTAAACAGAAACGGGCAGGATGCTTCACTGAACTAGGGTGTGTACGCCACCGTCACGGCGCTCCACCAAATATCATTAATTTGCCTTAGAAGGTCAACGGTTATGAGCAGCATCAGGTGATGCTCCCATACAGTTTTCCTCAGCTATACCTCAGAAACGTCCAACAATGCCCAAGGTCTATAACCGTCGGCACGAGCACTTTTCTCAGCCTCAAGGATTGCTTCCGTCCTGCTCAGGGAGCGCGAGCGAAACTCATATCGAAACGCGGGTCCATCTTGCCGACGGACGCTTAAGACAACCATATAGCCTCGCATAGGGTTGCTAGCTTCGATTGTTTTCTTTGTTTTCCTGGGCGTCACCCCCAGGGCCTCACGCATCTGGCGCTCCAGATCTTCGTCTGTTCGCATCTACTACCTCATGGCCGCGGCCAACGTATCAGGAGAAAGCAATGGTCGTTGCTTGGGGAATTGCCGAGGGTGCGTCAGACTATACCCTCGACTGACTTTTACCTCATTGCAGTTCACTCCACGGAGCTTGTTTCAAAGTGAACCTTCAGGACGCTGTCCTTGCACTTCTGCTTGCAGCCAAAATCCATGGCACTGACAGTGCCATCAAGGCCACTGCGAAACGCTGCGCTAAGCAACTACCCCGCAGCAAGCGCGACATCCTCTTTAACATTGCAGCAAGCTCCGAGCCGTTGAAGCTTGTCCTGCATATTGCTCACAGCCTCGATTGAGTTCAGGGAAACTCCCAAACGGGCCGTGGTGATTAGAACGAGCCAATACGCAAAACCCCGCATTCGCGGGGTTTTGACGATTCAGAGACGTCGACTTCGTATTCAGCATCCGGAATAGAGACCAGCCGCTGCCTGGTCATCCTGCTTTTCGCCCTTTACGAGCTGACCGCAGGAGGTGCTACGCGGACCTCATCTGGATTTATAGAGCGGGGAGGCTCACGCACACTCTTACCAATACAGTACGCGAACTCCAATCCGAAGTCCAAAAAGCATTGAGACCAAAGGGCAGGTTCTCGGACTCAATTCACCAAAACAACCACACTGCTGCGCTGGCTCCATTTGAATGTGCGTCCAGCTGTGGCATCATGAAAACAGACCATAACCCCCACGCCTCGGGCGGGAGCTTCCCGCACTGCGCACCAGGGGGTTTGTTTTTTCTGGCCGAAAAGCGCTGCTCATTCTCCGGAGCGGCTCCGCGTGAAGGTCCGCAAGCGGCCAGAAGCAGCCATTGATGCACTGTCGTCAGAGCCCGCACCTCTGCCCGAAGGCGACATCTCCCCAGTTTTTTTCTGCTACCAACCCCCTTCGACAACTGCATCCTTGAGTTTCACCATCCGAATTTCCCCCTTCTCATCGCCTACCGTAAGTGCTGATGGAATGGGCTTCGGGGGCCTTCGATACCAGGCAATGCATGCCTGTATCAAATCGTTCTGAAACTGGCTTTGAGCGATCTGGTTTATCAGGTGTTCAGTCAACTCGATATTTGGATCAAAGAAAAAATCTCCGTCGAATCTCAGCGTATTATGAGAGCCATTCATAGACTTTATAAGGCGCTGGAAAGATTTTGACGGGGGAATTATTTCGAGTTCTGAAGAGATGGCGTGCTCGTTAAAAATCGGGCTCATGAAATCGATTAGATGGTCGCCGCAGGCAACCATTGCATGAAAAGCGTCGCTGGAGCTATGTATTTCGCCGCCATCGATTGTGGCGAAACACAAAACATTAGCCCCCTTTTCATTGACCATAAGACAAACAGCTCCAGCAAGTGGTTGGGCATCTTTTCCGTAGTGATGACGAAGGATTGCTGCTCCTGCGACGCTGAAGAACCAGCATGCACGGTCAGTTGTTGCACCGGCAGAGTCTAAAACGCTGCGGATTACGCGGTGAATGCGCAGGTAGTCGAGGAGAGGAATGAGTTGGTGCTTCTTCTTGCTCATGGTCGTCCTTGGTGGCTGTGCATGAAGTCCCAGAACGGATGGGCCTAAATGATTCACATGTAAAAGCTATAGCTGACCTGTGGCTTCTCCGAGGCATCCACGTATTTCATGATGTCTCCAACCTTGTTGGCGCACTCCAAAGTGATGGGTAGGCGTCCATCAAGCTGGGTGTTGTTCCAGTTCATCTTGGTCAACCCAAGGATCTCCTTGCACAGGTCTTCCAGGGATGAGTCGCTTTCGAACGCTTCCACGCGCAACGGGCTTGGGATGTACATGCCTGGGTATGTCTTGTAGAAGTCGACAATCCCCTTCGTATAGAGCACGCCTTGAGTTTCCGACAGGCTCAGCAGCGTTCCCCGGGTTGGCGGGTAGTTCTTGTCGCTGAACAGCCGGATATCGGTGGACGTGATCGACACCAAGTCTTTTGTCCTGATCCCCTTAGCATTCAGTACCCTGGAAAACCCTGATACTTCGGTAGGCCTGAACCTGCTGGACTTGTGGATCACGACGCGAGCCGGCTTCTGCATCAACGCCTTTTCATACTCAGCCAACGCGCTGTCGAGTAGCTCATACGCCTGAGATTCGTCCATGTAAGGGCGCTTGTCCCGCTTGTCCAGAGACACTGGTGCACCGCGCAAAATGACTCCATGTCCGAACTCGTCGAACACTTGAGCCAGGCTGGTCGAGACGGTTTCGCCATCCCGGCTCTTGTAGAACCCTATTCCGATGTAGCAGGTCTTGGGCTTGAACTTGTCCTCGACCAACCGCCACGGCACAGTGCGGTTGCCCTTGTAGTAGAGGGCGGTGCAGAAATTCCAAGCCTTGGTAGCGAGATCTTGCTGATCGATCGAGGGTTTGACTGACAGGATGGTCTTCTCGCGAACGAGTTGCAGCGGAATGCCCAGGTGCATGCAACGCGCTTTGAGAAGCCGACGGAAGTTGTGTTCCAGGTAGGCTTCCAGCGACTCGGTGTCTTTGTCACCAGTCGCCTTGGTTAGAGAATCGAAGATGTCATTTGGGACGACGCAGACGATCACGTCGATGGAGCGGTTCTCGGACAGAAATCGAATCTGCTCATAGTAGAGCTCAACGCATTTCACGACCCGGTCTTCACGGGCCGTGATCTTCGATATGTTGTTGATTTCTGACTTCTGCAGGGTTCGTGTGTACTGGGGAGAGGACAGAATTTTGGTGTAGAACCCATGGTATTCATCCACGCCACCAAACCCCCGGAACAAATTGGGGAACTTGGTTTCTTCCTTTCCGACGATTCCGCGTTTGCATTTGTCCAGCCATTCGTCCAGGAGATCAACACCTTCACCGCGCCCGACGATACCAATGCGTAATTCACTACGCCTCAGCTCATCGCGCTTGTCATAAACTCCCAGGGTTTCGATGCCAGTCCTAGGGCATATGTGCGCGCCGTTTCCGAACTCCAGCATTGGCTCTTTGAGGATTTTAATCTTCAAGGGCTAACTCCTCATCAAATTCAGCGCCAACCTGTTCGCCTTCCACCAGCTTTTCTTCGCAAGTGATCTCTAATAACTCGCCGAAGAATTCTACTTCATTCGCTGGGCTGTCCAGGGCAGGAGTCGAAGCAGAGTTATTAGGCGAAGCCTTAGTAATCGGGCTGTTGACTGAACGCAAGTAGTAGGCTAGGAATCGAACTATGTTTCGTACGCTTTGGTTAAACTCAAGTCTTTTTTGCTTTGATAGCAAATCCTCATGAAAGCGAGACTTGCGATTTCCATCATAAGTATAAAGCCAACTAGGCACAACGAGTGCGTACCACTGCTGCGCAATGCTGGTAAAGCTCAGTTCGAATGATAAATGAACATGGTGAGCGAGACGCGTGGGGTCTCGCTTGGACATCACCTTTTCGTACACTCGACGGGTTGATTTCTTTTTCCCTACCCAGTCTTCTTTGCGGCTTTCGTCGTCTGGGTTGTGAGGTTTGAAGAAAAAGATCTTCTCTCGGCGGTCATACACAATGTTGTGAGGCTTGACGGTCTCACGCACATGGTTATTCAAAAGTAGCTTGAAAATATTGATATTGTCGTCGATCTCAGATTCGGAGAGGTCGCGGGACTCAAGTGCTTCAATGGTGCCTACATCAACAATATGTCGAATACTGGAGTTGTTGATGTCCTCGAAGGTGAAGATTCGATTTTCGAAAACCACCCAGTCATCCGTGCCAGATCCATTGAGCAGTAGGGCCATCTTCGCAAGGCTTTGCCTAGAGCAGCTATTTTTTCGAAAGTTCAGGTGTTCGCGGGCTTGCTCAAGGATTGAGGCCTCATTCAGCAGCAATTCGGCGACGTATACTGTTTCAGGCGGTGTTATCGTAATAAGGTTGGAAGTCAGTGTGTGAGATTGAAGGTTTCCCTCAGCATTGAAGTCCAGATATGCCTTGATGTCCCCCAAGATGATCTTGAAGTCATTCAACACCCGCTCCTGAGCGGGGATTCGAAGCCCGGACACCTTGGCTAGAATGTCGCCAAGATCAATGATGTGATTCTTCGTTGAAAACTCGAATGCGCCATTTGTGATGGCGTCAATCGCGGACTGGCTGTAGGAAGCCTGCTTGTTGGTCAGCATCAAAACGTACAGTTCATCAAACGTGTTGTAGAACTGCTTGTCGACGAAGTGGGTCAAGGTCTTTTTGACCTTTTCCAGAGAAGTGGTGGCGGTAACCTGAAAGGCGACACGGTCATGGTCATCACCCAGATCGATGCCGGGGAAGTTTTTCTGCCGCCTATTGAGGTTAATCAGGTTGGGTAGGTTGTAGGCTGCTTTCAGGATCGGAATCAGCGCGTCTTCCAGCGACAGGTTGATGTCAAGCCTGCCTTGTTTAGTTGATAGGTCAACCTGGTTAATGATTCTGCTGACGACATCCCTTAGTTCATTCTCAATCTCTAACTGTCTCAATGCTAGACACTTCCCTATTGACCGAATCGATAGTGGCGCTGATACGAGAGCTGAGGCCGCTGGGAGTGGCATTGTACCACCATGGAATGGACGACTGTTCTGGGTGGATTGCCAGCCCCATTCTGCAAGGCTGCTGCGCTTGGCAGGCAATACAATGCTGGTCAGGTGAGCTGGATGCGCTCGCATCGGGTGCGCAAGCGCTGGACACCCCAATCAAGGCTCTCCTTCGATTGTGCACGACCGGTTATTCCTTAGCTGCCTTCAGCAGTGGGGCTCTCGGCGGGCTCGGCCAAACCCAAGAGACCCTTTCTCACGTCGGGCTCACATTTGTGGCAGGCAAAGTATTTGATTCTTTCCATGTCACCTGTGACGAATTCATCGCATCTCTCACACGCGACTGCTCCCCAGCCACGGTCGAAGCACGATACGCAACTCCACATGCCCTCGATGAAAAATACCGAGGGTTGAGGGTGCTGACACTTGTGGCAGGATGCGATGTGGACGTGGCCTTCCTCGCACCAGTCGTCGCCCTCGGGAAATTGTTTGGTGCAGAGGTCTATCAGGATGTCGGTGGTAATTTGATGGCCGCAGGCAGGACAGGCATGCAGACCCTTTTGAAAGAATTTAAACGGAGCATTGCAGCCGGGGCAGGGTAATTCTGCGTTGCACTCTTCCACTGCAGTGTCATCAACCCCGCAAACCATGCAGGTGTAGTCGGTACCCCATGAATGGGTTTCGCCGACAATTGCGGCAGACATGTGGCAATGACCGCAGGTAACGATCTTGTTGCCTTTCTTTTCCTGGATTTCGATCTGGGGTTTGAGGATCTCGAATCGGGCTTTGATGAAGTCGCCCTGACGCATCATGCGTTGGTTGAGCACCTGGAGTTCCACTGAGTAGGGCTGAAATACCGCCTCCCAAGGACCGGTCAATAGTGCATGGAGGTAGTGCCAGGATGCCCACGTTTCCACAATCACGCCGGCTTGTGTCTTACTCGGATTATCCATGCCTGAGTGGGCAAAATGGACGATCTGATTGCGGTGCTCGCCAAGGGCCTTGAAGTTGTCGGAAGCATCCTGGTCGATTTTCTCGCCAAGAATCGATTGGATTCGCTTCAGCGCGTCATCCAGGTAGACCGACAGAAAATCTCCCACGGCAAGGTTTTGTAGGTCACCGGTTTCGGGCTTCGCGAGCATGAGTGTCCAATGCTCTTTCATCAGTCGGGCTTTCAGGAACAGCTCGATCGCCGTGTACAGATCGACAATGGCATTCTTGGGTTTTTGCTGTAGGTGGTCGATGGAGGTATTGACGAAACCTAAAGCGTTTCGCACCAAGGCATCGAAAAGCTCCTCCTTTGTCCGCCGTTCCTGCTTCAGCCACTTGCGTGCCATAGTCCCTCACTGTGCCCGTTCTGCGGTTGTTAGGTCGGATGCATGCTGATGAAGCAGTCCTATTCGCGGGCTCAATCTATCGTATCGGGAATCCATAACGCTCATTAGCAGTACTTGAGATGGCTATTAACCCGCTTCTCATGCCCTCTGGAACCAGAGTTATCGTCAGCAAGCGTGTCCGCAATTTTAACCGATAGATCTCACGCAAGACTCGTAAAAGTCACCACCTCAAAAGTGAATCAGTCTACTTTCGAAGGCACTCGAAATGACCGCTTTTGGCCGATAGCCGCCTTTTACGAATGGCCGCAATGGGTCGGTAGCGGCCTCTCGCTGGAGGCAGCATCCGGCCACTAGCGGACTGTCGTAGCAGCTCATAGCTTCTTCTGCGGCGTAGCTGGTGATGATTTTCCGATGCTGAGCTATGTTGAAAAGGCCTTGGTCGTTGTAGACGCCGCAACCGTGGAAGACCAGCCCAAACAATCGCTTAACTTTCATTTTTGCTTCCGGACAGCAGTCATGAAAGACACCGAACGTGAAATGATCGAGCTCGCAATCCTAGCCTTCCTAGAGCTGACTCCCTCCTTACGCGAACAGATCAGACTGCTAATTCCTGCTTCGATGTCTCGCGAGGAGGCTGGGTCCCTCTTTCGGCATAAAGTCTGGTCAGAGCTGTGCCATGCGGCAAAGCAAGCAGGCATTCAACCAATGAATTAAGCGAGCCAGGTGATAGAGCTGTATCGTCGTGACCTTGCGCAGAACAGACGGCTGCCCCCCGAGGAACTACTCAAACTACTTGGATAGGCGCCCATGCGATCCACTCGCTTAGTGTGGAAGAGCAAGAGCCTCTTTTACTGTGGTCATGAGTGCCGTGAGATCAAATGGTTTGTCGAGAAAGCGGTAGGCCGGGAAGTCTCTACTCCAATAGCCGCCTGACATAATGATAATGGGGATGCTTGGGGATCTCTGCGCTATTTGGCGCGCTAGCTCCAAGCCGTCAATTTCTCCTGGCATTGAGATATCAGTGAGCAAGAGGGCAAGTTGACTTGGATTTGCATTGATCCACGCGAGTCCATCATCAGCACTTCCAAGAACGATGGCGGGGATTCCGTAATCTTCCATCGCCAGCCCCAGGACTCTGGCAAGAGTCGAATCATCATCAAGAATGAGTACGTATGTGACGCATTCTGTGGGTGGACCTCGGAGCGTTTCCATGCCTAATCTCCTGCGTGTGCAGCGGTAGAAGGCACTTCCTCGCCTACGTTCACATTATTCGCGTTACCCGTTTTTTATCCGACGCACGGTGGAGTTGATGGGTAGCTCAGCCAAATCAGGTTTACGCCAGTACTCTGACCTCTCGCTGCGAGCCATCCAGAGCTGTGGGTAATTTCAGGCTGCTTTTGAATGCCAGGTGAATGCCCGTGACTCGCTTGTAGGCTCTCCAAAATAAATACGCAGCACTCAATGTTGCGCCGAAGCTCGTTGAAGCGCTGAGCAGAAAAGGGGGGATCAGATGGGGCGGCTTCTGTAGAGAGCTCATCCGCCAACATCCTCAGAAAGCACGTAGCGATGTTTAGACCAGAGGTGAATCGTCGATCATCCATACCGTCCTCGGCTGACGACCGAACGGGGGAAGGGATTTCCGCCAAAACTCGGGCGCTATGAGGTCACACTCCCCCCTTATCTCTGATTCTGCAATCGATTTGGTTGAACACAGGGCCTAAGGGCGTGTCACCTAGTACCTGTCGATATCAGCTATGGGTCGCTAGCTGACTCAAAGAGGCGCCGGCTCGAAACCCGGCGCCAACCTGGAGAAAAGGTCAAACCTCAGTTTGCTCCGCCATTTCTAGAGCGTCGTCCACCTCAATCCCGAGGTATCGAACGGTGCTCTCCAGTTTCGTATGGCCTAGCAGCAGTTGAACCGCACGCAGGTTCTTCGTTCTGCGATAGATCAGCGATGCTTTGGTTCTACGAAGCGTATGGGTTCCGTAGAGCGTGGGGTCGAGACCGATTGTCGTTACCCAAGCTTTCACTATGCGGGCGTACTGCCTCGTGGATATGTGCGCCGAATGTCGAGCACGACTGGGAAAAAGGAAATCGTCGTTGCGACGGTGGGCGGCACTGATCCAAGCTTCAACTGATGCTCTCGTCTGGGCGGTGATTTCGAACTGGACCGGCCGCTGGGTCTTCTGTTGCATGACGATTGCACGCGTCGATACATGATCACCGTGAGCGATGTCTCTGACGCGCAGCTTCGTTAAATCGCAGGCTCGCAATTTGCTGTCGATGGCGAGGTTGAACAGCGCCAGATCACGTTCCTTGTTTGCGATTTCCAGTCGCACTCTGATAGCCCAAATGTCCCTGAGTCTCAGCGGTGCTTTCTGGCCGACCAGTTTGCCCTTGTTCCAAGGTTCGAAAGCTTTCGTTTTGTGTGTGGCCATGATTCGTCCTCCACATGAGTGAAGGAATAGGGTGCATCGCTCCTAGCTCCAAAAGAGCTTCGGCCAAGCCCTATGGGTGGAATGCCCTTATAACGCGCGTGCTGGATATTTCGTTTCCACCGCCGCTGGCTCTCAGCGACTTCAGACTACTTTCAGATTCGCCGCTGATACTCCCCTCATCGATCGCCCCCTGGGGTAATCAGCATGACCCAGCAAGAATGGAGCGGCCTGTTTCCATTCCAGTTTGGGTCCGTCGTCGAGCGAAAAGCTCACCATTCCCAACCAAACCTCGGTACCCAAGGCCTACCTGGAGTTCGACGACGCGGGGGTGCGAAACCGTCGGCTTACTACGATAGCGTGGTGGACGTCATGGAAAAACTGGTGAAGTTCACCCTGCTGCGTAATAGCCAGGGCTTCCTGGCGGATCGTTATTCGGAACGCATGGAGAGCGCCTAGCAACTTTCCGCCCACCTGAGTCAGCGCCCAATCTGAGGCCGCCATGAGAATCGAAATCAGAGACGCCGGCCCCGAGGACGCTGCGGCTATCCAGGCCATCTGTGCTCCGGTTGTGACCGGCACGGCGACCCCCAGAGGAGCTGCCGCCGAGCGGCGAGGAGATACGGGAGCGCGTCGTCACGCCCCAGCAGACCTACCCTACCTTGTCGCGGAGCGCGATGGGCGTCTGGTTGGCTAAGCTTGCGCCAGCCAGTACAGGGCCCGAGCAACACACCGCTCGGAAGTGGATGTCACTGTCTATAATTGCGGAGAGCGAGCGACGCGCGGAGGTTAGCCGCGACCTCTACAGCAAGCTACTTCACATACTCGCCAAGCAGCGATTCAACGCTGCCTCTGTCGACATCGCGCTGCCCAACGCGGATTGCGTCGGTTTGCATGAGCGGCTGGGCTTCCGGCACATCGGCACCTTCCAGTAAGTCGGTTTCAATCTGGGCCAATGGCACGACGTCGGCTATTGGCGACTGGATCGTGGTGATCCGGGCAACTCGCCCGAGATTCCTCGTCGATACTTCGAGATTGTTGGGGAATGACAGCTCAATCGGCCGGGCTTCATATAAAGCATGTATATCCCGCCCCATGTCGGGCCTGCATGTCCGGCCAATCATCCTAGTCGAACCTCG
The DNA here is from genome assembly GCF_014851985.1 of Pseudomonas sp. PDM17. Taxonomy (NCBI): domain Bacteria; kingdom Pseudomonadati; phylum Pseudomonadota; class Gammaproteobacteria; order Pseudomonadales; family Pseudomonadaceae; genus Pseudomonas; species Pseudomonas sp. PDM17. The sequence goes on from NZ_JACVAT010000006.1 coordinate 487,279, forward strand.
GTGCGCTGCTGAGGCGGTCTTGGTCAACATCAAGCACGAAGCGCTTGTTCACCGTATCCAGCCTCAAGAGACTCCATGGAATTGCAAACTGTTTTTCTCCCATCTCCAGGAATCCGCCGAACGACAGCCCGGCGCAGGCAACTTACCTACTTTGCGAATACAGCATGATTTTCTTGAGGCCGCCAAGACCTTCGTCCTCGAAGTTGCAGATGTCACTCTCGATGAGCGTATCTGCGCTCAGCAATTGGGGGCCGAGACAGGAATGGTCATCGGCGGCTACGCCGTTATGGCCCTCGTACATACTGAAGGAATCGCCATCTTCAATGTTCATGGAAAATCCCTGAAAAGATGCGATGACTTGGTCGTACAAAGCGCCAGATCAGCATCCGCCGCCGCAAGCTCCAGACTGCGCGCCAGCGGGAGCCCGGTCTGTGCGATAGGGAACTTTGCACCACCGGTAAAGGCCTGAAACTGTATGCTTGAGTAGTCGCGATACGCCCCGTGAGGAGGCCGCCATGCGAGAGACTCCCTCCCCCGCGCAGAACCATTTACTGGCCGCACTCCCCCGAGAGGTTCAGGAGCGCCTCTTCCCCCATCTGGAGCTGCAACGCCTGGAACTGGGCAAGGTGATCTACGAACCCGGTGATGCGATGCGTTACGTGTTCTTCCCCACCGACTCCATCGTTTCGCTTTTGTACGTGATGGAAAGTGGTGCATCGGCCGAGATATCCGTGGTCGGTAACGAGGGGCTGGTCGGTATAGCCGTCTTCATGGGCGGCGAGAGCACCCCCGGCCGCGCTATCGTGCAAAGCGCCGGCAGCGTTTACCGGCTCGCAGGGCAACGAATGAAGGACGAGTTCGGCCGCCACGGCGACATGCTCCAGTTGTTGCTCCGCTATACCCAGGCATTGATCACTCAGATGGCCCAGACGGCTGTCTGCAACCGCCATCACTCCATCGACCAGCAACTCTGCCGCTGGCTGCTGCTGTCCCTCGACCGCCTGCCCGGCAACCAGCTGATCATGACCCAGGAGCTCATCGCCAACATGCTCGGTGTGCGGCGAGAGGGCGTCACCGAAGCGGCCGGCAAACTGCAGAAGCAAGGTGTGATCGAGTACAGCCGGGGGCGGATCACCGTGCTGGACCGCTCGCGCCTGGAGGTATTGAGTTGCGAGTGCTACGCGGTGGTGAAGGCGGAAACCGACCGCTTGCTACCCTACGTTCCCCGTCGTCCAGGCCATACGGCGGGGTGACACGCGTTTACAGGAACAGCTCGAGGCGATGCTCGCCAACCGCCAGCGGCACCCGCACAGGGCTTTCGCCGCAGACCAGTGAACAGCCATTCAGAAGCGCGCGCTGGATGCCGCGGCAGTGCTTCCCGGCCGAGGTTAGGACGATGCTGTAATGGCAACCATCCACCGTTACGCTGGCGTCGAACCCCGGCCAGTCCAGCGGGATACACGGATCGATGACCAGACTTGCACCCTCGCGCCGGAGCCCCAGGATTCCCTCCACCCCCGCTCGGTACATCCAGCCAGCGGAGCCGGTATACCAGCTCCAGCCACCACGCCCGACATGGGGGGCAATGGAATAGACATCGGCGGCGACGACATAGGGTTCGATCCTGTAGCACTCAACCTCTGCCGCCGTGCGCGTGTGGTTGATCGGGTTGAGCAGGGAGAACAGCCCGGCCGCCTTGTCGCCCTGACCGAGACGGGCAAACGCCAGGATGCTCCACATCGCCGCATGACTGTATTGCCCGCCGTTCTCGCGCAGGCCCGGCGGGTAGCCTTTGATGTACCCGGGATCATGTGCTGATTGATCGAAGGGGGGAGTGAACAGCAAGGCCAACCCCTCATCCTGACGGATCAACCAGCGCTCCAGCGACGCCATGGCAGTGGCTGTACGCTCGGGATTCGCACCGCCGCAGAGCACTGCCCAGGACTGGGCAATGGAATCGATCCGGCATTCGTCGCTGGCCGCCGAACCGAGCCAGGTGCCGTCGTCGAAGGTCGCCCGGCGATACCACTGGCCGTCCCAACCATGCTCCTCCAAGGCCAGTTGCAGCGCCGCCGAATGTTTTCGCCAGCGCACGGACCGTACCTCATCCCGCCCCTCGGCCAGGGCAGCGAAGCGCTCCAGGGTATGCAACAGCAACCAGCCGAGCCACACACTTTCGCCCTGGCCGCCGACGCCCACACGGTTCATTCCGTCGTTCCAGTCTCCGCTCCCCATCAGTGGCAGGCCGTGGGCGCCGGTCATCTCCAGGCACCGGTCCAGGCCCCGAGCGCAGTGTTCGAACAGCGAGGCGCTCTCCTCCGCAAGCATCGGCTGGAAAAACGTATCGCTCTCGCCAGGATTCAGCTGTGGCCCTTCGAGGAAAGGCAGCATTTCGTCGAGCACCGCAAGGTCCGCGGATGACTCGATGTAGCTGGCACAGGCATAGGCCAACCAGACCCGGTCATCGGAGATTCGCGTGCGCACTCCCTGCCCCGTCTGTTCCAGCCACCAGTGCTGCACATCGCCCTCGACGAACTGGCGCCCGGCGGCCCGCAGCAGGTGGTGGCGGGTCAGCTCTGGGCAGGCGAACGACAACGCCAGAGCATCCTGCAACTGGTCACGGAAACCATAAGCACCGCTGGCCTGGTAGAACGCCGATCGGGAATGGATGCGGCACGACAGGGTCTGGTAGAGCAGCCAGCCATTGAGCATCAAGTCCATGGCGCGATCGGGCGTGCGGACCTGAACCGCGCCAAGCCGTTGTTCCCAATACCGGGTCACGTCGGCCAACACTGCATCGAGATCAAGACTGCGGTAACGCAGCACGAGTCGACTAACATCCTCGTTCGATCCGGCCTGCCCCAGCAACGCCAGCACTTCCACGGACTCGCCGACGCCCAGCTCGACGATGCATTGCAGGGCAGCGCAAGGATCGAAGCCAGCGCCGCTGGCGCCCGACAACGCCGTGGTGCCGAGCAGCGCCCGAGGAGCCGACAGGCTACCGGCAGGACCGATGAATTCGCTGCGATCGGCGGTCCAGCTGCTCTGCCGCCCGCCCAGGTCTGCGAAAGCCAGCCGCTCGGAATAAGCGATGCTCCATGGGTTACGTGCCAGTAGCGCGCCGCTGTCGACATCCACCCCCGTCAGGATGAAAGGGGCACAGGCTCCGCGCGCGGTACCCAGTACCCATTCCACGTAAGCTGTCACCGATAGCCGGCGCGGCCGGCCGGAGGTATTGCGCAGTGTCAGCCGCGATATCTTCAGCGGGTCTTCCAGCGGCACGTACTGCAGCAGCTGCGCCTCGATACCGTGAGCCGTGTGGCTGAACCGGCTGTAGCCGAAACCATGGGCGGCGCGGTACAAGCCTGCGTCGCGGATCGGCTGGGCGGTAACGCCCCAGACTGCCAGACTGTCTTCGTCGCGCAGGTAGAAAGCCTCACCTGCAGGATCGATGACCGGGTCGTTGGACCAGGGGCTAAGCTGATTGTCCCGACTGTTGCCGGCCCAGGTGTAGCCGCTGCCTTCCGCCGAGACCTGGAAGCCGAACGCTGGATTGGCGATCACATTGATCCACGGCGCCGGGGTCATGTGGCCATTGTTCAGAGCGATGTGGTACTCACGCCCGCCCAGCGCGAAGCCGCCCAGCCCGTTGAAAATCTCCAGCGGCTCATCACTGCTCGCTCCCTCGGTCGCGGGCACCAGCGGCAAGGCCACCGGTGAGTGCAGGGCGGCAGACGGCCGCGGCTGGACCGGCGGCAGGCGCTCCAGGTGGGCAGCGATGGAGCCGCGGCGCGCCAGCAGGTTGACCCGCGCCACGGCGTTCAGCAGTGCCCTTGCCTCCACGGTCATCAGGTCGGCACGCAAAGTGTACACGGCACCCCGCAAGGCCTCGCCTTCCTTGCGTTGACGCGAGGGGCTGCTGCGTACGGCCGTTTCGATAGCTGTCTGCAGATCCTGGACATAGGACGAGGCTCGTTCGTTGACGATCACCAGGTCGACGTCCAGGCCCTTCATCCGCCAGTACTCGCGGGCACGCAGGAGTTGCCGCAGCAGCGACAGATCGTCGACTTCGTCGATGCGCAACAGGACGATCGGCAAATCTCCGGAAATCGCCAGCGGCCAGAGCCCGGACTGGCGCCCCGCCCCGCGCCGGAGGGCTTCCTGCGGTGCCCGCCAGCGATAATCCGCATAGAGAATCGGCGCCGCCAGGCGCTGGAAATCGGCGGCCTCCTCGGCATCGATACCCAGGTCGTGCAACTCCACCTGGGCCTGGGTCCAGGCCAGGGTCTTGGCGCGTTCGAAGGCGTTGCGTTCATGGTGTTTGTCGATCAGGTCAAGCAAGGCGTCCCGGGTACTGGCTACCAGTGTCCAGAATGCGACCCGTGCAACCTTGCCCGGCGCCACCCGCAGGCGCTGGCGAAGGGAGAAGATCGGATCGAGCACGCTGCCCTGGGAGTTGCCCAGGGCACGGTGGCCCAGAACTGCCTGCGCCTCCCGCAGGGTTCGACCACGGCCGAGGAAGCGGGCGCGGTCGGACTCATACTCCATCTCGCCGATCACCTCGCCCTCGACCACTGCGAAATGGGCCGCCCAGATCGACGGATCGTCCGGCGAGCGCAGGCGTCGGGTGGCGACCAGGGCGCCGAACTCGGCAAGGTATTCTGTCTGTACGAACATCCGCGAGAACACCGGATGCGCGCCATCGGCTGCCGGCATTGCCAGCACCACTTCGGCATAGGAAGTCAGTTCGATTTCACGTGCACGGCGACCATGATTGGTCAGCGACACCCGCCGCACCTCGCCATCGTCCTCCCCGGACACCAGTACTTCCAGGCTGGTCAGCAGCGCGGCGTCGCGCTGGATGAACTCGGCGTGGTCCTCGTCGAACAGTACCTCGCCATTCTCCACCGGTTGTCCGCCAGGCTGCGCCGTGGCCGACCACAGTGCGCCGCTCTGCAGGTCGCGCAGGAAGATGAAACTGCCCCAGTCGTCGCAGGTAGCATCCTCGCGCCAGCGCGTCACTGCGATATCTCCCCAGCGGCTGTAGCCGCCACCGCTGGCAGTCAGCATCAATGCGTAGCGGCCGTTGGACAGCAGATGAGTGATCGGCGGCCCATCGAGCACTGCATCGACTCGGCGCAGCGTGGACGCATCGTCAATGGTTTCGCTGGGCGCTACCGCAACTTCCTCGGCGCGGGGATGCCCCAGCGCCACGTCGCGCGGGACGCGCTCCTGCAACAGCAGTTCGCTGGCCTGGATCATCGGCTCGCGATGCAGGCGGCAGCGCATGCGCCCGTGCAGCAGAGTATTGGCGATGGCAACGATGCTCATGCCCTGGTGGTGGGCCATGAAACTGCGGACGATGGCGACGCTTTCCCCGTCCTGCAGGCGTGAGCGGGTGAAGTCCAGAGCCTCGTAGAAGCCATAGCGGCCGAGCGCACCGACAGCCGTCAAGTGATCGAAATTGCGCAGCGCCCCTTGCGCATCGACCATGGCCGCCAGCGCCGTGGCATAGGGCGCTATGACAACGTTTTCGGTCAACCCGCGCTTGAGACCAAGTCCCGGCACGCCGAAGTTCGAATACTGGTAGGTGAATTCCAGATCGCGGGCGTTGTAGGCCGATTCGGAGATGCCCCAGGGGATTCCCAGCGCGGCGCCGTAGGCCTGCTGCCGCGCCACGACAAGGCGGTTGGTCTGTTCCAGCAGGCTGCCGGCCGGCGCCCGCATGACCAACGAGGGCATCAGGTACTCGAACATCGAACCGGACCAGGAGATCAGCGCCGAGCCACCGGGCACCGGCGTGGCCGTGCGGCCCAGGCGGAACCAGTGGCGGGTCGGCAGGTCGCCCTTGGCGATGGCGAACAGGCTGGCCAGGCGTGCCTCGGAGGCCAGCAGGTCGTAGCAACTCGGGTCCAGGCGGTTGTTGTCCACGCAATAGCCGATGGACAGCAGCTGGCGCTCCTGGTTGAGTAGGAAACCGAAATCCATTTCCAGTGCCAGCCGCCGTGAGGTATCGGCCAGGGCCTGAAGGCGACGGTCCACTGTCTTTTCATGGCCATGCCGTCGGTCTCGGCTGTGCTCGGCAAAGGCCCTGCACAGTGCGTCGAACCAGAACGACAGGTCGTCGCCCTCCTCGCCAGCCCGCGCGAGGCCCGCGACGCAACGCACGGCCTTTTCCGCGCGGTGCCCGAGGGCGGGCAGCAAGGCGTCGAGCGATTGTGGGCCGGTGAGGGCCCGGTGAATCACCCGCACGTCCTCCTTCACCTGCAGCAACGCGACATCTTCTACCAGCGGAAGCCTTGCGACGGCTTGCCGTGCCAGATGCAGGGTGTCGAGCAGGCCCTGGCGCGCTTCCACCACCAGCGGGCTGGCGCGCCACTCCTCGCACGCGTTGGCCAGCACGATCAGGTGCCCAGCCAGGTTGCCGCTGTCCACCGAGGACAGGTACCTCGGTTCGAGGGCACGCAGGTCGTGGGTTCCGTACCAGTTGAAGAAATGGCCGTGGCTGCGCGGCAGCTTCTCCAGCACCGCCAGGGTGCCTTCGAGGCGCTCCAGCGTCTGCAGGCCGCCGGCCCAACCGAAATCGCGGGCGGCCACCGCGGACAGCAGGTAAAGGCCAATATTGGTAGGTGAAGTGCGGTGAGCCAGCACAGGCCTGGGCTGCTCCTGGAAGTTGTCCGGCGGCAGCAGATTGTCCGCCGGTGTGACGAAGGTCTCGAAGAAGCGCCAGGTCCGCCGTGCGCCCAGGCGCAGTGCAGTTGCGTCATCCTCTTCCAGGCCTGAACGGCGCGCCGGCTGCGTGGGCCTGCTGCTGTAGAACGCGAGCAGAGGCGCGCCTAACCAGAGCAGGGTCAATGGCAGGATCAGCAACCAGTTCGCCGGATGCAATACCAACCCGGTGATGCCGGCCGATGCGGCGAGGGCCGTCCCGCCGGCCATCTGCCGATAGCTGCCGAGCCAGCCGGGGCGCGGCTTGCGTGAGGACTGTGCGGCGGTGGTCCACTGCAGCAGGTTGCGCTGGCTGACGTACATCCGCCAAAGCGTGCGCAAGATGGCATCGACCATGCTCCAGGCATCGTTTGCCAGAAAGGCCAGCGACAGCAGGATCTGCAGCAACGCACGACGGAAGTCGGCACCGAGCATGGCGAAGTGGCTGCGTATTCGAACACCCGAGCGCGCTGGCAGCAATGCGCAGTAGATCGGCAGTAACGGGGGGATCGCCTGGGTCAGAATGACCAACATCGCGGCCAGCAGCGCCTGGGGCAATGGCAACCACCAGCAGAGCAGAAGGCCGGACAGGGCGAAGGGCGCGACCAGCGATCGTCGCAGATTGTCGAGCATCTTGCAGCGGCCGATCAACGGCATCGCCTGCGGCCCGCGCCAGTGGCCGAGCATCCACGGCAATAGCTGCCAGTCGCCGCGGGTCCAGCGATGCATGCGCCTGCTCGCCACATCGAAGCGCGACGGCGACTCTTCAACGACCTCGACATCCGACACCAGCCCTGCGCGGGCGAAGATGCCTTCGAACAGATCATGGCTGAGCAGTCGATTGTCCGCGACCCGACCGGCCATCGCGCGCTCGAAGGCATCGACGTCATAGATCCCCTTGCCGGTGAAGGAGCCTTCGCCGAACAGATCCTGATAAACGTCCGACACCGCCGCCGCGTAGGGGTCCATCCCTGCCGGGCCGGAAAAGACGCGCTGGTACAACGACCCCTCCCCGCCCATCGGCAGCGATGGCGTCACCCGCGGCTGGAGTACCGCGTGGCCGTTGATCACTCGCTGCTGCAAGGCATCGAAGCGCGGCTGGTTAAGCGGGTGGCCCATCTTGCCGATAAGGCGCAGAGCCGCCTCGCGGGGCAGGCGGGTATCGGCGTCGAGGGTGATGACCAAGCGTACCTCGCTCGGCACTCGCGGCGGCTCTCCGGCAATCGCCACGAAGCTGGTATCGGTGGCGCCGCGCAATAGCCGATTCAGTTCATGCAATTTTCCGCGCTTGCGCTCCCAGCCCATCCAACAGCCCTCGGCAGAGTTGAAGCAGCGCCTGCGAAACAGCACGAAGAAGCGCTGGCCGCCGGGCCCTGGGCCGTAATGCTGATTCAGGCGTTCGATGGCCGCAGCCGCAGCATCGAGCAGCGGTGCATCACTGGGCAGGACCTCCTGTGGCGCGTCGACGCCATCGAGAATCAGCACGAAAGTCAGGTCACCGCCGATACCCGCCAGATGGTGGACCTCCAGCCGCTCGATCTGCTCCAGCAGATCGGCCTCGGTGGTCAGCAAGGTCGGCACCGCCACCACGGTGCGCAACGCCCGTGGCACGCCGGCCAGGAGTTCCAGCGCAGGCAGCGTGATCGCGCCAAAGCTCCAGGTCACCAAGCGGTTGATGAGTGCCGTGGCCACTTCGGTCACCGGAACGAAAAGGCAGGCCAGGAAGGCCAGCATCCAACCCCAGGAGAACGCAGGCTGATTCAGCAGATGCGATACGAATCCCAGCAGCACCAGGCTGAGCAGGCCGATGGCACCGATGTAGCCGCCCATGCCCAGGCGCACGCTGAAGCGATTCAGGCGCAGGTGCAGCGTCGGGCTGAAGCAGATGGCGCGCTCCAGCGTCGGGCGACCTTCAGCAATCAGATGAAATCCGGGATCGAATTCACGGCGGGAGTCTTCGCCGTCCGGATGTTCGGCAACGGCCTGACGGCAAGCCTCCAGGGCGTGATCGACCACCTGGAGCTCGTCCAGACACGAGCCGCGCGCCAACTGTTCGATGGCGCTGCGATAGAGGTTACGAGTGGGAAAGTCCATGGCAGCGAAGTTGCTGCCGTCGCGCAGCCGCGCGTCGACCAGACTGACATTCTCGAACAGCTGTGCCCAGTCGATATCGGAGATCAGGCACATGCTAGTGATCACATTGCGCACAGTGACATTGGAGGCGCCCAGGCGCTGCTGCGCATGCTGGACCGCCGCCTCGACGCTGACACCCTGTTCGTGCAGGCGGTCTTCGAGCCAACCCAGTGTCGGTGTCGTGCGCGGGTCCTGGTCGCGCATGCGTTTGGCCAGTTGGGCCGAGAACACCTCGGAAAGCGGACCGGTCGAGCGCGCGGCGATATCCGCCTCCAGTGCCGAACGAGCGTGCCCTGGCGAGAGCAGACGCTCGGCCAGGGCATCGGCATCGGCACGGGCTATGCGCCCGGCACTGATCTGCTCGGCCAAGCGCCGCAGGTTCTCGATCAGGACGATGCGCAGGGTAATCGCTACCGCCCACAGCTCGCCAATAGTCAGCGGCTGGACCCGCTGGTAGGCATGGATGTAGCGCTGCAGCAGTTCAACATCGAGGTGGCTGTCGGTGTGCGCCACGAAGGCCCAGGCCAGCCCGAAGACGCGCGGGTAGCCGGCGAACGGCCCATCGGCCAGCTTGGGCAACTGCCGGTAGTAGCCAGGCGGCAGGTCGTCGTGGACCTCGCGGATTTGCTCTTCGACAATGTGGTAATTGTCCAGCAGCCACTCGGCAGCCGGTACCACACCATTGCCCCTTTCCAACTCGACAGCGCTAGCCCGGTAGGCAGCCAGCAGGACACGGGAGTTGTCATCCAGGCGCACATGCAACGGCAGTACACGCTTTGGCGTATCCGTCACTTGTTGTGCCAGGGCCAGGCTCTGCGCGTGCTGTTCGAGCCGTTCGATGCCGAAGAGTTCTTCTCGAACCGGTGCCAGACTGTCCCAGGGAGGCTTTGATCGGTCGAGGCGCAAGGCCCGGAAATGGAGCGACATCATGGCATTGCTCCGGAAGTGCAGCGGAAACCTGGCCGGCCGACACGAGCGTCAGGGTGGCACGTACAGAGCAAGCCGCGTCTGTCGGTACCCGGCGAGTCCTGAAGAGGCTGCCTTTATCACCGCAAGCCGTGAGGCATGTCTGACTGCAACCTTCGCAGACCAGGACTACGACGTCGGTGCGGTTGCGCACTTAAGGTAAGGGCCGTTTGATGCTCGGCTCTGGTGACCTCCATCGTAACCGGCAGTTGCACGATCAACGACGCGGCTTGCGCCGAACCACCGGCGTTTCATTCACCCTGGTCCGGCGATTGACCTGCGGCACGGAGTGTGTCGTCATGGACAGCTGACGCCATGCCCTCTTGCAGAGAATCACCGCATGCCGCCATTGGCGCCGTAGACCCGCCGCCACACTGCGCTTTCTGTAGTCATCCATCGATGGCGCATCACTGCTCATGAACAGCTCCGGCGCGGCTGGGCTTCGTGCCCTTCTCCGGTCGATGGGTGGGCTTTCCAGCAGAATCGACCTCCAGCGATTGCTGGAGTATCGCTTCCGCTCTGGTCTTCGGATTGACGTCGTTATCTGAGCCCGGCAGACGCGGCGCTTCGTTGCGCCTGCCGGGCGGATGAGTCTTCCCCTTGGGATCAGCGGCCCCGCCATGGGGGCCTTGCTTGCCTGTCTGGTTCATGGTCGCCTCGCCGCGCTTGCCACTCCTGCACCATGCAGAGTGTGGAGGGAGCGACAATGACAACCTTTCACCAGGTTGTCGGTGCGGTAGCCCACTTGCGCTGGTCATCCAATAACGGGCACCGGTACGTGCGGTAACAGACGGACCGACGCCTTGGCTTCGCGGATGCTGGAAACTGGTTCGAAAGGTCGCATGCCAGGAGAGCAACCATGACCCGCTACTGCCATCAGGTCTCAGGTGTGTTCAACCGACGATCACAGGCCGATTGCGCAAAACAGGACCTGTTGGGGTTGGGCATTCGTCTGGACCGAGTGCGCATATTCGACAACCAGGAACTGGTGCCCTCCGGGCGCCTGCGCGCGAAGCGGCGCCCCTTCAGGCAGGTCATCAAGGGCGTTGCCGTCGGGACGCTGTTCGGCCTGCTGGTCAGTGCGCTGTTCGCATTCGCCATGACGAACGCCGGAGCAGGTCTCTTCGGCGGCTCGCCGCTATTCGAATTGCTGGGCTGGGGTGCTGTCGTGGGAGGGCTGGTGGGCGCGGCAATCGGCGCGTCGGCGAACGTCAGCCAGGACGACCATCCCTTCGGGTACACCCTCTTGCCAGGAAATGTCGTTCTGCTTGCCGAGACCCGCTCGGCGCGCGAAACCCTGCGCGCCTTCGACATCATCGAAAGAGCACCCGGAGTCGGTGCGCACATGGACATCAGCCTGGTCTGAGTTGGCACATGACGACGCAGCGGCCGACTCCGGGCAGCGGACGGACAACAGCGTCAGGATGGCCGTCGTCCCTGGAGCATACGCATCACCACTATTGCTACTGCCGCGATCAACAGAACATGAATGAAGCCGCCCAGGGTGTAGGCGGTGAACATCCCGAGCGCCCAGAGGATGAGCAAGCAAACAACAACGGTTTCCAGCATGATGATTTCTCCTACTGCGGCTTGCGGCACTCGATGACCTGATTCGCCAGCCAGGCCGGATAGCCGTCCGTGCGCCATCGCACGTTCGGTGGGGACTACTCCTCCGAGGGATCGACCGGAGACTGGTGCGGAGCCTGTGATGGTGCTTCGGCCGGGTTAACCGATGGAGGCAGCGTCGGCTGTTTCTTGTCGCGATCTCGAAATGAATATCGCTCGGCGGGAGAGCCATATTCACCGCCCGGCAGTGTGGGCCTGACACCACCACCGGCTGGCGATGGGCTGTCCGGAACTGTTCCCGGTTGTCTTTTCATGGCGACCTCTGGTGAGCCGATCACTGCTGGTCGCCAGGACGTACCGAAACACCAGGCCAGCTCGCTGTCGACGGAATGCAACCATGGCAGGTCGCAACTCCTGGCGTCGGTGCGCAAGCGCGCTTAGCCCCTCACAAAGACCGGCAGTGCTCGCGGGGACCTTCCCAGCGGATTGCTCCAGTGGTCTAGCGCACAGACAGACGAACGCCTAAGACGCAATCTTCAAATGAGCGTTGCACTTGAATGCAGGAGGACACTATGAACCCCATCACCCTCTTCATTGTCATGGTTCTGACAGCCATGGGGGCCGTCCTCATCTACTTTGGCCACACGGTTGTGGGCATCGTTGTGCTGGTGTGCGCACTGGTCGTCTCGCTGTCCCTCAAGATGGCCAATACCTGGCAGAAATTCGTCGTGTTGCGCGCAGGCAACCTGCAAGGCGTGTGCGGGCCCGGACTGTTCATGATCATTCCGGTCCTGGACAGCGTCGTCGCTGTGATCGACGAGCGAATCCAGACCACGGCGTTCAATGCCGAGCAGGCACTGACCCGCGATACAGTGCCGGTGAACGTCGACGCCATCATCTTCTGGCACGTGCACGACGCCCGCAAAGCGGCACTGGCGATCACCGACTACCGGCAGGCCATCGACCGGGTAGCACAGACCTCTCTGCGGGAAGTGATCGGCTCGTCGATGCTGGCCGCGCTGCTATCCGATCGACGCAGCTCCGATCAGCAGTTGTGCCGCGAGATTGGTGAAAAGACTCAGGAATGGGGTGTCACCGTCGGCTCGGTGGAGATCCGCGACGTGGCCATCCCGGTAGCATTGCAGGACGCCATGTCACGCCAGGCGCAGGCCGAACGCGAGAAGCAGGCGCGAATCATCCTAGGCTCCGCAGAAGCGGAAATCGCCGGACGTTTCGTGGAAGCGGCCACTATCTATGCCGGTCAGCCTACTGCCTTGCAGTTGCGCGCAATGAACATCATCTACGAGACCACCAAGGAGCGCGGAACCACCATCCTCATTCCCAGCGCCATGATCGACAGCATGAATCCGACCGTTGCCGTCGCCACAGCCGTGGCCACCCAGGCCGGTGCGACTGATGTCGGCGACGAACCTTCGTATAAGAGTCCGCGAGTCAATGCTGCAATAAGGGGAAAGGTGTAAACCTTATTCAGGACGGGGCATTGGAAAAAAAACCCCGCATTTGCGGGGCTTTTTATTTGCGCAGATTACATTGCTTGCACTTGATCAGCCTGAGGACCTTTGGGCCCGTTGGTCACGTAAAAGCTGACCTGCTGACCGTCATCAAGCGTTTTGTATCCGCTGCTTTCGATCGCGCGAAAGTGAACAAAAACATCTGCGCCGTTTTCGGGGGTTATGAAACCGAAACCTTTCTCAGCGTTGAACCATTTAACGATACCAGTTTGACGAGTAGTCATGATGAATCTCCAAATAATGATCATGCCATGCGATATGCGAGACATGACTGGATGCGAAGTGAAGAGGGGCCGCAAAGATGGAGAATCCAGAAGACAAAACATCAATCGGTGCCGCTAAACCGAGCAGGCAGGAGACTCACCATACAGGTTCTGCAAGGAATAGATAGGCAATTTAAAAAATATGCAGATATCTGGCAGACGGTCGGGGATGAGCACGAGATATGCGTATAGTGAATGCTAGTCACCAACCTGGTGGCTCATCGCCTGAGGTGACATGATGTCTTATTCAATGTTAGAAACTGCGCGTTCGGATCTGGAGAAGAAAATCGCAGCGTTCCTTTCCAAAGGCGGAGAAATCCAAGAAATTCCCGCCGGTAGGCATGGCCGTAAGGAGCCATACAAACGGAGCGAGTGGACGATTGGCAAGGCGAAAAATTCAGCCGCCTGATGTTTTTGAAAAAAACCGCATCGGAAGATGCGGCTTTTACCGTGTGACCGCTACTCCTCAAACCATTCGGCATCACCAGATCCCAGCCGGTTTGCAAGTCCTCGACCTGCACCGCCAAGCCCGCACATCGCTCTTGGTCTTCGCCTCCCTCGCAATCAATTCCGCCAATCCATTCGCGATCAGGTCAGCATTGCTAACCAGCACATCGAGATGGCTTTTAGCCGCCAAGGCTGTTTCGGTGGAACCGCGTTGCTCGATCCAGATTGCCAACTCCTCTGCTGCTGCACCGATGGCGTTGATATTCTCATTGAGGCGATAAAGCAGCGCCGAGACAGTAGTATCGGTCATGCCGGTCTCCTAAGTGAAAGCTCTCTTAGGGCGGGAACTAAAAGCCCGCGGGGACCTGCGGGCAGGGAAGACAGCTTGCGACTGTATGCCCCTAAGCGGAGCTATTGGTAGGTTGCGTCAGCAATCTGGCGAGCTGAATACCGGCTCGCCGTGGCGATTGATGCGCGTGATCTTTGCCAGAGCTTTTTCTGCTGCGGCAAACGCTTGGGACATCACACCAAAGCAGGACAACCCATAGACCAAGTGAAAACTCGGCGTCGAGCCCTCATACTGGTCCTGCACTGCGATAAAGGCTAATGCGTGGTCGCCATTCATCTTGGCTAGGCTCCACGTGTCGTAACCGGGGAATGCACGTTCGTTCATGGGAGCCTCACAATTTCAGGGGATAACCCACTATCCTCCTGATACCGCTGAATAGCTCTCAATGGTTCGGTTATTCGACCAAGGGTCGAGAACGCGACAGACACTGATCTCCCTACCCTTCACTGACCGCACTGACTGCCGATAACTGCTCGGCAGATCCATCGGCGTTGTCACGCGCACGCGAGCTGTTCGCTCAGTGTTGAGGCGCTAGAGCCTCTTCTACAGTGGTCATGAGCGCCGTGAAATCAAATGGCTTGTCGAGAAATCTATGCGTTGGGAAGTCTCTGCTCCAAGAGCCGCCGGGATGTCTGGGGATCTTTCTGCAATTTGACGCGCGAGTTCTACGCCGTCGATTTCTCCAGGCATTGAGATGTCAGTAAGCAAGAGGGCTAGTTGGCCAGGATTAGTATTGATCCAGTCGAGCCCGTCATCGGCATTTCCAAGAACGATCGCGGGGATTCCATAGTCTTCCATCGCTAGACCCAGAACTCTCGCCAGAGTCGAATCATCATCGAGGACGAGCACGTATGTGACGTTTTTCGTGAGCGGGCCTCTGAGCGTTTCCATGCCTAAACTCCTCTGTGTGCAGCGGTAGAAGGCACAGTCTCGCGTACGTTCACCTTATCCGCGTTACTCGTCACTTTGCCGACGTGTGGTGGAAATAGTTAGGGTTTCCACCATCAGCCGCTTACCGTCTTGGAGCGATTGACGCCCATCTAAGATGGCGGTCTCTCATCCGAGCCTAGGGGCTCAGAAGATGACGCCTGAGATGTCTAAGTGAAGGAGCAAGTAACTCGTGGGTAGATCAGCCAAATCAGATGTGGTGGACTTGATGGAGGAACTGGTGAAGTTCACCCTGCTGCTGCGCGATCGCCAGGACTTCCTGGTGGATCGTTATTCGGAGCGCAAGGAGAGCGCCGAGCAGCTTTCCGCCCGCGTGACTCAGCGCTCGATCTGAGGTCGCCATGCCCATCGAAATCAGACAAGTACGCCCTGAAGACGCGCCGGCAATCCAACTCATCTACTCCCCCATAGTGGCGAATACGGCAATCTCCTTCGAGGAGATACCGCCGACAATCGAGAAGATGCGGCAGCGCATCGTCACGACGCTGCAGAACTACCCGTACCTTGTTGCAGAGCGCGCTGGGCGCCTGGTTGGCTACGCCTACGCCAGCCAGCACAGGGCGCGCGCCGCATGCCGATGGACAGTAGATGTGACCGTCTACATAGCAGAGGGTGAGCAGCGTCGTGCTGAAGTGGGTCGCAGTCTCAACGCAGCGCGGCTTCCCATTCTTGCCAAGCAGGGATTCAACGCTGCCTATGCCGGCATCGCGCTGCCCAACGCCGGAAGCGTTGGCCGGCATGAATGGCTGGGATTCCGGCACATCGGCACCCTCCCGCAGGTCGGTTTCAAGCTGGGCCAGTGGCACGACGTGGGCTATTGGCGACTGGAACTCGGTACGCCGAGCAACTCGCCCAGCGATCCCTGTCGATACCCGGAAATCACCCGCTGAGCGGCAGCAATGGGTCGGTAGCTGCCTCTAGCTTTTCCTGCTAGAGGCCCGAGCCGACTAAACGCGCCTGCTTCTCTCGTGAAGCCTCTCAGCTCATGACAAGCTGGGCTCCGCAGCGTGTCGATGCCGTCATCACACGCAGCGCGCCAAGCCGTAACCGCGGCATATCGGCATGATGGGCCAGTCATGCATCAATCTTTCGCCCCTGCCGCTCTGTCGGCTCGGGCAGAAGGGGCACGTTGCTCCCTCGTCACCGTGTCTTGAACACGCCGCTCAGCACAAAGGCATAGCGCTCGGGGCGGATGAAAAAGGTCGAGCGGTCGCAGCAGCTGTCGTCGTCGAACCAGGACGTCCGCTCCATCACCAGCAGCGCCGTCCCCCGCTTCACGCCAAGATGGCCAGCCAGCGCTTTGTCCGCTTCCCGCGCCCGGATGGCCATGTCCGCACGCATCACCGCGCGCCCGGTCACGCGCTCGAGCACCGAGTACAGCGGCACCTCGGCCATCTCCTCCCAGTCCACTGCACGCAGTTCATCGGTCAAATAGCTGCAGGCGTAGGCGATGGGCTCCTGATCGACCAGGTGCAGGCGCTCGACCTTCACGCAGTGACCGTCGAACAGGCCGGCGACATCCTCGGGCACCGCGCAATGCGCATGTCCCAGCATGTGCATCGTCGGGTGCAGCCCCTGGAGCAGCAGCGATTCGTGGAAGCTGCGCAAGGCATCCAGGTTATGCCTCACCTGCTGCGCCGCCACGAAGGTGCCCTTGCCCTGCTTGCGCTCGACGATGCCCTCCTCCTCCAGCTTGCCGAGCGCCAGTCGGATGGTGACGCGGCTGACGTCGAAGCGCGCCATCAGCTCCGCCTCGGATGGCAGCTTGCCGTCGGCGCCGTAGTCGCCCCGCTGAATTTCCTGCAGCAGCTGCTGGACGATCTGTTCGTAGAGAGACGTGGTACTTGCTCGCTGGAGAGTCACGTGGTTACCGATCCGCTGGAATGAAGCCGAGCGCTGGCGCTTCGCTTCTAAGGTTATGACCATTCAGTCTTGGGATAACTTGTATTAATACGTATTATGCCAGGCATCCTCCATTCTAGATGACTCGATGCCGCTTGCCATGCCCCACCCCGAACTTTACCTGCCGCCCGATGCGCTCAGCGTGCAGGACGTCGAATTCGCCTACCCGAACGGGCACGCCGTTTTCAGTGGGTTGAACCTGCGCGCGCGGCCTGGCGAGTTCGTTGCCATCCTCGGTCCTTCGGGATGCGGCAAGACCACCCTGCTCAACCTGCTTTCCGGCTTCCAGAAACCCGGTGCCGGCCAGGTGCTGGTGCACGGCGAGGCAACCCGCCCGGAACTGCCGCGCCTGGGCTACGTGTTCCAGAGCCCGCAACTCTTCCCCTGGCTGAGCGCGCTGGAGAACGTGCGCTTCGGCCTCAGGCTCGCCGGCCAGGGCGATGCCGCGCAGCAGCGCCAGCGCGCGCTCCGGTACCTGTGCCTGGTGGGCCTGGAGCATGCCGCGCAGCAGCTTCCCCGCCAGTTGTCCGGCGGCATGCAGCAACGCGTTTCCCTCGCCCGCGCCCTGGTGCTGGAGCCCGAGGTGCTGCTGATGGACGAGCCATTCGCCGCGCTCGATGCCATCAGCCGCGCCGCGATGAACGAAGAGACCCTGCGGCTCTGGGCCGCCCTGGGGCAGACGGTGCTGTTCATCACCCACGACATCGACGAAGCGGTGTTCCTGGCAGACCGCGTGGTGGTGATGAACATCGCGCCGGGGGGCATCCACAGCGAGCTGGCCATCGACCTGCCGCGTCCCCGCAGCAATCTGGAAACCCGGCGACTGCCGGCCTTCCTCGACTACCGCAATGAGCTGATGGCCCGCATTGGCGAGGTCATGGCCGCCTCGCCGCTAAGCATCGACATCCCCCACTGACAACGAGTCCCGCATGATCAAGAAACTGCTTCTGCCCATCGCCCTGGCAGCGACCTCCTGGATCGCCTGTGCCCATGCCGCCGAACCGCTGCGAATCGGCTACGTCTTCGCCATGGCCAACGCGCCGGTGCTGATCGCCGACAAGCTCGGCTACTACCGCGACGAAGGACTCGATGTCGACATCAAGGCACTGGGCGACGGCCCGGTGATCCAGCAGGCCCTGGCAGCCCACGAACTCGACGTCGCCTACGTCGGTGCGCCGCCGGTTTACCAGTGGTATGCCCGCGGGCTCAAGAGCGTGATCCTGGCCAAGGTGAACTACGGCCAGGCGGCCGTGCTGGCGGGTATCCACAGTCCGATCCAGGACCTGGCCGGCCTCAAGGGGCACAAGCTGGCCGGGGTGAAGAAAGGCAGCGGCATGGATGTGCTGCTGCGCGGCTACGTGCTGGGCGAGCGCGCCGGCTTGAACCCGGACACCGATCTGGACATCGTCGACATGCCACCGGGCAACATGAACGCGGCGCTGGATCGCGGCATCGTCGATGCGGCGTTTTCCTGGGAGCCCTTCGTCAGCCAGGCGCTGCTGCGCGGCTCGGCGCGGTTGCTGCTCGACGTCAACCAGGCCCTGCCGCAGTACCCCTGGTACGTCGTCATCGGCCTGCCGGAAACCCTGCGTGATCGCCCTGACGACGTGGTGAAGCTGCTCCGCGCCCACCGCCGCGCCATTGCCTACCTGAACGAGCACCCGCAGGAGTCCGACGCGATCATCGCCGACGCCTTCCGCCTGGAGTCGGTGCAACGCCCCGACGGCAGCCAGGCCGATGGCCGCGCCATCGTCGCGCAAGCGCGCAAACGCCTGGGCTGGTCGGCCGACCTGAACGCTGCCGACCTGGCCTTCATCGAGCGCCTGATGGGCTATTCCAACGCGCTGAAATTCATGAACACCACTGTGCCGCTCAAGGACCTGGTGGACACCTCCTTCCTGCAGAAAGCCTCCCGCTGAGCCGCCCATGAGATTACCAAGGCCCGATTGGGGCTGGGCCTCACTGCCCTTTCTGCTGCTGGTCTGGATCGCCCTGGCCAGCCGCTTCCCCAGCTACGTGCTGCCACAACCCTGGGTGGTCGGCGCCGAAGCGCTGCGCTGGATCGCCGACGGCTCGCTCTGGAAGCAGTTCCGCGCCAGCGCCCTGGAGGAGTTGGCCGGGTTCGGCAGCGCGGTGATAGTCGCGGTCGTCGTCGGCACCGCCGCCGGCCTGTCGCGGCGCTTGCGTGAGTTCGTCGCGCCGCTCAACAGCCTGTTCATGGCGATCCCGCCGATCGCCTGGGCGCCGCTGATTCTGATCATCTTCGGCCTCGGGTTCTTCTCGATCATGCTGGTGATCTTCATCGCGGCGGTGTTCCCGATGATCGTCACCCTGCAGGAGGGCGTGCTGGGCATCCGCGACGGTGAAGTCCGCGCCGCCAGGACGCTGGGCGCCACGCGCGCACAACTGCTCGTGCACATCTACCTGCCGGCCTCTCTGCCCTTCCTCACTGCAGCCCTGCGCATCGGTTTCAGCCAGGGCTGGCGAGCCCTGGTGGCCGCCGAAATGATCGGCGCCTCGCAAGGCATCGGCTGGATGGTTTCCATGGGCGGGCAGATCGGCAACAGCAGCCAGGTGCTGCTGGGCATCGCTGTCATCGGCCTGCTCGCCTGGTTGATGGAGAGCCTGGTGTTCCGTCGCCTGGAGCGCTACTACCAATCCTGGCGGGCCGCCTGAGGCGCCCGCACTCCTGAACATCCTTCGCAACGAGGTATCCGCGTGAGCCAGACCTTCGATCCCCGCGACGCCGGTGACTACATCGCCCCGAGCGGACTCTACGAGCGCAACAAGGCGCACCCCTTCCTCGGCAGCATCCGCTGCAATCGGCGCATGCTGGTGGCCGGCCAGTGGGACGAGATCACCTTCGTCTACGAGGTGGGGGCCAGCGGCCTGGCCGATGGCGCGTGGCTCAAGCTGGCGTTCAAGTTCTATTCGGACTGGGCCCTCTTCCAGACCTCCGACCCGCGCGCCGCCAACTACGTCAGCGCCGAATACCAGGCCGGTGACCTGGTGCCGGGCCAAAGCCCGGCGACGGTGCAACACCTGAAGGTGCGCTTCGACCAGAAGGGCCACGAGCGCCCCTTCCAGAAGGCCATCCTGATCGACATCGTGGACGGCTACCTCAACCCCGGCGACCGCATCGTCATCCGCCTCGGCGATCGCCGCCAGGGCGGTGCCGGTACGCGGGTGCAGAGCTTCGTCGAGAAGGACTTCCGGCTGCGCCTGTTCATCGATCCGCTGGGCAGTTCGAAGTTCGCCGAGGTGCCCGGAGACCTGCTGCTGGACATCGTGCCCGGCGCTGCGGAACGCTTGCAGGTCATCGCGCCGCGCCTGGTGGGCGAAGGCCAGCCGTTCGACCTGCTGGTGCGGGCCGACGATGCGTGGGGCAACACCTGCCGCTTCACGCCGTTGGGCGGGGAAATCACCCTGGCCGGCCCGGCCGGACAGGTCCTCCGCCTGCCGTTCACCCTCGCCAGCGAAGGCTGGGCCATCCTGCGCGTACCCGCGGTCGAGCTGCCGGCCCAGGGCGAATGGTCGATCAACGCAACCACCACGCAGCCGGGGGTGTTGCCCGCCACGGCGTTCGTCAATGTCGACGCGGCGACTTCTGCCTTGCGCCCGCTTTACGCCGACCTGCACGTGCACTCCGATGACACCGTGGGCACCAACGACACGCTGTACAACCTGAGCTACGGCCGCGATGTCGCCGGCCTCGATGTGCTCGGCTACACCGCCAACGACTTCAACATCACCGAACAGCGCTGGGATGCGGCAGTCGCCCTGATCCACCAGCTCAATGAACCGGGTCGCTTCGTCTGCTATCCGGGCACCGAGTGGTGCGGCAACTCCTGTGCGGGCGGCGACCGCAACGTCGTCTTCCTGCACGACCGCAAACCGGAGTTTCCCTTCGACGCCCAGGGCCGCCTGGTGCGCTCCTTCGAGTGGAACGAATTCACCGCCGGCACCATCAAGCCCGGCGCCTGGCCCGTGGACGAACTTTACGCCGCCTACGCCCATGATCCCGAAGGGCACCTGATGATGCCCCACGTGGGCGGCCGTCGCTGCAACCTCGACTGGCACCATCCGCAGCTGGAACGGCTGGTAGAGGTCGGTTCGGCGTGGGGGCAATTCCACTGGGTCTACGCCGAGGCGCTGCAGCGCGGCTACCGTGTCGGCGCTGCCGCCAACAGCGACGAGCATCAAGGCCGCTGTGGCGGCGGCGTACCGGCGACCGCGGTGTTCGGCTCGCGCGGCGGGCTCACCGGGGTAATCGCCGAGAGCTTCGACCGCGCCGGCGTGGGCCGCGCACTGCGCGCCCGGCACACCTTCGCCACCACCGGCGAGCGCAGCGTCGCGCTGCTGCGCCTGGGCCAGCACCTGATGGGCGATGTGGTGACGGCCAGCGGCGAGACCGCGCTGGATTATCGCCTGCTGGGCGACGCCGGCTGGGAGCACGTCGAGCTGTTCCGCGGCGAGCAGAGCCTGTGGTCGCGCAACCTGCATGCCGAGGCCGGCCTGTCGCCACGCCGCATCCGCCTGCGCCTGGGCGGCGCCCGGATCAAGGATCGCTACCGTGGCGCCTACTGGAACGCCGAGATCAGCATCACCGGCGCGACCCTCACTGCGTTCCGCTTCCTCGGCGCCGACCATCCCGAACAGGTGGCATGGCGCAAGGACGCCACCACCCTGGCACTCAGAACCGACACCAACGGCGATACCGACAGCCTGGAAATCGACATCTCCCAGCTGAAGGGCGCGACCATCCGCGTGCACTGCCGGATCGATGGCTATGTGAAGGTCGGCGACCCGCTGGAGCCGCATCCGCATCCCCACGCCCCCACGGTGGCGCTGGAGCTCTCGGGCGATGAACTGCTCGCCGCCGGGGCCATCGTCAAGCATCTGCCGGGAGCGGAACTGCAGGTGGCGCTGGAACAGATCAGCGAAGCCGCCCTGCCCCGCGACGTGTCAGGCCGCATCGATCTGCGCGCGCTGGGCCTGGAGGAAGGCCGCGAGCACCCGCTGTTCATCAGCGCCCGCCAGCGCGATCAATCGCGCGTTTGGACCTCCGCGTTGTTCGTCACCCTCTGACCGCTCGGCCTGCTTGTCGGCCCTCCGCAAGCAGGCATTCCAAAGGCCATCGCGACGCCTGCGGTTGCGCTTCCTGCATCTGGAAAATGATTCGGCGGGGCCCGGAATTGGCCTTCGACACCTCGAAGAAAGTCGCCGGCAGCCCCTGAATATACCCCCATGAGCCATGCCGCAAAGGCACGAAAAGTATTCTCCGAAGGCAATGGCGTGCCGCTACGGCAATAGTCTTAATGGGCATTTGCCCAACCCCCTTCCTTCGCGAGCCGCCATGAGCAAACGCCCGAATTTTCTACTGATCGTTGCCGATGACCAGGGAGTTTCCGACCTGGGCGCCTTCGGCGGCGAAATCCATACGCCCCACCTCGACGTACGGCCTTCGCCGGCCTGCGCCTGACCTATGTCTTGTTAACGATTCGATTGGTCAGTTAGCTGAAGCGTTGAAACGGCACAAAACACCGCTGAATCTTTCTCAGATTTTTCGCTTATTTCTCACTTATTTCTTTTTCCCACTGAGGGCGGGGGCCATGCGATTCACCGTCGTAGCCGATCAAGAACGTCGACCGCTTGGGTAGCGCGACCTGACCGGCGCCTCTGACGAATTCATCCAGGCTGACGGTGGAAACGCATAGCGATGCTTGTCGCGGCTCGGTCCGGCCGCGGAATGGTGACGATCTGCGGCCACCAGGAATCCTGGGACCGATACTCCATCCTAAGCCCAGCCGCCCGGATGAGAATTGCTCGCATTCTGACGGCGCCCTCCAAAATACTGCCGATAGACAAGCATCGCGGGCGCGGGGCTCTCCAGACTTCTGCCTTCTCCCTCCATTTGCCGGGACGTCATGCCCGAGCGCCCTCCTTCCCGAACTGACCCTTTTCTGCAGCTCGCAGGGTCACGTACTCAGCGGTAAGCCCTCAACACTTAATTCCCTAGATAGGGAATAACAGATATACCGTTTTGAGCTTAAAACTCATAAAATCGACACTTTTTGCGAAATAAATCTCATAACATATTGAATCCAAAGGATTTGTATAAAAACCAAACAGAGAGGGATTTTGTGGGAAAAATTTGAAATTCCTTTTTCAGGGAAATAATCTTTATCTGGCGTCACGCGAAATTCGCTTGATTCCAGCAAATTCAATGCCTTTATGAATGGCGCGAATGCTTTAATTCCCTAAAAAAGGAAATAACATGAATAAGATCCCGCTCGCAGTGATCGGCGCTGGATTGATCGGCAAGACCCATATCGAGCGCGCACAGGCACTGGAAAATGTGGAATTGGTGGGGATTGCTGATCCTTCTGCCGCAGCCCAGGAGATGGCGAGCTCGCTTGGTGTGCCCTGGTTTGCGGATTACGTCGCGATGCTGGAAACAGTCAAGCCGCGCGGCGTGGTGGTGGCAACGCCCAACGTGACCCATGCGGACGTCGCCGTTGCCTGCCTTGAGCGCAAGGTGGCTGTACTCGTCGAGAAGCCGATCGCCGACACCCTGGAGAACGCCCGCCGAATCTGTGCAGCTGCCGCAGCGAATGGTGTGCCTGCTCTGGTCGGCCACCAGCGCCGATACAACCCGATCATGCGTCAGGCAAAATCGATCATTGATGCCGGCGTACTAGGCAAGCCGGTGAGTGTCACGGCCCTGTGCACCTGGCTAAAGCCTGACGAGTACTTCGAGACCTCCTGGCGTCGTCAGGTCGGTGGCGGTCCGGTGCTCATCAACCTGATCCATGACATTGACCTGCTGCGCTTCCTGTTCGGCGAGATCGAAAGCTTGCAGGCCATCACCTCGAACCGAATCCGTCATTTCGAAGTAGAAGATACGGCAGCCGTGATGCTGCGCTTCTGCAATGGAGCCTTGGGCACGGTGTCGGTTTCTGATACGACGGCCGCTCCGTGGAACTGGGATCTGTCGGCAGGCGAGGCCGAGCGCTTCCCGCGCCAGGATGACGTCAACTCGCACTTCTTCTCGGGCACGCAAGGTTCGCTGACCCTGCCTCGCCTGGAATTGTGGCGCTACCACGATCAGCCGGGATGGCATGACCAGATCACGGTCCAGCGCGCGGTACCCCACATCGGCTGTCCCTACGCCGAGCAGCTGCGACATTTCTGCGCGGTGATCGAGGGGCTTGAGCAGCCCATCTGCTCCGCGGAAGACGGCCTGCGCACCCTTGAGGCGACACTGGCGGTGCACGAGGCTGCGACCTCGGGTGCTGTCGTGCACCTGAGGAGCGACGCATCATGAGCCTCTCGCTGCAGCTCTGCGGGGGTGACGAATGACGCGCCTGATTGGCCTTGCGCCCCTTTCGCACCTGGAACTGTCGCCGGCTGAGATGGTGGAGTGCGCCTCCATCGCCGGCTTCGACTGTGTCGGCCTGCGACTGATCCCGGCGACTCCCGAGGAGCCGCAACGTGACAGCGTTGGGGATACCCCGCTGATTCGCGAAACGGCTCGTCGCCTGCGAGACACCGGAGTGCAGGTGTCGGATATCGAGCTGTTCCGCCTGCGACCTGATACCCGGCTCGAAGACTTCCGCCTCGCGCTTGAAACCGGCGCATTACTCGGCGCGCGTAACGCCGTGGTATCGGGCCAGGTCGCCGATTTCGCACAGATGACCGACCTGTTCGCGGGGTTCTGCGAGCTGGCGGGTAAATACGGCATTGCCGCCAACCTGGAGCCGACTCCCTGGGTTGATATCTGCAGCCTTTCGGCGGCGTCCCGCCTGATTGAGGCGGCAGGCTGCGCGAATGCCGGCATCCTCGTGGACCCGATTCACTTTGACCGGGCCGGCGAGCGGCTGGAGACGCTTACGGCTCTGCCGGCGCGGTACTTCCGGTTAATGCAGCTGTGTGACGCCCCGGCAAGGCGACCGACCGATTTCGACACGCTCCTGTATCAAGCCCGCTCCGAACGGTTGATGCCGGGCGATGGCGGTCTGGATCTGGTGGGTCTGCTGCGGGCGATGCCGCCGGGCATTCCTCTCAGCCTGGAGGTGCCAATGAGTAGCCTCGCCGCCGAGGTGCCTGCAGTGAAGCGTGCCCGGCGGATGTTGGAGAAAACTCAGGCCCTGCTTGCAAGCCTGTCGCAGGAAGCCCTCTTCGAAACGAGCCCTGCGCCCGCCGCTCATCACTGAGCGGAGGCGCCTCCGCTCAACTGCCGATAATTGCAGAGGAGGGTTCATCTACCGACGAACGAACCAAAACAGAGGTTGGCCGAATAGGGCTTGCTGGACCAAACAAAAACAAAACGCAATCCAGAGCGTGTGTTAACGCACACGTGCCGCGCTCCAGCCCTCGTCAGACGGTAGAGCGTGGTGATATCGGAGGTAGCATGAACACCCAATACAAGAAAACGCCGAGCAAGGCCGCATTCGCCGGCTGGATCGGCAGTGCGATGGAGTACTACGACTTTTTCATTTACGGGACTGCGGCAGCGCTGGTCTTTGGCAAGATCTTCTTCCCAACGTCCGACCCGGCCACTGGAATCCTGCTGGCACTGGCCACTTTTGGTGTTGGCTATGTCGCCAGGCCAATCGGTGCGCTGTTTCTCGGCCACCTCGGTGACAAGTACGGACGCAAGCGGGTGCTGGTGCTGACGCTACTGCTGATGGGCATTTCGACGTTCCTGGTGGGTTGCCTGCCTACTTACGACAGTATCGGGATTGCCGCGCCGATCATGCTGGTGATCCTGCGCCTATGTCAGGGTTTCTCGGCCTCGGGTGAGCAGGCAGGGGCAAACTCCATGACACTTGAGCACGCACCGGAAGGTCGGCGCGCTTTCTTCACCAGCTTTACGCTCAGCGGCACCCAGGCCGGATTGATCCTGGCCACTCTCGTGTTCCTGCCGATCTCCAGGCTGCCAGAAGAGCAGCTGCTGTCGTGGGGGTGGCGTATTCCCTTCTGGCTGAGTTTAATCGTTCTGGTCGTTGGCTATCTGATTCGCCGCAACATCGAGGAAACTCCGGTGTTTCAGGATGAGCGGGAGAACAAGCGAACCGCCAAGATTCCGCTGGTAGCCTTGCTGCGCGACTACAAGGCGGACGTACTCCGTGTGGCGATGGCAGCCATGGTTTCCACCGTGAGCACGCTGTTCGGTGTCTTTGCGCTGTCCTATGCCGTAAATATTGTCGGCATTGAGCGCAGCACCATGCTTTGGCTGACCATTGTCACCAACGTTGTGGCGCTTTTCGTCATCCCTCTGTGGGCACGACTGGCCGACCGAGTGGGTCGTCGTCCGGTGTACCTGTTTGGTGTGCTTGCCTCTGGTGCCCTGATGACCCCCTTCCTGTGGTCGCTCGGACAGAACAACCTGCCGCTGACCTTCATGCTGGGGATTCTGATGTCGGGCGTCTGCTTCAGTGCGGCGAACGGGATCTGGCCGGCCTTCTTCGGTGAAATGTTCAGCACCAAGGTGCGGCTGTCGGGCATGGCCATCGGCACGCAAGTCGGTTTCGCGCTTTCGGGGTTTGCCCCGATCATTGCCGCCGCCTTCATGAAGGGCAGCTCTCCCTGGCTACCGGCCGCGTGCCTCGCTCTTGTGGCTTGCACCATTGCTGCCGTGGCAACCTGGACTGCGCGGGAAACCTATAACGTCAAGATGGATGACCTGGGAAGAGATTCAGGTGCTGACCAGCAAGCTCCGCTTGCGAATTCGCTCAGGGCGTGTCTGAAGGTTGCTGACTGACCACTGCGATATGTAGGGAGGAGGCCAAGGAGTGGGTCTCCACCCGAGTTGCAAAGTTGAGGTATTCTGCGACGCTCCCCCAATCAGGAATACGACAGTATTTTCGGGCATGGCAGATTCAGATATCGAAGCAACCCAAGGGAAGCGCTCGCGCAATGCCAAGCGTACGCAGGAGACGATTCTCCAGGCCGCTCGCTCGGTTTTCGCTGTGCAGGGACTGGAAGGCGCTCGTCTTGAAGAGATCGCAGAGCGCGCCGGTGTCGATAAGCGCCTGATCTATTACTACTACGACAACAAGGAGGAGTTGTTTCTCTCCGTGCTGGAGAAGGAGTATCTGGACTTGCGTCGGGCCGAGCGAGAGCTCGATCTTGAAAGCCTGCCGCCCATGGATGCCATTCGTCGCCTGATCGAGTTCTCCTGGCGCTACTACAACGAGCACCCGGACTTCATGGCGTTGGTGAATAACGAGAACCTGCATCGCGCGCGCTATCTCTCGACATCCAGGCACCTGCCGGAGCTGGGCTCGTCACTGGTGGAAAGCCTGGGGCGGATTCTGGAGCGAGGTCGCGTCGACGGCACATTCCGTGGTGGCGTTGATCCCGTCCAACTCTATTTCACCCTGGTGGGCATGACCTATTTCTATCTCGCCAACCAATACACCCTTTCCACTATCCACGGTCGCGATCTGGTGACGCCCAAAGCTCTCAATGAGCGCCTGTCTCACGTGACCGAGGTGATACTGGGCTTCCTCGTGCGCTGACGATGCAGCGCTGTCCCTTCACGCTAAAAGCCGCTCAACGAGCGGCTTTTTTGTTTGGCTTGTCGGCTTTAAGAAGCGCCTTGGCGTAGGTGCTGCGGCGTCACGAACCAAGCGCGCAAATGCCTTCGCCCTTCAGCCCCTGCCCCACTCAGCCTCAAGCCCGCGTGGGCTTCAGCTCGCGTGCGTCTTTGGCGAGTAATCCTTCGGCTGCCTCGACGTAGGCTCAACGCGAAGAGCCTAAATTCCCATTTTTGTGAATTATTTTTATTATAAAAGACGGTTTGTATATTCTATTATGGAACATAAATTATCTAATTTATTGAAACATAAAGCATTTTTCTAAAATTGAATTTCCGTTGCAATTCAAAGCCTACGATTGAAATTCTATCGTTAGGGAAATAGCATTCACTCGAAAGGGCACAGCCTTCCTAATAGACCGGGATTTCTACCGCCTTTGAGATGGATTTGCATGTGGCAATTCCCCGATTAGGGAAAACCTCAATCCAGCTCAGCTGCATAGGACTGCTCAGGAGGTGATCCAGCCTGAGCAGCAAGCACATCGAATACCAGGGGCCTGCCTTGCGAGCAACCCCATCTGACTGGAGCGACCCATGTCCACCCTTCTCGTTCTGAATGGCCCAAACCTGAACATGCTCGGCAAGCGCCAGCCAGAGGTGTACGGACACGAATCATTGGCCGATGTCGAAGCGCTTTGTCGCCAAACCGCCAACCAATTCGACCTTGAAATCGAATTCCAACAGACCAACCACGAAGGCCAGATGATCGACTGGATTCACCAGGCGCGTGGCCGTGTGAATGGCATCGTCATCAATCCGGGCGCCTGGACTCACACATCGGTGGCTATCCATGACGCGCTGATTGCGGCCGAGGTGCCCGTCATCGAAGTCCATATCTCCAACGTGCATCGGCGCGAGACCTTCCGCCACCACTCCTATGTCTCGATTGTGGCCAAAGCCGTGCTGGCCGGATTCGGCACCCATGGCTATCAGCTGGCGATTCAACACTTCGCCTTTCTCGATACCCCTCGCACCAGTCAGTAGGCGCTGCCAGATAGCAGCTGGACGGCGGCGCATTGCCCCAGCCGGCGCTCTCTGCGCCTGGAGATCGTTCGTGATGAGCGGTCGTTGTTGCTCAGGCGCCCCGAAATGCACAGGAGCTAGACGGCCAGTTCGGACAGGCCTCAGGGGTGCTCCCGCAACAAATGGAGCAGCTCGTGAACCGCAACTAACAATCAGAAAGGATCTGAAGCATGCAGCGTTCCATTGCTACCGTCTCCCTGAGCGGCACCCTGCCGGAAAAACTTGAGGCCATCGCCGCCGCCGGTTTCGACGGCGTCGAGATATTCGAAAACGACCTCCTGTACTACGCGGGCAGCCCCCGCGAAATCCGCCAGATGTGCGCTGACTTGGGGCTAGCCATCACGCTGTTCCAGCCGTTCCGCGATTTCGAAGGCTGCCGCCGCGATCGCCTGCAGAAGAACCTCGACCGCGCCGAGCGCAAGTTCGACCTGATGCAGGAACTCGGCACCGATCTGGTGCTGGTCTGCAGCAACGTTCAGCCCGATTCGTTGCCGGACGAGGAGATCCTGGTCGACGACTTGCGCCTGCTGGCCGAGCGCGCCGACGCACGCGGCCTGCGTATCGGCTACGAGGCCCTGGCCTGGGGCCGTCATGTGAACACCTGGCAGCAGGTCTGGAAACTGGTGTGCCAAGCCGACCATCCGTCCCTGGGCGTGCTACTGGACAGCTTCCACACCCTGTCGCTCAAGGGCGACCACAGCGCTATCGCCGGGATTCCCGGCGACAAGATCTTCTTCGTGCAGCTGGCCGACGCGCCGCTGCTGGACATGGACGTGCTGGAATGGAGCCGGCATTTCCGCTGCTTCCCCGGGCAGGGTGAGTTCGACCTGGCGGGCTTCCTCGCCCCCATCATCCGCAGCGGCTACAACGGACCGCTCTCGCTGGAAATCTTCAACGACGGTTTCCGTGCCGCGCCGCCGCGTGCCACGGCCGCTGACGGTCTGCGTTCCCTGCTTTACCTCGAAGAGAAGACCCGCAGGCTGCTGGCCAATGATCCGGTGGCGCCGGCCGACCTCGACATCCTCTTCGCGCCGCCACCCGCCAGCCGCTACGACGGCGTGGAGTTCCTCGAGTTCGCGGTGGACGAGAACCAGGGGGCCAAACTTTCGGGCTGGCTGGAACGCTTGGGGTTCGCCCGAGCAGGCAAACACCGCTCCAAGGACGCGAGCCTGCTGCGCCAGGGCGACATCAATATCGTGCTGAACGCCGAACCCTATTCCTTCGCCCATGGCTACTTCGAGGCCCACGGCCCGTCGCTCTGCGCCACCGCGTTGCGCGTGAAGGACAGCGCCAGTGCCCTGGAGCGCGCTCGCGAGTTCAAGGGACAGCCGTTCCGCGGCCTGGTAGGCCCGAACGAGCGCGAGATTCCCGCCGTACGCGCGCCGGACGGGAGCCTGATCTACCTGGTGGAGCAGTCCCCGGCCGGCCAGTCCATCTACGACAGCGACTTCGTCCTCGACGCAGGCGCCGTGCAAACCGGCCAGCTAGAGCGCATCGACCACATGGCCTTGGCACTGCCGGCCGATGGCCTGGACAGCTGGGCGCTGTTCTACAAGAGCGTGCTGGACTTCGTAGCCGACGACGAGGTGGTGCTACCGGACCCGTATGGCCTGGTGAAGAGCCGCGCCCTCCGCAGTCGCTGCAGCAGCATCCGCCTGCCGCTGAACATTTCGGAGAACCGCAACACGGCCATCTCCCACGCGCTGTCCAGCTATCGCGGTTCCGGCGTGCACCACATCGCCTTCTCCTGCGAGGACATCTTCGCCGAGGTGAACCGCACCAAGGAGGCTGGCGTGCCGCTGCTGCATATCCCGATGAACTACTACGACGACCTGGCCGCACGCTTCGACTTCGACGACGAGTTCCTCAGCGAGCTGGCCTATTACAACGTGCTCTACGACCGCGACGCTCAGGGAGGCGAGCTGTTCCACGTATACACAGAGCCGTTCGGGGGGCGCTTCTTCTTTGAAATCTTGCAACGCAAGAACGGCTACGCCGGCTACGGCGCTGCCAACGTTGCGGTGCGCCTGGCGGCCATGGCCAACGCCCGCACCGCGAGGTCATAGGGCCTACAACCCCACCACTAAACCAGCGAGAACATAACAACAATGAATTTTCTTGCCCCGACTCGTCATTTCTGCACCACCATCGGTCTCGTCGCGCACTGTGTCATCGGCGGCAGCGGGTACGCCCTTTCCGCCGAAGAAGACGGATTCCTCGAAGACTCCACGGCGACGTTGAACCTGCGCAATTACTATCAGAACCGTAACTTTGTTGGAGACTCAACCAGCCAAGGCAAGGCCGAGGAATGGACCCAGAGCTTCATCCTCGACGGCAAGTCCGGATTCACACAAGGCCCCGTTGGCTTCGGCGTTGATGCGCTCGGCCTGCTCTCAGTCAAGCTCGATAGCGGCAGAGGCACCAAAGGCACTCAATTGCTGCCTGTGCATGGCGATGGTCGCGCCGCCGACGACTTCGGCCGACTGGCGGTAGCCGGCAAGATGCGCGTGTCGAAGACCGAGCTGAAGGCGGGGGAATGGATGCCGGTGTTGCCGATCCTGCGTGCTGACGACGGCCGCTCCCTGCCGCAGACCTTCCAGGGTGCTCAGGTCACCTCCAAGGAGATCGACGGCCTGACTCTCTACGGCGGTCAGTTCCGTGGCAACAGCCCGCGCAACGACGCGAGCATGGAAGACATGTTCTTGAACGGCAAAGGGGCCTTCACCTCTGATCGCTTCAACTTTGTCGGTGGCGAATACAGCTTCAATGACAACCGCACCTTGGTGGGCCTGTGGAGCGCCGAGCTGAAAGACATCTACCAGCAGCAGTTCGTCCAGTTGGTGCACAGCCAGCCGATCGGTGACTGGACCCTGGGCGCCAACCTTGGTTACTTCAACGGCAAGGAAGACGGCAGTGCCCTGGCTGGCGACCTCGACAACCGCACCTGGTTCGGCTTGTTCTCTGCCAAGTACGGAGCCAGCACCTTCTATGTCGGCTTGCAGGACGTCAGTGGCGACGACGCCTGGATGAAAGTCAACGGCACCAGTGGCAGCCCCCTGGGAAACGACAGCTTCAGCTCCAGCTATGACAACGCCGGTGAGCGTTCCTGGCAATTGCGTCACGACTACGACTTCGCGGCCTTCGGCGTTCCGGGGCTGACCCTGATGAACCGCTACCTCAGCGGCGACAACGTCCATGTCGGTGCAATGACCGACGGCAAAGAACGGGGACGTGAAACCGAACTGGCCTACGTGGTGCAGTCGGGTGCGTTCAAGGCCCTGAGCGTCAAATGGCGTAACTCCACCATGCGCCGCGATTGGGGTAGCAATACCAGCTTCGATGAGAACCGGTTGATCATCAGCTATCCGCTCTCTCTCTTTTAATTCGTACGCCAGAGGGAAAGCTTGCGACTTAGCCGGTAATCTCAATGGGTTTCAGATATAGAGCCGTCAATTTCTCTGGCCAAACTGCACGGCGACTTAGTTAGTCTCAATCCCATCTGGACACCTCCAGAAATACTAGGAGGACAAACTATTGTTCCTGTTTACCTCGGCCCGATGACTGGTTAGGGCCGAGGTCTTTTTGAGCTGCTTTTCCTACCGCGTCGCTGAGGCTTTCATACCCAACAGCCGAGGTCGCGTCCGTTGGCTGCACGTTGACGAAGTAGACTTAAGGCTACAGGAGACGATAGGTGGCAAGGGGTGTGCTGAGGACCGTCCCCTGCATACCGCACAAGGGCTGAGTCTCTGTCAGGCGGAAGCTTTTAACGAGAACGGATTGCGCGCGAGGGGGGAGGCATAACCAGGATCCCTAGCCGGCACCAGGAAGGCGGCAGCTAACGGCCAGAAGCGGGCGTTCGATTTTGGGCGAGGTCAGGTCGCGAGCTACTGCTCTGAACGAGAAGTACACGCTATCGATTACTCTGGGTTAGAGGGAGCCGACGTGGGGATCTGCCAAGCTGGTTTCTTGTCATCTTGACTGTCGAAAACGCGACGCGCCTTGCGGAATTCCTCGGCGTTTTCGACCACCCACATCCAAACAGGAGACATCCGAACCAACAGTTCCATACCCACTGGCGTCAGCTCGTATTCGACGCGCGGCGGAATTTCCCCGAACTCCCTTCGAAGCAGTAATCCATCCCGCTCCATGGCGCGCAGCGTCTTGGTCAGCATTCGCTGGGTCACCCCAGTCATCTGCCTTTTTATCTCAGCGTGGCGCATCGTGCCATACACACCCAAGGCATGCAGGATGCCCAATGACCATCGGCTACCCGCGTGAGCGAGGACCTCCCGTCTGACGCCATCATCATCTTCTCGGAGCGTTTGGCAGATGGCTTCTGCCTGGCTCAGAGCGTCCTGATTGGTCATTTATCCCTCCTAGGTATCACGCGTGTGCCTTCTTACGAGTACTGCCTGATCATGCCAGCATTCGTTCATGTTATAGGCATCACGCCTCAGGAGAAATCATGACCGAAGCAACCCCGCTTTCCCCTCAATCCATTCTTGTTCTCGGCGCTGGCGAACTTGGTCTCCCGGTTTTGCGCAATCTCGCGCGAGTGGCCAAACGCGCACCCGGTTCCCAAATCAGCGTTCTTCTCCGTGAGTCGACCATCAACACCCAGATACCGGAGAAAAAAGCCGAGATCGACGAGCTTCGTGGGCTGGGCATTCAGATGGTCGCTGCGGATCTGGTGAACGATTCAATTGATCAGTTAGCTGAAGTGTTCGGGCGGTTCGATACCGTCATAGGCTGCGCCGGCATGGTCGCGGGTCGAGAAACCCCCATGAAGTTGGCGACAGCAGCGCTAAGGTCGGGCGTTAAGCGCTACTTCCCGTGGCAGTTTGGCGTGGATTTCGAAGTGATCGGTCGGGGCAGCCCCCAAGATCTTTTCGATGCTCAACTCGATGTACGCGAGGCACTCCGCGCGCAGGATAAAACCGAATGGGTAATTATCTCGACGGGCATGTTCACCAGCTTCCTCTTCGAGCCCGTATTCGAAGTAGTCGACTTCGACAATGACACCGTTAACGCTCTCGGCAGTCTTGAGAACACCGTGACGCTCACCACACCAGACGACATCGGCACTCTAACAGCGGAAATCGTCTTCTTTGAACCTCGCTTCCGCAACGAGATTGTCTATCTCTCGGGCGACACGGTGTCGTATGGACAAGTTGCGAACATCCTCGAAAATGCGCTGGGTCGTCCATTCAAAACTCACGTGTGGACTGTTCCGTACCTGATGGATGAGCTGAGAAAAGACCCTACCCATCACATCAAAAAGTACCGTGCTGTATTCGCCCAAGGCAGAGGTGTGGCATGGCCTAAAGCGGGCACCTTCAACGAACAGCAGTCGATTCCAGTAACC
The DNA here is from genome assembly GCF_014851985.1 of Pseudomonas sp. PDM17. Taxonomy (NCBI): domain Bacteria; kingdom Pseudomonadati; phylum Pseudomonadota; class Gammaproteobacteria; order Pseudomonadales; family Pseudomonadaceae; genus Pseudomonas; species Pseudomonas sp. PDM17. Next base: position 521,084 of record NZ_JACVAT010000006.1, read on the forward strand.
ACCGCTGAGCAATGGGCTCGGGCGAACCTTGGGGCCAAGTGAGCGACGACAGATCGCTGACTTGCACAGAAGTGTCCGCTATGGGTCGGTAGCTGCCTCCCTCACACAGCAACAATTGGCCAAAAGCGAACGATGAGATAGCAGCCGTTGAGAAAGAGCAAGATTTCGTACATTCCACCCTTGTCAGGGCTTATAGACGGGCTTCCTCGAAAGCAATGACTCAATTGGATAAGAAAATCTGTTCTCTCAATCCAACATCGACTGCTGGGCAAAGATTCCCGCCATCGCGCCCTGCGATGATGCCTGGGTGACCGATGGCAAGAAGGGTGTCGTGAGGTCGCCGGCGGCATATATACCGGGCGTGCTGGTTTGGCGGCGTTCGTCGACGTTGAGGACGATGCCGGTGGGAGTCTCGACCGTGGCAAGGCAAAGCGATTCATGCAGACCTGCGGACGGCCTGTTGCGCGGATGGGCGAACAGGATGTCGACCGCGACATTGCGGCGGGTATCGAGATTGACTGTGGCGATATGGCCCTCTTGGTGAGCGATCTCGACGATCCGGCCATCGACGACAGGTATGTTGCGGCGTTCCAGGTCGGCCTGGATATCGGGCGCAATGTCATGACCATCGGCAAAGAGAGTCAATTTGTCAGTCCAATCGCCGAACAGCCTGGCAGATTGGTGCGACTGCGGGCCGGACCAGACGAGGCCCCAATGCTGGCCGGCGACTTCGAAGCCATCGCAATAGGGGCAAGGCACAATGGACTTACCCCAACTTTCGGCAAAGCCTGGGATGTTCGGCATTTGGTCAACGACGCCATAGCTAAGGATCACGCGTCGCGCCGCAAAGCTCTCGCCGCTGTCGACGAGGACGGAAAAATCGTCGATCGCGCCGGAGATGCTGTCGGCCCGGGCTTTGACGAAACTGATGGTAGGGTAGCGCGCGAGTTGCTTGCGCGCCTCGGCCAGGATGTCCTGCGGTGGCTTGTGATCGTGGCCGAGCATTCCATGCGAATGGCCGGCGAAGCGGTTGCGCGGCAGGCCGGTATCCAGAAGGGTGACCTTGCGACGGGCCCGGCCGAGCTGCAGGGCGGCTGCAAGGCCGGCAAAGCTGCCGCCGATGATGATGACGTCATTCATGGTGATGGGCTCCGCGTTGTGTATGGAGGGGGGCCGGAATTTGCGTCCCACTTCACTTAGCTACTGCCAACTACACGAATTGCCGGCTGACCATCGCGATAGATATGCCTGGCAGGTATGGCCTTCCTCCTCACGGGGGGAAATCCGGGTGCGCGTGACCATAATACATTTTGGTCACACGTTGTCCATCCCCTGACGGCTATGTAGGCTATGCCGCATGAACAAGACACGCACAGCAAAAACAACCACCCGCGGCCCTGCAGATCATGAGGTGCGCGATCAGATCGTGGCCGCAGCCACCGAGCACTTCAGCCTGTACGGCTACGAGAAGACCACGGTGTCCGATCTCGCCAAGTCGATCGGATTTTCCAAGGCCTACATCTACAAATTCTTCGAGTCCAAGCAGGCCATTGGCGAAATGATCTGCTCGAACTGCATCAGCCAAATAGAGGCCGAGGTCCGTGCCGCCGTCAGCGAGGCTGATCGTCCGCCAGAGAAGCTGCGCCGCATGTTTAAGGCGCTTGTGGAGGCATGCCTGCGCCTGTTGTTTCAAGATCGTAAGCTCTACGAAATTGTCGTGTCCGCAGCCTCTGAACGCTGGCAGGTGACTATTGCGTATGAAAATCTCATTCAGGAGATCATCCAGGACATCCTGCAGCAAGGTAGGCAGAGCGGCGACTTCGAGCGAAAGACCCCGCTCGATGAAGCCACCAAGGCGGTCCTCCTGGTCATGCGCCCGTATTTCAACCCGCTACTTCTGCAATACAGCCTCGATGCCACCGAGGAGGCTCCCCTTCTTTTGTCCAGCCTGGTACTGCGAAGTCTGTCGCCATAACAATAGTGACCATTGACTAAATTGGTCACTAGATTCAAGCTGGGGCTCCCTACTTCCTTGCGATGGGTTCCTCATGCGCCGGCGCAGCCTCCTTCTGTCCACTCTCATCGGTGTGATGCCGATCGCGCTGGTCGCCTGCGGCGAAAAAGCGCCGACCGATCCGCGCACGGACGCGCCACTGGTGCGGGTTGTCGTACCCCAGTCGGCAGCACCCGCGCCGAGGTCGTTCACCGGCACTGTTGCCGCACGCGTCCAGAGCGACCTGGGCTTCCGTGTATCGGGCAAGGTCCTGGAGCGGCTCGTCGACACTGGTCAGTCGGTCAAGCGGGGGCAAGTTCTTCTTCGCCTTGATCCTGTCGATCTGAACCTCGCCGCGCGTGCGCAGCGCGAAGCCGTCGCCGCAACCCGGGCGCGAGCGAAACAGGCCAGTGAAGATGAGGCCCGCTACCGAACGCTGCGCGGAACCGGCGCGGTATCGGCATCTGCCTATGCTCAATACAAAGCCGCAGCGGACACCGCGCGAGCACAACTTAGCGCGGCCGAGGCTCAAGCCGAGGTCGCCGCCAATGCGACCGGGTACGCCGACCTGTTGGCGGATGCCGATGGCATCGTCATGGAGACGCTGGTAGAGCCTGGCCAAGTGGTCAGTGCCGGGCAGCCCGTTGTCAGGCTGGCGCATGCGGGGCCGCGCGAAGCCGTTGTGCAGTTGCCGGAGACGTTGCGTCCGGCGGTTGGCTCCTCCGCCCGTGCCACGCTGTTCGGCAAGGACAACGTCAGTGTCGTGACCAGCCTCCGCCAGCTCTCGGATGTCGCCGATCGGCTGACCCGTACCTTCGAAGCGCGGTATGTGCTCGATGGCGAACTTGCCCAAGCACCGTTGGGCACCACCATCACGGTTCAAATTGCGGCGGGGACAGTGCAGGAGCAGGCGCGGAATGATCTGCAGATTCCGATTGGCGCGCTGTGCGACGAAGGCAAAGGCCCAGGCGTGTGGGTCATTCAAGGCAGTCCGGCAAGAGTGTCCTGGCGGCCGGTTACGGTGCTGAGCCTCGATGATGAGCATGCACGTATCAGCGGCGCGCTCAAGCAGGACGACCGGATCGTTGCGCTTGGCGCGCACTTGCTGCGCGAAGGGCAGCAAGTGCGGGTGGAGGGTCAGGCCGAGGTTGCTGCGGTCGAGGGAGTCTCGCGATGACTGGAGGCCGCTTCAACCTGTCAGCACTTGCGGTACGCGAGCGCTCCATCACCCTGTTCATGGTTTGCCTCATCTCTCTGGCGGGCCTTGTCGCATTCTTCAAGCTGGGACGGGCGGAGGATCCGGCGTTCACGGTCAAGGTGATGACCATTGTGACGGCCTGGCCCGGTGCGACCGCCCAGGAGATGCATGACCAGGTCGCAGAGAAGATCGAGAAGCGCTTGCAGGAGCTGCGCTGGTACGACCGCAGCGAGACCTATACGAGGCCAGGGCTGGCGTTCACCACCCTGTCCCTGCTCGACAGCACCCCGCCGTCGGAGGTGCCCGAGGAGTTCTACCAGGCCCGCAAGAAAATCAACGATGAGGCGAAGACCCTGCCTGAAGGCGTCATTGGCCCGCTGGTCAACGACGAATACTCGGACGTCACCTTTGCCCTGTTTGCGCTCAAGGCTAAAGGCGAGCCCCAGCGTCTGCTCGTGCGTGACGCTGAGTCGCTGCGCCAGCGCTTGTTGCATGTGCCCGGTGTGAAGAAGGTCAACATTATCGGCGAGCAAGCCGAGCGCATTTTTGTCGAGCTATCCCATGAACGCTTGGCAACCCTGGGGATAGGTCCACAGGAAGTGTTCGCCGCACTCAATGGCCAGAATGCCCTGACGCCAGCAGGCTCAGTCGAAACCAGGGGCCCGCAAGTCTTCCTGCGACTGGATGGCGCCTTCGATGAGTTGCAGAAAATTCGCGACACACCGGTGATTGCGCAAGGGCGCACGCTGAAGTTGTCGGATGTCGCCACCGTCAGGCGCGGCTACGAAGACCCGGCGACTTTCCTGATTCGCAATGGCGGCGAGCCGGCATTGCTCCTAGGCATCGTCATGCGCGAGGGCTGGAATGGCCTCGACCTCGGAAAGGCCCTGAACGACGAGGTGAGCGCCATCAACGGCGAGCTGCCGCTGGGTATGAGTCTCACCAAGGTTACGGATCAGGCCGTCAATATCAGCGCCTCGGTCGACGAGTTCATGATCAAGTTCTTCGTCGCGCTGCTGGTGGTCATGCTGGTGAGTTTCATCAGCATGGGATGGCGCGTGGGTATCGTGGTGGCTGTCGCCGTGCCGTTGACCCTGGCGATGGTCTTCGTCGTCATGGCCGCAACAGGCAAGAACTTTGACCGCATCACCCTGGGCTCCCTGATTCTCGCCCTGGGATTGCTGGTGGACGACGCCATCATCGCCATCGAGATGATGGTGGTGAAGATGGAGGAAGGCTTCAGCCGCGTCCAGGCTTCCGCGTATGCCTGGAGCCACACGGCGGCTCCAATGTTGTCCGGCACCCTGGTCACCGCTGTAGGCTTCATGCCCAATGGCTTTGCCCGATCCACGGCGGGCGAATACACCAGCAACATGTTCTGGATCGTCGGTATCGCCCTGATCGCTTCGTGGCTGGTTGCCGTGGTGTTCACGCCCTATTTCGGGGTCAAGTTGCTGCCCGACTTCAAGAAGGTCGAGGGCGGCCATGACGCCATCTACGACACCCCGGGCTACAACCGTTTTCGCCAACTGCTCGGTCAGGTCATCGCTCACAAGTGGAAGGTCGCCGGTGCGGTAGTCGGGCTTTTCGCACTGGCGATCGTCGGGATGAGCGTCGTCAAGAAGCAGTTCTTCCCTATCTCCGATCGCCCCGAAGTGCTGGTGGAGGTGCAGATGCCCTATGGCACCTCCATTGCCCAGACCAGCGCGGCCACCGAGAAGGTGGAAGCCTGGTTGGCTCAACAGAAGGAGGCCAGGATCGTCACGGCCTACATCGGCCAGGGCGCACCCCGCTTCTTCATGGCCATGGGGCCGGAACTGCCAGATCCTTCGTTCGCCAAGATCGTGGTGCGCACCGACAACCAGGACGAGCGCGAAGCCCTGAAGCATCGGCTGCGTCAGGCCATCGCAGACGGGCTGGCCAACGAAGCGCGGGTTCGGGTCTCGCAACTGGTCTTTGGGCCCTACTCTCCCTACCCGGTTGCGTACCGAGTAACCGGGCCGAACCCGGACAAGCTTCGCGACATCGCGGCTGAAGTGCAGCAAGTCATGGAAGTCAATCCGATGATGCGGACGGTCAATACCGATTGGGGTACCCGCGTGCCCTCGTTGCACTTCACTCTGCAACAGGACCGTCTGCAGGCAGTTGGACTGACCTCCAGCGCCGTCGCGCAGCAGCTGCAGTTCCTGCTGAGTGGAGTGCCGATCACCGCTGTGCGTGAGGACATCCGTACCGTTCAGGTCATGGCGCGTGCAGCCGGCGATATCCGCTTCGACCCGTCCCGGATCATGGACTTCACGTTGGCGGGCACCGATGGGCAACGCATCCCGTTGTCGCAAGTGGGCAATGTCGAAGTGCGCATGGAGGAGCCTATCATGCGCTGGCGCGACCGCACGCCGACAATCACCGTACGGGGCGACATTGCCGAGGACTTGCAGCCGCCGGATGTCTCGACCGCCATCAGCCAACAGCTCCAGCCCATCATCGAGAAGCTGCCAAGTGGTTATCGCATCGAACAGGCCGGTTCCATCGAAGAGTCGGGCAAGGCGAGCAAAGCCATGCTGCCGCTGTTCCCGATCATGCTGGCTGCCACGCTGATCATCATCATCCTGCAGGTGCGATCGATTTCCGCGATGATCATGGTCTTTCTGACCAGCCCGCTAGGACTGATTGGCGTGGTGCCCACGCTGATCCTTTTCCACCAACCCTTCGGCATCAACGCCCTGGTCGGGCTGATCGCGCTGTCCGGCATTCTCATGCGCAACACGCTCATCCTTATTGGGCAGATCCGCCACAACGAAGCGGAGGGGCTAGCCCCATTCCAGGCAGTCGTCGAAGCCACGGTGCAGCGCGCCAGACCGGTGATACTTACCGCACTGGCGGCCGTCCTGGCCTTCATCCCGCTGACCCATTCGGTGTTCTGGGGCGCGCTGGCGTACACGCTGATCGGCGGTACCTTCGCAGGAACGGTGCTGACCTTGGTCTTCCTGCCAGCGATGTACTCCATCTGGTTCCGGATACACCCGTCAGCCATGCGCCAATCGCGCAACCCGCATAGCATTAGCCGGCATTCTTGCCGGCAATAGAAAACTTTTCTAGACCGGGTTCTCGGGAGGCAGCAATCGGCCAGGAGCGGGCATTTGGGAGACAGACCGCGACAACCCAAAGTGGGCAATCGCCTCTGTGTACGCGCGGACGCCCAGTCTGGTCTGTCCCGGGCTGAGTGGACACTGACTTAAGGTGGATAATGCCCACCGCAAGGAGTGTTCATGACCCAGACCAGACGACGTTTTCCCGAATCCTTCAAACGCGAGGCGGTAGACCAGGTGCTT